>NZ_LMRV01000038.1 GCF_001428245.1 Paenibacillus sp. Soil522
TCCTTGTTTTGCCATAAAAAATATCCCCTCCAAGTTCACTCTTTCCTTCATGATAACATGAGGTTTTTTTAGAGTGTCTACTTAAAGGGGATAATACCAAGACAGTCATTCGAACGGTTTTTTTTTCATCCTCATTAATAGGAGAAATCTTCAATTTCGTTTAACCGGAACGTATATACTTGCTTCTCGTCGACATGGTAAACCGTAATGAGGTTTTCGGTTTCATCCATATTAATGATTCTGCATGGTATGCTGAGCTTTATGCCTAGTCCTTTATTCACGATCAGCCGGATTAAGGTGTTGTTTTTCATGAGCGATCTTATATTTTCAAAGTAGCATAAAGACTCTAAGGACTCTTGTGCGGGCTTGTCAGCATTTGCAGTCTGGCTTGACTGTACGGGAACTGGATGAACGGATGATGCATTGTTTCTCCGGTCATCGATATGCTCTCCAAGCTGGATGCCGGACAATATACGAAAATCGACGAAATTAGATTTGTTTAAATTATGCAGTAATTGCTCCAGCGCAGCCGCATTGTTTTTCCCTTCAACAAGCACCTCAATATTGAAAACAAAAGATGATTGGTCTTGGGATGAGGGATGTTTTTTCATAGGACCTCCGCACTTGTAATATAGTACTAATATATCACTAAATCGGCCTTCCATGTAGTACTATAAATGCGCATTTAGCCAACACTGTAAATTTTTTTTTGCATATAATGATGTTACAGTGCAATGCCTCTTATTATTAAAACGAAGGGGGTGGATCCTATATGATGCGGATGGTTCCTTTTACACTTAAGAATGGGGAAACCGTTCTAGGCGTTGAAGTGAAGCTGCCCAAAACAACTTTGCTCGCGATTATGACGGACAAAGGATATATTATGTGCGGTGCGCTTGATGTTTCACTACTTAATAGCAGGCTTAAGGACCGGGAGATATTAGCTGGTCGCGCAGTCGGAGTAAGAACGTTGGAGGAGCTGATGGAAGCCCCTTTGGAGTCTGTCACATTAACAGCGGAAACAATGGGCGTTGTTGTAGGCATGAAGGGCTCGGACGCGCTCCAGTTAATGCTCTAAGAGAACGGAAAAAGGCCCTAATCCGCTTCGTGCTGCTGCTCAGCCGTGCTAAGCGGATTAGGGCCTTAAGTCAAACGATTACTCGAATAGCTTGCGCAGATTGACATCATAAGGAGCCTGCACAATGCCCTTCTCCGTGATGATCGCCGTTACATATTCATTAGGCGTAACGTCGAAGGCCGGATTGTATACTTTAATGCCTTGCGGTGCGGTACGCTTGCCGAAGCCTTCTGTAATCTCTTCCGCATTACGTTCTTCGATCGGAATTTCCGCGCCGGTAGGCGTGTTTAAATCGATCGTGGATAGCGGACAGGCTACATAAAACGGAATGCCGTGCGCTTTAGCCAAAACAGCTACGCTGTATGTGCCGATTTTGTTAGCGACATCGCCGTTTGCGGATACGCGGTCTGTACCGACGATAACCGCGTCGACCCAGCCTTTGGCCATGATCATGCCGGCCATATTATCGCAAATAAGCGTTACATCGACGCCTGCCTGCTGCAATTCGAATGCGGTCAGCCGAGCGCCTTGAAGGACAGGACGCGTTTCATCGGCATATACGCGCAGCGTAATTCCGCGCTCCAGAGCTAAATAGAACGGCGCGAGTGCCGTTCCGTATTTGGCAGTAGCTAAGCCGCCGGCATTACAATGCGTAAGGACGCCCATGTCATCCTTGAACAGCGACAAGGCATTCTCGCCGATCAGTCTGTTCGTTTCTTCGTCTTCACTTTGAATCGCGATCGCTTCCGCTAACAAAGCGGCCTTGCTCTCTTCAAGTGACAAGCCCTGCTGGATGTAGGAAGCCGCGGCTGCTTTCATGCGGTCGAGCGCCCAGAACAAGTTGACGGCAGTTGGCCTCGATGTAGCGAGATATTCCGCTTGTTTGCCAACTTGAGCGAGCCACTCTTCCGATGTTTGCTCGTCCCGGCTGCCGAGCACTACCCCGTAGGCAGCTGAAATCCCGATTGCCGGCGCTCCGCGGACTTTCAGATGGCGAATCGCTTCCCACACATCTTCTGCCGTCGTTAAAGGCAAGTATAAGATTTCCTCGGGCAAAAGCCGTTGGTCGAGCAGATCAAGCCTGCCTTCGGTCCAAATAACCGATTGTAAGCCAGCATAATTCGTTGTCATGATGTCATTCCTTTCTGTCATCCATCATTTACTTGCTGCCGATAATGCAGTATCGATAACTTCCTCGATGGAATGCGCCTTGCGGTTATTGCGAATAAGCGATGTTCCAATGGCGAGCGCTAAGCGCTGAGCTCTTTCGCGAGCGGCTGCATCCGGAATGCGGTCTATGTCAACGACATGCGACAAACCGACGATGCGGCGGACGATTTTGCAGCCTGCAAAACCGATAGCATCCTGCAGCAAGCGATTCATGTAATAATCCTGATAACCCGGCGTTGAAGTAGCTATGCGGTCTATCCCATGCTCATTCCACAAAGCACGGAATTTCTGATCGAACAAATTCCACACATCGCGCACAGTATCCGTTAAATAACGGCGGAAGTCGCTGCGCTTGTCCGCATCCGGCGTCCAGTGCTCTTGGCCGGCAAAGTTAAGGAGCAGATTCGCGATAACGGCTCCGATATCGAAGCCGATTGGCCCGTAATAAGCAAACTCAGGATCGATGACCTTAGTGGATTCAGGCGTTACAAAGACACTGCCTGTATGAAGATCTCCATGAAGCAAAGCTTGTGTATTCGTCAAAAATTTGTCGCGCAGTATCGCCACTTCTAGATGAAGCTCGTTATCCTTCCATAGCTTTTCGGCAGCGTCACGAATGGCCGGATCAAAGCTGTTGTTTGGAGAGTTCGTATAAGGATCGTCAAAAATAAGATCTTCTGTTATTTTGCACAGCTCGGGATTAATAAAAGCTTTTACGCGAAGCTTTTTATTTTGCTGATTCATTCCGAGATCGGAGGTAAAAAATAAGGTGCGGGCCATAAATGTTGAAATGTCGTCCGCAAATTTAGGATAGCGCGTACCGCCGATCAGTCCTTGCCGCATGATGATGTGATCGCTGAGATCTTCCATTACGGTCAGATAAAGGTCCGGATCAAACTTATAAACGGCCGGAACGAGTCCAGGAGCCAGCTCGCTCTCCAATATAAGCTTTTCGCTCTCGATCCGCGCACGGTCGAGCGTAAGCGGCCAAGACTCGCCTACAACTTTAGCATAAGGTAATGCTTGCTTCATAATCAGGCTCTTGCCGCTTGCAGAGTCCGTGATATGGAAAACCAAGTTTAAGTTGCCGTCGCCAATTTCACGGCTGCTCAGCACGGCTCCCTCCGGGAAAAACCCGTCAAGCGAATGGGCTATTTGAATGGCTTCTTGTTCAGTTAAAGGATGATATGCAGACATGGCTGTCCACCTCCGGTTATTAGTATCGGGCAGCAATGCCCAGTATTCATCTCAACATAGTATAATGTATATTATTTCGCCTTGGAATACCCTCATTTGATATAATGTTATCAATTATAGACTAAATGGATGGAGGAACATAATGACTAAAGAAAATGAACAGCAGCCAATCGCTTTGAAAGAGTGGGCCGTCAGCGTAAAAGCACTCGCGGAGGGACAGCAGATTATCATTATGCGCAAAGGCGGAATAATTGAAGAAACACGTGATTTTCATCTTATAAGCCCAACCTTTTATTTAATGCCCGCTTTTGAGCATCAGAAAAAGCATCTTTTAAAAGAGCAGTATGAAGGTGCACTGGATGAGACGCTTGTTGATTGGTCGCCGAATATGGAGACGATTAAGCTTGAAGCATACGCTGAGGTTGTCGAAGATATTGAAGTCACCAGCCAGGAAACGCTAGACCGTCTGCGTGAATTGCATATATGGACAGATACGTTTGCCGAGGAAAGATTGAACTGGAAGCGGACGAAGCCGCTGCATGTACTGGTACTTCGAGTATTCCGTTTATCGGCTCCGATAGAAATACCTATGCGTGCCGCTTATAACGGTTGCAAATCTTGGGTAAGACTGGAAGATGAGTTTGCCGTTCCCGAAATGGCTTCTGTGCTCGAAGAGGGGAAATTTCAAATTGAAGTTCAGAAAATTAAACAGGCTTTGGCATAGCTGAAAATTGTAAGATCAAACAGTTTAGGCAAGCCTAAAGCAGTAAAATCTCATTTTCGCAGTGAAAAATTAAGAAGTGCAGGAAGCTCAGATTTACGCATTCTTATACTCAAAAAAAAGATAAATTCAGCGGAACAGAGACATCTCGCATTGATTTATAACAAAAACTATATTAAAATGATTATTGAGAATCATTGAGAATCACTCTATAATAGGAAGCTAATCTTTATAGTTGTGATGAACGAATTAAACCAACCTTGGAGGGATCAGCATATTATGGCAACGCATTTTGTCATCGATGGCCTGAAAGCGGCAATCGAGGGAAAAGAAATTTTAAAAGGAATTAACCTTGAAATTAAAGGTGGAGAAATTCACGCGATCATGGGCCCGAACGGTACCGGTAAATCCACACTGGCATCCGCTTTGATGGGACATCCTAAATATGAAGTAACAGAAGGTACAGCAGTACTCGACGGCGCGGACATTCTTGAAATGGGCGTTGACGAGCGCGCGCTTGCCGGATTGTTCCTGGCAATGCAGTACCCAAGCGAGATTCCAGGCGTAACAAACTCAGACTTCTTGCGCAGTGCGCTTAACGCCCGCCGCGGCGAAGGCAACGAAATTTCCCTAATCAAGTTTATCCGCCAAATGGAGAGCAAGATGAAGGATCTTGAAATGAATCCTGAGTTTGCACATCGTTATTTGAATGAAGGCTTCTCCGGCGGCGAGAAAAAACGCAATGAAATTTTGCAGATGATGCTGCTTGATCCAAAAATCGTTGTTTTGGACGAAATCGATTCGGGACTCGACATCGATGCGCTCCGCATCGTATCGCAAGGCGTAAACGCTATGCGTTCGGAAGACCGCGGATTCCTTATTATCACTCACTATCAACGTTTGCTTAACTACATTACTCCGGATTACGTACACGTTATGATGCAAGGCCGCATCGTTAAATCCGGCGGTCCTGAGCTTGCACAGCGTTTGGAAAACGAAGGTTATGATTGGGTAAAAGAAGAACTTGGCATCGTAGACGAAACGGTCGGCCAGGCTTAAGCGGAGAAGGGGGCATAACGGATGAGTACACAACTATCGACGCAGGCCAACCGTCAAGCTGCTGAAGCGCTGGCACGCAGCAAGGGCGAACCGAATTGGCTCGTTGAGCTGCGCGGCGAAGCGGCTGAGCTTGCCGGAACACTCGGCTGGCCAAAGCCAGAGAAGGTTCGTATTGAACGGTGGAATCTGACTGCAGTAGGCAGCTATGAGCAGCCGACAACGGTTGGAGCAATCGGCGATCTGCCGGTGGTCGTTCGCGAATTGGTTACAGAAGGTACGGAGAATTTGCTTGTACAACGTAATTCCGGCACGATTTGGAATCAGTTTTCAAGCGAATATGCAAGTAAAGGCGTTATTTTCACAGATTTGGAGACAGCTTGTAAGGAGCATGGCGAGCTTGTCCAGAACTATTTGTTCAAAGCGGTAGCGAAGGACGAAGACAAGCTGACGGCCCTTCATGCAGCAATCTGGAACGGCGGAGTTTTCATCTACGTTCCAAAAAATGTTGAAGTAGAGCTTCCGCTGCAAGCTATTTTCTACAATGATGATGCAGAAGCATCGTTTGCTCCGCATATCCTTATCGTTGCAGACAATAATAGTCGTGTGACATATGTAGATTGCGTTGTATCCGAACCGGGCGCGGGCAATGGTCCGTTCGTACATCCATCCATCGTTGAAGTATTCGTGAAGCCGGGCGCTCACGTTCGTTTCAGCTCTATACATCATATGGGCGAGACGGGCGTCGATATGTCGATCCGTCGTTCAATTATTGAAAATGACGGTCAAATGGAATGGATTATCGGCGATCTGAATGACGGAAATACGTTGTCTGACACGAAATCGATTCTGAAGGGATCGGGCTCCACATCGGATGCGAAAGTTATCAGCGTAGGCAAAAACGCACAGCAAAACAGCTTGACAACACAGGCTGTGCATTTTGGCAAAAGCTCGGACAGCAATATGGTAACCCGTGCCGTAATGAAGGATTCCGCTTCGGCGATTATTAACGGTATTACAAAAATCGAGCATGGCGCAACGAAAGCGAACGGCGTACAAACCGAAAAGGTGCTCATGCTGAGCCCTAAGGCACGCGGCGACGCCAATCCGATTTTGCTTATAGATGAAGACGATGTAACTGCCGGTCATGCGGCAAGCGTAGGGCAAGTTAACCCGGAGCAGGTCTACTACCTGATGTCTCGCGGTATATCTAAGCAAAACGCTGAACGATTAATTATTTACGGCTTTTTGGCTCCGGTCGTTTCGGAAATTCCGGTCGAGGCGGTACGCGGGCAGCTTCAGCGTTTGCTCGAAAGGAAGCTAGAGGGATGAACATAAATGCGATACGGGAGCAGTTCCCGATATTGCATCAAGAAATAAATGGGCACCCGCTCGTTTATCTGGACAGCGCGGCATCTTCGCAGAAGCCGCGCTCCGTCATTGATGCGGTTAATCGGTACTATGAGCTGGATAACGCGAACGTTCATCGCGGTGTGCATACACTTGGTTCCAGGGCGACTGATGCCTATGAGGGAGCGCGCGAGAAAGTAGCGAAATTGCTAAATGCGGGAGCGCCTGAGCAAATTATATTTACGCGCGGTACAACGACTGCGCTCAATCTGGTTGCATCAAGCTATGCACGCTCGAATTGCGGAGAAGGCGACGAGATCGTCATCACGCCAATGGAGCATCACAGTAATTTGATCCCTTGGCAGCAAGCGGCAAAAGTGACTGGCGCAACCTTGAAATATATCCCGATGCAGCCTGACGGCACGATTTCTCTTGAAGATATTGAGAAGACGATTACGCCGCAAACGAAGGTGGTTTCTGTCACCTATGTCTCAAACGTTCTCGGTCTCATTAATCCGATCAAAGAAATTACGCAAATTGCTCACCGCAACGGCGCAATCATGGTTGTTGATGGCGCGCAAAGCACGCCGCATATGAAAATCGATCTGCAGGATTTGGACGTAGATTTTTATGCTTTTTCAGGTCATAAAATGTGTGGTCCTACAGGTATCGGCGCATTATACGGCAAGAAATCTCTGCTTAACAAGATGGAGCCGATCGAGTATGGCGGCGAGATGATCGATTTTGTTGATCTTTATGAGTCCACGTGGAAAGAGATTCCTTATCGCTTCGAGGGCGGCACTCCTATTATTGCGGGCGCTGTTGGACTTGGGGCGGCGATCGACTTTTTGCAAGAAATCGGACTCGATGAAATTGATCGGCATGAGAGACAATTGGCAGCCTATGCTTACGAGAAGCTGTCGTCGCTTGATGGCATTACCTTGTACGGTCCAAAGCAAAATCGTGTTGGTCTCGTAACCTTTAATTTGGAGGACGTTCATCCGCATGATGTAGCAACCGTCCTTGATTCCAAAGGCATCGCGATCCGGGCAGGCCATCATTGCTGCCAGCCGCTTATGAGATGGCTGAATGTATCGGCAACGGCAAGAGCAAGCTTTTATTTGTATAATACTGAAGATGACATTGACCGCTTAGCCGATGCGTTACTACAAACAAAGGAGTTCTTCGGTCATGCAATTGGATGATTTATATCGCAGAGTCATTATGGATCATTATAAAAACCCGCGGAATCGCGGCACCATGAATGAAGAGTCGGTGACGATTAATCTTAATAATCCGACCTGTGGCGACCGTATTTCACTTCAGCTTCAAGTTGTTGAGGGCAAAGTTGCCGATGCGAAGTTCAGTGGTGAAGGCTGTTCAATCAGCATGAGCTCTGCATCGATGATGACAGAGGCGGTAAAAGGAAAAACATTTGATGAGGCGCTGGCTATGGCTGAGAAATTTTCAGCTTTAATGAAAGGCGAACCGGTTGAATTTGACGAATATGAGGAACTGGATGCACTTTCGGGCGTGAACAAATTTCCTGCAAGAATTAAGTGTGCGACTCTAGCGTGGAACGCCTTGCGCAAAGGGATCGAGCAGCAGCAAGAATCACATTAAACTAGATTTATGAGGAGCGTGAATGACCATGGCTAAATCAATGCCGGAAATGGAAGATTATAAGTATGGTTTCCGTGACGAGCACAAAGCCGTATTCCAATCAGGTAAAGGCTTAACGGAGGAAATCGTGCGTACGATTTCGGAAATTAAAAACGAGCCGCAGTGGATGCTGGATTTCCGCTTGAAGTCGCTTGAGCAGTTTTTCAAAATGCCGATGCCTAAATGGGGCGGCAATATGGATGAGCTTGATTTTGATGACATCCAATATTATGTGCGTGCGTCCGACAAGCAAGGTAAAACGTGGGAAGAGGTTCCTTCGGAAATTAAAGAAACATTCGACAAGCTCGGTATTCCAGAGGCTGAGCAAAAGTTTCTTGCCGGTGTATCGGCTCAATACGAGTCCGAGGTCGTTTACCACAGCATGCAGGAAGACTTGGAAAAGCAAGGCGTTATCTTCACGGATACGGATACAGCGCTTCGCGAGTACCCTGAGCTTATGAAAGAGTATTTCGGTACGATTATCCCTCCGAATGACAATAAATTTGCAGCTTTGAACAGTGCGGTATGGTCTGGCGGAAGCTTCATCTATGTGCCTAAGGGCGTAAAATGCGAAGTTCCGTTGCAAGCTTATTTCCGTATCAACTCCGAGAACATGGGTCAATTCGAGCGTACGCTTATCATCGCTGACGAAGACAGCTCCGTTCACTATGTTGAAGGTTGTACTGCACCGGTATACAGCACGAACTCGCTGCACAGCGCGGTAGTTGAGATTTTGGCTAAGAAAAATGCGCGCGTTCGTTATACGACGATTCAAAACTGGGCACCGAACATTTACAACCTCGTTACAAAACGTGCGGTTGCGGATGAGAACGCAACGATGGAGTGGGTAGACGGCAACATCGGCTCCAAGCTGACGATGAAGTACCCTGCAGTCGTATTGCGCGGTCGCGGCGCGAAAGGTATGGTATTGTCGATCGCCGTTGCCGGCAAAGGCCAGCATCAGGATGCAGGCGCGAAAATGACACATCTAGCCCCTGACACTAGCTCGACGATCATTTCGAAGTCGATCAGTAAACACGGCGGTAAAGTAACGTACCGCGGACTTACATCCTTCGGACGTAACTCTGATGGCGCGAAATCGAACGTTAAATGTGATACGCTCATCCTCGATAATGAATCGACTTCGGATACGATTCCTTACAACGAGATTTTAAATGACAACATCACGCTTGAGCATGAAGCAACGGTATCCAAGGTTTCCGAGGATCAGTTGTTCTACCTGATGAGCCGTGGTCTTAGCGAAGCGGAAGCAACGCAAATGATCGTAATGGGCTTTATCGAGCCGTTCACGAAAGAGCTGCCAATGGAATACGCGGTAGAGATGAACCGTTTGATCAAGTTCGAGATGGAAGGCTCTATCGGTTAATACAAACAGCAGCAAGGCCTGGTATGCAGTGAGTAGTATCACTGCATGCGAGGCCTTTTTTTTCACAGGCAGATCAGCAAAAAAAACCTCGGCAGCGATCAAGGATCGGTACGAAGGGTCAGGTAGGAGCTGCTTATAGATAAACATGGCGGATTTCGTAATCGCGCTCATTGGACATATCGATAAATTGGGCGTCAATTTGGATCAGCGGACGGAAAAATTCGGTTGGATGCGTCATAATAATAATTCCGGTCTCGCCGCTTAAGAGCTCAACCCGTTTGCCAATGAAATTAGGGATCATATGCTTGATAAACGTCTGAGTCGTGAAAGGATCGAGCTCCTTGAAGCTTAGACGGTATAATTCCTTCAGTACGAATAGCAAGTCGCGTTTCTGCTGATAAACCCGCTCTGAGATCATCGCGCTGTATATGTCCACTACAGATATGATTTTGGCTATGGGATGGATTTCATCGTCGGTGAGTTTGCCGGGTTTATTTAAGACATTAGCTTGGATGCGGCATTTTCCGATATCATGGAGAAAACCGGCTTTGCCAATATGTACGGCTTCTTCATTAGAATAACCGACCCAGGTGGCGAGATAATAGGAGAGCATGCCTACCTGTACGGAATGCTGATAGGTGTAGTCGTCATTTGTGTTGAGCAAAAGGAGCATCGATACGACATCACGTTCCATTTGAAGATTGTTCAACAAAGGCTGAATCATGGAAGTTACTTCTTCCTCGTCCACTTCGCCTTGAAGAGCTTTGGTAAACAAACCCTCGATGTTTTTGACAGCGTTTTTGTATACGGGCTGCACGGTAGGGAGCCATTTTGGATTTACCGTAGATTCAAGCGTTCGGGCTTTAGTTTCTTCGTTAACACGTTCGTCGATATCAATATAATCAATTCGATGCTGAAATAATCTTGATATTTCTTGGCTGTAGACGATTGTTCCTTTGGAGAGTACATGAAGTCCGAAATCGTTAAATGTATCATGGCTTAATCGGTCTCCGTTGATTAAATCTGAAACATGAACCCTCATCAAGACACCTCAATTGATTGTAGTCACTAGTATACCTACAATAGTAGCAATGAATGATTGGATTGGCAATAAGAGGGCATTGGAAAAGAGGCTATTTACCTAACATTTCAATATATATCGACCTATTTTTGTGAATTGATCCGTACCTTGAACGATAGCGCGACCATCGCTGAATAGGACAAAGGTCAAGCCAAGCGAAACGGGAAGCTAGGCATCATTACATCGGTCGGCCTGTAACGGTGCACGATGCAGCGCCTTCCAGCTGCCGGAGAGCAGCTTGATTGCCGCTGCCCGTTCTCCCTAGTCGGTGCGAAACGGATTTGTCCAACACTGCGAGCTGGGCTAGATAGATGTAAGGCTGACTGCCGGAAATCAGTTTTAAAAATCGGTTAACTGCACGGTTGGGTTCCACGGTCCAAGCTGATGCCCTTTCCACTCTGAGCCGTCCTCCCAAATTTCTTTCTTCCATATGGGTACGATTTGTTTAAGCCGTTCTATGGCGTATCTGCTTGCCTCGTAGCAGCGGTCACGGTGCGGCGAGGATACCGCTATAACGACACTTGTCTCGGCAAGACCTACTACGCCAATCCGGTGACTGATGGCACATAAGGCGCCTTGCCAGCGCTCGGCGATTTCATCTCCAATTTGCCGCATCGTCGCAACGGCCATCGGCGCATAGGCTTCATATTCCAGCCTCACCGTACGCTGTCCATGTGTCCATTCGCGCGTTGTCCCGACGAAAGCGATCGCGGCCCCGTTCTCTGGTACGATTACCTTTGCAAGCACATCATCTGAACAAATGACATCGGAAGTAACGATATAGCGCTCCACAGGTTCTTTGACTGGCTGAGCCTGCTCCTCTCCGCCTGATACAGGAGGAAGCAGAGCAAGCTCATCTGAAGCGTGCAAAATCGCATCATCGGCCGCATAAGCATGATTGCGTGCGATGAATGAAATTTGAATTAACGATTGATGCTCCGGATATTCGGCTGAGATGGCTGCTTTTAGCTCGGCAACGCTCATTTGCTCGATATCGGCTTGCAGGTTTATGGAAGAAGCACCCAGACGTTCAGGCAGTCCGGCAAATAGTTTAATAGACCAATTACATGTCATGGTATAAAACCTCTCATCATTTAGGCTTAAAGCTGTTTATAGAATATCATAATTCGCAAAAAAATGTTATGCTGATACATAGACAGAAGGGAGTGGGACTCATGCCGACGTTGATGGATCGTTTTGGTCGGGTACACGATTACTTGCGAATCTCAGTAACGGATCGTTGTAATTTACGATGCTTGTACTGCATGCCTGAAGAAGGAATGGAGTTCACAGAATCTGAAAATTTATTATCCTATGATCAAATCGTGGAGGTTGTTGAATCGGGTGCTGCGCTTGGCATTACGAAGCTGCGAATTACGGGCGGCGAGCCGCTGATTCGTCCAAACTTAGACGGTTTAATTAGCCGATTATCTGCCATTCCTGGCATTCGAGATATAGCTTTAACGACAAACGGTATTTTTCTGGCCAAGCAAGCCGAGGCACTTCGAGCAGCTGGATTGAACCGCGTTAACATCAGCTTGGATACGTTAGACTCCGCCAGATTCCGTTTTATCGCGCGGCGCGGTGAATTAAAACGGGTGATGGAAGGGATCGAGGCGGCTGCGGCCGTAGGGTTCGATCCGATTAAGCTGAATTGCGTGCTGCTGAAGGAAGTTAATGAAGACGAAATTGCCGCCTTTCTAAAACTGGCTTACGAGCAGCCGATGCATGTCAGGTTTATTGAGTATATGCCGATAGGCCATGCTGATGAAAATTGGAAAAAGCATTATTTACCGCTCACACGAGTATTAGAGGTGGCAGAGCAAGAGGGATACGAAATTAGCCGCGGTCCTAATATACACGGAAACGGCCCTTCCGACGACTGGCAAATGAAGGGTGGACGCGGTTCCTTCGGGCTTATTCACCCGATTAGTGACCACTTCTGCAGCAACTGCAACAGGTTGCGCTTAACGGCGGACGGCCAGATTAAGCCTTGCCTGTATTGGGTGGATGAATTGAATGTTAAGGATGCCTTCGGCCATCCGGAAGAAATGCAGCGCTTGCTGCTAAGAGCGATGGATATTAAGCCGGAAAATCATGAAATGGCGGCAAAGCTGGCGGATGGTGCGCAAACTCACGTGCCTACGGAACGGCGCATGTCGCAAATAGGGGGATAACGATTACCGATGCAAGAAATTAAGATAGAGCATTTTGAACTGGGCTTGTCCGTTACAAGCCCAGCCGAGATGGCTAAGCTAGCTGGAACTAGCTTCAAGGTAGAGGAGAGAGTGCCTGAGACGGCAGGAGAGGCATTTGATTGGCATAGCTGGTATTCGGCATGGCTTCAGCATGCCGGCAAGACAGAGGCGGCCATAACGCCCTCATACCTTATCGTAGAGGCAGCGGATACTTTCGAGGCCTCTATTCCATGGGAGCAGCTTGAGCAGGCAGCCGTATTGTACCAGCTTAATGGCGAGCCCTTATCTAAAACGGGGCCGATTCGCCTCTATGTGCCTAACGGGAGCAGCAAATGCTTAAACGTAAAGAGCATCGTCAAGCTGAAGATTGGGTACAATGCAGCTAGTGAGCAGGAAGAGGCGGCTTATGGGTTTAAGCATACATTTTCTGCTGATGATTTGCGTAAAAACAAATAGAGTGTTTATTCGGCGCTGAGATGAAGCAATGAGGAGGCGTGCATGAATTTGACGGACACCTTTCGTACACGAGTAGTGCTCCTTCATAGCAACGATATACATAGTCGTCTGGAGCATGCCGCTAAAATAGCTTCCTTCATCGCGGAGGAGCGGCGGACCTACGGCAGCGATCTTGTGCTTGCCGTAGACTGTGGCGATCATATGGATCGGATGCGGGTAGAAACGGAAGGCAGCGACGGAATCGTAAATGTAGAACTATTGAATGATGCAGGCTATGAGGTCATTACGCTTGGCAATAATGAAGGACTAACTTATTCCTTTCAAACGATAGCGGAAGCATACGTTAATCGCGCAAATTTCGCGGTTGTGTGCGCCAATATGCATGATTCCGCAACAGGGGAGCAGCCCGAGTGGATGCTCCCAAGCACTATTATTGATAAAAATGGACTGCGGATCGGGATCATCGGCGTTACGGCGGCCTTCTCGGAATTTTATTCGCTGCTTGGCTGGCAGGTTACGGATCCCTTTGAAGCGGTACAAGCGCAGGCAGCCCAGCTGCGAGATTATGTCGATGTATTGGTCGTCATGTCCCACCTCGGCCTGTCTTCGGATCGTCTGATGGCCGAAAAGCTGGAGGGTATCGATCTCATACTGGGGGCGCACACCCATCATTTGCTGGAGGAGCCGATTGTGATCGGCAGCACGACAATTTGCGCAGCCGGAAAATTCGGAGAGTACATCGGGCGTGTAGAGATCGGGATCGACCCGATATCTGCAAGCCCTGTGTTCCGTGCTGTTTGCGTCCATACGGCCGCCATGGCGGAGCATCCAGGGGCTGCCGCCATCATCGGCAGCTATCACGAGGCGGGACAGCGGCGTTTGAGCCGGATCATCGCCCGGCTCGCTGCGCCGCTGCCCGCCAGAGCCGAGCGGGAATCGCCGCTCGGCAACCTGCTGGCCGCTGGCCTTCGCCGCTGGACCGATGCGGAGATCGGCATCGTCAACACCGGTCAGCTGCTCGGCGGCCTCGCGCAGGGAGACGTGACAGCAGGCGAATTGCACGCCCTCTGTCCGTCGCCGATCAATCCGTGCCTGATGACCATTACCGGCAACGATATAAAGACAGCGCTGGAGCAAGCGCTGCTGCCCGAATTCATTCACAAGCCGATTAAGGGCTACGGCTTTCGCGGTGAAGTGCTCGGTACACTTGCAGTTGACGGCTTGTCCGTTACCTATGACGCAACAAGGCCGCCGATGAGCAGGCTCATCGCGGTATACGTAAACGGAGATCCGCTTGAAGACGAACGCCTTTATACGCTTGGCACGATCGATATGTTCAGCTTTAAAGCGGGTTATGAGTCGTTAGCGAACGCGGTTCAATTAAAGTTTTATTTGCCGGAATTTATTCGGGACGTCATCGCTGCTCAGCTCCAAAGCGCATCAGCTCTTATCGAATGCCGTCAATTGCGATGGCATAACGAGTCGATATAACGGAGAATATGTATTTTCTCGACAATTATTGTCGAAAAAATAGTATAAAATGGTTGTGATTTTCTCATTTTTCCCGTACATTAACATTACGAACGGTTTTTTCCGATGTAATTGTTAATACATCTTTTTATGGGAAGGATCGAGAAAATGCGTTTGTTGCCAATAGAGGGATGCAGGCCGGGTATGAAGCTGGCCAAGAAAATATTTTCTCAGGAGGGTCTCGTCCTTCTCGGTGAAAACATTGAGCTTACGGAACGTCTTATTTCCCGTTTGGAGCAGTGTGGGATTCAATATGTTTATATAGCAGATCCGAGAACTGACGATATAGTCCGGCCTTCCTTAATCAGCGAAGAAACGACGCAGGCCGCTCTCAAAGAAATCCGAACAAGTTTCCGCGGGATGATGGATCGCCCGAAGCGTAAGAAGGGAGTTACCTATCCCTATATCGCTCAACCATTTAAGCAAATGATGAATATGATTATAGATGATCTGTCCAATCACAAGGATGCGATGATCATGCTGATGGACATGAGCTCCGTCGATTATTATTTATACCAGCATTCCTTGAACGTCTGCGTCTATACGACGCTGCTCGGCATGTCGAACGGCTACTCGAGAGCGGAGCTGACGACGCTCGGCATGGGTGCGCTTCTGCATGACATCGGCAAAACACAAATTGCGATCGATGTGTTAAGGAAGCCCGGCTCTCTTACGAAAGAGGAATACGAGGCGATGAAGCAGCATGCCAGAATCGGCTATGAGCTGCTGAAGGATGAGCCTAACCTGCCGCTGCTGGTAGCTCACTGCGCATTCCAGCATCATGAGCGAATTGACGGAAGCGGCTATCCGCGCGGTATAAAGGGTAATGAGATTCATGATTATGCCAAGTGGATCGGTCTTGTGGATTCATACGACGCCATGACGACAAACCGTGTCTATAGCGCGCCAATACTGCCGCATCATGCGATTGAGCGGCTGTATGCGGGGACAGGAACGCTGTATGAGCAAAAGATGCTTCAGCTGTTCCGCGACAAGGTAGCTATTTATCCAATCGGGATATCGGTTAAGCTGCATACGGGAGAATCCGGTATCGTAGCCGATCTAAACCACTCCTATCCGCATAGGCCGATTATCCGCGTCTTGAATAATGAAGCGGGCGAGGAGCTTAAATCGCCGTATGAAATTGACCTGTCGAAGCACCTGACGACAATGATCGTTAACGTGAATGATGACTCTAATGAAGTACAGCATGCAGCGGGCATTTAACAAATGTTGAGCTTGGGAGCCGATAAGGCTCCTTTTTGCTCTTTTTTTTGTCGATTTAATTGCTTACTTCGCAGCCGCGCATTACAATAAATAAAGAATGTTTCATTCCAGATAATAAGTCAGGTGCTGAAAAAAATGAATACAATAGATTTGCGACAAACAAGTAGACCGTTATCCGCATTATCGAAGGCGAATGATCCGTGGGATCCGATTCGTTCGCTGCAGAAGTATGGAAGACATCGTCTGACAAGCGTGGAAATGACCGTTTCCAACCTGTGCAATATGCGGTGCGAGCATTGTGCTGTTGGGGACACACTCGTAATATCCGAACCTGCCAAGCTGCCGCTTAAGCAGATGCTGGACCGACTGGAAGAAGTGGAGCATCTCGAGACGATCAGCATAACAGGGGGGGAGCCTTCCTTCTCCGACCGAACGGTGCGCGACTATATGGTACCGCTGCTTCAATACGCCCGCAGCCGGGGCATTCGCTCTCAAATTAATTCGAACGTAACACTCCCTTATAGCCGTTATGAGCAACTAGCACCATATCTCGATGTAATGCATATTTCGTTTAACTATACGTCGCCGGAAGATTTTCACCAAATCGGATTTGCAAAAGCAGGACATCATGTATCTCTTGAAGCGGCGACAAGGCTTTACGAGAGAATGATCGAGAATGCTCGTCGCTTAAGCGAGACTGGCGTACTCGTTTCTGCGGAATCCATGATCAATTACAGAACGCATAACAAGATCGATGAGATTCATAAGCTGATCGTTGAAATGGGCTGTCAGCGGCATGAGGTGCACCCGATGTATCCAAGCTCCTTTGCGAAGGATTTGCCGGTGCTCTCGCGGGAGCAAATGCTGGAGGCTATCAAGCGTTTGCTGCAGGCAAGAGACCAATCGGTATGGATGCTGTTCGGAACATTGCCCTTCTATCAATGCAGCGACAATCTATCCGAGCGTATGCTGCTAAGAAGATTAGCGAATGAGCCGAATGTGTCGGTTCGCAATGATCCTGACGGCCGCAACCGGTTAAACGTTAATTTGTTTACAGGTGACGTTTTTGTAACGGATTTTTCGGACGTACCGGCTTTCGGCAACATCAGTTCGTCAAAGCTGGAGGATTTGTTTGAAAAATGGCTGGACCACTCTCTCTCGCAAAGCGTGAATTGCCATTGCCCGGCCGCGGCATGCTGCGGCCCGAATCTGCTGGTAAAAGATATGTATTACAAGGATGTCAATTTCCATGAACGAAACGCGGTGATTGATTAGCGGGCAGGCAAGGGTTTGTTCAGGCTTAATAGCGGATTAAGGCGCATATAAAATATTAGAGAGGAGGAGAAGCTGTTGTCTATCAAGACTATTATCTTTATCGCATTAGGATTACTGCTGCTCTACTTGTTTTTTACTGTCGGGGCTCCATTCCTGCTTGCGCTTGTTGTAGCTATTTCTTTAGAGCCGCTTAACCAGCTTTTCATGAAGAAGTTCCAAATGAACCGGCTATTGGCGGCCACCATATCAAGCAGCATCTTCACAATTATTCTTATTGGCTTAATCGCCTTGCTTGGCGTCAAGGTTGTAGCCGAGCTGATCGCCTTCTTCAAAAAAGTGCCGAATTACTTCGAAAATGCCAATAACCTGGTTGACGATTTTATGATTCAGGTGCAATCGTTATATCAAAACTTCCCGCCCGATGCGATTCAAACGCTGGAAAATTGGTTAATGGGACTGACGAGCGCGCTGACTAAAATGGTGGGCACCTTATCGAACACGGTCATTGCTTTAGCCTCAAGCATTCCAGGGATGTTCATCTTCTTTATCGTCTTTTTGGTGGCGGTCTACATGATGAGCTTTAGCCTGAATACGATGAAGGCTACCGTATTGTCATTGTTTGAGGAGAAGTCGCAGCCGCAGGTAAATGATTTACTGAACAATCTCAAGAAATCGATTTTCGGCTTCTTGCGTTCGCAATTCATTTTGAGTGCTCTTACATATATCATTTCGTTAATAGGCCTACTGGTGCTTAACGTGAAATATCCGCTGGCGATCGCGCTGCTAATTATCATCGTTGACATTATGCCGATTCTTGGAACAGGCTCGGTGCTTGTCCCGTGGGGAAGCTATTTGATGCTTACGGGTAACTTATATATGGGCGTTGGCCTTATCGTGCTGTTTCTCGTCATTACCGTATTCCGTCGCATCGTTGAGCCGAAAATTCTCGGCGATTCCGTTGGTATCGGCTCATTGTCAGCACTCATAAGCTTGTATGTAGGCTTCAAGCTGGTTGGCGTAATTGGTGTATTCATCGGGCCGCTGGTCGTTATTATCTATATGGCGGCACGTAAGGCCGGATTATTCCAGATGAAATTCAAGCTGTAAGCAAGTTTGCTCCATTGCTGAAACCTTACGCAGAACCTCGTATTTTTGGAATATTGACGTTGAGAATCGCCCGCAATTTGTGCTAGCGGTGAAGCGAATGAACCCAAGCAGGCTTTTAGCGGGCTCTATTTTTCCGGCCGATGGAAATAAGGGGTTGACACCCTTCATCTCTAAACGTTATAGTCAAACAAGGAAATCCACTAGGGGCGCCGTCACGGCTGAGATTAAGCGATTCGCTTTGGTCCCTTTGAACCTGATCTGGGTTATGCCAGCGTAGGAAAGTGGGATTGTGCGTTTATGCAATTGCGCGTGAGAGCTCTGCCGAATTTCAGCTGAAACGTCAGCTGGAATAAGCATGACTTTTGAAGCCGCATCTACTCGGAGGGGAACCCCGGCCTGATGCCACGCGCCTGACGACACACTTCGACCGCTCCTTCGCTGGAGCGGTTTTTTTGTTATATAAGACTACACGCTCCAGCGACTGCATTGCACGTACCACTCATGCAGTGATTTCAAGCGGTGCTTTAAACTTTCTTATATGCTCGCGTATGCCTCCAGGAGATATTCTACATATTCCAATTGGGAGGTTTTTGATATGGCAATTATTACGACTCCGCTTCCGGGCAGCCGGAAAGTGTATGTAACTGGCTCGAAGGAAAGTATCCGAGTACCTATGAGAGAAATTGCTTTGGAAGCAAGCACGGGAAGAAATGGCGAAGAGACGCCGAACGAACCGATAAGAGTTTATGATGCAAGCGGCCCTTATACCGATGAGAGCTATATATCAGATGTGCGGCGCGGATTGCCGAACCTTCGCGGCGAATGGATTAACGAACGCGGCGATGTGGAGCATTATGGAGGCCGGGAAATAAAGCCTGAGGATAACGGATTTTTAACCGAGGATAAGGCAAGTCAGCGGGGCGCCGAGCGGTTTCCTGGCCTGGTGAGACAGCCGCTGCGGGCAAAAGCCGGACAAAATGTGACGCAGCTGCATTACGCCCGTAAGGGAATTATCACCTCAGAGATGGAATATATCGCGATTCGCGAAGGGATGGACGCGGAGTTTGTACGCAGCGAGATCGCAGCCGGGCGTGCGATTATCCCGACAAACATCAATCATCCGGAGAGCGAGCCGATGATAATCGGACGTCAATTTCACGTAAAAATCAATGCGAATATCGGTAATTCCGCTGTTGCATCCTCGATCGAAGAGGAAGTGGAGAAGATGACGTGGGCAACCCGCTGGGGAGCCGATACGATTATGGATTTGTCCACGGGCAAAAACATTCACACGACGCGTGAATGGATCATCCGTAATTCACCGGTTCCGGTTGGAACGGTGCCGATCTATCAAGCGCTGGAGAAGGTAAACGGCAATGCGGAGGATCTCAGCTGGGAAGTATTCCGCGATACGCTTATCGAGCAAGCGGAACAAGGCGTCGATTATTTTACCATTCATGCGGGCGTGCTTCTGCGTTACATACCGCTCACAGCTAAACGCGTTACCGGTATTGTCTCGCGCGGCGGATCAATTATGGCCGCATGGTGCCTGGCACACCATAAGGAAAACTTCCTATATACGCATTTCGAAGAGATTTGCGAGATTATGAAGGCTTATGACGTGTCGTTCTCTTTGGGCGACGGATTGAGACCCGGCTCGATTGCCGATGCGAATGATGCAGCACAATTTGCAGAGCTTGATACGCTGGGAGAGCTGACGAAAATCGCTTGGAAGCATGACGTACAGGTTATGATTGAAGGCCCGGGTCATGTGCCGATGCATCTCATAAAAGAAAATATGGACCGTCAGCTGGAAGTTTGCGATGAAGCTCCTTTTTACACGCTAGGACCGCTTACGACAGATATTGCACCGGGCTATGACCATATTACGTCGGCTATCGGAGCCGCAATGATCGGTTGGTTCGGTACGGCGATGCTTTGCTACGTAACGCCGAAGGAGCATCTGGGGCTTCCGAATAAAGAGGATGTGAAGGAAGGCGTCATTACTTACAAAATCGCAGCTCATGCTGCCGACTTGGCGAAGGGCCATCCAAGGGCGAAGTATCGTGACGATGCGTTGTCCAAGGCACGATTCGAATTCCGTTGGCGCGACCAGTTCCATCTATCGCTTGACCCTGAGCGCGCAATGGCGTACCACGATGAAACGCTCCCGGCGGATGCGGCAAAATCGGCACATTTCTGTTCCATGTGCGGTCCTAAGTTTTGCAGTATGCGAATTACCCAGGATATTAGGGAATACGCTGCGCAAAACGGGATGGAAACGACAGATGCGATTGAAGCGGGGATGAAGGAAAAGTCGGATGCGTTTAAAGCGGCAGGAAGCAGTATCTACAGCTAGCGCTGCCGGAACGTACAGCCGATTGTTGATATAATTAGAAGTAATGCCGTCAGCGATCATGTCAGCCGGACATGATCGCTGGCGGTATTTTGTTTGCGTTCCTGGGCTCCTTATTTCCTATACTTGCTGTCAAGATCGAAATAATTGACCTTAATTACAAACCAAAACCGCGGAGAGCGGCTCAAATGAGCTCCCGCGGTTTTTATTTTTGGTTTAACGGTGCATGCATAATTGTCTGCACACCTAGTAGCCAGCCTATGGGTAAGTGCATATATTACCTATGACATTTCAGGTGGAAGAAGGAGAGGGCTATGACAAAAAGCAATAAAGGAAAGAGCCCGAAAGGGCGAAAGCCGCTTTTTTATGTTGATAATCCGAATACTTCCGAGTTAAAGTGGCTAGATGATTTGAATAAAAAAGTTGCTGCGCAAAATTCGGTTGCCAATCGAACGATAAAAGCTAAGGATGATAATCAACCAACATTGAATATTAATGCAGTTATGGCAACTTCGGAAGCGGAAACGGGAATGGGACTTGGAACGGAAAGCAAGGAAGCTGAATTGCCAGATGATGATCAGCCTGATTTTATCGAGATTGATGCATCGCAATTGGTAGAAATTTTTGAAGTAATTGATGAAGAGGAAATAAGCCATGAAGAGAAGTTGGAGAAGCTTGAAGAGAAGAAAGACCCTGATAGGCCTGCTCCGTTTATTTATACGGATGATTTGGTCAATTTCGCAGTTACCTCCGAAAAAATTGCATCAGGTGCTATCGACAGCAGCAAGCTCGGAGCGGGTATTGTCACTTCAGACGTGATTGCAGATTACGCAGTAGATACTGTCCATATAGCAGACGGCGCCATCAAGTCCGCAAAAATCGCTCCGGAGTCGATCACGGGTAATCATTTGACTAACAATTCGATATCCGGCGATAAAATTTTGGATCACTCCATCTACGGAAGCAAGCTGCAGGACGGGAGCATTTCGTCAGAGAAGCTCGCAGACCGTACGATAAGCTCTCACAAGTTAGCAGAAGGCTCGATCGAATCCAGACATTTAAAATCGTTTATTATTACTGCGGAGCTGCTGGCAGACCAGTCGATCACATCGGATAAAATTAAAAGCGGCACAATCCGGGCTGAAAATTTGACTAATGAGATCATTAACAACTCCAAGCTGGGTGAAGCTTCCGTTACTCACTCCAAGCTGCGCGATGAAGCTGTAACCGGGGAGAAGATTGCGCCGGGAGCGGTTGACACGGTTCATTTGAAACCTGGCTTATTGTTTGCAGAGCACATAGCGCCCGGTGCTATTCAAGGAATACATCTGGCCGCAGGTGAGATTGCAGCCGAGCATTTGGTCGAGGGAGTAGTTGGGGCAAGAGAACTGCAAGCAGACGCAGTCAGTGCCAAGCACTTAGCTGCAGGGTCGGTATCCTCGGAGCATCTGCAAGCGGGTGCCGTTCAAAGCGGCCACATCGGAGCGGAACAAATCATAAGCGGGAATCTCGCAGACCATTCTGTCACATCCGCGAAGCTGGCTGACCAATCGGTATCGACGATCAAAATTGTCGATCATTCGATTACTTTATCAAAGCTGTCGGACCAAAGCGTGAACGCGCAAAAGCTTTCTAATGATGCGGTACAAAACCGTCATCTGGGACGTTTCAGCGTCACTTCAGACAAAATTGCTGAAGCTCAGGTGCTGCAGTGGCATCTGGCAGCCGATTCGGTATCAATGGAGCAGCTTGCACCTAATTCAATTATGAGAGAGCATGTGCAAGATGGAATTATTAATGAAGATAAGCTTGCTCTTCAATCTGTCAGGAAGGAGCATATCGTTCATTCAGCTGTCGGTACGTCGCAATTAGCAGATGAGTCAGTCACTAAAAATAAGTTAACCGAAGGCGCTGTGACGGCGTCCATTTTGGCGAATGGATCAGTTGAGTCAAGACATTTGCAGGATGATATTATTACGTTTCAGAAAATAGCTCCGGATGCGCTGAGGGCGTATCATTTTTCGGCTGGTGCTGTAACGGAAGCGTCAATTTCGCCGAAAGCTGTGAGCGGGGAGCATTTGCAGCTTGGAATTATTGACAATGGTCATCTGGTAAAAGATGCAGTAGATACGGAGAAGCTGCAGGATGGATCGGTAACGAGCAATAAGCTGGCTTTTGGCGCAGTTACGGAACGTTATATCGCTCCAGGAGTCGTATTTTCACATCATTTGGCCGATCATATCGTCAATTCACTCAAGCTGTCTCCGGAATCCGTTACTTCAGATAAGCTGTCTGATTTAAGTGTTGTGGCTTCTAAGCTTGCGGACGGAAGCGTAATAAGCTCCAAAATTGCACCGAACGCGGTGCAATCGGAGCATTTTTCGGATGGGTCAGTAGTGACTAGGCACATTGGGCTTGGCGCGATTGATTCATCGCATTTACAGAATCGTATCATTGGGGCTAATCATTTGATTGCCCAATCGGTAGGTTCCGAAGCGCTGCAGGATGGATTAATTAAGACTGAAAAGTTATCTGCCGGCGCTGTCCAGTCCAAGCAAATCGCCGATGAGGCAGTGCAGAGCCGTCATTTGGCCAATGCTTCGGTGCTCGGCATTCACTTAGGCGAGAATAGTGTGCACAGTGCCCATATTGTGGATGAATCGATCTCAAATGAGAAGCTGTCCGCTGAAAGTGTAGGAGAAAAACAGCTGCAGAACGGTTCTGTCGGGGCTGCGGCATTGAAGCAAGGCGCTATAGGCACTGCGCATGTGGCGGACGGTGCGATTACATCGGACAAAATTGCTGAACTGTCAATCAGCTCGAAGCAGCTGCAGCCGGCTGCTGTGAAGGCGGCGAATCTGGAAGCGGCGAGCGTAAGCGAAGAAGCCCTGCAGGACGGAGCGGTAACGGGAGCGAAGATCGATTTCGGTGCGGTAACGTCAGAGCATCTGCAGCTGGAATCGTTAGCGGGTAAACATTTTAAGGCTGACACGATCCAAGGGTATCACATTCGTAAAGGTACGATTACGGTTGGGCATCTCTCAGAAGAAGTGCTTTCGTTCGAGAAAATATCCGATGATACAATTCACGGCGGCAAGCTTAAGCGAGGAACGATTGGCCGGAAGCAAATAGCCGAATTCAGTATAGGAAGAAATCAGCTGGATACGGGGGCAGTCACGCGTGATAAGTTGTTCACGGCTGCGGTCGGCAGTGAGCAAATCGAAGCGGGTGCGATCAGGGCAGAGCAGCTTGCGGCAGATAGCGTAACGAGGGAGAAGCTGGCACCCGGAAGCGTAGGAGAAGAGCAATTAGAAGCTTGGAGCGTAACGACGGAGAAGCTGGCAATCGCCAGTGTATGTTCGGAGCAGCTCTCGGCAGGCAGCGTAACGACAGAGAAGCTGGCGCATGGAAGTGTCGGAGCAGAACAATTGGAAGCCGGCAGCGTAACGATGGAGAAGCTGGCTCTCAGAAGTGTAGGCGAGGAACATCTTTCGGCAGGCAGCGTAACGACGGAGAAGCTGGCGCTTAGAAGCGTAGGAGAAGAGCAATTGTCCTCACATAGCGTAACGGACGAGAAGCTGGCAGCTGGAAGCGTGACAGAAGAGAAATTGGCGCTCGGAAGCGTAAGCACGGAGAAGCTGGCAGCCGGAAGTGTAACGACGGAAAAGCTGGCTTTTGAAACCGTAGGCCCGGATCAGCTTGCTGCAGGCAGCGTAACAATGGAGAAGCTTGCATGTGGCTCCATAAGCGAGGAGAAGCTTGCATCCGGAAGCGTAACGACGGAGAAGCTGGCGCTCGGCAGTATCGGCGCTGAACAGCTATCTGCAGGCAGTGTAACGACAGAGAAGCTGGTGCTCAGCAGTGTCGGTACGGAACAGCTTTCGGCTGGCAGCATAACGACGGAGAAGCTGGCGCTAGGCAGCGTGGGCGAGGAGCAGCTGTCAAATGGCAGTGTAACGAATGAGAAGCTGGCGCTAGGAAGCGTAGGCGAGGAGCAGCTGTCAGTCGGCAGTGTAACGACGGAGAAGCTAGTGTTCGGAAGTGTCGGTACGGAACAACTTTCGGCAGACAGCGTAACGACAGAGAAGCTGGCGCCGGATAGTGTAACGATGGAGAAGCTGGCGTTCGGAAGTGTCGGCACGGAACAGCTTGCATCCGGAAGCGTAACGACAGAGAAGCTGGCGCTTGGTAGTATTGGATCGAAGCAGTTAACGGCTGGCAGTGTAACATCCGATAAGTTGGCGTTCGGCAGCGTGGGAACGAAACAACTGTCGGCAGGCAGCGTAACGATGGAGAAGCTGGCATTCGGAAGCGTGGGATCGAAGCAGCTTTCCGTGAACAGTGTAACGACGGAAATTTTGGCGTCCCAAAGCGTAGGCGAAGAGCAGCTTTCGGCAGGCAGTGTAACGACGGAGAAGCTGGCGCTAGGAAGCGTAGGCGAAGAGCAGCTGTCGACAGGCAGTGTAACGACGGAGAAGCTGGCACTTGGAAGTGTAGGAACGGAGCAGCTTTCGGAAGGCAGCATAACGACGGAGAAGCTTGCGTTTGGAAGCGTAGGAAGGGAACAGTTGACGCCAGGCAGCGTAACGATGGAGAAGCTGGCACTGGGAAGTGTAGGAACGGGACAGATATCAGACGGCAGTGTAACGATAGAAAAACTGTCGATTGGAAGCATAGGCTCTGAGCAGCTGTCTGCAGGAAGTATAACGACGGAGAAGCTATCGCTAGGAAGTGTTGGCGAAGAGCAGTTGTCTGCAGGAAGCGTAACGACGGAGAAGCTGGCGTTTGGAAGCGTAAGAACGGAGCAGCTCTCGGCAGGCAGTGTAACGACGGAGAAGTTGAGGCTCGGAAGCGTAGGCGAGGAGCAGCTGTCGGCTGGCAGCGTAACGACGGAGAAGCTGGCGTTTGGAAGCGTAGGAACGGAGCAGCTCTCGGCAGGCAGTGTAACGACGGAGAAATTGGGGCTCGGAAGCGTAGGTGAAGAGCAGCTGTCGGCTGGCAGTATAACGACGGAGAAGCTGGCGTTTGGAAGCGTAGGAACGGAGCAGTTGTCAGACGGCAGTGTAACGATAGAAAAACTGTCGATTGGAAGCATAGGCTCTGAGCAGCTGTCNGTTTGGAAGCGTAGGAACGGAGCAGTTGTCAGACGGCAGTGTAACGATAGAAAAACTGTCGATTGGAAGCATAGGCTCTGAGCAGCTGTCTGCAGGAATCATAACGACGGAAAAGCTGGCGTTTGGAAGCGTAGGAACGGAGCAGTTGTCAGACGGCAGTGTAACGATAGAAAAACTGTCGATTGGAAGCATAGGCTCTGAGCAGCTGTCTGCAGGAANAAGCTGGCGTTTGGAAGCGTAGGAACGGAGCAGTTGTCAGACGGCAGTGTAACGATAGAAAAACTGTCGATTGGAAGCATAGGCTCTGAGCAGCTGTCTGCAGGAAGCATAACGACGGAAAAGCTGGCGCTCGGAAGCGTGGGCGAAGAGCAGTTGTCTGCAGGAAGTGTAACGACGGAGAAGCTGGCGTTTGGAAGCGTAGGAACGGAGCAGCTTACGGCAGGCAGTGTAACGACGGAGAAGCTGGGGCTCGGTAGCGTGGGTGAAGAGCAGTTATCTGCAGGAAGCGTAACGACGGAGAAGCTGTCGTTTGGAAGCGTAGGAATGGAGCAGCTTACGGCAGGCAGTGTAACGACGGAGAAGCTTGCGCTCAGAAGCGTAGGAACGGAGCAGTTGACAGACGGCAGTGTAACGATAGAGAAACTGTCGATTGGAAGCATAGGCTCTGAGCAGCTGTCTGCAGGAAGCATAACGACGGAGAAGCTGGCGCTCAGAAGCGTGGGTGAAGAGCAGTTGTCTGCAGGAAGCGTAACGATGGAGAAGTTGGCGTTTGGAAGCGTAGGAATGGAGCAGCTTACGGCAGGCAGTGTAACGATGGAGAAGCTTGCGCATGGAAGTGTAGGTTCCGGGCAGTTGTCAAACGGCAGTGTAACGACAGAAAAACTATCGCTTGGAAGCGTAGGCTCTGAGCAGCTTTCGGCAGGCAGCGTAACGTCGGAGAAGCTGGGGCTCGGAAGCGTAGGCGCAGAGCAGCTGGCGGAAAGCAGCGTTACGAGGGAAAAACTCGCGCTCGGAAGCATAGGTGAAGAGCACCTGACGGAAGGCAGCGTTACGAGGGAAAAACTCGCGCTCGGAAGCATAGGTGAAGAGCACCTGACGGAAGGCAGTGTAACGACGGAGAAGCTTGCGCTTGGAAGCGTAGGAACGGAGCAATTATCGGCTGGCAGCGTAACTTCGTCAAAGCTGGAAGTTGGTTGTGTAGGAACGGAGCATCTGGATTTAGGCAGCGTAACGAGAGAAAAGCTGGCATACGGAAGCGTAGGCTCCGAACAATTGGTAAGCGGAAGCGTAGGAGCAGAGCAGCTWTCGGCAGGCAGCGTAACGAGAGAAAAGCTGGCATACGGAAGCATAGGCTCCGAACAATTGGTAATCGGAAGCGTAGGAGCAGAGCAGCTATCGGCAGGCAGCGTAACGAGAGAAAAGCTGGCATACGGAAGCGTAGGCTCCGAACAATTGGTAAGCGGAAGYGTAGGAGCAGAGCATCTTTCAGCAGGCAGCGTAACGCAAGAAAAGTTGGCATACGGAAGCGTAGGAGCAGAGCATCTGGATGCAGGCAGCGTTACAAGAGAAAAGCTGGCATATGGAAGCGTAGGCTCCAAACAATTGGTAAACGGAAGCGTGGGAACAGAGGAGCTTTCGGCAGGCAGCGTAACGAGAGAAAAGCTGGCAAACGGAAGCGTAGGCTCCGAACAATTGGTAAGCGGAAGCGTGGGAACAGAGGAGCTTTCGGCAGGCAGCGTAACGAGAGAAAAGCTGGCATACGGAAGCGTAGGCTCGGAACAATTGGTAAGCGGAAGCGTAGGAGCAGAGCAGCTTTCGGGAGGCAGTGTAACGAGAGAAAAGCTGGCATACGGAAGCGTAGGCTCGGAACAATTGGTAAGCGGAAGCGTAGGAGCAGAGCAGCTTTCGGCAGGCAGCATAACAGCCGATAAGCTCGCGCCAGGTATGCTGCAAGCGTATATTGATGAAAATGAAACGATTCTGTCCTTGCAGCAAAAGCCGATTGAACTTTCTTCATTAACTTTTGCGCCTGTAATATCGACTGCAAGGAGCGGAGTTACTAAGCAGCAGTTTGGATTGTCGCCCTTTAGCTTCACTTTTCAAGAAGAGCAGTTTGAAGTTATCATTGCATTCGAAGAGCCATTCGTGGATAATCGTTACGTACTGACAGCGACGATTGATCATCCCGCTTGTTATGCGGTGATACATTCAAAAACGGCCGAACAAGCAAAGATTACCGTTATCCGTACGCGCATCAGTCATGATCCTAAAGGTGAAATTAACTGGATTGCAATCGGCAGAGCCTAGATACGATAAGAGGATTTTGTACGCGAAATGCGTCAAAATCCTCTTTTTCTATTTATAGAAAGAAGACGGTATAATTTCGAAAATTACACGGATGCCGTTACGGTACAGGAAGTCCTACATACAATATGGTGTTATACCGACCGATCATATTAAGGATTGGAGAGAACGCTGATGAGACGAAAAAAAAAGAATGACCAACGTCTCAAAAACAAATCTGATTTGAAAACCAATATGAACAAACGCGTTGCTCGTTACAAACGTGGCTTTGATGCAGGCTACCAGCAAGGTTTAGAAGCAGGGTATAAAAGCTTTGAATCGTATTTTGAAGGAACAAGTATTATTATTCCGAGCGATAACGAGGTCGAATACGTTAAGCAATGCATTGAAAGCATCATCAATCATACGGATTTGCCTTACGAAATAATCGTAGTAGACAACAACTCCTCAGATGGAATGAAGCATTATATGAAGCAGCTGGACGGTTTTGTAAGATATCAAATTTTATCACATAATCATGGTTTTGCAGGAGCGGTGAACAGGGGCTTAATGATGGCCAAAGGAACGACGATTCTATTGTTAAGCAATCATGCTGTTTGCACCGACAATTGGCTTAACAATATGCTTATTTGCTTACAAAGTAATTCTAGCATTGGCATGGTAGGACCGGTGCTGAATGAGATGAACGGCAGCGAAATGAATGAGCTGAATGACAGCAGTATGGATGATCTGCAGAAATATGAAACATTAAGCAATCAAAGTGATTCTGCCAAATGGAGCGATGAAGAGATTTTGTCCCAAAAGTGTTTGTTGCTTCGGCGCGATTTGCTAGAGAAGGTAGGTTTTTTGGACGAAGGCTGCCTCGAAGGATCATACGTAATAGAAGATTATTGCATTAGAGTAAAACTCCAAGGACTTTCTTTGGTGCATGCTGGAGACGCCTTCGTTCATCTCGCTTCGGATGATAAGGTGATTCCAGATCATGAAGCGGAAGCGGCAAGCGAGAAAGCAATGCGATACTATACGGATAAATGGAATGAGGATTCGTATAAAAGTGCAATCAGCAATCTATTAAGCCGGATAGACGCTCATCAACAGGATAGGCTGTATGAACGAAAACTCGGCGAAACGACGTTTTACCCGCAAGCGATTGCAGTAAAAGGGTTAATGGATACCATTTTCTGGATTGAAGATGATGTTCGCAGGCCTATTGAAGGGATATGGGATGGACCTGTCATTCAGTTGTCCCAAATGGATTTAAAGCGATGGTTGTTCGGGCCTGTATTGACTGAGGAGGAAGCGCTGTTTAAATTGGAGATTGTTCAGGGAGACGGACAAAACAACGTTCTCCATGGATCCATTTGCGTCAAAGCGGATGGCTGTATGTATTATATGGAAAAGGGCATGAAACGAGCTATCGTTAGTCCATTAGCAGCCGAGGCCTGGTTTATGAATATGCGTTCACAAATCAGCTTGCCAGAGTCACAGCTTCATGATGTTCCCGATGGTCTGCCTATAATAGGACCGGTCCGTCTTCGGCAAGCATTGTAATCTCTATTCGCATTAAAGGTTAGGAGGCAAAATGGATGGCAATAAATACAAAAAAGACGCTGCAGCGCAGAAAGTCCGTACAAAGAAAGCGTCTTACTCAGAAAAATAACGAGCGCGTAAAATTAGGCCAAGTGTTCAACAATGGTTATAATACAGGGTTTGCAATAGGTTTTGAAGATGGTCATCAATTGGCCTATGAACAACAGCCATAATAAATCCGGTATACTTCATGCCCTATATATCTATCGTTTCGTCAGGAGCTGAAACGATAGCATATAGGGCTTTTTGACTTGGTTACAACGACCAGCGGATAATGATACCGGCTTGCGTTAAGCCGCCTCCAAACCCATAAAGAAGCATGAGCTGATCTTGCTTCAATGTGCCTGCTTTGACTGCTTCGTCTATGGCAAGCGGAATCGAAGCGGCGGATGTATTGCCGAACCTTTGGATGCTGGACAAAGTTTGGTCAAGAGTGAAGCCGGTCCTCTCGCAAAGTGCTTCTATAATGCGCATATTCGCGCTGTGTGGAATGAACCAATCGATGTCCGCAGCCGAGAGATTGCTTCGTGTCATGAGCTGCTTTACACCTGCTGCAACATGACTGACAGCCCACCGGTATACTTCACGGCCATTTTGCACAATTAATCCGTTTGCATGAATAGCATGATCTCCTATAGCAGAAGCTAAGCTGCTGCGATAAAGCTGATGTCCGCGCGCGCCATCCGTAATGGAATACATAGATACCACGTCTCCACTTCCGTCATCCGACGACTCCATAAGGAATGCCCCGGCTCCGTCGCCAAATAATATACATGTGGATCGATCTGAATAATCGGTAATTTTGGATAACGTTTCCGCACCAATAACGAGCACCTTGCGATAGGCACCGGAAAGCAGCAATCCGTTAGCAAGCTGAATGGCAGCGGCAAATCCGGCGCAAGCGGCTTGTAAATCTGCAGCCCCGCAGTTTTCAATGCCAAAATGAGCTTGCACCTGTGAAGCTACACTTGGAAACACGGCATCAGGAGTAGAGGTAGCGACAAGAATATAATCAATATCGTTCACTTCTACGTTGTAACGTTCAATCATATTTTGGACAGCTGCGAAACAAAGATGACTCGTGAATTGATGATCGGCCGCAATATGACGCTCTTGTATGCCGGTTCGCTGCACAATCCACTCATCATTCGTATCAACAAGCTTCTCTAAATCGGCATTCGTTAAAATTCGTTCTGGAACATAAGTGCCGATAGCGGTAATTGCGGCATTGGAGCGGATAACGGATTGAATGGTATCGTTCATTACCTTCAGACCTCCCACAATATTTAGTATCAAGTACTAGTACCTGATGCTAATTTACTTCATTGATTCGCTCTTGTCAACGTCATGCATAGTTCGAAAGTGATTGGCGAACGCTAAGAAAGGGCCTGAAGCCTGATCAAACCGAAATGGAGGATGGCTAAATGCACAAAAGAATCATTGCTTTATCTGCTGGCGTGCTGCTTAGCACAATGCTTGCGGGCTGCATGGAGAAACAAGGGGATTTAGGCAACAAAAATATCCGTTCAAACAGCATAAGATATGATGCAAATGGTAATTTGCTGAAGGACAAGCGCTTTGCTGATGATCAGATGAATGAAATGAACCGTGTAAACGGCCGTAGGCTGAACAGCAATAATATTATCGGATCGCATAAAAATTATCGGATGGAAATGAGCGAGAAAATTGCCGAGAGCATAACGAAATTGGATGCGGTCAAATTATCATACGTCCTACTGACCGATCATAACGCTTATGTTGCGGTATCGCTTGATGAGGAAGAGCCTGCAGGCAATTCGAAAATGATGAGCCGCACAGATAGCGGTTATATGGGCAAAGAGGGCGTTAGAATGAGCAGGCGAATGAGCAGCCTGTCAACGGGACAACATATGCTTACAGACCAAATAAAAGATGAAATTGCAAAAGTGGTCATGCGTTCAAGACCAAGCGTGGAGCATGTGTACGTATCTGCTAATCCTGATTTTGTCGGACGCATGAACGCTTATATGAACGATGTGAAGCAAGGACATCCTATCCAAGGCTTTATTGCAGAATTTAATTCTATGGCCGAGCGGGTATTCCCTGCGAAGTCCAGCGATATGGAACTCAAAAGCTCTAGTATTAAAAACAAACGTATGATTTACGACTGATTCATTAATCAAAAAATATGAAATGCAAACCGGTATAGTGAGCTGCCACTCTCTAAATCGGTTTTTTTATGTCATTTAAGATGGAATAAGAGCGAGAGAGTTATGCAGATTAATAGAAACCGTTCAATATTATATTTTGAAAATAGGCATAAATAGGGTTTCCCATGAATTTAGGCATTCATAGGATAAGGCATACCTTTAATTAGACTGGGAGGAGCAGCATGATATTTGGAACGGTTACAAGCGCAAGCGATTTGCCGAAAGCAATGATCATGGCGAGATCGGTCAAGAAATATATGCCTAGAAGCAAAGTTGTTGTTGGTATTATTGAAGATAAGATACCGGAATCAGCGCTCCGCTTTCCTTATTTTAATGAAGTCATTTTAATGAAACATATTACTACGTATACCATTTATTATAAGTTTTTCTTTCAATATACGTTGCAGGAAGCGATACGCTCTTGCAAAGCGCCAATAATGAAGTATATCTATTATAAATATACAGATGAAGATATTATGGTCTATTTGGATGCTGATATGAAGGTGTTAGGCCCTTTTGATGAGCTGCCGGCAATTGTGAAGGAAAATCCTATTACGGTTACGGGTCATTTCATATATCCTGAAACATTCGATCCGGATGGTATGGCGGAAATCCGAAAATTGGGCTTACTTCATCCGGGAATCGTTGCATTAAATAGGCATCCGTCAGCAGAGAAGTACTTGCTTTGGTGGTCAAAGATTAGCGATCATCATGGATATTACGATCATGAAAAAAACCGATTTGCTGATCAAGATTGGCTGGATCTATCCCATCTATTTTTTGATGAAGTATATACACTGCGGCATGCCGGCTATAATGTTTCTTCCTTGAACTTAATCGAACGATGGAATATTGACCGGATTGGCGAGGATTTATACGTTATTAACGATCAGCCTCTACGCTGCCTTCAACTTTCGCCTGATCTCTTACTTGCATCTTCTTGGATCGAGCCGGAAAAGGGAAAAATTTATAGTGATCTATATATCCAATATTTAAACCATGTGATCGAGCTGGGACTAAGTGATATGGATAAAAAACCGTGGAGCTATAGCCTCTTCTCGAGCGGGGAACCGATCAGCGATGAGACGAAAAGGATTTTCCTCAAAAATTATATGAAAAATCCAGAAATTGAAAATCCTTTTATGTTGTCAAATGCCTATTTCAATATTGAGCTGGATAGTCAAAAGACCGACATTATACCAAACCCACATCTGCCTCAGAAGATAATACAGAAACAGAACAAGGCTATTCAAATTAGTAGAACAAAAGCAAGACGCGTAAAAATAAATGCTAGCCGTAAAAAGCGTATCCGTCGAAGCGGTTAAAATGTATAAAATTTCGGGGTGGAAGTTGTTTTCCGCCTCGTTTTTTTGTTTTGACAACGCTAATATGGATTCAACTAAAACTACTATTCTATATACAACCAACTTAAGGCTGTTTGACAGTAGCAAAGCAAAGTAAACGCCGTAAAGAATAACACCAGTTGCAATTGGAGGTGTAATCTTTACGGCGCTTTCGAGTGTTCAACTTTTGATGCCGCCATCAAGCAAATATTTAGCGTATGCCATCGGGTTATCATAAGTGGCGGTCCATTCTTCCTGCATGCCGGCATCACGGAAGCTATAACGTTGGTCCTTTCCATTGCATTCAATAAACATGATATGTCCTTCGGCGGTAATGCCTATATCCAGTCCTAAATCAGCCATATGCGGCAGCCGCTCTGAAAGAAGGGAAGCAAGACGTAAGGAGAAGTCGCGGATGCGACTAACGACATCCTCCGGCATCAGATGTACGTATTCTTCAGTCAAAATGGTATGCAGCAGATGGGTTTTTCCTCCTTGCGCAACGTTGGTCACGAATTTGTGCTTTGGGGCGACTTTAGCGACAATACCTGTTATTTGCCAGCGACCGTCTCCTGCGCGCTGTACGGAGACGCGCAAATCAAAGGGGGCTCCTTGATACGTTGCAAGCGGCACTCTTTTTTGAACGATGTAGAATGTTCGTTGAATTCGTTTCCGTAAAATCGCGGGAAGCCTGGATCCTTTCCATTCGAGCGTATGCCATTTTCGATTACGAAAGCCGAGAGACGCCGGATAGGTAAGCATCCATCCGTTTGCCTTCCGGTCAATTCGCATGATGCCGCGGCCGATACTGCTGTTATCCGGTTTCACGATAAGTGAATCATACTTTTTCATCATCTGAAAAAGGGTAGTTGACGTTGCCCGCTGCGTTTCCGGTAAATGGACACGCAAATCTGCTGCTTCCATTAGTAAACGATTTATGAACAATTTACCATATCGATTTCGGAAATTAAAAAGCTGGCGATCACCTCCGAGCAGTACCGATAATTGGCGATTAAGCCGGTTGCCGGCAAAAATAGCTCTATTGTGAATGACACGCGGTACGGGCACATGCTGCTGAACAAATCTTTGATTTTGCATGACGTAAGCATTAACTGTCGAACGACCCGCACGGAGATCGCTCAGACGGAAGAAGCAGGGGGAAAATCCGTATTTTCTACCCGCCTCTACATAAAGGTTGATAGCCTCATATTTCGTTTTTCCGGAGGAGATGCAGCGATGCAGACTATCATTTACAAGAATACCCACGATGGGCGGATACATGTCGGAGCCTCCCTGTTCATTGTGGATTCTAATTTTTATCTGTCACTATATAGAATATGACATAAATTTTCTGCCGGCATGGACAGCTGTCTGATAGGTGGAATGTCCGCTGCTTCTACTCATATTGTATGAATGCTCTTGTAAGGTAGTGATACGACTACCGCCTGTTTCGACGAATGTACGAAGTACAGAATGACTAGGACAAACATCTATTCATATAGTAGTAGAAGGTCTTTATCAACAGGAAGGTGAATGCATGATAGGCATTATTGGAGCGGGAGGGCATGCGAAGGTCATTACGGACATCTTTAGAAGCCAGAAGCCGAATGAGAGAATCGTTTTCTTTACAATGTTGCCGGAGGCGGTCGATCCTTATTTTCTTGCATGCGAAATCGAGAAGGATTCGGAACATGTACAGATGTCTTACCGCAGCGTGTTGACTGGTTGGCATGTCGCAATCGGCAATCCGCATATTCGAAGGAGCAAGGTCGAATGGCTGTTACGTACTGGATGTCCTGTCATTACTGCTGTGCATGTATCAAGTGTACTGGCGGTTAGCAGTAAGCTCGGAGTAGGCAGCTCGGTCATGGCTGGCTCCATTGTTAATCCAGACGCCGTCGTCGGACGCGGCTGTATTATAAATACGGCTGCCGGACTCGATCATGATTGCCAGATAGGCGATTATGTCAATATCGGACCAGGCTGCAGACTTGCCGGTAACGTGAGTGTCGGGAAGTTAAGTGAGCTTGGGGCTGGTGCTGTTGTCATTCCTGGCATCCGTATCGGAAAAGGTTGCGTCATCGGAGCGGGAACGGTGGTTACCCGGAACCTTCCTGACTATAGCAAAGCAGTAGGCGTACCCGCGCGCGTAATTGGAGAACTGCCGCCTAGTGCAGATTAATGCTTTTATTCAAATTTACTGGAAAATCATAGGGCCTCTCAAAGATAGATGTTTTTCTCATAACCTTTCTCCTTTTGCCTCATACAATAGAGTAGGAGTTCGTGGAAGAAGGAGGGAGCGTGTCTGGTGATACAAAACAAAAGAGTCGTCGCACTTATTCCAGCTCGCGGCGGCAGCAAAAGCATTCCGTTAAAAAATATTAAGATGATGAATGGAAAGCCGCTCATTGCTTGGACCATCGAAACAGCGTTCAATACAAAAGAAATCGATCGTGTAATTGTCTCTACAGATCATGCGAGCATCGTATCTGTTGCTCATCAATATGGGGCAGAGGTAATGCTGAGACCGGATCGCCTGTCGCAAGATGATTCTTTGCCTATCGATGTAATCCGATATTGCATGGAGAGATTGAAGGCCGACAAAGAGCCTGCAGAGCTGATCGTTTATTTGGAGCCGACCTGCCCGCTGCGAAAGCCTGAGGATATTAGCGACTGCTTATCTATGTTGGCTGATCCGGTAAAAGGTCTAAGCTCTGTCGCGACATTCAAAGAGGCAGACCTGCATCCTTACCGCGCTTGGAAAAGGGATGGGGGCAAGCCCAGTATGTTCATTGACGGTGCCGTTCCGTGGCTGCCTCGTCAGCAGCTTCCAGACGCTTTGCAATTGAATGGAGCAGTTTACGCATTTACGTTAGACAGTATTTCGGGATCAAGCATTTCCGTCCTGTCAGATCGATGCGGCGTCGTTAAGATGCCCAAAAACCGTTCTGTTGACATCGATGACGAGATCGATTTTCTGTTCGCCGAATTGCTGATGAAAAGAGAGGATACCAATGACTGACATTTATCAATTGTTATCGCTTCGCGGTAAAGTGGCCCTTGTTACCGGAGGAGCTGGTTATTTGGGTACTGCTATATGTGAAACTCTGGCGGAGCTCGGCGCTCATGTCATCATTGCGAGCAGAGATCTGAAGAAATGCGAGGAGAAATGCAAGGAAATCGAGAGCAGCATAACGGGTGCTAAGGCTACTGCAATGGTTTTGGACTTAATGGACAAACAATCCATATTTCAATGCTTTCAACAGATAAAATCGGATTACAACGGTGTCGATATTCTCGTTAATAATGCCTGGTCCGGAAATAAAAATTCCTTCGAATCGATTTCTGACGAGGATTGGCAGTATGACATTGAGATGAGCATGACCTCTGTCTTCAGATGCGTGAAGGAAGCACTCCCCGGATTAGTAGCAAAGAAAGGCGTCATTTTGAATATCACATCGATGTACGGACACGTCGCACCTGATTATCGAATCTATGACGGCGTGCAATTCACGAACCCGCCTAGCTACGGCGCGGCCAAAGCGGGAGTCATCCAGTTTTCCAAATATTTAGCCAGCTTCCTGTCCCCGTACGGTATTCGCGTCAACTGTCTTAGTCCCGGAGCATTTCCTCATCCGGTTACTCAGCAGCATGAGGAGTTTATTCGGCACCTATCCGAGAAAAATCCGATGAACCGTATCGGCGACCCTGATGAAATTAAAGGAGCCGTCGCCTTGCTATGTTCGGATGCATCCAGCTACATGACCGGTCAGCATGTCTGCGTCGACGGGGGCTGGACAGTGTGGTAATGAAGGTCGGCGTTATCGGACTATCCGAAGGTAACGGCCATCCTTTCTCTTTCTCGGCAATCGTGAACGGGTATGACTCTACGAAGCTAGCAGCTGCCGGATGGGACCCGATCTATCACTATCTTGCGAAACGCGATGCCTCGGAATTCGGCTTTGAGGGCATAAAAGTGACTCATGCTTGGACGCAAAACGCAGTGGATACGAACAGCCTGTGTGAGGCATGTCTCATCCCGAACGGTCTTGCCGATTGGCGCGAAATGCTCGGTCAGGTAGACGCGGTCATCGTGGCAAGGGACGACGAGGAATCGCATCTTCAGTTGGCGCTGCCGTTCCTGGAGTACGGAATCCCGGTATTCGTCGACAAACCGCTAACCACAAATCTCGAGCAGCTTCGTCTGTTTCGGCCGTATTTGGAGAGCGGACTGCTTATGTCCTGTTCGGGCATGCGGTATGCTCAAGAGCTTGACGGGCTTCGAGTCGGGCTTACTGATTATGGGGAGCTGAAGCTGATCCGCTGCGCAGTGGTTCGTTCCTGGGAGAAGTACGGCGTGCATATGCTTGAAGCCGTTATTCCGCTAATCGGTTCGACGCCGCATGCAGTGACGGCGCTGCCTGCCGGTCATTATTCAATGGCCGTATCCTTCGATAATGGTCTCTTGCTGCAAATCGACTGCTTTGGAGACGTTTCCCCGATATTCAAAATAGATGTTTACGGAAGCCGCAAGCACGCCGTATTTCATGTCGAAGATAACTTTTCAATGTTTCGCCGGATGTTATGGCATTTCTTTCGCTCTGTTGAAGAGAGGGCGCCGGCAGTGCCTGCAGTGACGACATTAACGATCATGCGAATTTTGGCGGCGGGACGAAGATCCGTACAAGAAGGGAGGAGCGTGAGGCTTGATGAACTCTTATTATAAATCAATGTTTGAATTAAATGGAAAAACGGCAATCGTTACGGGAGGACTCGGAATTCTTGGTAAACGGATATGCTCTGGCTTGGCCGAGTTCGGCGCGAACGTGGCCGTTATCGATTTAGACGAGAAGGCTGCCTCATCTTTCGCAGACGAGCTGACCAAAAGCTACGGTACCGTTTGTATCGGCCTCGGCGGTGATATTGCATCGCTGGATGAGGTAATCCGAATGGTGGAAACGATCTTCATTCGTTTCGGCTCAATTGATATTCTTCTTAATAATGCAGCAAGTAAATCCTCCGATCTGAATAGCTTCTTCGCTCCTTTCGAGCAATATACCTTGGAGCAATGGCGGAAAATTATGTCTGTTAATATTGACGCGATGTTTCTGATGGCGCAAGCGGTGGGCAAATATATGATTCAACAGAAAACGGGCGGAAGCATTATTCAGACGGCTTCGATCCATGGAATGCTCGGAGCTGACCATCGCATTTACGAGGGCTCCTCCTTTATGGGGCGGCCAATTAATTCCCCAGCCGTATATTCAGCCTCCAAAGCAGCCGTATACGGATTAACAAAATATTTGGCTACGTATTGGGCAGGCCAGGGCATTCGCGTTAATGCCGTTACTCCCGGAGGCATCGAGAGCGGGCATAATGATACGTTTCAGAAAAAGTATGCAGCAAGAACGCCTCTCGGCCGAATGGGAAGACCGGATGAGGTTGTCGGCGCCTATATTTTCCTGGCATCTGACGCTTCAAGCTATGTCACGGGTCAGAACATTATTATCGACGGTGGATTAAGCGCTTGGTGAATGGGGGGATTTGAATGAATTATCCTAACGTTGCTGTCATCGGAGCCGGACAAATCGGCAGTCGTCACCTGCAGGCGCTGGCCTTAATGGATAGACCGCTTTCGATTTGGGTCGTGGATCCATCCTTGCATTCGCTGCAGAGCGCTGAACAATCAATGGATCTGTTTAAGGATGCAATCTATGCTTATGATGTACAGTATTTAACGAGCATAACGGAACTGCCTCATGAATTGGATGCCGTTATCGTTGCAACCAACAGCCAAATACGAAGGGCTATCATCGAGCAGTTATTGAATGAAAAAAAAGTGAAGTACTTTATTTTAGAAAAAGTGTTATTCCAAAATTTGCAGGATTACGGCGAAATAGAAGAGTTATTAAGAGTAAAGCGGGTTTCGGCGTGGGTGAATTGCCCGATGCGGCTGATGTCATTCTTCCAACAATTAAAAATAAAACTGGACCAAGCTCAGCAGGTTGATTATCGGGTAAGCGGAACGCATTTGGGCATTGGCTCGAATGCGATTCATCATTTGGATCTGCTCGCGTATTTGACAAATTGTTATCGCTTTTCTTTGAACGGAGACGATCTCAGCGATAACGTTATTGAAAGTAAAAGACCCGGTTTCATAGAATTTACCGGAACTTTAAAGGGAGTGTCCGCTAAAGCGCGAATCAGCATAACGTCTTATGAAACCGGAGAGTCACCCATGCACATTCATATTTCGTCCGAAAACATGCATTGCATGATCCGACCGACTGAGCGTAAGGCGTGGATTGCAGATGCGGACTTTAACTGGGCAATAAAGGAACTGAATTACACGAGTAAGCTTCAAAGCCAGCTTACCCATCATGTTGTAAGGCAGCTTCTTGATACGGGCAGCTGCGAATTGACGACATACACCAAATCTTCCGAACTTCATCTTCCACTTATAGAGACGCTCTTAGAAAAATATCAATCGATCACTTCCGATGAGGTGACAACATGCCCAGTCACATAACCGATGATATTTTACTTGTAGGAACCGGAAGGATGGGGGCGGCTTATGCGAATGTTCTGCGTACAATGAGTCGCAAAATAGTTGTGATCGGCCGCGGAAGGCAGTCCGCTTCGCAATTTGAGAAAGAGACTGGTATCCAACCGATAACAGGAGGCTTTGAGCAATGGCTTGTGCATACGGAACGTGTTCCGGATACGGCAATTGTCGCACTCCCTGTCGAGGAGTTAGCAACTGCTGCGCTTCTCCTGCTTCGTTATGGGGTTAGGCGAATCCTGATTGAAAAGCCTGGCGGCATAAATGAGAGCGAGCTTCAAGCCGTTCGCAATGATGCTCAAGCGCGAAATGCGGATGTTTATGTGGGCTATAACCGAAGGTTCTATGCCTCTACTCATAAAGCGCTTGAGTTCATCAAGGAGGATGGGGGAGTAAGCTCGTTCCACTTCGATTTCTCGGAATGGAGTCATGTCATCGCGAAATCCGATAAAGCGCCTGCCGTTAAAGAAAATTGGTTTCTAGCCAATTCTACTCATGTGGTAGATCTAGCATTCTTTGTTGGAGGTATTCCTCGGCAAATGAATGTTTATACGGCCGGAGGCCTTGCCTGGCATCCGGCCGCTTCCGTATTCTGCGGTGCAGGCTGTACGGATAAAGGAGCATTATTCTCGTACCATGCCGACTGGGAATCCCCGGGTCGTTGGGGAATCGAGCTGATGACCCGAAAGCGGCGATTGATGTTGAGGCCCTTAGAGCAGCTGCAAGTTCAGCATATCGGAAGCACGCTTGTCGAGCAAGCTTCTCTAGAGGATCATTTGGATCTTATGTATAAACCGGGGCTTTATCGGCAAACGGAAGCCTTTCTCGAGAATTCCAACCACGCTTCCTTGGTCACTATAGAACAACAATGCGATAGATGGAAACGTTTTTATTCGCCGATCGTCAATGCAAGCTCAGATTAAACGGATGAAAGGACGGTGTATAAATGTACGGAGAAGAGAAGCTTAATACGCATCATTTACTGAGGTACGGTTTAACGAAAGAATTTTTCGAGCAGTTTCATACGCTTAGGCATAAAGGAATTGAGATTCCGCTCACTTTAATCAGACCATTCCACGTCCACATTAAATCATTTATAAACAGACAGATGCCAAAAACTAAATATGCTAACAAAATAAAAGTAAATCATAAGCTCAACACGATGCGGGATGTGCAATCCGCGCTGCTTCGAAAGCCAAAGATCGAAAGGAATCTTTCGAAGGTAAGCCGCCGCACAACAACGATCATGCCGGCCAAGCTAATCGATTTCGCTCTCGATAAGATGAAGAAGCAGTCCGTTATTCTCGTTGTTTCCGATAGACACGATCGTGCGGCTTTAAAAGGAAAAAGACTGCCTCGCAACTTTAAACTATTTGATTATAAAAAAGCAATTAAAACACAGAGAATTGCTCCCAAGACTACTCGAAAATTAAATCGAATCATTCGTAAACTGGCCGTTAAAAATGGTGCGCATCCTATATTCGGAACGCGCAAGTTTTCAAAATGGCTGTATAGTCAATCTGTGAAGTCAATAAAAACGATCAATGCTTTAGAACAACTCATTCACAAGAAGCCCATTGGTGTGTTAATCGATCATGTGGAAATCGTTAATCCCGGCACGACGTTTGCATTACTGGCGAATAAATTCAATCTCCCGTTTATAAACTTTCCCCAACTGCTAATCGCAGACCGCTCCCTTATGCCGACAAGGGCTTCTTATCACTTTGTATGGGGTGAAAATTATAAAGAATGGCTTGTAAGGAGAGGCATTCATCCTAGAAAAATAAAAATAACGGGAAATTTAAGGTTTCAATACGCGAAGCAAGAGGTGCCCAGCACGAAAGAGAAATTTCTTGCCAGCAGTAACATACCGGCCGATCATACCATTGTCCTCTATACGACCCAGCCTTTTGAGGCATCGGTCAGCAACGAAATCATGAGGTGGATTTCTAATGCTTCGAATAATTCACTGCCTGTTACATTTCTAATAAAACCTCATCCTAGCGATACCATTGACTATACGAAATATACCATATCTCCCCAGGTGAAACTGCTTTCTAAAGATGCAGGCTTGTATGATGCACTTCATTCGGCCGACATCGTCATGACGATATCCTCTAATACTGCCATAGAAGCAGCGATGCTTAACAAAGCCATTATCGTGCTCCAGCCACCGATCCCTTATAATTACGAGCACCACAACAATGATTTCAACCAACATCTCGTCAATGCTTCTGCTGGATTGGTTGCGAGAAACAGCAAACATTTGAGCAGTTATGTTAGCAAATTTATACGCAGCGAAGCGCTTAGAAGTTTATTAGTGAAGCAAGCGAAACAGTTTTTGAGCAATACGCTTCAGACTTCTATAAGTCCAGCAGACGAAGCATATAAAGTGATTCGCAGCTTGATTTTACAGAAAAGGACTCTATCAAGAGCCGCACGCCTAAAGCTTGCGAGGAAAAGGAAATTACGTCGGGGAAGGAAATGAGTTTACTCGTTAGCACTGAAAGGCTGTGATCAACATGTATGGCGAGGAGAGCTTAAATGCTCATCATGTCATTAAATACGCATTAATTAAGGAGTTTTTTGAAGGTTTCAAATTCCTTAGATTTAAGGATATTGAAATTCCACTAACGATAATAAATTATTTTCAAGTTCATATTAGACACTTTGTGGATGACCAATTAAGCAACGAAGCGTATTTGGAATCCATGAAACGAAAGCATAAGCTAACAACAATAAAGGACGTTCAGTCCGTATTGCTCCGAAAGCCGTCCGTTAGAACGGATTTATCTAAAGAGCCAGGACGAAATCGGATTCTTTTGCCGGCGCGCCTTTTATCTTTTGCTTTGGATAAGCTGCAAAAACATCAAATCTTGCTCATTGTATCTACTGTGCAGGATAGGATTGCTTTGATAGGAAAAGTATTGCCAAACAATTTTCAGGTATTCGATTACTATTCTGAGTTGCGAAGGGTGAAAGTCTCATCTGCTGTCCAAAACAATGTCATGAAGAGCATTACTAATCTAGTGAGGGCGAATCATAAACATCCTATATTCGGATCAAAGACTTTTTCCAAATGGTTATATACTCGCTCATTATTATCAATCAAATCGATCACTGTATTAGAAAACATGATTATGAAATGCCGGATAGGCATTATGATGGACCATATTGAAATTGTGAATCCCGGTACCACGCTTGCTTTACTTGGCAATAAATATAATATACCGTTTATCAATATTCCGCAGCTATTGGTTGCAGATCGAACAATGATCCCTTCAAGAGCGTCCCATTATGCGGTATGGGGAATTCATTATAAAGAATGGCTGGAACGAAGGGGGATCGCTTCCAATAAAATAACCATAACGGGAAATTTGAAATTCGAATATGCGAATCGGGTGATTGTAGATGAACGAAACTCATTTATCGCTAAATGGAGTATTCCACCGGAGCATCTTGTAGTTACCTATACAAGCCAACATTTTGTGAACAGCGTAAACTCTACCATAATGAATTGGATCGATAAAGTAACTAATCATTCATCCTTACCGGTCACATTTTTAATAAAACCCCATCCAGGGGATAAATTTGACTATTCTCTTTACAAAGATAATCACCGAATAAGGATCCTTCCAAAATCTGACGAAATCTATAATATTATGGGTAATTCAGATGTTGTGATGACGATTTCTTCTAATACCGCCATTGAGGCAGCAAGTTTAAAGAAGGCAATTATCGTACTGCAGCCGCTTATACCTTACGACTATGACCTGAATTATAATGATTTCCACGCTCATTTGGTCCATGCATCCGCAGGCTTGGCCGCATTCGGCAGTGAAGATCTTCTGTTACATTTAAAGAAATTGATTAGGAGGGGGGAACTCCGTACTAGCTTGCAGAATCAGGCTGCTAATTTCATAAGCAAGACGTTGCAAAGTTCCGTACCTCCTTCTATGGTTACCTTGAGACTTATAAACTGTATTCTGCGGCAGAAAAATGTCTTAGTAAATAAGATGCTGGTTGTAAAAAGAAAGAAAGCTGCTCTTATAAGAAAAAGACTGGAAATTATAAGAAAAAAACAAATTAGAGCACTTGCTTTGAAAAATAAAAAATTGAGGTTTAAGAAGTCAAGGAAAAGTTTGAGTGATACGAGCCGCCGCAAAATGAGGTAGTTATTTCTCCTATCGAATCGCTGAAGATTTAATCTTGGCCGCATTATTTTCATCGAACCCCCGCGATTGAAGAAACAAGCAATAAATAGACCTTTGAGACCTTTAATGGTCTTTGATAGACGCTAAGAAAAGAAAGGCACCGTAAGGATAACTCTGGATGTACCGGCAATGAAATCCTTGCGAATTTCACTTTTGCTGTATATTGCATTCATGCCTGTTGGAAAATTCATTCGTCTCATTAATCCTCCTTTGTGCTTCCATAGCTGCTTATTTCCGTTTTTAGTTATAGTATGTAAAGGTCATACAGCTAGTAAAAGAGAGGCGTCCAGTAATAAATGCCTCTTTTTATTTACTCTGTGGTACCTAGGATCTCCCCTGTAAAGGACTGAGTGTATTTGAGACAAGCTCTGCCTGTTTCAGCCGTCCGGCAGACGAATCTGGGGTAAAGGAAAATCGTGTTCGATCGCATGCTGCGCTTTACCTAAATACTAGATTCATTGACCAGTAACACTAGTATATTTTTGTAAATATGACAAATATCTGTAAACTTATTTAAATTTTTGAGTATATTTAATTTGTAATCCATTCTTAAGAAAGGGCTGAACCGTGAGTATGTATTTTAAATCATATTAGTTAGGAGCTGATCGATTGGCCACATTTGACAACGTAATAATTACAAATACTTTGGATGTACGTGGGAATACGAAGCTTGGGAACGCGACAATCGATGTCACTACGATTACAGGCGATACAAACATCGGTAGGCATTTGGCGGTCACGGGTAACGTGACTGTGAATGGAAGCACAACCTTGGGGAATGCGGCGACGGACACGGTAACAGCTCCCGGCAATGTCAACATCGGTAGCAATTTGGCGGTCACGGGCAACGTGACTGTGAATGGAAGCACAACCTTGGGGAATGCGGCGGCGGACACGGTAACAGTTCCCGGCAATGTCAACATCGGTAGCAATTTGGCGGTCACGGGTAACGTGACTGTGAATGGAAGCACGACTTTGGGGAATGCGGCGGCGGACACGGTAACAGTTCCCGGCAATGTCAACATCGGGGGGGATGAAACGATCACGGGTGATTTGACTGTCGGCGGCAACACGACGGTTAACAACATCACCATCAACGGCGGATTAACGCTAGGCCCTGACTTAACGCTAGCAGGCAATTTGACTGTGAATGGCAATACGGACCTTGGGAACGCAGCAGGCGACACCGTTACCACCAGCGGTCCGCTTTCGGTCGGAGGCAATACGACAATAGGAGGAACATTTGACGTCACAGGTCAAACAACTGTTTTCGACTTACAAGTTAACGATGATTTGGATGTCACTGGCTCAACGGTTTTAACAGGAACGCTCGGCGTATTAGGACAAACAACCGTCATCGACTTACAAGTTAATGATGATTTGAATGTCGTTGGCGACACGGCTTTAACGGGCACGCTCGGCGTCACAGGAGTTACAACAGTAGATGACTTGGATGCCACCACGCTGGACGTTACAGGGAATGCGACTGTAGTAGGTACACTGGGCGTTACAGGTCAAACAACCGTCGTCGACCTACAAGTCAATGATGATTTGAATGTCGTTGGAGAAACGGYTTTAACGGGCACRCTCGGCGTCACAGGTCTCACAACACTCARCGAYCTGGATGTTACCAATACGCTGGACGTTGCAGGAAATGCGACTGTGGGAGGCACGCTCGGCGTCACAGGAGTTACAACAGTAGATGACTTGGATGCCACCACGCTGGACGTTACAGGGAATGCGACTGTAGTAGGTTCACTGGGCGTTACAGGTCAAACAACCGTCGTCGACCTACAAGTCAATGATGATTTGAATGTCGTTGGCGACACGGCTTTAACTGGCACACTGGGCGTTACAGGTCAAACAACTGTTGTTGACTTACAAGTCAACGATGATTTGAATGTCATTGGCGACACGGTTTTAACTGGCACGCTCGGCGTCACAGGAGTTACAACAGTAGATGACTTGGATGCCACTACGTTGGACGTTACAGGGAATGCGACTGTAGGGGGCACGCTCGACGTTACAGGTCTCGCGACAGTAGGGGGAACGCTCGGCGTCACAGGGAATATTACGTCAACTACAGGAGATATAACCGCTACCGCAGGAGCTGTAAATGCAGGTACTAACTTGAATGTAGCAGGCAATGCGGATGTAGGGGGAACGCTCGACGTCACAGGTGGGAACGCTCGACGTCACAGGTCTCGCGACAGTAGGGGGAACGCTCGGCGTCACAGGGAATATTACGTCAACTACAGGAGATATAATCGCTACCGYAGGAGATATAACCGCTACCGCAGGAGCTGTAAATGCAGGTACTGACGTGACGGCAGGCAACAATGTCACAGCAGTATCTAGGGTGATAGTCACCGATCAACCAACTTCAAGTACATCTTTACCTACAACTGTACAGTTCGATGCCACTGGGGTGGCGAATCAACCGGGATTGGTATTAAAGGGTACAAGTGGAGCTTCTTATGTTGTATATATTGATGATAGTGGTCTACCTGTTATTGTGATTCAACCAGTTTAATCCTTTCATACAAGCAGGATTTGTCCATTCCAATAGACGGAATGGACTTTTTCTTTTGTAATTACTGCCGAGACAATGTCTATGTTCATCCCGCTTTCATCTGCCCAATGCCAGCTAGCAGCATCCTGCAAATTCCCGCGAGGATAAAAGAGGACTAGCGCCGAATAATAAAGCACCTGGCAACGCTCCTGTTCGCAGCCTTTCACCGCATCCTCAACCGTTTTATATCCTATTTTAAGATAGTTAAACAAACCAGGTAATAGGAATAACTTTAGGCATAGATTCATTAGTTTAAGCAAACGGTGATGATTCGAAAAAGAACATAACCCTCATCGGGACGTGGCTGTATGATTAATACGGCAGCAGAACTCGATCATGATTGCCCAATCGGCGATTATGTCAACATCGGGCCAAGCTGCAAAGTACCAAAAGCGGAAAAGGGTTGAGCAGAAATAACATTCTGCTCAACCCTTTTTTTACCTCATTAAATGGATGCCATCAAATCATTAATATTTTTTCTTGCGTTCCCACTGCCGCTGTAAGCGCCAAGAAGGTACTTTTGCTGCTTATTCATCATAAGCCGTCGATAGGAGCTTCTGTTCATGAATTTCGACACAATCGTCCGAAGCTGTTTTTGTCCCTTCGCAGATGTTAACAATTTGCTTGAAGCATAATAAGAGTATTCGTGTTTATTCGTATTGGGAAAGAAGGACAGCGCAATGACGGGTTTACGGAACAGCATGGCTTCGAGACCGGTAGTGGAGAACTGCACAAATGCAGCGTCCGTACCGCTCAGCAGATCGTAAAGTCGGATTGCCCGGTGACGAATAAGCTTAGCGAACGGGTATTTGCGCATCATGCCAGGAGATAATCCGCTTCCTTTTTGACGAGGATGCTTCTTTACAAGGAGCGCGACTTTATTACGAAATGGCAGCAGAGCCCGAATGATTCGCTCCATGACGATTCGGTTATCACGCGGCTTCAGAGGCTGTTCGGGATAAACGAATATCGTTTTGTTCCCGTTTATGCCTAATTTCCTCGAGATTTGTGATTTATTCATCCATTTGCCATTAAAGATGGGGTCGAACCGCGCGTTCCCGTGAAGATGAAATTTATGTTGAGGAGCGCCATACCGCGTAAGCCGCTTTCGATGCTGATCTCCCCAAGCGATGTAATGATCCACGTTTGTAGATAAAATCTGGTATGTGTCGATCAGCCCGTATTGAAAATTCATCGTAGGAATGCGGCGCTGCTTGCCCATATGCACAAGCAGGTAACCCATCGGATTAACGGATGAGGACTGGACGATTGCCTTAATGTTATTTTTTGAGAATAACTGATCGATACCGTCTATTTTCCGCATAACCGAACGAAGCTAGGACGTGATCCATTTCATGAAGCCTTTACGCTTGAAGTAAGGGTGTACACCTTTCAGGTTCACGATTGATTTGATTTGACGCAACAGCGTGTTGTAGTGAGCTGCTTGGAGACGACCGGCCGCTAGGGAGCCTTCAACCACCGGCTGTTCTTCTTTTCGATGCAAATGATGTTTTGTTTTATATTTACACCTAACCCATCTATAACCAAAGAACTAAATATTGTTTTAGCTTTTACAAGCTCGCTAGGTTTATAAGGTACCGCTGTTACTTGATCGCTAGCGATCAACTTGGCGTACATTTGGCGCGGGCTACGTATCAACCGTAGGCCTGCCCGTTTGGTGCTTTTGAAATATTTGACGGCATCTAGATGGAATGGATAGGCCATTGCCCGAACGACAGGAACATGTTTATACCTGACATTGCGAAACGTATGAAAGAAATATGCAGTCAGATCGAATGCTCGAAGTTGCGAGTTTATCATCTATGTATCTTATGAGAGAAAGGAGCCAAATACGATAGGGCAGTCAACCAATTTTGTTTTATTTGCGTACATTGAAACAGGTGTCTAGAGCATATTTCAATTGTTTGCAATAGAATATAGTAGCTTTACGGTGGAGTGTAATTAAAGAGTAGGATCCATTATAGAGGAGGATCATTATATGAAAATCGGCGTGCTGATTACGGCTAGATTGAAATCAACAAGACTCCCCCTTAAACTTTTGCTTCATATCGGGAGAAAGCCGGTTATTGATCACGTCATTGAAAGGGCAAAGATGGTAAGCCGGGTAGATCAAATTGTGCTGTGCACTTCGACCAATCTGCAGGACGCGCCATTGGTCGAAGCCGCGCATGCCCAGCGTGTACATTATTTTATGGGGCATCCGGACGATGTGCTTCTTCGGCTATACGAGGCCGCTACATTTTATAGATTAGATTATGTTCTTTCAATTACGGCGGATAATCCTTTTTTCTCGGTCGAATATGCGAATCTATTGACCAATGAAGCGCTGCTGCGCAAACCTGACTTTATGTATGTGGAAGGACTGCCATTAGGAGCTTCCATTTACGGCATTCGTTACGAAGCATTGAAAACCGTGGTTACATTTAAGGAAAATATGGATTCGGACACCGAAATATGGGGGTACTGGTTAAATCAGCCCCATATTTTCGACGTTCACGTTATACAAGCTCGTAAGGAGGAATTCCGAGATGTAAGGCTTACCCTGGATACCTACGAGGATCTGCATTATTTGCAACAGTTAGGAGAGATGCTGGGTGAACGGCATAGCCTCGGCTCTATTTTAAGCGCAATAGATAGGCTGCCCTATGCTTCCTTGTTCAATCGAGAAGTTGTACAAAAACAGCTTGCTTCGGATAAGAAGGCGGAAATCGAGCGGCTGTATCAAGATCAAATGGAACGGCTGCTGCTGCTGAAGGAACAGATATATAAAAGTTAAGGAAGGAGACTTAACAGAATGAAAGATATGGGAACGTACTTTCAAAGTCATAAGGAAAAGCCTGCCACTATATTTCGAATTGCAGAAACCGCGTACAATCATGAAGGCAGCTTAAGCTATTTGCTCCAATTGATCGATGATTTGAAGTCGTCCGGAGCTGATGCGGTGAAGCTTCATATTATGTTGGAATTGGACGCATATATGGCAGCGAACCATTCTTTATTTGTGAGATTGCAAAAGTGGTTGCTCACTCGCGAACAATGGAAGGAGGTATTCGCCCGCTGCCGCATGCATAAGCTCGCAATCGTCGGATTGGCTGACGAGCTGCCGGGACTTGAATTTTTGATCGATGAGAAAGTTGATGCTTTAGCAATCCATGCAGCAAGCATGCATGATGCCTACATGCTCAGGAAGCTGTCTCAAGCGGAGCAGCCGTTATTCGTCGGCGTGGGAGGAGCGACACTGCCCGATATCGAATATACCATCCGCATGCTCTCGCCCAAGAAAAATATCGTTTTCATGTATGGCATACAGCAGTATCCAACGCCTCCGTCATCGCTGCATCTGCAAAAGATACCGATGTATGAAAAATTATTCGGTTTTCCAGTCGGGTATGCCGACCATACCGCAGCACATTCCGAACAAGAGAGATATGTTGCATATGCCGCAGCATATGGACTCGGAGCGCGCGTATTTGAACAGCATGTCACGTTGGATTTTGTGAGCAAACACATAGATGACGAATCTGCCATTGAAGCAAATACGTTTATTCAATTTACGGAAAATACGAATATGATTTCGCTAATGAGCGGCCCTTTGAAATTCGAGCTTAAAGAGGATGAGAAAAAGTATGTGCATTCTCGCAAGCAAATGGTGGCAGCACGAGATTTGCCGATCGACGCGATATTGACGGAGCGGGATATTCAGTTTAAGCGGATGGAAGATTGGGCGGATATGGGTCCGGACGATTTCGACAAACTATTTGGACGGACATTGCTGCAGCCGGTCAACGAGGGACAGGCGTTTTCATGGAAACATATAGTGAAGAAAGACAGGGGCAATTATGTCTGAGATCGTCATATTAGGAGCTGGAATCGCAGGAATATCAGCTGCTTATCATGCAAGATTGTCGGGTAAAAAGGCAGTGGTCTACGAAGCACAAGGCTTTTGGGGTGGATTACTTGACAATTTTGTCATAGACGGATTCAGATTCGATAAAGCGATCCATCTCTCTTTTACAAATAATAAGTATGTTCGTTCCATATTTGATCAAACTCCTTTCCTATCCCACTACCCAAACCCTTCTAATTTTGAACAAGGGAAATGGCTTAAGCACCCGGTACAAAACAACTTATACCCGTTGGATGTCTTGGATAAAGTTGAGGCCGTCATGAGCTTTTTGAATCGTCCTACTTTATATAATCCTGCGAATTATATGGAATGGCTTGTCCATCAATACGGAGATTATATCGCGAATCGCTTTCCTGTCATATATACCCAAAAATATTGGACGGTCCCACCGGAAATGTTGAGTACAAAGTGGATCGGTAATCGTATGTACCGACCGACTTTGGAGGAGGTCCTGCAGGGCACTATGACAAGCCAAACACCCAATACGTATTACGCCAAAGAGATGCGATACCCCGTCAAGGGCGGGTACCGAACTTTCATGGAACCGATGGTTTCAGGGACGGATATTCGCATCAACAAAAAGGCCGCACGAATTCAACCAAAGTTGAAATATGTGGAGTTTACGGACGGGACCAAAGCGCATTACGAACAGTTATTTAGCAGTATACCTTTACCCGAACTCATTCCGATGATTGATGGAGCTCCTAAAGAAATAGTGGAGTTAGCAGATAGCTTATGGGCTACTTCGGTTGCTCTAATATCTATAGGCTTAAGCAAGCCGAAGACTGTCGATTCACTTTGGTTTTATATTTACGACGAGGAGATGCTTGCATCGCGCGTTCATTCGCCAAGCTTGAAATCATCAGACAATGCGCCGAAAAACTGCAGCTCTCTGCAATTTGAAATCTTCTATTCAAAATATAAGCCGCTCCCGTTCTCTAAATCCTATTTGCTTGAGCATGCCGTTAACTGTTTGAAACAGATGAAGCTTGCAACCGATGACGAAATATTATTTGCCGATTTGAAAGTGGAAAGATTCGCCAATGTTGTGTTCGATCATGGCATGATTTCTAGGCGAGATCAGGTTAGGAAATATTTGAATAGCATCGGCATCACTCCTATAGGACGATTCGGGGAATGGGATTATTTATGGAGCGATCAAAGCTTGCTAAGCGGAAAACGAGCGATCGAAGAATGGGTACATGCAAAGGGGTGATTCTTTTGTCAATAACGAAAAATCCAGTATTAGTGAGCATATGCCTGCCTATTTATAACGAAATAGCCACAATCGACAGAGCCGTTCATAGTGTATTGTCTCAGACTGTAAAAAATTTTGAGCTGATTATCATAGATAATTGCTCTACAGACGGATCATTCCAGAAAATACAAAAATATAAAGATCCGAGAATTAAAATCTGGCAAAACGCAAAGAATTTGGGGTGGAGATTAAATTCCAATCTTGCCCTTACCAAGGTAACAGGTAAGTTCGTCGTTACGCTGCATGGAGGTGACTATTACAAACATCATAGGTATCTTGAGAGAGTTGTAGACCTCCTGGAAGGCAATCCAAACGTGGGCGTGATTCATTTTGTGTCTATACAAGCTTTTCAAAAGGTATTTAGAAGCACTAGATTAATGCGGAGCGCAGATTATTATTCATTCATTGCTAGCCTCCGATATATGCCTGCACCACCCCTTACGGCGTATCGTAATATAGCGATCCAAGACAGCCAGTATTATGCCAAAAACTTCTGGACGGGGGAAGCTCGATTATCCCTGCATATTGCAAAGGGTGGATACGACGCGTTAATTGAGGTTAATCATTATATTGAAAGGACAGCGAGTCCGAACGGCGAGAGAACGCAACCAGTCAGATTGAAAGAGCGAGATTTGGACAGGTTTGATTTTTTCACGGAGTTTAAGCAGGATCCGAATATAAAAAAACAGGATCTTCTATTTCTCCAAAAATTATTGAATGTCAATTCGTAAGGCGTAAAGAGGAACCTGATTGCCGAATAGAGGGGATGATAACAATCAGTTCAACACACAATGAGCTTCGAATGCAAATTTTGAAATTGACAACAAAATATTATGAAAAAAAATGGGCTAAGCAGGATTTTGTGCCGGGAGTTGATTATATACCGGTCAGCGGAAAAACATTTGATGCGGAGGAGCTGCTGAATGTGGTAGATTCCTCTCTTGATTTCTGGCTGACGGCTGGAAGGTATGCCAAACGATTTGAAAAGGAATTTGCCCGCACTATGGATACTCGGTATGCGATGTTAACCAATTCGGGATCAAGTGCAAATTTGCTTGCGCTTTCCGCGTTAACCTCGGAATCGTTAGGAGAACGCCGATTGCAGCCCGGTGACGAAGTCATTACGGTTGCGGCCGGTTTCCCTACTACGGTAAATCCCATTCTTCAGAATCAACTTATTCCGGTTTTCCTGGATGTAGACATTCCTACCTATAATATCGATACCAATATGCTTGAAGCTGCCATCAGCAGCCGAACAAAAGCCATCATGATTGCCCATACTCTCGGTAATCCATTTAACTTGGCTGAAGTAAAACGAATTGCAGATAAATATCAATTATGGCTTATTGAAGATACATGCGATGCGGTAGGAGCGGAGTATACGGGGAAAAAGGTTGGAACATTCGGTGATCTTGCGACTGTCAGCTTCTATCCGGCGCATCATATAACGATGGGTGAGGGGGGCGCCGTCCTTACTTCCAATCCTCGGTTAAAAAAAATCGTAGAGTCTTTTCGAGACTGGGGTCGAGATTGTTGGTGCGATCCGGGGAAAGACAATACTTGTGGCAAGAGGTTTTCGTGGCAGCTGGGAGATCTTCCCCCAGGCTACGATCATAAATATACGTACAATCATATCGGGTACAACCTAAAAGTTTCCGATATGCAAGCGGCGGTAGGAGTAGCGCAATTAGAAAAACTGCCGAGATTTATAGCCAAGCGGAGGGAAAATTACAATGATTTGCAAGCAGGGCTCTCTGAGCTGCAGGATATGCTTATTTTACCCCGTGAAACGCCGAACAGCAGCTCTAGTCCATTCGGGTTTCCAATTACAGTGAGGACGGAATCTCCTATTACTAGAAATCAGCTCATCCAATATTTGGAGCAGAATAACATTGGAACACGCTTGCTTTTTGCAGGGAATTTGTTAAAACAGCCAGCTTATAAGAACATCCCGCATCGTATTGTCGGCAACTTAGCGAATACGGATATTATTATGGAACGGACGTTCTGGCTAGGCGTTCATCCAGGCATTAATCGTGAGATGGTCAAATATATGGTAGATAAGCTTTATGAGGCTTATGGAAGGGGGGATTCGATATGAAAGTTGTTATATTGGCCGGCGGGTTTGGTACCCGTATTAGTGAAGAAACGGACATGAAACCAAAACCGATGATAAAAATCGGAGACCATCCAATTTTATGGAATATTATGAAAATTTATTCAGCCTATGGGTTTAACGAATTTATCATATGCCTCGGCTACAAAGGGGAAATGATTAAAGAGTATTTCTCCAATTACTTTCTCTATAATTCGGATATTACATTTAATTTTGCGAATGAGAATGAAATGATTATTCATAATCATACGACAGAACCTTGGACCGTTACGCTTGCGGATACAGGTAAAGACTCCATGACGGGCGGAAGATTGAAACGAGTTCAAAAGTATATTGGTGATCAGCCGTTTATGCTGACTTATGGGGATGGTGTTGGAGATATTGACATTCGAAAATTGGTCGAATTTCACCATTCCCATGGCAAGTTGGCTACCATTACAGCTACCCAACCAAACGGCAGATTTGGTGCCTTAAATATTACTTCAGAGAACAGTGTCAATACATTCGCGGAGAAGATTAAAGGAGACGGGGGATGGGTCAATGCCGGTTTTTTCGTCCTGCAGCCCGAAGTATTCAATTATATATCAGGTGACAACATTGTCTTCGAGAAAGAGCCTTTAGAAAACATTGCAAAGCAATCGCAATTAATGGCCTACAAGCATACGAATTTTTGGCATCCTATGGATACGTTGCGAGACAGAAATTATTTGGATGAATTATGGAAGTCGGGGCGAGCGCCTTGGAAAAAGTGGTCCTGAAGCAGAATAGCGGCTAAAAGGAGGGAAAGATTTGATCGACTCTACGTTTTGGAAAGGTAAACAAGTATTTGTTACGGGGCATACCGGATTTAAAGGAGCCTGGATCTGTTTGTGGCTGCAAGCTATGGGAGCGGAGGTAACGGGTTATGCCCTGCAACCCTCCACTTCCCCGAGCTTATATGAGTTATGCGGATTAAGTTCATCTATGAATTCCATTATTGGGGATATAAGAGACCGGCCCAAGCTGCAGCAAGCTATTATGGCTTCGAATCCGGATATCGTCATTCATATGGCAGCACAGCCGATTGTCAGAGAATCTTATCAATATCCGGTCGAGACCTATGAAATCAATGTACTTGGAACGGTCTATTTGCTTGAATCGATTAGGCATGCCGTTCAATTGGGAGCAAAGATTAAAGCGATCGTGAATGTAACGTCGGACAAAAGTTACGAAAACAAGGAATGGCACTGGGGATACCGAGAAGATGATACTCTAGGTGGTTACGATCCTTATTCCAATAGCAAGGCATGTTCGGAAATGGTGACGTCTGCTTATCGAAATTCTTTCTTCAATCCGTCAGACTATCAAACGCATGGCGTGAGTCTGGCTTCTGTCAGAGCGGGAAACGTCATTGGCGGCGGGGATTGGGCGCCGGATCGACTTGTTCCCGATTGCATCAGATCTTTAATGAAGGGAGATAAAATAATCATAAGAAATTCAACCGCGATCAGACCGTGGCAGCATGTCCTGGAGCCGCTTTATGGGTATCTATTATTGGCGAAGAGTTTATATGAGAAGGGCCCTGTTTATGCACAAAGCTGGAACTTCGGTCCGGAGGATCAGGATGTAAGAACGGTTGAATGGGTAGTTAAGGAGCTGTTAAGCCATTGGGAAGGCAGCTTTGAAATTGCTAGCAGCGGAGGAGAGCAGCCTCACGAGGCTAAACTACTAAAGCTCGATTGCTCCAAAGCGAAGGCCGAATTAAGCTGGTATCCCAAGTGGCGTGTGGAAAAGGCCATATCTCTAATCGTAGAATGGACGCGAGGCTTTATGGCCGATGAAGACGTTAAAGAGATTTGTTTGAAGCAAATCAAACAATATGAAGATACGGATGCGTGTATATAAATGACGAAGTCCTTGATCATCTCAGGCGCCACTGGCTATTTTGGAGCGATCGCATGTGATTTTTTTGCTTCAAACGGATGGACGGTAATTCGGGCAATGCGTCGCGAGAACGCAAATATCTTTTTTGATTTGAACAGTCCTGAATCGATAGCCAATATGCGGATTTCAGATAAGGTGGATTTGTTTATACACGCTGCAGCCGCAAATAAAGAGAGCTGTCTTGCGCATCCATATCGCAGTATCGCACAAAATATACTTGGTACTAAGGCAGCGTTAGATTTTTGCGTAGCCAATCGGATCGAGCATTTCGTATATTTGTCCACATTAAATGTGTTCGGCCATCCTGAAGGTCACATTCATGAATTGTCATCTCCATTCCCCGAAGATGACTACGGAATCAGCCATCTTCAAGCAGAAGAGTATGTCCGCATTTATACGAATCAAGGGAAAATTAAGGGAATGGTCATACGTCCCAGTACCTTTATCGGCGTCCCGCAGGATATGATCGCCTTTAACCGATGGAGCCTTGTACCCTTCTCTTTCTGCAGACAGGCGGTTATGTTTGGAGAAATTGTGTTGGAAACCTCGGGGTTGCAGCAAAGAAATTTTGTATCGGTTTTCGACATTTGCAAAGTAATCAATCACTCTTTCTCCAGGATGCAAGATTTTCCTCTCTTACATGTTTATGGACCCGACACGCTTACCATTAGAGAAGTTGCCGAACTTGTCCAAGCGGTTATGGATAGAGGCTTCAAAAAAAGAATTCGACTGGTAATCCCGGACGGGACAAATAATGAAAAAGTATTATATTTTCAAAGTTTGTTCCTGAAAGATATTTACCAGCCTACCGGTACTGTTGAAGAGCATATGGTGGATTTATCTAAAATAATAGTTTCATAGTTTCCAACTAATATTAAAGAAGTTCGTCTCAAGAACTTGGAGTTTATTCTAAAGAAGAAGAATACCTGTTACGGATTTTATGAATTGTTGGATGTCTCGTTCCGATGTCGTTCCACTATAAATATATTTTCTATATTTTGACTGCATCAGCAATCTCTCGTCTCTCTCAAAAAAGGCGACAGAACGAGTGCTAATACTATCATTTTTGATATCATTCATCTTTCAGGTTGTTTGCCGTTCCTATAATGAAGCTTTAACATACAATGCAATTAAGGTGATTTTTATGGAAGTAAATCAGTATTTATACAAGTTTGGTGTATGAACAGCCTTACCAATTGAAAAGAAAGGAGACTATCGTTAAATAGAAGACTATCAAGCATGTTTTATCGCAATTGTTTGGCAAATTAGGCGGGTGTCTCAGCAAATCGCTTCTCACATTTATTTTAAAGGACGAGTGCCACATGTTTTTTAAAGACAAAAATATACTAATCATTGGCGGTACCGGTACAATCGGCCGCAGCTTGTTAAAGCATATACTAATACAGCAGCCGAAGGTTGTTCGTATATTCAGCAGGGATGAATACAAGCAGTTTGAACTCTCAAACGAGCTTGGGAATCCGCAGAATGTTCGCTTTCTTATTGGGGATGTAAGGGACTATGAGAGAGTAAGCATTGCGATGCAAGAGATTGATTATGTGTTCCACGTCGCAGCAATGAAGCATGTTCCCGCATGTGAATATAACCCGTACGAGGCAGTGCTGACTAATATTGTCGGTACGAATCATGTGATCAAAGCAGCCATTGAACGAAAAGTAACGAAGGTTGTTTTTACAAGTACCGATAAGGCAATCTCACCAACGAACACATACGGCGCTACGAAGCTAACTTCAGAAAGACTGGTTGCGGTAGCAGAATTCAGTAAGGGATTGAGTAAGACGACATTCGCCATTGTGAGATTCGGCAACGTTCTCGGTTCGAGAGGGTCTGTTATTCCGTTATTTGTAAAACAAATAAAAAGAGCCAATAGAATAACGTTAACTGACCCTTCTATGAGCCGTTTTATGATGACGTTGCAACAAGCAACCGTATTAACAATCAAAGCACTTCAGCAGTCAAAAGGCGGAGAGGTATTTGTCTTGAAAATGCCAGTTATCAATTTGAAAGATTTGGCCACAGTTGTAATAGAAGAGACTTGTAATCGATTTGGTTTGAAGCCGGAGGATATGCAGGTGGATACAATCGGCATAAGGCCCGGTGAAAAAATGTTTGAAGAACTTATGACGGAAGAGGAATCCCGCTGGGCATTGGAACTGCCGGATATGTACATTATTCCTTCCAATTTTGTGAAGAGGCATCATTACCAGGATGCGGTTAAGGCTGCTTATGGAACCTACAGTTCCCATAATCAACAGCCTATTTCATCAGAGGAAGTAAGACGACTTGTTTCTGAAATAAATTTGTTCGAATGAAAGGGTGAATGCATTTGAGGATTTTGATTACAGGTGGCGCGGGATTTATTGGTCGATGGGTGGTACAACGTCTGCTGGAAGATGGGCATCAGGTTTGGATACTTGATAATCTTTCCAACGGCCGACTTGAAAATATCAAAGAATTTGAGGGAAAGAAAAATCTGATGGAAGTTATAATTGGGGATATTAAAGATCAAGCTTTGCTAAACGAATTATTTCTTAAACAATTTGATATATGCTACCATCTGGGCGCAAGCATCAACGTTCAGGAGAGCATCGATGATCCTGCGACAACATTTGAAAACGATACGGTTGGTACTTTTCATATTTTAGAGCAGTGCCGAAAGCACGGTGTCAAGCTTGTTTTCATGAGCACATGCATGGTGTATAACCGCGCTGTCTCTTTTAGAGGAATCATGGAAATTGATCCGATTAAGCCGGCATCACCTTATGCAGGAGCGAAAATTGCTGCAGAAAATATGGTGTTGTCTTATCATCACTCCTTCGGTCTGCCAGTCGTTGTCATTCGTCCGTTCAATACGTATGGCCCATTTCAAAAAACGGGCGGAGAAGGCGGTGTTATGGCCATATTCATCAAGCGTAAGCTGGAAGGGAAAACACTTGATATTTATGGAGACGGCTCTCAAACCCGTGATTTACTGTATGTGGAGGATTGCGCCCGATTCGTAGCTTGGGCAGGTTATTCTGATCGGGTAAATGGTGAGATCGTCAATGCAGGGCTTGGACGCGACATTTCCATTAATGATCTTGCTAAACTGATTGTTAAGGACGACTCTCGTATCAATCATATCCCACATATTCATCCACAAAGCGAAATTGCAAAACTACTTTGTAATTACGATAAAGCGGAAAAGCTGCTCGGTTGGAAGCCGCAAGTTAGATTGGAAGACGGTATCTTAAAAACGGAACAGTGGATTCAATCAACTAATCTGATCTAAGGAGAAAAGTGCGGATGACAGACAAAGCAATACCTGCTATTCGAGGAGGAACACCAGTACGCTCCGAATATTTATTCTATGGTAAACAGCTGCTCGACGATGCCGATGTTGAAGCGGTGATCCAAGTGCTTCGCAGCGATTTCTTGACGACAGGTCCGGTTGTTGAACGATTCGAATCGGCGATTGCCGACTACACAGGAGCAAAATATGCGGTCGCGTTCTTCAAATGGTACCGCAGCTCTTCACGCAGCTTGCTTTGCAGCGGGAATTACGACTGGAGATGAAGTAATTACGACACCGATGACATTCGCTGCCAGTGCGAATTGTGTTTTATAGACTCTCGGAATTAAATGAGGAATTCTAGAGACGATGCCGGAATAGCCATGAAATTATGCTGGAAAAAATATGGAAGATGAAAACCAGTTTCATGAAAGGGCAGACTCCACCAATTTTTCAATCAGGCTTTTTAAAAATTAGGCTGCTGAAGGGCAAATCATGGATTTCTTTTTGTCCCATTCATCTTTTTGGCTCACATACCAAGCGTCCATGTGCTGGCAGATCATAATGCCGTAGAGTCGCATGTACCACATCATCGTAGAACTATGCCTGCCGGATTCGAGCTTGTAGTCGATCTTCTCACGCTTGTTAGAACGTTCAATGGATGAGCGGCGTTTGTAAGTCAGCTTCCACTTTTCCGAATCGCGAGGCGTTTTCGTAAACAGTCTAGGGTCATCCTTGGTTTTCGTGTAGAAGGTACGACCATACTTGGCTGTAGAGCAACCACAAGCCGGTGTACATCTCCACTTGCGACGATGGAGCTTGTAATCCGTCCCATTAGGCTTCATAGGATTTCCGTTTGGATAAATCGGAATTCCTGTGGGTGAAATCTGTATATCGCTTGCGGTTGTGCTGGTTATGTTCTTCTTGGAGCGAACATTCAAATCAATGAAGGCTTCCATGCCTTGATGTTCAAGAAGAAGATAGATGGATTCCGCATCATGCGCGGCGTCGAGAAGCATGTTATCGACCGTGCCCAAGGTGAAACGTTGCTTGAATTCGACTGTGCTCATGACCAAACTGACCGCATCGTGCCGGGAAGCAGGATGCAGTCTGGGGTATAAGGGTAAATCGTGTTTGCTGTCCGCCGCTGAGATCATGTACAGGTGGTAGCCGTTAAAGTACCGCTCTCTGGCGCTATCCCAGCCCGAGTTGCAGTCGGGCTGGGAGTAAAGACGATGATGGTTGCAATCAGCTATACCGTGGGCGCGACAATCGCAAGTGGGTTTGCTTCGGGGATAGGCGGATGTGACGACTGGCGTACCGTCGCCGGCTGCGCTAATCGCCGACATATCCCCGAGCAACCCGAACTGTGCAGATACAGCAACAATCTGCGATTGAAAGAAATGAAACAAAAGATCAGCAGGTAAAGCAGCTTGTTTGTCGGCATGACGCATCATCCATTTAACCAAACGTTCAACTCTTCCTGGCGTCGTGGGCGCTTTCTCGCCCTTCTTGCCTTTCTTTTTGCCCTTGCGTTTGCGCTGAAGCATAGGCCTCAAATTGCGATCGACTGCTGGCCTGGCCAGAGGCGATCGAAGAAGTCATAGAACGTGCCTACGCCGGGAAGATCCGTTAGAGAGAAGCCACTCAAGATCGCATAGACAGGTGTACGCTTTAACTCATTGACCCATTCGGTGATGCCCATCGACGGATTGGTTAGAGGAAGAATCAGGTAAGAGCGGAATAGCGATGCGGGATCACGAGGCTCCGGCCCTTGATCGGAGTATTCATCCATAAGCAAGGTAGTGATGGCAGATAAATCGGTCATCCAAAGCTTCACAGCCAAAGGCCAATCCTTGTTGATGAGGACAATACCGGGACCGATAGAGGTATGAAAATGATGAAGAACAAAAGATTGGTAATCAGAATGAGGAATGAAAGAAGGCTTCAAAAGGGAACACGCTCCAATCGTGAGTAGTAAGGGGCATACCCTTCTCGCGATTTTGCGAAATTTGAGAAAAGTCAAGTGTTTTCTGAGGAAATCGCCAAAAAATTCTAGAATATTTCCCATAATGAAAAATGGGATTAATTGAAAAATCCCCCTACCCAAGTAGGAGGATGCTAATAAAGATGGTTCGGGGAAACCCTTGTCCCATCTGCCTCGGCGAATGCTGAGAGTCTATTATTATTAAAGGGAGTATATCAATGGATAAAGAAAACAGATGGAGCCAATTGGCTATTCATGGTGGACGGCCAGTCAGGAATGACTTTCTTCCATATGGAAGGCAATGGTTGGAAGAGGACGACATTGAAGCCGTTGTGAATGTCTTAAAAAGTGATTATCTAACAACAGGCCCTAAAATTAGTGAATTTGAGAGTAAGTTAGCTGAAACTGTCGGTGCAAAATTTGCAGTAGCTTTTTCTAATGGAACTGCTGCTTTACACGCTGCTTGTTTTGTTGCCGGTATAAAGATTGGTGATGAAGTGATTACTACCCCGATGACCTTCGCTGCAAGTGCAAATTGTATCCTTTACAATGGAGGAATACCAGTTTTTGCTGATATTGATTCCAAAACTTATAATATCCACCCTGATGCAGTACGTAAAGCGGTGAATGAAAAAACAAAAGCTATTATTCCTGTCCATTTCACTGGGCAACCAGTAGATCTTGATCCAATATTGAAAATTGCTAAAGAGCGGGGAGTGGTTGTCATTGAGGATGCAGCTCATGCTTTAGGGGCGAGCTATAAAAAAAAGAAGATCGGGTCAATAAGCGACATGACGATGTTCAGCTTTCATCCGGTTAAACATATAACAACCGGGGAAGGTGGAATCATTACAACTAACAGTGAAGAATATTATGACAAGCTTGTACAATTCAGGACACACGGCATCATACGCGAACCTTACAAACTTAATGAAAACCAGGGGCCATGGTACTATGAAATGCATAATTTGGGATTTAATTACCGAATGACGGATATTCAAGCGGGACTCGGATTGAGCCAATTAACAAAGATTGACCGATTTTTGGAACGAAGAAAACGTATTGTATCTATATATAACGAAGCATTTAAAAGCATGGAACCTTATATTCGGTTACCATATCAAATGGCGCACGGGGTTTCCAGTTGTCACCTATATATCCTTCATTTTGATACAAAAAAATTGAATGTAGGGAGAAATGAAATCTACAAAGCACTGCTTAGTGAAAATATCGGGGTTAATGTTCATTATATTCCTGTCCATTTGCATCCTTACTATCAGTCATTAGGCTTCAAAAGGGGCCTATGCCCAGTAGCTGAAAAGGTATATGAAGAGATCATTACCATTCCCTTATTTGCAAAAATGACAGAAGAAGATGCCCAGGATGTCATTACTGCTATCCGGAAGGTTCTCTGTTATTATTCATCAAAGGAATTTTGACGATGAATTGTCTATTTCGAGTTGACTCTTCCATTCAAATCGGAACGGGGCATGTGATGCGTTGCCTAACGCTAGCTGATGAATTGAGCCGAAGAGGGGCTAAAGTTTCGTTTGTTTGCCGTACATTTCATTCCAATATTTGTGTAATTATTGAGAATAAAGGTTATTTTGTTCATCGATTGACATGGGTGTCACCTACAGAAAAATTAGACGAAAATATGAATCATAAACACGCTGACTGGCTGAGTTGCCGATGGAAAGATGATGCAGAACTTACCGCAACAATCATAGCAAAAATTGGTGAAACAATCGATTGGTTGATTGTGGATCATTATTCATTGGATATTGATTGGGAAAAACACGTTAGGCCATTTGTAAATAAAATTATGGTTATTGACGACTTGGCTAATAGAAAGCATGACTGTGATATATTATTAGATCAAAATCTATATAAGAATTTGAATTCGCGTTACAATCATTTAGTACCTGAAAGTTGCATTAAATTGTTAGGTCTTGATTTTTGTTTGTTAAGACCTGAATTTCTTAATAAGAGACCAGAGTTAGTAGAGAAGGAAGGGAAGATAAGAACAATTTTAGTTTGTTTTGGTGGAACTGATCCAACAAATGAGACGCAAAAGGTACTGGAAGCAATTAATCAATCGAATCGAACAAATATTCTAATATATGTAATTATTGGTATCAATAATCCAAATGCCCAGAAGATTAAAAAAATTTGTTCAAATATCCCAAATACTAAACTTTTTATTCAGGTATCTAAGATGGCGGATATGTTTGCAAGGGCAGATCTTGCCATCTGTAGTTCGGGCACAATTACTTGGGAAAGGTTATGCTTAGGGCTTCCTGCTGTTACTATTGCTGTAGCGGAAAACCAGGTTGAAATTGCCAAAACGACTTCAGAATTAGGAATTGACCTTTACCTTGGAATCTCAGAGAATGTCCAGGTTAAACATATCGTGGAAGGTATTGAGGCTTATAGCTCAAATCCTCATCGCTTAGTTACATCTAGCCAAAGAGCTCAAACACTAGTGAAAGGTGATGGGGTTCAAAAAGTTGCATCATTTATTAAAAATTAAACAGGGGGAATTTGATGAAAATTTTGTTTCTTGGACCACAGCGACCACATTTGATTGATTTTATCAAATCTTTTAATGATGAAGTGATTCATATAGAGTCCTCTTTGATTGAACGACCAGAGATATTGAACTATACCGATTTTATTTTAAGCTATGGATATCAGCACATTATAAAAAAGGAAATTGTAGCCCGTTTTCCTAAAAAAATTATCAATCTTCATATTTCATACTTACCTTGGAATAGAGGTACCGATCCAAACCTTTGGAGTTTTTTAGAGAATACCCCGAAGGGCGTAACCATTCATTTTATCGATGAAGGCCTTGATACAGGAGAGATTTTAGCTCAAGAAAGAGTGACTTTTGATACGAAGGAAACTTTACTTACAAGTTACGAATATTTAACTAAGAGAATTGAGAAACTATTTTGTAGGATATGGCCCGATGTTCGTAATGGTACAATAAAATCTTATCCGCAACCGCCGGGAGGGAGTTTTCACCGTTCCCAAGATCGCGCACAGTATGAGTATTTACTTATCAAAGGTTGGGATACCTCTGTTTCTGAATTATCCGGGAAGGCTCATAAATATTGATTAGGGAGGGTATTTAATGTTGCGGTATATTGAATTAGGAACTAAAAAAATAGGAAAAGGTTTTCCTCCGTTCATTATCGCAGAAATGTCCGGCAACCATAACCAATCATTGGACCACGCCTTAGCCATTGTAGATGCTGCTGCCAAAGCCGGAGCACATGCTCTGAAGCTGCAAACATATACTGCGGACGCTATGACTTTAGATATTGCCGATGGCGACTTCTTTATAGATGATCCTAATAGCTTATGGAGAGGTAAATCATTGCACAAGCTTTATCAAGAAGCCTGCACTCCCTGGAATTGGCATAAAACAATTTTTGACCGTTGTAAAGAGGTAGGTATTATTGCTTTCAGCACTCCATTCGATGAAACGGCTGTTGATTTTCTAGAATCATTGAATGTACCTTGCTACAATATTGCTTCGTTCGAAAATACGGACATTCCTCTTATTCGTAAGGTGGCAGCTACCGGCAAGCCAATGATTATCTCTACCGGTATGGCGACTGCGGCGGAATTGGACTTGACTGTTCGTGAAGTACGCAATGCAGGTTGTAACGAGATCATCCTTTTAAAATGTACAAGTACTTACCCTGCATCTGCAGATAATACCAATATTCGTACCATACCTCATATGAGTGAATTGTTCAGTACTCAAGTAGGTTTGTCCGACCATACCATGGGAATTGGCGCCGCAGTTGCCAGCATTGCCTTGGGAGCTACGGTCATTGAAAAGCACTTTACCTTGTCACGAGCGGACGGTGGCGTAGATGCTGCTTTTTCCGCTGAACCGGCAGAATTTCAAGCGCTTGTTCAGGAGAGTGAGCGGGCTTGGAAATCAATAGGGTCGATTCATTATGGGGTGACTGATAAGGAAAAGCCATCCTTAATGTATCACTATATGTTGTTCAAAATATGAAAGCCGGAGACATATTCACGAAAGAGAATCTTCGGGCAATTCGCCCAGGTTATGGCTTGGCGCCACAGTATTATGATATTTTATTGGGAAAAAGTGTAAAAAAAGATATCGAAAGAGGTACTCCGGTGAATTGGGGATTATTGGAGTAGATGAAAGGGTGAATTATATTGGTCAAAGCTAAGATCATAGCTGAAATAGCGAATGCCCATCAAGGTAATATAAACAATTTAAAGCAAATTATATCCGAGGCTGCCAAAGCAGGTGCGGATGCTGTTAAATTTCAATGGTTTAAATATGATCAATTAGCTACACCGGACTATGAATGGTATGATGCTTATTTGGATTTATTTATTGATGAATCGAGTTGGGGAGAGGCAATAATCTTGGCCGCCCAAAATAACTTAGAAGTATGGGTTGATATATTTGATAAATGGGGTTTGGAACTTGCTAAAAAATATCATCAATATATCACGGGATTTAAAGTTCCTTCGACAGTGCTTCAATCAAAACTTTTGATTAATGAGATAGCTAACTTTAAAAAACCTATTCTGATCGGTATTGGCGGTTGGTACGATAATGAGATCGAGGAAATATTAAAATTTGTCACTGACGTTACGTCAGTGCCAATTATCTTGATGTATGGTTTCCAAGGGTATCCAACTAATGAGAAAGATGTAAATCTAGCGAGATTAACCTATTTAAAAGAAAAGTATACTTGTACTATAGGGTTTGCAGACCATACAGATGGAGATAAGCCAGCTGCAATGGATATTCCAGTTTATGCTTATTTTGCAGGTGCAAGTGTTATAGAGAAACATATTACATTGGATAGATCACTAAAAGGTTATGATTATTATTCTTCCCTAGAGCCTAATGAATTTCAAGAGATGGTCGAAAAAATAAGGCTGGCTGAAATTGTTAACGGTAATACCATAGTTAATGAGTCCCAAAGAAAATATTTAAAAGATTCTATAAGGGTTGTTGCTAATCAAGAGATTTTACAGGGTGAAGTTATTACTCTCGATAAAATCGCATATAAACGCACTAAGAATATAGAAGGATACATGCCTTCAGAATTTGAAAAGAACCTGCCACTTATATCAAAAGTTAATATTGCGAAAAATGAATCAATCTCGGCAACCGTTGTTACAGAACCAAAAGTAACAATTGCAGTTGTAGCCAGATTAAAGTCAACAAGACTGAAGAAAAAAGCACTATTACCAATAAACGGTGTAGAATCCATAAAGCGCTGCTTATTAAACTGCTTAGCAGCTGAAAAAGCAGATCATGTAGTACTTGCAACTTCTTATTTGGAAGATGATGCACCTTTGGCGAATTTCGATTTAAATGGACGAGTTCAGGTTATTAAAGGGGATCCGGAAAATGTAGCATATAGAATTTTGGAGGCTGCAAAAACAACTGAAGCAAATATTGTTCTGCGTGTTACTGGAGATTGTCCTGCAGTTTCACCAGAAATCATTGATTATCTCATTGATCAGCACTTACAACATGGAGCTGATCTTACATTAGCTACAAGTAATCATGCAATTGGAACTGGTGCGGATGTATATTCAGTCCATGCTTTAAACAAGCTGGTCGAGTTAGGTCACACATTGGATTATACAGAATACTTGTCGTTTTACTTTGTAAATAATCCTCAATTATTTCGTGTGAATAAAGTAGAGCTTCCAGATGAATTTAAATTTCCACATTGGAGATTGACTCTTGATGAACAGAAGGATTATGAAATGTTTGTTGAATTGTATAAAGGATTAAATATTGGTGTTGAACCGTTACAATTCTCAAGGATTAGGGAGTATTTAATAAATAATCCTTCGGTTGTACAAATAAATAATGCTGTATCATTAAAATGGAAAGATAATTCCAAGGTGCATGAAGAAATAAACATCGCAACATCCTTTAAATAGAATCACTAGCGTTGCATAAACCTTAAAAATCAAATCGACTGAAAATTAAGAAATTGAGTTTTGATCAAATAAACCAAAAGGTCGAGAACCCCTTAAAGGTAACTCCATCCATTTGGTAATTTTATTCATTTATAGCCATTAGTAACAGTTCTTCTTCACTCAGTGAATCACTTTCTTTTTCCGTCCGGTTGATGTGCGGCTTGGTTGTCGGTTCATTTTCGCGAACCACACGTCATAGGTATTCCAGAGAAACACCTTGAGCCATCGATAGATCTGCAGCAGCTTATGCTTTACTCCGGTTTCTTGCTTGATCATAATCAGTAAGCAGAACGCGATGAGCGCGATCCAGACTTGATTCATCACTGCGTTTTCGCTTGTGCCGTAGAAGGATTTGATCTTGATGTGCTGCTTCATCCACTTGAAGAACGTTTCGATGGCCCAGCGGCTGCGATACATCTCACCGATTTCATCGGCGGATAGATCAAAGCGATTCGTGATTAGAAATAGCATATTGCCTTCCGAATCCTCTGTTTGGATCATACGCAATGGATGCTTCATGCGTTTTTGCGGCGTTCCGATTTGAACCTTTTCATCTAGCGAAACCTTGCTGCCTTGTGGCAAATCATACGTATGTAATGGCTCAATTACGGCATTTTTCTTCAGATGAATATTTCGATGAAATAGAGCCAGCATTCCGGTCATGAGTGAGTCAGGTCTCCGGGGAAAATGAGCCAGCCCTCCGGTGGTAGGAGCCACCTATAAAGAGGTAGCTCCTGATGAGGGATTACTTGATTAGTCCTTTGCGTTTACGCATGGAATCCGTGCCTCCAATCGTTATCGTGTAAGAGAAGTGTACAATGCGGTCGAGAATGGCATCGGCAAGTGTGCTTTCACCGATTTTGCTATGCCAGCCTCCCGGAGTGAACTGGGAGCAGAAGATGGTGGAGCCGGTTTTATGGCGCGCTTCCACGATTTCAAGCAAGTCCCGAGCTTCGTCCAAAATGAGCAGCGGAACTTTTTTGTAGGGTTTCATGACCCGTTGAAAGATGCCCTCTCCTCGTGCTACCGCCAAATCGTTTAGAAATTCTGGCAAGCGAATGTATTTCACGGGTAGGAAGTTCCGGCAGGCGGCGATCCCGAAAGCGCAGGCCAAATACGTTTTCCCTGCACCCGATGCACCCATGATGATGATATTGAGCTTGTCATGAATGTAGGCGCCCGTTGCCAAGCGTAGGATCTGCGCACGATCCAGCTTGCGGTCAGCATGATATTCGATGTTCTCAATGCTGGCGTTCAATTGCTGAAAATCTGCCTTGCGGATTAATGTGGCCAGCCGATTATTTTTACGCCTGGACCACTCCAGGTCTACTAGCATGCCGAATCGTTCCTCGAAAGAGAGCTCCTGAAAGCTGGGGTGCAGTAATTGCTTTTGGAATGACTCTGCCATGGTAGCGAGACGCATTTCGTGCAGTTTGCGCACGGTCGGTTCATTTACCATGACTTAGCCCCTCCCGTAGTAATCCGCGCCGCGGACAAAGCTGTGGGTTTCGGAGGAGGAAGCAGCCTGGCTCTCGTCCGGCGTCCCCGTCTCGAGGCGATCCTGCCCGGTCGTTAGAATCGTTTTAATACTTTGAAAGCTCGGCCTTGGCGTGTAGGATAGCGCTCTGGCACACGCAGCTTCAAGTGGGCTAACCCCGTGCTTGTCGGCTAGTTTCAGAAGGGCCATACAGCTTCTGTAGCCCTTTTGCTCAACTTTATGCTACTGAGGATGGCCTGTACAGCGGTGCTTGTGCAGGGGCCGATCTGCTGTGCCCATACGATGAACCGCTGAGCATTCCACTGGATAAATTGTTTGTGATTCTCCGGCATGTGAGCTTCTACCGTGCTGTACTGCCCGGGCTTTCCGTGAAGCCGGGGATGAGAGCAGATCCGATGATTCTGGTAGAAAACCTCAACGGCTGATCGTGTCATTCGGACATCGACGCGATGCTTAATGTATTCGTAAGGAACGGAGTAGTGCATTTTCTCTATGCTTATATGATAATTGAATTGGACTGTGGCGGCCTTCCAAACCGCCATCTCATAAGGGGTTGCAGGCAAGGCAAGTAGAAACGGCTTTTCTTCCGCCATAAACACGCTGAGCCTGCTCCCTTCTTTTTTCTGAAACGGTTTGGCATTCAAGACTTCAAGCTTCTCACGAATCGCTCGGTTTAACTCAACCGCGCTGAAGCACTGTTGGTTGCGCAGTGCAGCTAGAATCCATGTGGAGACAACGCCGACCGCTCCCTCTACATTCGGCTTGTCTTTGGGCTTGCGCACGCGAGCTGGAATGACGGCTGTGCTATAGTGTTCGGCCATCTCGTGATACACCTTGTTAATGACAGGCGCATGTCCGGTTGCTTTGTCTACTCCTGTTTTCAAGTTGTCCGGAATGAGGACTCTCGTGGAGCCGCCAAAGGCTTGATACATGTGGATATGGGCGGTAATCCAGCTTTCCTGATTTTGCGAAGGGAAGGCCTCCACGTAGGCATACTGGCTGTAAGAGAGCACATCTACAAACACATACATGATGACGATTTCGCCCGTGTCGCGGTCGATAATGGAAGCCGTTTGGCCCGCCCAATCCACCTCAATCTGCTCGCCGGGCTTACGCTGAATTCGCATCGTGGCATTCGATTTCAACGTGTATTGCTGATAGTGATGGCAAAATTGCGAGTACATGAGGGGAATTTCTTGATTTAACCGGCACTGTTCACAGTATTCGTTCCAAAGCAAACTTAACGTAACACCGCTTTTTGCCATCTCTTTGTGGATGTAGTCGTAATCTGGATACTTGCGACGAGAGACTTGAGCAAATTCAGCAAAGAGGTGCTGGCGTAGTTCGCCATCCGTTAGCTCTTTTTCTAGCGGCCAGGCGATACCGAGTTCTTCTGCTCGCTGAATGATTTTGGATACGGTGTTGCGCGAGCAGGCGCAACTGAGGGCAATGTTACGTTGACTGATTCCCTGGCTGTAGAGCCGCAGGATTTCACGATATTTGGTCATAGTGACCTCCTCACGAATGATTTACGCTGTCTTTCAACAACGCATAGGGATCATTCTAACAGGAGGCGCTATGAAGTGGCTCACCTAGTCCGGACGGGTGGCTCAAAAACGCCGGAGACGTGGCTCTCACTCACCGGAACGATGGCTCATTTCACTCCGGATTATTCAGGATAGTTAAACAGATCTTAAAAGATCACTTTCATGGGTTCTGGGAGCTCCATGCGAGTCACTTTCCGAAAGAATTGCAGAGCGCAATCCCTGAAGCGGTAAAGAAGGCAACTCGATGCGGTACGAAAGATATGAGGTATGCTCGGTATGAGTGCATGGGATGCAAGGAAGGGACCCCAGAACCGATTCTCATCTGCTTTACGTGTAAGAGCCGTTTCTGCCACGGATGTGGGAAAAAATATACAGATGATTGGGCTGAGAAGCAGCAGGAGCGAATCTTGAATGTGCCGCATCGTCATACTGTCTTAACGGTGCCGAAAGAGCTTCGGAAGTACTTTTTCGAGGACAGAAGTTGGCTGAACGAACTTAGCAAAGAAGTGGCGAGGGTCATTCAGTACTATTATCGCCGTAAAAACAAAAGCAAGCTGTACGAGGTTGGCATCATCACGGTTATCCATACATCTGGCCGGGACTTGAAATTAATCCGCATATTCATGTGACGGAAGGTGCGCTCGACTGTCATCGGCAATGGAAAAGCGTCGAATATATATCCTTTACGTATTTAAGAAAATCGTGGCAGAAACTGTTGATGGATCTCATGTTGAAATGGTTTCCGAACGATGAGAAGGTCCAAGCGTTGGTCAATCGACTTTACCAACGATACAAGCAAGGGTTTTATGTCAATGCAGAACAGCGTATGAAGGATGCTCGCGGAGCAGCCAAATACATTGGTCGTTATTTGGCACGTCCTGCAATTGCGGAGTATCGGATTATCAAGTACGACTACCATAAGGTGCATTATTGGTATGAAGATCATCAAACCGGGAAGCGAGTCAATGTAGTATCTCCGGCTATGAAATTCATATATGATCTCCTCCAGTACATATCACCAAAACATTTTCGAATGGTGGGAAGATACGGCTTATACAGCAGAAGCAAGAATAAAGAGTCGCAGAGAATTATTAACTTGTGGCGGTACATGGTGCACAAGCAAATCGAAATGACGTTTTCTCCGAAGGAGACGAGAAAAAAGACATACCGTGAACGGATGATTGAAACGTATGAACGTGATCCGATTGCCTGTCCTTGTTGCAAGCATGCGATGTTGCTTGTAGTGATTTGGCATGCAGACTATGGCCGAATTTATTATTATGATGAGGAAAGCGAACGAGCATATAAGAAGAAATGGGGAGTTCGGTCTTATGAACGAAAGAAAAAACAAAGAACAGGATAACAAGGAGAAGGAAGAGATGATGGAAGTATTCTTCTTCGACGATAGAGGTTTTTATAGATTACTATTGCGTAGATTGCGGATGTGTAGATCCTGTTCCTGAATTCATTGTTGCAGAATGTGCTTATGAATTAGAGCCAGGTGAAAATCCTGAATTTTTTTGTCCGGAATGTAATGGAACCCTGGTGAGAAAGGAAAAGCCGGCGAAAGAGTAACCGTCGGCTAGCAAGTTAAGTCACCGTTAGGTGATTTTGTTCTTTCATCACCGACAATGCTCTGGCGAACTGCAATCGTCCATTGTCATGATGGCAAAAGAAAACCTGCTCGCAAGAGCAGGTTATTGCAATAATAAGACCCTTTATTTCATCTTGGTATGGAGCCGGAACTTCGTCCCGCCAAAAGCGACATACCACTCGGTATCAAGCTCAATGTTAGTCGGATGAAATACCCCGCTAAAGCAGTTTCGTAAAGCCGTAGCGTCTGGGGATGTACAAGCCAAGTTGGTGAAAGTGTGAGGAAATTAAAGATAAACTAAGCGTTAAATTGGTTAGTGACTTGACTAAAGGATTCGGGTGTTCATCCGTATACTATGTTGTTTTTTGGGGTTCAGTACTTAATACAAAATTGGACAAGTGCCGTTCCATAAGATTACTCGCGGACATATACTATGATGAAACTAATCTACAAATTATGTAAATGTGATATCACTTTAGAAAGGAGTTGTTTACGAACTGCACACCAATTGCTAGACACACCTATTAACAATTGAAGGTGCTCAAATTATTTAAACCTAACATGAAGGAGAGAAGGTGTTTATTATGCGTATTCGTAATCGTATTCGAAATCGTAATCTTAATCTTAATCTTAATCGAATGAGGATAAAATGGAAAAAGTCTACTAGTATACCGTCAGGTATAGAGGAAACTTTTTTGGCATGATAGGTAATAAATTAATATATTTGTGTGGATATAATGGTGGAATATACTTTTCTTTCGCGACAAACCCTAGAGACAGAAAAGTAAAAAAATACATTAGAGGGTTCAAAAATGACGGTTATTACCTAGATTTGAATGAAAAAATCTATAGGTGGAATAGAATACCTAAATTTCCTGGCGCAGGGAGACAAGCAGGCAGAACAGTCTGTATCGATAATACCATGTATTGTTATGGCGGTTACGTCTACGCGCCAACAAGGATTTATAGTAAATTAACTAATAATAAAAAAAAACAATCCTTCCGCACGTTACAAGACGGATATGCGCTAAAATATACAGACAATAAATGGATATGGACTAAATTATCCGATTTGCCTGTCAGTATGACCGGATTCGGGATGACCAAAATAAACAATTATATTTATATATGTTGTGGTGCACATAGAAAAGCACATTATAGGTGTCACCATTTAATGGTCAAAGTTAAATCAAGAAACAATAAAAACACCGAAATTGGAAGAATATTATATAGACTAGATATTAACAACTTAGATAAGGGATGGGAAAAATATGATACCTTTCCGGGTACTCTAAGGTTTAATCCCGCCATGACGAGTATTGGTGATAAGATTTATATTATCGGAGGAGTATATCCAAACCAAAGTTGGATTACCAATATTAAAGACATATCTGAACGGTTTTATAATATCAACGATAATAATGGATGGCTGCCAATGAATGTGATCATACGCGCTGATGCGTCAATCGCAATCGGAACCGGACATGTCTACCGCTGCGTGGCGCTTGCCTCCAAGCTGTCCGTCATGGGTGCAAACACGTCTTTTATTTGCCGTGAGTCACCGGGGCATCTATGTGAGTGGATAGAGAGGCATGGTTTTCCGGTATACCGGATACCTGCGAACGAGGATGATGCTTTATGCAGCAAAGCGATTCTACAGGGACTAGAAAAACCTGCAGATTGTTTGATCGTCGATCATTACACACTCGATGCGAGTTGGGAAAAGGCACAGCGGCCTTATGTAAAAAATAGTAGTGATAGACGATCTTGTGAATCGGGTGCATGATTGCGATTTACTGCTCGATCAAAATCTATTCTCGAATCCGGAAGAGCGGTATATGGGTCTAGTACCTGAAAAATGCCGGCTGCTGCTTGGGCCTCAATTCGCCTTGCTGCGTCCCGAGTTTCGTGAAGCTCGAAAAAGGTTGAAGCGTAAAAACACTGGAATTAACAGAATATTTGTTTTTTTTGGCGGAATTGATGCAACAAATGAGACGGCGAAAGCGCTAAGCGCAATCAAGCTTCTCGATCTTACGGGAATTCATATCGATATTGTCGTCGGAGAGAACAATCCTAATAAGGATGAGATCAAGCTGCTGTGCGAAAGTATGCCAAATGTGGTTTTTCACTGTCAGGTAGAGAATATGGCTGATTTAATGGCGAATGCGGACTTGGCCATTGGTGCCGTCGGGAATGTGACATGGGAGCGATGTTTTATGGAATTACCGGCTATAACTATCACGGTTGCTGAAAACCAGGTAAGGGTTGCTGAAGCGGCACATACAGCGGGTGTTATTTTCAATTTGGGATGGCATGAAACGATGAATGATGAACGGCTTGCAGAAGCTGTACTGCAGTTTATCGAGGACGTTAGTTTGCTCGAACGAATGCGCAAGTGCTCGATGGAAATAATGGGTGGAACTGTAACGTTAAAAAACGGACTTGCTGCGCAAGCAATAATAGGTGGTGGTGGTACTTAATGAATGGTTCGTATTTGCTACGACGTATGAAGGAAGCGGATTTGGACGTAGTTTTAAGGTGGCGCAACTCCGATCGAATTCGCGAGAATATGTATACGGATAGACATATCACGATGGAGGAGCACAGCCGTTGGTACACGACTAACCAGTATACCCGCGCATCCGATTGCAGCATATTCGAGATTGATGGACAAAGTATGGGGTTCATAAATTTCACTCGTTTTGATCCACAGAATCAATCCTGCCATTGGGGCTTTTACGTAGGTGATCCTCAAGCCCCTCGAGGAAGCGGTTCGATCATGGGATCTTTAGGCTTGGAGCATTGCTTCGAAAACTTGCGGATGCGTAAATGTTTCGGTGAAGCTTTTGCTTTCAATGCTGCAAGCATTGCCTTCCACCGTAAGCTCGGATTTCGGGAAGAAGGGAGCTTAAGAAAGCAGATATGGAAGAATGGACGTTATGAGGATGTTTTGACTTTCATATTGTCCACCGAGGAATGGTTCCGGATTAAGAACGAGCTTCATAGTAAAATTTTCAATGTACCTTTTGTCGTAGATGAAGGAGGGGGGGACGGATGAGAGATTTTAGTATTGGAAATCGGAAGATAGGGAAAGGCTATCCTCCATTCATCATTGCGGAAATGTCGGGCAATCACAATCAATCATTGGAAAGAGCTCTCACCATCGTAGAAGCAGCTGCAAAAGCAGGAGCACATGCACTGAAAATTCAAACTTACAAAGCCGATACTATGACGCTTAATTTAAGTCAGGACGAATTCGTGATCGGGGATTCGGACAGCTTGTGGAAAGATCGTTCGCTATACGACTTGTATCTCCAAGCGTATACGCCATGGGAGTGGCACAAGCCGATATTTGATCGCTGCAAGGCGCTTGGAATTTTGGGGTTCAGCACTCCATTCGATGAGACGGCGATAGACTTTTTGGAATCCTTGAATGTTCCATGCTACAAGATCGCATCGTTTGAAAATACAGATCTTCCGTTAATCCGCAAGGCAGCCGCTACAGGTAAGCCTTTAATCATTTCGACAGGTATGGCCTCTGTAGCAGAGTTAGATGAGACGGTTCGTGCTGCAAGGGAAGCCGGCTGTAAACAACTCGTTTTGTTAAAGTGCACGAGCACGTACCCGGCAACCCCGGAAGATACCAACCTGATGACGATTCCTCACATGCGAGATCTGTTTCATTGCGAAGTTGGTTTATCTGATCATACGATGGGAACCGGGGTTGCCGTTGCCGCCGTTGCACTCGGTGCGACTGTTATCGAGAAGCATTTCACTCTAAACCGTGCGGACGGCGGAGTGGACTCCGCTTTCTCTATGGAGCCAGAGGAGCTGAAGCGACTGGTTGCAGAATCTTTGAATGCCTGGCAGGCGATGGGAGTAATCTCCTACGGACCAGTAGGATCGGAGATGAAATCGCTGCAATTTCGTCGTTCTCTCTATGCGGCCAGAGATATTGTAGCGGGCGAAATGCTAAACAATGACAACCTTCGTTCGATCCGCCCCGGATTCGGTCTTCCTCCTAAATATTATCCGATTATAATCGGGAAACGAGTGAACAAAGATGTCAGGAAGGGAACTCCCATTACGTGGGACTTGTTCGGATAGATTTATTGAATGAACCTGCCTCGGCTTGAAATTTTATTAATTCAATAATGTCATCAGCCACTTTAATTGACGGTGCTTTCGGAACCGCCAATGACGGTGGCTTTTTAATTTCATCACCGACAATGCTCTGGCGAACTGCAATCGTCCATTGTCATGATGTCATTATATTCAGCAACAGTTGGACAGGCAATCCCACCAGCATATGGACTTTATCTTTCAGCGGTAACAATGAAGAATCAATGGAGGGGATTTTTTATGCAACGGAGACGATTCACGATCGAGTTCAAACAACTAATCATTCAAGAAGCCAAAGAGGTAGGAAATACTGCGCAAGTAGCACGCCGCTATAAGATAATCCAAAGATGCTGTACCGTTGGATAGAACAATCAGAACACACGGATTGGAAAACAACCGATTCCACGTCCAAAACGATTGCGGCTTATACACCTCTGCCACAAGAGTTTCGTTCCCTTGAAGGCGATTAGGCGAGATTAACTGGAGATTGCCGTTCTTCATGACTTACTAAAAAAGTAGAACCCAGCTTATCGGACTAAATTGAAATAGCTGACAAATGGATTAAGCTGGGGCATGCGGTTAGCCGCATTTTGCGGATCGTCGGTGTGAGCGAACAGATTTATTATTACCGGAAGAAACAACAAAGCAGCGAGCGTTCTCGCAAAGGTGGTCGTCCTGTGCCTAGTTTCTCGATGACCAAGACAGGTGTGCCGATTAGTGACGGCCAGATCCAAGAATGACTCTGTGAACTGTTAGATGGAGAAACCGAAGTGTACGGTTACCGTAAGCTGACCGTGTGTTCACGGCGTGAGTATGACCTGATCATCAACAAGAAAAAGTATATCGGCTGCTAGACGAGATGGAGATGCTGCAACCTCAACGTCGTAAGAGAATGAAATACCCGCGCAGATTGGCGAACAACCGTGAGATTAAAGCTTCGAACGAGCTGTGGGAAATGGACAAAAAATAAGGTTACATCGAGAACCGCAGTTTATTTCTCATGCCTTTGAGGAGGCGTGTGAAACGTATACCGTCACTCACGAGAGGATTCCCCCGAAGACGCCGAACAAGAATGCGCATATTGAATCCTTTCACAGCCTTTTGGAAGCGGAATGCTTTCAACGGAGGCGTACGAGATTGTGACCAACTATATTCGCTTTTACAACGAGCGGCGTATGATGGGAGTCTGTATGATTTGGCACCAAAGCAGTTTCGTAAAGCCGTAGCGTCTGGGGATGTACAAGCCAAGATGGTGAAAGTGTGAGGAAATTGAAGATAAGCCAAGTGCCGTTCCATAAGATTACTCGCGGACATATACTATGATGAAACTAATCTAAAATTATGTAAATGTGATATCACTTTAGAATGGAGTTGTTTACGAACTGCACACCAATTGCTAGACCACCTATTAACAATTGAAGGTGCTCAAATTATTTAAACCTAACATGAAGGAGAGAAGGTGTTTATTATGCGTATTCGTAATCGTAATCGTAATCGTAATCGTAATCGTATTCGTAATCGTATTCGTAATCGTAATCGTATTCGTAATCGTAATCGTATTCGTAATCGTAATCGTATTCGTAATGGTATTCGTATTCGTAATCGTAATCGTATTCGTAATCGCAATCGTATTCGTAATCGTATTCGTAATCGTAATCGTATTCGTAATCGTATTCGTAATCGTGATCGTGATCGTGATCGTGATCGTGATCGTGATCGTGATAGTAATAGTAATAGTAATAGTAATAGTAATAGTAATAGTAATAGTAATAGTAATAGTAATAGTAATAGTAATAGTAATAGTAATAGTGATAGTAATAGTAATAGTATGAGGATAAAATGGAAAAAGTCTACTAGTATACCGTCAGGTATAGAGGAAACTTTTTTTGGCATGATAGATAATAAATTAATATATTTGTGTGGATTAAATGGTGGAATAACCTTTTCTTACGCGACCAACTATAAAGTTAATAAATACATTAGAGGGTTCAAAAATGACGGTTATTACCTAGATTTGAATGAAAAAATCTATACGTGGAATAGAATACCTGAATTTCCTGGCACAGAGAGACAAGCAGGCAGAGCAGTCTGTATCGACAATACCATGTATTGTTATGGCGGTTACGTCTATGCGCCAACAAGGAATCATGGTAAAACTAATAATAAAAAAAAACAATCCTTCAACACGTTACAAGACGGATATGCGCTAAAATATACAGACAATAAATGGATATGGACTAAATTACCCAATTTGCCTGTCAGTATGTCAGGATTCGGGATGACCAAAATAAACAATTATATTTATATATGTTGTGGTGCACATAGAAAAGCACATTATAGGTGTCACCATTTAATGGTCAAAGTTGAATCAAGAAACAATAAAAACACCGAAATTGGAAGGATATTATATAGACTAGATATTAACAACTTAAATAAGGGATGGGAAAAATATGATACCTTTCCGGGTACTCTAAGGTTTAATCCTGCCATGACGAGTATTGGTGATAAGATTTATATTATCGGAGGAATATATCCAAACCAAGAATGGATTACCAATATTAAAGATACATCTAAACGGTTTTATAATATCAACGATAATTGGGAATATAATACGGTGACCAAAGAATGGTCATTGATTAAAACTAATATTTGTAATGGTCTAAGTAATTGGGGACCAGGTAATGACGAGATAGTTTATAAGGACCGTTATATTATCCTTATTGGAGGACATTCGTATAGATACTTTATGAATAAGAATAAACTTATGAAAAATTCAATGTATAATGGCAAGTTTTCAAATAGAATAATTATCTATGATACCGTTACTGATACATGTTATAATGATAACACTCTATTTTGTGAAATAAATGTCCCGGATTATATTGTTCGTGATAACAAAATTTATTTGATAGGAGGAGAATCTGTAAGATACAAATTTGAAAGAGAATCCTTTGGAAGGCATTCAGACGTTTTCGCAATTGGGGAAATAGAAGAGCCTATTTTCGATTTAATCCCATTATTGTCTCGTTTAATAACAAAGCAATAATATTATTCTCAACTGATCCTTCAAAGACTTTACATGGAGTGGTGGGCATGATAGGCTAACCAGCCATGCGAAACCCTTGTGGTATCGCCCTTTCGCAAGAAATCATGCCCGCAGAGGCTCCATGTCAAGTCGGAGCAATAAATCATACGAAAAAGGACAGGAAATACAAGATGTCTTGCCGGACTTCTTTTGTCATATGTGCATTTGTCGGCCTCTGAAAAGAAGGCCTGCAGCTGTCGCCTTCTCTGGAATAACCATCCTGTTCGCCGATATTTGTCAGTCGCATGTGGATCTTGATGTCAGCCTTCGTCTTGCGAAATTGGGCCCGCTGGTACTTCTGCAAGCAAAAGGGCAACGGTCGTCGAGTCGGTGATCTTGATCTTGTTGCGATGAGCCGGTACGCGATTCGTCGAAAGAATCCGTCTGGTGAGACGCTCGAACACCTCCTGAAGCAGATCCGGATTCACCTGTTTGTGCTTACGACTGATTTGGGCTGCCGAGATCGACGTGAGTCCAAGCTCCTGTTGAAATGCCTTACTGAGCACATCGTCTGCGATATGCCGCAGTTCTTCTCTGCCTTGCAGTTGCGCGTGCAGGAACAACTTTAGGTATGCCAATGTCGTTAATTTCTTAGTGTATTTATTTTGTCGTGCTTCAGCCACTTGTTCTGTAAACGTTCTCGTACATATTGGCGCTAGCCATTTATCAAACGAAGATAGAGTATGCTTGTCAATGTGATTGATCCTTTTCAATGGATTATGGACAGGGCTACCCACCATATCTATTGTAAAGGATTTTTTTATGCAAAAGTATTATTACGACAGAAGAATATGAAGATTCAGAGATAAGCGCAATATTACTGAATGATCTGAAACACCAACAAAGGGTCTGTCAAGAATTATGTATAAACTCTAGATAGCTAACTCCCCCTTGGGGGTGTGGGCTATCTATCGTAAGTGCAGACCGACCCGGATAAGAGTACGCAATCTGCCGGATCCTTTAGTCTATTTCGATTCAAACATGAGCAGCGGTCTTTTGCCGAGGTTCCTTAAGTTCGGAGTATAGGCGAGTACTTTAGACCTTTTGGTATTAAGATATTCATTAATACCTTTAGCGCGATGACCGTTATAACCTCCTCGCTCTTCTTCGAGTGCCGGCGGCTCAATAAATATAAGGTCCCCAAGCTCAAAGAAAGCATCAATTGCACCTCTATAATCTTCAAAATGATGAAGGATACTAAGGCCAAGAACGACATTGTAATGTTTGCTTTTGGCTAATTGCTTTAATTCGTCAACACTGACCAATTTGTGAAGTAACTGTACGTTACTATTATCATTTTGATCAAAAATATTTAATATACCTTTGGATGCTTCAATCATGGTTACTTTTGAATCGAAATCTTCTGCAATTCTGAAAGAGAAATACCCGCAATTTGCTCCGACATTCAATACGGAAAAAGGTTTTTTTAGTTTTTTTAACTGCGTTTTGATATGCTCATATCTCAGTGAACAGTCTCTCTCACCTTTTTGCTTGAGTTTTCCTTTTATCCAAATATCTTGATACATATTATTACTCCTACATATAAGTTTCACGGTAAATTCCGGGTTTTATTGCGATATTAAGCCAAGGCAAAGCTGGCCACTTTGCTACGATAGCGTTTTTGATATTGTTATTATTTAAAAAAAGTGCTTCTATTAAAGATTTGGGTTGAAATTTTTCATAGTAGATTTTCAATATTGAATGGTCATAAGTGAGTTTAGGGTTTAAAGTATATTCTTTGATTGTGGCGCTAGAATAATGCCAACCGTTACCTGTATAAGAATAACCTAGCCAGTCCCGACACTTCTCAAGTGCTACGAAGACAATTTGGGGCTTATGGTATATAGCTTCAGTCCCTCCCGGTAACTTCATTTTTTCCACGCCTTCCATAGAAGTTGTTTGCAGTTATTATCTTTTAGATTTAATATCACTTCTCAATCCTCATTTCTAGTTTTTCATTTTCTTTTTCCTAAAATAATGTGTGTCTTTCGGGTGGGGACGGCCACATTGTATTTTCTTGGTTCTCATAGCTTTTTTTAATTTTTTCGGGATATTTTTTAACACTTTTTTAGCCCTTATTCGCTTATTGGTTTTCGAAACATTTTTAGATTTTTTAGGGTTTTTAGGAGGCGGCAATTTCTTTCGGGTGGGGACGGCCACTTTGCGTGATTTTTTGGTTCTCATAGCTTTTTTTGGTTTTTTCGGGATACGTTTTAACACTTTCTTAGCCCTAGGGCTTTTAAAGAAGGGAGGAAGCGATAAACTTATTAGATTTCGGACATACGCAATGATTTGCTGCAGACTCCTTTTCGCAGGTGTGGTTATTAAGTGGATTTTGGATTGGGGAAACAAGGATAATGTTATATTGTCTGCCGTAAACAAGACGTCAATCAGTTGATCGCCAATGTAAGCACCTTGTCTCTTCTGTGAATTCAATTGGTCGACCGCATAATAACCTTTGGGGATCACGGTTTGATTCAGGTTGGTAATGTTCGGAGCGAATGCGCAGCCTTTGGAATTGCCGCAAAGGAGGATGAAGTCAGGCGCAATATCGATTTCCCGCAAAATATCCATAATGCTTCCGTCTTCGGACCAGTACCGTATATCCGCATGCAAATGAATGTCTTTCGAATCACTGGGTATAGTTTCTGGATTCGATAAGATCAAAATTTTTGGCTTCGTGTTTGGAGTTAATGAAAGTACTAATTTTTTCAACCTCTCTCCCGAGGTAACGGAAGTATTATAATGATAGGAGATGAACCGCTTTCTAGTTTGTTCAATATTCTTTTTTATTTCTTTTTCATCATTTAAATACTTTACTAGCATATCAACTAATTCTAAAGGGTCACTTATAAGAAATTTGCCCATATCATCAAACATATCGGTTGTACAAAAAAAATTCGATTTCCAAATAAAAACTGGATGTCCCGCTAACATGGCCTCTAAAGCGACTGTTGATTGATAACTTACAACAACGTCTGTATTATGAATGAGATCGTACAAGTGCATATCCTTATGCTTTATGCAACGAATAGAAGGAAACTCATTTGTTAGAAGTTTAGCATATACTCCGTGATATTTAATAATGATATTAACCTTTTGAATTTTTAAAAGATGTTTAATAATAATTATTGGGATAGCTATTTGGTTACCTCGAATTATGAATAGTACAGATCTTAATTTAGGTTTTAAACCCAGCTTCGCTTCAAACCTAGTCCTAGATATTGGTTTTCTTTCAAATAGATCATCAAATCTCGGGTGACCAATAATTTCAATATTGGATTCCGCCACTCCCTTATTCTTATACCATTCCGCCTCGTATTTCCCATAGACAGCCATGATTGGTGAGATTTTTGGTAAATATCCCAATTCAGAGGCTATGACACCGTGCTGCATACAAATACTTGGAATTCCTTTCTCTAATGCAGCTAGTGCTAATACTCTACTTGTTATACTATTAGTTGTCCCTAATATAATGCAAGAGACGGGCATTTGTTTGAATAACTTATTTGCAGCTATGATACTACCTAGTATTTCAGGAATAAGTTGTATAAATTCTTTCTGGAATTCTTTATTGCTGAAGATCGGATGGTTTTTATAAGATCGGAATATATTAATTGCTCTTTTTTTGTATAGATTAGTAAGCCTGCTTATATTTCCAGTCAAATTATTTATATTTGATCTATTTAGCATAAGTGTTTTTTTTGGTTTAAAATAATCATTAAGGAATCTATTAGGGAATCTCAGTACATCCTCATGCATTACCACGTACCCATTTTTATTATTATATTTTATATCTTTCTTAAATGGATTTATATAAGTATCAAATTTTTTTTGAACATAGGTTTCATCAATGATTTTATTATTTAAGAAAGAATTTAAAGAATCCTTTTTTAACTCTTCAATAACTTTTTTATTTTTTACAATAAATCTTTGAAAATTAGGTATAAATGGTAATGAGTATCCAGCATAGTTCAACGCTTTAAAACCATCAATAAAGTCGAAATATTGAGACCAATAAATACGTTCAAAAGTATTAATGATTATTCACTCCATACCCGTTTTGGTGAAATATTATATCGTGTGATTCCTGGTCCTTTGAGTATATTTACTTCTGTTCGATGTGGGAATTGATCGAACGCCATTCCGAGTGAAGTGAGAGTAATTGCAGCCTTAATTCCTGTGCGTGGAATATAAGATATTAGATAAATGAGAAATACATCCTATATCTCCAGTCCATTTGTGATGGCTTTGATGATCTGCTAAGCCAGCGGATCATACGCAGATGGACGTGCTGATTGACAAAGCCGATACTACTTACTTAATGGTCGCGCTTAACTCGATTACACGAAATCTTGAAATGTATTAAAATACTAAATGGACATTGGTTTTCTGAGCTAAAGGCCCCTTGAGTTTTTAGCCTTTGTCCTTGAGTGATTATATTCCGGAAACTCCGACGCTTATACGTTGGAGCGTTTGTCCAGCAAGTATTTGGCGTAACCCATTGGATTATCAAAGGTAGCTTTCCACACATCCATCATGCCGGCTTCTCGAAAGCTGTAACGCTGGTCTCTGCCATTACATTCAATAAACATTGGATGCCCGTCGGCCGTAATGCCTACGTCGAGTCCCAAGTCGGCCATATGGGGAAGTCGTTTAGATAGCTGTGAAGCGATTCGCATGGAAAGGTTGAAGATGCGCTTTTCTATATCATTTGTATCTAACTTCGCATATTCTTTTTGCAATATTGTGCGCAACGGATACGTTTTGCCACCTTGAGCTACGTTCGTAACGAACGTGTGTTTCGGAGCTACTTTCGCTACGATACCCGTTACATTCCAGAGACCGTTCGCAGTTCACTGCACGGAGACGCGCAGATCGAAGGGACTCCCTTTAAAAGTTGCGAGAGGCAAGCATTGCTGTACGATGTAGAACGTGCTTCGAATGCGTTTCTGAAGTGCTGAGTGAAGATGCCCGCCTTTCCATTCTATGGAGCGCCACTTCTGTTTCAAGGAACTGAGTGATACCGGATACGTCAGCTTCCAACCAGCTTTCGTTCGGT
>NZ_LMRV01000039.1 GCF_001428245.1 Paenibacillus sp. Soil522
CATCGGGATAAAGTCGAATATGACAATCATAATAATTGCTGGCCAAAGCATCGTCATGAGCTCCAACTGGGTTCGAAGATCGTGCCCGAGCCTGAACGATTTTTTTCTTTTGATATTTGCTGTCGGGATGCCTCCCTCAATGGCGCCATTTGCCATCATTCGTCCCTCCCTTGAAAAACAATGATAATGCCAAAGTGCAGCATGGAATGCACATGCACTTTGGCACTATTCATCACTCAAATCATACTATTAAGAATTAATGCCTTTAACCGTTACGCCCATTTCCTGCGACTTCTTCTGAAGTTCCGCGTCCAGCGCCGCATCAAGCTCGTCAACCTTCAATTTCTTCAGCATGGCGACAAACTCGTCATAAAGCTTGTTGAACGCTGCTTCATCCTTCGCCAATACCATCTTGGCAACCTGAGCTTCCATGTATTGCTGGATTTGATCTCTTATTTGTGCATTTTGGCTTCCGGCCGCATAGAAATCGCCAGGCAATGCCAGTACAGACTGATCGTATCTTACCACTTCCGGCGATCTTCCATAAGCCGTCTGCGCTTCCATTTGAATCAATCCGCCGCCGCCTTCTCTTTTCGTTGGAGCCGGTTGCACGTTTTCAAGGAATGCCATATTGGCGAATTGCCAGAAGATATCCAATCCCGTTTTGGCGCTGTCCTTCTGATCTTGTGTACCTTTCTCCGTTCTTGTAAAGAGGCCTTTGTCATCTTTCGTGAAATGAACGCCTTCGATACCGAAGTTATTGAGAGTCATCCCTTCGGTGCTGGTCATAAAGCTGAGCCATTTCGCCAACTTTTCCGGTTCCTTAGCCGATTTCGAAATGTACGTTTGCATCCAGCCTGCCCCTGGTTCAGACCCTCTAGGGAAAACAGGTTTTGTGCCTTCGTTCGACAAGATAGTGCCAGGAGAAACCCAGAAATCAAGCGTATCGAATTTGCCCTGAGCTGTATTCCCGATGAACATAAACACACGTTTGGACAAGAGATTGGCTTCGATCGCCGCATTATCCGTCGTCATCTGACCGGCATCGAAGTAACCGCCTTGTGCCGCTTTAAACAGAAATTGAATGGCTTGCTTGTGTTCCGGAGCCAAGAGAATATTTCTAAATTTCCCGTCTTTATCAATAGGCATAGCGCCAAAAGATCTTTGAAGAAACTGGAGCGTCTCGCCATGATAGTTTTTACCGTGTATCTGAAGCGGGATAACAGGCTGGCCGTCAACCATCAGCTTCATGTCCTGTACCTTTTTGAGAGCCGCGAGCACGTCATCCTCGGTTTTCAGATCGGTAAGGGCAATGCCTGCTTCCTTCAAAATATTCGAGTTGACCAAAACGCCTTTGTTTTCACTGTATTTTGCCACATCTTCAAAGTAAGTGTTTGCATACGGATATACCTTTCTCGCGTCATCGCCGCCCATATGACTCGGAATGGCATACCAGTCGCCATCGCGTTTGACAAGCTGCTTCTTTACATCTTCAGGAAAGTCTTTGAGCAAATGGGATTCCGGATCGTATTGCTTAAGAAATTCTTCCAATTGCCAAACCTTGCCGGCTTGAACCAGCTTTTTCCCCATATCAGGGCCTACGGTCGTAATGATATCCGGGAAAGCGTCCGTCGTTGAAACCATCATCAGATTCAATTTCGTGTCGCCGTCCTGAGCCGGAATGTTATAGCTGAAGGTAAGCCCTGTCTTTTCCGTAATTCCGCCCATTATTGTTCCAGACTCAGCGTTCCATTGAGGCGGGTTCCAGAATCCTGCTGTCGCGAACCAGTTCACATTAACCGGCGCCGCAGGCGTCTCGGTTTTCACTTCGTTCGTCGGTTTGGCTCCGTTGTCGGTACCGCTTCCCGATTGGTTGGCGCTGCAGCCTGACAACGCAATCGTTGCGGCCATCGCCAATATTGAAAACACTTTCAATTTCATACTATTCAATCCCCCTGTGTTTAATGGTTACTGCTTCTACATCATAGCCTGCTATCCCGGTGTATCATATGTTTCGATTTTTATATTTTGGTGTTCATTTCAGATAGCGTTTACATTTTGCGATACTTGCTGGGCGTAATGCCGTAGTGCTTTTTGAACAGCTTGTTGAAATGAAAGTAATCCTTATAACCCACACGCTCTACGATCTCATGAATGGACAGCGTTGCGTCATGCAATAATTCTTTGGCCAAGTTCAACCTTTTGTTCATCACATACTCCGAATAAGTTTTTCCTGTTTCCTTCTTGATCATGGTGCTTAAATATCCGAGACTGATATTGAACTCCCTCGACAAAAAACCAAGCATAATATCTTCCGTAAAGCTGGAATCGACATGTCCGATGATCTTCTTTACCGTCTCGTTGGAAATGTGCAGCTCATCCCCCGATTTCTCGAGGAAGATGGCCTTCAGCCTGTCGAACAACTGCTCGATTGAGCTGTAATGACGAAAGATTTGATAATAGTTCAAGTATTCAATTTCATAAATGGCATTGCTGTTACTGTAATATTTAAAGAAGAGCGAGACGATTTGATTGTAAAGCGAAGAGATTTGGTCGATCTGCATATTCCGCGTCTTACAGTCCTCGCATAGCTCGTCCAGCCCTCTGTTCAATTGCTCCGGCTTCTGTTCCTTAATGGCCAGTTCGATTTGCAGGACCGTCTTCGCCAGCTCAGATGCATGCTCGGCCGCTTTATATTCGATTATCCGGTCCACTGGTCTGGTAAATGAACTGCAGAGGGCGACATCCGATTCCTGGTAGAGTTTGGCAACGGATGCCGAGTAAACGCCGATGCCGCTAATCCCGATAGACTGGGCGTGAGACAGATGTTCAGAGATGAAATTCAATAATCCGACCGGATTTTTCAACTCGTCGTAATTGATCAGGTAGGAGACTTTATTTTGCCCCGATCGAAAACGCAAATAACGGACGCCGGCAACCGCCGCTGCCCGCTCATCGGGACCGGAAACCGAAGATCCCTCGTAGAGACAACTGACAAACCGATAGTGCGGATAATCAAATGCAATTCCCCGGCTGGTCAAAAAGTTATGGATTTTCATTTTATGGTCGGGCTCGAATAATTCGAACAGATCATCCAGAAACAAATCCAGACTTTTTTGTGCTTTTTGCTCCTCCTCCAACTCCTTTTTTAAACGTGCCAACGTATCCGTCAGCTTGTTTTTGTCGACCTGCTTGAGCAAATAATCGAACGCACCGAGCCGGAGCGCCTGTTGCGCATATTCGAATTCCGAATATCCGCTGATCAGGATCACTTTGCTAGGCAAATCGTGCAGCCGGATATGTTCCAAAAGCTTAATCCCGTCCAATCCCGGCATGCGGATATCCGAGAGGACGACGTCCGGCTTCTTCTCCATAATTATCTCCAGAGCCGACAATCCGTTGTGCGCTTCTCCGATTACGGTGTAGCCAAAACTTTCCCATTCCACCAATTGTTTAATCCCGTACGCAACCCAAGGCTCATCGTCTACGATCAATACCGTGTGCATCGTTTTACAACCTCCAATTATTCTGCATAGTCTTCTAAGGGGAAGGTAATCTTGACGGTTGTACCCAAGCCGGTTTTGCTCTCGATGAGCAGATCCGCCTCGTCTCCATATAAAAGCTTGATTCTCCAGTAAATATTGGATATACCTATGCCCTGCTTCGCATCTTTCGCCGCCTGTCCTTCATTCTCGAATAATCTCAGCCGTTCGGTCAACTCCTGGAGCTGTTTTTCTTCTATCCCGTTTCCGTTATCCTGTATGACGTATTGAACTTGGCTCCGCGAGATCTTGTGCACGTGAATCCGGACCGTGCCGTTGTCGATCTTTCTCTCCAATCCGTGGAAAACAGCATTTTCCACAATCGGCTGAAGCAGCATTTTAATCGTTTTCAGCTTGAGTATATCTTCATCCGCATCGATCATTACCTGTATTTTTCCCATGAACCGGAATCCAATAATTTTTGCGTATTCCTTGACGTGGGATATTTCGTCCTGAATCGTAACAAAATCGCTCCCTTTGACCGAGTATCTGAACATGTTGGACAAGGAGGCCGAAATATCGGCAATATCCTGAACTTTGTAATAAAAAGCCATGGCACGTATACATTCCAGTGTATTGTACAAAAAATGAGGGTTGATCTGATTGCGGTATGCCGATATTTCCATCTGTTTTTTCGTGATTTCCATTTCGTACATTCGCTTTTGCGTAAACTGAATCTCTTCGCTCAGGGAGTCGATTTCGTCCAGCATTTTATTCAAACTGACGGCGAGAACGCCGATTTCATTATGGTATGCCACATGGATGCGGCTTTCTCGGCCCACTTTCGGATAGGACTTCATAAAATCCATCAGCGCCTTTACCGGCTTTAAGATACGGGTAAAAAAAAGGATAAGAAAGAGACCAAGTATACAAAACATGACCGCATACGTCGCAATGTTCAGCCTTTGAACGGTATTCAATTCCTGCAACAGCTCGTTCTTCGGAATGATGCTGATCAGTTCCCACCCGGTCTCAGACAGCGTGCTCGTCTGCACGATATACCGGTTGTCGTTTTTCCACTCCTCTAACCGGAACGTATCGATGTTGGGCGTATTTCCAACGCTTGCCAACATTTTTTTGTTTTGATCAAGGAGCAGGAGCCGTGAATTGGCTGTAATTTTTGCATTCTTCAATATATTGCTGAAGTTTCCGACATCCATGACAAATACGCTTGTTCCCTTGTAATCCCTAGCAGGAGTGTTTTTCAAATTATGAATCGGAACGGAAATCGAATAGTACGGGATTATTTCACCCGTATCCGGATCCGCTAATAAACCGGAATATTCGATATTTGGATCCGGCAGTTTGACGGATTCGCCGGTTCCCAGACCTAGAGTGGCTACTATCGTCCCTGACCGGTTGTAAAGCTGGATGCCCCGAATATTATCTTTCAATGTGGTGGTATTGGAGAACACCGATATGACCTCGTTGTGCATGAGAATCCTGGATAAAGAGTCATCCGCGTCCAAGTAAGCTTGTACCGTCGGACTATACAGCATCGAAACCGAGATTCTCTCCATGTCCGCATAAAAGCTTTTCATCTTATCTTCAACCTGAAGCAAAATTTTGCCGGCGGAGTCCGTAACCTTGCTCTCGACTATACGTTTGGCAATCGTGTTCGAGATGAAAAATGAGATCAGAAGAATGACCAGCATCATCAAGATCAAATAAAGGATTTGCCTGGTAAGGCCAAGATTTTGGAATCGTAGCATGATTATCCATTCCTTTTCGTATTTTTCACTGTTATAACCGGAAGTTGGTCAGTAAATATCGTCCCGACTTCTTTCTTGAACAGCTGGCTTTTCCATTTCAACAGTTGCCGAAAGCGCCGTAAGCGACCGCTCTTTGTGTGAAAGCAAATTCTGCGTAACCGCTTACTAAAATTAACAGGACGAGACTGAACGCATCCTTCAAATTATTAATGAGTTCAAGCCCGCTCATGCCGGGCATCCGAATATCCGTAAATAGCGGCATCATGATGACGACTTCGGTGCCCATTCCTGCTTTGCTGTTCTTCATAATGCCATATTCGTCCCCGCAGCTCAACTTGATCCGATTGTTAACGTTTTCCAGACCGATGTTGACCGTTCGGTTGTTACGGTTTTTTCCATCCATAACGGCTTGCAATTTTTCAACGTAGATGGAATAGATTCGCGCTCCCTCTAATCGACAATTTTTTCAGATATTCCATATTTTCACGACCTCTAAATGACCAGGGTATGAACGATTCGGATAATTCTATTATAACAGCCGCAGCACATATAAAAAGAGCCGCCTTTTCGCGACTCTTTTGTTGCTACGTATTTATCGCTCATGGGAATCCTTCGTTCTAAGGCCGAATAATCCGTTTTTCCTTCGCAGCTTCCAGCCAGCGCGGAAACTCATTCAGCAGCTGGTCGTACAGCGACTCGTCGGAGACGGCGGAAATGTCGTCCAAATGGATGAAGTTTGCGTTATCCACAAGGCGGCCCTCCATCGTATCCAGCTTTTTCAACACCTCGAAATCGGAGTCTCCGATGCCTACGAACTGCCAGAAAATCGGCAGTACCGAAGATGCCGTAATCACTTTCTTGATCGGCTTCACGACGCCGCCATCATTAATGAAAATAATGAACACTGGCATACCGTCATCCTGCTCGACCGTATATTTGCGAATCACGTCCTCCATGACCGGCGGCTCATTGTTCCGTCCAAACTTATGGATGGCATCGTTGTTCAAAATATGCGTCTGCACATATTGGTTAAAATCTTTTTCCGTCACGGAAGGCAATCGGCTGAAATGGGTGTCGTACACCCACACGTCAAGCGCGGCGTTATCGTCGAACTTGCAGGCAACCGCCAATATGCGCTCGACGACTTCCTGAACGGTCCCGTTTTTGTACAAGCCCTGCATGGAGCCGGTTATATCCAGCACGATGCCCACCTTTGCCGTGACATTCGTCAGCTTCTTCTTTTCTAACGTGATTTGTACCATTTTTTTGCGCAAGTCGATGATCGGCAGGGCAGCTTCCTCGACGGCAGCCGCCGCCTCGGCAGACTCTTCCTCCACCTTCAGGCCAAAATTCGTGCACAAGGACGCAAGCCCGCCGAAAAAGCCGCTGCCGACCGCGTTAAATTTCCATTCCCCGTTATAGCGATATAACTCCCCGACCACGACAGCCGTCTCGTTCGTAAAACCGGTGCCGCAATCGAAGCGGAACAGTTCCTCCTCAGTAGCCGAATTGACCAAACGTACATAAAGCCCGGATACATCCTTCATGTAGTGACCCAGCCGCTCTCCTTCGTGAATCGTTATCGTTAATGCGATTTTCGAAATGCTTTCCGGCATGCGGGATAACGAGACCTGGATGACCTCCTGCTCGCCGGTACCCGTCGCCGAATGAGCAACGGACCCGTCACGAGCCTCGGGATTTCCGTAAAAAATAAAATGCTCGTCCCGCTCACACTTGCCGTCGCCGGATAATAGAAATGCGGCCGCGTCTAAGCTCATTGGCGATACACCGATTGTCCACCCGAAACGCAGGCTGAGCAATGAGAGGTTTCGTCCCTTTGTTACGTCTGCCTTTTGTCCCTTTAACAGCTGCATTTGGTCAACTCCGTTTCAGTAGGCTGGCTATTTTTATTTGGAGCAACTCTCTCAAATCCTGTATTGATGAAGAAAACATTTCTATTATAGCTCAAATCAGAGAATAAGGAGAGACGTTCATGGAATTCTTGCCCTCGATTTCGAAACCGCTTTTTATTATGTAAAAATAGAAGTATATCACAGACTGTGTCTTAAAAAGATACAATCAGCATTATTGTTCAACCAAAAAAATGGACTGTTCTAGAAGAACAATCCGCAAAGTTATGGCCATACCTCATTTGTTGCCATCCATGCAAAAAGCCCGCCCGGATACAGGTCCGGTGCGGGCTGGAAATGCTGCAGTCAGCCGTATTTATAGGTGATGCCGTACCCCCCTTTTGGGTAAACCCAATCGATGTTGTCGTAGGGGCATGCGATCCGGCACGTCCCGCATTCGATGCAGTTTTCATACGCGACGGTCGTCAGCTTCTGCTTTTTGTCCCAATCGTACACATCGGACGGGCAAAAATAATTGCAGTCCTTCTTGACGCATTTCAGACAGTTGTCCCGTTCCTTAATGATTAGATGGGATACGTCATCGCACTTGTAGCGGATCGTAAACAGCTTGTCGGAAATCGAATCATTCATCCGTTCATCGCCCTCCAGCCTTTGTAGCCTAATTTCAGTAAATTCATCGTCCCGCCGGCAGCGTCCTTAATTAATTTTACGGCCATTTTTTGTTTTTGTGCCTTGGAGACCCCGTCAACCAGAAACATCTGATAAGCGGCTTCATTGAGCGCCGACGGCAGCTTGTCGAACAGCAGCTCCGGATCTTGTTCCTTCAGCAGCTCGTGCATCCCTTTATATTTCTTCAAATCCTTCTCGATAAACGAGCTTCGGATCTTCCGGTCGTACAGCTGCAGCGTTTCCCATGAAAAATCGTTCTTCAGTTTGGCCTCCACGATGGCCTCGCCTGCCAGCCTCCCCGACGTCATGGCAAGGTTCGTACCCTCCCGGTGAACGAGATTGACCATCTGCGCCGCATCCCCTGCGATTACCCAGCCGTCTCCGGACAGCGAAGGCATCGAATGATAGCCGCCTTCGGGGATAAGATGCCCCGAATATTCCAGTACCTCTCCGCCCTGAATTAATTTGCGGATCATCGGATGCTGTTTCGCCGCCTCCAGCACGGCGTACGGCTTGATCCGCTTCTCCCTCAGCTGATCGACCATGACGCCGACGCCCAGCGAGAGCGTTTCTTTGTTCGTATACAAAAATCCCATCCCCGCCATCCCTAAAGAGGTGTCACCGATAAACTCGATCGTGACGCCCTCGTCGCCTTCCAGATTGAACCGGTCCTGAATTTTCTCCCTCGGAAGGGCGATCACCTCCTTCACCGCGAGCGACACCTCATCGGGCCGCCATTCCTTATGCACGCCGAGCGATTTGCCGAGCAAGGAATTGACACCGTCCGCAATGACGACGACGTCAGCGTACAGATCGCCGTCGTCCCGATCCGTCTTCACGCCGACGACGAGGCCGTCTTTTCTAAGCAATTCTACCGCGACCGTTTGATAGACCGGGATAGCCCCGGCCTGAACCGCTTTGTCGGCAAACCACTGGTCGAACTTCACCCTGAGACCGGTGAAGCAGTTATAAGGCGCCTTGTAGGCTTCGTTCCGGTGACCGAACGTCGTTACGGATTCCTTGCCCATCATCCATACCCGCTGCTCGACGATGTAGCGCTCCATCGGGAACCCTTTTTCCGTCCAAAATTCGGGGATCATTTCCTCCAGCTGTTTCCGGTACAGCACCCCGCCGAAAATATTTTTCGAGCCGGGAAACTCGCCCCGCTCCAGCAGCACGACGCGTAGCCCTGCCCGGGCCATCGTCAGCGCGGCTGCGGCGCCGGCCGGTCCCGCACCGACGACGACCGCGTCAAACTTTTCGTTCATAATCCTTCACCTCTTCCCGCGAAAGCGCCCGTTTCTTCTTCACTTCGGCCGTGATGGCAGGGACGATTTTGAATAAATCCCCGACGATGCGGTAATGCGCGGTCTGGAAAATAGGCGCTTCCGGATCTTTATTAATCGCCACGATCACGTCCGAACCCGCCATTCCGACGATGTGCTGAACCGCTCCGGATATGCCGATGGCAAAATAAAGCTTTGGTCTTACGGTGCAGCCGGTTTGCCCGACCTGATGCTCATGCTTGATCCAGCCCGCATCGACGGCTGCCCGGGAAGCGCCGACGATTCCCCCGAGAGCGTCGGCCAGCTCCTTCAGCATGGCGAAAGGCTCCGGTCCTCCCAGCCCCCGGCCGCCGGCGACGATGATTTCCGCTTCCTCCAGATTGATTTTGTCGCGTTCCTGGATGAAATCCAGCACCCGCGTCGCAATTTGCTCCTCGGTCATCGCGTTCGCGATGAGGATGACCTCGCCTTCGCGGGTGGTATCGCGAGGCAGCGCCTGGAACACGCCCGCGCGGGCCGTAGCCATCTGAGGCCGATACTTCTTGCATAAGATCGTAGCCATCATTTTCTCCGAAAAGGCGGGGCGGCTAGCGAGCAGCAGCCGCGACGGCGGCGGCTCGACATCCAATTCGGTCGTATCCGCAGTCAGTCCGGTCGGCAGGTGGGTAGCGATCGCGCCGGCTAAATCCCTGCCGGTGCCCGTCGCGCCGAACAGACAAATTTCAGGCTTAGCCTCTCCGATGACCTTCATCGCGACACGGCTATAAGGCCTCGTCCGGTACGCTTTCAGCTCGGGCGCCTCGCACAAAAATACTTTGTCCGCACCGTAATAAATCGCTTCCTGCGCCAAATGCCCCACCTCATGCCCGATGACGAGCGCCATCAGTTGAACCTCCAGCTTCCCCGCGAGCCTTTTCCCCTCCCCCAGCAGCTGCCAGGAAACCTTCTTGGCTTCCCCGTCCCGCTGTTCCACGACAACGAGCACGCCCCGGTAATCGGACCAATCGGACGTTTGTTCCGCATCTCTTGCAGCAGTCATCTGCATCCCCTCCTAAAGGTTACGTCCACCCGAATCTTTCCGGCAGATCACTCTCCCACAGCTTATTTACCAGCTCCCCGGCCACTTGCTCGGGAGTATCGCCGCTTACGATTTGGCCGTTTATTTTTCTGACTTCGGGCACCCAGGTTTTGCTGACGATCGTCGGCGATCCTTTCAAGCCGATCTTGGCGTTGTCCAGATCGGGGAAATCGGCGGTCGTCCATATGTACGGCTTGTAACCGGCAGCCCGGATCATGCCCGGCAGCGAAGCTCTGCGGACTTTGTTCAGCTCCTTAAGCGCGGTAATAAGCAGCGGCATGGAAGACTCGACGACCTCAAGCCCGTCCTCCAAATACCGGTGAACGGTAACTTTCCGACTGATGGGGTTCACATCGGCGACCTTTCCCACATACGTCAGCTGCTCCAGGTCCAACCGGCACGCAATGCCGGGACCGACCTGCCCGGTATCCCCGTCCAGCGTTTGCTTGCCGCAAAACACGATGTCCGCTTTCCCCCACAGCTCCTCTACCTTGCGGATCGTCCGCGCCACAACGTAAGAAGTCGCAAGCGTATCCGCGCCTGCAAACTTCCGGTCGGTGACGAGAACGGCCTCGTCCGCGCCAAGCGAAATGCATTCCTTCAGCGACTTCTCGGCAGGAGGCGGCCCCATGGTGACGACCGTGACTCTGGCGTCATGCTCATCCTTGATGCGCAACGCCTCTTCCAGGCCGTGCAGATCGTAGAAATTGACGATGCTCGGCACGCCCTGGCGGATTAACGTATTGTTGACGGGATCGATCCGGATTTCCCGGCTGTCGGGAACCTGCTTGATGCAAACGATAATATGCAGCACTCGTGGCACACCTCCTAATAGTTTTTACGGCTTCACTGAATCGACTTCCATGAACGAGCAAAAACTCGCTTCGGAAGCATAAGTCAAATCTTCGCCCAGTCGTCCCAGTACGGATGAACGTACTTCTCGGTCAGCTCATCGTTACGGGAGCTTGCTTTGATCGCTTCCGAAAGTCTCCATGCTTTGTCAAAGGTTGAGGGGACCGTCGTATAGAAGAGCGGAGGAACAAGCCAAAAGACCCTCCCTTTCGCCACCGGGTAAACGATCGTTTTCCAGCCGGCGTCGATTTCATCCTCTTCCCACATCAAGGCGATAAGCCAGTTCGCGAATGCATGGCGCTTCCCGTCATTGCTGATGTAAATCTCGCCCAACTGTTCCTTGTCGCGCTGCCCGATCGGAATATGCGGTCTTTGGAAAAAGCTCTCCAGATTCAGGAACTGGCCCATGCCTACAGCCCCCTCGCCATTTTTATTAAGAGCTTAACGATTAAGATTATTAAACGCTTTCATATTTACCATGGCGTGGTAAAGGTTACGGTTCATTATATGCGGGACCGGGGAAATCTTTCTTTATATTCTTCCATAACGCAAAAAAGACACCCGCAAAGGTGTCTTCCGCAAAAAATTATGCGTTGTAAGTTCAACTTATATAGATTCATTTCTTGTTTATTCGTATGCGGAACACCTGGGCCTAATACTCAGATGGCATTTTTTTATAAGCTTTCAAACTTTCATATTCTTCCATGGTAATCGTTAAGATGGTACCATGCTTATAACCATATGGGAAAGTAAAGGATTTATCCGAACGCATAAATCTTCCTGTTGACATTTTCTCTGCTATGAACGGAACATACCCTTGTTCTTCTGCGGAACATCCATAAAAATCCAAGAATAAGCACCATCTGCCATCTTCCAATTTAACTGCTGTTGGAGCTTCATATTGTCCTGATTGCAGTGACTCCATGCTATTATCAAATTCTTCAATCTTCTCAAATGGTCCAGTTATATTTTCTGATTCCATAAGAATAATTCTAGCAGGATTCTTTTCACTCTTTAAGAATAAATAATACTTTCCGTCTTCCTCATACATTGCAGAATCAATGACTCCACTGTCTTCTTTCCGATATAAAACCTTAGCTTCTGTAAAATTCACAAAATCTTTTGTTCGGGAATAATAGATTCCCTTTTCTCCATAGTTATTGCAGCTATGGGATGATGACCAGTGAATAACGTAATCATCATTTTTCTTATCATAAATAAGATCCGGTGCCCACAAACAGCCGAAGTCTTCATCTCCCAGTTTTATCATCCTCTGTTCTGACCAGTGAATCAAATCATCAGACTCCCAGAGGACAAGACATTTGCTTCCGTTTCTTGATATTTTGTCCCATGAATGTTGATACTGATTCAACATACCATACGACAAACTTAAGTCTGTTGCTAAAATAAAAAATTTACCTTCTTTGGTTCTAGTAATCGTAAAATCTCTTACGCCCTTATCGCCATAATAACTCCATAAAATAGGATTTCCATCATTAACTTCTTCCCAATAAAAGCCATCCTTACTAACTCCGAAGTAAACCTGTTCTCCGTCCGGTGTTCTCTTCTCCTTAAAATGTACAAATAAATAAGCTTGCATTATTTCTAATCCCTCCCTTTGTAATATGATCGATCTAGAGTTTCCGTCAAATCTAAATACAGTAATTTACTGCTAAGGGAATTCACATTCAAAAATTTGCAAATTCAACAGGTACACTATACTGTATTTTAGTTTTATATGCGGGGGAGGCGTTTCACCGCCCCGTTTACGCGGGCATCCTCTACAGCTGCATCTGCTGCATCAGCCCATCTTCGCCGAAGGTGAGCGGGTCTATGCAGACTTCGCGATGAAAGCCTTTTCCCTCTGTAAACCGGGTCAGCGGCGTGACAAACCGGTGATAAGCAATCCAATACTTATCGGTGCCGGGCTCCTGGAGAATCGAATGATGAGCGGTGCCGAGCATATCCTTTTCCTTATTTTTGACAAGAACCGGATAGCGGTAAGTTACCGGCCCGTAAAGATGCTCCGCCGTGCCATAATTCACGTGGTAATCCTCGCTGCCAGTGTCGTCGCAGGACCACGTGAAGTGATACTGCCCGCCGCGCCTCAGAACGGTGACCGCCTCCCGGAAATCGTGCAGGCCGACAAGATTCTTCATCGTATCCTCAATTACGTTTACCATATCTTCACTGAGCCGTACAATTGCAGGGTGTGCATTTCCAAACAGCAGGTACGCTGTACCGTCATCCTCAAAATAGACGGATGGGTCTATGGCCTGGCCCATGGTGACACCAAGACGCTTCGTCTGTTCCATGGTAACAAGCGGCTGCGGCTGTGCGCGAAACGGGCCTACCGGAGTCTCGGCAACCGCAACCCCTATGGCGCTCTCTCCGCTTTTCATTTTGCCGCAAAAATAATAGTAATATTTACCATTTTTGTCGGCAATGGCCGGTGCCCATGCGCTGCCGACAGCCCAAGGTACATCTTCCGTCGCAAGATCCAAAATCACTCCTTCATCTTTCCAAATACGCATGTCAGCCGAAGAAAACGCATGAAATTGCGTACCCGACCAGCCCGTGTAGCCATCGGTTGTGGGATAAAGGTAATAGCGGTCGCCGAACTTCGCAAGATCCGGGTCGGCGAATTGCCCTAGCAAGGCCTGATGGCCATCGCCAAACGCCGCCAGAAGGCGGCTGCATTCGGCAGCGGTAATAGGGAGGACTCCGCCGTGGCGTTTCTTGGTTTTTCCCAAATCGAACGACCCTTCCGGCAGAACCCGGAATTCACCGCCATCAAGGTCGGAGGTCAGCAGGGGGAGGTAGCCCTTTCCTTCCGCAAAGCGATCCACAATAAGGCACCACTCCTCGCGATCGTTCAACTTGTAAATTTGGGGGCCTTCCACACCTAGCAATTCTTCCAAAACCGGAGCGGGAAGATCGGTGAATGAGTCTTTTTCCAGCGATGTGCCTTTTTCGACCCGGATATTCTTAGTCGTTTCATCCTTGGAAAAACGGTAGTAGGCACCGTTGTGTGCAATGATCGTAGTGTCAATGATGTGGTTTTCCCGTTCAATATATTTTTCAGGCTCTGTAAAGCTGCGAAAATCCCTAGTGCGGGCGCTATAGATTTTTTGTTTCCGCTCTTTCTCCTGCGGTTCCTGCGTCGCGGAGGCCCAAAACACCAGGAAATCGTCCGCGGCTTCATCATAAATAACCTCCGGCGCCCAGACGCAGCCGGCGCCCGGTACGCCAAGGGTGACTGCCCACGGTGAAGACCAATGCACCAGATCGGCGGATTCCCATATGATAATGTCGCGGCTTCCGTTAGTCGACGCAGCGGTCCAGCCCTTTCCGTTTGCAATGCGAAGATCCGTGGCAATCAGATAAAACTTGTCCTCCTTGGGCGAGCGCACGATAAACGGATCCCTCACGCCCTTTTCCCCCAGTTCGGAACGCAGAACCGGTAACCCCGCATTCAGGTCTTTCCAATGCAGGCCGTCCTCACTGTAGGAGAAATAAACCTGCTCGCCGTCAGGCTGTTCCCCGATAAAATGCACCAAAAGATAACCTGAATAATTGCTATTATATACTGACAAAAGATAGCCCCCTAAATAAATTAATATTGCATATAGATCTCCACATGTACCCTTGCGGTTAACCCTCTCATATTTTCCCGGGTCAATGCCCTTACATTCCTTCGCTCTACCTCGATAACGAGTTTGGAGATGACCTTCTCATTATTGATGTCGTTCTTGGTGGGAGGTTTTTACTTTTATGAAATATTGTATTAATATAATTGTTAATTCAATGATAAAAACATTAATTCATGTTTCATATTAAGACATATTTGACTGGAATGCAATCCTTAATAAAAAGCCTGTAGTCGGCAAATGTTGCCGCTACAGGGCAGCATTCGTTTTCCGATGGGAAACTGATTCGAATCCCAATAAGGATTGATGAAGGGTCTCAGCTCTGTCCGCTCAGGCGGTGAACCGGTAAAGATCTTCACGAGAAAATAGACCACTGATGTATTCAGCGGTCTGCCTTACAAATTCTGTATCCGTTTATTCAGTGATTTTTCCTTTTTTTAGAAATTAACATCATTTATATTAAAAAATTGCGATGTCCATTTTGTATTTTTCTCGTACCATAGCGCGTAATTCGGGTCGGAAAATGGCCTATCCGATCCCGCAAAATGTTTTCAATTACCCAAGCTTTCCGCGTCCACCATTCATAAGTTCTTCCCGATTCTTGTGCGGCTTCCAGATAATCATGGGTTCCGGCATCGATCACCTTATTAAAAAGTTTTAAATGTTTGTTTATGTCTGTTCGTTCTTGCCGGACTAGCCGCAGCAGAAACACCAAAAAAAACGTGGATTTTTTCATCAGCTCCGGCGTGGAAAGCTCAGCATAATCGGCGTAAAAATACGAATCGAACACAAGAGGCTTCCGACTCACATCGTTCGGAACGTCAATCGAAACCACCGTCATCTGACAAAATGTACAGTAGTACTGGTCTGCATCAAGCACAAGTGCTAAGTGACAATAAGGGCATGTTTTCATTAACATCTCCCCTTCCTGTTTCGTTTAAGCACCCGCCGGTCATTGTTCAAAAATATATCCAATTTTTAAGTGCGGATTGATCCACCGGATCCTCTCCGTCCCGATCCTTGGTGACAATCGCATTGTTGTTTCCTTCCTGTTGATCATTCATGGTTCGCCCCTTTCGGGACCTAAACATGCCTTAGTTTCTTCACGCTTTCATGGTAGGTATTGAGCAATTCGTCGAGCCTTTGGGACAGATCTAAAACCAGCGGTGCATTAAAACCGTACTGTAAGGCTAACTGATGCATGCTCGACCGGGCTTCTTCAATCCGCTGCAGAAGATCGTTCATTTGCCCCCCCCTCTCTCTAGCCTTAAAAAAGCTTCAAATCTTCAAAACGTAATTGATGATCTCCCGTTCGAAGGAGACCCTTTTCGTAGTATCCAAGATTGAAAAAGCTACCGCTCGAAACGGCCGTAAGGTAGACACACCGACTGGAACAATCAGTTGTTGGAAAGCGCAATAAATGTTCGCTCTATCTTCCGCGGCGCACCTGATGGTGAGCCGGACCATTTCTGGCTATCCTGAAGGGGCACGAGCTTTGCATGTACGGCAACTCAGGTGGATCATCCAAATGTTATCAATCGCCCTCCTCACTTCTAATGAATAAAGCGTTACGGATCACACTATCCAAGATGTGATGCATCTCCTCCTATGTATGCCTATTTTTGAAAACATTTACGTAAACGTTTAACTAAATGTTCAAGACCATATGTAAGCGTTTTCTTTGTTGTTAAACTAATATTATTCTGCTACTGTTAATCTGTCAATAATCCCTTTGCCGTTACCTTATTGCCAGTAGGTACGGTCTTCATTTTTTTACAGATAAAGACCCACTTCTGCTGTTTTTGTCCTGAAATCTAGGCGATTTTTCGAATAATATTCAATCCTTCCCACAGCGTCCCTACAACCGGAGTCACTTCGATTGTTATGTAAAGCCGCGCTGACAATCTGCATAAACTTTGGCTGGCCATAAGCTCCAAATCCAAGGTCCGGGCATTAATCCCCGCCTTTTAATAGACGGGGATTGAAAAATGGTGAGGATGACCGATTACTATTTACTACGTTTTACCTGTTTTGCGGAAGTACTGAGTCGGGTATTACCGAATTTCTTTGTTGTACAGGCTTTAATAGAAGGCATTCTTGTTTTAGTGGATGCCTTCGAACAAATAAAACAGCTGCCGGATTGGTTGGAAAATCGACTGTACGAACCGCGGGAACCGCTTGAACGGTTGGGATTTACGATTTTTGTGGTCAGTACACTAAAAGCGGTGGACACCTTTCAAGCAAAAAGAAGTGGCGGCTCGACAGATTTGAAATGGATATACATTAAACGCGGATTATCGAACAGCCAGTGATTGTGTACTACTGTAACTTCGATGCCGCGCATGCGGAGTTCAGAAATAAACGTCTTTTAAAATAACCGTTTCACCTAAATTAAGTGCATTTCCTTGACTATCAAGATCTTCAAATGAAAATAAGGCAGCTCAAGCGCCGAGTTGGTTCTTCTCCCCTGAATTAACGGGCGAAGGTTGTTACGGAGTCGCGTTACCGTACAAACACCGTTTACTACATAGCAGTATCAGGGAGAAGGTTGTCACCACTTTGGGAAGTTTTGCAAAACCAAAGAAGGACCGTCGATGCGGTCCTTCTTCGTAAGAACGTTTATTCGTACCAATATCTCGGGATAATCTCTCTTTCCTGCTCCAACAACTCTTTAATAATCATATCCGCATCATGGATGGAATTAATTAGCGGATCGGTCATCATCGCCCTTCTCAATTTCAAGAAGTTCCGTTCCACAACAGCCTCCGCAGTTAGTTCGTGCGTATCCAGTACCAGTTCCTGCATCCCTCGAATTCCTCGCGGCATTTCTCCCACGGGAAGCGGCTTGGCTCCATCCATGCTTACCTCGCATAACAGTTCAAGGAACGAGTCGTCGTTCATATTAGTAACCGCACCGTTATTGAGCGTATTGATGAAGAAGCGTTTCCCCAAATTGCCGACCATGTTTTCGATAATATCTGTTGCATGATCGGGGCCGAAGGTTTTCATATAATCGGCGATCGGTATATTCCCGGTAATGAAGTCGTCCACTTGCTGCCACATCTCTTCGTGACGCTTATACCGGTCTTCCGTTTCCCAAATCTTTAAAGGCGGGATGGCGTCGTTCGTCTTGCCAAGCCCCTGACAGTACCGGACGTATTCTTTGGTATGGGCCGTACATGTCGGGACATACCCGAAAGTATGATAAAGCTCATAAGTAATGGCATCGTTATATAGCGCTTTCGCGCCGGTATCCCCGCCGTTGTTTTCCGTAGCCGCCGACTTTCTTAATGCCTCGGCGATCGGGGCCATAACGTCCGTTCCGTCATACTCCGCCTTAAGCAGCCAGGTGAAGTGATTGACGCCGGCCACCCGGAAATCGAACTTCCGGTCGATCTCCTCGGTAAACTCTTTTCTATCCTGAATGATCCCCGCTCGAACCGCATAATACGCTTTTATGTGCGGCATATGATGACTGTCGCACAGTGCGAACGATTTTAGATTCGGCGCATACCGGCTTAAGGCGATCCCGTGAACCGTAGAGGGATTAATATAATTGATTGCCCATGCGTCAGGACAAAGTTCTTCAATATCTTTGGCACACTCCATGATGACCGGCAGCTCTCTCATCGCCCTAAAAATCCCGCCGGGACCGATGGTATCTCCCGAACACATGCGAATACCGTATTTTAAGGAGACTTCGCAATCGATGCCGCGATATTTTACCGTATCCTCGGCAAAGCTAAGAACTACGAAATTCGCGCCTTTCAGTACCTGTCTCCGATCCGTCGAGCCTTCTACCTTTAGCGGTACATTGTTTTCCCTTGCAACCATTTCGACAAGTCTTACCATCTTGGATAGTTTTTCTTCATTCGTATCTACCAAGGCAAGCGTACCGTTGTTCAAATATTTCGAGTGAACCATTTGCCAAATCGACTGTCGCCCAAAAAACAAACTTCCTGCTCCGATGACAACCACCTTCGGTTGCTGCACTTTCTCTCCGTTCATGTTCAAGATCGAGTCCCTCCTAACTGTTTATAGCCTAATTATAGGAGAGTGGTTCCGAAAGAAGAATATGAGATGGTTTCGGATATATGTCAAATAGTAAGATTATTCATGATTATTATTATTAATGGTATAGTGATATTATTTGAAAAATGTCTTGTGGTAAAGGAAGGCAGTGGATATGAAACGGACGGACATGGGAATTCTCAACGAATTGTCGGAATTCATCGCGCTTCGCATGAAATCTTTTTGGGAGCCTGTTCACGACGGGAATTGGATCGAGCACAAGGCACATATCGATTACGATCTTTGGTTCGTTCAATCCGGAATCGTCAAAATTACGATAGACGGCATCGAACATACGGCAAATCCGGGAGACGTCGTCTTATTTTACCCCGGGGTGCCCTATAGGCAGCTACTACCGGTGAAGGTTGTCGGTTTATTTATGTTCATTTCGATTTCGGGATCGGCAAGCAGCAACGCATTCTTAGCGATTTTCAGCTCTCGGGAATCATTCCTAAGGATTTGATCCGGAAAGAAGCCGCCCTTTTAGGAAAATCCTTCCTTCAATCAAAGCAGCTAAGCAGCATGCCGGGGAACCGTTTGTATTTAAAGGCTTGTCTGACCGCCGTTGTCGCTAAAATCATTGAACTCCACGGACAAGGTCTATATATTGGAGCATTTATGAACGGGAGAACAACGAAAAAATCCGAGAGAAGTTTGGACGTCTTGCAGCCTGTTTTCACATACGTAACCGACCATCTGCATCAATCCATTAAAATGAACGAACTTGCGGCGCTTGTTGGCCTATCCGAAAAGTATTTTATCTCTTATTTTAAAAAAGCCTTGGGCATCACACCGGGGCAGTACATTTATCAGATTAGAATGAACCAAGCGAGAGAATATCTCTACGAAAAAAAGTATACGGTCCAACAGATCGCCGGCTTTCTCGGTTATCCCGACGCGTTCACGTTTTCGAAAGCTTTTAAAAAATACTATAACGTTCCTCCGTCGAAATTCGAGTAATGTGGAGGCCTTTTTGACGACGCAGCAGGACTCACTATATGTTTCGGCCTGACATGTCGCTCGCACTGTCTACGAAAAGTACGCCGCTGTAAGGGTTTCCTGGATGTGGCGTTGAGTCCGATATTGAAGACCCGTTAGAATATCTACACAAATAGAGACCCTTAGCGATTTAGGGTCTCTTTATATATAAGTTTAAATTGCCGATCAACTTCTAATTTTTCTCTTTAATTTAACTTGGAAAGTGAAATCCTATAGAGCTTATCGCCGTTCTCCTCGGCAACACCGCGACCGTCTGTCGTGTTGCTGATGAAATAACCCCCCATGATGCGCGGGACCGCTTGGGATACGATCGAGAAGCAGATTATCTTCTCTCCAAATGCGGATTGGTAAGAATCGTTCATCTCCGACTTCTCCCCTTTAGTCCATTCTTTCGATCGTCAATGTAAAATTCTCTCTAACATTTGCGAGATGTTCTTTCCCGGATTTAATCTCTCCTAGTACAATCAGTCCATTCCCGGCGGTGCCGGAATCCTTATAAAATATTGCCAGATTGCCCCATGGGGAATAGTAAGCAAAGTCGCCAACCGAAGGACCGTTTAAAGGGGCAGATTCGGTAGATAATTTACGCGATAAATAACTGATTTTTTCTTTTCCAGCGAATTCCTCGAATGATAAGGTTAGCGGGAGCATCGATACCAAGTCCCTACTTGTTGGATTGTCATACATGCTTACGATGATTTCCTCATTGTCTAAAATCAATTTTATCATGGCACCTTCCACGCTTTCATTTTTATCAATAGAATCTTGACCTCTCTCCTCGGTTTGATCAACGGGTGCAACAGGTTGTTCATTTCCCGGAGCGTTAGTAATCGGCTCACTTCCGCAAGCTGTAAAAATAAAAATCATCGTCAGTGCGAAAGTCACAGATAAGATTGTTCGCATATCGTTTGGTCCTCCACCGTATTAATCTAGCTGCAATTAGCTTTGATTTTGATCTCGTTCTCACTCTTCTTCCCTTCATTAGAGGACACGTATAGGACCTCGTTGCCATTTTTAAACACGTCTAATGCTACCAATCACTTCTTTTACCATCCCTAAAAAAACCACCATTAGGACCATCGGGTCCGATTGTCGCCAACCAAAGGATTGATTCTGCGGCTTGCTTTGGTGTTCGTGGAGCAGTCGGTCCTCCCATATCCGTGCTTACCCATCCCGGATCGACAGCGTTTATTTTGATATCTCCTTGAACTTCTGCAGCTGCCAATCGCGTCAATCCATTAAGGGCAAGTTTAGATAACTTATAAGCACCGGCTCCTTGCCTCGACAATTGTCTCATCATTCCATAATCTGAAGAAACATTGATAATTCTCCCATAACCCTGCTTTTCCATTAGCGGAATAAAAGAATGAATGACGTAATAAGCACCGAAGAAGTTAGTTGACATCGTTTTCTCTAGTACGGAAAGGTCCGTAGTCAAAAATTTTCCATTATCATCCAGATACACGCCGGCGTTATTGATCAATACGTCTAACTTTCCAAACTTCTGATCCACTGTAACCGCTGCTTGACGGATACTTTCTTGATTGTCGACATCTATCATCACAAACGAGACATCTAACCCCGACCCCTTAAGCTTTTGCACAGCACCATCACCTTTGTTTGGATCCCGACTTGCCAAAACAACCTTAAAGTCATTCAAAGCCAGCAGTTTGACCAACTCATATCCGATCCCACGATTCGCACCTGTCACAAGAGCCACTTTTTTATCGTGTAACATAATCTTCTCCAATCCACCTTTCTTAAGATTATCTTGAGCGTTGAGATGCGTGAATACAATATGTTTTGCGTGTTTCACTGCGGATAATCCTACATTATATGGAATTGAAGCATGAGGTTGTCGTCAATCTTCTCGTCGCAAATGGACCAATCGGTAGCCCAGTGCACACCTTCCAAACTATTCATCTCGGGTTGGTTATTTTTTCTCCTCCAAGTAAAGAGGCACACCGGTGTTGGCGTGCCCCTAATATTTTGCTAAGATTAATCTTATTTAAAACCTTCTATTCTAGACCGACCACTGGATGAGGTACATACGGCTCTTCCAGAAACGCAATATCTTCCGTACTCAGCTTAATCGAAAGTGCAGCTACAGCGTCTTCAAGATGAGACACTTTCGTAGAGCCGATGATTGGAGCAGTAATCTGCTCCTTTTGCAATAGCCAAGCCAGCGCTATTTGGGCTCGCGGAACGCCTCGTTTTTCTGCGACTTTCGCGACACGTTCAACCACTTTCCGGTCTGACTCGGCTGTTGCGGCATAAAGCATTTGAGCAACTGGATCGTTTGCCGAGCGAAGAGTGGTTTCACTCCAATCACGCGACAATCTTCCTTGCGCAAGCGGAGCCCATGGAATCACGCCGATCTTTTCTTCTTTGCAGAGCGGCAGCATCTCGCGTTCCTCCTCTCGGTACAAGAGGTTCAAATGATTTTGCATAGATACAAATCGCGTCCATCCGTTTTTCTCTGCAACATGGAGCGCTTTTAAAAATTGCCACGCATACATGGAAGAAGCGCCGATATATCTGGCTTTGCCCGCTTTAACAACGTCGTGTAAGGCCTCCATCGTTTCTTCAATCGGGGTTTGATAATCCCAACGATGAATTTGATACAAATCGACATAGTCAGTTCCCAGTCTCTTAAGACTGTTGTCAATTTCGCTCATAATTGCTTTTCGGGAAAGACCGGCACCATTCGGCCCCTCATGCATCCGGAAATAAACCTTTGTAGCGAGGACGATCTCGTCCCGGTTAGCGTAATCCTTAAGTGCCCGTCCGACGATTTCCTCGCTCGATCCCTTAGAGTACATATTCGCCGTATCGATAAAATTAATTCCTAACTCAAGGGCTTTCTTGATAATCTCACGACTGTTTTCTTCATCCATTGTCCATGCAGGGAACCCTCGATCCGGTTCACCAAAGCTCATGCACCCGAGACAAATCCGCGATACATCCAAACCAGTGTTTCCAAGCTTCATGTATTCGATGTTATTCATCCCCTCAGTACAATACTTCCAATGCGACTCACATTGTGCTGATATCGATCACAAAGCGATACCGGACATCTGATGCTAGTACGCGCTCCCAGGCTTCATCAATCTGGTTGGCTGAAATAACCTCGATCTCAGGAGTAATGTTGTGTTTAGCACAAAAGTCAAGCATTTCCTGCGTTTCGCGAATTCCACCGATCATCGATCCGGCAAACGACCGACGATGAGGGATAAGCGAGAATACTTGAACTGGCAACGGTTCCGATGGCGCACCGACGTTGACCAGTGTTCCATCCAGCGCCAGCAACGAAAGGTAGGCATTAATATCGATTTTCGCGCTCACTGTATTCACAATGAGGTCGAACGAACCAGCCAGTTTCTTAAATGTCTCTGGATCGCTCGTGGCATAATAATGGTTCGCGCCAAGCCGCAGACCGTCTTCTTTCTTCTTCAATGTTTGTGATAAAACCGTAACTTCTGCCCCCATGGCATGAGCGATTTTCACAGCCATGTGTCCAAGCCCGCCAAGTCCAATAACAGCTACCTTCTTGCCAGGTGCAACACCCCAATGACGCAGTGGCGAGTACGTTGTGATACCGGCACACAAGAGCGGAGCGGCGGCATCAAGCTCAATACCGTCAGGAATTCTAACCACGAAGTCTTCCGTTACGACAATGTGAGTGGAATACCCACCCTGCGTATATTGCCCGTACCTATCGGTAGCTCCATAGGTGCCCGTCATTCCATTGAGGCAGTACTGCTCCTCTCCCTTATGGCAGTTATCGCACTCTCTGCAGGAGTCAACCATACAGCCTACTCCTACTCGGTCGCCAACGGCATACCTTGTGACTTCCGAACCAACCTGGGTGACAATTCCGGCGATCTCATGCCCTGGAACGAGAGGATAGTTTACAGGTCCCCAATCGCCGCGAGCTGTATGGATATCAGAGTGACAAATACCAGCGTACTTAATCTCAATGAGAATATCATGCGGCTGGAGATCCCTGCGTTCGATCGTGGTCAGTTTGAATGGGCCTTCTGGACTGAATGTAGCGCGTGCATTAGCAGTAATCATCGTATAACCTCCTGCAATCAATGAATTAATTGGTTTTTACAATCGTATTGGTTCTGTTTCGGCCAAAAAACACACCGAATCAACACTTCATGTTTAATCAACATCTGTTTATAATTATAAATGGAATCAAAATACTTTCAATGGTTAAAAGAAACTGATTCGTTGTTTATTCAAACAAATCAATAAAATTGTTGATTATCTTTCGGGAAGCCAAGTTGTCGAGTGGGAGCAATCATGTAGTTTCTTAGTAAAATGGCAACAAAACTTAATACTAATGATAGTAACCCCACGAATACAACGTATTGTGTACCCATTTGTGAGAGGAATAAGCCTCCTACTGCTGCACCAAAGGTTGTGCCTACGTTACAGGATGATATAAATAATCCATTAGCGAATTCAGGTGCTTCTGGTGCCGAAGACATCATCAAATATTGATTAATGTTCCCCCCTATACCGGCTAAAATACCCCAGATTAACGTGATGATCGCCATTGGTAAGCTAAACTGTCCAAATAAGAATAATAGGATGTAAACAGCTCCCAATATAAAAGGGAAAGATACGACAGATTTGATGGCATTATTCGTAAGCAGCTTTCCTGCGACTACGTTTCCAATAATATTAGCTCCACCGAATATACATAACATGAAACTAATTGTATTCGGAGACATATTCGTAACCGTCTTCAGATACTCAGCAAGGTAACTATAAACTCCAAATACGGCTGAATTTAATAAAATGACAGCCACAACGGAAAGCCAAATCATTGATTTTTTTAATACGGATAATTGTGCTCCGTAAGAAAGTCTTTCCTTAACAGGCATAGATGGTACAAATAGTAATGTAGCAATGAATACCATAATATTTACAACAGCAAAGAATACCATCGCCATTTGTAAAGAAGCTGCACTAGCTATAAAACTCGCGATTGGTACACCGATTACCATGCCGGCAGACACCCCAATAAAAACTTTCGAAACAGCTTTTGGAGCTTCTTCCTTGCTCACCGCCCCAGCAGCTACCGTAAATGCCAAAGAACAATAAACGGGATGAAAAAATGCTGGTAAAATACGAGCAACTAATGCAAGGGTAAAGTTTGACGTAAATATGGAGACAATGTTCCCCAAAACGAAAACACCAAGTACAAGTAACATGACCTTCTTCCGATTTATACCCGAAAACAATAACGGAAAGATTGGTCCTGACACTGCAACTGCAAGGGCAAAGAAACTCACCAACCATCCTGCTTTGGAAACACTCACATGATAGTGTTCAGCAATGGAAGGCAATAATCCAATAACCCCCATTTCCGTATTTAAGATGCCGAAGACTCCTATGGTTAATATAAATATAAGCAAATTATTACGTTTAACCAAAATCTCAACTTCCTCTCTTCACTTAATATGCAAGGGATGTCGAAAGGTCACGATAGGCATTAATCTGTTGCTGAAGTTCGGCGACCTTCTGCTCTGCACCCGCGATGGCATCGCTGCCTGCGATCCATCGTAACGGTGGTTCCTCCTGACTTGCGATGGCGATTAGAGCCTTTACAAGCTTGGCCGGGTCGCCTTCCTGTTTTCCTTTCTTATCTTGAAAGAAAGCCCGGAATTGTGGATTACGCTCGGCGTAGTCATCGATAGCTCGCTCAGCCCAGAATGTTGATTCCGGCTCTAAAAGTTCGGTACGGAAGAAGCCTGGGTTGACGATGGTTGTATTAATGCCGAATGGAGCGACATCATAACGTAAAGACTCCATCCAACCCTCAAGACCGAACTTTGAAGCGGCATAAGCGGTAGTGTATTCAAATCCGGCGAGGCCAGCAAGTGAAGAGATAGAAATAATGTGTCCCGAACGAGCCTTACGCATCAAAGGCAACACGGCACGGGTGACGTTCATCGGACCGTATAGATTGGTCGAGATTTGACGTTCGATCTGCTCTTGGGTCAGTTCCTCGAAGTAACCTCCATAGAAGCTGCCAGCATTGTTAACTAATACGTCTATGCCGCCAAATCGGTCAACAGCCAACTTCACAGCAGCCTCGGCATCCGAAGGTTTCGTGACATCGAGTTTCACGATCAACAGATCTTCATTTTCTCCAAGGGCTTTTACTACCCTATCGGTATTACGCCCCGTTGCTACAACCTGATAACCTTCGGCAAGTGCGGCTTTTGCGAAATCAACACCCATGCCGCGCCCAGCACCTGTGATGAACCAAACTTTCTTATTGTCAGTCATGAAATTTCTCCCTCGTTTCGATTTTATTATGTTTTCTTGTCAGCTTTGTTTCTTTTCAGCACCCACTAAACCAACAGAAAGCGTGTATACAAAAGGTATTGTTTAATCAACCCTCGTCTATTATTATAGATGTAAGAAGCTTACGTTCAATGGTTAAAAAAACGCGATTTGTTGATATATCAACACAGTAATCAAAACTGTTCATTATTCTAAGAAAGTTTGGTGGAGTTTAAGATGGTAAAAGTGGATCGGAGAGTTCTTAAAACGCAAGAATCCTTGAAAAAAGCAGTTATTGAGCTGATGATTGAAAAAAATTTCGATGATATTACCATTCAGGATATCGCAGACCGGGCAAACGTAAACCGCGGAACCATTTATCTTCATTATCAGGACAAATATGATTTATTAGATAAACTCATAGAAACACACATTAATGAATTAGAGCAGATGGGTACATGGGCATGTGAGATGGACTGGTTCGAGGGTCTTGTACCTTATTTTGAATATTTCGAGAAGAATTATTTGTTTTTTTCGACCATGTTAGCAAGTAAAGGGACTCCATCATCCTTTAGAACTCGGCTTCTTGCTTCTTTTATTGAAGGGTTCAAAGGTGAGATTGGTAAAGAAAGCGATTGGAATACTGATTTAAGTGAAGATATTATGCTACAATATGCCGGAACTGCTTATGTTGGGGTAATTGAATGGTGGATCAAGAATGGTATGCCTTATCCGCCGCGAGTAATGGCCAAGCAAGTTGGGGTCTTGTTAGAGAGAAGCCTATAATCCATGTATAACAAGAGCGGCCTGCGTAATTGCCAGGACGCTCTTAATGTTTAATCATTTTTCTTTACTCAATATAACTTAGAGGTTCGTGAGCTTAGTAAGTAAAATATACGACATGTATAGTTCGGTATCAAAAGTGTTAATTATTTATGAAAGTTAGGTGGATTAATATACGATTCTTTACATGACCCTCTTATGATTTTATTAATTCCATGTAGTTTGCTATATCCCTTTCAGACATAGAACCAGTTATAACCTTTAGAACTTTTCCATTCTTATCGATTAAGAATGAGGTCGGAATTGGGGTAATATCATAAGCTTCAGTGACAGCTTGGTCTTTATCTTTCAGAACGGGAAATGTAATTCCATGTCTTTCAACGAAAGATTCAATGGCAACTTCACTTTCACCAACATTAACAGCTAATATTTCTACATCAAGGTTTTTATAGTGATTATACTGGCTCTCCATATAAGGCATTTCCTGCTCGCATGGTTTGCACCATGTCCCCCAGAAATTCAAAAAAACTCCTTTTCCCTTTAAGTCTGATAGCTGAACTTTATTTCCTTCCATATCTTCAAGTACAAAATCAGGTGCTTGACCTCCAACCTGAACCTGTTTTTTTTCAGTAAAGAAATGTTGATAAAGTGTGTAAGTTATGGCTGAAATCATAATAAGCAGCAGACTCAAGCGAAGAATAAATCTGATCTTTTTGTTCCTCATCTGAACCTCCTTTACTTATTAGGTGTAAGAATGCAATCCGGCGATAATCAGGTTAACAAAAATCAGGTTGAAAATAATGATTCCAAAACCGATGACTCCGAGCCATGCAGATCTTTCGCCTTGCCACCCCCTGGAGAGCCGCAAATGCAAATATCCAGCATAAAATAACCATGTAATCAGAGCCCATACTTCCTTGGGATCCCATCCCCATAAACGTGTCCAAGCTATTTGAGCCCAAATCATCGCAAAAATAAGTGCGCCCAAAGTAAATAACGGAAATCCGATTGCAACCGACCTATATCCAATTTCATCAACCAAATCAAGCTTAATATTCTTCGTTAATGGCTGAAGAGCTGCAGAAATTCTTTTCCTGAAAATCAATCTTAGTATTAGGTATAAAAGTAAACCCGTGACAGCAGACCAAATGACTGTATTTAGTTTTCCTGCGTCAATTACAGCCGGTACTTCAACTAAAGCCTCCATCTTGCCTTCAGTAAGCAACTCGCCTTGATTAGGCCCTATAAGTGAAGGAAGTCTGTAAGTAATCTCCGTCTCTTGGCCATTATTATCGACCCATTTATAAACAGTTTCATATTGCAATCCTCTAAAAACCAATGTAATGACAATAAAAGCAAGTGTTGCCACAATGGCGTACATGATCACCTCAAGCCAGAAAGTTTTCATTGATGGTTTCGTCTGGTCAACTGAACGAAGTAAATAAATAATACCTGCAATAAAGCTGCTGGCTAGAACAGCTGAACCTAGTGCCGTTGTAGTTACATGAATAGCAAGCCAATCCGATTGCAATGCTGGGATTAATGGAGAAACATCTGTCGGGAACAAGCTTCCATAGGAAATCATTAATAATGTAATCGGCAAAGTGAATAAACCCAAGATAGACACTTTATACAAAAAATAAAGGATGATGAATGCCAGCACAAACATCATAGAAAAAGCTGTTACAAACTCGAACATATTGCTCACCGGTGCGTGTCCGGAAGCCATCCATCTTGTGATAAAATAACCCAGATGTGTAACAAAGCCTAGAATGGTCACACTTAATGCTACTGTAGCCCATTTACTTGGTTTTTCGTATTGTTTTCTCCGATCACGAATAGCTCCACCAAAAAGAAAGGTAGAAATTAAATATAGAAAGAATGCTGTATAAAGCAAGTTACTGCTAAAAGCGATCATTATTCTCCTCCTTCTAGCTAGTCTCGCTTTTCCTGTTTGTTTGATCAGTTAATTCTTGTAAGCCGGTTTCTTTTAAAATATGGTTTATTTCAGTTTGGATACCATACCAATTTTTATTTGTATGGCCTGCAATTAATATTGCGTCACTACTTCTTCTGATCCATATTCTCCGATGGTTCCAGTACAACCCTTGTATAACTCCAATCATGAAAATGGCTCCTCCCAATCCAAGAAACCATAATGTATGGTCTTTACGAACGGTAAGGGCTGAAAGATTTTTCATTTCAACGCTTTCAAATTTCATTTGTAATTGATTATCTCCGCTTGGTTCCATTGTGTTTCGTATGGCAACAAAGCTTTTTTCACCATTAAGGTTTCCCGGAGATATCATGTTAAAATAAAATGCCGGATTGTTAGGAACTTGTGATCTTGTTGCAGGCCGGCTTTCACTATCAAAATAGAAATTGGGGAAATATTCTAAAATCTTAACTATATATTCATTGCCCAGATCATACTCCTTTTGCGGATTTAACAAATCTATCTTAATCTGGCCAAAGCTTTTTTCAGTTTTTTTATCAACTAAACGAAAGGTCATCTTATTTAGTTCATTTAATTTGTAGGAAACTTGGTAAAGAGCTAATGAATCATGTTTTAACGGGTGATTCACTTTGATTTGCTCATCTTTCACCTTTACGAGCTCAGGTGTGTCTCCATAAAGGATCTCACCTTTACGTTCATACAAGGTCACATTCGTTTGATAATTTTTAATAACATTTCCATCCCCAACTCGTGAAAGGGCATTTGCAAATACTTCATCCTCTTGATCTTTTTGATAAGTTTCCAGAATAAACTTGTCACTGTTTAAGTAATACTTTCCATTGGTTCCCGGAATAACACTTGTTTCACCGTCACGAATCCAAAGCATTTCGTCTACATACATTCCCGGTACAAATCTGAGCATTCCTCCAATAAGGAAGATAATAAGGCCAGCATGATTTACATACGGTCCCCATCTTGAAAATCGGTTTTTCTCAGCCAAAAAATCCCCATTTTCTTCTCGAATGCGGTACCGTTTATTCTTTAATTTGGTTATTACTAAATCCAGCTGTTCATCTGAATTCTCTTTTACTCTTGTTTCACTAAAAAGACGTTGTCTGCGTATGAAGCTTTCATGTCGCGTAACCCCTTGATTTTTCAAAGCAAAGTATAATGGAATAACCCGGTCCAAACTCGCGATAACAAGCGATATTCCCAAAGCGGCCAGCAGCAGAAAATACCACCAAGATTCATACAGCCTGTTAAAACCTAATTGATAGTATATTTGGCCAAAAAAGCCGTATTTTTCTCGATAAAATTGTTCCGGTACTTCATTTGGAGGAATATACATCTGCTGAGGAAAAATGGTTCCAATCGCAGACGCGATTAATAGAAGAACAATAATCCAGATCCCTACTTTTACGGATGAGAAAAAGTTCCAAACCTTATCCAGTGGTGTTTTATTATACGTTTGTGAACGTCTTGCACTTCCTTCATAACGCATATCAACCGACTTTTCCGAAAGATCTTCACCAACTTGTTTCCCGCATGATTCGCAAAGATGTGTTCCGTGTGGATTAACATGACCGCATTCGCAATTTACACGTTCCATTTTAAAAAAACCCCTAATTAATCCTCATTTTTGAACCTATATCCGTGTTTTTGAGTTCTCCTTTGTCCTGTTTTTGAACAAATTTCAAAGCATAGTGTGTACCACAAATATAGATTCCCATGATGGAGAAGTGGTCAATGATAAATTTAATGGCGGAATCATCATTCACCCAGGTACCAAATGGATTATAAATAGTTAGCTTAGTACCGATCTCTCTTTCAAAGGAAGCATATACCCCATAAAATACAATCAACATGGCAAGAACTCGTAAGCCAATGGTGCGAATACGGCTAGTGCCGGTGATTCCCGTCATTCTCCGTACTGAATTGATAATCATACCCCAAGAAAATCCTACGTGTAATGCCATGATGATAAATCCCCAATAGGCTGTCTGAACATGTATTTGCCGGAAGATCATGTCATCATTTACCGGGATAAAGGAGAATAATTCACTGGACATTAATATTCCACATATCATCATAACAGCCATTGCTGCAAGAAAAAGCAAATTGAGTACGATTTGCAGAATACGCCGTAGATTATACTTTCCCTTCAGTATCGTACTAAACCACCGTCGATTTAAAAAATTATGGACGATAAATAGTACGAGTACTGAAACGCCGAGGAATTCATGAACTGTATTGCCGGTAATATAATAAGCCATTTCGATTAACATGAGGATTGTCATGGTTAGGTCAATTACCAGCTTGAATAACATCTTTGGATTCAAAGTATTCTCCTCTTTCTATTTAACCAATCAATAGATTGTTTTTTCCTAGCGAGTCTATTTTTAATGGCCTTAGTTATTATATTGATGTAAATACATTGTCAATAGAACGTCCTGAAGTATTCCCGCTTTTTCTTCTTCCCCTATTGATCTGCTTTCTACATGAGATACATCCTTAGAACCATTCATATGAGCAGGTATCTCACTTACCATCCAGTCCTCTGTAGGCATAGCTGCGATTGGGGTTTCTGAACTGCTGTTCTCTGATTGTGCAACTTCTTCTAAATCAAACTCTTTCATTTGATCCATCGAATTCATAAAGTCATCCCTTTCCCGATTTGCGTGGCAGGAAAAGCAACGGCCAATATCATCTTCAGCCACTTCTCTGTCAGGAGTAAAATGCTGGTATTCCCAATCCCCATTACGTTCTTCGGGCGAGTACTTAGAACCCCAGCCGGTACGCTTTTCCATCACTAAATAATGTTCAATCTCTCCATCCTTATATCCTTCGAGAGTGATTACGGTTCCGCTCGGAAGCTCCTCTCCGTTCTGCACTGCTTCAATCGCTTCCCTGCTATTTACATAGATGTTTTCATGAATATCTCCTCGATCGTAAGTCGCAAACACGATCCCCTTTTCAAAATCAGGGAATTTAACAAGGTTTGCCCCAGATCCGATCTCAGCGTATTCCCCAGACTTAGCCCCGGAAGAGTTCTCCTCTTGTTGAGATGTGTCCATTGTATCAGTTTGTTGAGGAGCACCCATTGTATCAGTATCATTGTTGCTACAAGCAGTAAGGATAAGGGAAAGCAGTAATCCAAGTGACAGCATTAATCGTTTTTTCATATTGTTCTCTTCCTCCAGGTTTCGTTTTATTGTCTCCTAATTTAACTCGTAACATTAATCTTGCTACTCATTCAGTTCCTATCCCACTAGATTCACCTAAACTAAAAACCAACAAAGAAAAACATCATTTATTGGTTAATCAACATTAGTTTATAATTATAAATGGGCTGCATACAATGGTTAAATTAACGCAATTCGTTGGTTATTCAACATAAAAAATAATATTGTTAATTATCTTAAGGGAAGTTTGGTGATGTGGTAGCACCGACGACGAACTCCAGCTTGCCATTATGTGAGCGAACGACCGATTTCGTTCTTGATTGTACCTTACAAAGTGGCGAGAAACCTGAGAATTATCTTTGAGAAACCTGAGAATTACCTTATTGTTGGCTGAAATACCGCTATTCTTCTAAAAAGAAACAGCGGTGGCCTTGGACGAAGTTGTCCTGGACTACCGCTGTACTTATTTGATCTATCAGGTCATGTTAGCAAGAAACTTTAACCAAGGAAGAGCAGTACCGGAAATTACGTAACCGGCAGACAAACACGAAATAACGTGCCTTCCCCTTCCCTGCTTTCCACTTCAATTCGGCCGCCGTGCAGTTCCACGATCGATTGGGTGATCGCCAGCCCCAAACCGGCCCCGCCGTACTTTCTTGCCCGCGACGGTTCGCCACGGTAGAACCGTTCGAATAGATGCGGAACTTGAATCTCCTTGATCCCGATACCATTATCTTGGACCGAAAGCCTGATTTCCCCGGCGCTTTTTTCCAGGCCGATACGGATATCACCTTTGGATGGATCGGTATGCTGAACGGCATTTTGAAACAAATTCAGGATGACTTGTATCATCTTGTCCGGATCAATAGCAACAGCCGGGTCATCGATCAAATCGAACCGGATCCGCCTCGCTCCGGCGATCATTCGCAACTGTGGCTCCATCTGACGAATAAGTTCGCCGAGGTTGCCAGGAGTCATGTGGACATCCGGACTGCGTTCCATTCTCGCCAAAGCCAACAGGTCTCCGACAAGCTTATTTAACCGCTCCGATTCGCTATACATGCTTTCTAGTGCTATTTGCAGTTGATCGGGTTTACCCGCGCCCCCCTCGAGTAGCACTTCCAGAAACCCGTGGATCGAGGTCAACGGGGTGCGGAGTTCGTGCGAGGCGTCAGCGATAAAACGGCGCATTTGCTCTTGAATCTCTTTTTCCAAAGCAAACGAGGTTTCAATTCGCTTCAGCATTCCGTTGAAGGCAACAGCCAGCCGGTCGATTTCCACGGGGCCCTGCTTGTTCGGCAAACGCTCATCCAAATTTTCGCTGTGGATTCGTTCCACGGTGTTCACCATACTTGACAGTGGAACCATGGTCCGTTGCAGGACGGGACGGAAGGTAAGCATCCCCACAATCAGTGCGATCAGCGAACCAATCACGTAAATGGTTAATAAATTCTTTTGAAAAGCCAACGTTTCTGTCAAATCGACGGTTGCTTGAACGATGCCCTTTTCCGCATCTGCAGGGTCGACTAGCAGGCACATAACCATTTGAACGTTGTTCTTTTCGTCCCGGATGATTTTATAACCATCTGTCATTTTACCGCTTTCAAAAATTTCGCGGTATTCCTGCTTTGACAGCCGGGGAACCGTTAAAGGGTAGCTGGGATTGATGTACAGATCTGAAACGTTCCCGTTTTTTTCGATGAACGCGATCGTCACCACGTTGTTTTGCAACGATTTAATCGCAGCAGCATCGTCTTTTCCCCATGAACTGTCCTCTTTCCATCGGATCCAGATCTCGGGTGAGACGGAGCGGATCAGATTTTGAATCCCCCACTCCTTTTTGCTGTACGAAAACTGCTGCATTGTGAAATATTGAAAAACGCCAATTAAAATAAAAAGTCCGGCCATGATCAAAATGGAGCGGGAGAGGAGCTGAAAGCCGAGAGAATTGGTTTCGACACGACGACAAAAGCGGAACCGGGCCTTCATTGGAAATTCATCCGGTAACCGGAACCCCGAAACGTACGGATCAATTGATGCGAGCGATCCTCAAGCTTTTCCCTCAAATATCGGATGTATACTTCCACGACATTTTCATCTCCGACGAAATTGTGTCCCCATACCGCATCCAGAATGGAAGATTTGCTCATGACACGATCGTGATTCAAAACGAGAAACTTAAGCAGTTCGTATTCGGTGCGCGAAAGCCCAAGCAGGACCTCTTGATAGCTCGGAATTGGCTGTTTTATTGCAGATTATTACATCAACGCAGCGGCGAAAGAGACGAGCAAATCGGCTTGCTCCGCCGTGATCGCTTTTCCGCTTTGGGCTTTTGCTTGGTTTACGAAAGCTCCCAGTTGCCCTTCCTTCGCCTTCGCGTTCTCCCAGTCAGTGGAAGCCTTGGCGGCATCCAGCTTTTCGATCAAAGAGGCGGCGACGTCCCCGTGCCCACTTTCCTCGAACCACATTCTGGTCAGACGAGCAAGGCTATCGTAGTCAACGGTGACGATGACCGTAATCGAGGCGTTCGTCGCATGACCCGCTTGATCGGAGGCGGACGCGCTAAACGTGTGCTCGCCGAGACCCAATTCATAAGCCGTCACTTTGATCAATTCACAAGTCGTCCTTGCAATCCCCGATAATTCGTCCGTTGCATCGCAGCTGATCGCGACGAGCTGGTCTACCGTAAATTCGGTACCGTCCGCAACGTCGAAGATAATGCTAGGCGCCGTCAAGTCGACCGACACGGACAACGACTTCGCTTCTTCCGCGTTACCCGCCCGATCGACGCTCCAGTAAGTTACCGTATGCACGCCTTCGGTTTCGATAACGGCTTGTCTCCCACTCGCGACGTCTCCGTCGTCCACTCGATAATAGGTCACTGCCACGCCGGAGATTTCATCGGTCGCGGCGAAATCAACGACGACAGCCGAACGGTACCAGTCGTTCTGCGCTTCCCCTTCCGCCGTTGCGGTCGTCTCCGGCGCCGCATCGTCGCTGCTATTCAGCGCGATATCCTCAGTATTGTACATAAAAATAAGTCTTTCGTTTGTTGAGATATTCGGTATATCTGCTATTTGCGACAGTTTTTTTGTTCCCAGCCGGAGTGTTAATACGGCACCACTCCCTGATCCGGCCGCGTGTTGATATACGATCCGATTGTCAAACTTGGGAGAAACCAGGAAGAAGGGGCCGACCCCGCTGGAACGCAGAATAAACTTTTCATTTTCGCCTATCTCTGTGGCATCGGCTTTTATAACATTGTAACTCTCTACCGTATCATCCTTTACCGATAAATAGGTGTTTGTCTTGACCAGCCGTACCGAATATGTGCCGTCGTCGTTAGTGACCAACTGATAGAAAGGCGCGTCCTTCTTCATGATACTGGTAACAAGCTCGCCGTTTTCATTAATATCATAGTAAGAGTTCACTGTCTCGGCGACTCTCTGACCGTCAACGATACTCCAATTCCTCTGATATAATGGCTCCCATCTGGTCCGCATCTGAAAATACGGCCCGCTTGAGTTCAGCGGCTCGCCGTTATAGTACGTCAGGGTGCCAAAGTTCAGATTGTCAAAATGTACCATTGCCTGCGGTCGCGCGGCCGCCGCCGCCCTCGCCGTCCATGTCATATCGACGCCGCCCACCTTGGTGTAGAGGGCAAGAGCCTGATCAAAAACAGGCCGGAGCTCGCCTTTGTTAAGCCCGTTATTCTCCCTGTCAAACCCGGCTCCATAATATCCTCTGCCTGTATCACCAAAAACGTTCGGCATCGCAACGAAGGGTACATCCTCACCGTACAGCTCTTTCGAATACAGGTTGTATTTCGCCGAATATTCGAAGGCTTTCGCCAGCCTGTTATCATACAGGGAATACAAATCCACATCCTGATTGTAAGCGATCAGGCATATTTCGGCCATATATCCGATAGCCAACATGGCGTGGGCCTGATCACGGCCGGTTTCCATCGTCTGGCCTGATTCGTGCACATAAGTGAAGATGGAGCCGTTCACATGAATGTCCTGATATAAGGCCATCGCGCGGTTAAAGATTTCCGTATTGTCACAAAGAACGCCTATCGAAATCATGCTGACTATGGCCGCTGCGTCCCAGTTGCCGTTGGCGAGCATGGGAGCAGCTGCGTCCTGGATCACCGGATATACCACGTTTAGCATCATATCCTGCAGCGATTTGAAGTCAGCGTCGCTGTATCCGTCGTATCCACCGTTGTAATACCTTATAATCTCAGCTGCGCTGGCATATTTGTAAGCATTGATGCCGGCGCCCAAGATCCTGTCCCTACCGTCTATCACTTTTAAGGCCTTCGCCCATTTCCCAAGTATGTCGGAGGCTCTTTCCGCGTATCTATAGTCTCCCGTGATCACCCACTGCAGGGCGTTGAAATACGCGGCATTGCCGCCCTTCTCAAAATAGCCGATGTTGCCGGAATCCGACGGGGCTCCTCCACGTCCTACATTCGAAAATACAGTAGTCTCGTAATCGAAGCTGGATAAATCATAGGTAACGCTATGCAGCAATCTCTGGTAATCAGAGTACCAGGGCTCAGCCTTCTCCTGAACACGAAGCTTCATTCTCTCCAGGTCTTCTATCGTATACAAAATACCAGGATGGTTGAAAATTCGTACCTTCACATCCGCTATCGCTTGATAGCCGCTTCCGTTATATTCCACAGTATACTCGTGGATGCCGACGCTCAGGTCCGAAACCGTTACGCGCATCAAGCCGTCGGCATAAACAACGTCCGCGTCCGTCCCAACGATAATATAATTCTCAGGGTTCGTATCGCCGTTCACGGGACGCCAGAACAATTCAGCGTCGTCTCCGGATACCTCTTGACTTACCTCCAGCAGATCCCTGCCTGTTACCTCTTCAAAATAAAATCTGTATTCGGTATTCTGAGCGGCCGTTCCGGTGCTCTGCATGGAGTCGTCGGTCATTTTTACATTAATACGGTTAAAGCCAGAGTCGTCTCTCATCGTGGACAAATGCGACCAGATGCGGTAATAACCCGATTTCACATAATGGTCTACATAAAACCGCTCGTTCCAGCTCGGGATACTTGCCGACGCCTTGACTTCGAACGTCCTGTCGGTGCTGGTACCGCTTTGGGCGCCGCTCAGGATATTAAAGTAACGATGGGTATTGCTCAGGAACTCTTCAGCCGTAAAGTAATTCTGGATCGTAAGATATTTGTCATTGTCCAGGGATTTTATGGAATAAGCCGTCCTGGTGGCTCCAACCTCCGGTTCCTCATGGTACACGGTGGCGAAATAGTCAAGGACATACAGCGCGAACGTGGAAGCCTCTGCGGCATTTGCCGTAAGCGACAGTTTTTCCGTGATGGGATCAACCTTAACATATTTGCCTTCCCCATTTTTCATTTTAAAAATCATTGACGCTGTCTTGCTGTTGTTAAAGTAATTCCCCATATTCGGGCCCGTAATCTTGGAAGTGAGCTCCGCAAGGTTGTCCATCGCCGTTTGCAACGATAAGAGGGCTTGGTCGACCTGGGCTTGAGTCGCACTGGCCCGACTTACTTCTTTTGCATTGTTGAGGGCACCCGCAAACACCTCCCAGCTAGCCGCCGTGTACTCGGCTCCAATTAGCTGATCCGCTTTGGCAATCAGCGCGCTGAGCGCCGTCTTGTCGACGATCCTATTGTTCACAATAGGATCGTCAAGAGTGACGGCCAAGGATGGTCCAGAGTATCCCGATGTATTCCTTGAGGAATACATCTCGCTGGCAGCTACCGCATTTTCGTTCACACGAGTTGTCGTAAGATGTATACTGACTACTTTTCTTCCGTTACTCAACGCAAATCGGAAGATCGTGGACAAGTCAATGGAAAGGTTTTCTTCACCGGTTGACGTAACGTTTCGGGTTACAACCGGCGATTCAGCTATATCGTTTGGGCGGGCATTATATGTAAGATTGTTTACCGTCCACTCGGCGCCAGAGTTTCTCAGGGTCGGTTCGCTTTCAGTAAATACCAACTCGTTTGGCGCATGCGTTTTTCTGAAGCTCAAAATCATTTTCATCTCGTCAATATTATAACGATTAGTTTCGATGGAGGATAAATCAAACTTGAGATAAGTATGCCGGAATTTCCCGTAAATTAATTTATTTGCGATTAAATTTATCCCCAAGCTGTCTGCCTGCGTGCCGAAATTAGACACAAATGCATCCTGCACCGCCGGGAAGGATGCTGTCCCAGCCGCCGCCGCAACAATCGCTGTTGATCCCAGGAAAAGGGTATATAACTGCATACATATAATTGGTACACATAACAGTAACGATAAGACCTGTTTCAAATGCTTTTTCATGATCGCTCTCCTTTCTGAAAAACACAATTCTATGGATTCTTTTCCAATGTAAGCAACAATCTCTCCGTCTACATACACAATGTAACCGCTACCAAAATAAGACGCAACCGTGGCCAGAAACACGGCTTGATTCCTTCAGATCGACGGTTGCCCCAACGGGCCGCAGGCGTCTTTCTAATGTTAAGCTGGTCGAAGGGGGCGATGCCGTCGCACTTCATGTTGAACCCGTCGTATTAGAGGAAGTGAAAGAAGTTGTGCAAGCCATCGGTTATCATGACAAAGGAAAGTAATCGCCCATAGCCTGGCCCATATGAAGACATCATCTCCTTTCTAACTGTTTAGTGAGACATCCGCAAACGCATTGGTATCGTCGGACACATTCCGCCAGGGGCTTTTGTGTTCAGCAAGACCTCAACAAACTTATAATATCGATGTGAGAAAGCAATTCATATGCTCTTTTTTAAGAATAAAGTCAGTATTCTTTAGAATGGAAACTCCAAGGCTTTTGCGTATAAAGGCCACCGAACCCATGACGCGATACCCTTGTGCTTCAATCGCAGATCAATCCTCACTTTCTGTATAACGATGCAAACGCTTCCCGGATTTCATGTCGTTAGATATCCATATTCATCCGGTATATCTTAGAATAGACGAAATCCCACCGTCAATCATCGTTCTTTTCCGCAGTATCCGCGGCACCGACGATTCCCTTGTAGTATCCAGGCGTCATGCCCGTGTATTTCTTAAATACTTTTGTAAAATAATGCTTGTCCTCGTAGCCAACCTGCTGCCCGATCTGGTTAACAGGCAGATGCTGCTCAAGCTCCAGCAGCTTCTTCGCCTCGCGGATCCGTAATTCGTGCAAATAATTGACAAAATTCATGCCCGTTTCTTTTTTAAATAGACTGCTTATATAATTCGGATGAAGGCTCACGAGCTCGGCAAGCTTATCCAGTGAAATATCCTCCATGTAGTGCTTTTCCAAGTATGAAAGAATTTTTGCGGCATGCTGCGGATATTCGGAATCAACGGTAGTAATGGGCAGCTCGTCTCTGATCTGTTTCAGCAAAACGGCTATTTCATCTCTGTCAATCGGCTTCAGCAAATAGTCGATGACGCCGTATCGCAGGGCCCTGCGAACAAATTCGAATTCGTCGTAGCCCGTCAGAATAATGAAACGGTCACATAGCCCGTTTTGCCTGGCTTCCTCAATCAGCTCGAAGCCGTTTTGCTCCGGCATCTGGAGATCCGTAATCGTTACGTCTGGCATGAACGTCTTCATCTTCTCGATCGCTTCTTTCGCGTGTCCGGCTGATAGCACCTCCGTGCAAGCCGGGGCGGCCTCCTTGACGACTTTAACCAGTCCGCCCAGAATCAACGGCTCGTCGTCCACAATCAGAACCTTCATCTGTATTCACCATCCTTCCAGTTAGGAATAAAGTCAGTATCGTGCCCTTGCCGGGCTCGCTTTCAATTTCGAGCCGCGATGCTCCGCCGTAGAACGATTTGACCCTTGCGGCGACGTTGCTCAATCCCCAGCCGCTTTCTCCCTCCTGCGGCATGCCGGCTTCGCCATTGTCCAGCCTTTGGCGGATTTTTCGTAAGTTCTCAGGCAAGATGCCCGATCCGTTGTCGGATATCACGATACGTGCCTCTTCCCCTGTTTTGCAGGCTTCCACTCTGATATGAACGGGACGCAGAACGTTTGAGATGCCGTGCACGATGCAGTTCTCGATGAGCGGCTGCAAAATAAATTTGGGACAAGCGAAGCGTTTGGCGTTGACCGTGACCTCGATTTCGTAAGTCAATCGTTCTTGTAAACGCATCTTATGAATATCCAGATAAAATCGGATAATCTCTATTTCTTTGTCCAGCATCGTCATATCCTTTCCGGTGGAAAGGCTGTATCGCATCAGCTTGCCGAACCAGAACGCAATATCGGCAACTTCTTTGTCATTGTTCGTTTCGGCGAGCATTCGGATTGTTTCCAGCGTGTTGTACAAAAAGTGCGGCTTGATCTGCGCTTGCAGCACTCTGTATGCGGCCTCTTTATTTCGCAGCTCAGCGCGATGAACGTTATTGATCAGCTCATCCATTCGCCCGATCATGTTGTTATAGGTAGTGATCAGAAATCCGATCTCGTCCTGTTTGCCCGGCGTTTCCATTTCGACGACCATCTGCTTCATATTGTCGTCGTCAATAGAGCGCATATGCCTTGCAAGCCGAAGAATGCGTTTGGTGATAATCGACGAGAGTGCGTAATAGAATAGTGATAAAACCGTCAGCAACGCGATAATCGCGGCCACGATAATGATTTCCTTTTCTTTGATCCCGTGAAACACGTCGCGGATCTGTCCGACAATCACGATGCGGGCACCCAGGTCCTCCAGGTACATTTGGTTGACAATGGTTTTTCGATTAATGAAATAGGAGTTCTGCTGGTCCGAGTCCCCCCGTTTAATCATCTTTTGAACTTTCTCCGGCAGCTCTCCGCCGGCGTGCAGCGGCTCTCCCGAATCCTTAAGCAGGTATGCTTTCCAATCTCGTTCCACACCGGCCGCTTGATAAAATTTCCCTAGCAGCTCGTCGCCGGCGTGAATCTGTAGGATGCCGATCCTTTCCGTGATCAACGTGTTGTATAGGCTTTGCAAATAAACAAGCTCGGGCTGACTCCCATTCGGGTGGAGAATCGTCCATTTGCCGCTCCCCGGCTTCAGTGACAGGGCAATCGCCTTCTTCTCCGGGTCCATACCGGACACATCGATAAATTGTTCGGTAATAGGCAGTACCTGCTCTTTTATTTTGTAGATCATCAACGAATCGATCTCAGGATTGGCAAAGAGCGACTGGGTGATTACGGGGCTGATATAGCGAATATAGGCATAAATGCTATCCAGATCGGAAAGGTATTTACCGTCCAAATAATCCGTTACATAAGGATTATATTGCAATACCCGGTACACCGATGCGATTCGGTTCAGATCCCCCTTCATATTGGCGTATGCCTGCTCTAAAATTTTTTGCCGGCTTTCAACGAATTGTTGCGTCAAATTTCCGTATATTAACAAGTACATGTAGCTTCCCAGGGCGATAACCGGAATAAGAATCAGAATGACGTACCCCAATATCATCTTGCGCGCGATGCTCATGATACTAGATCTCCTCCTGCTGACGGTATGGTATCGGTTTCCATCACGTGCAAATAAAAAACGGGTAGAGGCGTCAATGCGCCCCTACCAGCAAATTACGACATTTACTCAAGCAAGTCCTTTTTCTCCTGATAGGTTTGGTTGGCCCAGTCCGTCAACTCAGGTAGTCCAATATTTTCTGCGTTCTTTAACAGCGCTTCATAATTCCGAACGGCTTCTTCCTCGGTTTTCGCCAAATAAATTTTGACCTTCTCATTTCTGATCATATCGTCGATCTTTGTCTTGATCGTTTTCTCCGAAGAATCCGGCTTCGTCTGGATCATGCCGACAGCGGGTTTAGAGATTCTGATTTCTTTTAATTCCATCAATGCCTGGGTCGTTTGCGTGCCCGGTTTATATCCCAGCATCCCCTCGGTGATGCCATCGTTGTAAAGGTACCACCACTTGATTCCGTTGCTGTTTACGAAATCGGCGTCGTTCGGATCGTATTTCAGGTTTGGATAACCTTCCTCATTCCAGGTCCAATGCTCGCCTTCAACCCCGAACATCGTCAGCTTTTTGCCCTCGTCGCTGGCCAGGTACTTGAGAAATTGGATGGATTTCTCCGGATTCTTGTTGTTTTTGGTAATGAAGGTTCCGGCGAAGCCAAGCCCTGTGCCAACAAGTTTCGCCTCCTTCGACAATGCCGTAGGCAGCATTTTGAAGGTGAAATCGCCTCCATCGTTCTTAATGGCGATGTTGTCCTTGTCCGCAACGCTTACCGTATGGCTGTGGGCGAACGCTTTGCCGCTCGTCGCATATTGATCGTCGATCAGGTCATTGGCGTGAGCAAAGTTCTCGGCCTGAATATAGCCGTTGCGATAAAGGCTGTTCATAAATTTGAAAAAATCGAGCATTTTCGGATGTTTAATATAATATTCGATTTTCCCGTCTTGTTCATACCAATTTTCAAAGTAAGCATCAATGCCAAACTGAATGATAAAATATTGCTCGATCCAGTTTTTGTCCATCATGAGCGGCACCATATCGGGATACTTCTCCTTGACCATGGCCAAAACGTTCGTGAAATCCTCCAACGAAGCAATCGTCGGATTTCCAAGCTCCTTCAGGATGTCTTCCCTAACGGCGATGCCGGGGTTGCCGTCGCTGCCGACCGCATATTTGTTCTGCTTCATTTCCTCTTGCGTAGCGAATGCGTTCCGCACCGTGTAGAAGTTGCCGTCATCCATCGTATGAATTCCGATTCTCGTGTCGTCGATTTTAAAGTCTGGCGCGTACTTCTCGATTAATTCATTCCAGGGATACGACAATTTGGTATCGGATAGGCGATCGATTTGGGAATAAGTAAAGATGAGATCCGGCAAATCACCGGAGGCGATCATCAGCGGAAGCTGCTTATCGTCCGTCGCGACCGTCACGTTTAATTTGACTCCCGTCATTTCGGTTATTTTTTCCGCTACCGGACCTTTCCATTCCCGGACCGGATACCATGGCATGTCGATAAATAATGACAGTTCTTCGATTTCTCCACCTTTCGCCGATCCGCCGCCGGAGTCGGACGCTTGCGTGTTACCGCTGTTCGCGCCGTTGCCACTGCATGCCGACAGCAATGATAATAATAGAATAACCGCTACAGATGCCATCAGAGTCTTTTTAAACTTGCCTTGATTCAAAACAACCCCTCCTATGATTTATATTATATATTAAAGCAAAAAGCTTTAATAACAAGCCAGCAGCATCAGCCCTTTACCGAGCCAAGCATAATGCCTTGAATGAAAAACCGCTGCAGGAACGGATAAACGCAAACGATCGGCGCGATGGAGACCACCATGGCGGCTAGCTGCAGGGAATAACTTGTGACGCCTGAAGCTGCGCTGTTTGCTGCTCCGACGGCATCCAACGGTGCATTGCTTTTGTTTATCACTTCCATCATCCGGAAAGCAAGCGTCCGCAGACTGTCGGATTGAACGAAATAAGCGGAGTCCAGCCAGGAATTCCATTGGCCAACGCCCATGAATAGCGCCATCGTGGCGATAAGCGGCATTGAAACCGGGAGGATGATACGATAGAAGGTAACAAATTCATTCGCTCCGTCCATATGCGCGGATTCTTTCAGCTCCCCCGGTATTTCACGGAAGAACGAAATGGCGATCAGCAGGAAGAACGTGCTTAGCATGGACGGGATAATGTAGACCCCAAACGAATTCAGCAGCCCGACGGAACGCAGCACCACGTAGTAAGGAATCAGACCGCCAGAGAAATACATAGCGAAAATAATCATAGTAAAATAAAACTTGCTAAACAAAAGCTCGCGATGCGAAAGTCCGTAAGCAACCAGGCACGTAAGCAGCACGCCAAGCGCGGAGCCGGATATCGTGCGGATCACAGTCACCAGGAACGCCTTATACCATTGCGGATCGTTCAAAAACGTGGCATAGTTCTCGAACGTCACGTTCCGGGGCCAAAAATAAATACCTCCGAGAAGCGAGTCTGTGCCTTTGTTAAACGAGAGAATCAAGACATAATAAAACGGGTACAGCATAGCCAGCATGATGACCAACAAGATGACGGTAACAACGCCGTCCATGACAAGATCCTTTTTCCTTTGACTTACATTCATCGTTGGATCTCCTTTTCTAAAACAGGCCGGAGCCCGAAATTCGTTTGGCAATGTAGTTACTGGAGAAAATCAGCGCGACAGAGATGACGGACTGAATTAAATCGATGGCTGCCGCATAGGAGAATCTTCCGTCTTTCAGGCCGACCTTGAACGCATAGGTCTGTACGATTTCGGAGGTAGGGTTGTTGATGCTGTTTCCGAACAAAAAAGCTTGTTCGAAATTGGAGCCGACCAACCCGCCGCCTAGGATGCTTCCAATCGTAAGGATGAGAACAACGACAATCGTGCCTTGCATGCCGGGAAGCGTAATGTGACGAATCCGAGCCAGCCTCCCCGCCCCGTCAATCATTGCCGCTTCGTAAAGCGACGGGTTAATGCCCGTAATGGCTGCAAGGAATATAATGGTCCACCATCCCATTTCCTTCCACACCGCGCTGCCAACGGCCAGCCCCCAGAAGTAGTCGGGGTTGGTGAGTATGTCAAGCGGCTTGTCGATTAGCCCAAGGCTCAGTAGAGCTTTATTTACAAGTCCGATATCGGCGGACAAGAAGGCGAACGAAATGCCGACAACGACGACCCATGAGATGAAATGGGGCAGGTAGCTGACGGTTTGCGCGAATCGCTTAAATGCCCCGTTTTTGACTTCGTTGAGCAGAATCGCCAGCAAGATCGGAGCCGGGAAGGTGAACAACACTTTAAGAAGGCTTAAGGCCAACGTATTCCGGACAATCGTGCCGAATTGGTAGTCGTTAATAAACTCGTCGAAATGCTTGAGACCGACCCAGTCACTGGTGAAAATCCCGATAATCCCTTCGGATATCGTGTAATTTTTGAACGCCATGATGATGCCGAACATTGGCGTATACGAGAAAACGATCAAAAAAATCATTCCGATGCCAACAAACAAATGCAGCATCCATTGTTTTTTAAACCTCTTCCATTTTCGAGCTTGCCCCAAATTAACCGTTTCCAATACTTGTGAATCCACATTCATGCGATAATCCTCCTTTGCTACAAGTCTATACGTTCGGGACAGCACCCAGATAGATGACATTCTTAAGAAAGCGTTGTCATTTTTGAAGATGCCATCGTTCGGAACGTAACGTACGTGTCCGACGAATTGTCGTCGGCGAATTGCAGGTGGTTCTTCATCGGCAGTATGGAGCCGGTTCGTACGAACAACGGTATGCGCTCCAGCGGAGCATTGTTCGAAAGGCTACATGATCTTTAAGCTCTTCGATCGAATAGTCGCTGGCCGGATCCGGTTCGCGAACGATCATGAGGCTTTCTTTGACGCTGAAAGCCGATTCCATTGTGTATTGAATATGGACAAAGAAACGCTCGATATAATAGAATGTCTAATGTCGGATTATTGCAATCGGTCGGACAGATTCGAACTATCCGTCAAAGATCGATAATACATAACCACATAACTATAGTGTGACCAAACATGTGACCACAAACTTAATTCCATACCTATTAATGAAAAAAAAGCCTCTAAACACCCGGTACCCCTGGGACTGACCCCCTAGAATGAGACAAATTAAAACACCTTCAAGAGAATGCATCCATGTCGTAAGATGTGGGGATAACCTTGGAGGTGTTTTTGCATTGGCAACAAGAGTAAGTTACCCAGTGGAAACAAAAATGAAGGCCATTGAAATGAGATTGGCAGGTGTCCCGGTAAAGGAGATTATGGAGCAACTCCACATACGGAATAAAACACAAGTGAAAACCTGGATGAAATGGTACCGTGATGGCCAATTGAACCGGTTGGAGCAACCTGTCGGCAAACAATACGCCTACGGCAAAGGGCCGGAGTATGCATCAGAGCTGGAGCAGTTAAAAGTGGAGAATCGGTTTTTGAAACAGCAATTAGATGTGCTAAAAAAGTACAAGAAGATGAAAAGGAGGTGTCGCCAAGGATCATAGTGGAGTTGGTCGATTCGATTCAAGGGGAAGTCAGCGTCACCCAAGCATGTGCATGGCTGGGAGTCCCTCGTGCTACCTACTATCGTTGGAAAGCAGCGTGTAAGCTTGAGAAGCTCGACTGCATGGTCCAAAACATCCGGGAACTCTGTACGCGGCATAAATTTCGTTATGGATACCGGAAGATTACAGCACTGCTCCGTACGGAGCATGCGATCAATCACAAACGTGTACAACGAATTATGCAACGTGAGCAGCTTCAATGTCGTGTAAGAGTCAAGAAACGGAAGAACACGGGACAGCCAGCCTATGTAGCAGAATACCTGTTAAAGCGTCAATTTCAAGCGGAGGCTCCGATGCATAAATTCGTCACGGATATTACGTACTTACCGTTCGGCGGAAAAATGTTGTACCTGTCGAGCATTCTGGATTTGTATAATGGAGAGATTGTAGCTAGCAGTATATCGGATAAGCAAGACACTGCCTTTGTGCTGGACACGCTCAATCAATTGCCAGCTGTACCCGGTGCGATCCTCCATAGCGACCAAGGCAGCGTCTACACATCGCAGGCGTATCAGGAAGCTGTCAAAGGAAAAGGCATTACCATGAGCATGTCCCGCAAGGGAACGCCCGCTGATAATGCCCGCATCGAATCGTTTCATTCCACACTCAAGTCTGAAACGTTCTACCTCGAAGGGTTGACCCATACAACGACCGCCATCGTTGAACAGACCGTTCGAGACTACATTACTTACTATAACGCAATTCGCATTCAAACGAAACTAAACAACCAGTCGCCGGTTGAATTCCGACGGCTGGCTGCTTAAACTTGAAAGGTGTTTTGATCCCTGTCTCACAAATGGGGGTCAGTCCCCCTTGTGTTTAAAGGCTTTTTTAGTTATGGAGCCTGTCGGGTTCAAACCGACGACCTCATCGCTGCCAGCGATTGAATGAACTCTAAAGGTTATTTAAATCCTCTGATGCCTTGTACAGGTTAAAGGATTAGAGTATTCAATTCTGATTTTTCGAGCTGATCGTTGGACACTTACTGGAGTCCGATACAGCTGCATTTCTATTCGTTCCAAAGTTTGACGCGATCTCGAATCAGGTCAGTGAATAGTACGATATAGACATCCGCCCTACTGATCCGCCGCTTCTGCCGTATCTTGAGGCTCAGAGAAGCGAAGTCGACGTCCTTTAAAATAACGCTTCACAACGGAATACGCCAGCTTCGGCCTGCGGTACCGGTCGACGATTCCCTTGCTGTTCTGCGTTCCGGCGCGGGTCAGCAGCCATCCCGTCCCTTCCGTTACCCTGCAGTCGCAAAATTGCCAGATCAGCATGCCGGACAAGAAAGGGACGGACGTATAAGCCGCCAAATTGCGCCCGATGATATCAGCATGTCGCTCCTCGGTTCCTTTTACCCGGCTCGGGTCGCGATAACCGTAATAGCCGTCGGCCCCGAATTCACTCATGATCATCGGTTTCCCGAGTCCCCCGGCCTGATCCGCCCAAAGTCTCGCCTGCTTGACAAGCTCCAGCGGATCTTCATCTTCGTACCAGAGCGGATACAGGTTGAACGAGACGATATCCGTAAGATCGAAGCAAAGCTCGCGATCGCGGTGATGCGAAGCAAAGCTTAGCGGCCTTGACGAATCCATCGCCCGGATTTGATCGAGCTGTGTCCGGTACATCTCCCGGCCTTCCGGCGTATCGCTTGCACATTCATTCAGTATCGCCCAGATAATGATGCTCGGATGGTTGAAATGGCTCTCCACCATCTCCCGGTTGCAATCCTCGCACTGCTTGGTGAACAAAGGATGCTTCATTTGCTCCAGACCAAGGCCGCGCGCATGATTTTCTTCCCAGACGAACAAGCCCCGCTCATCGCACAAATCAAGAAACCGTTCGTCATTCGGATAGTGGCTGGTACGTACGGTATTTGCGCCCATGTCCAGCATCAATTCGATATCGTGCACCATGAGCGGGTAAGGAATAGCGGCTCCTGCCAGCGCATGATCCTCGTGCCGGTTGAAGCCCTTCAAAACAATGTCCTCGCCGTTTACCTGGATGCGCCCGTTCTCCGTTGACACCGTTCGAAAGCCGACCCGCTCGATCAAATCGTCCACGGGAGCTTCCTGCCCTTCTACATATAGCAGCGCCTTCAGCAGATACAGCTTCGGATCGCCCGCCGACCACGGGGCAACGCCGGGGAACGGTTCCGTAATCGAAAGCTCGGCGATCTCGCCCGGCATCGCGTCAACCTCGCCTGCGGCAATGTCCCGACCCGCCAGACTGAACTGCAGCCGTACGCGCCGAGCTCGTTTTCCGATATTCCGCACATAGAGGCGAACCGCACCCTGCCAGCCTTCAGCCGAATGAATCGGCGTAAACGCGATTCGTTCGATAAACAACTCATGCAGCAGCTCAATCGCCGCGGGTCGGATTAATCCGCCATACGTATAATAATCGTTCGGGACATGAAGCGCGGACGATTCGCCGAACGAATTGTCCGCGATCACCGCAACCTCATGCATGCCCGGTTCGACATCCGGAATGATAACGGCAAAAGGCGTGTAAGCATTATAATGATGCCCTGCCGGCTTTCCGTCAAAATAAACGTCAGCTGAATGGCTCACGCCTTTGAAAACAAGCCGGATTGCGCCTTGCCGCGATATTTCTACCGTTTGTCGATATACGCCTTTCCCCTGATAGGCCGTAAACTGCGGATGCATTTCCCAGCATCCGGGCACAGGCATCCGGTACCGGTAGATGGATGGCAACCCCTCAGTACCGTTAATCGGTTGAAAGTCCCAGTCGCCATCTAGCTCTTTCACATCGCGTATTTCATTCGTTCGAAAAAGCCTTAGCATGAATATCCCTCCAATTGTATCGACTTGGTCTTTCCCCAAAAGCGCCAGAATGCTGCAAAGCACCGGCAACATTGCAACAACTCATGAGAGAAGGAGCCGCAATAATGGGCGGCTCCTCTCAATCGGACCAATTCCGCCCGGCTGCCTCCCGCCGTCAGCGATGTAAGCCTCCTCGATTTTCCACAAGCATCCTGGCAGATTGGCACTCGATGCAGAGCCGACTGCCCAAGTAGAATCCACTTGATTGCCGCACCAGAATTTCAGCTTCAATTCCCCGCATACAGATGTCTTCATTTAAGCTCTGTATGTATATATGAAAACGAAATTACTGTTCATGATATAATTCTTGGCCGTTGATAAAACTGTGGCTGAAGTATAGTACTCCACATGTTTAAGCGCCCTTTATTTGTAGTCCTGACCGTTGACAGCCCCAGCCATCAAGCAGTTGACCGTAATCATTGTTCTTATTCCTTGTCGCATACCCGGATGGTATACGTTTCTCAACTTGGAAGCGCATTCGCAAACAGAAGCAACACAGCCATACTAAAGGAAATGATTCTTTTCGTGTTGCGATGGTTTTTTTCTGAGTTTCATATTCATCGTCTCCTTCTCCATCCAATAGACAATTGCTTGGTTAATAAGGGGCTTGTCACACCGATATCACGTACAGATTCCTCCCGGATTTCACATTATTTAAAATACTCACCTGTAACTATATAGTGAGACTAGACTTTTAACCTTAATTTTCTGGTCAAAAAAAAGCATGATGTGGTCATCGTCCAATTAAGGAGCCTTGAAAAGGCTCCATGCAAACACAAGCTTTCCGATACAGTCTGTACGCGGGGACTGGTGAACTGCTTCCGTAATGGCGGCGCTTCAATATCTCGTATTCCCCAACCTTCTGTTCCGAATAACAACCCGGAAGACAATCCGTTGATCAAACGGCCTTCCCATGTAAAACCTCATTTCGTATGTAATCAAGATCGGTCAATTCCTCATGCTTAGTAATATTGGTTACTACTGATATCGTTTTGCAGCAGGACTTTATTTTGAGACCATGTTCGCATCAAAGCACCTCTTTGACAACGTTCAATTGCATCATCAGTAGCGTTGGATAAAACATGACACGAAATGTTGGATCAAAATACGCTCTAAATTGTGCTGAATATATTGAATTTAAGGCGTAATCTGCATAAAAAAATCTCCTAAACTGAGAAGTACAGGTAGTCCCTGTCTAAATCCCTCATTTAGGAGATACACGCATGTATAATCAAAACTACAAAATCTGATTCGAGGTGCTTAACATGAAAAAACGAGGAGGAACGGTTTTCGACATCCGAGATTCTTACTTCAAACGGTAAAGCGGAAACGACTCAAGCTGATATCCCCGATCAAGCATAGGTAGACCGAGTGGGTCTGCTGAACGCCGATCGTCTTGCAGGCAAAAGTCTCCCATACTTGTGACCCCTCCGTCTCGGAAACGGTGCACTCTCCGATCAACGGTCCGTCCGCTGCATCCAGTCTAAGCTCTATTCTGCCGCCTCTCTTGGCGGACGAACAGCGTGCTTCGAAGCCGCCGATCCCGGCGCGGAAATCCACATCATCAAAGCGCAGCCAGCCAGATTCACCCGATAATCTGACATGTGTCAACACCAGCTAACCTCCATTTTGTGATCGTTGATTAGACTTACCTAATCCTTTGGCTACGAACGCGAGACGGCAACTTTCATGATGTCTAGAAACGTCCAATATTAATTTCTCGGCTCGTAGTCGAACCAATCAAAGAGTGCCGGCGAACCTTGGCCCCTCTCACAGACGGCATACATCGCAATGACTAGTCCCGTAAAGCCGCCCGCTACCTCTGTTGAGAGCAGATGCGTTTCTCCCGAGCCCAATTCAAGGACATCGGCCCCCTCTTGCTGAATGGAGAAAACAAATGATTCCGGCTGAGCCTCAATCTTTAATACGACAGGGCCCGCTGCGCAATCCAGCGTGCGCTCCGTTCTCAAGGATCCTACAGTTCGCCGGTATACGATCACCTTGCGCCCTTCTTTGAGCTTTACGGCCAGATCATAATGATACCTTTCGTTCATAAATACGGTAAGCCCGGCTTCCTCACCGTCGTTTACCGGCTCGAAATTTAATAGGGCGGCAATGTTGCATGACATATGGCTCAGGCGGCGCCCCACAAAGGCGGGTGCGCTGGCATCGTCGAGCGACGTCTTGTTTCCACGAAGCGCAAGATGCCCCGGACATTCGCTAAGTGACCAGCTGTCCGGCGCCGGATTGCGCAGGAAGACCCAGTCGAAGCCTAGCATGGTATCGTCAAAATCATCTCTGATTGCCTTAGGCGGCCACCGGACTTCAGTTAACTGCGGTGCCTCCATAACGGACTCGATCCTGCCGCCATCACCGATAATCGGCCAGCCATCAGATGTCCATGACACGGGCGCCAGAAACGTCTCCCGACCCAGATGATGCCTGTAGGGATAGGAGACAGGCCTGATGCCCAGGAACACCGCCCACCAGCTTCCGTCATGCGCCTGTACCAGATCCGCATGCCCGGTTGCGTGTATGCTGCTGTTCAAGCTTCTGTGAGACAAGATCGGATTTGCGGGACATGGTTCAAAAGGACCGTAGGGATCGCCGCTTCTCGCAATCGTCACCATATGTCCGTATTCCGTGCCTCCTTCGGCAATCATTAAATAATAAAGTCCGTTGATCTTGTAAAGATGAGGAGCCTCCGGGTGCGCTCCGCCCGTTCCCTTCCAGAGCAGACGGGTCTCAGTCAGCATGCTTCCGGTCGATATGTCAATCTCGCATTGATAAATGCCATAGCCTTCATTGCCTTTACAATTGGATTGAAAGTATACGCGGCCGTCCTCATCGAAGAACAGAGAAGGATCAATACCGCCCTGAGCGACAGGTACTGGATCGGACCATGGACCGGCCGGCTGCTTACTGCGGACAAAGAAGTTGCCGATCCCGCCCACATTCGTCGTCACCATATAGAACCAGCCGTCGTTATAGCGTATCGTCGGGGCGTAGATCCCTGCCGAGATCCAAGTGTTTGCCAGCGGCAACTGCCGCTCGGTTGTGAGACAATGTCCGATCTGGCGCCAATTGACAAGATCCTTGCTGTGAAAAATAGGGACGCCGGGAAAATAGGCAAAAGTGCTTGTCACCAGATAATAATCATCATCGACCCGGCAGATACTCGGGTCGGGATATAATCCAGGAATTACGGGATTGGTATACGTCACAAGGGTGCACTCCTAATCATTCAAAAGTTTTCATACGGTTCAAAAAGAGAATCACTTTTGGTGATCTCTCTTCATTTTCGATTGTATATCACCGATTAGTATCACACCTTGATTATTAGGTCAGTGAATAGCATGATATAGACATCTGTCCGATTATGGATGATTCATTCCACAAAAATACCCCCAAACCATGCGGTTGGAGGTATATAAAGCTTGAGTGCATGCTGAGCATGAACGAATCAGCGAATCGCCAGCGGACTATTTTGAACGACCGACAACCATTCGCGGGCAATAAGCTCATGACCGGCTGCCGTCGGATGAACACCGTCCCATAACCAATAAGCGGCACCCGTACCGGACGCGGCCTTGTCGAACGCCGCCTGCAAAGGAACGAACACCGCGTTAAATTCCTCGGATAACCGGCGCGCTATGCTGCTATATTCATCAAGCAGTTTTTGCCACCGTTCCCATTTCTCCTCCGTACAGCCCGTTTTTAAAGCAAACGGCTCGCATATGACCAGCCCGGTATGCGGCAGCACCTCTTTGGTCTCCTCAAGCAAATGCCGATACGCTCTTTCGAATCGGTCGGTAGCGCCGCTTGGCAGCCCTTCAACAATTCGCCAGGCATCGTTCACGCCGATCAGCATGCTGATCAGATCCGGTTTCAGGCTGATTGCGTCCTCATTCCAACGCGCGTACAAATCCGATACCCGATCTCCGCTGATGCCTCTGTTGATAAAATGCGGCCGCTCTCCAGCCAGTTCATATCCAAGCTTCCCTGCCAGGATAAAGACGTAGCTGTGACCCAATATATGATTGGGATCTTCGTTGCGGCCGCGACTACCGTCGGTAATGGAATCGCCTTGAAATAAAATCGTTCTGGATTGCTGATTCATTGAGAATTCCTCCTATTTTATACAAAATGAATATTCTTTACGCAGTTGGACGGCGGCTTTAACTATACAGTCTGCTTGACGATTTCCACCGCATACGGCTCCAGCTCTATAACGGGACCAACCGACTCCTCTCGCAGAAGGCTCAAATACGCGCCCCCCAACTCGACTGTCTGTTTCTTCCGCGTGAGATTCAATATGAATAAATAACGCGCCGTTCCCTTCCGGCGTATCGAAATCTGAACCCCCTCCGGCAAACCGGTAAATCGGGTTAAACCGGCCTCATCGGCAGCCTTCCCGAATAAATCCAGGTAGAAGCTTTCCTCGGCAACGGTGCCTATATAGTACACTTTGCCCTCACCCCATGCATGAACCGTTACAGCCGGTTTCCCCGCGAAGAAATCGTCCTCATACCAAGCAATCGTCTCGGCGCCAGCAGGTTCCAGAATATCGCACCACTGACTGCAGGTATGCGTTTTCCCATCCGTCATACGGATAGTATGAACGTCATTGCCGACCGGATCGTATTCGGCTACGGTTACCCCTGCCGCCTCGGCCAACTGACCAGGCAGCGGATGAATCCAACATATGTTGTTCGGGTTTTTCACGCCGGTACGATTCGTCAAGATTAAGGTGGCTCCGTTCTTCACGCAATTCTTCAGCTTATCCGCCAGGTATTCATCCAACAAATAGAGCGACGGTGCAATAATAAGGCGATACCTGTCCAGATCGTCCGTTGTATTTACAACATCCGTCAGAATGCCCGATTTGGTCAGAGCCCGATGATAAAGCTTCAGATTGTCGAAATAATCCATTCCTTCTGCCTGAGGCTGAATCGCGAACGCATTGTACAAGTCGTGCGAATGGAGAACGGCAGCCTCGCCAAGCACCTCCGACCCCGCCAAGACAGGAGAAAGCCGGTTAACTTCATCGCATAACATCTGATATTCCTCGAATCGTCTGCCGGGTACATTGCTGTGGTCGATTAATCCGTGCCAAAATTGTTCGGCGCCGAACGGAGCGCTTCTCCACCGGAAGTGAACGAGCGTGTCGGCGCCGCGGGCAATGCATTGCCAAGTGAAGGCCCGAATAAATCCGGGCTGCGGAGTCCGCCACATCGGAAACCAGCATCCGGGAGGGCCGCTGATCGTTTCCATGATCCAGAAATTGCGTCTCTTGATGCCCCGGGTTAAATCGAGCGTCAACGCGCCGTTGTATCCGCCCGAAACCGATTTCTCGGGGCTCGTGCCGGGGTAATAATCGAGAGAAGCAAAGTCCAATTCCTCGCAAACCTTGTAATAATCGAGAGACATCGGATAGCTCCAAATATTATGAGTGACGAAATGGTCCGGACAACATTTTCGCAGGATGCTCAATTGCAATTGTTGAAATTCCACTACGGAATCGGTTTCGAACCGCTTCCAGTCGAGCAGATAAGACGGATTCCTAAAGCTTGTACCGCCAAACGGGGTAGAGATTTGCGTCCAGGTGCTATATTCACCGCTCCAGACAACCGTACCCCAAGCCTGGTTCAAGGCTTCCAAAGTACCGTACTTCTTCGAAAGCCATTCGCGAAATTGGTTATTGCAATTTTCGCAATGACACTCGTTCAGGCTGAACTCATTATCGATCTGCCAACCGATTACTGCGGGGTGTTTGGCATAGTGAGAAGCCAGCTTATCCACAATTCTCTCCGTAAAGACACGCATGGAAGGGCTGTTATAACAACGATGCCCTCTTATCCCGGGATATTTCAGATTCAGCATCGCGTCCCGTGGAAGGACATCCGGAAAGCGTTCCACAAGCCAATTCGGAGGCGTGCAGGATGGCGTGCCGATGACGATTTGGATTCCATGCTTAAAGAAAACATTGATTGCATCATCGAGCCAGCCGAACTCATACCGCCCCTCCTCCGGTTCTAGGCGTGACCAGGCGAATTCGGCCACACGGATCAGGCTTATTCCCGTCTCCCGCATCAGCTTTGCATCCTGCTCCCACATGGAGCAATCCCAGTGCTCCGGATAATAATCCACTCCTATATTCATCAAAACCAAACCCCCAAACTCTCTCTTAACAGAAATATCCCTTACCGGCACTGACAGAGAACGACCGGTCTATTCGGCTGCCGGACAACTCTCTCAGTAAAAGTAACATTATGATATATCGTTTACCTTGGTTTAAAAATATCGAATAATTGCATATAAAAATACGGAAATACCGCAGCAGACTGTTTGAACCGCGTGCTTTGTAACAGACGCCCTCATGATCCATAACCCTTGACAACCTCACCATATACTAATAATCTTATAACAAAAAAAAATATAAAAAAACGGAAGTGTAATGATGCCTATGTTTGAGACAAAAGTCCGCTTGCTGATGATGCCTCCGGAACAATCCGTCCCCTTTTACATTGAAAGTATCGGTTACAATCCGTTTCAGGAGACGGTCATAAGACGCGACGGTTATCCATTTCATCATTGGCTGCAAACGGTTTCAGGCGAAGGGAAGATCATCATTGAGGGATCTGCTTTCTCCCTTCCTCCCAATCACGGGATCATGCTGCCGCCGAATGTTCCCCATCAGTATTATTGTCTGGGCGATTCGTGGTCCACTTATTATTTAATAATAGACGGTCCGCAAATCTCCCCGTTTATGTCTATTTTGGACATCCAATTTTTTACGGTCTACAGCTGGCCGGAAGGGACCGAACCCGAGAATCTCATCGGAGAGATGTTGGAATCCTCTCTTCTCTCCCAAGACGTGACCGGTCTGGACAATTCGATTGACGTTTATCGTTTTCTTGTTAAATTGAAGAAGCACGGAACAGCGGTTAACACGTCTTCCACCCAAAGCCTCGCAGGCCGGTTGCAGCCGCTTGTCCAATATCTGGACATTGAATATCGCAATCCGGACATCGGCATGACAGAGATGTCGGAACAGCTGAATATAAGTCCGAGACATCTCAATTCGTTATTTAAAAAAACGTTCGGCTACACCCCTTATCAATATCTTATCAATCTGCGGATTCAAAAATCAAAGGAAATGCTCACTAGCGAACAAACGACGCCCATTCAGCATATTGCTGCATTGTCCGGCTTTCGCAATGCCAGTCACTTTATCGCCACGTTCCGTAAGCTCGAGAACATGACACCCGATCAATACCGGCAAACCTACGTAAAATAACACATCATGCGTAAACCGCGCAAATCGAAATTCCGGAACCTGATTTTTCAGCCGCTTCGGAAAACGTTTTCCAAGGAGTGAACGGAAGTGAATACCTATCCTTTCCAAAACATAAAGCTCTCTCTAGAAGAACGCGTCAGCGACCTCGTTTCCAGACTCACGCTTGAAGAGAAGCTCTCGCTTATCCCATTCAGACAGGGATCCGTAAAACGGCTCGGAATCCCGGGGTATTGGATTGGCGGAAATGCCGTTCAAGGTCTAGTTGCATACGAGGGCGCCACAACAGTCTTCCCGCAGAACTTGGGCTTGTCCTGTACATGGAATACCGAATTGATCAAAGAAATCGGCGAGATGATCGGCGATGAAGCAAGAGCCTACGACAAGCTCAGAAACGGTCTGAGAGGTCTTATGCTCCGTGCGCCGGTGGTCGATTTAGCCCGCGATCCGAGATGGGGAAGAACGGATGAAACCTTCGGCGAAGATCCTTTCTTAACGGGGTGTATGTACTCAGCCTATGCGAAGGGAATGCAGGGCGATCATCCATTTTATATCAAAACAGCACCGATTTTAAATTATTTTTATGCAGGCAACAACGAGAGGGACCGGCTGAAAAGCTCGTCATGCATCAGTCCCCGCAATAAAAGGGAATATTACCTGAAAGCATTTGAGACTCCTGTCCGCGAAGGTTCCGTACATTCCGTTATGACCGCTTACAACGCTATAAACGGGACCCCCGCAATTTGCCATCCGGATATAAATGCGGTTCTGAAGGATGAGTGGAAGCTGGACGGATTTGTCGTTTCCGCATTCTCAGATATGCAACAGACCGTCGATGAACATCAATATTGCAATACTTATGCCGAAGCGGCGGCGGCAGCGATAAAAGCGGGAATCGATTGCATTATGGATGACAGCGAGCTAGTAAAGAAATCGATTCGAGAAGCCTTGGAACAAGGCCTGCTTTCGGAAACGGACATTGACCGGGCGATTCGCAACGTATTCCGGGTTCGCATGCGGCTCGGCCAGTTCGATCCCGAAGCAATCAATCCATATGCGCAAATTACGGAAAGCGTCCTTTACAAGCAAGAACACCGCGAGCTTGCGCTTAGGGCTGCGCGTGAATCGGTCGTCCTCTTGAAAAATGAGAATAATATGCTTCCGCTAGACAAGGAAAGGTTGCAGAGCGCAGCTGTTATCGGGCCATTGGGAGATGTCGTTTGCCGCGGATTTTATACAGGCAGTCCGCCTTATCAGGTTACGCCGCTGCAAGGCATCATACGCAAGCTCGACCCAAATATCGTTCAGTTCAAGGACGGCTGCGACCGGGTTATACTGCAATCCGCCGCAACCCGCAGATTTGTCGGACAAAGGCATATCTACGATGCAACTCTGGCAGCGAATAAAGAGGATGCAGACAGCGGAGAGCATTTCAAGCTGACCGATTGGGGCTTGGGGAGCCACACGCTGCTCTCTACAGCCAACGGCAGCTACGTGACGTGCGGTTCAAGCGGAATAAGCGCGTCGGCTAAGGAGGTTTGGGGATGGTTCAATAAAGAACTGTTCAACTTCATTCCTCAGGACGACGGGACTTTTGCGATCAAGGCATGGAACGGCCAAATCGCAACGGTCGTTGACGAAACAATCCGACTGAAGGACGATGCACAGATTGGCATTTCCGAAAAATTTATTATACATCCGGTTATAGATGGTATTGCAGAAGCTGTTGCCGCTGCACGAGTCAGCGATGTTGCCATTGTCGTGGTCGGCAATCATCCGCTCATCAACGGCAGGGAATGTTATGATAGACAGGACCTTTCCCTTCCGCCGCAACAGGAGAAGTTGATTCAAGAAGTGCATAAGGCGAATCCGAATACGGTGGTCGTCATTATAGGCAGCTATCCATTTGCGCTCAACTGGGCGCAGGAGAACATTCCGGCAATCGTCTATACGGCTCACGGCGGCCAAGAGCTCGGTAATGCCGTTGCCGATGTGCTCTTTGGAGATTACAACCCTGCCGGCCGCTTGAGCATGACCTGGTACCGTTCCGTCCTGGATCTGCCCGATATGTTGGATTACGATATTATAAAAGGAAAACGAACGTATTTGTATTTTGACGGCGATCCGCTGTATCCTTTCGGACATGGCTTGTCCTACACCGGCTTCCAATTCAGCGATCTGAAGCTCAGTAAGCTTAAAATGACGGCAGATGATCAGGTGAAGGTCAAAGTGACAGTTAAAAATACGGGACTGCGCCCGGGCGACGAGGTCGTACAGCTTTATATAAGGGCGAACAAATCGAGAGTGAAACGGCCGCTTAAAGAGCTGCGCGGATTTACACGGATTCACTTGCAGCCTGGGGAGAAGAGAACGGAAGAGTTCGATCTGGCCGGGACAGACTTTGCTTGTTGGGACGTTACCCGCGACGGGTATGCGGTAGAGACCGGCCCCTATACGATCATGGTCGGAAATTCATCAGGCAATATTATCCTGGAAGCCGCCGTGCAAGTTCACGGTGAAACGATTCCGCCGAGATACCCGTATCGCATGATCCGTGCCGAAAATTATGACGATTACGAGTCTGTCTTTCTGGATGAGTGCCGTGACGGTGAAGCTCGTCAGTATGGCTTCGAGGTAACGGGCTCTTGTGTGAGCGTTATCGGCCGGGACGGCTGGATCAGCTTTCACGACGTCGAATTCGAATCGGGCGCAGCTGGCTTCGAAGCACGGGCCGCTTGCGCGACCGAGAACGGATCCATTGAAATGCGGCTGGACAATCCGGATGGCATGCTTACCGGCATTTGTCATATCGGTCATTCGGGGGGCAGGCAAAGCTGGGGAACCTATTCTTGCCGCCTCACAGGTGTGGAAGGCAGGCACGATGTTTACCTCCGTTTGCAAGGAGGCGTTCATTTGAGCTCTTTCCTCTTTGTAAAATGAAAAAAAATCGGCCGGCACCTTCAACGTGCCGGCACAATCGATTTGCGCACGACCAAATTTACTGATTCCACCGGTACAGGCGGCGAGAAATCCGGATTATTGATCATGGCCAGCAAAGGCACACGCGCTCACAAGCTTACCGATTTCAGTCTGTAGGCCTTTGGGGAGAGATTGTAATTTTTGGTAAACATACGAGTGAAATAATTGCTATCGTTAAACCCGCAATCGTGGGAAATCTCCATAATGGTGAGATTGGTATGCTTCAGCAAAGTGCATGCGCGCTCCAAGCGAAGCCGTTGTAGATAGGAAATAGGGGTCGTTTGATAATAAGATTGGAAGCTCCGGTTCAAATGCCTGACCGACATTTCAGATTTGACCGCGATTTCCTCCAGCGTTAGCGGCTCGAGATAATGATCTTCAATATAGGAGATCGCATTCGCCAAATGAATCAAATTACCGGGTATATCCTTCTCCTGATTGTCATACTGTCTTGACAAATAGACGACTAGCTCCATAAACCGTGAAATCAGCATCGTCTGATATCCCTGAAGCTTGTTGTTATATTCGTCGATCATGACAGAGATGAGATTAGAGACATAATCCAGGCTGGGAATCGACAAACTGAGCTTGCTTTGATACGAATGAATATTGCGGTAAAAGGGCTCCAAAACGAAAAGCGCCTGAAAACCGTTGGAAGTCCTTAGATGCGAACAGACTGCCCGCAGCATTTCAGGCCGATACATAATATTGCAAATTTTAAAATCATAAGGATCTTTGTAAGCATGGAGGGTTTCGCCATTGATGGCAAACACATTTCCTTTCTTTATAAAAGAGGTTTCGTTATGGACAATATGCGTTGCGTTCCCATTCAACACAATCACGAGCTCGGAGAAGTCGATATGCTTATGCAGGTCCATGTCCTCGTCGTGTCCGCCATATTGAATAAAGAACGGAAACTGCTCATCCTTCACGAACCATTCCAAATAGACGTCGACGTTCTTCAAGATCTCCCCCCCTTTTGATCTAATATTAGTCATATTCACAATCGCTTGTACATCAAATAAAAACGAATTCTAATATCAATATTCTGCATCATATTGAAATAATGAAGTGTTATTGGAATATCAATTGTTCTTAATCCAAATCTTGCAGATGTTTCTGAAATATCACTTCAGGAAACTAAACAAGTCAACATGAATTTCGAATTATGCTGGATAATACTGCGAAATAAACTTGTGAAAAAACCGGCACAGATCGATGACTCGACCTCGTGCCGATTCGCTAACGGTACTTTTCATACTCTTACTTCTTTGTTACTTCAAGCGCCTTTTTGATTAATGTTCAGATATCGTTCTGAATCCAATTTTTTTGCCCCGGATTACTCGTATTGAAGTAGCTTGGCGATACATGCTCGGGCGCAAATCCTTTTATAATAAAGACGTCTTGCTCGTATGCCATATCATAGCGCAGAGGGCTGACAAGTCCTACATGCATACTCAATGCTCCGGGCTCGCTTGCGGTTAAACGAACGGCCATAATTTGATCCGGGAATGAGGTTAAATACTCGCGGGTATACTGTATGCTGCCCACGTTGTACCGCACCGCTGCTATCCCTTCTTCAAGTTCAGCTCCCGGCTGTAAGAGTGGAAGATGTTTCCATGCTCCATCGTTAGATGCAGCTCGCCGAAAGGAAGGTAGGATTAAGGGTTAGGTATACATTTCAATTTGTTTAATCGCCGCATATGCTTCCTTGAATACCACCTTCAAGTAACGCAGGCCTTCGCTCGGCAGCTCTGCGATGATGATTTTGTTTGTTTCCTCATGCTTGCTGGCTTCCAGCAGGAAGAAAGCTTTGCCATCCAACGAGTAAAATACTTCTTGAAGAGACAGAGCAATAGTTCCTATAAACGTAATTACAGCATGTTCAGCCTTCTTGCATCCTTCCAGATCGACCATAATCCACTGCCCTTCCGCTTCATTGGAAGGCTTCCAATACGTATCCGCCAGATCGTCGGTTACGTTCATTGCAGGATGCCCCGCTTCGTAGCTGCTGCAAAATACGGGTCTGCTTCTTGCAATATTGTAGCTTGATCCGTGCGCCGGCGCCTTCATGACAGAAGGCGGAGACGGCTGAAGGCGAAGGGACTGTCCGCTCCATAATGTTCCGCCAACGGCCTCGATGCTGATTTCCGCAGGCCGTACCCCTTCTGCCCTTGCCTCAACCTTGATCGTCCCCGCGTAATAGGACCTCATTTCAATGGCTCCCATACCGTCAAGGTAGCTGTTGTTCTCCGGCGAAAACCGTATCGACTTCCCGGTAGGGAATAACCCGCCCCCGTGGGTAATCTCAAGCTCGACTTGCAGCGGATTGCTGATTCGCTTGCCCTCTCGGTCAATGACTTCAACGATAATATGTGTATCGTCTGTACCGTCGGTGGCTATCACATGCCTATCAGCCGTCAGTCTAAGCGTGTAAGCCGTTCCTTCAGAGGCCGGCTGCGGCGGCGCAATGTCAAGCAGCTCGTTGCGATACCAATACCAAGCATTTAATGGCAAACGATAATAATCGATCATCCCCATATAACCCATATTCGATGCAATACTGCCATGATGGAAGCCGCACCATAACGCCTTGCCGGATCTCCAGCGCGGGTTTCTCTCCACTCCATCCGTATAGCCTGGCGCATATTCTCCCGGCCTTACCGCTATAACGCTGCCGTACTCCGACACAAAGCTGGGGACGCCTGGATCAATATATAATGAGGCGCCGTCTCCGTTATAGCCTGCGATGTCTCCGAGCACATCGAACCCTTGCCGCTGTGCGCCGCCAACAGAGGCAGGGCGCGACGCATCAAGGCGATGCGACTCTTCTACGAGCCGAACGATAAACGCGCGCGCATCATCCATAACCTCGGCATCGCTGAAAAACGGTTCATTGCTCATGCTCCATGTAATGATGCTGGGATGATTGCGATTCGTTCGGATCATCTCTTGCAGCGCCCTCATGCAGCTGGCTTCGAACTCTTCTTTATCTTCATCATGAATCGGATACGCGCTGCTTGCCCAATAGCCTTCCGTATTAGCGCCCCCGATTCCCCAGAAGCAGAGCTCCGACCAGAACAATAGTCCTTGCTTGTCGCATTCTGCGGAGAAGTGTGTATGATGCGGGTAGTGTGAGCCTCTAATAAAATTCATGCCGCAGTCCTTGATCAGCTTAACATCACGTGCCATTCCGGCTCTTGTTACAGCGTCGCCCCACCCGGCATGATCCTGATGCACATTGGCGCCAATGATGTCATAATGCTCCCCGTTCAAGAAGAAACCTTCCTTGGCATCAAAGGCAATAGAGCGCACCCCGAAATTGGTTTCATATTCGTCTTTCAGCACATCATCCACATACACATAGCTTTTTAATTGATATAGGTTAGGCGAATCCGGATGCCATAACATTGGCTCAACCAGCAGCTGTTGCTGACTAAATTCAAAGCTTTGTCCCGGTGCAATGGAATGCCGGCTTCTCATCTCACAAATGTCCGTACCCTGGTATTCCACGACGGATACAAGCAAGCAATCCGCCGTTCTCACTTCTTCGTTCACGACTTCGGTTTTGACCTTCAAGGCGGCGCTTTCAGCGGAAACATCGGAAGACGTAACGAAAGTGCCATACCAAGCGACGTGCACGCGCTCGGTAACGATGAGGCTTACGTCGCGGTAGATGCCTCCGTTAAACACATGCTCTCCCGCACGCGGAGCAAGGCGCGGGTTCCACAGATTATTCAACCGTACAAAGAGCAAATTATTTCCCTCATGTACGAGCTCGGTTATGTCGATATGGAATGCCGTATATCCGCCTTTATGATTGCCGGCCCATTGGCCGTTGACATAGATGTCGGCATCCTGGAACGCCCCTTGAAAATCAAGCGATATGCTCTTGCCAAGCCACTCCTGCTGAATGACAAAATGCTTGCGATAGCACCCGTAGCCTACATAAAATTCATTCTCCATGAAATAAGGAATGCCGAACGAATGCGGAATTCCGATATCATACCAGCTCGAATCATCGAATAAAACTTCTTTGCCCTCGGCAATATCCCCGTACATGAAGGTCCAATCGTTGTTGATCAATGCCTGATGTCTTTTGGTCAAGCCTGTTTCCACTTTATTTCATCCCTTCCATTATTAAAATAAATATATGATTTCATGTCTCTAGTATAATCAGAGTATGAACCAATTTATATAACTCTATTTTAATATGGTTAAAACTATATTATGATTTGTTTAAATAACTTTATTGGAGTTGGTCTCCTTGTCTGAACGAGAATTCTACTTACCTAACTTCTCTGAGTTTCGTTTCTTCTGCTTTCCTCACTCTGTTGGCAATTTCGTGCAGCCAACGGATCATAACGTAAATCGCCCCGACGGCGTCAGAGACTACAGCCTGCATTATGTGGCAAGCGGAAGCGGTTATATCGAGCTCGATGGGGAAACGTTCCAGCTTCGCGAAGGAGATGTGTTCTGGCATATTCCAAATGACAGAATGCGGTATTACCATTCGGAAGAGGAGCCCTGGAATATTTATTGGTTGCAAATGTACGGCAGCACGCTGCCTGCGTTTGTCGCGGAAAACGGCTATCATCAATCGGGCATTTGGAACATCAAAGACGGCAGTCTGCTCGAGAGTAATTTCATAAGCCTTCTCGATGAAATCGAACAAAACAATTTTTTACGCCCTTCGCGCATATCCGCACTCACCTATAGCGTGCTTATTGAATTTCTTAGCAGCGCCACTCCATTCTCTCATTATCGCGGCGTAGACAATGCCCGGAAAATGCTGGCCTTGCTGCCCGAGATGCAGCGAAAAGCCCATCTCCCGTTCATTCTCGAGGATTGGGCTGCTGCAGCCGGCTATTCTCCAAATTATTTTTGCAGCTTATTCAAGAAAGTAACGAGGATGACGCCGGTCTCCTATATTACAAAATGCAGAATTCAGCTAAGCAAGCATTTATTGGTTAGCCATCCGATCATCCCGATTAAAGAAGTTGCTGAACGAGCCGGCTATCCGGGCTTCAGCTATTTCAACAAGAAATTTATGGAGTCCGAGGGAATGACGCCGGGTGAATTCAGAAGCAATCATATGAAAGGATAAATGCCGTATAAAAAAACCATTTACCAAGCTTTTTCACCACCGCTTCGGCATGGCAAACAATCTAATGCAATAAAGACCGCTGACTTTGGCTTGTGCCTTTGTCAACGGTCTTAAGAATTTCACTCTATTCTTTGCTTTCAGGGCTCTGCTGTTCAATCCATAATCTCTAAAGTGATCTTGTATACATAGATGCCCTTTCCGATTTTATATTCATCGTGAATATTTTTGGTCCAGCCGTTGTCTCCGCCAAGACCTGCATGCTTATGATCGATATGAAGGAATACGGAATCGGATGCGCCAAGCTCGTCTTCATAGGCGGCATTGTCATACTGTCCGATGCTGTATTGATGAATATCAAAATGGAAGCAACCCGCCGCGTTAACTTTTACCTTGCGATCATCCACGGACACAACTAAATAACGGACATCTTCCTTGCCCCCGCATTCAACCGGCACGATGTAGGGAACATTTTGTTCTTCAACAGAGCTTTCATATATACCGACGAAGGCAGACGTTTTACGGTCCGCATAGTTTTCCCATGGCCCGCGGCCATACCATTTGATATTCTTCCAGGCATCAGAGAAGGTAAAGCTTAGACCGATTCTCGGAAGGGTATCGACAGGGGCATTATTCACGACAGTGTTGGCAATTTCAATGCCTTTACCGCCAATCGCATAGTCGGTTCGCGTTTCAATGCACCCATGATACAAAGCATGAACCTGAATGATGACGGAAGCAGGCGCCGCATATATCCGGATACGCTTGATCTCTTTCCGATTGGAGTCCAGGCCGAGGCTTCTCCAGTCATCCGCATAGTTCAGCGTCTCGCCTTGTACGCCGACGTCTATTCCCGTTGGCGGACGATAGAAATTGTTGGCTCCGCCCGTAAAGTAGTCATGGTTATTGTATCTCACGGAAATGAACTCTGCCGTTTCTTTCGAAAAGACCACGTTCGTATGTTCATTATATATATGAATTCGATCTGCGGCTTCTTCATAGACCAGGCTTCCGCTTTCAATATCTCCGGTATGCATTTCATAAACGGAATCATTCAACTCGATCTGGCATGCATAAATACAGGTTCCCTTATCGGCATAATAGGTGTCCTCGTTCAGATTAGCATAGAAATTCAGGTACGCTTCTCCAGATACCCTGGATGAATCGTATGGTGCTTGAACACGGTCCATAGATCCGGCCGGCGTGTTCAATATGGGCAATGTACCATTCTCGACTACCTTCCCGTCGCAAACAAGCTCCCAACCGATGTCCAAATGGCTTAAGTCTCGATGCGTATAATGATTATAAATTCGATAGCTTTTGTTACCCAGAGCATGAAAAGGCCGTTCAAAGTAATCGATCTGGACGGGAGCCTGAACATATTTGATTTCATTGGCAGCCGGTTTCGGCGTTAAATCCGGAAATACGATGCCGTTCAGGCACATATCTGGCGCGGAATCAATAATCTCTTCTTGGAACGCGCCGCCATATACATATTTTTTGTTCCCGAATTCATCAAACCTAACAAGCGCTTTATCCTGGAAATCCCAAATAAAACCACCCTGAAACCGCGGGAATGTATGAATGAGGTCCCAAAATTCCTTGAAATTCCCGTTGCTGTTGCTTTTCGCGTACGCATATTCACACATGATAAACGGTCGCAAGTCTTCGCAGTTTGCCATGCATTCCAGGATCCAATCCTTCTGAGGATACATGGGCGCCAGGATATCGGAAATATTGGCCGGAGGATTTAAGGACTCATACTGGACATATCTTGTTTTATCATATTCTTTAATCCAGCCGTACATGGCGGCATGGTTCGCTCCGTATCCGGATTCATTCCCCAGGGACCACAGAATGATTGAGGGATGATTCTTATCTCTAAGTACCATCCGCGCTGCACGTTCCATATAAGCATGCGTCCATTCGGGAGATGCGCTCAACTGGCCGCCGATGCCATGGGTCTCAATATTGGCCTCATCGACGACATAAATGCCCAGTTCATCACACAGGTCGTACCATTCGACCGCATGCGGATAGTGACTCGTCCTTACCGCATTGATATTTAGCGACTTCATGATCTTGATTTGCTCGCGCATATACTCCGTCGACACCACGCGCCCCGTTTCGGGACAAAACGCATGAAGGTTGGTTCCACGGATGATAAGCCGTTTGCCGTTCATTTTCAATATCCCGTTTTTATCGATGCTAACTTCGCGGAAGCCGACATTTGCGCTCTCGATGTCAACGACATTTCCGTCAGGGCCGATCATTTCCAATACCAATCGATAGAGGTAAGGAATTTCGTCGCTCCACAATTTGGGATTCTTAATGGGTTGTTTAACCTTCGCCACAAAGATCTCTTGCAGGTAGGATCTGTAATCCGCAAACTTATCCGTTTCAAATTGCGTAACCAATTGTTGATCGTGATCATAAAGAGACAGGCGCACATGAGCTTCCCCGTAACAGCTTGCCTGATTATTCGGATAAATCGTCACGGCTAATTCGGCATTGTCGTATTGACCTGAGAATAGCGTTTCGATTTTATAATCATGAATGCGCATTCGCGGTTTTGCATAAATCAGAACATCTCTGTATATCCCCGATAGATGCCAGTAGTCCTGATCCTCCAGATAAGTACCGGCTCCGAATCGCATTACCTGTACGGCTAAATGGTTCTGTCCCCTTTGGATGAAATCCGTAATATCGAAAGAAGCGTTAAGCTTGCTGTCCGTCGAATAACCGACGAGCTTCCCGTTTAACCACAAATAAAAACAAGATTCCACGCCGGCAAAATCGATAAATAGATCGCGGTCGTGAAAATGCTCGGGAATTTCGAACGTGAGGACATAACATCCGGTGAGGTTATCCTCTGGCACATAAGGCGGATTCAAAACAAATTCATCTTTCTTCAGTTGAATTTCATGATGGGAGTCCGCCCCCTTCCGTGCAAAGGGATACAATGTATTGGTGTACACAGGCTTTCCATATCCGGAAAGCTCCCAGTTGGAAGGAACCGCGATATCATCCCAACGGGATACATCATATTCAGGATGATAGAATTCACCGGTTACAGCATCCGGAGACGAAGACAACTTGAATTTCCACGAGCCGTTTAAGCATTGTACGTATTTTGACGTTCTGCGATCGCCGCTTAGCGCCTGTTCTACGGTTTCGTATACGCCGTACGGCTCATGCATGGGGTAACGGTTCTTTTGAGTGACATGCGGATTCTCCCAGTCTCTGTTCGGCTTCATATGTTTCGACTAATCCCCTATCAATTGTTCTAATTGGTTGTACCATAATATCAATACCCTTATAATATAAGGATAAGTCTTCATATTTAAATGTTACGTTTGGTAATTCATTTATCCATTTTGGTAGGTGTAGCGACTATATGAATTGTGACGACATAAGGGAAAATGATGTTATATACCGGTGTATCGGCGACGATTTCGACCAAGGCATTTTATCGTGCGGCTTTATGAGAAAAAGAACGGCGGATCGTTCCCAATATGACTTTAAGATCGGATATTACAGCTGTTTTTTGATCCTGCAAGGCAGCGGACGATTTATCTCACAGGACGGTACCGTTATTCCGATGCAAGCAGGGGATCTTGTTCAGCGTTTGCCCGAACGTTTGCACTCCACTGAAATCGAGCCAGATGGGGAATGGATAGAGTTTTATATTAGCGTAGGTTATCCTGTCTATCATTATCTGCATAAGCTTGGAATAATAAATTCCGATAATGAGGTGCAAGCAACGCGGCTTACAAGCGATTTTGTTTTTGATTTTGCCGCCTTGCTAAACAGCCTTAAAGACGCTGCTGACGAAAGGCTCCCCTATTTGCTGATAAGAGCGCAAGAGCTCATGATCCGATTGCACGGCAGCGTTCATTATACACAGAGAGAGCACGATGATCCTAAAATATCGAAGGCTTGCCAATTAATCGGCAGCTCCAATGATATCCATTATGATATGAAGGAAGCTGCAGCAGCTATAAATATGGGCTATGAGAATTTCAGGAAGGTATTTAAAGCCGTGACCGGAATTTCCCCTCAGCGGTACCATATTGATCATTTAATGAAACAGGCAAAAATGATGCTTCTCTCCGGACTCCCCATCAAACACGTAGCCGTTAGTCTTGGATATGGAGATATTTATTCCTTTACCAAACAATTTACGAAATCGGAAGGAGTGCCACCAGGACGTTTTACCCGTAACCGTCTCAATCAGACCGATTGAATTGACTTACAATAAGCAGGTAAAAATCATTGCGGAACTCATACAATCCGGGTATGACGTCTAACAGCTCACCGATTCCTTTCCTCGCTGTCTTCTCCCCGACTAATATATTTGTATGAGTTTCGCGGCATTCCTTTTGTTGTTCTACGGAAGGCCTCGAACACTGTAACCCCTTCGCCTTGAAACATTATTGCGGGTTTTGTCATCATACATATTTTTACTCCTGTATTTTTCGATATTTTGTAATATGCCCCTAACCCCAAAAATACCTTGCCCTGAAAAATATCCATTTCTCAAGCGAAATGAATTATTTGAGCCGCAGCAATGAATTTTAATATGATTTTTGGTTTATTTTTTGTTGTATTATCTGGAATGTCACACAGTTAAAATAAAAATGATACCGCTTACACTATTTAAGGAGGTGCATGAAAAGCAACATCGGAGCGCTGTCACAAGTATCGCCGTAATCGGTTCCTCAAAAGAATTGTATTTTTTAAAATCAAAGGAGGAAATTCATGCGTAAAACAAAAGCTTTCCTGTCGTTGATGCTGACTATTGCTTTGTTATTTACAGCGTTTTCGTTTTCGTTCCCGGCCTCGACCTCTGCCGCAACTCCCATGCAGACGTATGTGAGCGCGATGCAGCCCGGCTGGAACCTGGGCAATACTTTGGATGCATTTAATCCGGATGATCCGACAGGAGGCGGCGAGACGTCTTGGGGTAACCCGGTTGTCACCCAAGCCTTTATCCAGCAGATTGCGGCACAAGGCTTCAAAAGCATCCGCATTCCGATAACATGGAATTATCGGATTGGCGGCGCTCCGAACTATGCGATCGATCCGGCATTCATGGACCGGGTTCAGCAGGTTGTCGACTGGTCGCTGCAGGCGGGACTGTATGTCATGATCAACGTTCACCACGACGCTTGGATGTGGGTTAGCTCGATGCCGACGGATCATAACGCCGTAATGGCCCGATATAACGCGGTATGGACGCAAATCGCCGACCGCTTCAAGAATCATTCCGACAAACTGATGTTCGAAAGCATCAACGAACCGGAATTTTCAAACGTTGATATAACGACGCAGCTCGCATTGCTTAATGAGCTCAATACATCCTTCGTGCATCTTGTAAGAGCGTCGGGAGGCGGAAATGCCGTTCGTCCGCTTGTGCTGCCGACGTTATACTGCAATCACGAGCAAGTGCGTGTGGATTCGCTTGCAAGCACGCTTGCCGCGCTGAACGATCCGAATTTGATTGTCACCGTTCATTATTACGGCTTGTGGCATTTCGCTGTAAACATCGCAGGCTACACAACGTTTAATGCCGATGCGAAAAACGATATCGATACAATGGTTAACAATGTCTATAATACGTTCGTATCGAAGGGTATTCCCGTTGTCATAGGCGAATTAGGAATACTCGGTCACGATAAGAACAGGGAAACCGTCGAGCGCGGAGAGATGCTCAAATTTTTCGAATACCTTCTCTACAGTACTCAAGCGAAGAACATTACGACGATGTGGTGGGATAACGGCTCGTACTTTAACCGTACTACATATCAGTGGAGTGATCCGGATCTTTTCAATATATTCAAACAAAGCTTGACAGGCCGTTCATCCACCACGGATACCGATCTGATCTTCCTCAAGGCCGGCACTGCGGTTCAAGACGCCGTGATCAACCTGAACTTGAACGGCAATACTTTCGTTTCTCTGTTGAACGGAACTGCCGCATTGAGCTCCGGCACGGACTACACATTGAACGGCAATGTATTGACCATCAAAGCAAGCGCGCTCTCCAATTACGCTTCAGGCTCGTTCGGCGAGAAAACAGTATTGTCGGTCCGTGTCAACTCGGGTCCCGATTGGAAAATCCATGTCCGTTATTCCAATACGCCGGTACTGTCAAAAGCATCAGGCAACTCCAGCGGCGGCTTGGTGATTCCGACAGCTTTCAACGGAGATGTGCTTGCCACGATGGAAGCGGTGTACACGAACGGCACTAACGCCGGTCCGCATAACTGGACCTCGTATAAGGAATACGCCTACGCGTTCTTACCAAACTATGCGAACAACACGATCATGATAACGCCGAAATTTTTCGCCGAAACAACAGGCGGAACGATCAACCTGACGTTCCACTTTTGGAGCGGTGCCATAGTCAAATATCAGCTTACGACTAAAGGTGGCCGCATTACAGGCACGCCTCAGTAAATTCGCGGCAAGCAACCAAATGTACAGAAGTAACCCTAAATTATAAAACCAAAGGAGAATTTCCATGAGAGCAAAAAAATCGTATTTATCCGTCCTTTTGGTCGTTGTCCTGCTGATGGCGATGTTTCCACCCGTCAGCTCGGCCGCTGCTTCCCCGAAAGAAAGCAAAATGCAGTCTTATGTCAGCGCGATGCAGCCTGGATGGAACCTGGGCAATACATTTGATTCATTTAATACGAATGAACCAAATAATGGTGACGAGACGTCTTGGGGCAACCCGCTCGTAACCAAAGAATTCATTAAGGAAATTAGGAAGCAGGGCTTCAAAAGCATCCGTATTCCGATTACATGGAGCGGGCGGATGGGCGGCGCACCGGATTATACGATCAATCCGGCCTGGATGGACCGGGTACAGGAAGTCGTCGACTGGTCGCTGCAAGAGGGCCTGTATGTCATGATCAACCTTCATCACGACAACTGGATGTGGATCAACAAGGCGCCTGAGAATCACGACGAAGTATTGGCCAAATATAATGCGATATGGACGCAAGTCGCCGACCGCTTCAAGAATCATTCCGACAAACTGATGTTCGAGAGCATCAACGAACCGTTTTTTGATAACGTTGATGTGGCGACGCAGCACGCGTTTCTTGATGAGCTCAACACATCCTTCTTCCATATTGTAAGAGCGTCGGGAGGCAAAAATGACGTTCGTCCGCTTGTGCTGCCGACGTTATTTACGAATAACTCGCAAGAGCATGTAGATTCGCTTGCAAGCACGATTGCCGATCTGAACGATCAGAATTTGATCGCTACCATTCATTTTTACGGCTTCTGGCCGTTCAGCGTAAACATTGCGGGCTTCCCGAAGCTTGAAGAATTAACGATTAACGATATCGATACAATGGCTAACAATGTATATACTACGTTCGTATCGAAAGGAATTCCCGTTGTCATAGGCGAATTCGGACTGCTCGGCTGGGATGTTACCCCTTTCAAAGCGCCGTTAAGCGAAGGTGTGCCCGAGCATGGCGAGATGCTGAAGTTTTTAGAGTATTTCACCTACAAATCCATTGAGAACAAACTTACTCTTATGCTGTGGGACAACGGCGGGCGGTTTGACCGCAGAACGCTTCAGTGGAACGATCTTGAGCTATACGATCTGATCATGGCTAGCTTGAAGAGCCGCTCAGCCACTGCCGAATCCGATCTAATCTTTGTCAGTAAAGACGTACCGGCTCAGGATACCGTAATGCCCTTGAACTTAAACGGCAATGTTCTGACCAGCATTAAACTTGGAGACTACGAATTGATGGAAGGCACGGACTATGCGTTGAACGGTGAAGACCTGACCCTCAAAGCAAGTTTTCTCGCCAACTTGACCGAATCGGCCGAACTCGGCGAGGTTGCCGTATTAAGAGCCCAATTCAACAAGGGCGCCGATTGGACCTTCAATGTCATGTACAATGACACGCCAGTTCTGCAAAACGCGGAAGGCACCACAGCAAACTTTGCGATTCCGACCGCCTTCAACGGCGACCGTCTCGCTACGATGGAGGCCGTGTACGCTGAAGGCGGCAACGCCGGTCCGCATAACTGGACTTCGTTCAAGGAGTTCGCCCGGACATTCAAACCATCTTATGCTGCAAATGAAATCACGCTGACACAGAGCTTCTTCAATGAAGTGAACGACGGAACGGTGATTCTGAAGTTCCACTTCTGGAGCGGCGCCATCATCGAGTACACGATTACGAAGAACGGCACGAGCATCTCGGGCACAGCATCATAGAGCCGGATTCGATTCGGTAAAAAAGGAGTCCTGCCTTGCGCCCGTGCGTACGGCAGGACTCCCTTCTTTTTGCCAATAAATATCCAATAACGAAAGGGAAATCAATCATGAATCCAAGACGCAAACGATTTTGTTTCAAGGTTCGAGGGAGGATTGAACTTGGTGAACCATCGTAAGCTGGCGTTTTATTTTATCAGAGCCGGTTTGTTAACCTTCTTCGCCTACTACATATTGCATTTGGTCAAGCAAGATCACCTGAATCTATATATCGCACCTCGGAATGACGTCTATGTGAAAGCGGCCGCAATCGGTTTTTATTTTTTAGCCGTTCTTCAATTGTATGCCGCCTTCAGAAGCTGGTGGGGTCGGGCAAAAAACGAGTGCGGATGTACGGATTGCAATCCCGTATCGACGTCCCATGCGGCCAACGGTGTGTTTTACTCTTTGTTCGCGATTCCTCTGCTGCTGGGATTACTTCTGCCCGATGTGGCCATGAACAGCAATTTGGCTGCCAAGAAGGGAGTCAGCCTTACGGGGAACGTCAATCAAAAGGCAACTGCCCTGACAGCATCCAATAAAACGGATTCCGTCTCTGTATCGATTGATACCGTGACACCAGGTTCTCCGACACCTGCTCCATCTGTCATTGCTTCAACTGAGCAAACTGCGCCTTCTTTGAAAGCTGCTGATTCGAACAAATTGCCAACCTCAACCGTCTCAGACCCGCTGGATACGTTGTTTCCGCATGATGAATACTCGGAGGATCTCGCGAAACTGGGTAAAAAACTGTATAAGAAAGATTTCATTTCTATCGGGGAAAAAGGATTCATGGAAATCATCTCGTCCATGGACTTTTACATGGAGAATTTCATGGGGAAAAAGGTGGATATCAGCGGCTTTGTCTATAGGGAGAATGATATGAAGGAAGACCAATTTGTCGTATCCCGATTTGCCGTTCAGTGCTGTTCCGCTGATGCAGCCCCCTACGGTTTGATGGTCGAATCTGCAGCAGGAAAAGAGCTTAAGAAAGATACCTGGGTAAAAATTACCGGAATACTTGAAAAGACGAACTATAACGGAAATGAAATCATGAAAATCCATGCTAGCAAAATTGAGAAAATTCCAGCACCTAACTCTCCCTATACTTATCCGGACTTTGACTATTTCGAAAAAAGTTCCTGAAAATAAAAAAAATTGCTCGGCGAAAATGGAAAAGCCCGCTAAAATAGCGGGCTTTTATTTTCAACCAAAATACATACTATCATTTCGTAGTGTCAGCACTATTCCACTGTTGAATCAACTGCTGGGCATCTGCATTCAGAACCGTTTTCACTTGATTAGCCGAATCATTACCAAGGGCCTCGTTGTTCAAGTGCTTCACGAAATCCTCCATATGCTTGGCGGCCTGATCCGGCTTCCCGATATCCAGCTGATGCTGTGCCTGATCCAGATTATTGGACAATTGCGAGGTCAGGGAGCCCTTCAGCAGCCCTTCCTTCACGTAACGGTCCATAAGCTGCTTCATGGATTCGATGCCGGTTGTCACCTCGAAAGCGATGTGATTCTCCACTTTGTTCCCTGCCAAATCCTCTATGACAACGGTCAGGCTGTGGCTGCCCAGATTGCCTGCCATAGGAATCTGAACCCCGGAGCCTACCGCCGGGGCGGCCGGATATTCCTTGCCGTCCACCGTGACCTTAGCAGAAGCCAGGCCAGACAAGCTGTCCCAAGCATGGAAGTCGATGCCGAGATGATCTTCGAAAGTACCGCCGTCCTTAAGAACGGTACCGTTAACGGTGAGCTCGTATTCCGGCTTCGTTGCATCCACGGCGAGATCGATAGAGCCTTCCCTGGTAATGCCGTTTAAGGTTACGGCAGCCTTAATGGCCACAGAGCCGTCGCTAACCGGATGAACGATGCCTGCGGGATCAACGAAAGCAATCTGCACGTCATTGCTTGAGTATACAATGTTAGCCTTGGACAGATCGGCCTGTTCATCGCCGGTCATGGTGCCTTTTACCGTTAATTGAGCCGTAAAGCCGGTGCCCAACAAGCTCTTGGAGGTGCTGACGCTTACAGACTCTAAGATGGGCAGAACTTCAACGGTAAAGGGATTGGACTCCACAACCCTACCGTCTGTGGTCGTAACCGCTGCCGTAATTTTTGCTATGCCCGCCTCGATGCCCGTTACAATGCCGTTATAAACAGCGGCAACTTCCGGATTGCCGCTGGTGTAAGCAACTGTCGCATCCCCCAACTCCATGGCAGTTCCCAATTGATCTTTGACCGTCAGGGTCAGCGCAGCGGATTTTGTCTTGGCCAGGGACGTAGGATCCATCACCAACTGGACGGAAGTAATCGCTGTTGCCTTTATAAATTGCCAGTAATCCACATTAAATAAGTTTGTACCGGCTCCAGCAAACTTAAAGAAAATACTGTGAACTCCTTTAACATTGGTTACATCGGTTTCAACTGTCTGCCATGTTTGTGCTCCACCTGTAGGACTGACATTAAGAGTACCGATAAGTTGACCTTCTGGACTGTCAAGATGTATTTCTATTTTACCTCCCACAGTTGATGCAACATTTGCTTTAAATGATTTAGCACCGTTGTCACCGAAGTCAGCGTTTGATACGGCAAGCCAGTCTCCATTATCTATACCAGTAACATTCAAATTGCTTACCGGTCCGTCTGCTGCACTAGATACTTCAGTTGTGATACCTTTATTCCATGCAATTGTTTCAGCCTCAGTCCTCTGATATGGATCAACATTTGCAATCTGCACTACACCTTCTAAATTTCCCTGAACCTCTTTAATTTGTCCATTATCATAGTACTCAAGCTTATTGATATTTGACGAACGGTATCCTTTGTCAACACCTAAAATTGCTTTGTTTAAATTTTGGGAATGGTATATGACATACCACTGGTTATTGAATTGGAAAACGGAATGATGGTTATTACCAACTATTCCAAAAAAATCACCTGGATTTTTAAGGAAATGTCCTGCATAAGTAAATGGTCCCATAGGACTATCACTCATCATGTATCCAATGTTAGCGATCGGATAAGCTGCCGGGTGTGTACCGGAGAAATTGATGCAATACGAGTAATAATATTTGCCGTTATACTTATGAATTCCGGAATCTTCAAACATGTAAGGAGCATCAATTGTTACTGCGCTTCCATCAATACTAATCATGTCAGCGTCCAATTTCAAAACTCTGGCTGTTTTAGGATTTGCAACTGACGCTGGATCCTGTTCATTTGGGATACCTCCGCCAAAATATAGATATCCTGTTCCATCATCATCCACCAATACTGCCGGATCAAAAAGCCATGTAACTCCGGCTACTCCCGGGGTTTCTTGGGTAACCATGGTATGTCCCAATGGATCTGACCATGGTCCTATAGGGCTATCTGCCGTGAGTACGCCAATACCATCTCCTGGATTTGAAAAATAAAGGAAGAATTTCTCTTTACCATTTATTGTTTTATGTGCTGCCGCCGGCGCCCAGGAGAGTCCTGCCCACTTTGCAACACCATTTGGCCCTGCGACCGGAATTTCACCATGGTCTGTCCAGTTGACCATATCCGCTGAAGATATAACGGTTATTGTATTTATTTTAGAATATGAATTTTGTTTAATGGTTCCATCAGTATTATATTCATATACATCACTAGTCATATAAACATATACTCTCCCGTTATAAACCATGGCATATGGGTCTGCACCATATTTATGGGTAATAAGAGGATTGGCATACCCGGGGACTTTTTCAATGGCACCTGTATTAAGTGCTTTTAATTCAATGTTTGCTACAGCATTGTTAACGTTATAAACAACATCTCCACCTTCGACATTTATATAATCTATAGTAATCTGTTGAGTTGTATCAATTGGAACAAACAAGGCAACCTTAAGCTTAATAGTTGCAAACAAATTGTCTGAATTATTGTTTGCAAAATTTACATTGCTTCCTGATACATTCAGCATCAGCTGATTATTTGAATAAGTATATGAGGTAGTTCCAGTAATATTAGTAGAATTGAAATCTACACCTGTTACAGTCAGATACTTTGGTATGTTTAAGGAAACTGCAATAGAGGAATATGTTCCTGCAGGCAGCGCATCCATTTTTACCGGGACTGTAAACTCAACATTTTGGGCACCGGTAACGTTAGGAACATCTGCCAGGCTTGCATTTAGAGCTGTCGTAGCTGTAGTTCCCGTCATCTTGTTATTAACTCTGAAATAATCAAAATCAACATAGCCTCCTATTGTTTTTGTTGCATAATTAAATAGTCCAAAACGATATCCCATAAAATGAGGCGAGTAATAATTCATATGAAGTGGTTCTCCTATAGATGTCCAGGTGTTGCCGTCAAGACTGTAATAAAAATATGCATTATCTGCCATATTTTTAAAGTCACATTCGACTTTAAAATATACTCTGTTTTGTTCAATAGGGATACTTGCTACTTCCACAGGGGTACTTTTCACATTAGCATCATTGGAGCTGCCACGCACCATAACAATAGATTTTGTAGTTCCGGACATTTTAACGCCGACAGATCCATAGTAGTATTGGAATGCTGCAAGCCCGGCGTAATCCCCATCCTTCATATTACTTACATCTATCGCAATACTTCCTGAGCTTTCCGGTCCAAAGGTTCTTTGGGTAAGGGTATTCTTGGCATTATGAATGTCATTGCTTTTTCTTCCAGTGGTAATCCTTAAGTATCCAGGACGGTCAGTGAGAGACCATTTGGTATTGTCAGGGTTATGATTCCACTGCCAGACCAAATCAAGATTTGAACCATTACTCTCATTTTCCAGTGTTTGCTCTGTATCCGCAGGAGTGACGTCTATCATTGAAACATCGTCTATATAGAAATCCATTAAATCATTATGCGGATCTGGGTTAGGTACCCAATCTGTTTCAAAAAAGATACTTGGGGCGACTAGAGTCTGATCTGATGGAATAGTATAGTTTCCTTCAATTGTACCCCATTCCCCTTTTTTTATGGTATTTGATCCCATAACCTTTATAGTTGTCCAGTCGTCTCCATCCTGGAAATCCATATTAAATTTCTTTTCAGTTGGAGCTAATGGATCATCATATCTTACCTTCGCAGAGAAATGATATTTATGTCCGGCGGTCAATTTACCTGTAAGAATTTGTTGCGGAGAACCAGCTGTTGCTTTTCTCTCAGATGCTAATATACTATTTGTACCACTGTTATACATCTGATTGGTTATTGAAAGGGTTACATTGTTGTCATGAGCTGTCCAAGGATTTTGTCCGTTTTCAAATCCACCGTTTACAATAATATTTGGGTCTGGTGTAATATCTACAAATGAAATGTCATCTACACAAAAATCCATCAAATCGTTATTTTTATCCGGGGTTGCTACCCATGGTGTCTCAATAAAAATAAATGGAGTATCCACACTTGCAGTTGCTGGAATTTTAAATGTTCCGGTAATTGTACCCCAAGCACCCTTAGTCATGGTTGTAGATTTGTTTAGTGTAGATTCCCAAGGTCTTTCTTGTTTGCTGTTGACTTCAATACTAAAAAGGAAGTCCTTGGTTGCAGGAGTTGCATCACCGTCAGAGCCATATTTAACTTTTGCAGAAAAGTAATACGTATGACCGGCTTGTATTCCATTTAAAAAATGCCTTGGGCCAGCTGTTGTATTTCTGTCTGTAACAGATAAATATGTCGAGTCTCCGCCAACAGCTGACAACTGTGCACTTCCATGTTTTATCCATGAATCCGTATTGCCATTTTCAAAATCACTGTTTGCAATAATATTGGTATTTGTAGGATCACTGGTATCTACAAGTGAAACATCATCTACATAGAAATTCATCAAATCGTTATTTGCATCCGGGGTTGCTGTCCATGGTGTCTCAATAAAAATGAAAGGATTGCTTATACTTTTATCTGCTGGAATTGTAATGGTTCCGGAAATAGTGCCCCATTCACCTTTGTTTATAGTTCCAGAGCCTACTATTATAGACTCCCAGGGAGCCGCCTGGGTGCTGTTAGCTTCAAGATCAAAATTAAAGACCTTGGTTGCAGGAGTTGCGTCACCTTCACTGCCATATTTAATTTTTGCAGAAAAGTTATATGTTCTGCCTGCAAATAAACTTCCTGTTACATCTTGTTTTGGACCATCGCCTGTTGCAGTTCTGCCGGTTACAAACAGTGCTTTTGGTCCGTTGTTTTCAGTGACCGTTGACAAGCTTTCAGATCCAAAATTAGTCCATGAGCCCGTACCACTTTCAAAGTCACCATCTGTTATAAGTTTTTTACCTTTGCTTGGATCAAGCAGTGTGCCTGATGTTGTTGTAATCTGTGGGTTATTTACTACTGTATGGTAAGCTCCAACTTTATCTGCACGTTGATAAAATTCATCGGACTTTACGATATTGAATTTCATATTGCCAGTTGAAATGCCTGTATCTTGTGTATCCCCGAATACAGGCCATCCATCCTGCCATGTAGCTGGAATAATGTAGGGTATACGTCCCACAGCTCCATTATCTTTAAACAACACACCATACCATTTTCCATCTGGCGTATCAATAATTCCGCCCTGTGCTATGCCATTGTTTCTTAGAACGGTCTTCCCTTCATATGTACCATCTATACTGTCTGCACGGTGAACTAATTGAGTACGCATGCTTCCCTCTGGCCATGCTATGGTGAATACGTAATACTTACCGTTAATTTTTTGTATATGTGAGCCTTCAGCATTTAGTCCTCTTCCTGTCCAGCCTGTTGCAGCAGCACTTGCATTAGGAATAATTGCTTTATCAAGCCCACCTGATTTAATCGCTGTAGCATCAGGAGTAAGCTCAGTTGCCCAAATATCTCCACCCCCATAAATCAAATACACACGTCCGTCATCATCAAACAACAATGAGGGGTCATGATAATATTGATTAAGGGTTGTACATGTCCATGGGCCCTTTTCTATATTCTCAGTTTGAAAAATATATGATTTTCTTGTAGCTAATGAACCAACCACAATATAAAATTTACCTTTATTATATCTTATGGCGCTTGCCCAGGAGCCTTGCCCATATTCGTTTTCTCCATTTAATAGAGCTTGTTTGTCATTAGCAGCAAGTATATCATATGCATAATTAACAATTTCCCAATTTACGAGATCCGTAGATTTCATAATCGGAACTCCCGGATTCATATGCATTGTTGTACTAGTCATATAGTAGGCATCACCTACCCTGATGATATCTACGTCCGGTACATCTGCCCATATGACCGGATTCTGAACAGTTGTACCAGTAGCAAACACAGATATACCTGGTACAAGGCTCTGCAAGGAATTGATTGTAACAGCGTGAGTGGTATCAATATTTGAGTTCATGGTCATCATTATCCTCCCGTGACAGCTATCTATATGAAAGCGTATACATTTATACTTTCTGATTGATTATAAGTCATCGTTKGACTATTWACCTTCATATTCAGGCCATAGAATAGCACGATAAAGACATGAAAAAACGGCGTATTTTTAAGCAACTCCCATTCAATACCATGCCAAGAAGCAATAGCAGAYCCYGCTTTACCATTCGGATGCGCATCGAACTCGCTCGACATATATTTTTTGCRATACCTATCCATAACGCGACAAGTAATCGGAAGCATAGATGACCATGGCAAATAAGGCTCGAGCGCCTCTGGATTTTGTGAATCCGGAAGCTGCGGAAGCTGCTCGAACAGGTACTTTAAATATTGAAATGGAAGAAGTCCGTTTTCCTTCGCCGTCTCGATGACGCTGTAGATCGCCGCACTTGCCTTCGCGCCGYSAGGCGTATTCGCAAATAACCAGTTCTTTCTCCCGATTACGAATGGCTTGATCGAGCGCTCACTGCGATTATTATCGATCTCGAGCCGACCATCCTTCAGGAAGGCAGTCAATTTCTCCCACTGATTCAGGCTGTAAGCAATCGCTTTTCCAACCAGACTCTTCGGCAGTGTTTGAGAGCGCTGTTGCTTGAGCCATACCGAATAAGCCTCCAGGATCGGAAGGCTTCGCTTCTTTCGCTCGGCATATCGTTCTTCTGGCGAAGCATCCTTCAGCTCGCGCTCAATGGCGAAGAGAGCATTGCAGTAAGCCAGTCCTTGACTAGCTACCGAATCCTTGTTACCTCTCGTCGCTGGCGGGGCTGCTTTCAACGCTTCATCGTATTTACGCCGCGCATGTGCCCAGCACCCCACAAGAGTCACACCAGCAACCTTATGATAGCCCGCATAACCATCGACATGCAGGTAACCTTTGAACCCGGATAAGAAGATTTGTGGATGCTCGCCGCCACGTGTCTTCTGGTAATCGTAGATGACCGCCGGCGCTACACCGCGTCCGGTGCGATACAGCCACAAATACGAGGACGATTGAGCAGACTTCCCAGGCTCACGCAGCACCTGCAGCGTCGTCTCATCTGCATGAAGCACATCCTGCCTTAGCAGATATGCTTTCATCACGGAGACCAATGGCATGAGCCATTTCTGTGCACCATAGATCATCCAATTGGCCATCGTCTGACGAGATAACGTATATCCAAGACGCGAGAAATGCTGCTCTTGCCGGTATAACGGCAAGCTGTCGACGTATTTCTGGCTCATAACGTAAGCCATGCTCGACGGTGATGCCAAACTTCCCGGATAAACAGGTTTTGGCATCGCAGCTGTGACGATCGGGGTTTCAATATCTTCACGTTCACAATGACGGCAGGCATACACATTTCGCACGTGGCGGATGACCTTCACTTGTGGCGGTACAACGGCAATTTCATTGCGCGTCTCTGTACTCATCTCGTGAAGGAACCCACCGCAGCACGCACATACTTGCTCGCCTTCCTCCAGTGAATAGGTGATTGTTTCTACTGGAAGCTTGGAGAGATCCTCTGTTCGCTTGCCGGATGATTTGCGCCGCTCGTAGGTAATTTGTTCAGACCGCGGCTCTTCACCAGCAGGTGCTGCAATCATTTCGGCTACGTTGAACAACGGGAGTTCTAATTGATCCGGATGCGTCTGCTCGCTGGAAGCACCGAAACGCTTCTTCTGTGCTAAGCGGAACTGCTCTTCGTACCATTTGAGTTTGGCCGATAGTTCGATGATTTGTTGTTGTAGGGATTCGATGGTTGGCGTATCTGCATGTTTTTCCATACTTTACTCATTAGATAGAAAAAACCCAATCCCTGTAAGTGCCTATGACGAAATGATTACAAAGATGTGTCTAAATGACGGTAACGGCATTAACCTTGGGATGGGCTTGCCGCTGGCTAAGTGAAAGACCATCCAGCAGCCAGCGAAGCTCCCTGCTGGAAATGGCTACTACTTCTTCCTTGCCTGTAGGCCATTGAAATCTGCCACGTTCTAGGCGGCGATAGTAAAGCCAGAACCCATTGTGATCCCAATATAGAATTTTCAGCTTGTTGCATGCCCGGTTACAGAATACGAATAAGCAGGAGGAGAACGGATTCAGACCAAAGCTTTCCTGAACGATGGCAGCAAGTCCGTCGATCGACTTGCGCAGATCGGTGGAACCACAAGCAAGAAACACACGCTGATTGCTTGGAAAGGTCAGCATGGTGAAGTAAGCGCGTGAATCACTTCGCGCAAAAGCATTGGGTCAAAGCCGGAATGAAGCTCGATACTAGCTTCACCGATATGAAGGATTAGAGAAGGAGCAGGAGAAACGCTGCCAGGTGGATCTACAGTGGTGGCAAGAGGTACAAACTGTACGGGAGAAGTCTTTGGATCTGGAGTAGCTGAGGATGATACGCGCTTTATTTTGTACAGCCAATATTTCAATTGTTCGACAGAACAATGATTTGCGTAGCACCAAGCTTTCATCGTGAGGCCACTTGCCCGATAGGCTTCGATACGTGTGTGCCAATCTTGTCTGCGTTGTTCTTTGGCATTCATGAGTTACCCTCCGTATTCAGGTTAATCTCATGATCTCATAGCTAGGTTAGTAGTTGAAGGTGTGGAGAGTTTGACGCTTACGGTAGAAGCATCTGTACTCGCACATGCAGTCAGAATTCGAGTCTGTAAAATTCTTTGTGTAAACTCCAAAACCTATTAAAATAGGAATAGACGAAAGGTTGGGAGAACACATGGGACTTTGGACGAAACAGCAGCTA
>NZ_LMRV01000040.1 GCF_001428245.1 Paenibacillus sp. Soil522
AGCTGCTGTTTCGTCCAAAGTCCCATGTGTTCTCCCAACCTTTCGTCTATTCCTATTTTAATAGGTTTTGGAGTTTACACAAAGAATTTTACAGACTCATGTAGAACGATTGATTTTGTTGAAACAGTTGTAAAAAGCTTGGACTTACTAATAAAAACGCATGGTATTGTTGGATTCAAGGAATGTTGGTATGAACATGATTTTCCTCTATCCAGTTTCTTGAAGCTAAAGAACTTCTATATCACGAGTAAAAATTTCAGCGTAATTGAGTATGAGGATAAAGGCTGTCAACTTGCTAAAACGGACATAAATAAGGACATTGAATTGTTATTTCGAGTCATATAAGCTTAATAAAAGAGTAGCTATAAAATAAGCATCACCATTCGATGGTGCTTTTCTTATGTCTATATAAAGCCCATCAGATAGTCGTGGCTACATTATAAGATTCGTGAGGGTAGGAGAATACATTAAAGACCTCAAAGAATAAGCCTGCCTTTAAATGTAGTGCGAGGATAGATTCGTTTGTTGAGGTGCGTCTGAAATGATCCTGTAGGCTCAAATTCAATCTCTGGCTGACTTGGGCATTCCTGATTCGTTTTGACACTGAAGATAGGCTTATGTGTGCTGTAGAGGGCTTCAATAATCTCTTATTCGTGTTAGTGCGTGATGGAACCTTCATGTCTTTTGCAAAGACTAGAAGGTTCATTTTACTCATATCAAGCTGCTTATTAGCTGCGTCTATATTGAACTATCATTACCCGATAGCCTGTACATAAAACGAATTAAACGGGATTACTCATGTTAAAAATGAAAGCAGCTACTATATCCTCAACTTCTTTAATGTTTTCGATATTCTTAGCTTCCTTGTATCCATCATCTAATTGTTTTAGTGTAAATGGTTTATTTACTAAGCTATCAAGTTCCTTATCAATATCCTGTAAGAATGGTGATCCAGCAAGAGTTTGTAAGCGTGTCTTATTCCAATGCTGTTTTAAGTGGGTATTCAAATAATCATGAATAGTTATCATTGTTTTCCTCCAAAATCAAATTTAGTTGAGCATATTCCTTTTCGACAATAAGCGTAAATTCCCTCTATCTACTAAAAACAAAAAATGTGATTATATACAATTGAGAAAGTTAACTCACCATTAGCTTAACGGGTTCTTCAATCGTTTAGCCTAGATCGTCATCGATGATTTTGTGTCTGAATGCAACTGGAAGTTAAGCATCTGGCTGCTGAACCGTCATCTGTAGCTGTGAGGAAGTACGCTACTCCTTCTGGATCATTCATCCTCGATAGACGAAGGCGTAGGCTGCTCAGAAATGGTTCTCCATAAAGCTTGGAGATGTTGTTGATACAAAAGACTCCTTAAACATGATGTAGATGGAAATTACGTATTATTATTTTGCTGCTCAGTTCTCTTCTAGTTTCGTTTGAGAATATTATCAACTTCTTTTTGTCTTGCCATTAGGAGTTTATCATGCAATAAATCTGGTAGTCCTTTAGGAGCGATATTCTTTGCTTCAAAACAAATATCATCAATCTCGTAAAGCGATGAGCTGACTGGCTCGCAATCTTTATAATCGAAGATTGTAATATTCCTTCCTTGTCCATGTAGTGAACTATTAAACCGTATTCCATCCAAGCCCAATGTTTTTATGAATTCGGCAACGTACTGGGTGGGGATATAACTTTTTTTGTCTGAATTTGCTGGTTTTGAAAAGTCATTCATTATTAAGTACATAAGAATTTCCCCCACACTTTGAAGGTCTTTCAAAGATTCATATGAAAAATCTGCTACAGTAATTGGCGAATTCACCCTTATCTCTGCAATGCTAACAACGCTTTTCAGATAAGGTCTCACTTCGACCATAGCTGTATAAGCATCTTCTGCTGTATATAGGTATTTAATAAAGGCAGGATTGGCTCTACCGTCATTTATAAAGTCGTTTTTCAAAGGAATAAAGGATTCTTGCTTATTGTACCCCCAGAATCCAGGATCACGTTTTAAGTTATAATGTTGTAAGAAGAATGCATGTTCTAGGGTGAAGCTAGAGTTTCCAGAGTTATTTTCATCGTTCTTAGCAAGGTCATTGAGATGTCGTACAGCTGATACGTCACCGTCAAATAGTCTTGCTCTGTATAAAACTCGTTCTGATTCAATGATTGTTTTATGATTTTCACTTAGATTTGTAATATAGTCTAAGACTTCATGGCTGATAATGAACCTGTTTTTGTATAACACTTCGTCTTTAAAACTACCCCATAACTCACTTGCATCGTGCAGTGCATCTTTGTTGGTCAGGAAAAACCCCTCCAAATTCAAAATGGTTACTACTGTAGATCGCTGTTCGTTATTGTTGTCGTTAAGGATTGGCTGTTTGGTTTAATATTACAGATAGATTTCCGATAGAAGAAGGCACATTTTCGTTAGCCTAGGAAATAAACTTAACGAGCATTGTACCTTATATGAAATCTGAATTTTATGTAACCGAACTAGGTGCTTGAAGTATAGATTTTAATTGGTTTATTCCTAGCCATGGTCTTTTTCGATGAAGCATTCTATGACAGTTAGAACAAACCAAAGCAATGTCCTCAATTTTGGTTATTGAGTTTCCATTTAACTCACTTACAGGTATTGTGTGATGTGCTTCGATAAAGTCTTCTCCTAAAGCCCCATATGTTTGTCCAAAATCAAAATGGCATACCTGACATATCAGTTTACCTAGCTGTTGCTTCATGTTCTGCTTGGCTAGTTTGACTACTTTTGAACTACGCTCTCTTTGCTTGTGAAGCTTCTCGTACAGGCGACCTTCTGGGAATTCACGCCGCACCTCTGGGGCGTCTTCAGAAAGTTCATCAGCTTTTAGCCTGTTGTCGACAAGTGCAAAGAGATCGTCGATGAAAAGTTCTAGTTTGTCTGGCGATGTTGGAATTGATATTGAGACATTAACATCACCACCAAAGTAGTGTTTGAAGTATGCTATTCTCTCTGGGTTTTTAATATCGTGCTTTTTAGGCGCATATTTCCATAAGAGATTAACACCTATGTGGGATATTGTTTGAGTTTGATGTAGCTCGACAATTGGACTCGACGATTTGACTTTTTGAAAAAGAATAAGGTGATAGTTTCCATCTTTTTTCTCGTGCCAATCAGTAAACAAAAAATAAAGGGCTTCGCCAGTGGATTTTTCAATAAAGAAAGAGTCAATTGCAAATGAGAGGGACGTCCTTTTATGAACAGTTTCAATTTGATCTTGTCTTAGTTTCGTGACTTTATAATTGTGTAGTTTATCTGACTGGCTATTTATCAAACCGACAAGATCAATTACAATATCATACTTCAATTATTTCATCCCATTTCCTCTAGTTTAGGTGTCTAGCAAATAAGCGAATAGGATAGTATAAGTAATCACTCTTGATTTGTAGTATTTGACCAATTTAACAGTCAATTATTATCCTCGATTCTTTATGAGATATACTAGGTCATTATAGCTAAAATGGAAAGATTATCAAAGAGTTTTGGAGGATACTGACAAAAGTAGTCGAAATCAAACATAAGCCAAAAGGTATAAACAGAATGATTAATGGAGGAACAGATCATGCCTATTCCCAAAAATATAAAAGCAAATCATATTATTAGTGCCATTGAATTTATAGACAAACATGGTATTGCTAACCATAGAGAATCAACAAAATATGTGGTGGTATACAATGAAAAACATTATCCACCTAAGTATGCGATTAGCATAGCAAATAGATATGCTAATGGCTCTGAACTAGAGCCTTCTGAATTCAGCGGAGGGGTTGAATCCAATAACTTTCTTAAGCGTTTAGGGTTCATTGTAGTGGAGGATTTCAATAATACAAAGTCAGATTTAAATGATATAGATGCTTTGATTAGGGGTTTTCATAAAACAGTAATTGACGCCTACAACACAGCTAGAAAAGAGTGTGGTTATAATGCATCCCTTTTCATCCAACTTATCAATAGAGATGGAGCTGTAAAGGTAGCACAAGATTTTCTTGCGAAAGACAAGGTTACTACAGGTTTTGATAAGTTATGGGAAAAGGGAAGGTTGGATTTAACTATTGAAGCAAGTGTACTGCTTCCTCAATATGTTGGCTTATTTTCATTAAAAGAACGTAAAACTGCCTATGACCGTTTAAAGCAGTATGAGTATGAAGTTCAAGGTATTGGCTTTAATGAGAATAAGTTAAGGAAAACAATCGAAGCAGACATTAAATCAGATGAAATTGAAAATGAATTAAGAAAAGAAGGAGCTTCAAAAGAATATTACGGAAAGAGATATGAACGTAATTCTCAAAATAGAGAGAGTGCAATACAAATACATGGCGTTGATTGTTACGCGTGTGGATTTAATTTTGAGAAAGTATATGGTGAAAGAGGAAATGATTTTATAGAGGTACATCATGTCAATCCGCTTAGTACGTTTGGTGGCGATGAGGTTGAGATTAATCCTGAGACTGATCTTGTACCTGTATGTGCTAATTGCCATAGGATGATTCATAGAAGACATGATGATGTACTAACGGTGGAACAATTGAAGTCTATGTTACGAAATAACAAGTGTAAACAATAAATTGTTAATTGAGGGTAGGCATATTAATGGTTAAGCTAACAAACATAAAGAATGTCTTTAGGTTGTACAAAAGTGATAGTTCAACTTTCGAATCAACGTTCTATGATCTCATAAGTGGTGACAATGAAACCAAACAAACCAAAGGGCTTGCGTATTTATTTTCTGTTTATCCTGGGTTGATTTCAAGACTGCTGCAAAACAAGTCAATTAGTACACTGCTTAAGAATAAAGTTAATGTAAATTTCAAATCTCTTGAATCATCAGATTTGGTAACAATTGATGCTGAAATGTTATCAAACGGCAAACCTATCATACGAAGAGATATTACAATAACATTCTATAAAGATAATAAGAAGCTACTTCTCCTTGTGATTGAGGCGAAGAGTATTAAGCAAAACGATGTCGGGGATATTACAAGTCAATTGTTAAGTTATTTTGATCCAACTTCTTTCCCAAGTGATGTTAACGTCCCTAAGATAGGTATAACGTTGTCAAAGTATCGTCATATTTTTGACAATGACAAGCATTACTTTGTAAGCCTAACTTGGATGGAAGTAATCGAAATACTTAATGATGTACTTGCTTTAATAAAGGAAGAGAGTATTCTACAAAAAAGACTTATTAGAGAATACCTGAAGTTTTTATTGGAGGTAGATGGTGGAATGAAGTTTTACGAAAAAGAAGTATTATCAGTTCCAGCAGCAGGTACAATACAACAGATTACTCAATATGACATTCATTCTTGTCCTAATTCTTATTCATACAAAACACCGTTGTACATTGCTTTTAGGGAAAAAGGCGGGTACATGGACACACTTTATCAAATTGAGGACATAGTTGTTATTAATCCGAATAATCCATCATATGAAGTTATTATTGATAAAAGTAATTTAGCTGGTAAAGAGAGAGTAAAGAGATATATAGAGGATCGAAGAGCAAACTTCGGATTCGAAAGGGACATTGAATACAGATTTTATGTATTATCCAAAAAGAAGAATATACGGTTGGTTCATAGACCAAGAATTAGCGGACTTTCAGGACATTGTTACTTTTCATTGTCAGAGTTATTGAATGGTCACGTAGATGTAGTTGTTGAATCTAAAGAATAGCTTCAATATAAAAATCAGCCATCCCTCATATTGAGTGGATGGCTTCTTACTGCATTCAGTCGCTTGAACGGTGGTTACAATTGCCGTTTACGTTAAAGATCATGACAAAACGTCAGTCAAGGTTTTTAAGAGATTTATCGTTAATATAGGTTATTCAGACGCTTCCATAAAACTTATGTTTCATCGAAGGTGGTCAGAGGAAGCGGCAACATCCTCATTTGATGGCGAATATTCTTTAAGTGCATTGATAATATGGATGTATTCAGTCGGAGTGAACTCTTCGTTATGTTCTAGGTATAAATCTTCACCGTTTGCATTTACGTAAGTTAGATAAGCTTCTTCATAGGGAACATTGTAGAGTCAGAGTGCTTAATGTCCCTAAATGAATAAGAACTGAAACCAATTTTGTTACGAACTGACTTAGTATTTGAAAAGTAGAATTGTAGTCCATCATATGCATATACGATTGCAATTTTATCAGAATGTCCAAAAGTGATGACTGCAAGTAAATCAATAAATGACAGTAAGTCAACCTGAGAAAGAATTTCTTCAATACTTTCTCTATCTACATATTTATGTTTCACTACATCTAATACTGAAGGTAACTTCTTTTCTTCAATCATAAAATCTTGAACATGAGCTTGATATACCTGAGTGTTTTTATAACATTCAATGTTCTCTGAGCCTATGTATTTTTCTACAAATTCTTCGGTGTATGGTTCAGTCAAGGTATCTCCTGTTCTTAAGTAAATTTCTTCGTCCATGAGCAATACTGGCATAGGGTCTATCGTAAGTCTGAGGACTGCAATCGCTCCAATACATATTTCTGTAAGTTGTGTAAATTCATTATGGAATGTTGATTTGTCTTTGTGCTGGTTAATTGCATGATTACGTGAAACATAGAAAGTATTGAATCCTAACTTGTGAACAATCTTGTTAAGGCGCTCTTTTGCACTTTGAAGATCTATGAAGTAACTAACCATTTGCTTTCTCATATCTGCAAAGACGTTCCCATTTGTGTTCAAGAATTTTATCATCTGGTTAAACATTGGGAATGTACTTTGAGACTTCCACTTCTTCAACTCTTCCTCACGTTTCTCTGATTCCAATTCCATTAGATAGACCATTGATGTTGATATTTCTATAGATTGTCTTAATGAGTAGTAGGCACAATCAAAGTAGCCCATCTCATAAACAGATATTGCATTAACGATCAATTGGACAGATTCATGGATAAAAGTATTGGCGATTTGGGCATCGACTCGTCCTGTCCAACTACCTTCAATGTTTGATAGGTCACGATAATATTGCTCTTTTCCTGATAATTGGTATGGAATGAGATTTTGCTTTTCTCTATGTTCGATAAATAAGTGCATAAATTCACTCCCGCTCACTCTAACTTCTTCTACAGTTATCTTTGATGGTCATAACAATAAATGCGTCCATTAAAGCGCTTTTGGTTCGACGATGTTGAAGGCGAGTATAAATCCGCAGTCAACTGCTAATTCAATTGCTAATTCCTCAAAGGTCTGTTGTATCTTACGTCGTCTTGCCATTGTTGATAGTCTCCTAATCTGTTGAAATATGGTAGTATGTTATATAGGTCATTATAACTGGAATGAAAGGTTTAGAAAACCAACACAACTGAAAGAAATGGAGTAATATATGAGTTTCGTTGAGAAATGGCTTCAGATCATCAGAAATTGTAGCTTTGACAATACATATAAAGCTTCATGGGCAAAGGCTATTACAGAGTTAGCAGTAGAGTTCAAAGATGATGGCTCTACTGAACGAGTTGAGATTAGCTTGAAAAGTATCGCTGAGAAGGTACTTCGCTTTTACTTTGAACAAACGATATTCTTCAATCTTCAACAAAGTTCAAACCCTAATAAACCGCCTGTCATACTATCAATCGTACAGAATTTGATTAAGTATTATCAGCAAAAGACAGGTTCGCAGAAGCCAGTGAAATGGTACAAGTCTAATATCGAGAATATTTGTCCCTTGGAACTTAAAAAAGCTATAAGAGATACGGTTAGAGCATTGAAGACAGATGTAAGCTATCGCTTTATACGAATTGAAGGTAAAGATGTAGAGGGTATCTACGAATACGAACAAAAAGAAGATAGTTTGTTTATGAGTAAGGACAATCTAATTGCATTGAAGGAGAACTCGTTGATAGTATTCGATGCTATAAACTATCGTTGGGTTCAGATGCTAGAGCAGTTCAATCACTCGCCAAGGTTATCCAAGAAAGTTCGCATTATTGATGATGAACAAATAAGGCGTAAGCCGTTAGGTAAGTTTTCAACATACCTAGATTCCGAAAACCCTGACCATCTTTGCTTCTTATGTAGAGAGAAGATTGAGTATGAAACACCTGCTGTCGATCATGTCATTCCATGGTCGTATCTATATGCAGATGACATATGGAATTTGGTGTATGCTCATCAAACCTGTAATAGTAGCAAGTCAAATGTTATTCCAAGTGAAGAGCTTATCGCCAAGTTAGAAGCCAGAAATGTGCAATTGTTAGAACAACTACGTAGTAAAAGCATCAGGGACAAGCATTATGCAGAACTTGAAATGGCTATCGATAATAACTTGGTTAGGAAGTTTTGGATTTCATGTCAGGGGTGAGTTGTAAGTTGAATGTGAACAATGTCTATTTTGAGCAGCTTGATAAACTGTTAAAGGATGATGTAAAGACCATCACTTGTTCTGAAATGAGTGACCTTTATTTTAGCTTTGGTAGAAATCTGAAAAATCTCACTGGTATCTCAGCAAATTACACTTGGTTGTCAGAGTTCTTAATTTTTAGATACGTGTACCACTATTTATGCTTCAATGAAGGAGCTATTCTTGATGAAAACTCTAGAGTTCAGTTTCAAAACAATAGGGATGGTTTGACTCTGATACCCAATAAAACTGTTACTGTAAATGGGAATACACAAGTACCAGATGTGGTTGTGATGAAGAATGATTCGATTCTTCGACTTATCTCAGTGAAGACGACAATGCTGAAAGTAGAAGAGGATTTTGAGCGGATAAGTAATATTAGGGCTGGAGTACATTCGAACTTCAGGTCAGTCACAGTTACATTTGACGAAATGAGGAATAGCACAAAGCTAAAGATGCAAGAAGTTGAGTTAGATTATGAATGGCATAAGTATATAAGCTTGAAGAATGAGAAGCATACCTTTTATTCTGTTCTAACTGAGAAGCTTAAACTGAAAGAGGTGCTACTACAATGATTACATATAACAAGCTTGTGCGAGATAAGATACCTCAGATTATTGAAGCTAATGGTAAGAAGTGCGAAGTGAAAGTTCTGTCACAAGACGAATACCTACAAATGCTTAAAGTAAAGCTACAGGAAGAACTTGATGAATTCCAGAGTGCTGAAGAGAATAAGCAATTAGACGAATTAGCAGATTTAGTCGAAGTAGTATATGGGATTATTGCAAGTAAAGGCGTAGATATAGAAGCCTTTGAAAGAATACGACTTAAAAAGAAAGAAGAACGTGGTGGATTTGAGGACAAGCTTTTACTAATAAGTGTTGAATAGGACTAGCAATGTAAGTGAGATGCTAAAAAATTACTAAATCTAATAAAAGAATAGATTAAATAACCGATAGCGTGATTAATAGTTATATTGTAGTGTGAGTATTACTAATGTAAATGTAGTTGAATAGGAGTGAGTTTGATGGATGTTTCTGAAATAATATCTTCCTCAATTTTTGATTACCAAGTAAATACTCCTATTACAATTTATGAAGGCGAAATGTTACTTACATCTGAACATGAAAAATCCATTTTAATTAACGGGAAAATAGAACTTAATTGGTTACCAGTACCGCAGCTATATTTTGAGGGGTATGTTATTAAAGGCTTATCTGATTATTTTCATTTAAAATTTGTAAACTATAACTTAAGTACAAATAGTGGCTTCTCGTCAGGCATAATGATTACAAGTGTTACTCATGCTTCTGACACGAGTAATAAAATTGAAGGAATATGTAAAAATGAAATATCAAAAGGGTCGAATGAATTAACTAAATTAGAATTTGGAATTGTAAATTTCATAAATATGCATGGAGATTTTATCAAAAAAGGAGCTTTAAATTACACAGGCAGAACAGAACTACTATATAAGGATTGGAAGATAACGATCATAAAACGCTACGACTGTAAAAGCTATTATGAACAATTAAATAAAAAAGGTGGATACGGTGTTACGCATATCGGAGTATTAGAAAAATTGAATAAAAGTAGCTTTAATTATAGTGATGTAATAGATTTACTAGAAAATGTTAGCTGGGTATTATCATTTTGTGCAGGTAGATCAGTAGGTATTAGTGTGCTAAATGGATTTAATGGCGAACATTTGGTACGGACTATTTATCAGCTTCCAATTATTACAGATTGGAAAAAGCAAACTACTTGGTTGGCTCATCCCGTAACGGATGTTGGAATTAATGACTTGTTTATTAATTTCAATCAGCTATTGAATAACCCATTATGGACAAAGACGATAAAAATAATTTTACTATGGTATTTTGATTGTTATGTAAGTACGTATACGGAAAATAAGATTGTTACAACTCAGATGGCTTTAGAAATGCTTGCTTGGACCTATTTAGTAGAAGATCAGGCAATCCTCACAAAACAGGAATTTAAGGCAAGAGATATGACTGCCTATAAGCGAATAAAAAAATTATTAGAAACTCAATCAATTAAATTTGATATTCCAGATGTACACTCTTTAACGACTTATAAGAATAAATGTGATGATGGTATTCATCTGTTAACAAGGGTTAGGAATAGTATTGCTCATCCTGTTAAAGAGACTGATATAGCATCAATGAACTCAACCATTAAATACGGAGTTTTATGTATGGGGACACAATTCCTTGAATTATCTATACTACATATACTGAAATACAAAAGTGAAATTCATAATCGATTAAGTCCAAGTAAATGGTTAGGAGAAACTAATCAATTAGTACCTTGGGTTATCGTTGAGAATAAAGATGTGAAACCAGATTTAGATGAATAGAGAATGTTTGCTGCCTTCAACAAACCGCGGCGTGTTACATATGCCGTTGCTTTTTAAACTTAAAGTATCATCTCTGAAGTTAAAGCTTTTACTCACTCTTCCTATTTTATTAGTATATGAAGTAAGTGGATGTTAATAAATCAAATAAATAACCGTATTCCTGATATGTTTACTATGCTCTATTGATCTTTACTGAAAAATTTGCTGATGACGATCTCTTAACGTGATTACAGAGTTAAACATTGCAATTGTATTGAGTTAATCATTCGAACAAATGAAGCTGTATTTATAGGGGGAAAGACAATGGATGCAAAGAGTGTGATTAATGAAATAAATGAGCTTATAGAAAGTGGTCTTGGATTAGATCCAATAGAGACATTTCCAAATGGTCCGAAAAAGGGGAAAGAAGATTTTTACTATCAACATTACATTTTAAATCATGCACCATGGAATTTGAAAAATCTGATGATGCGTATCAGATGTTATAACATTCCGACAGAAGCATGTACACAAACTAGGGTGGAATTTGGATTTAGTCAAAGAGATGCTAAATTGTCAGATCCACAAAAAAATGCATTGAGGAAAATGATGCGAGCGTATGCTGAACTTCATGGATATGAAGTAAAAGACAATGAAAACTTTAAGATACATCGTGAGATCAATAACAATAAATTCTTAGCAATCGAAGAAACAATTAAGCGATTAACTGGACTTTTTAAAGATATGGACAAAATTCTTCAAACTTTATTGTAAGAGGGTAGCAAGTAAATCTAAGATTAGGTCTACGCGACCATGCAACTCTTATTTGTAGCTAAAATAACCGCATAGAACATGCGGTTATTCTTTTAGCCATAGGATCATTATTTTTACGTAGATAAAATCCGACTTTTATCTAATGCGTGATCTGAGAGCGCTGAAGGTTGTTTAGTGCTCTCAGACCTCCAACCTAGGCTAAATTGATTAGTTAGAAGCATCATATTCCAGAAGTGAAATCTGTTGCTATGAGATATACCTACATAAATGACTTTGATATATTTATTCAAGGTTTATCTTTTTTCTAATGAAGCTTACTATTTCTGTTCCAATCAGTTTTTTCTTTACACCGTCTAATCTTACATGTAATTCATTACCATTCACAAAATAAATCGCTGATTTATCAGGTGAAATAGGAGTAATTACTTCAATAATATAAAGGTCATCTATTATTTTTCTATCTCTATCGTATACAGGATGGTAGTTTATTTCAAAATGGTCTGGTGAGATTGCAGGATTTATTAAAAATAGTCTATCGTAGATAACTATTTTGATTTCATCCTTATCTTTGGAAGTTGCTACAACGCCTTTTACAACTTTCTCATTGGTAATTCCATAAAGCACTCTTCCTCCTCTTCCATTAAGAAACGAAGAAGCATACTCAGAAATAGTATTTTTCACGCTGTTTTTAGGGTTACCTTTTATCTCCTTAAACTCATAACAATAGTCTTCCTCGAAACGAACTACCTCATTAATAGTATATGTAAAGTAATTTTCTACTTCTTTATGTACTTCACTGTTAATAGAAATAATTCCTCCAGCTATCATATACGCTTCATTTACTTCTTCAATCAACTTATCATCAAGATGTGCTATCTTATCCATAAGTCTTGTTTTATCAATTGTTCTCAATTGATCTAGTTGAACGAATGAATCTTTTGGTAAGCCAGTTCTTTCAGCACGTAGTTCAACATGGGTTGGAAGTTTGGCTTTTCGTGTTTTGGTTGTAATTGGTGCAATAATAACGGTAGGAGAGAAGCGATTTCCAATATCATTCTGTACAATTAGTACAGGTCTTACCCCTCCTTGTTCAGAACCGACTGTTGGAGAAAGATCAGCAAAAAATAGATCCATTCGTTTAATAATCATATAAAATCCCCTCTATTATTACTTGAAAAAATTGTTTATTTAAGACATTAAGGATAGTTCGGCATTAATTGAAGATTTCCTCTTTATGGATAGGAATGTTTTCACAAATTCAAGTATTTATGTAAGGTATGCTCTGAGAGCGCTGGAGGTTGTTCAGCGCTCTCTTTTATATTACAAGGGAATTAGTATTCAAGAAGATGCTCTCCGTTCAGAATATAATTCTGTTGGTTATAAAGCAAGGAGGGAGGGTGATTGAAATTCATATACAGGACTTTTTCTATGTACTTTTGATAAACCAATGTGATTTATCTTCATTGGGTTTACAAAAACCACCAGTCATTTCAATAACACGACCAGCCGCTAGTAACTTTTGATTGTTATTAAGCCATGAAAAGTTTTCTGGATAGTCATACTCAACTTCTTGAATAAAGCCTAAGAAAAATTTACAAATAGTATCATTCTTTATATAGTCTACAACTTTGGATACGTCAGCATAAAACAGTTTATCATTTGTAGAGTCCAAATATTTGAATTCAAAAATGGCGATAGGAACTTCTAGTTCTTCCTGCTTCACTAAAATCGCCATATCGACATACTTACCTTGATAATAATATTCTGGGTAGATAAACATTTTAAAATAATCTAGTGTGGAGTCTCCAAGTTCTCTTCTCATATGGTAATAAAAACAGTCCTGAAGAGAAGCTTCTCTGTACAAACGACCAAGAATATAATCATTAGATATATTATTTAGCCAAACGGTTTTTGCAGTTTTCTCTACTAATTTTGATAACTTATTGAGGATCTCCATCTTCATACTTTATATCCTCTATTCTTTAAGTACTTGTTACTTTGTTTCTTATACATGACTAACGTTGATGTGCATAGCAATAAATCCTGTCATTAAATCGTTTTATCTTTGATGTAGCGTTTAGTAAGTATAGGTCACTATAACTAACTGACAGCTACCTATTTCTTCTCTAAATGGCAACTACAGCAAGTGTAGTGATTCCACGTATTTCCTCCAATACGTTTTTTGGGCAATTATCAATGAAATATTTGTAGCAGTCGGGGTTGTAAAGAATGACATGAACATGACTATATTCAAACGACAAATGATTAGGCAACCGCCATTCCCTTTCGTGAGTCCAATCGGTTAAATTGTTGTCATTAGATAAGCTAAAATCTACAATGCGCCAATGTTCATTTGGAGAAAGGTATTTTCTTGCAGTGGTACTGTCATCATAAATGACTGGTCTGCCATTTTTTTTATAAATGAACTGTTTCATAAAAGCCAAGCCTACTCCACAATATCTTAATTTTTCGGTTGGATTATTTTTTCTTCTTTCTTCTTCATGACGAATGTTTTGTATAAGTCCTGTTAGTGGAGCGTCTTGAAAGCAAACAGCAGGAGTTGAACCAGTAATATAACCTGTACTGGTAGTGCTACCATTAAGTTTCTTGTCCTGCAAGATTTTTAGCAAAGTATCAACTGCTTTAATATTAATTTGCGAAAAGGTTTGGTTTGTTAAGTCTTCGCTATGATTGGGTTTTGTTAAATGTGTACACATTCTAGACAAGTCGCTTCTTGAATTGAACCTTTCTCTCCATTGTTTTATTGTATATGCCATTTTACACATCTCCTTATGAATAATTAGTCCTATTAAGTTCGACTTACCAATATCTAACACCTTCTTGATAACGAATGTTTTTGAGAAGAATCGTACCGATCACTAATTCTTCCGTATAATTGCCTAAAAGTAGTATCAAAAGCCATCTCATTATCAAAGAAACATTAGACTGGACAAAGACCCTTTTTGAGAGTACAGTCTGGTCTGTTCTTATGAAATAGGAGGGATTTTTTATGGCTCGAATCGGCTATGGAAGAGTAAGTACACTTGACCAATCTTTAGATTTACAAACAGACGCTTTGATACAAGCAGGATGTATAAAGATTTTTGAGGAAAAAGTATCGGGTAAAAATGATGATCGAATAGAATTGGCAAAAGCTATTGAATATCTTCGGGAAGGCGATGCTTTAGTGGTATACAAGCTGGATCGTCTTGCAAGATCAACCAAGAAGCTTATTGAAATAAGCGAGCTGCTGGATCAAAGAGGTATTGAGCTGATTAGCATACGTGATAACATTGACACAACAAACGCCGTAGGACGTGCTATGTTTAAAATGATCGCTGTCATTGCGGAATTGGAACGCGATATAATTAGCGAGCGTACAATGGCAGGATTAGCCGCAGCTAGAGCGAGAGGGCGTAAAGGTGGAAGACCTAAAACTGACGAGAAGAAAGTTAATCAAGCCATCAAACTATACGACAGCAAGCAATACAGCTTGAACGAGATAACCGAACTAACAGGTGTATCCAAACCCACTTTATACAGAGAGCTATCAAAAAGAACGGAATCGAAGAAGTCTTCTTAAAGAAGGCTTTTTTGTTTTATGTATAAGGGGTGGGGGATCAATATTACTTTTTTAAGCTTTTCTCAATACTCAGACCCCATAGGCACTCCGTCTCAGCGACCTTATATATTGGAGGAACATAAATGGACGAATATTTTCATTTTATTGTAGAGAATCTTGATGTTCAGGACATTCAATTTTTGAGAATGTTATCAAATGATGGGGCGAATGCAAAGTATAAAGCATTGCTAAGTGCTAAAGCATTTGAGAAAAGTGGCTTATCCGAAGCAAAATATAGGAATGTGATTATACGTCTTGGAGCTGTACGCTTTATAGAGGTTAATACCACATCTAAGGAACATTCTTTATTCATTAATGGCTATGGTAAGAAGGCATTGGCGATAATTTTTGATAAACAATGATTAAACTCACATATTTGAAGTTTTAACATTCATCAATATATCAGTATTGGAAGCCTTTCATGTGAAGGCTTCTTTTTTAGGGAGCGAATGAAAAGGATAAAAATACTTTTTTGTTTTAATAAATGACCAGAACCCTAGTGACAGGAAATTCGTATAGGTTTTTTCATGGAAAATGAAGGGAAATGAGAAAGGGTGTCGAAAAAACCAAGATAAAGATATATGAACCGAAAAGTTTTATATCGGTTCAATATAATAAACAAGATGGAGTGGGTAAAATGACAAAAAATGAATTAGGAGAAATTCTGAAGCAAATGTATGATAAAGCACCTCAAGGTTATCAGGTAGCAAATATTCATTATTTTGGAGTGAAGTATGCTGAAGTTATAAATCGATATAATTATAATGTGAAAGATATTATTGGTTTATCAGGTCTAAATCCTTCATATGCCACAGAAGTAAGTAAAGGAATAAAGCTATCTAAATACGTAATGCCGAGGTCGTAGATATAGCGAAAGCTTAAGAAATGGTGATAAGAATGATGATTTATGAGTATTATAGTTTGTTAATAGGTGAGTGGGTGTGGTTGCTGGTGGAATTACAGCAGAACTTAAGTATGTTTAATTGAGGGGAATAGCTGCATTTCTAATGAGGAATCAAAAAACGTTAAGAGGGGTTCTCTTAACGTTTTTCATTCTGCAAATGCTCAAATTCAATTTCAACTAGACGTACAAGTTCAGAAGGTTTCATATTCAAGCCTTTAGATATATCAAATAAACTAGTCAGTGTGGGTTGATATTTACCGTTTTCAAGCATTGAAATGTAACTGCGTTCAAGCTTACTATCAAATGATAATTGTTCTTGTGTAATGTCTTTCTTAATTCTAAGGCTTTTAACGACTTTTCCAAAAACAGATTCAAGTTGCAAGGAAGGACTCCTTTTAGAATCATTATCTGAGAAATCGTCCGATTACCTTGTCTAGTATACTACTCAAAATGGTACACAATTACAATTTAGTGTGATAGAATTTTATAGTTACTATTTAGTTGCTTTAAATGGAAGCTACATTCAAAAAACAAAAAGTGGGTGTTCTTTATGAAGTCAGTCATGAAATTCATAAAAGAAGTAGAGGGTAAACTCCAGATTTATTGCGATGAATGTGGAATGGTAAAGGAAGTTCCAAGTACCCAATGTGCTAAAAGTCAGTTCTCACCTTACATAAACTGTATTTGTGGCAACGAAGGTAAGTTGTTGAGTGGAAGGCAAAAGAAAAAAGAGAGTATTCTTAATGCAATAATAACCTTAGTAATAGGAGTAGGTATAACTATATGGTTATTTACATTGTCAAGTTTAATAGGTTGGATTTCTTTGGTATTTTTCTTACTCATTACTTTAGGTTTTCTTGCTGGACAAGATGATACAGAAGCACATAAAAAAGGGAAGATACTAGATACTTTTAATTCTCATAAATCTAAACTAGTGAACTCAAATGCATACTATATCTCTTGTGATATGAAATCTGCATTGTGCATTGACAGTGTGGAAAACAAAATATGTGTAATGTCTTCGGAACTTAACATAGGAAAGGTTTATTCATCAAATGATATACTTGAAGTGGAAATTGTTGAGGATGGGAAATCAGTTATTAATACTTCTAGAGGGAGTCAAGTTGGTGGTGCATTAATTGGGGCTGTTTTAGCTGGCGGTGTAGGAGCAATCGTTGGTGGATTGTCTGGTAAGAAAATACAATCTGATACAGTTAATCGAATTGATATGAAATTGTTGTTAAATGATATTGAGAACCCAGTGATTATGATTAACTTTATGAATGACTTCAATTTCGCCACTAAAACCAAAAATAAAGAGGGAGAGAGAAAGGATAGTAGAAAATACAAAGAAGCTATTGAACTAGTAACACATTGGCATGGATTGGTAAGTGTATTAATAAAACGAGCAGATGATGGAGACAACGCTTCAAACCAAAAAAACTACATTACAAATTTCTCTATAGCTGATGAATTAACAAAACTAGTTGAACTACATAAAAATGGTATCCTTACTCAGGAAGAATTTGAACTGCAAAAGAATAAAGTGCTTTCGTAATAAATGAATAAAAAGTAAAACAGCCTTTGGGTACTTCACAAAGGCTGTTTCTATTAGCAGTGTCTCCGCATTAATGTAATAAAACATTTCCTTTTTAGCTATAAATTTCTGTCTAAAAATGTTTCTCTAACCATCGTTGTATCCAATGATAACGCCAGTGATGGTCTTCGGAATATATGGTAAGTATTTTGTGACATGAACCAAATGCCTTATGCGCTAGTTGTTCTCCATCGTCTAACGTGGCTTCAAATTTCATGAAGTACCTTATCCTTCAATATAATTAACTGGCTTTTAAAGTGTATTTATTGTACAGTTTTTTTAGATAAGCGTGTAGTTACTACAGTTTGAAGTATTTACCCTACGTATATATTTTAGTTTTCCCCGAGAAGCCTTATTTTATATGGATAACTGCCAATCGTTCAACTTTCATTATATAATTCAATTGCTGCAGGAACGACTCACAAAGTAAACATCGAACTCATTCTTCAGCTCATCCGCGAGTGCGGCAAAATTCCTGCCCAGCGGGATACGAAATATAATATCCGATAAAGCTGATCTTGATTTTATTATGCAAAACTAGCTTGTTTTGGTCATATATAGTAATGGATTATATGCGTTTGTCGATCGTTCTCCTCTTAGCAGGCAAGAACGCTCGGCAGACGTTTTTTTGTATGCCCGGATTCCCTTACATTCCAATGTCTTCATCGTATATCCCCGTGTGCGGCACCATATACTGATAAGGAAGGAAAGGGGTGAGCTTATGGAGCTATTTACGGTATCATTGCCTACAAGCCTCCAAAAGTCGGTTAATAAACTCGCGAATTTGTTGACGGAACAAGCGCTCGTCGATTTACATATTGGCTCAAATGCTGAGCAACCAGCCGTAATCGAATTTTTGCAGGTATCCGGTCAGGATATCCGGTGTCAGGCATTATTGCCGCATTTTCAACTGGAAGCGCATGGTCCAGCCGTGTATAAGTCAGCGGCGGCGGCGATTGCCGAATTCGTGGTCAGCGAATTGGAGCCGGGCATGCTGTCTATCATTATCCGCAGAAAATATCGGAATAATCATTCGACCGATGCGGCCGCTATTGAACGATATTGTCATGACTTGCTGCATGGGAAAGAGTGGGATGGCCTAGGCACAAGGTTTCTGGACGCAGACCGGTTAAGGCGCAAAAGCAAGGTGGCCGCTGAGGTCGAGCAGTTTTTACAGAAAAATACGCAGCTTAACGTGACAGGATTTACGACTTTCAGGCTGGAGCCTTATCGAAAGGAATTAGCCGAGGTCGTTGAATATGCTTTGGATGAATATGTACTCGATAAACAATACCAGGAGTTTATTTCCCTGTTAAAATATTTTGTTTTTCTCCAGGATACGAAGCTGCCGATGGTCCATTTGCTGCATAAGGGCGGGCATGATTTCATGCTCTATAATGACAGCTTTCAGCAGCTTGACCCGAATCCGCCAACGGATCGCATCGTAGCGGAAATGCTTGAAACGGAAATGAATATCGAGGATATGGTCATTAGCTCGTTGATTTCGGTATCGCCAAAGCATATCACGATTCATACAAGGCAGCCTGATATGCAGGTCATTCGAACGATTGAAACGATTTTTGATCAGCGGGTAACGGTTTGCGTGCAATGCGCATCGTGCAGCAGCAGCCTGGATGAGCTCATACAGCCTTAGAAAATGGAAAACAGCCGAAGCATACAGCCTTGACCAAACGCGCAAGTCGAGCTATAATGACACACATATACGATCTAATCAGCAATGACAAAGACATGTGTCTGCTTACGATATTTGGTCCAGAGAGAGGAAACCCGGCTGTAATTTCCTTCCATGATGTCCGCAGATGTACCCCTTTGAAGCTGTATGGCCCAACCTGTAGCTTACTCCATTTTGAGCGAGGCTGCAGCAGTATGCTGTACCGGAAATCTCCGTTACCAGATGATACGAGGACTGCAAGCCTTAAGCATTTGCGCTGGCACAGTCGAAGTAGGGTGGAACCACGAGCACACAAGCACTCGTCCCTTTTTTAGGGATGCGTGCTTTTTTTGTGTTCTTTTTGCTTGGAATAATGGAAGTAAGCGATTCGCTTACAGACAAACTGGAGGATGAACGAAAATGGCCATTCAAATCACTTTGCCGGACGGCGCGGTAAGAGAATATGCCGCCGGCACAACAATTGAAGAAGTAGCGCGCTCCATCAGCCCGGGACTCAGGAAAAATGCGATTGCCGGCAAAATCGACGGCAAGGTAGTCGATGTATATACAAAGGTCGATGCGGATGCGGCTATCGAGATCGTTACCGTAGAATCGGCTGACGGTCTTGAAGTATACCGCCACAGTACGGCTCACTTGCTGGCGCAAGCCATTAAGCGCCTGTACGGGAATACAAACGTAAAGCTTGGAATCGGTCCTGTAATCGAGGACGGTTTTTACTACGATATCGATATGGAGCAATCGTTGACGCCTGAGGATCTCGTGAAGATCGAGAAGGAAATGGAGAAAATCGTTCAGCAAAATATCGACATTCGCCGCCGCGTCGTCAGCAGAGACGAAGCGCTGGCGATTTTCACAGAGCTGGATGACAATCTGAAGCTGGAGCTTATTCGTGATCTGCCTGCTGATTCGGTCATTACGATGTATGATCAAGGCGAGTTTTTCGATTTGTGCCGCGGACCGCATTTGCCGTCTACCGGCCGGATTAAAGCCTTTAAGCTGCTAAGCGTCGCTGGCGCTTACTGGCGCGGCGATTCCAAAAACAAAATGCTGCAGCGGATTTACGGAACGGCTTTCCCGAAGAAAGCGCAGCTGGATGAACATCTCCACTTCCTGGAGGAAGCGAAGAAGCGCGATCACCGTAAGCTGGGCCGCGAGCTGAAAATGTTCACGTTCTCGCGTGAGGTTGGTCAAGGCTTGCCGCTATGGCTGCCGAATGGCTCAAAGCTGCGCAGAACGATGGAACGTTATATCGTTGACCTAGAGGAAAGACTGGGCTACGAGCATGTATATACGCCTGTTCTCGCCAATGTGGAGCTTTACAAAACCTCCGGTCACTGGGAGCACTACAGCGAGGATATGTTCCCGAAAATGATCATGGACAACGAGGAGCTTGTACTTCGTCCAATGAACTGTCCCCACCATATGATGGTATTTAAAAGTGATATGCGCAGCTATCGCGATCTGCCTGTAAGGATTGCCGAGCTTGGAACGATGCACCGTTATGAAATGTCGGGCGCGCTCACCGGGCTGCACCGCGTACGGGCGATGACGCTCAATGATGCCCATATTTTCTGTCGTCCAGATCAGATAAAGGAAGAATTCGCACGTGTCGTCAACCTGATCCGCAAAGTATATGAGGATTTCGGCATTAAAGAATACCGTTTCCGCTTATCCTACCGTGATCCGAAGGATACAGAGAAATATTTCCAAAATGATGAAATGTGGGAAATGTCGCAGCGCATGCTTCGCGAGGTAGTAGAGGAGCTTGATCTTCCGTTCTTCGAGGCAGAAGGCGAAGCGGCATTTTACGGGCCGAAGCTCGACGTACAAATCAAAACAGCGCTTGGAAAAGAGGAGACGCTGTCGACAGCACAGCTTGATTTCTTGCTTCCTGAGCGCTTCGAGCTTGAGTACATCGGCGAGGACGGCAAGAAGCATCGTCCGGTCGTTATCCACCGCGGCATCATAAGCACAATGGAAAGAATGACTGCGTTCTTGCTTGAAAACTTTGCAGGCGCTCTGCCGCTTTGGCTGTCGCCGGTGCAAGCGAAGGTCATTCCGGTATCGACTGCTTACGAGAGCTATGCGCGCAAGGTAGCTGAGCAGCTGCAATTAAGCGGCGTTCGTGTGGAGAGCGATCTGCGAAACGAGAAGCTGGGATACAAAATTCGCGAGGCTCAGCTTGAGAAGATGCCTTACATGCTTGTCGTTGGCGAGAATGAAATGCAAGCGGAGGCTGTATCCGTGCGTAAACGCGGCGAAGGTGATCTCGGCGCGATGCCTGTTGCTGAGCTAATCGCTTTGCTCCAGAAGCAAATCGCAGACAAAGAACAATAATGAACAATAATGTATAGCGCATAAAGCTTGAGCCATCGGGGCATTATTCTTCTGAGGAGGAAGTACCCAGATGGCCACAAGCTTTTTTTATTTTAGAAAAGGACTAACCGCCCTGCTGCTCCTTTCTGTTATCGTTATCGGTTTAAATGCAACGAGAGGCTTGGAGCCGGCCGCCGCTTCATCGCCTCAGCGCAGCGCTGCAGGCGACAGGGCCGCAAGTAAGAGCAGCAGCACAAGTAAACTGGATGCATCCGCCCGCGCCTCTAAACAGGCAAAGCCGGATACCGTTGAGGTTATCGCCACAGGCTATACGGCAGGCGTGGAATCGACGGGCAAACGTCCGGGGCATCCGCAATACGGCATTACGTTTTCGGGCGTGAAGGTGCGCAGGGATCAAGTGTCGACGATAGCTGCCGATACGAGACTTTTTCCGATCGGAACTTTGCTCTATATACCCGGCTACGGCTACGGCGTAGTGGCGGACACAGGCTCAGCCATAAAGGGAAAGCGCATCGATCTGTATTTTGAAACGATCAAGCAGGTGTACGAGCAGTGGGGTAAGCGGACGGTTCACGTAGAGGTGCTGCGAAGAGGAACGGGTAAGCTATCGCAGGCGTGGCTGAACAAAATCAATCTGGCAGTCGAAGCCGGTAAGCCTATCCCGCAAACATATTTGGAATCCTAAAAACCCGTATAATAAGCGGCAGGACTGCCATACTATCTTTGAACGGGGAGGTGACCTACAATGGCTAAAAACAAAAACAACAAAGCCCAAAACAATAAATTTAATGCAGAGTTCGCAGAAGAATTTAATCAAAACAATGCTGCCGGTAAACAAGCAGCTAATACAGCTCAGCAAAAAGCTGAGAAGTAGTATTTTTTGCCATGTAATAAATGAAGAAACACGGAGGAACCGATGCGGTTCCTCTTTTCTTATGTCCGGAGTATTGTTTTGACGGTGAGGCAGCGGTTGTAATAGGCGCAGATATTTCCATATCATAAAAAACAGTTTTCAAATGACCCTTATCTGTTGTATGATTAAATATGTAAGAGATAATAACATGACAAGACAGGTGAATTCTCATGACAGATCCAATCATGCATTCAGGCTTTGTAATTGCTGCCCATCATCGTAAAGCGGGCGAGGTTTTTCCTTTTATAGATGCCTACGTAGCTAAGAAAGAGCAGGAAATAGCCGAAATTGAACAGATGGTTGAGCGTTATGAGAAAAGAAGAATGATGGAAGACCGCGCTTATCAATCGATGTCTACTTTAAGAAGAATGCTGACGGGTAAGAAGCCTGATCATCACTTGGCCGTTGAATATATTCATTTTGTAAGAAAACCGATGGAGAAGGTTCGCGCGCTCCGCTTAGAAATCGATAGCGCCCGTTCCATCAAGAATGTGTCGGCTCCGACTGATATTGTGACCGTATCCTATGAGCTCGCCAGTGAAATGAAGGAGTAACGCATCTGAGCTAATAATAAATGAAAGAACCGTCCAGGCCGAAAGGGCTTAGACGGTTCTTTTCGTTTACTTGCTATTTTTCAGACGATCGTAATCGAGGAAATCATGCTCATGGCTGTAAGCAGGAACGCCGTGAATGCCGACATCGAGACCGATAAGCTCCTCATCCTTGGAGACTCGGACAGGCGTAACCTTGCGAATAATCAACATTGCCCCCCAAGTTATAACGAAGCCCCATACGGATATGATGACTAGTCCGATCGCTTGAACGCCAAGCAAGCTGAAGCCCCCGCCATAAAATAAGCCATAATAGCCTTTGCCAACGCCCTCCATTAATTCCGGGAGAGCGAACAAGCCGACAGCGAGCGTGCCGATGCAGCCGCTAATGCCGTGTACGGCGAAGGCGCCGACCGGATCATCGACTTGCTTGCCCTCCAGCCATTCGGTTACCAGCACCATCACAATTCCTGACACAGCACCAATGCAGATCGCAGCAATATCGGATACGAAGGCACAGCCCGCGGTTATCGCAACCAGGCCTGCTAGCGAGCCGTTAATAACCATCGGGGGATCGGCCTTCTTATAGCGGAACATCGTGAATAAGATACACGCTGCGCCGCCTGCAGCCGCCGACAGCATGGTTGTAATCGCGATATGCCCGATCGAGCCGTTCGTTGCGCTGAGCGTACTGCCGGCATTGAAGCCGAACCAGCCAAACCATAAAATGAACGCTCCAACGGAAGCGAGCGGCAGGTTTGAAGGCGGTACGATGTTCACTTTGCCGTCTGCGCTGAACTTTCCGATTCGAGGGCCAATGAATATCGCAGCAGCAAGCGCTGAAAAGCCGCCCAAGGCGTGAATGACAGCAGACCCGGCAAAATCAATCATTCCGAGCTTTCCAAGAAAGCCGTTTCCCGACCAAACCCAATGTCCGGCGAGCGGGTAGATGAAGCCTGTCATCACAATGGTATATAAAATATAAGCTCTAAAGTTGATGCGTTCCGCAACCGCTCCGGATACGATCGAGATAACGGCAATAACGAACGCACATTGGAATAACCAATAAGTTTCGTGAGTAATATTTAATGCTATGTGAGACAAGTCTCCTTTAATAAGAAAACCGGTCGTGCCTATAAATCCGCCGGCATCCTTTCCGTACATGAGAGCGAATCCCAAAAAATAAAAAACGAGTGCGCCGAAAGCGATGTCGACGAACACCTTCATAATAATGCTGACTGCATTTTTTTGTCTGACAAAACCCGCCTCAAGTAAAGCGAATCCGCCTTCCATGAGTAAGATCATCGCTGCTGTCAAAACGACCCAGATGGTATCCAGTCCTTTTGACAGTTCAATAACGTCCATTGCTTCATCTCCTGTTCCAATTATACATGCATAGTAATCTCTTCTGCCTAATCCGTTCATCATTATAAATAGTAGAAGTAAACAATGTCAACGCTGTGCGTGATGTTTCGTGACGCATGTCAGGTTTGAATTGGATAAGATCAACAAATGCTCGGTCTAGAGGCGGATTGCGATTTCAATCGGCCGTCCCTTTTTCTAATGAATGCTGTCCGCTATACTAGAATTATCAAACGACGATGGAATCGTAAGGAGCTGGTGCCGCTTGAACGGAAATTTCGCAAACCGGTTATTCACCGGGTTAATCATTATTGTTATCGGTGTCTTGTTTTTACTAAGGCAAACAGGTCATGTGACCTTTGATATTAGTGATCTATTTTCCACCTATTGGCCTGTCATCCTTATTATTATTGGCATTCGAGGGCTGCTAACCAGTAGAACGTATGGTTCGGGCTCAAGCTGGTGGGGAGCTGTCGTGCTTTTAGTCGGATGTATATTTCTGGGACGCAATCTTGAATGGTTCTCATGGTCCATCGGTGACATCGTTCCTTATATTTGGCCAGTTGCGGTTATTTTAATCGGCATCCATTTAATTTGGAGGCCCAAATCGAGGCGCCATGAGCCTCCAACCGATGATTGGAAATCATATCGCCCGTATTCGGACCAAGCAGCTGTTCCTCCAGCGCCGCCTTTGCACCCTGATCCAACGAAGCCGACGGCAGATCCCTTTGGGCATATGCAGGAAGAGAAGCGGGAAGGCACAGACCATAATCAATTTGAAGGCTATTCCGCAAGCAAGAAGGACTTCAAGGACTGGAAAAAAGATCACAAATCTGAATACAAAAAGCGTGCGCATGAGTGGAAAAGGAATCATAAGGAGCATGTGGAGTGGTGGAATCACGAAGACTCGAATGTGCAGACCCGTTCCGGATTTATCGGCGATATTCATATCGGTCAAGATTATTGGGATTTGAAGCCGCTTAACATCTCTCATTTTATTGGAGACACGGTGCTCGATTTAACGAAGGCGCAAGTATCGCTGGGCGAAACGAAAATTCATGTTTCTTCCTTTATAGGCGACGTAAAGGTTTATGTGCCGAATGATTACGAGGTAGGCGTGCAGGTCGTATCAAGCGCTTTTATCGGCGATGTGAAAATTTTAGGACAGAAAGAAGGCGGCATGTTTACGAACATCAATATCCAATCGCATTCCTATCAGCAGTCCGACAAAAAAATCAAGCTGATCGTCAGCACGTTTATCGGTGATGTCCGCGTCACGAAGGTGGGGTGAGTTCAGATGATGGTTCGGTTTTTGAGGAGCGGAAAGTGGGAGCTCATCGGAATGTTCGTCATTGCATCTGTGTTTTCACTGATGCTTGGAGCTGTGGCTTGGATTGGTCTTGCGGATGAAACAGGAATGACGGAAGTGCGCCTCGGGGCCGCCTCCGTCTTCCTGCTTGTGAGCGCGGCCTTCGGCTATTGGGCGGCACAGCGCATCGGGCGCAGGATCGATACGCTTCATTTATCGCTCAAGCAAGCCTCTAACGGCAATTATGGCGTTCGAATTACGGAAGGCGGACATAATTCATTTATTGAGGTGTACCGTGAGTTTAATGAGCTTGCAGAGCAAATGGAAGAGAAGATGAAATGGCTGCAAATGCGCGGTGAAGAGTATGTGATGACGGAATCGGCTTCGAATGAAGCAGCTGTGCTCGAGGAGCGCAAGAGGCTGGCAAGAGATTTGCATGATACGGTAAGCCAGCAGTTATTTGCCATTCATATGTGCGCATCTTCACTGCCTAAGCTGCAGCAGGTTGATCGTGAGCGTGCCGATGCCGTGCTGGAGCAGCTTGTTCATATGTCTAATTTGGCCCAAAAGCAAATGAGAAATTTTATTGCGCAGCTGCGGCCAATGGAGCTTGAGGGCCGGACATTGTATGAAGCGCTTGATAAGTGGTTTCCTGATTACTGCCGGCAAAACAATTTGCAGGGAGAGCTGGAATGGCGTCTGAAGGAACATTTATCCGAGGCGAAGGAGCATCAGCTTTTTTTGATTGCGCAGGAAGCGATGGCAAATATCGTAAAGCATGCAGGAGCGGGCGGCTGTACGCTTACGCTGGCGGATAATGAACGTCAGGTCGTTATGATTTTGCAGGATGACGGGATTGGCTTCAAGGCAAATGAGGTGAAGCAGGGCTCATACGGGTTGTCCACGATGCAGGAGCGGGCACAGAAGCTTGGCGGAGCGGCAGAAATATGGAGCAAGCCGGGAAGCGGTACGAGAGTAAAGGTTACGATACCTAAAATGTTGCGGGGAGAGCATGAATAATGTATGGATCTGAGCTAATAAAAGTAATGATTGTTGATGACCATGATATGGTAAGAACCGGCCTGCGAACTTATCTGATGCTGGAACCGAGGTTTCAGGTCATTGCGGAAGCGGGTAACGGGCAAGCGGCTATCGACATGCTGGAGACGTGCACGGACGATAAACGCCCTCATATTATTTTGATGGACCTCATGATGCCTGGAATGGACGGCATCGAAGCGACGAAAGCGATTATCTCCCGTTTTCCCGAAATGAAAATCGTCATGCTGACCAGCTTCCTTGAAGATGACAAGGTGTATGGCGCGATAGAAGCGGGAGCTGTAAGCTATGTGCTCAAAACCGTTTCCGCTGAAGAGCTTATCTACGCGATAAGCGGTGCGTTCAAGGGCATGCCGGTCATGACCGCCGATGTTTCCCAAGCGTTAACGAGAGGCTTGAGGCAGCGGACGGCTCAATCTGGCGATGAAGGCTTGACGGAGCGTGAGAAGGAAGTGCTGCTGCTCATCGCGGATGGACAATCAAACAAAGAGATTGCGGAAGAGCTGCATATCAGCGTAAAAACGGTAAAAACACATGTCAGCAATTTGCTTATGAAATGCGAGCTGGATGACCGGACGCAGCTTGCTGTGCTCGCTCACCGCAAGGGCTGGGCGAACCGCACATAAACGAAGAAATGGGCGGGTATACTACCAACTAGCAAAAATTGAAAAAAAGCTAGTAAAGGAGCAGCTGTCATGATACCCATTTCGTCCGTGCTGGAGTCACGGGAACAACATTTTTTAGAGACGAAGGAGCTGCTGGAGACGCAGCAATTTACGCTTGGCGGCAACTGGGAGTACGATGGCGGGTCCTTCGACCGTTCGCTCGATGAAGCGCATAAAGTATGGCTCCGCATTCCGTTTGAAGTCATTGCCGGCCATATCGATGTTGAAGAAAAGGATAATGAAGCGACGATCAAGCTCGGTACTCCCTATGTGCTCAAGCATCTCTACCGTGAAGGAAATGATCCTGAGGCATCTGTACGCGTGGCCGGTGCGCTATTTGATCAATTTCAATCCCCCACCAATCCCGATGCCGCGTTGGAGCCGCAGTGGATTGACCGCGCGAAGCAAGCGATGAATGAAGTCGAATAGCTTTTTCCAAGCTGATTTTTTAACATGAATGGGCAAAAAAACGTTCCTAAAATGACGAAGGAGCGTTTTTTTTTATTTCTGTTTAAATTCCTTTTAAGTTTGTTTTAAGGTAGAATGTGCATGATAGAGATAAATGAAATGACATGCAGCGTGGCAGCAGGCCAAGCAGACGCATGATGGAATAAGATTCAAGGAGGAGAACGTACATGGACGATCAAAACAACAAAAAGGGCTTCGACGATTTTTTTCGTGAAAACGATGAGGGGCAAGGCGCTGCTGAGAGCGCTGACAGTGGAATAAATGCTAAGCCTGATGTTTTAAACGAAGCGCAGGAGCAATCCGCTAAGCCATCTTATTACTATTCATATGGACCGTTTAAAGCAAACTCGCAGGAGGACGGCAGCCCATCCAATCATGGGTATGCTGCAGACAAGCCTAAGCTGATTCAAGATCAGCCTTATGGGATTACAGGAAACACTTCCCAGGAGGCAGCATATGCCCAGCAATCGGAAAGTCAGCTGGATTCGCTTGCTGAGACTGAGCAAGCAGCGCCAAGACCGTCTCAGCAATCGCAAATTCGATCCTTTACTCCTTCATCGCAGTCCTCCAAAGGAACATGGCAAGTACGGGAGCCGCGCCGGACGTCCTTTAAAGCGGTATTCGCATCGTTTCTTGCAGGCGTCATCCTTGTAGGTTCCTTAATGTATACAGCGGATTTAAATAACTGGTTTACGAAAGAGCAAGCGTTAGCATCAAATACGCAATCGAGCGGCTCGGGCTCAGCATCCACTTCCAATGCAGGGACTAGCAGCTCGGGTTCAGCTTCAACGGTAGCCGCCAGACCGGATAATATCGCTCATTTATTCGAGACAGCAAGTCCGGCCGTTGTCAAAATCGAAACGTATGTGAACACGGCAAAACGCAGCAACAGCGGCAGCATGCTCGATGATTCGTTTTTCCGTCAATTTTTTGGCGATGACTACCCGGGTACGTCACAGCCGGAAGCAGGACAACAAAATGAGGAAGGCCAAATGCAGCAGTCGGGCATTGGTACCGGATTTTTCTTCGAATCGAATGGATATATTTTGACCAATCAGCATGTGGTTGGCGATTCGGATCAAATCAAAGTCATCGTTCAAGGCTATGACAAGCCGTTTACTGCTGAATTGCTCGGCTCCAGCTACGATCTGGACCTCGCTGTAATTAAGATAACTGGCGATAAAGCGTTTCCGACGCTTCCGCTCGGCAACTCTGATAATATCAATATTGGCGACTGGGTAGTGGCGATCGGCAACCCTTACGGCTTCGACCACACGGTAACCGTTGGCGTACTGAGCGCGAAGGAGCGTCCAATTGATATTCAAGACACGCAAGGCGAGCGCAAATACGAGCATTTGCTGCAAACGGATGCGTCCATTAACCCTGGTAATTCCGGCGGTCCGCTTCTGAACGTGAACGGTGAGGTTGTAGGCATCAATACGGCTGTCAGCTCGCAGGCGCAAGGTATCGGCTTTGCGATTCCGACGAGCACGATTCAGGAAGTACTGGATAATTTGAAAAATAACACAACGATTCCTAAGCCGGCTGCTCCTTACATTGGGGCTGAACTGCAGGATGTAACAGAAGAAATTGCGAAACAGTTAGGCATGGACAAAGTGGAAGGCTCAATTGTTCGCAATGTATACTATAATTCACCAGCTTACTTGGCAGGGCTGCAGCAATTCGACGTCATTGCGGGTATCGACGGCAAGGAATATGAGAATACTCAAGCTCTTATTACAGCGATACAAGCAAGGAAAGTCGGCGATAAGATAGAGCTGAATATCGTTCGCAAAGGAAGCGGAATGAAGCTGCAAGTGGAAATTGGTGACAAGAATACGCTTGGCGCTCAATAAAGCTGAAAGAGATTGATAGAAATGAAAAGCGCAGAGAGACGCAGGCTCTGCGCTTTTTGTTGCAAATAGAGGGGGAAAAAAGATGAGACAGCATATTGTAGTGGTGGATGACGATGATAAAATTATTTCTTTGCTTCGGAGAAGCTTAGCATTTGAAGGGTACGAGGTGACGACAGCAGCTAATGGAATGGAAGGGCTGAAGGTGCTGCTCAAGACTGAACCGGACTTGCTTATTCTCGATGTCATGATGCCGCAGGTGGACGGCTGGGAGGTTTGCCGCCGCGTGCGCGAGAGCGGCAGTACGATACCGATTATGATGCTGACCGCCAAGGATGATATCATTGACCGCGTGAAGGGGCTCGACCTTGGCGCCGATGATTATTTGGTAAAGCCGTTTGCGCTTGAGGAGTTGTTAGCCCGGGCGCGCGCATTACTGCGCCGCAAATCGGATAAAATCGAGCAATCCGCCAATCAGCTGCTTTATGAGGATTTAATATTGGATATGGATGCCAGGGAAGCTGTACGCTCCGGACGCCGGATTGAGCTTACGTCCAAGGAATATGATTTGCTTCTCCTGTTCATGCAAAATCCGCGCCGCGTGCTTACGCGTGATGCGATCATGGAGAAAATTTGGGGCTATGACTTTAGCGGTGAATCGAATGTGCTGGAGGTATACATCGCGATGCTGCGCCAGAAGGTAGAGGACGGAGGCAGAAACCGGCTTATTCAGACGGTTCGCGGCACCGGCTATGTGCTTCGCGGAGAGGCAGGATAACATTATGTCCATCCGGCTCAGACTAACGCTATGGTATTCAGGGTTGCTTGCTGTAACGCTTCTTGTGTTTGGCATTACGATTTATTTATTTATTAACTGGAATACGTATACGGATTTAAAGGAGCAGCTTAGGGATCAGGATCGCAATATTGTAGTTACAGGCGGAACCACTTTTTTGGATCAACTTGATTTGGATCTGGATGATCGGAAATCGCGAATTGAAGAGAAGGACATGTATATCCAGATTGTCAACTATATAGAGGGTGCCATTAAGCAATCATATAATTTGCGGCAATTGAATTTTGTTTTCCCATATGCAGATGCTTCTACTAATCCCGAGAAGGGTATCAAGAAGGTTCAGGTGGAAATTAATAAAAAAAAATATAGCATGCTTATCCATCAACGACCTATTTTTTTAAATGATGGAACACTAGTAGGGCTTCTTCAGGTCGGCACAATTCCTTACAATGAAGAGAAGTTTCTGTCAGGCGTCCGCACGACACTTATATTTTCATCATTGCTTGTGGTCTTTATCGCCTTTACTGTAGGCTTATTCATCGCCCGTCAAGCACTTCGTCCGATTGAACGCGTCATCCGCGCAACGGAGCAAATTGAAAACGGGTCCGATCTGAGCGTGCGAATTCCGGCGATGGGACCAAAGGATGAAATCGGACGGCTCGTCAGCACGCTGAACGTGATGCTCTCCCGATTGGAAATGGCATACAATGAGCTCGATGAGGCGTATATGGCACAGCGCAGATTTGTCTCCGATGCTTCGCATGAGCTTCGAACGCCGCTCACGACAATACGCGGCAATATCGAATTGCTTGAGCGGATGTGGACGAAGGTTCGGGAGACGAACCGGGATGCTGAGACAGGTGACTGGCTGCCTCTTGATTCCGACCGCTACGAGCTTTCAAAGGAAGCGATGAGTGATATTTCCGCCGAGGCGAAGCGAATGAGTACGCTTGTGAACGACCTGCTTGCTCTCGCAAGAGCCGATGCGGGCTATATGATGGAGAAGACGCCGCTCGACCTGCTGCCGCTCACGGAGGAGGTCGTGCGCAGAGCGCAGCTCCTTCCGCGTACGGCTGAGTGGAAAGTGGGCGATCTGTCTGCTCTGGAGGGCATACGCGTTAAAGCGAACCACAATTATTTGCAGCAGCTGCTGTTTATTTTCATCGAAAATGCTTTCAAGTATACGCCTGAGGGCATGATCGAGCTGAGCGCATTAAGGAAAGAACAACAAGTCGGTTTTGTTATTGAAGATACCGGCATCGGAATGAATCCAGAGGAGATCCCCCATATCTTCGAGCGCTTCTACAGGGCGGATGAATCGAGAGGGGTGACGGTCGGTACAGGTCTCGGCTTATCGATTGCCAAATGGATCATTGACGAGCATCAGGGCTCCGTGGAAGTGACGACTCGCGAAGGAAATGGAACGAAGTTTACGATTTGGCTTCCGATAACCTTTTCTGACACGTCTCATTCGTCTATAATAGTAGCAACGGATGAATTAAAGGAATGATAATTTATACGCATACCCGGTCAGAAAGCAGGTGCAATAAATGGAAATCGTTAGAATATCACCGCGCGGCTATTGCTACGGCGTCGTTGATGCAATGGTGCTTGCTTTGCAAACAGCCAAAAATTTGGAGTTGCCGCGGCCCATCTATATATTAGGCATGATCGTCCATAATGCGCATGTAACGGAAGCATTCGAGCAGGAAGGCGTTATTACGCTTGATGGCGCAAACCGTCTCGATATTTTGGATCAAATTGATAGCGGTACTGTCATTTTCACTGCGCACGGCGTATCGCCGGAGGTTCGCCAGCGCGCCCGTGATAAAGGACTGTCAGTCGTTGATGCGACTTGTCCGGACGTTACGAGAACACATGATTTAATCCGCGCGAAGTCGGCGGATGGCTACCATATTATTTATATTGGCAAGAAGGGCCATCCCGAGCCGGAGGGCGCGATCGGAGTTGCGCCGGAGCAGGTCCATCTTATCGAGCGTGAAGAGGAGATCACTTCACTGAGCATTCCGGAAGGGCGCATCATTATAACGAACCAAACGACGATGTCGCAATGGGATATTCGCCATATCATTAGCCGTCTTCTTGAACGCTATCCTGCGGCGGAGGTTCATAACGAGATCTGCATGGCCACGCAGGTTCGGCAAGAAGCGGTTGCGGAGCAGGCTGGCGAAGCGCAGCTGTGCATCGTCGTCGGAGATCCAAGAAGCAACAACTCTAACCGCCTTGCCCAGGTGTCCGAGGAAATTGCCGGCGTCAAAGCCTACCGGGTATCCGATGTGTCCGAGATCGAGCAGGAGTGGCTCAAAGGGGTTGACCGTGTTGCCGTTACGTCCGGCGCTTCTACCCCGACGCCGCTGACTAAAGAGGTCATTACGTATTTGGAGCAATATGACCATAACAACCCTGATACATGGGAAATCCGCCGTACCGTAAATATGAATAAGCTGCTTCCTAACGTCCGGATTAAGTCAACCAATACGGATTCAGCAACGGCAACAGCAGAGAAGCCTGAATAAATCGCTTACCCCAAAAGTGAGGTGAAACGTATTATCCGTGAGGAACACGAACGAGGAATACGTTTTCCCTCATTTTTTTTAAGAGATGGGTTGACGGGAACGGTCTTCTCTTGTATATTTACTTTAGTGATTAAAAGCGTAGAAGCTACGAAGCATAAAAGCTATAAAGCGTATAAGCGTTGAAGTGCGAATACAATCAAATGAATACTTACAGAGTAAGCTTCATTTTACAAAACTTTTAAGGAGTGATCCCCATGATCGTTATTACTCATTCAAACATTTCAGAAGAACGCATTACAGAAATCGTTTCCCATATTGAAAGAGCCGACGTGCAGGCGCATGTGTCAAGAGGAACCGACCGTACCGTTATTGGAATCATCGGACATGCCGCGCCAACGCTTGCTGAGCATTTGCGCCAGATGAAGGGTGTAGAAAATGTTATCAAAATTTCGAAATCCTACAAGCTTGCAAGCCGCGACTTCCATCCCGACGACACGGTTATCGATATCAAGGGTGTGAAAATTGGCGGAAGCAACCTTGTTATTATGGGTGGCCCATGTGCCGTTGAGACTCCGGAGCAAATCGATGAGATCGCCCGTCTAGTTAAAGCGGCCGGCGGCCATGTGCTTCGCGGCGGCGCGTTCAAGCCGCGTACAGGGCCTTACAGCTTCCAAGGAGTAGGTGTGGAAGGTCTCGTCATGATGGCGGAAGCAGGCAAGAAGCATGGGCTTCTGACGATTACGGAGGTTATGACGCCGGAGTATGTGGACGTTTGCGCGGGATATGCCGACATCCTTCAAGTCGGTACTCGCAACATGCAGAACTTTGACTTGCTCCGCAAGCTGGGCACGATTCAAACGCCAGTGCTGCTGAAGCGCGGATTCAGCTCAACCTATGATGAGTTTTTGAATGCTGCTGAATACATTTTGGCAGGCGGCAATCCGAATGTTATGCTTTGCGAGCGCGGAATCCGAACGTTCGAGACTTACACGCGCAACACGCTCGATTTGTCAGCTATTCCGGTGCTTCAATCGCTTAGCCATCTGCCGGTTATTTCTGATCCGAGCCACGGCACAGGCCGCCGCGAACTGGTAGAGCCAATGTCCAAAGCATCTGTAGCTGCGGGAGCGAACGGGCTAATCGTAGAAATGCATACCGACCCGGACAACTCGATGACTGGTGACGGGGTACAATCGCTATTCCCGGATCAATTCGCTAATCTTCTGAAGGATCTGGAGCAGCTTGCTCCGATCGTCGGCAAACAATTCGATACGCCTAAAGCGCCTGCAGAGGCCTTTAAGAAATGGAAAATCTAATCCAGCTAACGAAAAAGGCTTTGTCATCCTGCGATGGCAAAGCTCTTTTTATGCTTGCTGATTTTTTACAGTTATATATTTGATTAAAACTGAAGATACTATATTATTCAAAGGCTGCGGGGCATTTCATTGCCTATTTAGGAGTAATTGTGAACAACTGTACAAACTTGTAAGTATAGCTCACATAACTCAAAAAATACCTTACATAGCTATTGACGGGGCTTAAGGGCTAGTTTTATAATAACGTCATGGATTTGGAGCAATAATTGAACAATACCTGTTCAACACTACGCTAATGTTCGGAAATGGAGGAAATTATTAATGTCAGTTCAAAATGTTTTGGACAATATTAAAGAAAACAGCATTCAGTTTGTCGATTTCCGCTTCGTGGACCTTCTTGGTCATGCACACCACATCACTCTGCCTGCAGCTGAGGTTGACTCTGATACTTTTGTAAATGGGGTAGCGTTTGACGGTTCTTCCATCCACGGTTTCCGTGGTATCGAGAATTCCGATATGGTTATGATCCCAGACACAGAGTCTGTATTTATCGACCCTTTCACTGATCACCCTACACTGAACATTATGTGTAATATCCATACTCCTGAAGGCGAACGCTATGACCGCGATCCGCGCAGCATCGCTCAAAAGGCTGAAGAATATCTTCAAACAACTGGCATCGGTACGACAGCATTTTTCGCGCCTGAGCCTGAGTTCTTCATTTTCGACGAAGTTCGCTATGAAAGCTCAATGAACGCTTCTTCTTACGTGGTTGAATCCGAGGAAGCTGGCTGGAACACGAACCGTAAAGAAGAAGGCGGAAACCTTGGTTCTAAAGTTCCGGTTAAAGGCGGATACGTTCCAGTAGCTCCGGTTGACTCCCAACAAGACATCCGCAGTGAAATGGTTCGCCTCTTGCAAGAATCGGGCCTTCGCGTTGAACGTCACCACCATGAAGTTGCAACAGCTGGACAAGCAGAAATTAACTTCCGTTTCGATACGCTTACTAAAACAGCTGACAACTTGATGAAATTCAAATATATCATTCACAACACTGCTCGCCAATATGGCAAAACGGCTACTTTCATGCCGAAGCCATTGTTCGGTGACAACGGTAGCGGTATGCACGTTCATACTTCTATCTTCAACGGCGATGCTCCTTTGTTCTACGATAAAGGCGCATATGCAAACCTGAGTGAACTGGCTATGCATTACATCGGCGGCGTGCTTTATCACGCACCGGCTTTGATTGCTATCACTAACCCGAGCACGAACTCGTTCAAACGTTTGGTGCCTGGTTATGAAGCTCCAGTTAACCTTGTATTCTCCAAAGGTAACCGTTCTGCAGCGATCCGTATTCCGATTGCAGCTGTAACGCCTAAAGGTTGCCGTATTGAGTTCCGTACACCGGATAACACGGCTAACCCTTACCTTGCATTTGCAGCGATGCTGCTTGCTGGTTTGGACGGCATCAAGCGTAAACTTGATCCAGTTGCTCTTGGCTACGGTCCTTTCGACAAAAACATTTACGAATTGCCGGAAGAAGAGAAAAAAGAAATTCGCAGCGTTCCTGGAACGCTTGACGAAGCGCTTAACGCTCTTGAAGCTGATTCCGAATTCTTGACTGAAAGCGGCGTGTTCACGAAAGAATTTATCGATAACTATGTAGCAATCAAACGTCAAGAAGCTAAAGCAGTTGCAATCCGTATTCATCCGCATGAGTTCAGCCTTTACTACGATTGCTAATCCAATCGTTAGGATTTATACGAAACGGGTCCTTACAGGGCCCGTTTTTTTATTGATTATGAAGGAATTATGAATAAAAACCGAATGTTTGTTGTCAGTAATTTGACATACGTTCGACTTTTTGTTTTTTGAAAATGTGGAATACACTTGATGCGGCCCTTCAAAATTGCTATCATAACCATATCATATATAACGAAACAGAGGTGGGTATCCGAAGATGACAAGAGCGTTTAATTTTAATGCAGGACCAGCCGCAATACCACTTGAGGTACTGAAGCAAGCGCAGGAGCAATTTGTCGATTATAAGGGTGCAGGCATGTCCATTATGGAAATGTCTCACCGAAGCGCATTGTACGAGCAAGTAAACAATGAATCGCAAGCCTTGCTGCGCGAACTGTTCGGCATTCCAGACAATTATCATGTGCTCTTACTGCAAGGCGGTGCAAGCACACAATTTGCAATGCTTCCGCTAAACCTGCTTCGTCCTGGAAAACCGGGAGCTTACGTCATGACAGGAGCTTGGGCTGAAAAAGCGCTGAAAGAAGCGAAACTTGTCGGAGAAACGGTTATTGCCGCTTCGACAGAAGCTGACAAATTTATGCGTATGCCGACAATGTCTGAAATTGAAGTTCCAAACCATGCTTCCTATCTTCACCTTACTTCGAATGAAACGATCGGCGGAACGCAATTCAATGAGTTTCCGGACACAGGAGATATACCTCTTATCGCCGATATGTCGAGTGATATTTTGAGCAGACCAATTGATGTAAGCAAATTCGGCGTTATTTATGCCGGCGCGCAAAAAAACCTGGGACCATCGGGGGTTACCGTTGTCATCATTCGTGACGATCTTGTCAAAGAAAGCCCGAAAACGATTCCGGCCATGTTCCGTTACGAAACGCATGCGAAGAGCAGCTCGCTTTATAACACACCGCCGTCTTTCTCGGTATACATGGTGAATCTGGTGCTGCAATGGATCAAGGACAAAGGCGGAGTTGCTCAGCTTGAGCAATACAACCGAGACAAAACGAAGTTTATCTATGATGCAATCGATCAAAGCAGCGGTTTCTACCTGGGCTGCGCGCAGCCTCAAAGCCGTTCTAACATGAATATCACATTCCGTATTCACAGTGAAGAGCTGGAGAAGCTGTTCATTAAAGAATCGGAGAAGGAAGGTTTCGTAGGATTGAAGGGACATCGCGATGTAGGCGGTCTGCGGGCTTCAACCTATAACGCTGTGCCGCTGGAAAGCTGCCAGGCGCTTACGCAGTTCATGATCGATTTCCAAAAACGGAACGGTTAATAAACCGTTTACCCCTTTCTAAAAAATAGCTGGGGTAGAAAAAAACCGCCCTCACCTTCTGAAAAAGAAGGGCAGGGCGGTTTTCGTTTGTTGAAAAACATGACTAAATTCGTTTAAGCTATAAGGCGTCTATGCTTGCGCAACTGTGTTCTCGGCTGCATAAGGCCCATTCAGCTTGTAGCCAACATTGCGCACGGTCATAATGTATTCAGGCGTGCGTGCGTTTTTCTCGATTTTGTCACGCAGATGGCTGATATGCACGTCGACGATTCTGGTATCGCCAAGGAAATGATAATCCCAAACCCCATGAAGCAGCTGCTGGCGGCTGAGCACTTTTCCTTTGTGGCGGCAGAGGAACAACAGCAGCTCGAATTCCTTTGGCGTAAGCTCAACAGGCTTGCCTTCGATGAATACTTCTCGCTGCTCGACCCTGACGTTCAAACGGCCGATGTCGAAAGCGGTATCGTCTGCGATGCCCGGCAGTGATTGAACGCGGCGCAGGATGGCTTGAATGCGGGATACAAGCTCTTGCGGGCTAAAGGGCTTCGTCATATAGTCATCGGCTCCGTTGTCGAGTCCGGCTATTTTATCTGTCACGTCTTGCAGCGCGGTGAGCATTACGATCGGTACTGCATTGCTTTGCTTGCGCAGCTCGCGGCAAACTTGAATTCCGTCCATTTTTGGCAGCATGAGGTCTAGAACAATTAAATCAGGACGAAAAGGCTTTAGCATGTCGAATACAGCTTCACCATCACCAACGCAACGCACATCATAGCCTGCCAGCTTTAAATTAAATTCAATCAACATCGAAATTGATGGCTCATCATCCACGACCAAAATCTTTTTTCGCATCGTTCAGCTCTCCTTCATGTGTTTCCGCCTATTATGGTTCCTATTATGAAGGTGGAAATTATGCTTGAGATTAACGGTACGTAAAGTGGGTGTAAAAATATTGAGCGTTTTCGTGTATAATAGGCAAAATGAGAGGTGAGATAGAAAGCTATGCCATTTCATATCGTATTGGTAGAACCGGAAATTCCGGCAAACACAGGCAACATTTCGCGTACCTGTGCTGCAACCGGCACGCATTTGCATTTAGTAAGGCCGCTTGGCTTTGATACGGATGACCGTACCTTGAAGCGGGCGGGGCTCGATTACTGGCATTCGGTACATATTGAGTATCATGATTCCTTCGAAGAGGTGCTTGCCAGCCATCCGGAAGGTCGTTTTTTCTATGCGAGTACAAAAGCGACTAAGCAGTATTCACAATTCAAGTACCGGGATGGCGATTTCTTCGTATTTGGCAAAGAAACGAGAGGGTTGCCGCAGGAGCTTATAGATGCGAATCTGGAAACCTGTATTCGAATGCCGATGACAGATACAGTGCGATCACTTAATTTGTCCAATTCTGCAGCAATCATTTTGTATGAAGCGCTTAGACAAAATGATTTTCCAGGACTTGAATAAAAAAAGTTACGCTATTTGTAATTTTTTGTAATTAATTTGTCTGAAAATGAAGATTTATTGCAGGATATTAAGAAATTATTAAAATTAGGAAGGAAAAGCCGAAGTACCATCGAAACACTATACGCAGAGGTTTCTCAGAGATGACTTGCGAAACCAGACACAGAAGAGGTGAAAGTGATGAAACCAGCAGGTGTAGTAAGGAAAGTGGACCAACTCGGCCGAATTGTACTTCCAAAATCATTACGTAAACGTTATTTGATGAACGAGGGCGATCCCGTTGAAATTTTCGTCCAAGGTGACCATATTATTTTGGAGCGTTACCGTCCAAAATGCGTTTTTTGCGGTTCTATGGTTGAAGTTCGTGAGTTCAAGGATCGCTACGTTTGTGGCGTGTGTATGGAAGAAATGGCAGAGCTGCAAAGCTAACCATCGTTTGGTCTGCTATTTTAACGAAAAGAAGCTTCCCGTTTTGAGCGCATGCGCTCTGCGGGAAGCTTCATTTGTTTGAAATATGAGGAAGTATAAGCTTCAAACTTATACCGCCTTATACTTCACAGCGGAACGAATAGTTGCCGAAATGCTCGGCTGCAGTCGTCTACGCTTGCCATAAGCTCAACATTGCAGGCTTATAGTCCTTTTGTTTTGTCTTCATTGTAGGAGCTGGTCAACATCGCCGTAATGAACAATGCAAACACTGTCATGACAATAATAAAGTTCATCTGTGGGACACCTCCAAGCATACTGTCTTTTATTATAACCAACGTCAGCTAAAAAGAAAACTTTAAAAGTTGTGAACACATTGTTAACATAGAGAGTATGAGCATAGCGAGCCTTTAAAGCTTGCAAGGAGGAGCATACAATATGAATTATCGTTTTTCATCCAGAGTATCACAGTTAAAGTCGTCAGCGGTCAGAGATATTTTGAAGCTGACGCAAGGGAAAGATATGATCTCGTTTGCCGGCGGTCTTCCCGCAGAGGAACTATTCCCGGTACAAGCGGTGCGTGAAGCGGCTGACCGCGTTTTTACGGCAGGAGCAAGCGCTTTGCAATACGGCTTAACGGAAGGGTACTTGCCGCTGCGCGAGCAGCTTTGTGAGCGAATGGCGGCTAAGCAAATGCATGTTAACCCGGAGCAAATGATTTTGACGACAGGCTCGCAGCAAGCGATAGATTTGCTGATTGGCGTACTTACGGAGCCTGGAGATGCCGTGTTGGTTGAGAAGCCCACTTATTTGGCAAGCCTGCAGGTGTTTGCGCTGCATGGATTAAAGGTTATAGCGGCGGAGAGCGACGAGCATGGCATTATTCCTGAGGATGCGGAGCGGCTCATTCGCGAGCATCGTCCTAAGCTGCTCTATGCGGTGCCGACGTTCGGAAATCCGACGGGTCGTGTCTGGAGCGTGGAGCGAAGGAAGAAGCTGCTGGCCCTATGCAAGGAAAATCAAATGCCAATCATAGAAGATGATCCCTATGGGGATATTAAATTCGATGATAACGAGCAATTTCCGACGCTGCTGGCGCTTGATGGTCAAGTGGAGCGGGGAACCGTCTTCTATACAAGCACGTTCTCCAAAACGGTAGCGCCTGCACTTCGAACGGGATGGGCAATCGGGGATAGCAGTGCAATCAGTATGGTGGCTAAAGCAAAGCAAGCGGCCGACCTCCATTCGAGCGCGATCGATCAGCAAATTTTGAGCCAGCTGCTTTCAGGCTTTAAGCTGGATGATCATATACGGCTTATTTCCAAATCATACGGTGAGCGGATGCTTGAAATGCATGAGCTTCTGAAGCGGCAGGGGCTGAGGGATGTCACGTGGGTGAAGCCGAAAGGCGGCATGTTCCTATGGCTGGAGCTGCCTGACGGTCTCGACGCAGAGGCGCTCCTTCGGTGTGCGGTTCAGAAGGGGGTTGCGTTCGTGCCGGGCAGCTCGTTCTATGCCGATCAGCCACAGCGCAACACCGCCAGACTGAACTATACGTACAATACAGGAGAGCGTACGAAGCAGGGCGTTGAGCGCTTCGTAGAGGCGCTGGGCGAATTTACGGCGAGGAGCTGACGGATGCCGCCCATTCGGCTATCACATCGCCGTATTCGGATAATGCAGCCGCGCCTTCCGGACGAAGGCTGTATTTTCCCCGGGCGATACGTTCGAACCAGCCGTAATAATTGTTGCGCAGCGTTTCGCCGCTGTGCCTGTAGCCTGTAATGGCGGCCACCTGACTCGGAGCCAGCGGACCCGATGTATGAAGCGCGTAGGCGCAGCGGAGCGCCTTCTCGCGGTAGGCGGTAACAAGCTTGCGCCCGGTACTGCCGCCGACGTTGTAGTCGCCGCTGCGCTCTCTGAATTCAGTGAGCAGCTGTGCTTGCTTCTTGCGCCTTACGCCGCGCTGGGGCGGGTCGCCCGGCTGGCAGAGCAGCTCGATGACCGGCGGTTTTGTTTTGTAGAACGTAACGGTCATGAGCCCAAGGCCCAGCATCCGGCAAAGCTCAGTCAAATCACCGAAGCGCTGGTTGTGGGCGCCGCTTTTCTTTCGGTTCCGTTCAACGGCAAGCACGACTTGGCTATTCAAACGCAGACGTTCAACCCCTTGCAGCAGCAAGGCGAGGTTGAACGTTTTTTTCATTTCGACAATTATTGTTTCGGCGCTGCCTGGATGAACCGCAACCAAATCGCAATGAAGCACCTCGCTTTTTACAGTAAAGCCAAGCTGCTCGTAGTACTGTTTTATAGGTTTGTAAAGCTCTTCTTCGCGTGCAACTGCCACGTTTGCTTTCTCCTCTCCAAACGATCCTAAAGAAGCTTATGCCCCCATTATAGCAAAGGATTTTATGAGCTTGTCGTATTTTGATGGATGAAGGACAAAAATAGTGTGCAATTATCTCCCCGAATAAGCATAGGAATGTAATACCTCAATAAAAGTTGGCACCACTTGATAGAGCGTCTAGAAACAAATCCCGGGCGTAGAACGATTAGTGGAATGCGGAAGCGATGGGAGGAGGCACGGTATGGACATTTTCAAGCGAATATCGGAGTATCAGGCTGAGAGCGAGAAGCTCGCATGGACAGGAACATTCAAGGATTACATTGAATTGCTCGGGAAGGACCCGTCCCCGGCCATGACTGCACATTCACGCGTTTATGAAATGATTGAATCTCACGGGGTAGAAGACGTTGGAGGTCACAAGCAGTATAAATTTTTTGATCAAGAAATTTTTGGTTTGGATCGTGCGGTGGAGAAGCTGGTTGAGGAGTATTTCCATTCCTCGGCTCGCAGGCTTGAGGTTCGCAAACGGATATTGTTATTGATGGGGCCTGTTAGCGGAGGGAAGTCAACTATTGTCACGATGCTCAAAAAAGGGCTTGAGCGCTTCTCCAGAACCGAGCGGGGAGCCGTTTATGCGATTAAAGGCTGCCCGATGCACGAGGATCCGCTGCATCTTATCCCTCAAGAGCTTCGTCCTGATATTGAGAAGGAGCTTGGTGTCCGAATTGAAGGAAACCTATGTCCTTCGTGTCAAATGAGGCTGCAGACGGAATACAATGGCGACATTGAAAATGTACTCGTTGAGCGTGTGTTTATTTCGGAGGATAACCGCGTCGGTATCGGCACGTTCAGTCCATCCGACCCGAAATCGCAGGATATCGCGGATCTTACGGGAAGCATTGATTTTTCAACCATAACAGAGTACGGTTCCGAATCCGATCCGCGTGCCTATCGGTTTGACGGTGAGCTTAACAAAGCGAACCGCGGACTGATGGAGTTTCAAGAGATGCTGAAATGCGATGAGAAATTTTTGTGGAACTTGCTCTCGCTGACCCAGGAGGGCAACTTTAAGGCTGGCCGCTTCGCTTTAATAAGCGCCGATGAGCTCATTATTGCGCACACGAATGAATCGGAGTACAAATCGTTTATCAGCAACAAGAAAAACGAGGCGCTGCATTCCAGAATGATCGTCATGCCGATTCCTTACAATTTGAGGGTAACGGATGAAGAAAAGATTTATAAGAAGCTTATCGCTCAAAGCGACATGCGCCATATTCATATTGCCCCTCACGCGCTGCGTGCGGCTGCTATCTTCTCGATCCTGACAAGGCTTAAGGAAACGAAGAAGCAGGGCATGGATTTAGTGAAGAAAATGCGGATGTACGACGGCGAGGAAGTAGAAGGCTTCAAGGAAGCGGACTTGAAGGAGATGCAAAATGAATACTTGGAGGAAGGCATGACGGGCATTGATCCCCGCTACGTCATTAACCGAATCTCCAGTGCGCTGATTAAGCAGGATACACAATGCATCAATGCGCTTGACGTGCTGCGTGCGCTCAAGGAAGGACTGGATCATCATCCTTCTATCACGAAGGAAGAACGTGAGCGATACTTAAATTTCATCTCGGTTGCGCGCAAGGAATACGATCTGCTGGCGAAGAAGGAAATCCAGAAGGCATTTGTATATTCCTATGAGGAGTCTGCCCGCACCTTGTTTGAAAACTACCTGGATAACATTGAATCTTATTGCAACTGGGCCAAAATCAAAGATCCGTTAACCGGGGAGGAGATGGATCCAGACGAGCGCTTAATGCGTTCGATTGAGGAGCAAATCGGCGTTTCCGAAAATGCGAAAAAAGCGTTCCGCGAAGAGATACTGATTCGCATATCGTCGTATTCGCGAAAAGGGAAAAAGTTCGATTTTACGAGTCATGAACGTTTGCGTGAGGCTGTAGAGAAAAAGCTGTTCGCCGATTTGAAGGATATCGTCAAGATTACGACGTCCACCAAAACGCCGGATGAGAGCCAATTGAAGCGAATTAATGAAGTGACGAAGCGGCTTATGGATGAGCACGGGTACTGCAAAGTATGCTCGAATGAACTGCTGCGTTATGTAGGAAGTCTGTTGAACCGGTAATTTAACTGCATAAGCAGGAGAAAAGCTGATAGACAAATGTCTATCGGCTTTTCTGTACGGTTCGGGGTTTAAAAAGATTTTGTAAGACGATACTGATTCTTATGTGTTTTCCGATATAATAGGTGATAGTTGTCGACAAATGTGCTTCAGAGAGTTCTTCCTGAAGGGCAGGAAGTGGTGCATGCTTTGGCGAAATTGTTTAATCTGGATTCGCAATTCGTATGTTCGAATTGGACGAGGGTGCGCAATCTATTGCGGCTGCCGCAATTTCAACCTCGCAATCCCAGGATAAGACGCATACACTAGTAGGAGAGCTCGTGAGGAGAAGGGATACAGTCGAAGCTGCTTGATGGTCGATAAGGTTACGAAGGATTTACAGCAATTAAATCAATCCTAGAAAAAACGCAGCTTAGAAAAAGCAGGAATTCTCTCAGGCGAGAGTTCCTGCTTTCGTGTTATATAAGTTGACACAATTTTCAGATTTTAGTATGATATTCCTAACATTAAGATACAATATCGTTATAATTGTTAAGTTTTTTGACATAAATATAACATAATTGATCAAATGTTAATCAACTCGTACGAAATTGGTGAAGTGCCCATCATGGAGGAGGCGGTTGTCATGTCGACGGCCAAACAGTCGCAAACGCAATATTACGATTCTCAAACCTTTTACGATGAAATGTTCGACAAGGACTTGTCTGTTCGCGCTCACTATGACACCGTTCATCGTGTATTCGGAAGAATGAAGCCGGCAGAGCTTGCAACCCGTCAAAATGCGATTAACCAAAGAATGATGGAGGAGGGGATTACGTTCACGCTGTACAGCGGAGCCCAAAAAGAACCCCTCGAGCGAACGATTCCGTTCGATTTTATTCCCCGCGTTATTCCGAGGCATGAATGGGAAGGGGTAGATCGAGGCGTAAGACAGCGGATTCGTGCTTTGAACGCTTTCGTGCATGATGTTTATCACGGGCAGCGAATTGTGGCTGACGGCATCATTCCACGGAAGATGATCGTTTCAAATACTTATTTCCGTCCGGAAATGGCTGGTCTACATGTTCCTGGCGGTGTATATATTACAGCATCAGGCATTGATTTAATTCGTGACGAGAAAGGCCGTTATTATGTGCTGGAGGATAATTTGCGGTCTCCATCAGGCTTTTCTTACCTCTTCAAGGGTAGAACATTAATGAATGAGCTGTTCCACGATTTATATTTATCGAGTTCAGTACAGAGCATTGACCGCAGCTTAAATTGCTTTTTAAGCTCGCTCCGCGCCCTCTCTCCTAACGGTAAACGTGATCCGCTTATCGTTCTGCTTACGCCAGGTGCTTATAACTCCGCGTATTACGAGCATACCTTTTTAGCGCAGCAAATGGGCATCCACCTCGTTGAAGGCAGAGATCTCGTGTATAAAGACCATAAGATTTATTTGCGCGATATGCGCGGACTTCGTCAGGTCGACGTCATTTACCGCCGCATCGATGATGATTTTCTAGATCCGCTTGCCTTCCAGCCGGATTCCGTCCTGGGCGTACCGGGTTTGATGAATGCTTATCGCGCGGGAAACGTAGCTATTGCGAATGCGCCGGGTACAGGAGTTGCGGATGACAAGGCGGTATACGCGTATGTTCCGGATATGATCCGTTACTATTTGGGAGAAGAGCCCATTTTACACAACGTTCCTACGTACATTTTGTCGCGGAAGGAAGAGCGTGATTACGTGCTTGATCATTTGGATCAGCTCGTTGTGAAAGAAACCTCGCTGTCAGGCGGCTACGGCATGCTGATAGGGCCTAGCGCTACCTCTAAGGAGATTCAAGCATTTGCTGAAGCAATAAAGCGTGAGCCAGGACGCTATATCGCACAGACGACGATGAAGCTGTCCCGCGCTCCGGTTATGGTTGACGGAGCCATGACGCCTCGTCATATTGATTTACGTGCTTTTGCATTAATGGGAGAGGAGACGCATGTCATTCCGGGAGGCTTAACGCGTGTTGCAATGAAGGAAGGGTCGCTTGTAGTCAACTCTTCACAGGGCGGCGGAGTCAAGGATACGTGGGTGCTTAACCGATAATTATAAGGAGGGAATGCTATGCTGAACCGGAATGCAGAGGCATTATTTTGGATCGGACGCTATATGGAACGTGCTGAAAATCATGCCAGGTTGATTGATGTTCATTATCATCTTCAGGTTGAAGATTCATCAATGAGCATGGAAGGAATGCCGGAGGGCGTAGCAGCCGAGCCCAGCTCAAAGTGGGCAAGAATCGTCGATGCCTTAGGCAGCCGGGAAGCCTATGAACAGCAATACGGCAGCTATAATGAACGGGATGTGCTTTTTTACACGACGCTGGATCGTGATAATTCGAATTCGCTTGTTTCATGCGTTAGCCATGCCCGCGGCAACCTGCGAACGCTGCGCGAGAAGGTGCCGAGCGAAATGTGGGATGCGACGAATGCGTTCTATTTATGGCTTCGCGAGAAGCAGCCGGATGATCTGCTGCGCGAGTCTCCGCATTTGTTCTTCGGAAGGATTAAGGAATGGACGGCTTTGTTTCAAGGCGTCAGCCAATCCGTCATGCCGAGAGAGAACGAATGGCATTTCATCGAGTGCGGCCGATATTTGGAACGCTCGGAGAATACGCTGCGCATCATTAAAGCGGTAGGCAATGCGGCAAGCGGCGAAGGCTGGAACAGCGCGAGCGCTTATCCGTATTTGCAGGCCGTATTACGTTCCGTGAGCGGCTATCAGGCGTTCCGCCGATATTATGCGGACGGCATTTCCGTCGAATCAATCATTGAATTCGTCGTGCTCAATAGCGCTTTTCCCCGTTCCCTTCATTTTGCGCTTCATACGCTTGATGGTCATATGCGGCATATCGAGCTGCAGGATAAGCAGCTGCGGACGGCGCATGAACGTGTAATTCGGCAAGTTAGCAAAGTAAAAGCAGATTTGGCGTGCTTGGAGCGGGAGGATATGGTAATCGATCGCGGCGGAACGATCGTTGCGCATTTGCTTGACGCATGCCAGCAGCTTGGGCTCACTTTTGCTAAAACCTTTTTTCGCATGGGGGAGGCAAGCGCATGAAGCTGAGTATTTCACATGTGACGCAATACGAGTACGCGGATACGGTTACGGACAGTGTCAATGAAATTAGGCTGACTCCGAGCACGAATGAAAGACAGTCCTGCTATCAGCAAGCGATCGCCATTGAGCCGAATGCCTCTTTATTCAGCTATGAGGATTATTTCGGCAACCGGGTGCATGCCTTCTCGGTGAACGGGCCGCATAAGCGGCTTACGATACGCACATCTATGACTGTCGTTACGAAGCAGGCGCCATCACCTGAGGAGCGCGCGCAATATTTAAGCAAGCGGCCGCCGGAGCAGGCGTGGAATTGGCTGAGGACGGAAGAAGCGGCTAACCGTTTTACGGAATTTTTGCTGACGACTGAATATACGGCCGTAACGACCGAAGTGGAGCAATTTACCCGTGAAATTTCTGAGTTTTATGAAAGTGGCCAAGCTAGCGTACTGGACTGGCTGAGCGCATTATCGACGAAAATTCGAGCCGAATTTATTTATGATCCGGAAGCGACTGACGTTAAAACCAAAACATCAGACATGTTCTTAAGCAAGCGAGGCGTGTGCCAGGATTTTGCGCATTTGATGATCGCAAGCTGCAGGGCGATCGGTATTCCAGCCAGATATGTGAGCGGCTATCACTTTGTCGGAGATTTGCAGGGCGGAAGCGCGGATTTCGAGCAGGCTTCGCATGCTTGGGTCGAAGCCTTTGTGCCGGGGCTTGGCTGGTGCAGCTTTGATCCAACGAATGTCGACCCTGTCGGCGAGAGATATGTGAAGCTGGGGCATGGACGCGATTATAAGGATATCGTACCGGTAAAGGGTGTATACAGAGGCACAGGCGAGCAAGTGCTGCATGTAACGGTCGATGTAAGAAATGTTGAGGACTAATAGATGAATAGGCAAAAATAAAAAGAACAGTAATCCGCAATTTCAGCTTGCGGCCGACTGTTCTTTTTATTTTGTTTAAGCAATTTGGGAGTATTTAGCTGCTTTTGCCAGGTATGATTAACCGGGATTTGCAAATCTTATAATAATGAATCAGACCGGCATTAAACAGGAGGTGTAAAGTGTGAATAAACAGATGAAGCCCGTCGTTGTTTCGTTAATGGTTCTTGCATTAGGTCTTTCCATGACTGCATGCGGACAAGGCTATATGGCGAAAGAAAATGCGGTCCGTGTAAAAAATCGCCTTGAATCGAAGATGATGACATACCGGGACAACTTTACGGACAATAGGATGAATAAGTTCGATAACCGGATGAATACGCTGGATCACAGAAGAAACCTGGCGAATCCTTCGAGAAGCGCCAAGCAGCTTGCAAATCGCGCTGACAAAGTGCCGGGAGTAAGCAAGGCTACTGTCGTTATTCATAAAAATGATGCGATAATCGGTCTTGATGTGGACAATACGGGTAAAAAAGCAATCATTGAAAAGCAGGTGTACGCTGCCTTAAAAGGCCAATATCCGGAGTATACCATTTATGTAACCTCTGAAGGACGTATCCATCAAAAAATAAGGTCGCTTAACGTTAGTATGAATAATGGGCATCCCTTGAAAACATTAGCTAATGACGTAACTATTATTATCCGGAATATCGGTGAAACGGTAACCGCCCCGCTGCGGTAAAGATAGATGGAACGGCAGCTTCTCTGGAGCTTCCGGATCCTTATAGAGCTTAAGTACGACTAGGATATTATCGTTTGATTAAAGGAATGGCAGACTGGCGTCTCCTTTTTGATGCTGGCCTGCCATTCCTGTTTTCTATGCATCCATTTTTCCGGTTGACAATCGCAAAAACGAGCTATAAAATAAAAAAAGTAATGTGTAACCGATTACATATCTGAAATGAAAAACTAATGCGAACAAAGAGGTGCAACAAATGAACAAACCGAAAATTACGGTTATCGGAAGCATGAATATAGATATGGTTACAGAAACGGATATCATGCCAAATCAAGGCGAGACGATATTTGGTAGCGTTTTCTCCAGCTTTACTGGCGGAAAAGGAGCTAATCAAGCTGTTGCTTGTGCACGTCTTGGCGCACATGTGACGATGGTAGGATGCGTTGGCGAGGATTCTTTCGGCAAGCAGCTTATGGAAGCTCTGGAGAAGGAAAGCATTGATACAAAGAATGTGAAAACGGTTCCTCATATAACTACAGGCGTAGCTTCGATTACCGTATGCGACAACGATAACCGAATTATTGTTATACCCGGCGCAAACCATTGCCTGCTGCCGGACGATGTTTTTTCCTTGAAGGAAATCATTGCGGGTTCGGATATTGTGCTGCTGCAGCAGGAGATTCCATTTATTACAGTGGAAGCATCCATTAAGCTGGCGAATGAGCTGGGCGTTTCGGTTATTTTAAATCCTGCGCCCGCCGTCAAGCTGCCTAAGGAGCTGCTGGAGATGATTCATATCATTACGCCGAACGAATACGAGCTTGCCATATTGCTAGGCTTGGACGACAAGCAGGAACGCACGTATGAGCAGCTGATTGAGCTGTATCCGCACCGTATCGTCATGACCGGCGGCAGCAAGGGCGCATTTTACAAAACAAATGACGGTCAGATCAGACAACAGCCGGGGAGAAAGGTAGAAGCAGTCGACACGACCGGCGCAGGCGATACCTTTAACGGCGCATTGGCCGTTAGGCTGAGCGAAGGCTCGACGCTGGAGGAGGCGGTAAGGTTCGCAGTCTCTGCCAGTGCATTGTCGGTAACCAAGCTTGGTGCTCAGAGCGGAATGCCATTACGCACTGAAGTCGAGCGTTTTATGGAAATTCAGCCCTAATCGGGTAGGCTGATTCGTGAAAGGATTATGTCATTTATGACTACAATTAGAGATGTAAGCAAGCTGGCCGGCGTGTCCGTCGCCACCGTATCCCGCCTGCTGAATCAAAGCGGCTATGTCAGCAAGGAAGCGGAGACCGCCGTCATGTCTGCGATACAAAAGCTGAATTATAAGCCTAATACTATTGCAAGAAGCTTAGCGGGCAAAAAGACTGCAGCCATCGCTTTAATGGTGCCAGACATTTTAAACCCGTTTTTTCCCGAAATAGCCCGCGCAGCCGAGGATGCCGCAGCGGCTCAAGGCTATACGCTCGTGCTGTGCAATACGGACAATAATCCGGACAAAGAAAAGAAGTATATAGAAACACTGATTAACAAGCAAATTGACGGTATTATTATTTCATCCTATACGGTTCTTCCCCAGCAGATCATTGCCTTGCAGGACCGTTCCATTCCGATTGTAGCCATCGACAAATCCTTTTCTGATTATCCGATCCTTTCGGTTACGGCCGCTAACCGTCATGGCGGCGAGATGGCTGTACAGCATCTTTTATCTGGCGGCTGTCGCAAGATTGCTCATATTTCCGGTCCCGCGCATGTGCATTCCTCCAGGGAGAGGACGCTTGCTTATGAGAGTGCGTGCAGAGATTTACCGTGGTTTGTGCCAAGTCTGATTGGTTATGGCAACTTCAACGTTGCAGGCGGTTATGAGGCGATGAAGGAAATTTACAAACAGCATCCTGATTTGGACGGCGTGTTTGCAGGCAATGATCTGATGGCCGCCGGAGCCTTGAAGGCGTTAATGGAGCTCGGAGCAGCGGTGCCGGAGCAAGTGAAGCTAATCGGCTTCGACGGGATTCGAATGGATATGGTGTACCCTGAAATTACAACGATATCCCAACAGATTTACTCGATGGGCAAAACCGCGACGGACTATTTGATCCGGTTAATCAACAATGAGCCTGTCGAGCGGAAAAATTACGAGCTTGACGTGGAGCTATTGCAAAAGGCAACGACCTGACATCCCGTGCGGTATCATTAAAAATCTGCTTGGCCTGTGTAACTGCAGTTCCTCTATCGGGACAGCAGGTCGCGGGCTCTTCTTCGTACGTTCTCCCGCGATTTATCGTATTCTACTCGGAAGTATTTTTCTCAATATCACTATCTTGCTCTTATATTCGATTATCCGTACAAATGTATGCCGGTGAGGTATATTACTTACTATGTGATTAACGTGGGACTTTTTGCAGCCTTATTTATCGTCCTATAAAGAATATGATATCCGTTTTGGAGTAGTCATGCTTCTAGATTTTTATATTGATGAAGAATATATTGGCAGAGTTTTGCCGTTGCTCGATAACGTTGAACGTGAAGGCTACTATGTCAAGATGGCGGTTGCTTGGGCCATATCGATCTGCTATGTGAAGCTTCCTGAGCCTACGATGCATTATTTGAAGAACAATTCATTGGATGATTTCACATTCAACAAAGCTTTGCAAAAAATTACAGAATCTTACCGTGTGGATCAGTCTGCCAAAAATATAATTCGCAGCATGAAGCGATTATAAATAAAAGAACAAGCAGCCTATCATTTGTTTTTACAAATGAGAGGCTGCTTCGCTGTGTATCGTTCTGCTAGACGATCAGGCATGCTGTAAAACGCCATCGAGAAGTACGCCGTTCTGCTCCAATTGCAACAGCTTCGTTTTCATATCTATGCCGCCGCGATAGCCGGTTAAAGCGCCGTTTTTCCCGATAACACGATGACAAGGAACGGTAATCAAAACGGGATTTGCACCAATGGCGGCACCGACTGCGCGAACGGCGGCCGGTTTTTGAATCTGCTCGGCAATATCCGAATAAGATTTGGTTTGCCCATAAGGAATGGTGCAAAGCGCGTTCCACACGGCCAGCTGAAAAGGCGTTCCGGAAAAATCGAAGGGCATAGTAAAGCTTTTGCGCAAACCCTGCAAATATTCGATAAGCTCATCAGCATAGGGCTGCAGCTTCGCATCTTCCAGAATTAGCATGCTGCCCGGTTTCCGGGCAGCTGACCAGTCTGCCAATTCATCCAACGGGCGATTTTGTGAGCCTACATAACAAAGTCCTTCCGTTGTAGCCGCGATGTGCATATTCCAATTCTCATGCGTTAAAAATGTCCAATAGATCGGCGAAATCAATTGGTTTCCCACTTTCGCTCACCTCCACGAACAGTATAACCCCAAATATAGACGATTGTACGGCTTCTCGAATGTAACAGCAAGATAATGAAATGATAGGCTGTTACGCTTGGAAAATTTACTTAATTCACGAACAATGTTTACTAAACAATATTCGTAAAAACAACTCCTAAAACCTGAATAATGTTGGTTAAATACAAAATTCGATTGTATTAGATTATTTTTTTTCGTAATCAAGAATGATATTGACAATGAAAGCGTTTTATTGATAATATTAATTTGCAGAGATTAGTAAACATTAAGTAAACAAAAAAGTCGTTACAAGTTAGTGGGGATATAGATCATGTCAACGATAAGAGATATTGCTCGCGAAGCTCTAGTGTCCGCGGCTACCGTGTCCAGGGTGCTTAATGAAGACCATACGCTTTCGGTATCCGACGAAACGAGGACTAGAGTGCTCTCAGTCGCGCAAAAGTTGGAATATGACCTCTCAAGAAGGAAGAAAAAGAACTTGCCGGAGAAGCAGGGGACAGAGAAAGCCGGGATCGGTCTTCTGGTATGGTGCCCACCCGAAAAAGAGTTCGAGGATCCCTATTTTCATTCCATTCGTCAAGGAATTGAAAAGCAGCTGCTCGATCTGGGCATAGAAGTGTTTAAGGTATATCGGCTGAACGGACAGCTGCCGGAAAATGATTTAAATGAACTCGAAGGTTTGATTGTGATCGGAGTGGCTTCTGACTTAATAGGACGAATATTTACCCGGGACGACCGGGTCGTCTTCGTCAACCACTCGCCGGATGAAGAGCGTTACGATGCTGTCGTTTCCGATTTCAGGCAGGCCACTGAAAAGGCGCTTGGCCATCTATTTCAGAAGGGGTACGAGAGAATCGGGTTTATAGGAGGTAGGGAGCATCTCCATCGGCTAAATGGGGATAAGACGGATATCGTGGAACAACGCTGGCTGAACTACGAAAGGATATTGAAGCAGAAAGGATTGTTCCGATCTGAAGATGTTCATTTTGGAGAATGGTCTATCACAGAAGGATATCGCCTAATGAAAGCGGCGATCAAGCAGGGTAACCTTCCGCAAGCGTTTTTCATAGCAAGTGACCCACTCGCGATAGGTGCACTGAAAGCACTTCAGGAGGCAGAGATCTCGGTTCCTCAGCAAGTGGCGCTCATCGGCTTCGATGACATTGAAATGGCTTCCTTCGTAAGCGTGCCATTAACAACGGTCAAAATATTCACGGAACAAATGGGCAGGACGGCGGTTAATCTGCTGATGGAGCGCATTAACGGCAGATCTATTCCAATCAAGGCCGTGATCTCGACTAAGCTTATCGTTCGCGAGAGCTGCGGCGCTTAATTTGTATCGCGATGAGAGGAGGTGCTGCCTGGCATGGTAGGGGATATTTACAATTCGGCGGGGGGAATAGTTACCGCCAAGAGTCATGAAAAAAAATAAAAAAAGAGACTCCCACGAAGGAGTCCAAAAAAGGAAAAATTGTTTCAAGCTCCAGTATAGGCGAAGGGTAACATACCGTCAATTCCTTATTCTAAGGTTAACTAATTCATTAATTTGGAGGCAAACCTATTATGAAAAAAATGAAGACGCTATCCATATTGTTTTTTCTTATCCTTACTTTGATCGTTTCCGGCTGTTCGTCAAATAAAGGCGGCAATGAGCCTGAACCGGCTGCAAATAACGGGAAAAATACAGAAGCAGCAGATCAATCAGCCACAAACGGGGAAAAAGTAACGCTGACGATTTACAGTACAACGAATGACCAAGGCACGCAGGATGTAATGGAAGAAATCGGCGAGGCCTACTCCAAAGAACATCCGAACGTCAAGTTCGAATGGCAGTTTCCTGCTAATGACTACGAGAACGTCCTGAAAATGAAAATGGCCGCGAAGGATATGCCGGATATTTTCGATACACACGGCTGGTCCCAAGTCCGTTACGGCAATTTTGTTGCGGATCTGTCCGACCAGGAATGGGTCGCGAATTTGTCCGATGCGATGAAACCAATCGTAACCGACGCTAAAGGCATGGTATACACCCTGCCGCTGAATGCTGCGAAGGATGGTATTACTTATAACAAGGATGTGCTTGATAAATACGGCATTGAAGTGCCAAAGACGCTGGATGAATTGATTGCTGCCGGCGAGAAAATAAAACAAGAAAGCAAGGGCGATGTCATTCCGTTTTTCTTCTCTGCGACCGACGCGAGTTCGTTAGCTCAATTCTTTGATTATTTCGCGACTTCGTTATTGATTAGCGCGGAGGAAAACCATGCTAAAGCCTTACTAGACGGCAATTTTGATTGGAACAATTGGACACCGCTAGCGGCGAAATTCAAAGAAATGTACGATAAAGGATTGATGAGTGAAGATGTATTAACAATACGTGAGACAGACCGTCCGCAGCTGTTCGCCGAAGGTAAAATTGCATTCTCCTTTACTGCCCCAGGCTTTGTGCCGGATGCATTGAAAATCAATCCTGAAGTGAAAGTAGGCATCATGCCGGTTCCTGCCATCGTGCCTGGCGATACACCTACGTTCTCCGGGGGCGAACGCTTCACGATGTCTGCCTGGAAAGATGGGAAGAATCTGGAAGTTTCCAAAGACGTCATTTCTTTTTTTGCAAAACCGGAAAACCTAAAGCGGATCTCGGAGGCCTCCGGAACGCCGGCGGCTATGAATGGAATCACGCCGAATCTCGGCATCTACACCGAATATTATGACATGTACAAAGACATTCGCGTCTTCCCGTACTTCGACCGCGTCTATCTGCCTAGCGGGATGTGGGATGTTATGCAAACGACGTCTTCCCAAATTCTTGGCGGTGAGTTGACACCGGAAGATTCTTCACAAGTCTACAAACAAGAAGTTGAACGCTTGAAGGCTCAACAGAAATAAATCCGCATTGGATTGGAAGAAGGGGGCTTCTATAGCCCCCTATATCTCCTCTTAAGGAAGGAATCAAAATTATGCGACCGAGCCGTAATTCGACGTTTTCGCTAAACCTTATGTATGTCCCGGCGTTGCTATTGTTTGTATTGTTCATTTATTACCCCTTCTTTGAAGGGATTAAAATTTCATTCACGAACTGGGATGGGTTTAATCCATCATACAGCTGGGTCGGATTTGATAATTACGTCCGTATGTTAGAGGACAAAAATATCGGTACCGTTATACGTAACACGCTTATCTACGGGGTGGGAAGCACTTTTTTTCAAAATCTTATAGGACTGTTGTACGCTTTGCTGCTCAACCAAAGCATCCAGACCCGTGGTTTGACCCGTACAATCGTTTATTTACCGGTAATCGTGAGCCCGCTTATCATGGGTTACATCTGGTACTTCTTTTTTCAATACCGGGGTGGGGCCCTTAACGATATCATTCTATTATTCTCGGATAAGCCGGTAAATTTACTGGCCGATCCCCAAATCAACATCTTGATTATCACATTCGTGAACACATTCCAGTATCTCGGTATTGCAATGGTGATCTATTTAGCCGGTTTGCAATCGATTCCGAAAGATTATTACGAAGCGGCTTCCATCGATGGGGCGAGTCCACTCATAAAGTTTTTCAATGTTACGCTTCCGCTGCTTGCGCCTTCGATTACAATTAATATCGTTCTTAATTTGATCGGAGGACTGAAACTGTTCGATGTCATTATCGCGCTTACGAAAGGCGGACCGGGCTTCGCGTCACAGTCGTTGTCCACGATGATGTATAAAACCTACTTCGGTGCCCAGGATGCAGGTTATGCGGCCGCTATTGGAAATCTGATGTTTTTCATGATTGCAGTCATCAGTATCGCTGCCTTGATTTATTTCCGCAGGAAGGAGATCCAAGCATGAAAACAAATCATAAGCTTTCGATTGTACTATCCGTCCTCATTGGGCTCATTCATATTCTTCCATTCTATCTGCTGATAACGACCTCGTTTAAGTCCATGAGCGACCTCAGCTCCAAATGGAGTCTTCCGAAATCGATGGATTGGAGCAATTTCACCAGTGCATGGGAAGGCGCTAATCTCGGGCAGGCTTTTTCGAATAACACTATCATAACGGTATTATCTCTACTAGGGATTATTCTAATCGGAGCGTGTTCAGCTTATCCGCTCTCACGTTATCAGACGAAGCTGAACAAATTTGTCTACCTGCTTTTTATTTCAACACTTATTGTACCGCCGCTGACGATTCTTGTTCCGTTATATCAATTTTTTATCGATATCCACGGGATGAACACGTATTGGGGAATCGTTCTTCTTCATGTGACGTTTAATTTGCCGATGACCATTTTCCTGTATACCGGGTTTATCAGTACGATTCCAAGGGAATTGGATGAAGCGGCGATGATGGACGGCATGAGCCGATTGATGCTGTTTTTCAAAATGATTTTGCCCCTGCTCAAGCCGGTGACGGCGACGGTTCTCATTATGACGGGGGTCGGTATTTGGAACGACTATCAGTTCTCGGTATTTTTCCTGCAAAAGGTTGAAATGCGGACGGTGACAGTGGCGCTCGCATCCTTCTTCGGACCGAATGCCAATCGGATCGGCTGGGTAGCCGCCGGCTCTCTTCTTGCCGCATTGCCTGCCACGATGATGTATTTGTTTATGCAGCGTTGGTTCATCTCCGGCCTCGCTTCGGGAGCAGTTAAAGGATAGTTTGACAGTAATGAACAAGGGAGGATTTTAGCGTGTCCATACTTTACGACGAAGAGCGAAAAATATTTCATCTCGCGACGAACAAAACTAGCTATGTTTTAGAAGTCGTAAGGGACGGTTATTTGGCACACCGGTATTGGGGAAAGAAAATCAGCCGGTTCCGGGATTCGAATACCTTGGTTTCCATCGACCGCCCGTTATCCCCAAACCCGTATCCGCATCGGAAAGAGAGCGCATTCTCACTCGATACCTTGACCCAGGAGTATCCAGGCTACGGCACGACCGACTTCCGAACGCCGGCGTATCAAATCCAACTGGAATCCGGGTCGACAACCACTGATTTGCGTGTGCATACCCATCGTATTTTTAAGGGAAAACCAGGATTGGAAGGCTTGCCGGCAACGTATGTGGACAATGAAAACGAAGCAGATACGCTCGAGATCGTGCTTAGGGACAGCATTCTCGATTTGACCGTCATCCTGTCCTACTCCGTGTTTGAACAAGGGGACGCGATTACGCGCTCGGTCCGATTCATTAATGAAGGCGACGAAAAGCTTAGATTGCTTCGCGCTTCCAGCATGAGCGCCGATTTTGGCGACGCGGAGTATGAAATGCTGCATTTGTCCGGAGGGTGGTCAAATGAACGCAACGTGATCAAAAGACCGCTCCAAAAAGGAATACAATCAGTCGAAAGCAAGCGGGGGGCTAGCAGCCCCCAGCATAATCCGTTTTTGGCGCTTCTCCGCCGCGGTGCAGGAGAAGATTGTGGCGAGATCTATGGATTCAATCTCGTATACAGCGGGAATTTCCTTGCCAATGTGGAAGTTGACCAATACGATACGACTCGCGTTTCCATCGGAATCAATCCGTTTGATTTTGCATGGCTCCTGAAGCCGGACGAAAGCTTCCAAACGCCTGAAGCCGTGATGGTGTATTCCGACGAAGGATTGGGCGGGATGTCCAGAATCTATCACAGACTCTACCGATCCAGACTGTGCAGAGGGGAATTCCGTGACAAAGAAAGGCCTATTCTCATCAATAACTGGGAAGCGACTTATTTTGACTTCAATGCGGATAAAATCGAACAAATCGCAGCCAAAGGTAAGGATCTTGGTATTGAATTGTTTGTCTTGGATGACGGATGGTTCGGTAAGCGTGATGATGACACAAGTTCACTCGGCGATTGGTTCGTTAATCAAAATAAACTTCCGGGCGGCTTGGAAGATTTGGCCAAGCGGATAAATAAGCAAGGCTTACAATTCGGTCTGTGGTTCGAGCCGGAAATGGTGAACGAGGACAGCGACCTCTACCGGAAGCATCCGGATTGGGTCATTCATACAGCTGAGCGTCCCCGTTCGACGGGACGTTATCAACTCGTGCTTGATTTTTCCCGCCGCGATGTCTGTGATGCCATTATCCGAATGTTATCGGATGTGCTTAGAAGTGCCCCAATTACGTATGTAAAATGGGATATGAACCGCCACATGACTGAGATCGGCTCCGCATTGCTTCCTCCGGAACGTCAGAGGGAAACCGCCCACCGCTATATGTTAGGGCTGTACCGGGTGATGGACGAACTTACGACGGCTTTCCCGCATGTGCTCTTTGAAAGCTGCTCCAGCGGCGGCGGACGTTTCGACCCCGGGATGCTTTACTACATGCCGCAAACCTGGACAAGCGATAACTCCGATGCCATCAGCAGACTGAAAATCCAGTACGGCACAAGCCTAGTTTATCCAGTGAGCGCAATGGGAGCGCATGTTTCGGATGTTCCCAATCATCAAGTTGGCCGAGTGACGCCGCTTGAAACAAGGGGGAATGTGGCATTATCCGGCGTTTTCGGGTATGAGCTGGATTTGACAACCTTTTCGGAGCAGGAAGAACAAATGGTTAAAGATCAAGTCGCTTTCTATAAAGATGTCCGAAGAATGGTTCAGTTCGGTGATTTTTACCGTTTGCTCAATCCGTTCGAGGGCAATGAAGCGGCCTGGATGTTCGTTTCCGAAGATGGCTCAGAAGCTTTGGCGTTTTACTACAAAGTGCTGGCTCAGCCGAACCTGGGGTTCCGGACTTTACGGCTGAAGGGTTTGAATCCAGATGTCCTATATCGGCTGGACGACGGAGATTTGTTCGGCGGTGATGAACTCATGTATGCAGGCCTCCGCGTGCCGGCCGAACTTCTCATGGGGGATTTTCGCAGCAAGGTGTGGAGGCTTCGCAGAGAAGATTAGCGGCCGGAAAAAAAGACTGTCCTATTGCGGATACAATCCGCCGGGATGGTCTTTCTTCTGTTTGGCGGAAAATCGCGCAATCAATCGGAATGTTTTCACAAACGGCTTTAAATGGAGGGGCATAATTTCTGCCGGTTTGGATGGGTTGTTTTTATAAGATTTCTTTTATGATAGTTCAATAAGCAGCTGCACGGCTGGCGGCGTATGAGCACAGAGTGGAAGGAGTTAGTGGGTATGGCAAAGGATCAAATAAGTACCATACATAATACGATATCCGAGGGGGCTCTAGAGACCGTTCCGGTAATACCGCCTAAGGTGGCTCCTCCGGGAGGGCCTCCAAATGAGGTTGAGCATATTAAGCGCGGAAGTGAATATTTGCGGGGCACGATTTACGACTCTCTGCGCGATCCGATCACAGGATCAATACCGGAGGATGATAACCGGCTTCTTAAATTTCACGGAAGCTATATGCAGGATGACCGGGATCAACGCAATGAACGCGAGAAAAAGAAGCTGGAACCGGCTTACCAATTCATGCTGCGTGTCCTGGCTCCCGGCGGCGTTGCTTCACCGGAGCAGTACTTGGTTCTGGATCAATTGGCATGCCGGCATGGGAACGGTACGTTAAGGCTGACGACGCGGCAATCGTTTCAGCTTCATGGCATTTTAAAATGGAACCTGAGGAAGACGGTACGTGAGGTCAACGACACGTTGATGACGACCAGGGCCGCATGCGGTGATGTCAATCGCAATGTCATGTGCAATCCGAACCCCTATCAGTCTGATATTCATATGGAGGTTTACGGGTGGGCGCGGGCACTCAGCAACCATTTATCGCCGCGTACCCCGGCGTATCATGAGATTTGGATTGATGATCAGAAAGTGGTCGACAGCCTGCAGGGGAGTTTGGTAGAGCCGATTTACGGGCCTGTATACTTGCCCCGCAAGTTTAAGATTGGGATTGCGGTTCCGCCTTCCAACGATATCGATATTTTTTCACAGGATCTTGGGTTTATTGCCATTGTAGAAAACGGGAAACTACAGGGCTTCAATGTGGCTGTCGGCGGAGGAATGGGCATGACCCACGGCGACAAGACTACCTATCCGCAGCTGTCACGGAGATGCATCCTGACTTTCGCACGTTCAGAGGGAAAGGAGCATACCGGAAGCGGGTGATTGTCAAAGAGAAAACCTCGCTCCGGTTCGTGTTCAAAGGCGTCAGCCATACGGCTCATATTTTTTTCGACGGACTCCATATTGCAGATCACTACAATGCATACACGGCATTTCATGCTATCGCAAAAGATGTTGAGCCGGGAGAGTATGAGGTCGTAGTAATCGTAGATAATAGCTTCGGAGAATTCTCTTCGCTGCATGTGCCGAACGACTATTATACGTATGGCGGTATCATTCGGCCTGTAGCGATGGAAGAGATTAAGCAGCTCTATATCGAACGAATAGCTTTTACGCCGATTTGGGAGAAGGGCGGCTGGAAGGCTAGCATTCAAGCGATTATTCATCATGTGGAAAATCAAGAGCAGACCTGCAGCATTCGCTTCCGGCTGAACGGCAAGGAATATGAAGCAGGCTCATGCGAGGCTGCGGCGGATGGAACAAGTAGAGTTGGCGGAACATTCGAATTTCCCGGGGCTGAAGCATGGTCGCCAGAGAAACCCGTTCTATATGAGCTTAGAGGAATACTCTTCGTTGACGGGAAGGAAAGCGATGACTTAATCGAACGTGTAGGCTTCCGCGTGGTGACGGCAGAAGCGGGAAGAATACAGCTGAACGGCAAAGATATCGTGTTCAAAGGCGTGAACCGCCATGAGGATCATCCGATGGTAGGCTCCGCTTTTCCGTTTCAACTGATGGCGGCTGATGCTGATCTCATGACGGACATGGGCTGCAACGCCGTTCGGACGAGCCACTATCCGAATGATGAACGATTCCTCGACCTATGCGATGAGCGCGGCATCCTTGTATGGGAAGAAAATCATGCGAGAGGTCTTAGTCTCGATCAGATGCGCAATCCCAACTTCCGGTGGCAGTGTGAGCAGGTAAACCGTGAAATGGTAGAGCAGCATCATAACCATCCATCTATCTTAATCTGGGCGATACTGAATGAATGCGCCAGCGATACGTTAGAGGGCAGGGAGATGTACAAAGAGCAGTTGGAACAAATCCGAGAGCTCGATGCGAGCCGTCCGCTAACCTTTGCTTCCCACCATAGAGATAAAGAATTATGCTTCGATCTGGCTGACATCGTCTCCTTCAATTTATACCCTGGATGGTATGGGGATGAGGATCCGGGCGAGCTGTGCGATTTGGCGCGGGGATGGGCGGACGCAAGCGGCGGATTGGGCAAGCCGATGATTATGAGCGAGTTTGGCGGCGACGGCTATTACGGCTACCGCGATGCAAGCAGGGTAAGGGGCACGGAGGAGCGGCAAGCGGATATTATAGAAGCGAACCTGTCGGCTTACACGGCTAGGTCATTCATCTCCGGCATGTTCATTTGGCAATTTTGCGACTGCAGGGTGACGGAAGGAACGGACTGGCTCCTTACAAGAGCGGGTACGAAGAACAGCAAAGGGATCGTCGACAGCTACCGGAGACCGAAGCTGGCTTATGCAGTTGTGCAGCGTTATTATAAAAAATAGCGGGAAGTATGGATTTTCTGTATCATCATACAAATATTTGTGTGTTAGATAAAACGCTGCTAATAATCGGTTAATACTGATGGTAATGAATGAGTAAAAATAGCAACGATCAGCTTGATCATGGTACAATTAGTAAAAGTTTATACGCAAAATCAGAAGGAGGTCGAACATCATGTCAAATCCGGATGAGAAGAAAATCCATACCTATCAAGATTGGCTGACCTGGGACGGAACGTGGGAGTTAATAAACGGCAAAGCCTATAATATGTCGCCGGCTCCGACCTCGTTGCATCAATTTATTGTTGGTGAGCTTCATTTCGCCCTAAGGACATTCTTTCAAAATCGGAACTGTTATGTGTTCGTTGCTCCATTTGATGTGTTCTTCAGTGAGAGTGGAGATTATCAGTCACCTGATCACGTTACGCAGCCTGATCTTTCGGTCGTTTGCTCGAAGGACCAAATATCCAAGAATGGCTGTCACGGTGCGCCGACCATAATCATTGAAGTGCTGTCGCCATCCACCGCATTGAAGGACTTTAATGAGAAGTTCAACTTATATCAGAAGTATGGGGTACAGGAATATTGGATTGTCGATCCTGGCAATCGAACGGTTCATGTGTATGCGCTGCAGGATGGCAGTTACCAGGTACGTCATTTGTATACGGAGCAGGAAACGGTTCAATCGATCGTATTTAAAGATTTGCATGTGCCCATGAATAAGCTGTTCAGTCTGGAATAACAAATACAATCAACCGGCGGGATACCAATCTCGACCGGTTTTTTTATCCTCCAAATTTTAAGCTCCTTATGAAATTAAAAACACAAATGCCCCGCAGGAGATTAACTTTTTTCAAAGTGTTCTTCTTGCGGGGTACAGTTCAAACTCCATTTATTGTCTAAACGAATTTCCGGCTCATCTTCTTCCCGTCGCAGCTGAACACGATCTTCTTATCCTCGACGAACGTTTCCAGATGAACGTTTTTACCCCACAGCTGAACGACGTAAGGCAGAGTACGCTCGACGTATTTGAGATCTAGTTCCATACCTTCGTATTCATGGATCAGGTAGAGTTCCCCAACGCGGTTAAAATCCCCATCCTTCACCATCAGGCTGGGAAAGCCGCCGTTCACCTTGGAATAGACGAGCTGCTCGCGGATGTTTTCCCATGTTTTATCGGTAATTTTCCACTCGGGACCTTTCTTTTCAAAGATATAGAGGTCGAGATCTTTAACCAACTCCTTCGTTAAATAATTGCGAAGGAAAGATGTGTCTGAATCCAGCTCCCGAACCTCAAATATTTTTTCTCTTCCTTTGCCTGGGACGCGCCCGAAGCGTGCCTGCTCCTCTTTCGTTGGGTGGTCCCAGCGGCGCTCGATATCCTCGAATATTTTTAATCCTAAATAATAAGGATTCAGGCTGTGCCGAGACGGCTGTACAACGGAGGAGTTCAGCTTGGCGAATTCAATCGTTTCTTCGCTGGTCAGGTCAAGCTCGCGGATAATCCGCTGATGCCAGTAGGAAGCCCAGCCTTCGTTCATGATTTTCGTCTCGATTTGCGGCCAGAAATAGAGCATTTCATCTCGCAGCATCGATAAAATATCGCGCTGCCAATCCTCTAAGGTTGGTGAGTACTCCTCGATAAACCATACGACATCTTTTTCCGGCCTAGGCGGGAATCGTTTGGCATCGGCTGCCTGCGATGCAGCAGCCGATGCTGCGGTGGCCGTCCGCTCCGGGTCTAAATCCCATAAATCATCATACTTGGATGCTTTAATATTCCACTCGGAACGCTCGCTGTCTTTTTGTACCATTTCAATATATCTCTTTTTATCCAGCTGATAGGGCTTTATAAGCGTCGGGTCGACATGCTCCTGGATGGCGAGAATCGCATCAATAAATTTCTCGACGGCCTCCGTGCCATGGTCCATTTCATATTGATGGATGCGATCGGCCGTTGCGGACATGCTCTCGACCATGTTGCGGTTCGTAACACCGAAGCGGGCATTGTTTTTGAAAAAATCGCAGTGCGCGAGCACGTGAGCGACGATTAGCTTGTTCTGGATCAGAGAATTGCCTTCAAGAAGGAAAGCGTAGCAGGGGTTTGAATTGATGACGAGCTCGTAAATCTTACTAAGACCGAAATCGTATTGAAGCTTCATTTTATTGAACGTTTTTCCAAAGCTCCAGTGACTAAATCTTGTCGGCATACCGTAAGCGCCAAACGTATAAATGATATCTGCAGGACAAATCTCGTATCGCATTTGGTAAAAATCGAGCCCAAAGCCTTGCGCGATTTCCGTTATTTCATCGATGGATCGCTCCAGCGCGCGAATCTCATCTTGGTTCATCCGTCATCCCTCCGCATTCGGAAATACGATTCATACCATGTTTATGAGCAAGTGGCCAAGGTTATGACGGTGTGAGGCATATGGTGGCCCTGCCATTCTCAAAAATGATTTATTCTCATCTTCACTTAAGCCTGCATTAAGATTATTCTCAGAACTTTCCTTTATGCTAGTGTTAGTGGATAAGCATACGTGTTCGAAGTCGACTATCATTAACGACAAAATGAGGAGGGTTTGAGATGAAAAACAAAAAAATAGTCATAGCAGCAGCGGCCATTCTGATCGTAATTAGCGGAGCCATTTACTATGTGTATGATGGTTTGACAGGCAATCATGTGGAAATTGAAAGTGTCATAGCGCAGTCTCCGGCTGAAGATGGCAGCACGGAGGTATCTGGAAGTGCTGGAGAAGGAATGGCAACGGAGACGGCCACAGGTGCTGGCAATGAATCAAACGGAGCAGGAGCGGGTGCGGGTGAGGCAGCCGGAGTAGACGGAACATGGACGATCGGCTCAGATTCGAAGGTTTATTTTTCGGTGACAACCTCAAGAGACACGGTGAATTACAAACTTGATAAGGTGATGGGCTCGTGGATAATCAACTCGGCCGATCCTGCTCAAACGAAGGCTGAAGGCACAGTTGATGTGACGAGCATGGACTCCGGAAATTCGCAAAGAGATCAGCATATTTCAGAAGCCGAATACTTAGATACTGCGCAGTTCCCGAATGCGACCTTCAACGTAACCTCCTTTGAAGGCCTTCCGGCAGAATGGAAATCCGGCGAGGCATATGATGTGAGTATTACAGGCGAATTAACCGTGAAGGGAATAACAAAGGAAGTCGTATTTACGGGGCAAACCGTCTATGATCAAGGTTCCCTGAAGCTTGAAGCAAGCACGGTTGTCACATTTGGTGATTTCGGTATGAAAAATCCGCATACGGTCATTATGGATACGGAAAATAATCTTACTGTTGAGCTTAGGCTGGTATTAAGCAAATAAGAAAGCTATCGGGACGATTTGTGATATGCATGTCGAACTCGTTGCGGAAAATAAAAAAACCTTTGAGTGCCGCCGTTTGGAGCATCATCTCCTAGCTGGGACAGGCATTCTTAAGGTTTTTTTTCAGTTTGCTTAATGCCATACATAGCCTGGTCAGCGTCGCTGATCAGCTCTTGCAGGCGGACGCCTGCGCCATGCGTCGAGCTAATGCCGATGCTTGCGGATACGCGAATGGTACGTCCATGGATGAAGAACGGCTCGGTAATGGAGTCTTTAATTTTTCCGGCGACAAAATCAATATCATGGTTATCAACCAAATGTTGAAAGCAAATAACGAATTCATCTCCGCCATACCTTACGAGTATATCGGTTTTCCGGACGCTTTGCTTGAGCCTGGCGGCAATTTGGAGCAGCAGCAGATCACCAAAGTCATGGCCGAAAGAATCGTTGACCTCCTTGAAGTCATCGATGTCGATGAACATCACGCTAAACTGCTTGTCCGAGCCATTCTGGTACAGATGAGACAAATAACGCCGGTTAAATAAACCGGTTAAGCTATCTGTAACGCTTGCATTTTCTAAGTCTAAAAGATAACCCAAAAATGCCGCGATAGATGCGAGGAAGCCGTGCTGCCGTTCATCCAGATGAATCGGCCCGCTATTAAATGCGCATATGGCGCCCAAAGGCAAATGATCGGCTGTTTTTACAGCGATGCCAATAAACGAAACAGCTCCAAGCTGCTTCGTTACCGGCAGAGAGGCAGTACGCTGATCCTCAAGTATGTTTGGGATGCTGAGTATAGGAGAGGCTTGCTTCAGAACGAGGCTGCAATAGCTATGCAGCAAGGGTAAGCAGGTGTTGTTTTGCATCCAATCCTTATCAAGACGGTTGAACGCCCGAATCATGCTGCTTTCCATACCATCGATTGTTGAGACCAATAGTATATCTACTTCAAGAAAATGCTTCAGGGTGTCAATAATATGGTCGGCTGCTTCTTCTATTGAGCGTGTAGTGCTTCTCATGCTCTCAACTCCTGCCGTAGTGTTGAAACTATGGGATTTGTCTTATAGTTCCATAGTAGTCTAAAAAGAGGCCTAACTCAAGAAACAAATGAAGAATTTTAGGAATATTGAACTAATTTTTCTGATGTAATCAAGACATAGTCTTATAAGCGTGAGCAGTTCTAACTCATAATCGTTAAATTAATAAATATATTATTTCAATGCTATCAAAATTAATGCTTGAATTAATTTAAAACCTGTAGTTAAATGATAGTAAGAACGTTTGTTAATGAATGTCTTATTAATTAATGAATCTATTAATTCGATGACGAGGTGGATAAGCATGGCAGACAAAGCATCAATGATCGTGGATAAGGATTTTCAAGTCGGTGAAGTAGATAAACGCATATACGGTTCATTCATAGAGCATCTGGGGCGTGCCGTATACGGAGGTATTTATGAAGCGGATCATCCTGAGGCAGATGAGCAGGGCTTTCGTTCTGATGTGCTAGAGCTTGTAAGAGGACTTGATGTGCCAATCGTCCGTTATCCGGGAGGTAATTTTGTATCCGGTTACAACTGGGAGGATGGTGTCGGTCCTGTAGACAATCGTCCAAAGAGGCTTGAGCTTGCTTGGCGGACAGTTGAACCGAACTGGATCGGCTTTAATGAATTTATGGACTGGTGTAAAAAGGCTAATACAGATGCAATGATGGCCGTAAACCTCGGTACTCGCGGCATCGATGACGCACGTAACCTGATTGAATATTCAAATCATAAATCCGGCTCTTATTGGAGTGATCTTCGTATCCAGCATGGGTATAAAGACCCGCATAATGTGAAAACCTGGTGTCTAGGCAATGAAATGGACGGACCTTGGCAAATCGGACATAAAACGTCGGTGGAATACGGCCGCCTCGCTAACGAAACGGGCAAAGCGATGCGCTGGGTCGATCCAACCATAGAGCTTGTAGCCTGCGGAAGCTCGCATATCGGTATGCCTACATTTCCGGAATGGGAGTCGACGGTTTTGGATTTGGCTTATGACACCGTTGATTATGTTTCGATCCATCAATATTATGGAAATCCGCACAACGATACGAAAAACTTCCTTGCGCAATCCATGAGTATGGATTCCTACATTAACACGGTTATCTCAACCTGCGATTACGTCCAAGCGAAAAAACGCGGCAAGAAAAAAATTAATCTTTCCTTCGACGAGTGGAATGTATGGTTCCATTCGCATGCGCAAGATAAACAGCTTGACCCTTGGCAAATTGCTCCGCCTCAGCTTGAAGACGTGTATAATCATGAGGACGCGCTGGTTGTCGGATGTATGCTGATTAGTATGCTGAAGCGTGCTGACCGCGTGAAAATGGCTTGTATCGCCCAGCTGGTTAACGTTATTGCTCCAATCATGACGCAAAACGGCGGTCCTGCCTGGAAGCAAACGATCTACTATCCGTACATGCACGCCAGCATTTTTGGTCGCGGTACGGTGCTTGTGCCGCTCGTCAAATCGCCGAAGTATGATTCGAAGGATTTTACCGATGTTCCTTTCCTGGAGACCGTAGCGGTTCATAATGAGGAGAAAGAGGAAGTGACGATCTTTGCGGTTAACCGCAACCTCGATGAAGCGCTGCCTTTCGAAATCGATCTCCGCAGCTTCGGTGCTTTCCGGGTGATCGAGCATATCGTGCTTGAGCATGAAGATTTAAAAATGACGAACACGGCAGATGCTCCTAACCGCGTAACGCCTCATACGTCAGGCAATGCCGCTATCGATGGCAGCGGAAAAATTCAAGCGACGCTCGGCAAAGCATCGTGGAACGTTATTCGCATCAAGCTGTAAGAGAAACGAAAGAGGGTATCCGGAGGCCGCAATTGCGGCTTTTGGGATGCCCTCTATTATTATAGAATAGAGAGATAGGAGGAGACGACAATGATACATGCCAATACAGACGAAGAGTGGCTGCCCTTATATGAAGCTTTGGCTAGTCCGGTAAGGCTTTCGATTATTAATCTGCTTGCCTCGAACATGATGAATGTGAAGGAGCTGGCCGAGGCTATCGGTTTAAGCAGCGCGATAGTAACGATGCATGTCCGCAAACTGGAGAAAGCGGGAATCGTACAGACGAAGATGGTTCGCAAGCAAGGGGGGACGCACAAAATTTGCACGCTCGCGGAGCGTTCCATTGCGATAGAGCTGCCGCACCCGACGCTGGATGTGAAGAAGGTGCATGACGTCAGCGTGCCTGTCGGACATTTTACACAATTTGAGGTGTTTCCGACCTGCGGCATTGCTACGGTCGACAAGATGATTGGACAATTTGACGATCCGCGCTTCTTCTTGGAACCGGAGCGGATGAATGCCGGAATTTTGTGGTTCGGTAAAGGCTACGTGGAATACAAGGTGCCGAACTATTTGCTTTCGGGACAGCGCCCCGTAGCGCTGGAAATTACGCTCGAGCTAGGCTCCGAAGCGCCGGGCGTGAACGAGAACTGGCCCTCGGACATTGATTTCTCGCTTAACGGGATGGATATCGGAATGTGGACGAGCCCCGGCGATTACGGCGAGGTGAGAGGAAGGTTTTCACCGGCCTGGTGGGGGGATCGCGTTAACCAATACGGCCTGCTGAAGGTTATCCGCATACAAGAGGATGGCACGTTAATCGATGGACAGCATATGTCATCCGTAGGGATCGGCGAGATCGGACTTGATCGCAACTTTTGGACCTTCCGCATTAGCGTGAAGGAGGATGCCGTACACGTTGGCGGCTTAACCTTGTATGGCAAAGGCTTCGGCAACTACAACCATGACATTATGTTCCGGGTATTTTACGAGGAAGCGCGCAGCGTGTAAGACAGCTTAGCTGCCTCAGTTGGATTTAAATTGATATAGAGAGCAGGAACGCTAATATAAGCCATTATTACCCGGAGGAACAATGATGCTGACCATGTTCATCTTTCTCAAAAAATACCGGTTTGCTGCCTATGTAGCTCTGCTTCTCATGCTTGTTGAGCTGATGGTGGAGCTGCTGCAGCCTTATATTATTTCCAAAATCATAGATGACGGTATCGTACACAATAATTTGTTGGTTGTATTAAAATGGGGCGGCGTTCTGATCGGCTGCTCCATCTTTGCTTTTGTTGCAGGCATACTTAGCTCTTTCTACGCCTCTCACGTTAGTCAGAGCTTTGGCTTTGATGTAAGGGAGCGCCTTTATGACAAGGTCCAATCGTTCTCATTCGCTAACTTTAACCGTTTTCCGGAATCCTCGCTTATTACAAGACTTACAAACGACGTCACGCAGCTGCAAAATACGGTATTCATGGGTCTGCGAATTATGCTTCGCGCTCCGCTGCTCGTAGTCGGAAGCATCGTGATGGCATTTATCGTACAGCCGAAGCTGGCCGTTTGGCTTGCTGTCGTCATCCCGTTTCTCGGGATATTTCTATTATGGGTGCTTAAGAAGGGCGAGGGTTTGTTTCGTTCCGTGCAACAGCACCTTGATCAGGTGAACGGCGTCATGCAGCAAAACTTGATCGGGATGCGGATCGTTCGGGTGTTCGTTCGGATGCAGCATGAATCGGCGCGCTTTGCACACTCGAGCGGGCAGCTGATGGACCGCACCGTAGCGGCGCTTCGCTTGACGGAGGCTACGATGCCAATCGTTCTGCTTGTAATGAATGCGAGCGTCATGGCCGTGCTGTGGTTTGGCCGTATTGAGCTTGATACGAGCGGCGCAACCGTTGGCGAAGTGATTGCGATCATCAACTATGCGACTAGGACGACTGCAGCTTTATCGATTATGTCGATGATTGTGATCAGTTTTTCAAGGGCGCGCGCATCGGCGCAAAGAATGGAAGAGGTCGTTCTGACGGATATCGATTTAACGGATACGACGGGCAGCGATGAAGCAGCTAAGCCTCGCGAAGGCCAAGTTTCCTTTGAGAACGTCTCTTTTCAATACCCGGCTTCCGACCAGCGTGTTCTGGATCATATATCCTTCTCAGCGAAGCCTGGCGAGACGATCGCGATTATGGGAGCGACGGGCTCAGGCAAAACGTCCCTCGTTCAGCTTATCCCGCGGCTATATGATGTGCAGACGGGTGAAATAAGCGTTGATGGGACAGATAACCGGTTAATGAAGCTTAAGCATCTGCGCAAGCAGATTGGATATGTGCCTCAAGAAATAATGCTGTTCACGGGCACGGTTGAGCAAAACATCCGCTGGGGCAAGGAGGACGCCACGCTCGAAGAAATTATCGAAGCGGCCAAGCTGGCGCAAATTCATGACACGATTATGAAGCTGCCCGAGCAATACGATACGATCGTTGGGCAAAAGGGCGTCAATCTGTCCGGCGGGCAGAAGCAGCGGCTGACCATAGCGAGGGCACTCGTAAGGAAGCCGGTTATTTTGCTGCTTGACGACAGCACGAGTGCCTTGGATGTGCAGACGGAAGCGGCGCTGCTGCAGGCGCTTAAACAATTGAAATGTACGACTTTCCTCATTACGCAAAAAATCAGCTCGACGGTATCAGCTGACTCCATCCTGCTGCTTGATGATGGCCGATTGCTAGCGCAGGGCAAGCATGAGCAGCTGATCCGGGAGTCCGGCCTTTATCAAAAAATTTACGAATCGCAGTTCGGGAAGGAAGGTGTTTCCCGTGCTTAAATCATTAATAGAGCCTTTCCGTTATCGAAGACCTGGAGCAGCTATGGAAGCGGCGGCTGAGGGGCAGACAGCTGGCGATAAAGGCAAACGTAAGCCTAGAGCTAAAAATACGTCCCGGACGCTGAAGCAAATGTGGAGTTATTTGATTGCCTACAAACGGAAATTAGCGGCTGTCATTTTCATGGTCATGCTAAGCTCCGGTTTTTCATTGCTGGGTCCCTATTTAGCCGGTACAGCGATTGATCATTTTTTGATGAATCGGGGGAGCGGGTTTGTTGTTTTTCTAATCGGAATGGCTGTCGTTTATGCGCTTCATTCTATTACGATGTGGCTGCAAAACATTTGGATGATCTCCATTTCGCAGAAAACCGTTTACCTTATGCGGGTTCAATTGTTTGAGCATTTGCACCGTCTGCCTATACCCTATTTCAGCAAGCGCCAGCATGGGGAGCTGATGAGCCGGGTAACGAACGATATTGAAAATGTAAGCTCATCATTAAATAGCTCGGTCATTCAAGTTTTTTCAAGCGCGCTTCTTCTCATTGGCACCGTAAGCGTCATGCTGTCGCTCAGTCCGCTCTTAACCTTGCTTACGTTTCTCGTTGTCCCGCTTATGCTGTTCGGAATGAAATGGATTACGAAGCAAACTGGTCGGCTGTTCAAGGCTCAGCAGCGTAATCTTGGAGATTTGAACGGATATATCGAAGAGACGCTGTCCGGACAGCGCATCGTGAAGGCCTTCTCTCAGGAGCAGACGGTTATATCCGCGTTCAAGGAGCGTAATGAACGTATCCGCATATCCGGCTTCTGGGCGCAGGCGATATCGGGCTTCATTCCGAAGCTGATGAATGCGCTCAACAACCTAAGCTTTGCCATTATTGCCGGAATCGGAGCTATCTTTGTCTTGAATGATTCGATTACGGTAGGTGTTATCGTTATTTTCGCGGAGTATTCAAGACAGTTCACACGTCCGCTTAATGATCTGGCTAATCAGTGGAACACGCTGCTCTCGGCCGTAGCGGGCGCGGAGAGGGTGTTCGACGTGCTTGCCGAAGAAGAGGAGCGGAAGGATGAGGGCGCTGCCCGCGAGCTCGCAGAGGTGAAGGGCAGCGTCGTATTTGATAAAGTAATGTTTGCGTATGAGGAACGGGCGGCCACGATTAGCGACGTAAGCTTCCATGCAGCACCGGGAGAGACGATTGCGCTTGTTGGTCCGACCGGGGCTGGCAAGACGACGCTTATTCAGTTATTATGCCGATTTTATGATCCGAGCTCTGGGAGCATTATGATCGACGGACATGACAGCCGGACGATTAAACGTGAAAATTTGCGTTCGCATATGGCATTCGTGCTGCAGGATCCATTTCTGTTCGAGGGTACGATCCGCGAAAATATTCGTTACGGCAAGCTCGATGCGACGGATGCAGATGTAGAAGAGGCGGCGAGACTCGCAAATGCGCATTCCTTTATCGTACGTTTGAAGGATGGCTATAGCTCTATTCTCAGGCCGGACGGCAGCGGCATTAGCCAAGGACAGAAGCAATTGCTGGCCATTGCTAGAGCGATACTTGCCAATCCCTCGATTTTAGTGCTGGACGAGGCGACAAGCAGTATAGATACCGTCACTGAAATCAAAATTCAAGAGGCGCTGCAGCGGCTCATGCAAGGCAGAACGAGCTTCGTCATCGCCCATCGGTTGAACACCATCAAGCAAGCGGATCAAATTGTGGTGCTGCAGGATGGCGCCATCATCGAGAAAGGCTCCCATGTGCAGCTGCTGGAGCGGAAGGGCTTTTATAGCTCGCTCGTTAAAGGCCAGTTAAACAATGGCTTGTGTGAAGTAAGCGAATCGGCGACAAAGTAAACAGCAGCTAAGTCTTAACGATTATGCAACTATTTTAAGGGATGGTGAGTATATGTAGTTATAAACAAGGAGGTGGGATGAATGACTATTGCCCAGTGCGCCAACTGTGGATACAACAACGAAGTCGATTCGTCCAGTATAATGGTTGCGGATTGCTCCTCTTGCGGTACGAAGCTGATTGAAGAGACTGTTCCCTATACGGTTTCTAATAAGGAACTTGAGACCTCGTTCGATATAAATAATCAAACGAGCTTGCCAGAGGAAGTCGACATTAATAAGTGGGTCGCCAAAATCGGGGACCATGAGAAGCAAACGAAGTACGTGGAAGAAGGCTTTTGGGCAAAGGTGAAGCGGCATGCAGCGAAGGTTCCGTTCGCGAAGGAAGTCGTAACGCTGTACTACTGCTCGGCTGATCCGAAAACGCCGCTTACGGCTAAGGTTACGGCGATAGGCGCCTTGGCGTATTGGATATTGCCAATCGATCTTATTCCTGATTTCTTACCGGTAGCCGGCTTTGTTGATGACGCAACAGCGGTGTTGATTGCATACAAGGCTATTAGCGGTCAAATAACCGATGATCATCGTGAGAAGGCAGAGCAGTTTTTCGTATTGAACAAAAATGTTAAATTGATCAATCAGCAGCCGTAATACGCGGAGCAGGTACAAGAGGGTCGGCCGGGAGCGAAATGCTCTGAAGGCCGATCCTCTTTTGGTTTAAATGATAAGCGCTGCAGTTAGCTAATTTATTTGAACGGTTCTGTTTAGAACAAGCTCCAGTCAAACTCTTGGGAGATGGCCTCCAGTAGCGCTACGCCGGCAATGCTGTTTCCTTTTCGGTTCAAGGACGGCCCTACTAACCCGATGCCGTACCGACCGGGCACCATCGATAAGATGCCACCGGATACGCCGCTTTTGGCAGGCAAGCCGACTTGGATAGCAAATTCTCCAGAGGCGTTATACATGCCGCAAGTGATCATGAACGTTTTGGCGATTTGAACGTAGCGGCGGGGAATTAGCTCTTCTCCGGTCAGCGGATTTTTACCGTTATGCGCAAGCACCAAAGCCATTTGCGCCAAATCAGCGCATGTCACGCTTACGGAGCAGTGGCGGAAATAAACGTCGAGGACATCCTCTACCTGCCCCTGCAGCACTCCGTTATCTTTTAGAAAATAAGCCATTGACCGGTTAAGATTAGCCGTATCTTTTTCGGATCGGTATACCTCAAGATCATAGTTCAGCGAGCTATTATTAGAAAGTTGACGAAGGAAATCCAATACGCGAGCCGACTTTTCCGCAGGATTACTGCCGGCTATCAACGAAGAAATGGCAATTGCACCCGCGTTAATAAGGGGATTAAAAGGAATCCCCGGCTGCACGAGCTCAAGCTTAAGCATGGAGTTGAAATTGTCGCCGGTAGGCTCCATGCCGACTTTATCAAAAACTACGTTCTCGCCGTTGTCCATAAGCGCTAGAATGAGTGTGAATACTTTGGAAATACTTTGCATCGTGAAGGATAGCCCGGTATCGCCGGCCGAGGCCGATTGTCCTTGCGCATCCATGATATGAATACCTAATGCATCTATAGGCGAATTCGACAATTCGGGAATATAGGAAGCTACCTTACCGTAGCCGCATTGCTGACGGCTCGTTTCAAGCCACTGAGGCAGAAGCTCTTGGATACGATCGATTTCTATTAAAGACATTTTGATGCTCCCTCCTCCAGATCGTTTAATAAGTATCTTTAATATGTGGCGTTACTGCTTTTAGTTTATAACATTTGCAAAGCAGGATAAAGTTGATTTATACGATTATTTAGTAAGAAACAATGGTTAATAGGTAGGTTTTACGTACTGCAAAATGTTATTTAAAAATGTTTCAAACTTTTTTTGAATAAAAGCTTGACCAATTAGACGGATACATGGTATATTCTAATTCCGGCCGAGAGAAACACGCGGACGACAAGAAAAACAAGCGAACCAAATGAAAGAAAAGATTGCTCTTTGAAAACTGAA
>NZ_LMRV01000041.1 GCF_001428245.1 Paenibacillus sp. Soil522
GATTACAGGCGAAATTAAACGGCCTCAGTCCGATGGAATTTAGGACTAAGGCCGCATAACTGGTTTTTATTATTTGTACTGTCTACTTGACGGGGCGCAGTTCATTGTGGGACAGCCCCTTCTTTGCGTATATTACCCTTCCACGCTCTCCTCCGGATCCAGCTTGCATTCCTCCAGCGTCAGCATCCTCGTGCGATGCTTCCATTTGTGACCGATGAAGATAGCAAGAAATAGCGGTATTCCGATATAAGAAGCGATGATGTAGCCCCAGTCGATTCGGCCGTCCTCTAAAGCGCCGACAAACTATCCGCCGATTACGACGAGACAGAGCAGCATCGCGAGAATCGGACCGAAAGGGTACCATTTTGCCCGATAGGCCAAGTCCTCCAGCCTCCGCCCCTATGCCACATACGCCTTGCGGAAGCGGTAATGACTGATCGCAATGCCTAGCCACACGATAAACCCTGACATCCCCGATGCGTTGAGCAGCCACACATATACAACTCCGTCGCCAAAAAACGAAGCGAGAAAAGCAAACATGCCGAGCGCGCCGGTCAGCAGCAGCGATGCCACCGGAATGCCGCGCTCATTCAGCCGAGCCAGGAAACGCGGCGCTTTCCCCTCCTTCGCCAGCACCTAAAGCATTCGAGTCGAGGCATACATGCCTGAATTGTAAAAAAGGAGAAGATATCCTGCGGTATGATGTCCTCAGCGGGACCGACCTCATGCGTAACGAGATCTTGTAGGGAAGCCTTCATATAGTTATAAATTTCACCTTGCATGAGTGTTTCGAAATAGATAGAGCAAGCCCTATGCTGCATTTCGGGGCCGTAAGACCAATGCCGGAATACGATGTCAGAATTTTTGGCGAATATGTCTTCCAGCTGACGGAGATTATCGTCCAATTGAACACTGATCGGCTCTTTTGGCTGCTCGGTCGACGGATTTCCGTTCATCCCTGTCTGTCCGCTTGACTGCGCGTTCCCGCTTGGCTGCGAGGAAACGCCTGAAAGACTGTCACTCATGGAATATCACCCTGTTTTCGCTTTTCTCTTTGGTAATAGTATGGTTCTTATTGACAGTAACTATGCAGTTTTTTCCACGGGAGGGGAGAGTATAAAAGCCTTTGATCTAGATCAGCGCAGCTGCTACATAATATTGCTGTTAAGGGTTCCGACATTGGTGCTACCTCTTTTAAGGGCTGCTTTTTTATGCCTTAAGCATGGTTCTGGCTTGAGCCAGAGTCTTAATCTGGTTTCCATTTCGAAAGGTTCGGAGGGGATTCCGAATTAGCGTATGCCGATAAGTGATCGGTCAGCCGGCATCGGGCCGCCCATTCGGAGAGGGGTTCCGAATGATAACGCAACGGATAGCTTCGGCTTCAATTTCAAATGAAGTCAAAGACGAATGATCAAATATTCTAATCCCCCGGTTCACCATCCCTAAATCCCAAGCGACCCCGGAAATAGCATTCGGTTTCCACTTCGGATTTTTAACGGGACTCGCAAGGAAGCTTAAAACCTCTGGGGTAACGCTCTAACATCATGGCGTTCTCCGCTTCCACTGGCGCTCCATCTTCGCAAACCATCATGTTCTACGAAGCAGATCGGAACCATGATTCCAATCCGCTATCTCTCCATTCCATCATCGTTCCAAAAGCATTCGAGGGTAGACCCTGAAAGCAAGACCTTTATAAGCAGCTCGAAGAAGAAAAGGCCCGTTTCGCAGACGTTCTCTCGCGTGCAGCCTTACCCTATTCCGCTTTTCAAAGACACAATCCTGTACCGTAGCCATCTCGTCGCATGGGAGCATAGAGAACCTCACAGCGCAAGGCGAAAAAAGGTTTTTGAGTAAAACGCTCAAAAACCTTTTTGTCGTCCCTTCGGGCAGCCTTGCCCTGCGAGAACCTATATGCTCTTAAATCTGCGACGGCTACGGTACACGAATGTTCTGTTCTTTGAAAACTACATACGGCAAGGCAAGGCAGCAAGCAAGAAAACTGCTCACAAACCTTAAACATTTCGCTCCGCGGGGACCGGCAAACAGGTTCCGAATTTTAGGGGTTCAAGGGAAAAAGTCAAGCATGAAAGGGGGTGAAAAACAGCTATGGGCAATCGAGAGTTTGACGCGCTTTATCCGCGCCGGGAAACGGGGTTTGAATCTTCATATGATTTCGTTGATCTTGATTTTCCGTTTTATGAGGGGGACGTTTTCGAAATGGAGAACGACCTGCAGGGAAAGGAGGTGAAAACGGATGGACGAGCTTCTGAAGCGGATAGAGGAAGCGCGGCACAACATGCATGAATTAGCCGAGCGGTACGGCTTAACTGCTCCCCAAGTGGTGGAACAGTCGCAAAAGTTGGACAAATTGCTAAACACCTACTATCAAATGAAAGCGAGGAAAAGCGCATGACGCATTTATTTTTCGGTAAATTTCCATTGGGACAAGTGGTTGCGACAACCGGAGTCATGAGAGCGACAAGCGAGAAAGACCGCATTTCAGCCCTTACACGGCATCAAAACGGCGATTGGGGCGATGTTTGCGCCGAGGATTGGGCACACAACAACGAAGCCTTAGAGAAGGGTTTTCGGCTCCTGTCGGCTTTCACAAGCGTGGGCGGCGTGAAGTTTTGGATTATCACAGAAGCCGACCGCAGCGTTTCGACTTTTCTTTTACCAGAAGAATATTAAAAGCCGAGTTGCTTTAAAGGAGCAATTCGGCCGGGGTGAAGATTTTCGAGGCTTCACCCCTCCATTATACCACGCGATAAGGGAGAGGGAACATATGAGCGTAAAAATTTATGAGATGGTAACCGAGCGGATTATAAAGCAGTTAGAAAAAGGCGTTGTGCCTTGGCGCAGACCTTGGCGAGTCGGTGCGGCGGTGAATTGGAAAACCCAAAAGCCGTACAGGGGCATTAATACGCTCTTGCTGGAGCCCGGAGAGTACGCGAGCTTTAAGCAGGTGACCGAAGCCGGGGGCAAGGTAAAGAAGGGTGAGAAGGGGCAAATCGTCGTGTTCTGGACGTGGCTAGAGAAAGAGGATGAAGAAAGCGGCGAAAGGTCGAAAATACCGTATTTGCGCTACTAACGCGCCGGCCCCAATCGGGGGCCCCTCCCCGATCGAGGCCGGGGAGGGTTCCCGATAAAAAGTTGCGCCATGGGTTCAAGACCGTGCACGAGAAAATCAAAGAAATAGGAGAGATGATTCAAATGGGAAAATGTTTCGCATCCTCGTATGAAACTTACAAAAATCTTGTATGGGCTGTTATCGAACATTCGCTTCAAATTGGATTCTTTAAAGCTGTGAAATCGGTAAAGACTTACGACATGATGACGATAACCGAAATACTCGATGTCGCGGACGTAACGCCGGAAATTTACGAAATAGATTGCATGAAGGCGTACATCCGCGAGTTGGAACTGCGCCGAAACTTAAACGAGGCCTACACCAAAAAACGGGAACAACATTTCAAACAACTTTTCTTGCATCACGATATGGATAACGGCTATTAAAGGTCTTTGCAACCGCATCTAAACAGGAATTTCGGCCGCCCCAATCGGGGGCGGTGGTTCCCCATATTCGGATTCAAAACAAAAAACGGGTGGAGGAATATGATAATGACCGCAAAAGCCATTCAAAAAATTCAAGCGGAAATGGATGCCCATACGAATCATCCATATGTACAGGTGATTGGGAAATTCCTACTTCAAAATTTGCCCGATCATATCGACCTTGCGGAAAAGATCATGGAGGAAAAGAAGAGTATTGCCAGTAGCTTGGATGCCATGCGGAAGGTGGCAGTAAAAAAGAGGGTCGGCGATGTTGCGGTGCTGACGGATGAAGAAGGGTTTGAAGCGGTTCTTGCCTATTTTAAAAATCCGCTTCCTATCGTCCAGGCTGCTCCTGTTCGAACTTCGCAACCCTCACCAGCCGTACCCCCAAAACGTGTAGCTGCTGAACCGATCAAGAAGTCAAACAAGAAAGCGGACTCCGGGCAGCTCACGCTAGATCTATTTTTGGGAGGGATGTAACGATGACGGAACTAACCTCTACTGAAAAGCATCGTATTTTTGCTCATTTTCCGCAAAAAATCAGCAAAGCAATCGTGGCTTATGCTACCGATGTCGCGCTGATTTCGAGCCGATATCTCTTCACGCGGCGTCACGGGGGCTTTCAATTCGGGTTCTGCACCCATTGCCAGAAAGAGTATCTGACCGAAAAACTGAAACATGGAGACGAAACGGTTTGCAAAAAATGCGGTTCGACATGCAAGGTGAAAGCGAGTGGAATGGGAAGGAAAGCCATGGTTGATCAAGCGTACTTCACGTTTTACGAGAAATCCGTTCTCCATCCGGAAGCGATCACGGCGCGAGGAATTTTAGTTGCCCGCGATTACAGCGGAGATTACCGGGAAACGAAAACGGAGTATCGCGTTGAATATATGTATCTTTTTGAACCGGGGAACTATGTGCTGCTTGAAAATAGATGGGGGAAATGGTTTAAGCGGATACAGGTCTTTTCCGATTACCCTCCATCCATGGTAAACAGGCGTACAACGGTTTGCCGGGCAAGTATAGAGGAAGCCGTAAAGGGTACGCCTTTTCAGTACAGCACTTGGGAAAGGTATTTTGATCGAAATGGGGATATGATCCGTTTTTTTCAACGTTACGTGCAGTATCCGAGCATCGAGTACATTACCAAGGCAGGGTTTCAGCATATCGTCCAAGCGAAACTGACAGGCGATAAAACATACGGCGTTATCAACTGGAGGGGCAAGACGCTGCCGAAAGTCATGCGACTTTCTAAAAAGGAGCTTCGTGACATTAAAGATCACGGGCTTACCTTAAAGGCAATGGACTTACACTATTTCCATGTTTCAAAAAAACGTGGTTCTCAGATCACGATGACCGATGCCAGTCTTCTTGGCGCACTTGGAGAAGAGTACTATGCAACGGAAATCGAGAAACTGCTCTCACTTACTTCTATGGATCAAATCAATCGTTACATCCTCAAACAACTGCGAAGAGAAGGGAAACATTATCGGTCGGCAACGACCGTTTTAACCGCATGGCGCGATTATTTAAAGGACTGCCAAACGCTTGAAATGGATTTATCCAAAGATTCTATTTTGTTTCCGAACGATTTGTATGCCGCCCATCAAAAAACGATCATGAAGGTCAAGATTAAAGCGGACTTATCGCTGAATATCAAAATAGCGGCAAGGCTCCCTGAACTTCAAGCGTTTCATTTCACGGACAGCAAATTTTTCTTGCGTCCGGCCAGAGACAGTATAGAGCTGTTTGAAGAAGGGAAAGCACTGCAGCATTGCGTCAGCGGATACGCGGAGAAGTATGCAGAGGGAAAATCAAATATCTTCTTTATCCGGAAGATTGATCAGCCAGATATGCCCTTTTACACGATGGAAGTCATTGACCAGAAGATTATTCAAGTTTGTGGCATGAAGAATTGTCACCCAACAGATGAAGTCCAATCATTCATTCAAGCATTTGCAGAAGAAAAACTAAGAAGTCGTAAGTCAGGCAAAAAAGCAGAGATGTCGGCAACGGCATAGACGAGATCTGGTATGGATGCGAATGATGCAATACGTGGAATAGCAGGCGTTCTGCCAGCATGTATGGTTGAAGTGGAACAATGAATCAACTCGCCCGCCGGGGAAATTATTTCGGCGGGTGTCTTAAAACAAACAGGGAGGATACGCCAATGCAAACATGCCCATATTGCGGCTTAGCGCTTGTTTTTGATGCAGACCACTATTACTGCACGTTTTGTCAGATGACGATTGCTTCGGCTGACGTCCAGCAGGATGGGGGCCGGAAGCCTATTACGGCCGATCCGTTTGTTTGCGCCGACTATGTGGAGCTCTCCACACCGGAATTGATGGAGAAGTCTACGACTTTTTTGATTTACTTGCTGCGGCTGGTCCGGAAGGAGAGGAAGAACCAATATAACTATCTGCGACTTTTTAATAAGGTGATGGATACCGGTTCAAATGAGTATCTGGAAGCCGCACAAGAATCGGGGAAAACGTATGAATGGTGGACACGCAAAGCTTGGGTGATTGAAAATATTTTGAGGGATCGGATGGCGACGTTTCCGGTGCGTGTGACGGACTATTATTTGAGCGGTTTGATCGATCATATCCAGACATATAATCAAAAGCCCATGTTTCTGATCAGGAAGGGGGACCGCCAACAAAACGCGAGTTCCGTACGGCCAAGATGAAAGGGGGTTTTCTCCGGGCGGACTAAAATGGTTTCCGTGGAAAGGGTGGTGTACCTTATCGCGCCGCCTTCGATCCATTGCGATTTTACGCGATGCGGTTAATGTAGGCGCGTATGTATTTTACGAAGTCCGCATGTTAATCGACGACGTAATCGCTGGCGTAGAGAAAACGTTCTTTCATGGTAACGGACCGCGTGCCAAAACGGAACGCCCGACGTTCCTTAATCCAGAGCGTGCGGAATTACTCGTTAACGGCGATCTCTCCGCTATGACGAAGAACAAACGCAATCTGCCCGTTTTCAAAACGTCGATACGATACGCGGTCACGGCAGCGGATGAGGTTAAGCGCGGCATGTTGGCGCGGTCAGTGGCGGGCGCGTACGGTGGGCTGGCGGGCGATAACAAGCGATCCGCGTCCATATACGGAGCATGAGCGTCGATGAACTCGGCAAATTAACGCAGTTACCGACGGCCGAACTGCAGGCGGATTATGCGGAGTGATGGCCACGAACCGCCGCGTCGAGATCGAGCTGCCGCGCGTGTTCTTAGATGATAGCGGAATACTCGTGGGCACGGCTACGGATAGGGGGACGGTGTATAGCATACACATTCCGACATTCGACGTCGATATCTGGCGCGACTACGATAAAATGTCCGATGGTATGCAGGCGCAGAAATACGCACCGGTAGCACGGCGGATCGGGCAGATTATGAACAGCGAATTTTTACGTCCGCTATTCTGCCAGTCGCCGGATACGCGCGTAGATTTATTCCGCTGGATTAGCGAAGGCAAAGTCGTGTTATTCCGCGTGCCGACCGGTAAGATATCGGAGCGCGCTGTACAAATCCTTGCCTACTGGCTGACGCTTAACGTATTCCTCGTTAAGGTAGCGCTAGGCGGGCGTGGTGCCGGTACGTATCTTGTGTTAAACGAACCGCACCAGTTTCTATCGGACGGCCTCGTTCATTTTATGGAGCACATGTTATCGGAGGGACTGAAGTACCGCATGGCGCCCGTTATCATCTTCCATCACTTCACGCAGTTCAAACGTTACAGCGGATTTGTCGATATGATGATGGCAGCGAGCGCGAATTGGCACGTATATAAGAATACGAATGCCGGCGTATACGAGCGGCTGATGCCGTACTTATCTCGCAACGCGTTCGAAACTACGAAGCGGTTTCAGTTTATCGGCGTGTGGCTGAACGTTGCAGGTGAGTATGAAGCGCCATTCGTTGCGGATGCATTACCGATAGTTGGTATGCGGTATAAGGCGGAGAAGGAGCGGAAGGGAGCAGGGTTTGGTCGCCCGATTACGGAAGTGTTAGCGCAGATTAAACGTCGAAACGCGGAGGCTCGCGGTTGACTCGTCCACCCCGCGTATTTAATGGGCTCATTTTATATCATCCTTTGGCGCTGTTTGGATCCCACAGCTCGTTCAGTCGGGCTGGCCAAGCGAACGACCGGCTCTAAGCCGGGCAAGATCGTCCCGTCTAAGACCCGGTAGGTTCCATTGGCCAGCTTTTCCTCCTTTACGTTCCGAAGCTTTCAGAAAAATATAGTCTCAGTACCAAACCACCTGTAGAAAGAAAATAAAGTAGCCGGTGCCGGTTAAGAATGCCTATAGCTTCCAATTGCAGTATTGTACGCTTTCATTGTTTCCTATTCAATTTTCGGTTTGTGAAGAGTTCAAATATCCTATGCCGTGCAGGCATTCAATCAAAAAAACAAAGCGGTTGTCCCGGTATAATCTCCGGTACAACCGCTTCTTAGACTCTAAGGATCTCATGGTAAATTATCTTCGTCTAAACTTGGAGCTTTTTCTTTCGATCAAGGTGGGTTCCATCATAATATTTACCAGACTGGTGGGGGGCACCTCTTGATTGATACGGTTCAGGAGTATTTCAAAACTAGTCTTTACCATTTCCCCAATTGGTTGATGAATGCTTGAAATCTCCATGATTTTCGCCAGATACGTATCATCAAAACCAATGATGCTAACGTCTTCGGGAACCCGAATTTGTCTTTTCTCCGCGGCTTTCATGAACTCAAGGGCCATGATGTCATTTTCCGCGAATAGACATGTAAATTCAAGCTTTTCCGACTTATCCAAATATTTTTCGATATATCTGCGAATCATAATGTTGTCATTAGAAGATTCAACTAGCAGGAAGTTTTTTGGGTCAAACGTAAAGCCGTTTTCTTGCAAAACGCTTTCGAAACCGTAAAATTTTTCGTCGTCTCGTATCGCTCCAATGTATCCAAATGTCTTGTGTCCTGAATGAATGAAGCTTTCCCCGGCCAATTTGCCTGCTTGAAGATGATTGAGTCCGACACTGTCGAGCATTTTTTTATTATTGTTGGTTATCACAACGGTAGGGATATCCAATTTTGAAATCCTCTCAAGGTTAAAATCACTTGAAGGCACGATGATGATCCCATCTACCTGCCGGGAAACAAAGTTTTGTATGTTCTCCCATTCCGTCACCGGATTGTATTTGGAGTTGTGAAAGAGAATATTGTACCCGTTCTTCCTCGCTTCAAGCTCCAGCGAATCAATGATATCCACAAAATAAGGATTGTCGATCTCCCTTATGCTTATGCCAATAATGTTCGTACTGCTTCTTTTCAGCGCTTGAGCCGCTTTATTGGGAACATAACCAACCTCTTCAACCACTTTCATAACGGAATTGACGATTTCTTCGCTGACTCCTTTATGGCCATTAAGGACCCGGGATACGGTCGGTTGGGACACTTTCGCCTTTTTGGCTATGTCCTTCATAGTCATTTTTGCCATCGGAATGAGCTCCTTTCAGAGTTACTATATCATAAAACCAAGTGCAATAATATATTCTGAATACGAATTTATTTTATTCAGGAATATTTCTTTCATTTTTAGAAATCGTATTCTATAAGTCTGGATAAATCAACCATACAATTTCCAGTGAAATTTTAAAATTAAACCATAAGCCCAGTGTTGACAACTATTTTATCAAAGTGATATGCTTGCGCTGTAAGTGCTTCCAACTTGGTAATACGTATTCATAAATATTCATGAATAGGAGCAGAATTATACTTTAGGGGGCGACAAATGAAAAACAAACTAGTTTTATCGGGAGCGGAGCAAAACATATCATGAAGATGCAATCGCTGATCTGGAGGGGGATGAAGGAGTTTCAAAGCTGGGTATTCGGCTTCGGATACTTGTCGACAACTGCTCGGTGGAGGTTTTCGCTAACGACGGCGAAGCGGTTATCGCGGAGATATTCTTCTAAACTTCATCTTGCTTAACGCTTACTTTGTAATTTATAGAATGTGGAGGGATTCCCGCTAGTGAGTACTAACTTGAAGAATGAAAATGTGGGGGTAAAGCGCAGGGGTTTTAAGAATCCCGATGTGAAGCATTACTGGATCATGCTTGTTCCGGCTTTCATTTGGTTAGTTTTGTTTCAAATCGTTCCGATGTTTGGAATTGTGATGGCATTCCAGGATTACAATGCGGGGACAGGGTTTCTGCATTCGGAATTTGTCGGTCTTGAGCATTTCCAATACATGTTTGAGTTGAATGATGTGCGAGTTGCCTTGAGAAATACATTGATCATTGCTTTTGGCAAAATCATCAGCAATTTGTTCATTCCGTTAGTATTCGCGTTGCTGCTGAATGAGCTAAGACAAAAGTACTTGGTCAAGATGATTCAAACGAGCGTATACCTGCCTCATTTTTTATCTTGGGTTATTTTATCCGGCATTATGCTGCAAATCTTTTCGTTTAATGGCCCGGTAAACAATCTGTTGGAATTTATGGGCCTGGACCCTGTCCTATTTTTTCAAAAGGCGGATTTATTCAGGAGTTTCATTATCGGATCGGATGTATGGAAGAACTTTGGCTTCAACGCGATCATCTATTTGGCCGCATTGGCCGGCATTGATCACACGCTCTATGAGGCGGCAGTGATGGACGGGGCGGGTCGCTGGAGAAAAATGTGGAATGTAACGTTGCCGGGCATTCGCAGCACCATCGCACTATTAGCCATTTTGTCGCTTGGAGGCATCCTGGATGCAGGCTTCGACCAAGTATACAACTTGTACAACCCGCTCGTGTACAGCACCGGAGATATTATTGATACTTATGTTTATCGCGCAGGGTTGCAGGGGTTGGATTTCAGTTTTGGCACAGCGGTTGGTTTATTGAAATCGGTCGTCAGCTTTATTCTCATTACCGCAGGGTACTGGCTGGCGAAGAAGCTTTTGGGCTACCGAATCTTCTGAGTTTGGAGGGAACAAAGTGATCGAGAATCGTTCATTGGGATCAAAAACGTTTGACGTAATCAATTTAATCTTTCTCATTATCTTGACGCTGCTGTGTTTGTTGCCGCTCTGGTATACCTTGATGGTTGCGTTAAGTGAAAAAGAAGCCGTGCAGGCGGGACTTGTATCTGTTTTTCCGATTGGCTTCAATTTATATTCGTTTGACGCGATTTTGTCGGATTCCGGTTTCTTTAGAGCGTTTTGGGTATCTGTACAACGGGTTATTCTTGGAGCGGCGTTTTCGATGCTGGTGTTGACGCTCGCTGCGTACCCGTTGTCCAGAACAAGCAAGCAATTTCCGGGACGCAATTTGCTGATGTGGGCATTCGTCTTCTGCTTGTTGTTTAACGGCGGTTTGATTCCTTGGTTTATCACCATGGGGAACTACAATCTGCTGGACAGCGTCTGGGGCTTGGTACTAAGCGGCGGAATTCCGATATTCAACATGGTTCTGATTACGAACTTCATCAAGAACCTGCCGGAAGAGCTGGAAGAAGCGGCGAAAATCGACGGGGCTGGTCCGTGGAGAGTACTGTTTCAGGTATTGCTGCCGCTCCTAAAGCCCGTATTAGCGACCGTCCTTTTGTTCACGATGGTTGGGCATTGGAACGATTTCTTTCAAGGGATGGTCCTGTCCACGCGAGCGGAGAGCTATCCGTTGCAAACCTATATTCAGCAGTTGGTCGTCTCGACGAACCAGCAAAATCTGGCGACTATGTCCCTCGAACAACTCGAACGGATGTCCAAATTGAATAACGATTCCTTGAATGCGGCCAAGATTTTTGTGGCGATGATTCCGGTGCTGCTGATCTATCCGTTCTTGCAGAGATATTTCGTGAAAGGGATTACGCTTGGATCCGTAAAGGGCTAACCGCTTGTCCGCGGCGTCGTTGTTCGAGGAGAACATCCTTTGACATAAATAACAATAAAAGGGGAATGTACGTATGAAGAAATCAAGCATCATCAAAAAAGCGAGCGTAGCAGCCTTGTCCTTGGCACTTGGCGCTTCCTTACTCGCGGGGTGTGCCAGCAATAACGACAATGGCGGCAACACCCAGCCTTCTGCCGACCAGTCTACGGCTCCAGCGGAGACGAAAGCGGATCCGCTTGGCAAACAGTCTGAGCTGACCGTCATTTCGAGGGGATCATGGGTGGACCCGAATGCGAAATACCCTGAAGGCCAATCCTTGGAAGACAATGCGTATACAAGAATGCTTAAGGAAAAGTTCAATATTCAGGTCGACTATGAATTCGTCGCAGCCGACTATCCAAGGCAGGTGGATTTGGCAATCGCAAGCGGGAAAATCCCGGATTTCTTAACGAATCTGACTTATAACGAGTACAGAGCAATTGTCAAAGCAGGTCTCGCCATGGACATCTCCGAGGTTTGGGAGCAGTACGCAAGCCCGCAGGTGAAGGAAATATACAACTCTAACAAGGAACTGTTCGACAGCCTGGTCAAGGAAGACGGCAAGATGTATGCCATTCCTGCCTCCAAGCCGCTTCCGGATTTCTTGGCTAACATGTGGATTCGTCAAGATTGGCTGGATAAACTGAAACTCAAGGCGCCTACGACCCTGGAGGAGCTTGAAGCCGTGGCGAAAGCGTTCGTCGAGCAAGATCCGGACGGCAACGGCAAAGCGGATACGGTGGGCCTTGTGGGTCCGTCGCAAAATGGACAGCTGTACCAGGATATGGACAACCAGAACTTCAGCTTGCACTTTGATCCTATATTCTCAGCCTACAACGCTTTCCCGGGCATTTGGGTAAATGGCAGCGACGGCAAGGCGGTTTACGGTTCGGTTCTGCCCGAAACAAAGGCGGCTCTTCAAAAATTGGCCGACATGTACAAACAAGGGCTGATTTCCAAGGGCATGATAACGTCCAAAACGGAAGAACTGGTTTCAGGTAACAAAGCGGGGTTGTTCTTCGGTACTTGGTGGAACCCATTCACCGAGATCGGAGGCAGCTGGAAAAATGACAATAATGCCAACTGGCAGCCTTATCTTTTGCCTTCCGGCTCCGACGGTATTTACCTGGCGAAAGCCGGCAACGCAGCCGCAAACTTTGCGGTCATCAGCAAGGACGTCAAAAACCCGGAAGCCGTGATTAAACTGCTGAACATTTTCAAAGACGGTCTGCCAAACTACGTCGACAAGGAGGAACAAGCCATTTTGGGGGATTATCCATTCCCGTGGGGGGCTCAGACGTTCTCGCTCGCGGACGGTCCTGCCAAGATCTTGCAGGAAATGGACAACTATACTGCCGGCAAGAAAACGGTCGACGAGATACACGCTAACTTTAACAGCTACGATCCTGGCGCGATCTCGATATTCGACAAAATGATCGCTCTCAAAACCGAGCCGTACGACAATATGAACATCTCGGGTTGGGATTTCTCCGGGGACAAGGCGAATGATTTCGGATTGGTTTATTCCTTTGCCATCGGCCTGAAGCCTTATGTGGACGGCAAGTTCAAGTGGGTCAATACCTTGACTTATGAAAGAACCAAAACGATGGAGAAGCGATGGAGCAATCTGAGAAAGCTCGAGTATGAAACGTTCTCCAAAATCATTATCGGCCAAGAACCGATCAGCGCCTTTGATTCATTTGTAGAACAATGGAACAAAGAAGGCGGCGACAAAGTCACGCAAGAAATTCAAAGCTCGTTATTAGAACAGTAAGATTCATTCATTCATAGCGGTATCAATGAGTTCTGTCTTTGACGGAACTCATTGTTTGCCTGCCTGTTTGGACTGTAGCGAATGAGCGATAAGGATAGAGAGGGAGAGAAGATTTTGTCTACTATAAAAGTTGAGAAGTACCGTCCCAAGTTTCATTTTTCTCCTGCGGCGGAATGGATGAATGACCCGAATGGGCTGGTATATTTTAATGGGGAATATCATCTTTTCTACCAACACCACCCGTACGGAACGGACTTTGGAGCTATACATTGGGGACATGCGGTAAGCAGGGATCTCATGACATGGGAACACCTCCCCATAGCGCTAGCGCCCGATGAGAAGGGTATGATTTTTTCAGGCAGCGCTGTGGTGGATTGGAACGACACAACGGGTTTTTTCGGCGGAAAGCCTGGTCTTGTCGCTATTTTTACTCACCATAATCCCGGGTTGACACTAAAGGAAAGCCAAAGTATTGCCTATAGTAAAGATTCTGGCAGGACCTGGTTCAAATACGAGGGTAATCCGGTTGTCACTTCTGACACCTATCATGATTTTCGGGATCCGAAGGTTTTCTGGCATGAAGAAACGAAGCGATGGGTGATGGTTCTCGCTTGCGGCCAAACGCTTTGCCTATACCATTCGCCAAATTTAAAAGAATGGATCTTTTGCAGCGAATTCGGTAAAGGAATCGGTTCCCATGACGCAGTCTGGGAATGTCCTGATTTGTTCGCGTTACCCGTTGATGGGGATAGAACGAAACGGAAATGGGTCTTGCTTGTAAGCATTGGAAACGAGCCTCACATCAAGGAAGGTTCAAGAACCCAGTACTTTACCGGGCATTTTGACGGTCGTACCTTCGTACCGGATGAAGCTTCCCAAACCATTCGTTGGCTTGATTATGGCAGGGATAATTATGCAGGCGTAAGTTGGTCGGACATACCGGAAGAAGACGGACGCCGAATCTATATCGGCTGGTTGAGTAATTGGAAATATGCGAATACGACTCCTACCGAAGGCTGGAGGGGCGCCATGACGATTCCAAGGGAGCTTACACTGGAATTAAAGAATGGCAAGGCCGTATTGATTCAACGTCCTGTGAGGGAACTGGAAAAGATCAGAACTCCTCTTGTAGAGACGGAAGGGAAAGCTGTAAACGAGCTGAATTTGTTATTGAAGGACCAACAACTGGAAACGTATGAAATTGTAGCCGAATTTGAGCCTTCACAGGGCATTGACTCCTTTGGGTTTAAACTAAGAACCTCGGAACAGGAAGAAACTGTGGCAGGTTATTCCGTGAAGGATTCGGCCGTATTTGTAGACCGCACTCGTTCGGGAACCGTTGATTTTCATGAGCATTTCCCCGGCAAACATCAAGCTGTCTTGCCGCCAGATCTGCAGTGTCTGCAACTGCGTCTTATTGTAGATCGCGCATCAGTGGAACTATTTGCGAACGATGGTCTTATCGTGATTACAGATTTGATTTACCCGTCCTCATCTTCATTAGGATTATCATTTTTTTGTAACGGGAAGAACGAGATACCCTATAAAGTTAGGATAAATAAATTATAGTTGTTCTCAGGGGGATGATATTTTGATCAGCACCTCCCGGGGGAAATTAGCGAACAATCAATACGTCTTGAACATCCGTTCTCCGATGTATGGTGTTCGCAGATTTCCGTTGATCCATGAAAGCGTTTTCGAACCACTTTGAGAGGCAATGATTCAAACAATCTCTTACTGTTAGGAGAATAAAAATGAACAAAACAAAAAAATCTTTTCTTCTACTATTAGTGTCTATCATGTGTATGAGCCTTATTTTCATACCATCCTATCCTGTCCAGGCTGCAGAAAGCAATTCTGTTCAGGTTTGGCTCACAGACGTACAGTCCGGCACGTGGCTTGCCAATCAAAGCGATGTGTTATTCGAAACAAAGCAAACGACTAACCCGCTGACGATCCAGGTTGACGAAAGCCGCAAATATCAAGAAGTTGAAGGTTTTGGGGCGGGCATGACCGACTCTTCCGCTTGGCTGATCAGGAACAAGATGTCGGATGCTCAGCGCACGGAGCTGATGAATAATCTGTTTAATCCATCGTCAGGCATGGGCCTTAGCTTGCTCCGCACTCCGATGGGCGCTACGGATTTCAATGCATCCGGGAATTACTCCTATAACGACATGCCGACGGGACAAACGGATCCGACGCTGTCCAACTTCTCTATCGAGCATGATGAGGATTACATCATTCCGGCATTGAAGGAGGCTCTTTCGCTTAACCCATCTATGAAAATCATGGCTACTCCGTGGAGCCCGCCGGGTTGGATGAAAAGCTCCGATTCGATGATAGGAGGCACTCTTAAGGATGGGTACTATGATGAGCTCGCCAACTATTTTGTAAAGTACGTACAAGCTTACGATAATGCCGGTGTGCCGGTATCCTATGTTACGCCGCAAAATGAACCCATGGGCACTCCCAACTATCCCGGTATGTTCCTGTCCGCGTACCAGGAATCCACGTTGATTAAGGAGATGGGCGAGGCGTTTGCGGCTAACAATATTTCGACGAAGATTTTAGCTTGGGATCACAACTGGGATGTGCCTTCGTATCCCGAGAAGATATTTAGCGATCCTGATGCCTCCCAGTACGCCGCTGGAACGGGATGGCACATCTATAGCGGCAACCCCATTTCACAAACTTTAGTCCACAACGACTATCCAGGAAAAGAAGTTTTTATCACGGAAGCAACGGGTGGTATTTGGCAAGCAAGTACTCAGCAAGCGTTTTATGATTCACTTAATACTTGGATTATCAATGGTATGCGCAATTGGGCGGACGGAGTGGTTCTATGGAACATTGCACTTGACACCGATGGCGGTCCGCTCAACAGCGACACGGATGGTGAAGCTTGGGTTCGCGGATTGACTACTATTGATCCGGATAACGGAGAAGTATCCTACAATGTGGACTATTACGCACTCGCTCATGCCAGCAAGTTTGTAAAGCCCGGAGCCTATCGGATTTACTCGAATACTTTTGGGGAAGGAAGCATCGAGGATGTTGCGTTCCAAAACCCGGATGGATCGAAGGTCCTGATTGCGTATAACTCGGGTAGCGACGCGAAGACCTTCAGCGTTGCAGACGGAAAGCGATCATTCGACTACACCTTGAACGCCGGCAATGCCGTCACGTTTACGTGGCCGGGACCTACGCAGAACGGCATTACTCCCGCAGCGAGCAATGTCTTTGATCCGACACATGACTTTAGGTTTAAGCCGAAGAAAAAATCCGCATCTGATTCGGCTATTATAACCTACGATCCGGCATTACTGGACTATCAGAATACCGTTCCTACCGGAAATAGCTTGATCACGTATTCCCTTCCGGTCGGAGCTTCTATCCAGACAGCAGGAACGTTGCTTGACCGCAGCCAGTGGACCGTTACGGCTTCGTCGAATTCGGTTGGGGATGTGACCGGGAATGCGTCCGGGGATGCGGCTGTGAACGCTATCGACGGCGATCTCGATTCGAGGTGGACCACCGGCCATGGGTTGAAGAACGGCGACTGGTTTCAGATCAATTTTGGAAGCCCTACGAGCATCGATCAAATCGTCCTTGAAAACGGCGTAAACAGTTCCTTCGACTACATTACTAAATATCAGGTATATGTTTCAGATGACGGCGTCAATTGGGATAGCGCGATTGTAAACGGCAACGGGGGCATAGGAAAGATAACCATCACGCTGCCAACCCAGACGGCTCAATATATTCGCATCGTCAGTACTGGATCATCCGGTTTCTGGTGGTCCATCGGTGAAATCAATGTGTACGGGTCTTCGAATGAAACGGGTTCGATCGCAGCTCCGACAGCAGTATCAAACGGCCTCCAGCTACAGAACTGGACCAGCACGGAAGGGGCGCAGGTTACCGTCGTATACAATGGAACCGGCAGCAGCCAGAGCTTCCCGATAACCACCGATAGCTCGTTTACCTATACGCTCCCCGACGGAACCTCAGCGATGTTCACAACTAAGGATTCGTCAAGCTTCCCGACACCGGCCTTCAGCAGTTTGGCGCCGAACGAAGGCATAGTGGGCTATAAGGTTACGATCGACGGTTCTAACTTCGGTAATTTACAGGGATTGGGTACGGTCAATTTCGGATCGATCCCGGCCAACATAAGCAGCTGGTCAGATTCGAGCATCAGCGCTTACGTTCCGGACGGACTTCAATCGGGGACGGTTGCGGTTTCTGTGTATGGAAGCGACGGATCATATGCAGGCGGATCTTCGTTCAACGTCAAAGGTCTACCAGCTGCGCTGTCGAAGACGGGTTGGACCGCAACGGCTACGGATATAAGTCCGTGGGGCGATGGTAATCCCGAAAACATGCTGGATGACAGTACTAACACTCGGTATAGCTCCGGAACAGGGCAGTATAATGGTCAATCGATTACTGTGGACATGGGGCAAGCGCAGACTTTCAACAAGATCTTGTTGAATTCCGGCAACAGTACCGACGACTATTCGCGAGGCGCAGACATATACGTATCTATGGATAATACCGAATGGACCAAGGTTTCTTCCATTGCAGCAGACGGCCAAGCAGTCCAACTGGCCGCTTTCGAATCGCAGACAGCTCGCTACATCAAGGTCGTCAATACCGGCAGTGCAGGTAACTGGTGGTCCATCGCAGAGTTTAACGTATACAACTCTCGGACGAGTTGGACCGCAATGGCTTCGGATGCAGATGCTTCGGACGTTGCAAATAATATGCTGGATGGTGATATTAACACTCGGTATAGCTCCGGAAAAGGGCAATATAATGGTCTTTACTTTACAGTGGATATGGCGCAAACGGAAACCTTCAACACGCTTGTGATCGATTCCGGCAGCGGCAGCAATGACTATGCGCGAAGCGCAGACATATACGTATCTACGAATGGAACCGATTGGACCAAGGTTACTTCCGTAACAGGAACCGGTCCACTCCAAGAGGTCACCTTCTCCATGCAGACCGCTCGCTACATCAAGGTCGTCTGCACCGGCAATGAGGGTTACTGGTGGTCCGTCGCAGAGTTTGACGCGTATTACACAAATCCGGACTATCGGGCGAGTTGGACCGCAACGGCTTCGGATATAGTTTCGTGGGACGATAAGCCCGAAAAAATGCTGGATGGCAATGCTTCCACTCGGTATACCTCCGGAACAGGGCAGTATAATGGTCTTTACTTTTCAGTGGATATGGGGCAAGCGGAGACTTTCAACAAGATTGTGATCGATTCCGGCAGCGGCAGCAATGACTATGCGCGAAGCGCAGACGTGTACGTATCCACGGATGGAACCAACTGGACTAAAGTTTCTTCTATAACAGGAAGCGGCCCAGTCCAAGAGGTTACCTTCCCAACGCAGGCAGCTCGCTACATCAAGGTCGTCTGCACCGGCAGCGAGGGTTACTGGTGGTCCGTCGCAGAATTTAACGTGTACAACGCAGATATGGATTATCGGACGGGTTGGACCGCAACGGCTTCGGATGTAAGTCCGTGGGGCGATGTGCCTGGAAACATACTGGATGGCAATCCTGACACTCGGTATAGCTCCGGAACAGGGCAGTATAATGGCCTTTCTTTTACAGTGGATATGGGGCAAACGCAGACTTTCGACAAGCTTGTGATTGATTCTGGCAGCAGTACCAATGACTATGCGCGAAGCGCAGACGTGTACGTATCTGCGGATGGAACCAACTGGTCCAAGGTTTCTTCCGTAACAGGAAACGGCCCAGTCCAACTGGTCGCCTTCGAAGCGCAGACAGCTCGCTACATCAAGGTCACCTGCACCGGCAGTGAGGGTTACTGGTGGTCCGTCGCAGAGTTTAACGTGTACAACACAGCTACGGAATGAGGACTAAGTGGAAGGTTTTTGGTAATCCTTCAACCGAAAGCAAACAGGTTCATAACACCACGTAGAACGATAAGTATCGAGACTGGCAATATGATTTGATTTATTCGATTCAGTGTAGCAAAACCATCGCCCAACCCGGGCGATGGTTTTTTGGAAGGAATTGGTTAAGTTATTGTCATTTATGACATCAAGTTTTTGTCAACTGATTTCCACTGAAGATCAACAAACTATAGTTTGCTTCACGTCGCGTATTCCCGGGTATACTACTCCGATCAGGAACTTGGCGTTAAGCTCCCCGAGTAACGAGGGCAAGCCGCGGACCTCCGTACCCTTTATGGCAGTCAAACCTATTTTGATAAAAAAAGGTGAAGTATAATGGCTAAGAGGGCGCCAGTCTTGAGCATTGATCGTCGGAAGCTTGTAGATCATTTGGAATTCCACACTGAACTGCTGCAGCATAAAATTGATGATCATGCCGGTGAATATGATTTCGAGATCGTTCTCATGTGGTTTGCTAAAAGGATCATGCTGACGCAGCTGCTCGATGATCTCGGTAAAGGGGAACTCGATTTAGAAGGAAATTAATGGTCGGCGTCGAATCACTCTCGCAAAGGGGGATGGACAATGCATATTGGCGATTATTTGGGTCAGGTTGTTGTGTTGGAGCTCAGCACAATGGCGACCCATGAGGGCGTTCTGGAACCAGTAGAGGATTCGGAGATATCTGATTATGTCCGGGTGCGGAACGGATCTGAGATGTGGCTGCTGCCCGTTAAGGACATTGTTAAGGTGACGCCGGTACAGTCGAAAAGTTTTACGATAAAATGAGTCACTCAAATGTTTTTTTAAATAACATTCTGTACAGTCAAAGCTCTTGAGTATTGTGACTTTAATTAAGATGTGACACATTTTTTCATGTTTAAGTGGAACGGCTGCATCCGCAGTCGTTCTTTTGTTTCTTTTAACATTTGTAGAGGGAAACATTCGCCTCATAATACGAAACCAGCTAATATCTTGTCAACGTTTTTCTCTTAAATTGAGAAAGAGATAAAAACTTGCTGACCTCATAATATGACGGGAAACTTTAGTTCAACTAGTAATGGAGCAGTATACCGGCGGCTACTGCTCCATTTGTAATTACTAGCGGGAGGGATAGCGTCAATACTAAGCGAAGTATTAAAAATAAACGGACACTGTCTCGCGGCAAACGGGCAGTTTAACTTCGCTGGCAGCGATCAGGTCAGGGGGTCGATTCCCCCTAACTACATCCTAATAAGCAGAAAACCACGTCAATCCGACGTGGTTTTCTGCTTATTAAGGTAGAGCCCCCAAAGGGGGCGAACCCGGGTTCAGTCCGCTCGGACGAAGCGACAGAGTAACGGCATCTTCATTCACGCTTTCCAAGCCGTAATTACAATACTGCCCATCACATTAGAGAAGTTGCTCATCAGGCGTTCATTTTTCATCATCATGGCAACTACATCTGGTTTCGTGAATAGTTCGTGATCGATTACCTGTAAAGGGTCGTTATCGTTGGCCAGTTGTTTCATCTGCAAAAAATGAGACGCGGAGTACTGATGAAACCTTGATTTGCTCATCAGCTTCAGCCATTCCGGAACGGTTCGCATATGATGAAGTCCGTAAAACGACTGGAGTTTTTTCTTTTGCACCGTGGTTAATTTTATGGCAAATGCCAGCTCGCGATCGTATAGGACTCCTTTTGGTTTCAGCACTCGCCAGTATTCGCGTATAGCGGAGCTTCCTTGGGTAAAAGCTGTAACCGACTCCGTAAAAACAGCATCAAACGTCTCATCCGGAAAAGGCATAGAAGCGGCATCCGCCTGTACGATGCGGACGGGAAGTTCGCTTATCTTCGCACGGTGAGTCGCTTTTTGAATCATATCCTTGTTCCGGTCTATTGCTGTCACGTTGCAGCCTAAGCTGGCTAAATAACACGCAGTCCGGCCTGTTCCGCATCCTGCCTCCAGCACTTTTGTGCCGCGCGGAAAGCTGATTTGTCCGATTAATTCTTTGGTCGCTTGGAAACCACCTGGATGCGCACTTCCTTCGCCGAGCCGAGCTAATAATGTATGGTAATCCATCGCCTTTTCACCTCTTCCGCTTCCGATATTCTATGCATAACCTCCGCCATGACTGCACCCATTCTTCGCTGTTTTTTGGATGCTCGCGCCTTCATCTATCAACCTTTTGTCATTGCTTGAGAGAATGGACATATCTCGTTTTTTTTCAAAATAGAAGACAATCGTACAGACCTTATAGCAGATTTTTTCATAGTCTAGGATATACAAGCAGCAGGTTAGGAGGAATGAAGTTATGCAGGAAGTTTATCCGATTTGCCATAATACGGTCTATACGTACATTGGACGGAGGGTTAGTGCGGTTACGCATGACGGAAGGCATTTTATCGGAACGATAAAGGGAGTAGAAGACGGTAAGTTAATGCTGGAGGATTGTACTTTTGACAAAAAGGCTTTATCTTTGTCGTCCGTTCGGAACGGAAAGCATTCAAAAAAACAAACGCGCTCCAAGCATAAAGCCAGACTGTCCGGTTATTATGACGGTTACGGTGGAGGTTATGACGGTTATGGTGGGGGTTATGGCGGTTACGGTGGAGGCTGTGGCGGTTTCGGCGGCGGTTGCTTCTTTTTTCCGTTTGCAATTATTGCTTCGCTTTTCATTTTGCCTTTCTTCTGTATTTGATTGCGGTTGACACGATTTCAAATTGTGAAAAGAGGTATCACGATGGCATCCAGGAAAGCTCCTAAAAAAAGAGAACCTGAGGGAAGAGTTCTTGCGGTCAAAAAAGCTAACCGTTGTATCGGGCAGCCCGTTTGCGTGTTGTTAAATGACGGTAACTGTTATGTCGGAACGGTTCAAGCCATTCATGACCATCAGCTAATCCTTTCCGAAACCAGAAGTTGTGGGAGAGTGAATCTTTCTGATCGTTCCAAGACACCGGAAGTCCAAGTATCGGGACTGCTGGATTCCTTGATAGGGGGAATCGGCGCGCTCAATTCTTTTGGTTCAATGGCAACAGGCTTATTTAAGCCGCTGTTATCCGGCCCGTCGGGTTTTTCAGGAGCGGGAGTTCAAACAAAACAAGAAGATTCGGAAGGCCCTTCAGGGCCGGCAGGTGGAGGGCAGCAGAGCGGTTTTTTCGGATCTTTTAAACAAATGCTACCGACTTTCCAAGTCGGACTTAATATGGTGAAGACGATTATGCCTTTAATGGGTATGTTCAAAATTTGATGCTTTATTCCGTTTTGTTCAGCCTGCCGGGAATCCCCGGTGGGCTGTCTTTGTGCAGAAAGGCCGGGCTTTGGGGTTATCCGAATACTTAGAGAGGTTACTATGTTATCAAGTTCTTGTCAAAATGAAATGACAAGAACTTGATAACAATTCCCAAATCGAAACGCTCAGTCGATTATCCATTCAGAATCGCTGCAAAGTATTAGGAGTTCCTTTGTATCAGATGCCGATCATCGGAATTACAATGTTTCGATTTCGAGTATTATTCATTCAATCCGTTCACCAAATTTAGAGACCTAGATCTGTTTATCAATAAATATGAGTAAGTTTCATAATTCAAAAGCCTTGCTGTGACTGATTTTTTACCCATGAAAAAAGGAGTACCTCCCCAAATCTCGAAGTGTATGTATGTTGTGTAGGCAGAGGATATTGTTCAACATTATATAACTCAATTAACCGTATGTTTTACAGTTCACGGTTGTGAAGAGAGTTTGTTTGGACAAAAGGGGAACGATTGAGAGGTTTGGGCGTTGGCCGCCATTAACCAAAAAAGGAACGGGTCAGAGAAGATTGCTGGATCTCTGCTCCGTACCATTTTCGTCTTTTACATGCTTTTTTACTAAAAGCGATCTGTCCCTGAAGTGAGCTTACTTACTTTCGGGACAGCTCCATTATTTACGTGCCCCACACACCCCGCTCTAATGACCGCGAACCGTTCTAAATCGAGCAAACAGGTTCCTCCAAATCAAAGGTTTACATTTCCTTCCTTATATATTATCATTATCAATAATGATAACAATGACACCGGTGAGGTGAGTACTACGGCAGAATCCAAGGCGGATCTAATCCTGCATCCGATTCGGATGCGAATCATACAAGCGTTTATCGCAGGACAGAAACGAACGACGCAACAGCTGGTTAAACAATTGGCGGACGTTCCCCAAGCGACCATGTACCGGCATCTGAACAAGCTGCTGAAGGCAGGAATTCTCGAGGTCGCTGAGGAGAACAAAATACGAGGAACTTATGAAAAGGTATATTTCCTTGCCCAAGGCGGTGGAGATGTGTCTCCCGAGGATCTGACAGAGAAGTCAGCGACTCATCATATGGAGCTTTTCCTGAAATTCACCGCTTCCTTGATCGGTGATTTTAGCGCTTACGTGAGGCAGGAGCATTATCATATGCTTAAGGACGGCATCTCCTTCCGACAACTCCACGCCTATCTGAGTGACGATGAGTATTCGCATCTCCTCCAAGAGATAAGAGAACCCTTGCAGAGAGCAGCTAACAACGAACCCGCAGAAGGAAGACGCAGACGCATAATATCTACGATAGTGATTCCAGAAGCCATTTCCAACTCAAATTCTCAAAAGAAAGAAGATGACGAAAATGGCCATGCAGGCTGAACAACAGGATTTACTCGAAGGGATTTATAAACGCGCAATCAAATTTCTACCTTTATATGCTTTGGTGCCTGTCCTGTACGGAGTTGTTTTCTGGGCTGCAGGCCAGGGCATGGACTGGAAAGCATTCGCGTTAGGGGCATTAGGCTGGGTAATCGCACTCTTTCTTCGCGGTCCTGTAAGCTTGCTTGCTAAGAAACTCCCAGTTAACAAAGCGCAAGGAATGATGGTGGCGAGCTCCGGCGTATTGGAGGAAAGCGTGCGTTTGGCTCTAGTGGCTCTCTTCTCCGGAGCTTTCACCTGGGCTCATTCCTTCGGGCAAGGCTGGGCAGCAGTGGAGGTAGTATTCGTCATCATCAATGTTATCGTGATCGGGTCATTGATCAAACGAACCGATGAGAAAGCGATGCAAGCCAAGGAGTTCCTTCAAGCTCAAGGCACATTAAATGCTAGCCCCTTGTGGGGAGTGCTGGAGAGAATCTGGGCTTCTGCCATCCATATTGGATGTACGCTAATCGTGGTGCAGCAGCCATGGGCGGTGCTGCTGCTTATTCCGCTTCACAGCGGGATTAATTGGTTCGCTGTTAAATTAGCAACCAAATCCGTAGGGATATCCAGCTTGTTCATTGCTGTTTTCGGAATCTTAAGCTTAATGACGGGAATCATGCTCTACTAATCCATTCATTCTGGAGGTCGCATGAGAGGTACCTCTTTCCGTGCTTAAGTCAAAACCTAAGGAATCAATGACAGGGCCATCCTCCCACCCGAAGTTCCACAAATCCACGAGGGCAACTCCAATTTCTTCACTTCGAAATGTGTACCGGGATGATGAACGTACAAAGGTTGATTCCGTATATGGTACATCTGGACGTGGCGATCTCGGGGTGAAATCTAAGTCTATTATAACTTCCATAGCAAAAACCTCCTGTAAGGATTTTCGTCACAACGGTGGAAAATCCTTCAAGCCCCATTTCTCTCTCCGTCACGCTAAACTGCCCGTTAATGATGAATCGTCAGTCTATCACTATATTTTCTGTAGATAGGAAAACGATATGACAACCGCACCGGCAGCCATGCTGCTTGAGAAAAGGAAAAACCGTTCGACGACTACAATTTTTGTTTCTCTAATAAACTTGTTTCTTCTTCAATCCGACTGAGATATGATTTGTCATTTTTCGACATGGAAAATCCAATTTCTTTAAAACTCCTGAGTTTTCGTCATAAACTTGGTTCAATTGGATAATTGACTAATTATTTAAACATGGTTAATGATTGTTTAAAAGACAGAGTGAATACAATCAGAGAAAGGATTGAGTTTGATTATTATTACTGTAATGCTCATATTATCTGTCGTTGTTATCAGCATACTTTTAATTTCCATTTTTGTTGGGTGGAAACTTTTGCATCCGCCGGCAAGACCTGTAGAAGATAGTCCAGCTAATTATTCTTTACAATACAAAAGCATCAGCTTTAAAAGCAGAGGAAACGATATTACCCTACACGGGTGGTATATACCGTCAGTCAAAGAAGAAAAAATGTCGCTAGTCTTCGGGCATGGATACCTTGCTAATCGAGAAGAACACAGGGCACAAGCATTAAAATTAGCCAAGGCACTCGCTCACAACGGATATAGTATTTTGATGTTTGACTTTAGAGGTTGGGGTGAGTCTGAAGGGAAAATGACAACATTAGGATTGCACGAAAAAAAAGATATGCAGGGTGCAATTGACTGGTTGAAAGAAAATAAACCGAATTCGAGAGTGGGCCTAGTAGGATTTTCAATGGGAGCTGCAACTGCTTTGTTGGTAGCAGCAGAGGAAAGCTGCGTTGAGGTTATTGTTGCTGATAGTCCTTTTAGTGATCTAAAGGCATACTTGTCTGAAAACATGTCCTACTTCACAAAGCTTCCCAAATATCCGTTTACTCCAATTATTCTAATGACGCTTCCCTTATTATCGGGCGTGAATCCGAATCTTGTAAGACCAATCGAGGCAATAAAAAAGGTTTATCCTAGAAAAGTTTTATTCATTCATAGCGATTCAGACAGAACGATTTTTTACAGACACAGCGAACTTTTATCAAGTCATTATCCCGACAAGTTTGATTTCTGGAAGACTTCCGGTGTATTGCATTTGAGAAGTCACCAAACCTTTTCTGCGGAATATCAGGAAAAGGTACTTTCCTTTTTAGATTCTGTTGCGGACGTGAAGTAGTATGGCTTACCTGGGGAGTTATGAGGTGTTGTTATGGTACTGACCTTTATCCTTCTTTATACAATAGCCGCAACTATCTACCTTAATAATAAAGAAAAGGATTGGGCAAAGTGGATTAGCTTATTATGTTTTTCGTTTGGTAGTGGCGCATTTGGAAAATCACTTGTCGAATCATTTTTTCCGTATTGGGTCACGTACAATTTAGTGGAACCTTCTTTTGAATACTTATTTCAAGTCGCCTATAGCGTAGGAAGTTTTTTGAATCAGGCTGCATCCCCTTACTTTTTTATTATGTTCGTACTCACCTATTGCGGGTCCTATTCAACTAAACGCCTAAAAATGTTTGGATTTCTATTTTTGATTCCTTTGTTGGTATTGATTCCGAATACGACATTCTACCCAAAGATCGAACACAACTACATCCTGTTAGCCTGTTGGGGTATCTTCTGTTTTGGCTTAGGGAGCGTGTATTTAATTTATTGCTCCGTTAAAGAGAAGAACAGGGCGTTGAAGAAAGAACGCAAGTTCATAAATTTTTTAATAGTGCCCCCGGTTCTAGCAAATATAGTAACGAATTATATTGGCCATGCAATTGGCCTGACAACCATGTGGAGGTTAAACGCTATTCCCGTTGTATTAGTTACAATTACGTTAATTGCGATGGTCACAAAGTTTGGAATATTAGGAATAAGGCTCAGACTTGAAAAGCAAGCTTTTGGTAACACCATGAAAGCAGTATCATCAGGAACGGCAATTCTCAACCATACAATAAAAAATGAAATCGGTAAGATTTTTATTCTATCTGACCGGATTAAGTATGTAGCCGCTCAGAATGATCAAGGTTTGATTCTGAGAGACGTGGATACGATTCTTGATTCAACCAGCCATATGCTTTCAATGGTTGATCGAATTCAGCAACAATCTCAGGAAATAATTCTAAAACCTGATTATCACTTAGTATATGGACTCATCGAATCAAGTATTGAGATGACAAAGCCCTATTTGCTAAGCAAGAACATAGAAGTGATAAGAAACATAAAGACGGCATCGAAAATCTATTCCGATAATGTTCATTTACAGGAAGTGTTTAGAAACCTCATCAAAAATGCTGTAGAGGCAATGGGGAATGGGGGGCAGCTTCGCATTTCAGCGTTTGAGACCCGGAAGGCTATCAATGTAGAGTTTCAGGATAACGGATCAGGGATCGATTCAGAGGTTCTTAATCACATATTCCAGCCATACTTCACGACTAAGAATAGAAGCTTAAATTTCGGGTTGGGTTTATCTTATTGCATCAACGTTCTTCAAAAACATAACGGAGTGATAGATGTTAGAAGCCAAGTGGGCGAGGGCACAACTTTCAGCCTGCAGTTTCCGATCAAACGCCGCGCGGTTACAAAAGACTGAATCAGATTAGTAATTTAGTGATCCGCATTCGGCAGCAAGGGAGGATATCCAATGAATAAGATCAATGTAATGCTGTTAGAAGATGATCCGGTATGGACAGATTGTATCTCTTCCTATATTGAACGAGAGCATGATATCGCGGTTATATGCTGCACGGCCAGCAAAGAGGAAGCAATTCAGTCTTTTCGACTCAACAAAGTGGACGTTGCTTTAGTCGATATCATGTTAAGCCCTAATTGCTGTGATGGGCTTGATGCAGCGTATGAACTCAAGCAGATGGGACTATCCAACATTATTATGTTAACGAGCCTAAATGAGAAAGAAGTTATATTGGATGCCTTTGATAAAGGAGCTATGAACTATATAACCAAAACCTCATTTAGAGACATTCCGCAAGCAATTAGGGAAGCTTATAATGAGAGTGCAGGAGTCCATCCAGACGCATCTTACGTACTTATATCTGAATTGAAGAAGGAGCGGCGACTAAATAAAATCTTGACACCTACAGAGAGAGAAGTGTATGACCTAAAAGAGAAGGGGATGAATAAAGCGGAAATAGCGAAGTATCTGTGTTATTCAGTTGATACCGTAAAAAAGCAGATAAAACGAATACAAAGTAAAATAAGGGGTTAGCCGTATATGGCTATCCCCTTATTTTATCATATCTAGTCATATTTTGGGAGGGTGTTTTTTAGGCCCTCCCCTTGAATTTGTCGAAGCTTGTATACTGTTGCTACAGCAGTTAATTACTATTCCCTAAAGAATATGTTCGGGAAGGAGGGTGCAGATATATACCAGATAAAATCAAGGACCTGAGGCTTTCAAAAGGATGGTCCCAGAATATGTTGTCTCAAAAGTCAGGCGTTTCGCAATCGACCATTTCTAAACTTGAAACAGACAAGCGGAAGTGGGGAGGGTGTTACAAAAGCATGAAAAAGATCGCGGTCGCCTTCGGTGTTACGATGGAGTATTTGGAGGATGAGCAGTGAAACCTTTACCCCCTGCAATTCACCCAAAAATCCCGGTCTTATGAAAGACCCTTGAATTCTCGGATCAATGCAAGTAAAGCTTTTTGTTCTCCAGGTGCAATTTGACGACATGCTTGAATGAGATGATAAAGATCAGGTGGAATTTCAGTTTGTTGTAAAGAATCCATAAAGAATTCCGAAATATTAGTATCCAGCACACTTAAAATTGCGAGAAGCATGTTGATATCAGGAACGGCTCTGTTATTTTCAAACTTGCTTATATAACCTTGGGAAATATTCAGTTTTTCTGCTACTTCTTTTGCAGATAGTCCCTTTGATTTCCTTAAATTTTTTAGTTTTTCTCCATCAAATAGGTTATCCATTAGGTAAAACTCCTTTGCCAGTTACAAGGGTACTAACATAACAATAATGACATAAAAACGCCATCAAAGCCATTAATAGTCCTATAATGAAATTTGTATATTGACTAAATTACCATATAGGAATATAATTCAAATTGTAAGAACAATGTAGGGTTTACTGCTCACTAGAACCGTTCAATGTTGTCAGGAGGTTGGGGACAAAAGTCAGCTGTAATCCTTATAAGGGAGGGGTGAGATGCCAAAAGCCACAAAAAGTTATGTGAAACCACAAGGAGAATTTACAGTGGTGGACATTTCTTGCCGGGGACGGCTTTCTCCAACAGCCTTTGCGCTTTGGGAGAGGTACGACAACAAATCACGGCTCGTCCATGAAGCGTTGGAACAGTACGCTGTTTTCGGGAAGAAAGTCATTGAGGACTTGGCGGAAATCAAACAAATGCTGAGGAGGTGGGAGAAATAAATAAGGATCAGAATTACAACGATGTTAACATTCTTCAGCCGTTATTCAACGGCACCGGGATAAACTTTACCCAAAAACGATTACTAATGCAGCTTATTGCTACCGGTCAACAATTAACCATCATAGACACCGAAGATGAATACAAAGACATAGCAAAATCTCTTCATGTAAAGATTGAGATTGAAAACGGCGTAAAAAAGGACAGCTTTAACGTTGGTGAAAACGATGCTCACGTGGAGCGTGTGAGTGGTAGCGGATGAAATGGATTACAATCATCCTTTTGCTTCTTATTGACACTCTTGTTGTACCGTCAGTCGTCAGGCTACCGAAACTTTTCTTGACGGTAAAGCCCGCCTCCAAGGTGCCTAGGCTTTGGCTAGAGCAATTTTCGCTGACCGACTCATGGACGCTACTGCTAGCTGATCCACAATCGCAAAAGCTGTTTCTGGTGCTTCAAGGGTTTCTGCTGCTCCTAATCTTCATGATCGTCTTGCAAGGTGGTAAGAAAAACAGCATTGTTGGCGTCGGCGGACCGCCTGCAGCCGGTAACGGCCATTATGGATCTAGTCGGTTTCAGACGATGAAGGAGCTGGGCAAGACAACTACTCATTGGCCGTTCGGAACGATGGAACAGAAGGTGAAAGGAACCATGGTTCCCATTAAAGGCGGGATTGTCTTGGGCGCAAGTTTAGCCAAGAAGTTCGCTTGGACAATCACCGAAGATCTGCACACGCTGATTATCGGGATTACTCGATCCGGAAAAACGCGAAGGACGGTACTGCCTACCATTTGGCAGCTGGCCTATGCTGGAGAAAGCATGATCCTGACGGACCCGAAATCAGAGCTCTTTGACCTAACGAGCGATTACTTAAAGAAAATGGGCTACAAGATCGTTTACTTGGATTTTCGTAAGCCGGGCCGCGGTAACCGCTGGAATCCGATGGCGCAAGTGGTATCTGCCATTGAAAAAGAGGATATGGCCGAGGCGATCCAGCAGGCATGGAGTATTGCGAATATGTTCGTGTATTCGAAACCCGGTGCCGAAAAAGGAGAGCCGATCTGGCGCAATGGCGCGGAGTCCGTTATCGCGGCACTGATCCTAGCGGTTACGATGGAAGCTCCCAATCCAAAGCAAAAACACATGACCAGCGTTTACAAGATGCTTGCCGAGTTAGGTGAGCCAGTTAAGACCCCAGACGGCGAGGAATATGTACCCATCAACGAATATTTCAAATCCCTACCACGGGACCATCCAGCCCGTGACGCATTAGCCACAGCACGACTTGCACCCGAGAAAATGCGGGGAAGCTTTTTCTCAGATGTTTCAGCACTCCTTAGACTCTTCTCCGATCCATCTATCGCCTATTTAACCGGACAACAAGATCATGATCTTCATCAATCAGGCGTTGAAAAGACAGCAACGTATCTCATCATACCAGACGAAGACAAAACCAGGCATTCCCTTGCGGCACTCTATGCGGATCAATCCTACCGTGCCCTCGTCGAACTGGCCAATCAAAACAAAGGCAGGCTGCCCGTTCGTGTGAATTATCTTTTGGACGAATTTGGAAACATGCCAGCCATTAAGGATTTTGATGCAAAGCTTACCGTTTCCGGTGGCCGGGGCATCCGCTGGCATTTGATTGTGCAGGCTTTCCAGCAGCTTAAAAGCATCTATCCCACAACATCGGATACGATCCGGGGGAACTGTCATACGCTCATTTACTTACTTACTCAAGACACCGAAACAGCCAAGGACATTAGTCTGAAATGTGGCAAATACACGATCCAAACGCAAAATACCTCTACAACGGTTCGGAGCCATGACACATCCAGCGGCACTTCAACGGGTCTTACAGGCAGGGACCTCCTGACGATTGATGAGATACTGCGCTGGCCGGAAGACTTCTCACTCGTTCTTCGAGCAAGACAGTTTCCAGCTAAAGTACCTTTGCCGGATTTATCCTACTGGCCAGCTAATCAAGAGTTTATTCCAACTGGAGGTGAAGAACCACGATTAATTGAGCGCGTACCGATCCATGTTCCTGCTGTTGCGGCTCCCAAAGCTGCGAGATGAAAGGAGGCTTGATAAAATACCAAGTTTTCACATGTTAATACTTAGATTATGCAAAAAAAAAAAAAATCTCCCCCAAAGATGAGAGGGAGAAACAAAAAATCATTCGACATGTTCAGTGTATCAAAACCAAATCCAAATGTTAAGGAGATGTTTATAGATGAAATTGTTCAAAAAAATAGTATCGAAGATCAATAAAGGTGTCGTAGCCAAGATTTCTGTGTTGTCGTTCGCCATGATGATGGTAGCTGCTCCGGCCTTCGCCGCTACCCCTAATATCGTAACTGGTGCATCGAACCTGATGAAAGATGCGCTGACGTGGGTGCTGATTCTCGTACCGGTAGCAGCAGCGCTGATGATCGGATTCCACGGCTGGATGAAATCTATGGCTGACGATCCAAACGCCATTAGCGACCGGAACAAGAAGATGAAGAACGTCGCGATTGGTGCAGCTATCGCCGAGTGCACAAGTGGACTTGTAACGGTATTTCTGGGCTACTTTGCCTAATCAAACAAAAGGGCAGTGCTCTGGCACTGCCCTTTTTCTACCTCGGCAGAACTTCACTTGTAGGCGGTGATAAAGAGTGAACATAGATGAAAAAATAGGAAAACTTTTACTAAATGCGCTCACCTATGCTATCAGAATAGTTACAGAGGAGGCTATCGATTGGTTCATTTCGCTCCTTGCAACCATTCAAGCATATACGAATGTTTTTTTCGATTTGGATGTTGTCGATTCAGGAATAGTCTACGCCCAACTATTAGCAGGTACCATTTTGATTGTGAAAGTCGCGTATGAAGCATTTATGACGTATATCATGCGGCTTGACGGGGACCCGAACGCCGATCCAGGCGGTCTGCTGCTTCGTACAGCTCGAGCAGCTGCTGTCATTGGCTCTGTACCGTGGATCGTCACATGGATTATGGAGTTTGGAACCGCCCTATCACAAGACATAGCGTATTTGCCCGGTTTGAACGTGGAAAACGGTTCACGAGAAATTCAAACGATCTTTGAGTCACTTGTAGAAATCGGCAAATATGAATTGTTCTATTGTCTATTAATTATAGTTGCTTTTGTTTTTTTAATCATGGTCGTTCTCCAGACCGTTGTTCGTGCGGCGCAACTGGCGATGATTGCGGTAAGTGGTTCCTTCATGGCCCTTGGCCTCACTAATCCGGATAGTCAATTGTTTCAGTCGTGGTGGAGAGAACTGGTGAGCGTATCCTTATCGCACGGTATCCAGTTATTTATGCTCAAAGTAAGCTTCTACGCGTTGATGTTTAAAACAGATGGGTTTGTCATGGGTAACTTGCTTATGTTTTGTGCGGCCATATGGGTCGCTTATACGTCACCAACCGTCTTGAAACAGTATATGTACTCTTCCGGAGTCGGGCGGGCTGCAACAGGAGCTACGCGATCGGTCACGCGCATGGTAATGAGTAGAGCTTTTATTCGGGGGAGGTAAGTAGGCCATGGCCAATTTTATCGTACCGAAAAATGTCAAAAGCCGATTTGAATTTTTCCCTAGTTTCGGCTGGAAAGAACTTATCTTCCTGCTGCTTGGTACCGTAACGGGCCTCTTGATATCCGGGATCATCTTTATAGCGAGTCATCACTTAGCTGCTTTTCTGGCCATACCAATTGGTGCAGCTCTCGGTTTTTTAGTCGGAAAACCAGATCCGCGAACGGGAAAGAACCTCTTAACATTAATGAAGGACTTTAAAGATTTTCAGACAAGACCCAAACGATACCACTTTCAATACGGGGAGGGGCGAAAGTAGATGCTTAAATGGCCCTTTAGTAAAAATACATCACGGGGCGGATCATCGGCTGCGGCAAAGGGCTCGCCCTCCACGCAAGGCTGGTTCCCGATTAAAGATATCAGCAACGGTTTTATTCACCGCAGAGACGGCCAGCTCGTGGCTGCCGTGAAGGTAGCGCCCGTCAACATTTTTTTACTCACGGAAACCGAACGGGTGCGGAAGATCAAGCTGCTCGAAGAAGTACTTAACGGCATTGATTACCGCTATCAGATCGTTTCTATCGCCCGGCCCATCGATTTGGACACGTATATTAATCGCCTTGGGGAGATGAAGAACGAAGAGACTAACCGCATCAAGATACGATTGTTAACGGGGTATATGAAGCATGCCGCCGCGATGGCCACAAGCGGAGAGGCGCTGATTCGGGAGTTTTATATGCTGCTCGTGCAGCCACAAAGCAACCTAAAGAAGCCCAAGCTGGACGAACAAATTCTGTACCGGCGGGCGCAGGAGCTGGCCACCAATCTCAGCAGCTCCGATCTGCTCAGTTATGTTTGTTCCGATGAGGAACTGCGTGATTTGGAATTTGTGTTCTTTCATTCAAGTCATGCCGCCCATGAACGGGCACCGCTCACCAATTTCAGTCTTCCGACAACCTACAGACCACAGGAGGTGTAAAGGTGGAGAAAACCATCGCTTTGCCACAGGCCGCAAACCCGGCCATTCCGGATGCAAGGCCGAAGAAGCTGCCCGCCATTGTCGCGCCAGCCTTCTCGGGTCTGCTTGATCTCATCAGTCCGGATGTCCTCCAGTTTAACAATAAAACAATCCAGAATGGAGAGCTGCTGCAACGTGTGATGGTTATTACCGATTATCCGCAGCGTGTGGGTGATGCCTGGTTATCGCGGATCGCAACGATGCCTGGTGTTGTCGTTTCGATCCACTCGGCTCCCACCGATCCGTACGACCTGATTGAACAGATAAAACGAACCATGAATGAACTTCACAGCAAACTCAATAACGGAGGGAACCCCGTACTAATGCAGCGGACCGAGCAGCAGTATGAGGATGCGAAACATTTACTCAAAAAGATCGACAACGAGCAGCAAAAGGTTTTTATTCTGACGGTTGTGCTGCTCATCAGCGCGGATGATGTCGACGTACTCAACCAACGAACAAAGCAGATCGAATCCGCCCTTGCTGTATCGGGCATGCGTGGACGAACCCCGATTTTCCAACAAGAACAGGGGCTTCGGTCCGCTGGACCATGGGGCATACTGGAGAGCCAGATTGAGGCGCTTGGTGCACGGAATATGCCGGTAGAGACAATTGCAGCCTCCTACCCCTTTGTTTACTCTGGGCTTAACGATGGGAAAGGTACTCTTCTAGGCACTGATAAAGCCGGCGGGATCGTCGTATGTGATTTTTGGATGCGGGATTCCAGCCGAACGAACACGAACATGACGGTCATGGGCAGGCCCGGCGTAGGTAAATCAACTGCCGTCAAAAAGATTTTGCTGTCTGAATTTACTCAAGGGACCAAAATCATCATCCTCGATCCAGAGAGCGAGTACAAAGAGTTATGCCAAAACTTAAACGGGGACTGGATCGACTGCGGCGGCGGCGTAAAGGGCCGCATTAATCCCTTGCAAGTTCGTGTTGTGCCGATGGATGAAGAAGAGGAAGAGGAGCCTCTTTACGGCCATATCCGAACGCGGGGGCCACTGGCCTTACACTTCCAAACTCTCCGTTCCTTTTTCCGGCTGTACTTTAAAGACATGACCCGTCTGGAAGAAGGCTATTTAGAACAGGCGATGGAGGATGTCTATAGAGACAAAGGAATCACGTGGGAAACCGATCCAGCTGCAGTCGCACAAAATGGATGGCCAACCATTCCGGATTTGTATTTCTATCTGGTTCAGCAGTCCGAGCAAGACCAGGCAGCACCGGAATGGAAGCTACTTGCCTCACGTCTTCGTTCAGCGGCTATCGGAGCGGATCAGGCGCTTTGGTCGGGCCATACCACTATTGAAGCCGACTCGGATTTTGTGGTTCTTGACATTCACCAGTTGCTTGAGGCAGACGATACCGTACGGAGGGCGCAATTCTTTAACGTACTAAGCTGGGCATGGAGCAAAATCGCAGAGGATCGGACGCAAAAGGTGCTACTGGCTGTTGATGAAGCATATCTACTCGTCGATCCAGAAACCCCACAAGCGCTCCAATTCCTCCGGAATACAAGCAAACGCATCCGGAAGTACGAGGGTGGACTAATGGTTATCACGCACAACATGGTCGATTTTATGGACCCGGCTGTCCAGCGGTACGGGCAGGCGCTCATCGACAATCCGGTTTACAAGCTCATCATGGGACAGGGTGACAAAGACATCGAGGCGCTTTCCAAGCTCATGAGCCTCAGTGAAAAGGAAATCCAGACGCTAACGGAAGGAAAGCGAGGGGAAGCCCTCTTTGTGGCCGGGAACCGCAGGCTGCATCTCAAAATTGACGTTTCACATTTTGAATTGGAATTGTTCGGTAAGGCCGGAGGCAGGTAGTCATGCCGACATGGATTGTTGCTCTTATTCCAAAAGATAAGCTGGCCAAGGTGCTGATTTATGCCATTATCTTTCTTCTCGCGGCATTTCTATTGCTGTTTACAGCTCCCTTGCTCATCTTCTTGCACATTCCGCTGGCAGATGCAGAGCAGGGACACATGACATATTACAAGAGTGCGGCCGGGCGCGTACAGACGGACTTTGGGATTTCCGTCTCTTGGCAAGAAGTGATGGCCATCGACGCGGTTTTGTTAGGTCAGGATTTCAGCAAATCAAGCGCTAGCGGCGCCTACCGAAGCGCAAAATACTTTGTACGGGAAGAGAAAAAATGGGTCGAGAAAACGTGTACAAAAACCGTAACCGAGACCGACAAGAAAGGGAAACCTATCACCCGAGAAGAGGAGTACGATTGCTCCTATGAGCAAACGGTGTATTATGAACGATCCTTGCATGAGGTCATTGGTCTTTTGATTGAGAAGGGATTGTTAACCGAAACGCAGCAGGAGGATGTTTTGCGGTATACCGTGCTGGATTGGGCTTCTGTTATGGATGACGGGCAAACCGGTCCGATAGGGCCCATCCCGCCCGGAGAGTTCTTGTGGCCCGTTCCTGGCATTTATAGATTGACGTCGACTTTTGGTTTGCGTGTCCATCCTGTGACTGGCGAACATAGTTTCCATGACGGGATCGATATCGGCGCTCCAAAAGGGCATGATGTGCTTGCTGCTAAATCCGGCGTTGTGACCTTGGCGGAAGAGGACTGGGGCACTGCTGGTAATACCATCATTATTCAGCACGGGAGCGAGGAAACCCGGTACTATCACCTCAGCGCCTTTGACGTTACGGCTGGCATGTACGTGCCGGCTGGTGAAAAGATTGGGGAAGTCGGAAGCACTGGACGGAGTACAGGGCCGCATTTGCATTTCGAAGTCCGGATTAATGGTGAACCCGTTAATCCGATGATGTTTTATTAGGGGAGGGATGATGTGCGGTGAACATCTTGTTGATTCTGTTGGTCGCTTTTGCATTCCTATTATGGTTTTATTCTGCAGGAGTGTTTGGCTCCAAATTCTTTTTCCCAAGACAGAAAAAAAGACGGAAGGATTTTGATCGTTTGCGATTTGAGACCATAAAGCAGCATCCAAATGTTTATCTTTCACCAAAAAAACTGGCAGAAATCCTTGGTATTTCTCAACGTCGTTACAATAAACTCTTGCTTGAGCCCGATTATGAATTTATCCCATTTTGCATTCTTTTTATTACGCTCATTGGCGGTTTGGTTTTTAGTGTCCACCACCAAACCATCTATTTGGTCTTGTTGTTACTGGTTACAACCATTCGACTGTTTTTCTGGGTGAGGTTAAAGTCTATGCCGAGTGGTATTGACAGTTTTATAACCAAAAAGGTAAACCAATCTTGTTTATTCTTTGTCGGCGCTCTCATCACTACTCTTCTGGCCGGATATGTTAAAACCTTTTTCATCTTATTGTTAGGACTTTCCATTTTTATCGCTGGTGGTTTCTTATGGGTATACCTAGATGACAAATTAAACGAACTCCGGGGATAGCGTTATGCAGCTGCTGGCCACACTTCAATTTCTATATCATCAATTGTAAATACCGTTAATTATTATTCAATTGGGGGAAGGTGAGACGCATGTTAGGCATTATTGCAAGCCCGGCCTATGCACAGGCCATCCAAGCAGCGACAGATGAAGAACCTATTCTTTTTGAGCGAGTAGGCGAGTTCAGAACTGACGAATTCTTGGAGTTTTGTAAGGGGGCCAGTCAAATTTCCCTTCGCTACTTCATTGTTGATGTCACCTGCACAACAAAAGAAGCCCTCATTCGCGGTGTCCGAATCTTCCGTCTCCGGAGCAATGCCCGAATCATCGTGCTGGCGTCTGGCAGGAAACCGGGTGACCCGGTGATATCAACGCTGGTCAATCTGGGTGTGTGGGACATTCTTACGCCTGAAGTGGATCGAGAAGAAGAGGCAAGGGCTGAAGTATCCGAGGCGATTCAAAGGCAAATGAAACTTTTCTACAACTATGGGAATGCTTCACGGTGGCATTATCTGAACGATGATTCGATATTCCGCGAAGAGAAACAAGCCAAGGACCGCCGATCCGGGATGAAGATACTCGCGATTGCAGGCGGCATCATAGCCATCATGAGCATTCCGATTGCGTATATGCTGTTAAACAATAAGGGAGCAGAACAGCATGTTATACAACCCATACCGGCTGTTGCTCCTGCTCCGCAGCTGGAGCAGCTTGGGGAAATGGTGCTTGATCTGACGCCCATCACGACCCCGGTTTGCCCCACATGCAGCATCTTTGAAATCGAGGGAGGGAACACCGATCCGGAGCAGCAGATTCACGGCAAAATTCAAGGCGGTACGTTTTATATGGAGCCATCGGCTTTCCAAGCCTTCCCCGGTGTCTTGAAATCGTTGAGTATGAATCCAGATGCCTCCAGCAGTAAGGTTGAAATCGCCATTCAAGCTGCTAGTCAGCAGGGTAAAGAGGTGCAGGTTTACGCCAGTGGAGAGCTGCCGAGCATTCGGATCGACGGAGTGAGCCTGCCGTTGGAGCCAGCTGTTACCGAGGAAATGCAGAAAGGCTGGATACCGATTCGTGTCGTCTTGGAAAATGCAGGATATGAACTGTTGTATGACGAAACCAATCATACTGTGCAATTAAAAGCGATGAGAGGTGGAGGATGAGTGTGAAAACGTGGCTTGTGACTTGTTGCCTTGTGCTAGCCTTGGTTGTGAGCGGCTGCGGGAACAAAGGAGAGGGCACACCCGTGTCGGCAGAAGAAACCGAAGCGCCAATTGATGTTTTAACGGCTTCTCTTATCGAAGGGAAGGAGAAAATAACTTCAAAGACAGAAGTCGCAAAGAGAGTAGTTCAAGGATTGATCTCAAAAGATGCATCCCTGATTGAGAGCGTAGTTGCAAACGACATTGATGCGCTTGACCCACAACATTACATTAACACTTTCAGTCAACTATTTGAGAATCGCGATCTAAAGGATTTTACATTCACAGAAAAAATGGATGGCGGACAAGTACTTATTCAAGTTATAAGTGCTGATGGCCAGATCAATTTTATCTTTGGTGTTTCTAAGATTGACGATTGGTATTTCTTTAACGGAGGTGTACCAACTGTTAAATAAGGGCCATTAAATATTCATCTAGTAGATTAATATTTAATGGCCTATGCTAAAAATAAACCTTAACAAAACGAAAAGAACGCTCCATTGTCTTTGGCCGGACATAGCGTTCTTTCGTTAAAAACATATGGGGGCAGTCTGCCCTATTCAGCTATAGGTACTTTGTGTATCTCATTTTATCATGGTCAGAGCTGAATGGGCAAGGGCAGACTTCTTCCTAGTTATAGGAGGAGTTTTTTATGCATGATACAGTGATTCAATTTAGAGGAACAATTTATGAGGAGGGTTATGGCCTCCTTGCTCAACGAGTCATGAGAGACAAAAACATCAACCCTACAGCGAAAGCAATATACGCTTATCTATGTTCCTTTGCTGGGTCGGGCAAAGACGGAAAAAGAACTGCATTCCCCGGTGTGTCTCTTATGAGAGAGGAACTAGCGATCAAATCAGAGGATACTTTTTATAAGTATCGCAAGGAATTGGTTGAGGCCGGCTATATATCCATTGAAAAGACTAGAGCGGAAGGCAATAAGTTCGACAATAACATTTATTACATAGAAGCAGTGCCAGAACGCAAGATAGTTGATTCTGAGCCGTACCCTAAATTTTCGGGTACGGAAAAACCATACCCTAAATTTTCGAGCACGGAGATTCCGAGCACGGAAAAACAGGGTACTAACAGTATTAGTTCTAACAGTATCAGTTCTAAAAAAGTATTTGATTATTTGAGCGCTTCGGCGGAAATCGCTGTTGCTATTGAAAATCCCCTTCCGGTGAATCATTCTGAAGAAGAAAAACTGGATCTCATCTTTGAAGCATTATTAAAACATGCGCCGGGAACCTGTTACATCTACAACAATCTGTCTGTAAGTCAAAGTCAAATTGAAGAAATCTATACGATGCTAATCAACCAGTTCCCGCAGCAGCTCGATCCGGAAGTCGTTAGTATTGCTTGTGATCTGTTCTTTTCCCGTGCGTGTGAGATTATGCCCCCTGCTGGAGTTGTTATGAAAATCGAGATGAAAAACCCGGTAGGCTATTTTAAATACTGTTATACGGATGCAATCAAGCAGTATAAGGCCAGAAATAACAGCCGACAAATAAGAAAAAGAAAATTAAGTTAAGATAGGGGAGTTAAACTTCAACAAAGTCAGTGCTGGCAAGATTGGGAACGTGGAACATGATTTATGAAGGGATCTTAGTGGAATTGCTTCGGGATGGAGTGTGTTATCACAATCTTCAAACTATGCCCGACCTATGTAACAGTTTTGTCACAACCAAGCCACTATATCCCTCAATGTGAGTAGCCTTGTTTTGACTCCATCATCTTCCTTATATTACCATGGAGTGGAAAGGAGTGATTAACCATGGGAAAAGTACTGTTCATTAACTTTCCCGCAGAGGGACATGTAAACCCGACTGTAGGCCTTGTGAAGGAGCTGACGAGCAGAGGAGAAGAAGTTACTTATTATTGTGTGGAAAAGTTCAGGGAGCGATTGGAAGGAGTCGGAGCTGACGTCAGAACGTATGAGGATTTTCTTGAGAAGGAGCTTCTCAAGAACGGTGCAGGATCGGAAAGACCCGGTTCGGATCTCTTCAAGTTCATGGACATCATGCTGAGGAAATCTCATGAGCTGTATCTGACGATCCTGCCTCAAGTTCAAAACGAAAAGTACGATTATGTGATCAATGACCATATGTGCCTGGCGGGTTGGATGGTAGCGGAAAAGTTAGGACTGCCGAAGATCGCTTCATGCACATCTTTCGCCCTTCATGCTGATTTCGAAAGCCCGATGAAAAAAATGGTTCCGCCGGATAAGCTCGATGAAGTAACCCGCATGATGGATGAATGGGTACAGCTTATCAAATCAGAGCATAACTTGGACCTCAGTTTCCTAAAGAAGCCGAGCGGTTTCTTCTGCCACCCTGTCGACATGACCGTCGTCTACACCTCGACACACTTCCAACCGAATTCAGAGTCCTTCGACGGTTCATATCACTTCGTCGGTCCATCCATTGCACCTCGTAAAGGCGCTCCCGAGTTTCCCTTAGAGGATTTAAAAGGGCGCAAAGTCGTTTATATCTCGATGGGTACGGTATTCAATCAGCAGAAGCATTTCTATGAAATGTGTTTTGATGCGCTTAAAGACCTCGATGCGGCAATCGTGATGTCCATCGGAAAAAATACCAATTTGAGCGAGTTTTCATCCATTCCGGATAATTTTATCGTGAAAAACTACGTGCCGCAGTTGGATGTACTTCAGCATGCCGACGTGTTCTTTACTCACGGAGGAATGAACAGTACGAGCGAAGGGCTTTACTATGGCACTCCGCTAGCTGTCATTCCGGTATCAGCTGATCAGCCTATGGTAGCCCGGAGGGTATCTGAGCTGCGGGCAGGGATTACACTCGATCTCGGCGAGCTTTCGCCGGCTCTTCTGCGCGAAACGGCCGAAATCCTGCTCGCCGACCATTCCTATAAACTGCAGGCCGAGGCGATTGGCGCATCCTTTCGCGAGGCAGGAGGAGCCTCCAAAGCGTCGGAAGTCATCTTGGAGTGGAGACATACTTCGGTTTGAAAACAAATCTGACTTGCACTGCGTGGTTTGCAATAATCATTGACTAAATCTCCATTCTTTAACCCGGCCCTGGGGGTATCTCCCAGGGCCATTTATACGGAACGACGTTTCACCGCGATTCCGTTCACCTGAATCCAATAGAGGATCGGATCTTCTGACGGAGATGACCATCTATGAGCGGGCGAAACTAAGGGGTCCGAACAACAAAACGCGGATTTCGTATGTTAAGGGAAGCGCGACAAAGCATCGGTAAAAAAGTTCCGTGGGAAAATATCTTCGGGACCTTTTTTTGTGTTCAGGTGAATTACAGCTAGTATAGATCGGAAACACCGGTTGAAGAATGAAATTAACAAAATGACCAATCTGTTAAATTGGAGAAATGCTTACGAGTAGCCGTAAAGATGGCTTCCAGTAAGCATTTTTTATTTATTTTCGAATCCAATAAAAACTTGTACTTAACATTTTGATTCTTTTGTTTAATTTAGCTTAACATTTCGGGTGAGAGGAGGGTTACCGCTGAGACCATCACAAGGAGCAAATACCGTTCAGCCAATCCGTGATCTGGAGAAGATCCGTTTGATTAAAGAACTGCTAATACATCGGTCTTACCGGGACTATTTTTTATTTTTTATGGGGATTAATTCAGGCCTTAGGATCGGCGACATTTTGCCGCTGCGGGTGTGGGATGTGAAGTCGGCCACGCATCTCAAGGTGAGGGAGAAAAAGACCGGTAACACCCGCTTTTCGAGGGGGTCATTTTTTTTTAGGAGGGATTACATGCGAACCATTAAAACTTGGCAGGACGTCTTCGACCTATATAGTGCCAAAACCATCCCCGAATCATTAGTTGAACACGTTGAAGGGTTAACTATATGTGCTTCCTGGCCATTTTGGATACGACTATGCCTAAAGGCTAAAGCTTGCAACAACATAACATCAATCTTTTTCATAGCATGCGCGATCACTCACTGGGCGTATGTTCGTGTTTTTGATCAAAGGTTCCTTCGTAGGTAGTCAAGGTGAGCTGCCTGTCGGCGTACTGTGTTAACAGACGGTCCATTGCACTTTATCAACTGGGTAGCTGTTTGTGTTGACAGTAATGATCTGCCCGGTTGAGCTAAGCTTTAGCGGGTCTGTAGGTTACCAAGAGGGAACCAACCTTAAGTGTTTTGACGTCCACGAGATGGAATTCCTTCTGCTCCTTAAGATTGTCAAACAAATGCTCACCTACGTTGACCACAACCGGGTGCATGACTATCTGATATTCGTCAATAAGATTTGCGTTTGCAAGTGATCGCACGAGCGTTGGACTACCGAAAATAACAATGTCGCCACCGTCACCATTTTTTAGGTCCTTAATTTGCTCTTCTATATTACTGCCGGTCAATTGTTTTGGAGCTTCAAATTCTCCCCATTTTAGCTTGTCGAGCGGGCGGGCGCTTGTTACAACTAGTTTGTGGGCGTTGTTTATCTTATCACCCAGGCTTGAACCTCCATCGTCCCGTTTGGACCCTCGAATAGTCGGCCACTTTCTAGAGAGGTCTTCGTAGGTTCCGCGGCCAAGCAAAATGGTATCAGCTGTCTCGAAAATATTTAATAGATACTGAGAACCTTCCTCAATGCCAGCGCTATTTCTCCAGACCCCCCAGTTGGTTTTGTCCTCGCTTGGGTCGCCAGTGACAACTCCATTAAAAGTACTGTGAATGAATAGAATGATTTTACGCATGAACTATCGTCCTTTCTATCTTTGATAATCGTAATTTTGTTTCTCATTTATTTAGACGAAATTAGATTACGATATTCATCGGTGTATTTGTGCAGGAAGCCCAAATCGGGAAAATAATTTTGTATTAATGAAATTTTGGACGTGGTATATTTGCTTGTCCTTTATTTCAATAATGTGAATACCCCAGGGTACCAAGTAGGAGTCTTCACCGCTTGGCACATACTGTGCGAAAGCAGGATAACCCCCATTCGCCGTAATCGGCAAAAACCGGGATCCCTCACAATGCCAGCGTGTAAGCGCAAAAAACTTGAACAAATCGTCTTTGCCGCGTACCCACATTGCGAAAGGCGGCATTGACAGACGGCCTTCCTCATGAAACAACGCTACCAGCGCATTGATATCAAATTGTTCGAAGGCTTCCACATACCGTGATAGCAGCTCACGATCAGGTTCGACATCCATCATGCTAAACTCGTTAGAATGAAGTTTCGCTCGGTCCATCGTTTCTCTGGCTCTTTGCAGGGCGCTGTTAACCGCTGCCGGCGATATTCCTAAAGTTTCTGCGATCTGTTTGGAGGACCATTCGAATACATCCTTCAAAATAAGAACCGCACGTTGACGGGGGGGTAAGATCTGTAAGAGTGTAATAAAACAGAGTTCAAGGGTATCTTTGCGAATGAAAATATCTTCCGGACTCCCCGAGAAATCAGGGGCAGGCCAAATCCAAGCTGAGTCAGGAAACTTTTCGCGGAGTTCGACGATGAGTACCGCTGGGTCGGATAGGTCAACGGGACGCGTGCGGCGTTTGGCTTGTCTTAGCTTGTCCAGGCATAAGTTTGATGCAATACGATAAACCCATGTTTTGAATGAGGAATCCTGCCTGAATGAATGCCAACTTTGCCAAACACGAATAAAGGTTTCCTGAACAGCATCGTCTGCGTCATCGATGGATCCTAGCATTCTGTAACAGAACGATGTTAACTCAGGCTTTAAGTTCTCAAATAACTGAAGCTCTAATGCTGTTTCGTTCATCTAGGCCTCCTTTTGACGGGCGAAACACCCTTTTCACACACGCCACAGAACCGATCGTCTCCAATTTATAAGCCACTTATTCGTCTTTAATAAAATGAGAAAGCACTACCTGAATAATGGGGGGGAAACTTCCTCACGCATCTCTGAATATAACGGTAGCTTCGTCTACAGAGTAGCATAATTCGGTTCCCATGAACATTTTTTAAGCGGATATTCCATCCGCTTTGTTTGCTGTACGCTTTTTCCTTGCTTGCACAAAAAAACAAACGGCACAGGGCTTTTTCCCATGCCGTTTCGGATTCCATTTTATTCCCGGTGGTGTCTCTGGGCTTAACTTAATGACATTGGTAACACCCGGCGCATTTTGATGACGGATGCGCTTAGAAATGAAATCCAAAAGTATTGCCGTACTCTGGGGGATTCGGATTATTTGTTTCCTTCACGGAATGGTGACAAACCGATTAGCCGCGTGCAAGCCTGGAATATTATAATGCTGCTGCGCGGGATGCCGGCATTCAGGATTCGATTGGGACACATAGCATGAGAAAGACGTTTGGTTATCACTTTTATCAGAAGTATAAGGATTTGGCTCTGCTTCAACAAATTTTTGGCCATTCATCCCAATCTGTGACCATGCGTTATATTGGGATTACAGATGACATGATTGACCAAGCTATGCAGAACTTTTCTTTGTAAAACCATATGACTTTGGTTGGTTGATTGTAATTTACAATCAAGACTAAATGGTCGTCCTTCCGTTCAGTTATGACCTCATCCTCAATATCTTTCATCAACTGCCCAAGCCAGTTTTGTTCAGCCTCGAGCAAAGCAGGGAATACTCCTGTTCAGTAAAGGAATGGCTGTATCGACTTGTCGGAAAAATAACAAAGTAGAGAACCGAAAACAAGCAGTTCTTATTTTTAGTATTGTAATACTGGAATTTCGTGTGGTATTATTTAGGTGTAAGTTCCTAGGGCTAGAGGGTGATACATTGATTGAAACGTTCTGGAATATTTGCTTGCTCCATGACATTAGCTCCCGGGATCAATTGCTTCGGGAAGCGGTCAGGGTTGTACAGACGAGAAAGATGTTGGAGCAGCAAGGAGCAGCGCATGCAACGGTCCTGGAGCCGGAAGTGCTGTTCCGTTGGATGAAGGATCATATCGGTAAGCGAGAGTTAGGACACTTTCCCGGAGATCGGGAATTATTTTATAGGTTGTATCAAGCGGGCAAGGACATTGACTTATTGGATTACGCCTTGCAGACACTTCAGCAAGATCGTGTTACAGGTGTTTTCATCGTTCATTCCGGTATTATGGAACGATTCGAAGCTATGTGCAGTCGCAACAATTACCGATCTCTTCTCATTACGGAAACGGAGAAATATCTACGCGGACTCGTGGAAACGCGATTATACAAGCAATCTTTTACGATCACGTTGTTGACAGAGAGTTACATTATCGCCAAACTGCTGAAGACCTATTTTGAACCGTATCCTAACGTGCAAGTCATTCAAGGGTCTATTTATCATCCTTTGCCTCTGACTGAGAAATTCAACGCCATCTTAACCATTCCAAACTTTGGTTTGAAAATGGTCGAAGACGATGATACAACCATTAGAGACTCAGAAGGTGTGGCGGTCAATCACCTTCTTCCACTATTGCAAGAGGGAGGAAGAATTAGCGTCACTTTCCCCGCACGAATGATGTTTCAATCGGGGGGGATCGCGAAATGGCGTGAACAGACGAACGAGTTGTACCCTGTCCAATCCGTACATATGCTGCCGGATGGGTTGTTCCGGCCATACACTTCGGTCAAGACATACCAGATAGAATTCGGAAATTCACCAACGGAAGAAGTGCTTCTTGGTCGGTTACAGCTGCAAAAGATGTCACTGGCAATAGAAGGAGAAATCACGATCCATTCGGACGCTTTCGGTAAACTCGATAATTGGCGAATTGATATGCTGCTGAATGAAGATCAGGAAACGCTGTGTGCCTTCCAGCAAGCTCATGTTCCTAAAGTGAAGCTGCAGGATATTGCGGATATTTTCAGAGGGAAATCCATCCTCAAGCAGGATTTAAGAGCAGGGAACATAAAGGTGCTTAATATCTCCAACTTGGAAGACGGCGATATAAGCTTGAAACAGTTGGAAACAATTGATGAGGAAGAACGGAAAGTCAAGCGCTACGAGATACTTCCAGGTGATCTGGTCATGGCCTGCCGCGGTACGGTGAATAAGCTCGCCATTTTTCCGGAATCAGAGGGCACGGTCATTGCTTCTGCAAACATCATCGTCATTCGGTTTAAGTCATCGATCCTAAGCGGATTTGCAAAAATATTTCTGGAAAGCCCGGTTGGAATGACACTTATACAAAGTTTTCAACGTGGCACAACGGTTATGAATTTGAACCCGTCGGATGTGGCGGAAATCGAATTACCTCTCCTCTCTATAGAGGAACAGATGGATCGGATTAAGCGATATGTCGAGGAGAAGGAACGCTTTAAAGCAGCTGTACGTGATGCAACGGCTCGCTGGGAACAAGTGAGGAACAAACTTTACAATGAACTATACTGAGGAGGAAATTGAGGAGAATGGCAACAGCAAACCTGGGGTTTGAAGAAAAATTATGGAGCATGGCAGATAAGCTGCGCGGCAGCATGGACGCCGCGGAATATAAGCACGTGGCGTTGGGGTTGCTCTTTCTTAAATACGTATCGGATGCTTTTGAAGAAAAACACAAGGCGCTACAAGATGAACCTTATGCAGATCCTGAAGATCGGGACGAATACGTTGCGGCGAATATCTTTTGGGTACCGAAGGATGCACGTTGGAGCAACATTAAGAAAAACGCAAAGAAACCGGAAATCGGTCAAATAATTGATCAAGCGATGATCGATATCGAGAAAGAAAACCCGTCGCTCAAAGGTGTACTGCCGAAGGACTACGCCAGACCGGCTCTGGATAAAACGAGACTCGGCGAAGTCATTGACTTGTTCTCTTTTAAAGTTGGTGATGCAGATAGTCGTTCCAAAGACGTGCTCGGCCGGGTGTATGAATACTTCCTAAGTAAGTTTGCCAGCGCGGAGGGCAAGAACGGCGGCGAGTTCTACACCCCGAACAGTGTTGTCCGGTTGCTAGTAGAGATGATCGAACCTTTCAAAGGCCGGGTCTATGACCCTTGCTGCGGCTCGGGCGGGATGTTCGTTCAGAGTGAGAAGTTTGTAGAAGAGCATCAAGGTAGGCTTGGCGATATCGCGGTATACGGCCAAGAATCTAATCCGACGACATGGAAGCTGTGCAAAATGAACTTGGCGATCCGTGGTCTGGACAGCAATCTGGGTGAGCACCATGCAGATACGTTTCATAATGATCTTCACAAGAACCTAAAGGCGGATTATATTCTGGCTAATCCCCCATTCAATATCAGTGATTGGGGCGGCGCTAGAATTACAGACGATACTCGTTGGGAGTATGGAATTCCTCCTGCCGGGAATGCCAACTATGCATGGATCCAGCACATGGTGAACAAGCTTGCTCCGAGTGGTGTGGCAGGCTTCGTATTGGCCAATGGGTCGATGTCCACGAGTACAACGGCTGAATTCGAGATTCGCAGCAAGATAGTCAATGCCGATTTGGTGGATTGCATTGTCACGTTGCCGGGGCAGTTGTTCTATTCAACGCAAATTCCAGTTTGCCTTTGGTTTATGGCCAAGAACAAAACACCTAAAGGGCTACGTGATCGTCGAGGAGAAATATTATTTATTGATGCCCGCAAAATGGGGCATATGGTGGACAGGTCACATCGCGAGTTAAGTTCCGAAGATATCAAAAAAATCTCGGATACGTATCATGCATGGCGGTGTCAAAATGAAGCCCAAACGTATGAGGATGTAAAAGGCTTTTGTAAAGCGGTAAAGCTTACAGAGGTACAAGAACATGAATATATCTTGACACCAGGTCGTTATGTTGGATTTGAAGATGCCGCAGAAGACAGTGAACCGTTTGAAGATAAAATGGTTAGGCTGACAGCAGAGTTGGCTGAACAATTTGCTAAGTCACGGCATCTAGAAGATGAAATTCGTAAGAAGCTTGGGGGAATCGGATTTGAGTTTTAATCAAAATAATGAAATTATTTTAGATCATATAGCTGATTTTCAAAAAGGCTATGCATTCAAATCAGCTGATTTTCAAAAGAGTGGAAGAAAAATAATTAAAGTGTCAAACTTAACTTTGGACTCGATTGAAAATGAAAGTTGTGTATGTATTGATGAATCAAAGGCTGATCAATATAAGCGATATGAATTATTAGAAAACGATATTATTATTACGACTGTAGGTTCATGGCCAACTAACCCATCATCGGTTGTGGGAAAGGTTGTAAGAGTACCGAGTGTTCTGAATAACTCATTGTTGAATCAAAACGCTGTTAGAGTAAGGGCTAAGAATGGCATAGATCAGAACTACTTATTCTATCTTCTTAAATCCGTTTTTTTTAAAGAATATATTATCGGTACTGCTCAAGGAAGTGCAAACCAAGCGAGTATTACACAAAATGATATAAAATCTTTTAAATATCTAATTCATAGTTCAATGCATCAACAGGCAGTCGGAGAAATGCTTCGATTGTTGGATAAAAAAATTGAACTCAACAACGCCATCAACAAAAACCTTGAAGAAATGACCCAAGCCCTCTTTAGACGGTGGTTTGTGGATTTTGAGTTTCCTAATGAATACGGAGAACCGTATAAGGTTAGCGGTGGTGAGTTTGAAGACAGTGATTTGGGATTGATTCCTAGTGGTTGGAGAGTTCAAATTTTGTCGGAGGTGACACAAATTGTTGATTGCCTACATACTAAAAAACCAAAAGACATAACCAAAGGTAGAACACTTCTTCAGGTATGGAACATAAAAGATAATGGTTGCTTGGATACAACTAAGAAATACTTGATTAGCGAGGAAGACTATAAATTATGGACTAGTAGAATTGAAGTAAAGGAGGGTGACTGCGTCATAACAAACGTAGGACGTGTAGGTGCCGTTGCACAAATACCAGCTGGTGAAACGTTCGCAATTGGAAGAAATATGACTGCAGTTCGTCCGGAACAAATCCCTCCTACTTTCTTACTTGAATATCTATTAAGTGATGTTATGAAGCAAGAGATTAATCAAAAAGTCGATAGTGGGACCATACTAGATAGTTTAAATGTAAAAGGTATCATGAAGCTAAGAATAATTATACCCCCAAAGGAGGTATTACAGCTTTTTGAAAATCTGACAAGACCCGTTAGGTATCTGATAGAAGTCAATACGGATGAAAATATTAAATTAGCTCAGATACGTGATTCCCTAATCACTAAACTCATGTCTAGTGGAATCCGAGTACCGCTTGAACAATCCTAAATAAAGGCGGTGAATTCATGGCTCTAAATACCAGATCTTATACGGAAAACGACCTAGAACAGGCAACGTTGGAATGGTTCGAAGAACTGAACTATGATAAAGCTTATGGCCCGGAAATCTCGCCAGAGGGTGAATATCCCGAAAGGCAGTATTATCAAGATGTCATCCTTAAAGATCGCCTTCGGAAGGCTTTGATTCGCATCAACAAGCAAACACCGCGGGAAGCCATCGAGGAAGCAATCCGCATTATCGAAATGCCGCGCAGTCCCAGTCTCATGATTAACAACAAGGCATTTCAGAAAATGATTACCGATGGTATTGATGTACAATATCAAAAGGCTACCGGTGAGTATCCAACTGAAAAGGTTTGGCTATTCGATACCCACCCCAACCAAATTGAAAACAATGACTTTTTGGTCGTAAATCAATTCACTGTTATCGAGAATCAAGTCGATAAGCGACCTGATGTTGTGGTCTTTGTCAACGGCCTTCCTATTGCGGTCTTGGAGTTAAAGAGTGCCTCCAACGAAGAAGTGGGAATTAGTGAAGCGTATAATCAGTTCCAGACTTACAAAAAGGCGATCTCCTCCCTGTTCAACTACAATTCCTTTTTGGTCATCAGTGATGGTGTTAATGCCCGTGTTGGAACCTTGACGGCAGATGAAGAACGGTTCATGATGTGGCGGACGATCGATGGTGAAGATGTGGCCTCCTCCTCCCTTCCTCAGCTTGAAGTGTTGATCAAAGGGATGTTCGAGAAAAGCAGGCTACTAGATATCATCAAGCATTTTGTGTTGTTTCAGACAGACGGAGAGAATCTCTTCAAAATTTTAGCCGGTTATCACCAGTATCACGCCACCAACAAGGCGATAGCCTGTACGGAAAGAGCGACGATGGAGGAAGGTGATCGGAAGATCGGTGTCATATGGCATACACAAGGCTCCGGTAAAAGCCTGTCCATGGTCTTCTATGCGGGAAAGCTGGTGCTGACGCTTGATAATCCAACGATTGTTGTCGTGACAGACCGTAACGATCTGGATGATCAACTATACGCTACGTTCAGTAAGTCGAAAGACTTGCTCCGCCAAACCCCTCAACATGCCGAGAATCGTACACACTTACAACAGTTGTTGGCGGTGGAGTCGGGCGGGATTATTTTCACGACGGTTCATAAGTTCTCACCGGAAGAAGGCGACTCCAAGTATCCTGTACTAACTGATCGTCGGAATGTAATCGTCATCGCGGACGAAGCACATCGCAGTCAATATGGCTTTCAGGCAGAGATGGTTGCATCGGACGATGAGGCAAACATTAAGTATGGTTATGCGAAATATATGCGTGATGCTTTACCGAATGCATCCTACATCGGATATACAGGAACTCCGGTTGAATTAACCGATAAGAATACGCCTGCTGTCTTCGGTGATTATATCGATGTTTATGACATGACTCGAGCTGTGGAGGATGGAACAACCGTAAAGATATACTATGAAAGCCGCATTGCGCGGTTGGAGTTGTCGGACACGGAGCGACCTATAATCGATAATGAATACGAAGAAATTACAGAGTATCAAGAGTATACGCAGCAAGAAAAGCTGAAGTCAAGATGGGCGCGGCTCGAAGCATTGGCTGGTTCGGAGAAACGGATCAAACAAGTTGCAAAGGATATGGTAAATCACTACGAGCAACGTCAAGGTGCTATGTCTGGTAAAGCCATGATTGTTGTTATGTCGCGTCGTATTGCTATTGATTTGTATAAAGAAATTATCGAGCTTCGCCCTGATTGGCACAGTGATGACGACAACGAGGGTAAAATCAAAATCGTCATGACAGGAAGTTCCAGCGATCCAGCGGAATGGCAGCCTTATATTGGGACGAAGCGCCGCAGGGAGCATTTGGCTAAACGGATGAAAGACATGATTGATCCGCTTGAGATCGTAATTGTTCGTGACATGTGGTTGACGGGGTTTGACGTGCCGAGTATGAACACGATGTACATTGATAAACCCATGAAGGGACACAATCTCATGCAGGCGATTGCCCGAGTGAATCGGGTGTTTCGTGACAAGCCAGGCGGACTAATCGTGGACTATATTGGAATTGCGGACATGTTGAAAGCGGCACTCCAACGATACACGGAAAATGATCGTAAGACTGCGGGAATCGATACGGATCTAGCAGTCGACTTTATGCTAGAAAAACTTCAGCTGATTCGAGAACTGCTACACGGACACGACTTTACTAGATTTGCTTCAGAGAAAGCTTCTGAGCGGATGAAAGCGATCGTTGAAACTGTGGACTATATACTTGGACTCGGAGATCAAGGAAAACGTAATTTTGTGAATTGGACAACGGAGTTGGCGAAAGCGTATGCTCTATGCGCAACTACAGAAGCTGCAGAACAAGTTAACTTGGAAATTAGCTTCTTAAAGGCTGTTAAATCGGGGATCGTCAAATTAATTACAACGGAAAACAAGAAGAAAACGACCAATGAACTGGACGCTGAGTTAAATCAACTGATCTCCAGATCGATTATGTCCGACGAAGTTATTGATATTCTCGAAGCGGTCGGGTTGCAAAAACCGAACATCGCGATCCTTTCAAATGAATTTCTGGAGCATGTGCGTGGACTGAAACAGAAGAATCTTGCGGTGGAGTTACTGAAAAGGTTGCTTCAGGGTAAGGTGAAGGCTGTTTCACGTACCAGTATTGTGCAATCCAAGAAATTCTCTGAGATGCTCGAAGAAGCTGTTCGCAAGTACAATAACCGTACAATAGAAACGACGCAGGTCATTGAAGAACTTATCCAGATGGCGAAAGAGATGAACGCTGCTGTTAAGCGCGGCGAAGATCTTGGACTTATCAAGGAAGAAGTAGCCTTCTATGATGCACTTGCCTCTAACGAAGCTGCAAAGGAATTGATGGGTGATCTGGTTCTAAAACAAATTGCTCACGAACTAACTCAGGCTATTAAGAACAATATAAAGGTGGATTGGACGCTACGGGAGAATGTTCGAGCCCAAATGCGGATTACTGTCAAACGGCTTTTGAAAAAGTATGGATATCCACCAGACCTAGAAAAAATGGCGATTGATCTCATAATCCAGCAAGCTGAACTGATTGCTCAGGCAGAGACAGAAGAATTTAAATACTAACAGACAACAGGCGTAGCTAAAATTGGTTTTATTTAGCTGCGCCTAATTTTATACCCAAAGGGGAATGTAAAATGTTACTATCCAATGCCCAAGTTCATGTATTTAAATCTATAGATGACAGTGGAGAAGTAACTATTGATCCCAAAGTCACTATACTTGTAGGACAAAACGAGTCTGGAAAGACCGCATTTTTACAAGCTCTTCACAAATCTGCTTCTGTTGAGTCAACCGTAAAGTTCAATATTACTGAGGATTATCCTCGTAAAAGCTTGAATGCATACGAGAAGGAACATACGGTGAACCCTGCTGTAGTCTCTGAATTGACTTATACGCTAAATGACGCCGAAATTCAAGATATTAATTCAGATTTGGGTTTCAAGTTAATCAATGACCTCTCTTTTACAATAAAGTATAAGTATAATGAAAACTATACTGTTTCCATGTTCATACCTGAAAAACTATACGTGAGTGAATTAGTGAAAAAATCAAAATTAACAACAGAGACAAGGGAATCTGTTAGTAAATCTGAAACAGTACGTTTCCTACTAAATAGTCTTCAAGATCTTGATCTAAACAGTGAAGAACAGGAGTTTTTTGACACTTTAAAGGAAAGGTTTACTGAAAATGATAAATGGAATAGCTTACTTAACCAATACATTTGGACAAAACATTTAGAGCCTCAAATTCCTCAATTTCTCTACTTTGACGACTACAGAGTGTTATCGGGGAAGATTAATCTTCCTGAATTGCAAAGAAAGGTTGAAGCGAGTAAGAATGATCTAAATATTCTTAAGGATGAAGATAAGACGGCTCTTAGTTTGTTAAAGATGGCGGGTGTTGAATTATCTGATCTTAATAACTCTGCAGGGTATGAAAATATTAAGGCTAAACTAGAATCAATATCAAACTCTATTACCGATAAGGTATTTGAATATTGGAGGCAAAATCAAGAACTTGACGTTGAATTTGATATTCGTCAAGATCCAAATGATCAAGCACCTTACAACAGCGGAAATAACTTATACATTAGAATTAAGAATCGTAGGCATCGTGTAACAGTTCCTTTTAATCAAAGAAGTAAGGGGTTCATTTGGTTTTTTAGTTTTATAGTTTGGTTTGATAGTATTAAGGAACAAATGAAAACAAAGAAGGATCTTATTTTACTTCTTGATGAACCAGGGTTAAGTTTGCATGCACTTGCTCAGGCTGATTTCCTTTATTATATAGATGCTTTAACGAAGAATCATCAAATCATATATACTACACATTCACCATTCATGGTTCCTAATGATCGATTACATCAAGTTCGCATGGTAGAAGACAAGCAAAAAGATGGAACAAAAGTAACAAGTAATATTTCGTCTTCTGATCCAAAAACATTATTTCCTCTTCAAGCCGCCTTGGGCTATACTATTGCTCAGAACTTATTTATTTCCAAGAAAAATTTACTAGTAGAGGGACCAGCTGATCTTGTATATTTGAAATATTTTTCTACATTCCTCGAGTCAAAGAACAAAACTTACTTGTCATCTGAGATAACTATCATTCCTGCAGGTGGATTGGATAAATTAGTAACTTTTATTGCTTTATTGGGTGCAAATGATTTAGATATTACTGTTCTACATGATTATAGTAGTAAGCCGGATGTCCGGCTCGAGTCTTTAGTAAAGGGAAAAATAATTGGAAGCAAGTATATCTTAAATTATGCAAGTTTTAGAGATGAGAAGTCTAAAAGTTCGTCTTTGCAAAGTAGCGACGTAGAAGACATGTTGTCACCAAAATTGTATCTCACCTTGTTTAATTCTGCGTACTGTAAAGAATTAAATGGAGTTGAGATTATCGAAGCTGATTTACCAGAGGGTGAGAGAATAGTCGACAGGTTAAATAGGTACTTGAAAACCAAATCGATTATGTTAAGACCAAGTGGGGGGTTTAACCATTATCTTGTTGCAAATCATTTAGCAGTAAAACCACCAGTCTCAAGTAAAGTTGATTCTAAAACAATAGAACGTTTTCAGCAGTTGTTTGGAAAAGTTAATGAATTGCTATCTTAATTTACAGAGAATGGAGATTGTTTATTTTGGCTATTACAGTGCTTGATCGAGAATATGATGGAAGAACTAACTGCATATCAATAATTACTAAGATTAAATTAAAAGACTATGCACAGATTGTTAAGAAGGCCTTTGAAAATAATGGTAATATTGAAGGGCAAAGAGGGGTTATTTCGCGTTCCTCATCTGCTGTTAGAATTCGAGATAGGATGAATAAAGATTTTATAGCGGGCGCAATTTTCCCTCCAGTTGTACTGGGTTTAATGACTGAAACGGATAAATACGAAGAACTTAGGGGATTAGAGAAAGAAGGGTTAGCGGACAAATTATTAGAGTTTATCGCTGAAAAAGAGTATAGTAATGTATCAATTGTCGATGGAATGCAGAGAAGTAATGTATATTTGAATCATATTAAAGGCAATGAGGACAGAGAGATCAGAGTTGAGATATGGGTGTCGCCAAATGTTGTTAAATTATTATATAGAATGTTGATTCTAAATACGGGACAAGTACCTTGGAATGTAAGGAGACAAATTGAAGTTGTTTACAGCCCACTCGTAAACACGTTGGAAGCGAAACTGTTTGAGGAATACCCTGAGTTAAATGGAAATGTAAATCTATTTGATGTTAACAGCAATGGAAAGAGAACTGCAGCTGGCGAGTACCATAAGAACCAAATAGTTGAACTTTATCTTTCCTTTAACCTTAGGACAGAGAAAGTAGATGTACAGACGCAGCTTGCGGAGGATTTTCATAAAATAGATATGGTTGAGAGTTTAGAAAAAGAAGATGGATTTGATGTCTTTATAAGAGTATTTGCAAATCTGTGCAAACTAGATTTAACATTTGGTGAATTTTTAGAATTGACTGAAGTGAAAGGCAGGTTTTTTGACGGCAAAGGTTTCTTCTCAAGTCATCCTGCGAGAGTTGGGTTTATCGTAGCAGCTACTCAATTAATAATAGGTAAAATTATGCGCGATAAGGAAAAACCTGAGAGGGATAAAGCAATTGTATTATTCGAAGAAAATTGTCTGAGGTTAATACAAAAAATAGATTCTTTATCTGGAGACCCCGAGGCCCTCAAAAGATTTTTTGCATTTGATTATTTGGATGAATATTTGATGACTCTTCCGAAGTCAAAAGTTGGAGATGTTGAGAGGAAGGGATTTACAAATTGTATGACTGAAATACTCGCTGAAAAGGACGAGTATGTAAGCTTAGAGCCATATTGGAGAGCATTTTAGTATGAATAGAAATGCTATTGAATCAATTCGAAATATATTTGACTTACTTTATGAGCAAATCGGGGAAGAGGAAAGAGTGCGAGTAATAAATAGAGAAAGACGACTTTCTCCGCATCCAAAGTATCCAAGAGAAAATATCGATGCTTTTATAAGGTGCAAAATTACTAATGTTATCTATTTGCAAAGCACTACAATTGTCGGTATTAATTACCATAATAATTCATTTGTATTGATTGCAGGACATAACGTTCCGGACACAAGTTTTGCAAAAGGAATTGGTAGAAAGATTACTTCTATTGATGAGGAAATAGTTGAAGGGTTATCATTAGCTGTTGTCTCGGAGAGATATTTAAAGATAAAGCGATTAGAGGGTGTGGATTTTCAACTTATAGATCAAATATTCGGGCTCAATGATGGTAGATATTCATTTGAACAGATCAAATATTTCATCGAAGAATATGAGATTTGGGAAGTCGATCCAGATATATACGATATAGAAAACAAAGATCATCTCATTCGTATATATGCATGTCTCGTTATCGATGGAAAAATAAATAATTTAAAAAGTGATATTGTATTGGGACTTAGTGACTCATGTTTAATGGAAGTGAAGAAACTTATTGAAAACATAAACAGTGTATTCATTGTTGAAGTTTTATTAAGAGCTCTAACATCAAATCATTGGGAGCATAGTTTTTTAGAGTTTTATAGATGTTTAGAGAAAGTATTTACGGTATATTACATCGATCTCCTTAAGAATGGCCTAGGGGTAGATACTCCGAAAATCGAACAAGGATTAAATCAAATTGGGTTTAGATATGCTGAAAGCACGATTATTAATAAATTATTTCAATTAATTGAAACTAATTTTCCAGCTGTTGAAAGTATTATTGGAACGCTCGGAGTTTTGGACGAACAAATGGAAGTTGAGCAAGTTAAGGAGAATGCTGCAAAAAAATATTATGAATTGAGGTGTCGAATAGCGCATCTTAAGTACAGACATAACCATGTTAATCTTACTGATGTTCAATGGAATACAATAATTGAGAATTCATGCCTAATTATTGGCGAAATATATGACAGATTTTCCTCTTGTCTAAATGATCTTGTAGATGTTTCTTGACTTGAGATTCAGTCTAAAACTTTATCTTCACTGAATAAAAGCGCCATAACATCATTATGTCATCCTGAACTTCTATGAACAAGCCCAATACCAATTAATTATGGTGTTGGGTTTGTTCGTATTTTGTAATGATATGCACTGCGCCGACTGTCTATATAACGATCGTTTTTTAGACTTTTTATACCTTAGCTTAAAATGCCCCAAAATGATCATTGTTTTAGTCTATTAAATCGTCTATTATTCAAGGTGTATTAAATACACTAATCGAAGGTTTAATAGACAAAAGGGGAGTGGGAAATGACTAAAGTTGGGTATGCACGTGTTTCGACTGCCGATCAGACCATGGATTTACAAATCGATTCTTTAAAGGCATCCGGATGTAAACGTATTTTCGAGGAAAAGGTCTCCGGGAAGAAAAGTGATCGACCTGAGTTAGCACGCTGCTTGGAGTACTTGCGTTCCGGGGATACATTAGTCATCTGGAAATTGGATCGCCTTGGTCGGACGACTAAGCAGTTAATCGAGCTTTCGCATGATCTTAAGGAAAGAGGAATTAGTCTGCAGATCATCACACTGGGAGTAGATACCAGCACGCCGGCAGGCAAGCTTTTTTTTTTGCTATTATGGTTGGCTTGGCTGCGACTAGGAAAGTGTTACGATAGTTTTTGGGATAGACACGGAGTTGTGGGCCTGCGCCAGTTTTATGAAAAATTGTCTTCTCGGGTCATCCAAACGGCCATTCTCGAAAGATAAAGGCATGAGGGTAGAGCTCTATCCTTCATTTCCGCTTTGCTCCAATCAAGGCTAACGTAGCAGGGCAGGGCATCATGCCTCCGATACTCTCCGGCAGCATGCCCATAGGCAGGAGCACCGGTGGCATTCGCGTTCATCGGCCGCCGCAGGCTGCTCCGCTCCTGGTCGCTTTCAACCGCTGCATCCGTAGCGCATAACCTACTTGATTACGCGACAGAATTGCATTTAGGTGATGCTCGATCAAGATAGCGAAATCGAAATCTTAGATGATCTACTATTTACAGCTTGGGAATAGAGACTGCCACCGAGCTGTTTTTCTCGTTCCAAAAGGCAAACACCAGGATTTTATCCTGGTGTTTGTGATTAGTTCGGAGAATGTAACGAGCTGTATCCGCAGCTCCATTGAACAATTGTTTTTTAAATCTCACTTAACAAATTCCATCCTAAATTAATTTACTGTTAAAGCAGTTTTTGCATTATTTACAGCTTTATATGCGTTAACTAATCCATTCCCATAATAGAAGGTATCTCCTAACACTGTAGCAGATTCATTTAATATTTTTCGTATCTGGAAATTGGATAATTCGGGGTTAACTTCCCATACTAGTGCTGCAACTCCTGTAACATGCGAAGATGCCATTGAAGTTCCACTATCATAACCATACCCACCGGGAACTGTACTTAGAATACTCATTCCTGGAGCCATTAATTCTAGCTCTTTTCCGACACTGGAAAATGTCGCTCTGCTGTTCTGCTGATCTACAGCGCCTACGGCAATAACTGAGTTATATTTAGCAGGGTATTGAATTGTCCCCCTTTTATCATAACCACTATTGCCAGCTGCAGCTAAAAGAAGAATACCCGAATTATATGCATGATCTATAGCCTTTTGTAAGGTACGAGATGCAGTACTACCACCAATACTCATATTAATAATATCCATATGATTTGATATGGACCACTCTATGCCTGACACTACATCACTGTAACTCCCATTTCGATATTGATCTATTGCCTTAATTGCATAAAGATTTACTTGAGGGGAGACACCAATTACTCCAGACATATTATTAACGGCAGCGATTGTACCAGCTACATGAGTCCCATGTCCATTATCGTCCATATAACTCGAGGTTCCTTCAACAAAGGAAACGCCACCTTTAACTTGAAGATCTTCATGATTGTAATCAATTCCTGTATCTATAACCCCAACATTTATTCCTGTACCAGTGACCCCTAATTGCTGAGCATCGATTCCGTTTACATCTAAAATTCCCCACGGTGTCTCTTGACCAATGGCCTGAACCATTCCATCTTCTTCTATATACTCGATATTAGGATTATTTGAAAGAGCTTGAGCCGCAGCGTCTGATAGTTTAGCCACTATAAGAGGCATGTATTTATAATGCCTTTTAATTTCTCCTCCATGTGCCTTTACTATATTAGTATCTACGTTTGAGTTAAACGCAACAAAGTAACTCTTTTTGTGAGCAGCTGTACTGTGCTGAGCTTTGTATCCTGCTGCAGAGCTAGTTGTTGAGATGAGAGTAAGTATAACAATAATTGTTGAGAATATGGATACCAATACTCTTTTCAAATTTATCTCTCCCTAAATTATATTAGATTCCTTATAAGCAATAATTCCATTTAAATCAATAATAAATAAACTAATTAATAAAAAAAGATTAAGAAGTAATTTTAAACATTTAAATTATCTCCCCCTAAATTAATCTGTAATAACAGCATATAGTTTAACACATATATCTGGTAATAAAGAGATAATATTTTAGACATAAAACGTCATTATCTCTTATATACATCGATTTAAAATAGTCAGATATAACTATATACATTAATTAAATTCAGGTTATAAAAGATATTAGTGTAATTTAATGGACAATATGCACTATTTATTAATATTAGTACAGATGTTACTCTAAGTTTCTGCCAGCAAAACGCCGATTTACAACGTTTAGAAGTTTTGAACACAAAAATTGCAGCTGCACTAATTACATTGTTCGGCTTATGCCCGTTACGCGATGGCTGCTACAAACCAGAGTCCAGAAGCAAGACGTACTCCATCCGGATCATCGCCGAGAACTTCAAAGAGGGGTAGGGCCAGCAGAACGCGAAAATCGTACGTTAGCAATTGTGTTGCATACTGATTCGACCATTACACGCAAAATTGTGTTGCATCACGGCATCAAATCGGTTGCAAATGGGTAATGTTACGCAACACAATTGACTTTATAGTGCTGGAATATTGTTAGTAGCATCAGCAGGTAATAACGGATATAGTCCTACCTCTAACATCGGATATCCAGCAGCTTTTGAAAATGTAATTGCAGTAGGAGCTATTGACCAACTCAATAAAAGGTATGTGTTATCGAGTGTTGGATATGATTTAGAACTGGTCGCACCAGGGGTCGATATTTTAAGCACTGCCATTGGCGGCTATAGAACTAGTAGCGGGACATCTATGGCTTCCGCTTATGCAACTGGCGCTGCGGCAATAATATGGTCTGCCGATATTCAAATGGATAATTTAGAAATTCGAACTAAATTGAGAAACTCAGCTAGAAATTTAGGAGATACATATTCCTATGGTAATGGTTTGATTAGCGTCAAAGACGCCCTGCAGTATTGAACCTTGTTGTAAAGAGTAGGCGCCGACTCTTTATATATAAAACTTGGAGGTCTATTCATGAAAAAGATTTTGACAGTAGCAAGTGGGCTTTTACTTTCATTAAGCATCAGCACGTCAGTTTTTGCTACAGAAGATGTATTTCACAATTACGCTCCACAAGAGGTTACAATTAATGACCAGCTTTATATTGACAACATCCCAGTGCTTTCAGAAAAAGATATTAAAAAACTGGATAACATCCAAAAGGAAAATTCAGGTAAAGAAAAAACAACAAAAGATGATGTTACGGTACAAGGTTGGAACTCATGGACTCAGACTGGTAGCTCTTATTATTATACAGGGCATGATTGGCATCGTATGAATTTCTATGGAACGGTTCCTACTTCGGTAGTTTTGGAAACCTCATCATTTACAAATGCATCAATAACTGGTTCGGCAGAATACAATTTCGCAACAGTGGCGCAGGCTTCGATGTCTATAACCATTGGTAAGGAGTGGGGTAAAAAAGTTACTTATACAGTAGTCCCACAGAAATACTATTCGTATGAATTAAAAAGCGCTAACAAAGTCTTACAAAGAAATTATGAATATACTCATGATGGTTTGTTTTCCAACCCAATCTATTATGCATCAAGCCATGATAGTGCAGGTGTAGAGCAATGGTTTTGGGGTAACCCGAACACTTAAGTTGTAAATTAGTGAATAGCGTTGCTAGCTAATTATAGTAGCAACGCTATTAAATTATTAAGTAAGTTTCTAAGTTGCAACTCAGTTTAGAATAAAAGCTATAATAGTGAAGTATCATAAACTTCAAAGAAAAATGTTTGTCATTGCCTGTTAGCGATATGGGCGGATTGAACTTGATGATCTATATATTTTGCGGGAATATGTATTTGTGTCCTTTATCAAGCCAAGTAATAATATAGTAGATGATATAAGGAGATTTAATATGGATATAAAGAAAAGCCTTATTTTGTTACTGGTTGTTATTAGTTTAGTCGGCTGCATAAACAATACTACAGTAGTAAAAGAAAACGAAGCTGTTAAGAAGATAGATTCTAAATCAATAAATTACGAAGAAGTTAGTAAAATGCTGGAACACGAGATTAATTATTTATTTTATCACGAGCCGTTGCAGCAGTTCACCATTTATTTTCCTTTTCAAATAGAAAAGATAGGGATTCAACAGGCCTTTCTTTATTTAAATGAAAAGCTAGTAACCAAAAACATCGAAATATTATCATTTCATAATAATAAATTAACATTCCAAATAGGTGAATTTGTTCCTGAATTCAATATTATGCAAGTTATATTAGAAAGCGGTGAAATACTTCGTCTTTATACTGGGACACATTATTTAGAAGAATGGAAAATGCCCTTAAATAAGCCGGATATGGAAAGTCATGTAATAAACGCACATAGTTTCATCAATCAAATGCTTGAATATACCAGTGATATTACTCTTGATAGGTTAAATGACTTAGAAATTAAGGTGCTACTTCCAACATTATTTGTTGAACAATTAAAAATTAAACAGCCAGAGATCGATAGAAGCGGTAATACATTTAAATATATGGTTAAAATACCCAAAGAATATTTGCAAGTTAATAAAATTACAAATATTACCTTTGAGGCTATATGGTTTCAAGAAAAAACTAATCAGGGAAAGTATTTTTTAATTAAAGAATCTGTCCCTGTTAATTTCAAAGATGGTACTAAAACTTAGAACAAATTTAAAAACACGACAGATTTATAGAATGTGTGATCAAGGGAGCCATTTTACGAGTCTACAGTACATTGATTTGCTGAAGGAGAACAACGTTCGCATTAGTATGGATGGTAAAGGTCGTGCAACCGATAATATTGCCATCGAACGGTTTTGGCGCTGCTTCATGTCTAAGGACACAAAAGCGGGGACATAACTGGACGCAAAAAAAGCTTGAGGAATCAAGCTTTTTTTGTTTTTATGTCAGGACTTTTTTGTCGTTGCGAAACGCACAAATGTAGGGACATTGTACTTAAACGACATAAATCAGGAGACATTGTCTACATACCTGTACCTATAGCTATGTCGGTGGGAGGCATCGACCCCTCGGCGTGCTTAACTAATGCACGGCTGTCGGGACGACAAGAACATTAAAAGTCGCTAAAATAGCGGCTTTTTTCATTTATGGGATAAGTTCTTGTCATTGGAACGGTGTGTGTGACCATGTCGGAAGTCAAGAACATGGGCCCATTAAAAGTCGCGTAACTCGCGACTTTTTTGATTAATGGGATCCAGTTCATATCATTAAGTAATGTCAAGAACTTGATCCCATTCCCGACTGGGAAATGATGCACAATATCATCCTTTCTAAAACAAACGTGCTGCCGTAATATTCATGAGTAAGTACTGTCTAGAAAAAATAATGTATTAGACTGACGATGCGTCCGCTAACGGACAGCATAGTTTTTGAATATCCTTTAGAGTGTATTGTTTATCAATAACTTTCTAGCTTTGTGAAGGTGTCACATTTCGATACGCTTTGTTACGCTAACGGGTACGATAACTCCATGACGACAGGCTGCCGGCATCGGCAGCCTGCTCAACTATCGGGCAGGAAAGCGCAACAAATTTAATCCAGTTGCGTCTTAATATGGGGAAAGTTACTGTTCACCAAATTAAACCAAAAAGGAGCCATCATTTATGAAAAAAGCATTCTTTGGGGTTTTTCTTGCAATCTTTCTATTTATTTCATCGTCAACTACTTATGCAGCAGAAATTCAAATAAAAGTTGACGGTTTTGCTATTGCATCTGATGTGAAGCCCGAAATTAAGAACAATCGTACAATGGTGCCTCTACGTGTTATTAGTGAAAATTTGGGAGCTAATGTCGATTGGTCGAATTCCAAAGTTACTCTCACAAAAAGCAATATGAAAGTAATATTAAATCTGAACAGCAGTACAGCGGAGAAGAACGGTAAAAAGATACTTCTTGATGTAAAACCATACATAAAAAATAATCGCATAATCGTTCCACTTCGCTTTATCGCAGAGACGTTTGGATGCAATGTCAATTACAGCAAATTTACAGTAACTGTCGATACAAAGCCATTGGTCATAGATGCTGTACAAGTAAAAGCATTACAACACGAATACCATATGACTATGGGCGGCATAGTACAGCAAATTAATGGGAACGCATATAACGAAACAATTTATAATATTTTTGTAGAAAACAAAGGTAGAAAGGTAGAAGCTCCTGCTAACTACTCTTGGAATCTGAATCTTGACATACCTGGGTCTTATTATAAACATGGACAATACGATTTTGTAGACCACAAAGGGAACAGCATGGTACGTTTTGATATTTATACTCTAAATCGTTCTTTTCCAGCTGAAACTTTATCAGGATACCCAGAGGTTTTGATATATGACGCTTCTGAAGATGAATGGTATTTGTTTAGCAATACGGCATTACAATCCATTAATGTGTTAATTGATACCGCCTCAAAGAACGGTTTTCTGACGATTATCAGTAATACAGTTGCATAAAGTAAAAGTGAATTTTTCTCTTATTGCACTAATTTGCTCCTTCAGCTCCACTTTGCGCGAAGGTTAAAATTGATCTGCAGACGACCGAGGAATAATTTATTCCGAGTATCAGCAAAGGTGCAAGCGAAAGCGATTAAGCTAACGGATACGATAGTTGAACCCCGAGAGGGCTGCTGCGTGGTAGCCCTTCAGAATAGAGTAATAATCTCTCACTCATTGTACCAGTATATGGTACAATGAGTGAGATGCTGTGAAGGAGGAAATCCATGAATTTAGCGAATAAAATTACCATTGCAAGAATATTGTTAATCCCCATTTTTATTCTATTCTTCCCCATATATCCGGATTGGCTAATCTACAAATCTGTTATCATACAGCATGTAGATTCCTATGGAATTTATTATGCCTCAGCAGTATTTATACTTGCCTCAGCCACTGATAAATTAGATGGACATATTGCAAGAAAATACAATCAGATAACGAACCTTGGAAAGCTGTTGGATCCATTAGCGGATAAATTGCTGATTTCAGCAGCGTTGATCTTAATGGTAAGCCAGCATTTAATATACTCCTGGATCGCTTTTGCTATTATAGCAAGGGAAATCATAATTACTGGAATTAGAATTGTGGCCTCTTCTCAAAAAATTGCTTTACAAGCTGATCAATATGGAAAAATAAAGATGGTATTTCAAGTTGTTGCAATTTCAGCAGTTTTGTTAAATAACGGCCCTTTCAGCTTCATCACAGAAATTCCTATCGATCAAATACTTATGTACATTGCATTAATCTTGACTATCTTTTCTGGCTACAACTACATAAAGAATAACTATCACACGCTAAAACTTGATTCTTAATCCAGTAGTGATTACGTTACGGGTACGATAGCATAATAAAGACACTGAGGCAGCCGGTCCGAACGAACGGCTGCCTTTTCCACGCTAACGGGCAGGTTAACTTAGCGGGTAGTGGTATACTTTAATTTAAAGAACAGTTATTTGAAATGAAAGTGGGTCCCCAAATGGAAAATGGAAAATACGAAGAAATTCAGAAATACGATAAAGATTTTGCAATTCAGGAATTGAAATTAGGAGACGACAAAAGGATCATAAATGCTTTGCTTGGACTTGCTCTTAATGAACAAGATTGGATGTGGGTACAAGACATTTGTATACAATTTAGCAATCATAGTAATTACAATGTAAGAGGAATAGCTATACTTTGCTTTGGCCATCTGGCACGAATACATGGACAATTAGAAACTGAAAAAGTTTTACCCATTGTAAAAAAGGCACTTAATGATACTAATGATTTTGTAAGAGGTCAGGCTAATAGTGCATTAGATGATATTCAATTTTTTTCAAAATAAACAAAATCGATGTGGTGCATACACTACTTTATTACGCTAACGGGTACGATAGTGGAGCAAGCTGCCGCGGTGCAAAACGTGCCTTTTCAATTTACGATACGAATCACCGTAATGTATCTAAGCACAAAGTGCAGTTTGACCACAAAATATACATCAGTTTATAAGACAAAACCACTCCTGACAATGGAGTGGTTTCTTTAATAGAACTTCTCTTTTATTGATGCTTCCTTCTGATTTTYATACCGATTAAAAATACTATAGCTAATACAACCRCAATGCCCCCAACGAAAATTTCCATATCATAATCCTTATTTGAAATCYGCTTCATCTCGCCTTCAAGGTTTACCTGCTTATCAACTTCCTGTCCCTCACCTATCAGCTTCAAATCTTCTCCTGCATTTGATAATTCCGCAGTACGACTGCAATAACTTGTATATAACTCACCGTTATCGGTCTTATATACATAAACAAGATATGACTTACCTTCTTCAAAGACGAACCCGCAATGTATCTAAGCACAAAGTGCAGTTTGACCACAAAATATACATCAGTTTATAAGACAAAACCACTCCTGACAATGGAGTGGTTTCTTTAATAGAACTTCTCTTTTATTGATGCTTCCTTCTGATTTTYATACCGATTAAAAATACTATAGCTAATACAACCGCAATGCCCCCAACGAAAATTTCCATATCATAATCCTTATTTGAAATCYGCTTCATCTCGCCTTCAAGGTTTACCTGCTTATCAACTTCCTGTCCCTCACCTATCAGCTTCAAATCTTCTCCTGCATTTGATAATTCCGCAGTACGACTGCAATAACTTGTATATAACTCACCGTTATCRGTCTTATAYACATAAACAAGATATGACTTACCTTCTTCAAAGACGAACCCRCAAGACATATCATGTCCMAAGTCATAAACGATAATTTGCGATTGCTTTACGCCCTTCCATGCCCTATCAACWYCAAACAAGTTAGCATCCCTGTACTCGATTGCCCCGACAACACCTTGTTGCTTYCGTTCTTGCTTAACCTTTATCACTTTCCCTACGAAAACCGCTTCTGCTTTTTCTAATGCGGTWTTAGGGTCTGGGTTGTTAGCACAAGAACAAGCGTAAGCCTTATTTGGTAAAATTACCMCAAAACTGCTAATCACAAGTATTACTGACAGYAATACAAATAAATATTTTCTCATACCATCACCTACATTATTTGATTCGTTCATAATCTAAACGTCCCTTTAGTGTACATTGTTTCACAGTTTTTAATGTAATAAATGGAAAATTAATAGTCGGTCGCTGGAAGTGCCTTGACGTGTATATCGATATGATGAGAAAAAGCAATGCTATACTGGTTTCATTGATGACCAGTCAATGCTTAAAGCTGAAAAAGCCGCCGAGCAATTTAATAAGCAGTAAGCTATAGTTGGATATGTGTTGCACTAACGGGTACGATAGCTTAATAAAGACACTGAGGCAGCCGGCCCGAACGAACGGCTGCCTTTTCCACGCTAACGGGCAGATTAGCTCAACAGAAATCTAAAAGGTTATACGAAGTTTCTCACGAATATTTATGAGTGTTAGTCCTTTTCGGCGAGAGGAAAATTCAAAGTATTTAGTGCTTACTAACGTAGTTCACAAATAGAAGTTATTAGATAGCTTCGAATAAATTAAAAACTATCTCAATGGAACAAATAAAACCGTAATAATTAAGGAAGTGGTCATTTGGAAGTAACTATTGTTAAGATTGAAGAAAATGGTTTGGGTTCTTTGAACAATCTTGTAGAACTGGCAGCTTATGATCTGTCTGAACTAAGTGGTAACGATATCAATGAGAATGGTTTATTTGTAACGAATTTTGATTCAAGAAATTGGTACGAAGATGATAACTTCCACCTGTATTTTATTAGAGTGGATGGGACGCTAGCAGGCTTTGTAATTATAAGAATGATTCTTGAAGAAAACATAGTATATTTGAATCATTTTTTTATACTTAGGAAATTTAGAAGACAGAATATCGGTAAAAAAGCAGCTACTGAGGTATTCAATTTATTTGCAGGTAATTGGAGAGTAAGCCAATTCGATTGGAATATCCCTGCACAAATTTTTTGGAGGAAAATTATTAATGAATACACAAACGATAATTTTACAGAAATTAGAAGGAAAGATAATAAAGGACCATCACAAGAATTTATTAACTCTATTCTGTAAATGAATTTAAGGATGGGAGCAACATCTGAACTTAACATATTCCTTCTGCGGTGGTCTATGCCTCTTGATCTACCCGAGGCATTGCGTGGAGTTGTATTGGACAGATAAGCCTGGGGTGCTAGGGAGGGGCAGAACTACTTGTTTCGTTAAACTAACGGGTACGTTAGCGTAATACCGGGGGAATATAAATATGAAGTTCAATCGCTTGACAGGACAAACCGACATAAATATACTTAGGTTAGCTAAGTAAATAATTTAGTTTGCTTAATTAATCATCAGAGGAGCAACTACCATGACAACCGATGACAACCAGACGTCCCACGCCCTGATCCAATCATTCCGACAGATGCGTCACATTAACTTGAGCGGCCGGAAGCCGGTAGAAGGATGCACGCAGGCAGAGACGATGATGCTATTTATTCTCCACCGCTCCATGGAGGAGGGATCGACCGGTCTCAAGGCGTCGGTGCTCAGCCAGATTATGCGCGTCACCCAGCCCACCGTATCGCAGATGGTCAACGTGCTCGAAGCCAGAGGCTTGGTGGAGCGGACCGCCGACACGCAAGACAGGCGGGTCGTACGAATCAAGCTGTCCGAAGAAGGACAGCGCATTATCAAGGTGGTCCTGGACGCGATGTATGAAGGGACCAAAGACTTGATCCGTCATCTGGGCGAAGAGCGCACCCATCTGCTGATCGAGATGCTTAATGACGTGTTCCAGTACTACAACGAACGGTCGCCGCTGTGCCACAGGCCGGACCAAACCCCATCCGAATGAGGTGAGCAAGAAAACATGTTGAAACTGTTTCGTTTTATGAAGCCGTACCGCATTCCTGTCATCTTTGTCCTCGTACTCGTCTTTCTTCAAACGTTATCCGATCTTTATTTGCCAACGCTCATGGCGGACATCATTGATAAAGGCGTCGTAACCGGCGATACCCCCTACATTTGGCGGATCGGCGGCGTGATGCTGCTTATTGCCACGCTGGGCGGCGTTTGCGCGATCGGCGCCAGCTACATGTCGGCAAAAGCAGCCGGCGGGTTCGGGCGTGATTTGCGCAGACGCGTGTTCGCGCACGTGGAGCAGTTCTCGCTAAATGAGTTCGACAAGATCGGCACCGCCTCGCTCATTACCCGAACGACGAACGACATTACGCAGGTGCAGATGGTACTGACGATGCTCATGCGCGTCATGGTAATGGCACCACTCATGTGCTTCGGCGGCATCATCATGGCATTGTCCAAAGACGTCATGCTGTCATGGGTCCTCATCACCGTCGTACCGCTGCTTGCGCTGCTCATCTTTGCCATTGTCAGCCGGAGCGTGCCGCACTTTAAGGCGATGCAGACGAAAATCGATAAGCTGAATCTCGTCCTGCGCGAGAATCTGACCGGCATCCGCGTCATCCGCTCGTTCAACCGGACTGCCCATGAGCAGAAGCGGTTCGACGGCGCGAACGCCGATTTGACCGAGACGTCGATTAAAGTAAACCGCCTCATGGCGAGCCTCATGCCGGTTATGATGCTCGTCCTGAACTTCGCGAGCATCGCGCTCATCTACTTTGGGGGCAGGCGCATCGAAAGCGGCCAAATGGAAGTCGGCGACTTGATCGCCTTCATCCAGTACGCGTGGCAGATCATGTTCGCTCTTATTTTCGCCTCGATGATGTTCGTCATGGTGCCGCGCGCTTCAGCGTCGGCCGCCCGCATTAACGAAGTGCTGGATATGAATCCGGATATCAAGGATACCGCCGACGGATCGAAGAAGGCGGTTGCCGCCGGCACGGTCGCTTTCGATAACGTCAGCTTCTACTATCCGGGCGCGGAAATGCCGGCGCTGTCAAACATTTCGTTTACGGCGAAACCCGGCGAAGTGACGGCTATTATCGGCGGCACCGGTTCGGGCAAATCGACACTGCTGAATCTCATCCCGCGTTTCTATGACGTCAATGAGGGAAGCGTCCACATCGGCGGCGTCGACGTCCGCGAGTTGACGCAGGAGCAGCTGCGGGCGCAGATCGGCCTCGTACCGCAGAAAGCGCTGCTCTTTACCGGCACGATCACGAACAATATCCGCTTCGGGAAAGAAGATGCAACGGAAGAGGAAGTGTGGCATGCCGCCAGGGTCGCGCAAGCAGCGGATTTCGTCGCGGGTATGCCGGACGGTTACGATTCGGTGCTCGCCCAGGGCGGAACGAACGTCTCCGGCGGGCAGAAGCAGCGGCTTTCCATCGCCAGGGCGCTCGTGCGCAAAGCGCGAATCTATTTGTTCGATGACAGCTTCTCCGCGCTCGACTTCAAGACCGATGCCATGCTGAGGGAAGCGCTGCGCGCCGAAACGACCGAATCGACCGTGCTCATCGTCGCCCAACGGGTCAGCACCGTAATGAACGCCGACCGGATCATCGTCCTCGACGAAGGACGAATCGCCGCCATCGGCACCCACCGCGAGCTGCTTCGGTCGTGCGATGTATACCGCGAAATCGTCTTGTCACAGCTATCGGAGGAGGAGATCGCATGAGCGAGCAGCATCGCGGACCGCAAGGCCAAGGGGGCACGGGAGAGCCCGGCGGCGGAACGGGTCGGCCTGGCGGACCTGGCGGACCTGGCGGACCTGGCGGAAGCATTGGGCCCGCCAGTTTCGGCTTCGGACCCGGGCGCGGAGGGCCGGCCGGTATGGGGATGCCCGTACAGAAGGCAAAAGATTTCAAAGGCGCTTTACGGCGATTGCTCGGCTACTTGAAACCGCATCAATTTTCGCTAATCGTCGTGTTCGCCACCGCCGTGCTCAGCACCGTTTTCTCCATCCTCGGCCCGAAAATTATGGGTAAGGCGACAACGGAGCTGTTCGAGGGCATGATGGGCATTATCAATAAGGTGCCGGGTGCATCGATTGATTTCAGTTATATTGGGGACATTTTGCTCGTTCTGGCGGGTCTCTATCTGATCAGCGCGATGTTCAGCTACATTCAGCAGTATGTCATGGCCGGCGTCGCCCAGAAAACGGTCTACGATCTGCGCAAGGACGTGAACGAGAAGCTGGCGAAGCTGCCGCTCAAGTTCTACGACTCCCGTACGCACGGGGAAATTCTGAGCCGCGCCGTCAATGACGTCGACAACATCAGCGGCACGCTGCAGCAGAGTTTAACGCAATTCATTACCGCGATTGTAACGCTTATCGGCGTTATCGTCATGATGCTGACGATTAGCCCGCTCATGACACTTATCACGGTCGTGACGCTGCCGCTCAGCATGATCGCGATCAAGATGATCGCCGGCAAATCGCAGACGTATTTTAAAGGCCAGCAGAAGTCGCTTGGCGAGCTGAATGGCCACGTCGAGGAAATGTACACCGGCCACCCGATCGTCAAAGCGTTCGGTCATGAAGCGAAATCGATCCGCCAGTTCGACGACGTGAACGAGAAGCTGTACGAGTCCGGCTGGCGCGCGCAGTTTGTCTCCGGCATGATCATGCCGATCATGGGCGTCATCGGCAATATCGGCTACGTGCTCGTCAGCGTCGCAGGCGGCATTCTCGTACTGCGCAAGGCGATCGAAATCGGTGACGTGCAGGCATTCATCTCGTATTCCCGCCAATTTACGATGCCAATCACGCAAACCGCGCAAATCGCCAATATTATTCAATCGACGATCGCTTCGGCGGAGCGCGTGTTCGAGCTTCTTGACGAGGTGGAGGAAGTACCGGAGGCGGTGAACGCCGCTCGCGTCGCCCTTCCCGGCAGGGCGCCGGCGGCTGCAGACGGCGGCGTGCTGATGCCGCAGGGCAACGTCCGCTTCGAGCATGTGAAGTTCGGCTACAGCGGAGATATCCCGCTTATCGAGGATATGAGCATCGATGTCCGCGCAGGCCAGACGATCGCCATCGTCGGTCCGACCGGCGCCGGCAAGACGACGCTCATCAATCTGCTGATGCGGTTCTACGAGCTCGGCGACGGACGCATTACGGTCGACGGCGTCAACATTACCGAGCTGAAGCGCGGCGACCTGCGTAGTCTTTTCGGGATGGTGCTCCAGGATACGTGGCTGTTCAACGGCACGATCCGCGACAACATCGCCTACGGACGCGCCGGGGCGACGGAGGCCGAGGTCGTGCAGGCGGCGAGAGCGGCGTATGCAGACCATTTTATCCGGACGCTGCCTGAAGGGTACGACACGGTGCTGAACGAGGAAGCGTCTAACATTTCACAGGGACAAAAACAGCTGCTAACGATCGCCCGGGCGATTCTCGCCGATCCGTCGATTCTCATCCTCGACGAGGCGACAAGCAGCGTCGACACGCGGACGGAGATCCACATCCAGCGGGCGATGAACGAGCTGATGCAGGGACGCACGAGCTTCGTGATCGCGCACCGGCTGTCAACGATCCGTGACGCCGATCTAATCCTCGTCATGAACCGCGGCACCGTCATCGAGCACGGTACCCACGAGGAACTGCTCGCGAAGGGCGGCTTCTATGCCGACTTGTACGAGAGCCAGTTCACCGGACGCAAGGTGCGGGGCGAGGTTGTGTAGCAGCAGACGAGTGCAATCGATACAACACAAGAAGAAACCGCAGATGCTAAACGCGAACCGTTAGCGCGCTCTTCGCGCCGGGTTCTGTATCGTTTTGGCGTATTCCAAAATAAAAGCGGCAGGGTCATCACGACCTTGCCGCTTTTTCATGTTCCTCCACATTTTACATGCCGATTGCTGAAATAAAGGATAGAGAAACAGGACGTATGCCGTAACGAATTTAGACGTTTTAATAATAGACTGAATAAATGATGTATTGAAAAAAGCGTCAGTCTAAGACTTTATTTTCTTCTGGCACTAGCGTTGCATAAGACTCACACTACAAATTAAGACAAAATTATGATAATACTAATGCAACGCTAGTGAAAATGGAGAAATACCACTGTGACACCCTTATTCACTCAGGTCTCTCCGAATCATATAGCATAGAAATATTTTCTGCCATTTCGAATCATCCACTTATATTTGTAAGCGGTTTCTTAATGTTCGTTTCAAATAAAAAATATCGTTATAATAGAGAGTAGTCAACAATAATGTGAGGACGGAGGGGGTTGCAATGATCGGAGAACGTATTAAGATGCTACGCAAGAGAAATGGCTTATCACTGACCGAGCTCTCCCAAAGAGCCGGTGTCGCGAAATCTTACTTAAGCTCTATTGAACGAGGGCTTCAACAAAATCCTTCGATTCAGTTTCTCAAAAAGGTAAGCGTTGTATTGAAAGTTACAGTTGAAGAATTTTTGAATATCGATCAGTCTGAGCAAAAGGTTGGACATCTTGAACAAGAATGGTCCGAATTGGTAAGAGAGGCTGTGGCCTTTGGTATCAGTAAGGATCAGTTTAAAGAATTTTTGGAATTTAATAAGTGGAAGAGTAAGCGCGAATAACGTTTTATTTGTTATTAAACAGCCGTTTCTTGAGTGTCATCCTTATCACTTAGGCACAGAAAAACTTTACGCACGTCTTCTATCGTAAACCCCATTGATCGCGCGCTTTTTATTAGGGCTACCCATTCCAAATCCAAGTCCTGATTATCCTCTGATTTTACAAGTCCCATAATCTTATGTCCCCCATTCATTTTGGGACGGTTGCATCACTGACTCCTTACGTTTAAGATGCCCAGATACTAAACGCATTTCAACGTCTCCCTTTTACTTCTTCATTTGATTTCTATATCTATTATAAATCAGCTCTTTTACGCATGTTATCGCTTCATGTCTCACAAAAATGATAGATTATTTCATTTTTTGTCGAATTGATTATAAAGGACACATAATGCTTTTTTACTTGTCTTACTAATTCGCTTGACTTGGGATATTTCTTTAACTTTCCTGCCCGTTTAATGACCCATCCCGTCTAATACTTTTTTCTTTCAACACCCGTCTTAAGCAATACAGCTTCTTCTTCCGGTGCGGCGTCCGCTATTGCATTGCCCGGAGCTTTTTATTGCTGCCCGTGAAAATTTATGTTCTGGATGAGCTCCAAAATACAAACTGAAGAATATTAACATAAAATACTTTACAGAACATACATTCTGTGAAGTGAAATAGAAACTCTGGAGGTTGCCGCAGGAATGAACAGCGGCAAGCTCATTCATCTCCTCCCGAGTCTTACAATGAAGAGCGGTCAAAGATGACAAGAGAGGCAGTCGACAACTATGGTCGGCTGCTTTTTCCTTGCTAGGTGTTTATGAAGTTTCTTCCTAATCTTCTGAATAGATATTTTAGACCGCCTAGGATTAACCAGAAAGAACTGCTATCGCTTCGTTCCATCATCGTTCCTAAAAGAATCTGGCTATTTCAGTGAAGCAAAACCTTTGCACGCCCGAATCGAATTTTTCAAAGAAATACTCGTTTTATCGTAGCCATCTATTCGCATGTGATCACATAGAACCTCTCAAGCGCGTCATGATATGTCGAAAATAATAAATTAATTTTAAAAAAGACTTGCAATACTAGAAAGATACGTGGTATATTCTTATTCCGGCCAAAAAACACACCGGGACGAAAGAAAAAAGATTGCTCTTTGAAAACTGAACAACGAGTAATAACTGCCTCGCAAATCCTTCGGGATAAGCGAAAAAAGCGATTAAAAAGTAATGAGCATTTCAAACACCAATTTGGAGAGTTTGATCCTGGCTCAGGACGAACGCTGGCGGCGTGCCTAATACATGCAAGTCGAGCGGATCTTGTCCTTCGGGACAAG
>NZ_LMRV01000042.1:0-4397 GCF_001428245.1 Paenibacillus sp. Soil522
TGAAGACGACGAGGTTGATAGGTTCGGGGTGGAAGCACAGCAATGTGTGGAGCTGACGAATACTAATCGGTCGAGGGCTTATCCTAAAACGTTTGCCAGGACTCATACATCCGGCAGACAACAGCTAAAAAGGTTCAGCAAACCTAACTTTCGTATCCAGTTTTCAGGGCGCAAATGCGTCAAGAAACACCCACAGTGATGTGGGTTTTTTATTGGCCTTTAGCTCAGCTGGTTAGAGCGCACCCCTGATAAGGGTGAGGTCGGTGGTTCGAGTCCACTAAGGCCAACCATTCATTTCAGTAAGGGGCCATAGCTCAGCTGGGAGAGCGCCTGCCTTGCAAGCAGGAGGTCAGCGGTTCGATCCCGCTTGGCTCCACCAATAAATCATTACTATTCCCTGATAGCTCAGTTGGTAGAGCACTCGACTGTTAATCGAGTTGTCACAGGTTCGAGTCCTGTTCGGGGAGCCATACAGAGAGGTGTCCGAGTGGTCGAAGGAGCACGATTGGAAATCGTGTATACGTTAATCGCGTATCGAGGGTTCGAATCCCTTCCTCTCTGCCAGTAAGGCCCGTTGGTCAAGGGGTTAAGACACCTCCCTTTCACGGAGGTAACAGGGGTTCGAATCCCCTACGGGTCACCAATATGGAGGCTTAGCTCAGCTGGGAGAGCATCTGCCTTACAAGCAGAGGGTCGGCGGTTCGATCCCGTCAGCCTCCACCATAACGATATATGTTCTGAATGACGCGGGGTGGAGCAGCCCGGTAGCTCGTCGGGCTCATAACCCGAAGGCCGCAGGTTCAAATCCTGCCCCCGCAACCAATTACCATCGGAGACATCCGGCTAGATATAATGTGGAGCTGTGGTGTAGAGGCCTAACATGCCTGCCTGTCACGCAGGAGACCGCGGGTTCGAATCCCGTCAGCTCCGCCATTCAAACAACATCAGGCTCGGTAGCTCAGTCGGTAGAGCAGAGGACTGAAAATCCTCGTGTCGGCGGTTCGATTCCGTCCCGAGCCACCATTTTAGCAGTGTGAGCAATAAAAAGTGAATATGCCGTTGTAGCTCAACTGGTAGAGCAACTGACTTGTAATCAGTAGGTTGGGGGTTCAAGTCCTCTCGACGGCACCACATGGAGGATTAGTGAAGTGGCGTTTACCTTAGGGGCATAGTTTAAAGGTAGAACAAAGGTCTCCAAAACCTTTGGTGTGGGTTCAATTCCTGCTGCCCCTGCCAATAAAATATTGAAGATGGCGGTCGTGGCGAAGTGGTTAACGCATCGGTTTGTGGATCCGACATTCGGGGGTTCAATTCCCCTCGATCGCCCCATAAATATTATCTAAGTTTTAATTGATTGTTGGGGATTAGCCAAGCGGTATTCAAACCTTGTTCCCCAGCCATTGTTACGAGCCATTAGCTCAGTTGGTAGAGCACCTGACTTTTAATCAGGGTGTCGTAGGTTCAAGTCCTACATGGCTCACTTTTAGTTTTTAAATGCGGTCATGGCGGAATTGGCAGACGCGCTAGATTCAGGTTCTAGTGGTGTAACAGCCGTGGAGGTTCGAGTCCTCTTGACCGCACCATTAGCGGAAGTGGCTCAGCGGTAGAGCATCGCCTTGCCAAGGCGAGGGTCGCGGGTTCGATTCCCGTCTTCCGCTCCATAATATGTGCCCTTAGCTCAGCTGGATAGAGCGTTTGACTACGAATCAAAAGGTCAGGAGTTCGAATCTCTTAGGGCACGCCATTTATTACGGGATGTAGCTCAGCTTGGTAGAGCACCTGGTTTGGGACCAGGGGGTCGCATGTTCGAATCGTGTCATCCCGATTTAATAAAGAGCCCTTTAACCAATTTGGTTAAAGGGCTCTTTATGTTTTTAAGGTATATAATAGTACAGTGGAGCGATTGCTTACAACTTTTCTCCCCATTACTTCAACGCTTTAACACGCTAGGTATGCAGCAAACATCGACGCCTTAAACGATTTCGTTACCTTGTTTAGATTTAATGGGGACGGTACCTCAACGACTATTAAACGGTTCGCTACTTTCATCGATGCAAGCAGAACGTATCATTTATAGATGGTTGTCGTTTATACTTTTATACTTTGACACATTAATGTAATACTTTATAAAACCGGGAATTTAATCTAATATCAACTCCGGCTATTTAGGCAGCAAGCATCTCCAAAAATCTCTCCGATCTAAAGTATTTAGTACATTAATTATTAATGTGTTACAATGCGCGACGGAGGAAAAAGGAAAGGCCCCTAGAAAAGGAGCCTTAAGGATAGTTGATCCGAATTAATCCGGATATATTTAAGCGTCGCTTTGCGACTCATTGGAAAAGCCGTCTATATTAAAGGGTATTCATAACCCTACTTAATTGGTTAAGGATGCCTGCCAAGGCGAATAAGACCTCGCCAGCATTTATAAATTTATTTCTCGGTCTACAAAGGAAATAAAAAAGAAGCCTTTGCTCAGGTTTCTTTTTGCATTGTATTAGATATGGTATACTGAGATGAAGAACGGGTAGGGAGTGATGGTGGTTATGGCCAAAAAAATGGACCATGAGACAGTCATCCAGTTAAAAAGTATTTTGAAAAAGCTAAATGTCAGTAACCAGAAGGTCCTGATTGATCTTCAAAATGAAACGCTTGAAATACAAGAAGATGAAATGGGTATTGAAGATCTGTTGGAGGCTGCAGGAACATTGTCGCAAGAACGGGCAAATGAGTTAATGAGTGATGTGAATAGTGCTCGTGAGGAATGGGATCGATGAAGGGATACTTGTTGGATTCGAACATAGCCATTGCAATATTGAGTAACGAATCTCGTGTGATCGAGTTTATTCAACAGGCTTCACGTGACCGCATGAAGATGTATTTCTCGGTCATAACAGAGTGTGAGGTTTTGTCAGGGCTAAAGGATGACGAACATTTACGAGCAGCAAATTTATTTGGGAATGGGCGGGTCATTGAAGTTTCATCAGAAATTGCTAAAACAGCCGGATCATTACGAAGGACTCAAAGGGAGAAAGGACGGAAACTAAAAACACCCGACGCTCTTATTATTGCTTCGGCTGTGAATGAAAACTTATGCCTTGTTTCAAGAGACCACGATATGAAATTCGTGAATGAAGAGCTGAATATAAATGTGATAAACATCTAATTCCCGCCTCTTGCTATTGGAGTGCGGGATTTTTGTTATGGTAATTTACATCGGATCGAGATCGCTAACAAGCATTGCCAAGCGCTTTTTCATTTTATAAGAAATATGGCTTTGAAGTTAGCTCGAGGCAACGAGGAAATGGCTAGCTTTAGTGAATAACATCGTACAAAAGAAGATGATCGTGGAGAAAATAAAAACAGCAATCATTCATAACCGTCAAAATTTTCTTCTCTGGGTAAATACGGGAGACAATAAGTACCTAAATATAATCAATAAGAAAGCCTAGGGGGTCATTTAAACGACACCCTTTTTTTATTTTCAGCTNTCTTCTCTGGGTAAATACGGGAGACAATAAGTACCTAAATATAATCAATAAGAAAGCCTAGGGGGTCATTTAAACGACACCCTTTTTTTATTTTCAGCAAAAATCAATATAGTTTTGACTGACGCTATCATGTCTTTCACCCGTCGCTCATTGGGTTCGTATTGTATTTAATCCGAAAAACCTTATCATCGTTGCCTTACATAATTCTTGTCTACCTCACTGTTCTTCATTCAATCCATAAGAGGCCCTCAGGTAAGCCTCATCGGGATCGTGAATTTCATCGGTATGGAGAGTATTTACTTGGTGAAGTTGTGGATCTTACAGAGGATATAGCAAAAAATAGCGGATGTAACTTCATCACAATCGAAGCATTGCCAAGCGCTCTTTCATTTTATGAGAAATATGGCTTTAAAGTTAGTTCGAGGCAACGAGGAAATGGTGAGCTTTTCAACATGGTATTAAAACTTGGCGAACTAGAAGAATAATGATAGGGCTCCTTTTGGAGCTTTTTTTATTAAATTGCATACGGGACTATCCAAACTACGAGTCACCTTTACTAAAGAGCAGCAAATGGCGCTAGATCGTAAAAGAGTGGATACAGGCGGTCCGTTATTACAGAAGGACAAACCGGTCACGCGCAGCAGTATCCTCCTCTTTACGGAACCAACCGGGGCCTTTTTCATCTTTTCGACCTCAGGCTTCGCGGTCCATTGTTCCAGTGCTTCATGTTCAAGCTGCCGTTTTATTCGGTGTTTGATCAGTTCACTATTTAAACGATCGATTCTCTGTTCCATTGGCAAGTTTTAATAAGCGAAGAACAAAAAAAATTTTCACCTTGGGGAACATGGAATGATACTTTGCTTATTGAAAAATTAGTGGATGATTGGACTTTGGACGAGTGGAGTT
>NZ_LMRV01000042.1:4451-85960 GCF_001428245.1 Paenibacillus sp. Soil522
ATAATTAGGTAAAAGATGAAGCACAGATTTTATTGAAATAAGTGGAAATTGTCGTCAAAGTGTTGATGAATGATTTTGTCGTTATTCAACTAACGGGTACGATAGTTCACATGGATGAGCAGGTGCAGCGATGGCCTGCTCTTTCTATTAAGCTAACTAGCAGGATAGTTCCAATAGAATACAGAACAAAGACAATATGAAGTGGTAAAATTAAACCAATCAAGCTTACAAGATAGGTGGGTATCAATGAAATTAAGGACAATCAGCAAAAAATTGCTTGTTGAATCACCTTATGAAGAGTGGAATGCTTTTATTGATTTGATAGCAATGGAGGAGTATGAGGACCTCAATCAGATACAAAGGGTTGCCCATCTATGCTTCTGGTATGATTCAGAGGTGCAGAACGGGGGGCATATTCAGTATTTTGAAAATAAAGGTACGGAGAGAGTTTACGAAACAATAAAGGCTCTCAAGTCTTTAGGTGCATCTAAACAAGCTGATATTTTGGGCGAAGCCAATCAACAGTATTCGTCTAAAATTAGAAAAACTATAAATACCGTTTTGGAATTTGTCATGGCATCAAGAGAGGGAGCGTATGAACGATTCGATATTCAATATTACGAAAGTGAACCGACAGTAACCGAGTTATTAGAAAAGTATTTTCAAGCAAATAAAGAGTATTTTGTAGAATTGATTTGAAGACGCTATTAACCTAACGGGTACGATAGCTCAATAAGCACGAAGAGACGGCAGCCGGTGAAGTGGCTGCCGTCTTCTCAACTAACGGGCAGGACTGCTTAATAAAATGTGCAATTTAATTACAATTTGGAGTTAGTAGGAGGGTGTTCTATGAAGGTCAGACTAAGCAATTTTAATGAAAATTGGGTAAGACTTTACCAAGATGAAGCTGATTTTCTAAGAACTATATTTACGGATGAAATCGTATGTTTCGAGCATTTTGGAAGTACTTCAATACTAGGCTTAAAAGCTAAGCCTGTAATTGATATGATGTGTATTGTAAAAGACATTAGCAAGGTCGATTTATATAACGATAAAATGAATTTGCTCGGATATGATGTAGCTGGAGATTGGGGTATCCCTGGAAGAAGGTTATTCCGAAAAGGTGGTGAAGAAAGGACTCACCACATTCATTTTTATCAAACAGATAACCCACAAATTGAACGGCATCTAATATTTAGAGATTATTTGAGATGTCATCCTGAAGAAGTCGCAAGATACAGTCGATTTAAGGAAGAATTAGCTGAACGTTTCGAAAACACAAGTGAATATAGCCCAGCAAAAAAAACATTTGTTAGGGAAATGGAAGAACTTGCACTATCTTGGTTCAGTAATAACCAAGAAAATAATTAATATGTTATTGAGTGGGTACGTTTGTTTAATAAATACATCTAAGACCGAGGCTGTCGGGATCACCGACGGTCTCCGTTACATTAACGCCGCCTTATAACGAGAGGAGAAATATATGATTAAAGCGGTCATTTTTGATATGGATGGGGTCATTATTGACTCTCACTCAGTTGCCTATCAGCTTTTATGTGAAACAGCTAATACATTTGGTTGCAACTTAACTATTAAGGAGATCAAGACCTGGGGAAGTCTTAGTTCGAGGCAGTTTTGGACAAAAGTAAAAGAACAATACAACCTACCACATGATATTTCTTTTTTGATCAAGAGCTACAATCAAGACAGGGAAATAGAACTCTATAAATCAATGGAACCTATCCCAGGAGTAAAAGAATTTCTATATGATATCAAAAGTAACCAGGTAAAGACCGCTTTAGCGACTAGCGCATCTAAAAAAAGAATGGATGCTGTTATTCATCTATTTGAGCTTAACACACTTTTTGATGTAATCGTTTGTGACGAAGAAGTAGTGGCATCTAAACCCGATCCTCAGATATTTCTTTTGGCGAGCCAAAAACTTGCTATTGAACCAGCTGAATGTTTGGTAATTGAAGACTCAGAAAATGGAAAAATTGCTGCTAAGAAAGCTGGCATGAAGTGTCTTGGGTTTAAGGGATTGAGCCATGTAAAAGAAAACATGGAGGGTTCCGACATGTTATTCTTTAATTTTAATGAACTCAATATAAAGGAATTACAGAAACAATTTTAATAATCTTCGTTGTTCCGCTAACGGGAGACGATAGTTCAATCACGACATTACGGCAGCTGGTCGTACGATCAGCTGCCGTTTCCATTGAAGTAACTGGCAGTTTAGTTTGGATAGGACCATCAGAGAGAACCGATCATGTAAAGAATGCGAGCGAGGTGAACTAATGAATACACATAAAATTAAACGAATACTGAATATTTCCGCTCTGACACTATTGCTTTTTTATTTGACTGGAATAATCCTAATGTTTATTACTTTTAGAATTATACGATTCGATGATGATTTTGAGTTCGCCTTCTCAATTAACTTTTTATTATGGGGCGGAGTTTCCTTACTGATCAGTGTCTTCGAGCCTGCACGATGATTTGTTGAGCTAACGGGTACGATAGTTAAATGAAAACAGCGTAAACCAGCCGTTTAAGGGGAGGGCACTGGGCTCCATTTTACAGAAACTGTATTCGTTTTGCAGGGCTCTCTTTAAGGGGGCTGGTTTTTTCGGTACATAAGATAATTTATTTACTGAAAACTCCGATACGCTAACTGGCAGTTTAACGTAGAAATAACCTAAAATTTTTCCTGTTTATGGGATGAGAACTGTAATATGATTAAGATTAAAAAAAGGGGTAACATGATGTATACTCAACCGACTGCCTTACGTTCAGTCCTAGATCCAAAATATTTGGAATATTGCTTGAGCGAACACTATGATATCGGAGAATGGGATGAATGTTTGTACTGGCTGCGAGGATTAAATGATACATACAGGGTTCGAACATCTAATGGATTTTACATAAAGGATTATAGGTACTGCTCCGCCAGCATCGATCCGCGCAATACTCACATCGGTATGCAATGTTTAACCTCAATCTTCCTCAAACTTTCTCTCCGAATCGATATAGTTTAGGTAATACGGAACTCTATAAATACGGGCTTCGTCCAGATGATGGTTCGGCGCATAATTCAAATATCGACCAGCAGGAGATTCAAGCAACTACGTTTGGCTTGCTCCTTCCGAGGCGACAAATTTTGTTCAAGGCCTGCGATGACTAGAGCTGATGGCAATACAACTTTGATTGCTGTTCCTACGCATTAAGGTAGAACGGATCTGTTAGCTATGATTGTAATCACTCTAATCTCCGACTCCTGCCAAAAATTCCGGATACTGTGTTGAGACCGATGTACTGAACGCTCATCATGTGGCTGGCACCTAAAGCTTACCGATGCAGTCTGTAGGCCATATTCGTCAATCATGAAGACGGATGTCTGTATCATGCTATTCCATGACTTGAAAATCAAGGTGTAATAATAAACAGTGCTATATAATCAGCAATAGTGAGATTGCTGCAAAATATTGTAAGGGAGGCATCCGTGCCGCAACGTCATAAAATATTACTAATTCAAGGTGAGGACGGAAGTTTGCTTTTTTATTCCGATTAAGGGGGATTCCTATGGGTAAGGTCATTCTCGTTGATGATGAAAAGCTAATACGTCAGGAATTGCTAGTGATGGTCGATTGGAAAAGTCACGGCTTTGAAGTAATTGGTGAAGCAAGCAATGGAAGAGAGGCTTTATTGTTGTATACGGATTTACGGCCTGATCTTATGGTCATTGATATTTGTTTGCCTGATATAAATGGCTTTCAGTTGATTGAAGAAATTCGAAAGCTTGATTCGGATTGTCAATTTATCATCGTAAGCGGTCATGCAGATTTCTCATACGCCAAGACTGCGATTTCATGGGGGGTCAACGCCTATATATTGAAACCCGTAGATGTAAACGAAATCGAGACGGAATTGATGCGAATCGGGAAGCTAATGCAAAAGAAATCTGAGCGATCGGCAGGAGAATCAAAGTGGGGGCGAATGATATCGTTGCTTTTGGTTAATGAACAAGCCAATCTGCCTGCCTCCCTTCAATCACTTAATTGGCAGTTGTATCGGGTGCTGCTTCTAAAGCTGTATTCGCCAGACTGTAATAGTCGTGTTGTACTCGAAGCCATTAAGCTGAAACTAATGAGACATTTTGAAGATCGTGAAGAGGGTGTTGTATTCATCCATGACTCAACAGTAGGAGTAGTTTTACGTGAAACGAGGTTAAATAATCTCGATGCTACAGGCTTGTATTGTGAAATTTTGAAAACGCTTGCATTGGAAAATGGACAATTTATTGCAGTCGTGGGAGAAGCTGTCGAATCGATCGTCGATATCGGGAAATCTTACTACGAGGCTGTAAATTTATTAAAGAATGAATTTCTGTACCGAGGGGAAACGAGAATTATCGAGCGCAGCGCTAATATTCTGCCGCAGGAGGCGCCTGATATCGGCATTTTATCTGAAAAATTGTATTACGCTATCGATTTAGGAAGTCGATCATTACTTCGTCGCGTGCTTGAGGAAGGTCTGCTTTCGATCGCACAATACTATGGAACTGAGCGGGCAATTAAAGCCGCCACTTCACAGTGGCTTTCGCTCATGCTCACCAGACTGTTGAAAATGAATAATATAGCATATTTCGATATACAAGACACTGAGTCTTTGATTTCTGACATTTTCAAGCAGCCCAATTTTCAGACGTTGCAGAGGTTGATCGAAGATAGACTGATGCTTATTTTTGATCGGTCAGGATCGCAATGCAGGGATGATATGGTTATTGCGCAAGTTTTGGACTTTGTGGAATGTCATTACTCTGAGAATTTGAAGTTGAAAACTCTTGGAGAGAAGTTTCATTATAACAGTGCTTATTTGGGCCAATTGTTTAGAAGTGTCACAGGCGACCCATTCCGCACTTATTTGGATAAAGTTCGAATCCGCAAAGCCAAGGTCTTGCTTGAGTGTGGTCTCAAGGTTCACGAGGTTGCCGCCCGTGTAGGAATCTCTAACGTTAACTATTTCCATATGAAGTTCAAAAAAAACTTAGGTAAAAAACCTTCTCATTACAAGGCAAAATCATCTAAAGACCGTGGCACGTCAGCACTATAGAGCTTTCATGAAGAAGAACGGCGAAGCCATCTATAGAACGCAGGCCGCTCGAGCCGGTAGACCATATTTGTGGCATTACTTGCAAGGGGAATCATCTATTTTTGCATACAGGGGATAAGCCAGCTTTTAAAAACGTGGTTTTGCCGGCGCTTGCTGAGCAGGGATCGGGCGAGTATCTCGCGATAAGTATCCTGATCAATCATCTGCATCCTCCTATCGATTCCTATAATCTGCTTATCTTATTACGAATCGTGCGTACTTGAAACCCGTCAAACGATGGTTTTCTAAGCAGGATGAAGATCAATCATCCACCGATCGACAGGTTGTTGACTGCAAATGGAAGCGCTACACTATGGGAAGGAACTGCCGGAGTCCGTCCGGCGAACATTCTTGAAACGATGAAGTGGAGGGGAACGCAGAAGACGGAACATCGCACGAATGAATTGCCGAAGCTGGACGCGATTGAAAAGTATGCCAGCCTCGGCGTGAAGCTTCACATGACGGAGCTCGACGTATCCGTCTTCGCGCATGAAGACCGACGTACCGAGCTGACCTCTCCGACGGCCGATATGCTGGAACGCCAGGCGGAACGATATGGGCAGTTTTTCAAGCTACTAGGCTACCATAACAAAGGAGTAGCTCAAGGCGGAATCCGTACGATAGACGGAGGCATCGTTTATATGAAAATCCATTTCAATTTCGAGGATAGCGTCGATTTGGCGACTTTCTATTATTCCTCGGACGGGGCGGAATGGAAGCCATGACAGCACGAGAAGACCGGCCGCAAGGCTGGTTCTTTATTCTGGCCGGTGCGGATATAAGGCGGGCACTATAACATTGGAAGTGAGGGTGAACGATGACGGACTTAGAGGGAACGGAAATTCCCGCCGCGTACATGAGTGCGGCTACAACCGGAAAGCAAGGCTCGGTTCGAGAGGTTGCTTATCCGGTAAAAAATTATATCGACCTGTCGCGGCAACTCGTGACGGATCGCCCTATCGATTTCCTGGAAGCGGGAAGAGCCACGGTTAGTGGAGAGGCGATCATGAAATCCTGCAGCGTCTATCTCCCGGCGGGTTACGACGAGCGTGATCCGGATACCCGTTACAATGTGTTGTACTTGCTTCACGGAGTAGGCGGAGACGAATACGAATGGTTACGCGGCAGCGGGAGTGAGGGCGGCAATCCTATCTTGTGCAATATGTTGGACAATCTCGTAGCGAACGGTGATATTAAACCGGTTATTGTCGTTATGCCGAATGGAAGAAGCTCACATGACTGGACGGATCGTACTTTCAATACCGAAGGAACCAACATGCTGGGGTTCTACTATTTCGATTATGAGCTGAGATACGACTTGATCCCGTTCATTGAATCCGCATTCAAGACGTATGCGAATATAAGAGAGACGTCTCCGGAAGCCGTCGAATACAACCGTACGCATAGGGCCATCGCGGGTCTATCCATGGGCGGCATGCAGGCATTGAATCTGATCCTTGGCGGTTATCGATGCGATTCCGCGGCTATTACCGGGGCGAAGAATGGCTGGAGCAACGGCTTTGCGCCGATCGTTCCCGCGCGGGGCATGACCGATCTTTTCGCTTACGTAGGCGCCTTCTCAAACGCGCCTACTTCAAGCAACGGCAAGCATCTGGGAGCGAGCATCGCAATGAGTGGACACAGGCTTCGATTACTGTATATGACATGCGGAGATGCCGACGGCATATCGATCGATTGCTACGCGCAATCGATCAGCGGGCTCGCGGACAGTGCAGGGGATTATCTCGATGCGTTTTACCAAGTCCCTATTAAGGACGGCGTTCATGATTTCAACGTGTGGAACAACGGCGCGTACCATTTTGCCCGTCTGTCACTTGGGAAAGGAGGGGCGAAGAGCGAACTCGAAGTCTAATCCAGGTCAAACGATGACTTATAATCAATCAGAAAGCAGATGTGTATACGCTTTCAAAGAAAAATTAATAAAGGAGACTAGTTGATGAAAACAAGTAAAAAGTCGCGTGGATTCACCAAATCAATCATTTCCTTATGTAAGTCANTCTGCTATTGCCTCGGCTTTCTTGGCATGGTATTGAATGGGAGTTGCTTAAAAATACGCCGTTTTTTCATGTCTTTATCGTGCTATTCTATGGCCTGAATATGAAGGTAAATAGTCCAACGATGACTTATAATCAATCAGAAAGCAGAAATGTATACGCTTTCAAAGAAAAATTAATAAAGGAGACTAGTTGATGAAAACAAGTAAAAAGTCGCGTGGATTCACCAAATCAATCATTTCCTTATGTAAGTCCGCTTCACTTCTGCTGATGGCCGCCGCGTTGACAGTAAGCATGGGCTCTTCGTTGACGGCGATCCCCGATAAGGCATTCGCAGCGGATTCGACCGGAAGCGAAGCWRCGGCCGAAATGCGAGAGATCACAACAATGGAGCTTGTCAAAGAAATGGGAATCGGCATTAATTTGGGCAACACGCTTGAAGCCACAGGCAGCTGGATTAATGGCACCAGTGTTACAAATTATGAAACGGCCTGGGGCAGTCCCGTTATTACGGAGGAAATGATTAAAGGTTATGCAAACGAAGGTTTTGGCGTCCTTCGAATTCCCGTAGCRTGGTCAAATATGATGGGCGAGGATTACACGATCAATCCTAGCTATCTGGCCCGGGCAAAAGAAGTTGTGGATTGGGCACTGGATAGCGGTATGTATGTTATTCTGAATCTTCATTGGGACGGCGGCTGGTTTGAGAAATTTCCGTCAGAAAAAGAAGAAWCTATGTACAAATATACACGCATATGGACACAACTGACAGAAGCTTTTAAAAACTATGACGATCATCTGATGTTYGAGTCTTTCAATGAAGAAGGCATATGGCCTGATTTATATGACTTTCACAGCGGTACCGAAGYCAAAGTCGGCGGCAGGGAAGAAGCCTATGCGTTGCTAAACGAGATCAATCAGACATTTGTAGATATTGTACGTGGTTCTGGAGGCAACAATGAACRRCGMCAYCTGTTGGTWGGCGGTTATGTAACCGATTTTGAGAAGACCGTTGATGAACTCTATAAGCTGCCAAACGATCCTCAAAATCGCTGTGCAGTATCGGTCCATTATTACACTCCTGTAACATTCGCCCTCATAGAAGAGGATGTGAGTTGGGGAACAGCGCGTACGGAGTGGGGAACGGATGAAGACTTCGCCGAGCTAAACAGGCTCATGGATATGGTGAAAACACGTTTCATCGACAAAGGTATCCCCGTTATCATGGGGGAGTTTGGTGTAGCTACAAAAAATAAGACGCAAGAAATGATACNAATCGCTGTGCAGTATCGGTCCATTATTACACTCCTGTAACATTCGCCCTCATAGAAGAGGATGTGAGTTGGGGAACAGCGCGTACGGAGTGGGGAACAGATGAAGACTTCGCCGAGCTAAACAGGCTCATGGATATGGTGAAAACACGTTTCATCGACAAWGGTATCCCCGTTATCATGGGGGAGTTTGGTGTAGCTACAAAAAATAAGACGCAAGAAATGATACGGCTCTATCTTACGTCGGTGAACAGTGCCGCATATTCCCGAGGAATTACCCCGGTTTTATGGGATGTTACAAATCTACATTACAACCGAGATATMTYTGAAATGAATGATAAGGTGCTGCTTGAGCAGCTTATGGCTGTCAAGGCGAATTMGGCTCCAACCGCCTCGATCACCTCGTATCAGGATGGMCAGGCAATCAATCTGAATAGTCCGCARATTGACTGGACGTTCCTTGASGCCGACGATGCGGATGTTCAAGCCGCCTATCAGGTTCAAGCTTCCAGCAACGGTTGGGAGACGGTTGATGYGGACAGCGGCGAACTGGCGGGCGCATCCGGTTCATACACCTTGAATGGATTGGCGGAYGGAGATTGGTCGATCAGGGTTCGTGCGAAGGATAATCGGGGCGCCTGGTCGGAGTGGGCGTACAGAAGCCTGACCATGGATACGGTTGCTCCTGTTCTGAATGCTGTCCTGGATAAGGAAACATTGTGGCCGGCCAACAACAAGCTGGTTAAAGTAACGGCAACTGTTGAAACRGATGTTGAGCTGTCTCAGGTGGAATTGCTGTCCATTACGCCGAGCATAGCCGTTGGCAGCTATGAATCCATGGTACAAGAAGCCGATTTCGGCACATTCGATACGATTGACTGGACGTTCCTTGASGCCGACGATGCGGATGTTCAAGCCGCCTATCAGGTTCAAGCTTCCAGCAACGGTTGGGAGACGGTTGATGYGGACAGCGGCGAACTGGCGGGCGCATCCGGTTCATACACCTTGAATGGATTGGCGGACGGAGATTGGTCGATCAGGGTTCGTGCGAAGGATAATCGGGGCGCCTGGTCGGAGTGGGCGTACAGAAGCTTGAGAATTAATACGGTTGCCCCAACCCTGAATGTCGTACTGGATAAGGAAACATTGTGGCCGGCCAACAACAAGCTGGTTAAAGTAACGGCAACTGTTGAAACRGATGTTGAGCTGTCTCAGGTGGAATTGCTGTCCATTACGCCGAGCATAGCCGTTGGCAGCTATGAATCCATGGTACAAGAAGCCGATTTCGGCACATTCGATACGGAATTCAAGCTGTTGGCCAAAAAAGCAAAAGGTAAAGAGCCTCTAGTTTATACAATAACTTATAAAGCGATAGATCAAGCTATTGAGCCCGGTTCGTATCCTGATACTCATCGACGTGAATGTAACGGNTACAAGAAGCCGATTTCGGCACATTCGATACGGAATTCAAGCTGTTGGCCAAAAAAGCAAAAGGTAAAGAGCCTCTAGTTTATACAATAACTTATAAAGCGATAGATCAAGCAGGGAATGTTACGGAAGCAGATGTCACCGTTACGGTTCCCCATGATCAGTCAGGAAAATAAATAAGCATCTTCAGGAACTGGATACCTCCGACCGGAATGGTTCGGAGGTATTTCAGGTAAAATGTCTATATTATGTGTAGTCCAGCATGGAAAAGACAACAGATNATCTTCAGGAACTGGATACCTCCGACCGGAATGGTTCGGAGGTATTTCAGGTAAAATGTCTATATTATGTGTAGTCCAGCATGGAAAAGACAACAGATWCTTGTGTCCAAAAGTGRTACTCGCCAATGGTGTTCTTCTGCTGGATCGTGGCCATATCTCGTACGRCTTGTTCATCCATCAACTGCCGATAGATGTCGCAATACTCAGCTGCCTGCCTAGTCCGAATCATAAGAAGAGCAACCATGTAACGGTAAGAGAGAAATTGAAATATCTGCTATGGAGTTTGCCGAATCAACAGGATTACTYGAAGCCTGATCCGGAAACCAAGGAATGCATGAAGTATATTCCTGCAGGCGGGAATTTTACAGACATTCCGTCCGAATTCCGTCCGAGATCCGTTCACGAAAAAAGAGCCAATCCTTTAGTGGATGGCTCTTATTTCTTCTTCTGTAGTTTCCTTTTTAATGGCAAGCCTGCTTCTTTAGCATAAGAAATTATGTCTTTACCAAATTTTTTTTTTGTCTTCCGAACTCCATTTTTTATACGGTTTGGTAGCAATCATACTAAGTAGCTCATCTTCAATATAGAGTATATGTCCTTAGTATGGACAATTGAACGTTCGAATATGGTTGAAGCTATAACTGACGAGCGCTTCTGTAATTAGTACCGAAGAGCATGGATCTAAATCAGACATTAGGAGTTCTTGAGAACTTGATATAGCTTTGCTTTAGACACACCGGTCTGCTCGGTTATTTCTTTTATGGTATATTTCCGACTGTCATACAGAAGCACCGCCATTTCAACTTTGCTCTTATCCAATGGCGGTCTTCCTCCTTTTCTACCTCGAGCACGAGCGGCTTGTAAGCCGGCCTGGGTTCTTTCTCGAAATATGCAAAATCATTGATCATGAGCTCCTTCAGAAGACCATAATCATAAGTATGCAGATGTACGTACCATGTGTAATCCCGTTCATTGAATGCCATTCCCTCTCATCCATTCCATAACACCAACTGCATGGAAACTGCCGAAACTACCAATTCATCACCTGTTTTATATTGGCAATCAGCTTGGCTGCAGCTTTGGTATGGGTTGCCTCCGACGGATGCCAATCTGCACCGAAGCCGTCTTCCCACAATTGAACGTCAAACTTCATAACCGAAATATTGGTATCGCCGGTTTGATTCGTATAAGCTGCGGCTGCTTGCTCCACCATTATAAACCTTAATTTTATAGCCATAAAATAACACGATATAGACATCGTTAAACCCTATTGTTGCTAATATTAAGGAAGCTTCCGAACAAAATACAGAGCGTATAAATATTGGAAAGAAAGTAAAGTGAACCTAAGCTTCTCCCAACTTTGATAAAGAAAGTTCGTCCGAGCAAGTCGCATAGGATTGCAATGAATGAGGATATTCGCCGAGCAATTTTTTTGTTCGCGGGATGCGTTCCAGATAAAGAAAGAACTCGAAATCTTGCAGGCGAGGTTCTTTCAATTCGTCCATTATTACGGAGTGATGGAAGAAGCGCATGAGAAGGGCACGCCTCCGATGCGGCCGTTGTTTTACGAAAGCAAAAAACCGATCGATACCGGGTGTCATTACCTGGTAATCGATCGGTTTGCGTTTGGCCGCTTAGCCGACAATGCCTGTGCGCTCGATCCCTTCAACGAAGTACCGCTGCACAAAGAAATAAATAATGATAAGCGGCAGAATAGCCAACAGAATGCCTGTATCCTGCACCATGCTCAAATAGAAAGGATCTGACTGGGAGGAGCCTCCGCTTATAAGACTGTTTAGGTTGTATGGCAGGGCAGCCAACTGCACGGACATGACCTTGCCTGAAGCCAGATACGTTGTCGTAAAGAAGCTATCGTTCCATTGCCATACGAACGAAAAGAGCAGCACCGTAATGATCGCTGGGATCGCGTTCGGGAGCATAATTCGGGAAAACGTCGTCCCGACCCCTGCGCCATCGATATATGCGGCTTCCTCGACCTCTTTGGGGATTCCCCGGAAAAATTGTCTGAATATAAAAATATAAAGTCCCGCCTTCAGCGAGTTGGCTGTCAAGGCTGTCAATAAGAACGGCCAGTAGGTATTCAGCAGATTGGCGGATTTGCCTGTAAGTAAAGGAATCAGCCCCATCAGCGTAAAATCCTTCAGATTGAGATAAAGGGGAATGAGAATCGTCGAAGACGGAACCAATATGGTCAGAATGACTCCGGCAAACAGCAGATTACTTCCTTTGAATTTCAGCCGTGCAAATCCATAACCCGCCAAAGCGCAAGTTATCGCGGTAAGGATGGTAGTAGAGATCGACAGCGCAAAGGTATTGACCAACGTTTCCCAGTAATCCATAATCGTGATCGCTTGCTTGAAATTATCCCAAGTAAAATGTAAGGGAACCCACACCACGATCGGCGAATATAGATCCTCCTTATCTTTAAACGCTGTCGAGATTTTTTGCAAGATCGGATACAAAATCAAAAACGACAACCCTACAATCAATACAAGACGGACGAATGACCAAATCCACCTTTTCCAGGATTCTACCGATAACAATCGGGAATTGCGCACTCGTACATCCCCCCTAATCATAATAAAAAACTTTCCTCGAAATCAGATAGGTGCTTACCAGCAAGATCAGAGCAACGGCCAGAAAATAGATCGTTGCCATCGCCGAGCTAAGACCGAAATTAAAAGCGGAAAAACCGGTGTCCAGAATCAAGTCCGTTATTTCGTTGCTGGAGACCGAATCTACAATGGTATAAATCACATTGACTAGAATAAGCGGACTGACCATCGGGAACGTAATCTTCCAGAAGGCCTCATAGCCGGTTGCCCCTTCCATCTTGGAGGCTTCATACAGCTGCGGCGAGATGGTCTGGATTCCCGCGAGGAAGATCAGAATCTGAACGCCCGATTGGCTGACAATCTGATAGATACGGTCAACGGAACCTGTGAGGTAATTGACGATCCATTCGCTAACCCCGGCTTGCAGCATCAGCTTCTCCAATTCAAAGCTCTGTAACGAACGAACGACCTTTGCCCCCGAACTTGCATCGCCTATCGCTTGCACCAGGCTAGTGCTCTCCAGATTCATAATAACGCCGGATGCCAGAATAACGGGAAGGAAGAAGATCGCCCGGGCAGCGGATCTACCGATGAATTTCTGATTCAGCAACACCGCCAGGAATAAACTGAAAATGACGATAAGCGGAATATTGACTACGATGTTCACGATCGACTCGGTCAAAATACGGTTGAAGCTTGTGTTTATCGTTAAGGCTTCCACGTAATTTTTGAATCCAATGTATTTAACTATTATTCCGTCCGAATTGGCCGTTACCGAGCTGAAGCTGAATCGCAATGAACTTAACAAGGGTACAAAGAAGAAGAGAATAAATCCAAGCAGCCATGGCAAAACGTAAAGAAAACCCCATAGTGCCTTATTTTCCGCGTAAGACCTTTTCAACAGGCGAGGTTTTAGTATGGATTTCATTTTTGTACACCACCCATTACATAGCCTCCGGCTTCGACGTTTATGCCATCCGCCTGTACCATTGATCGGTTGTAGTTCACAATGACATAAATACCGTTCTCATAAACGGTTTTGAAGACGCCGTCGCTTAACTTCTCGTGCGAAATCATCTTTTGGTTCTGCACTTTGCCCAAGACTTCATTCACATTCTCATAGATCTGTGCAGCCTGGTCCAACCACTGCTCGTAATTAACGGCGTACAAGTAGTCGTAGTCTGTATCCTTTACTTTATAATTCGGTTCATGAATCCATTTGAAGTAAACGCCGGAGCCATATTCCAGACACTTCAATATATACTCGTTCATATCGGTGAAGGTAGACAGATTATAAGGCGTGCCCGTATAGTCGATAAATCCGCGGACGACCATTTGATAGAATGGAATTTCTTCGTCTTCAATCTTGAACCCGCTATTTGTCATCGGCGCATTCGTAATATCCGTAATGTAGGGAAACGTATAGGCGTTGCCGCCATTTGCTATAATCTCGAGCTTCCGTTCGCTAATTTTGGTCAGCGCCTGGTTCGAAATCGTTTCAGACTCCGTTCGGTCGATCTGATGGTTTGTCCGATAGTCGGTATTCAACCGGTTGCCCAAATCCTGCAGCGATATCCCTTCAAGACTATAGCTGTCCAGATCCTTCAGCATGGAATCCACAACCTTTAAAATATAGCGCGGTGATACAACATAGGACGGGGCTTTGCTGCGGTCGCGCTGATTCAAGACCGGTTCAATCGGATAGATCACGGCAGGATCTCCCCTTAATGTTCTGGAAGCTTCCTTGGATACATCGAAGCCGTCGCTTGTACGCGTCTCTGCGATGTGGAGGTCTGGGAAAAAGGAAAAGTTCTTGTCCCGAGCGAAGGAGATAAATTCCCGAAACGCTTTGCTCCCTCCTACAGCCCCATCGACCGATACATGATCCGGAACCTGATGATCAAGTCCTTTATTAAACCATCCCGAATACTGAAGTTTAATATTGCGAATATTTCGCTTCTGCACCTGATTTACGATATTCTCTGCCTGTTCAAAGGTTGTCAGAGGTTCGAGAGCCTTATAGGGAATTCCCGCCGCATGCTTATTTTTGGCGATGCTTCCGATCAGCTGCAAATAAAACGGCACATCCCCTCCGGAATATGAATGGCTTGCCGACTTCTGTTCGGGAAGTCCATGTGTTTTGATCAAATACTGTTGATAATACTGTGCCATTCCGGAATAAGTAGCATCTTCCCCGTTCAGAAAAGCGTACCGGATCGTAAAGTCCGATTTTGTCGGATTCTCTTGATACCTGGGCAAGGAGCGTTCCTGTCCGTTCGCATCCAGGGAGACCTGGTCCTTATTGACCACATAAAAGCTTGGATAAATATAGTTATAGCCATTCAGTCTGCCGCTTACATCTGCATTTACGCTTGCAACTGACTCGCCTTCTTCAATAATTCCGAGAAAGGCTCCGTCTCTGCGAATCATTCCGAATACCGGCAATCTGGCTTTTTCTTCCCAGACGCCGCCTTTGACACTCTCCATCGTTAGATCGGATCCATAAATACTTTGTTCGTATGACGAATAATTGATTTTGCCATTGTTGAAATGAATTAGCGCCCCGGATCCGTCCGGTACAAATAAGGAACCTTCTGTCCCCTCTCCTTCTGCGCCGAAGAAACCAAGAACCGATACCGTGCTTATCGGATATTCATCTGAGTAATGAATGCCGGAAGCCGGCACTTTAACCACGAGGCTATCGTCATCCAAGGTATACTCGATCGAAGCAAGGAATATACGCGGTTCGGGTTTGGTTTGCTCCAACTGAAGCGCCTCGAGATCCTTCTGGAAATCTTCATCCGTATAACCGGCATCTTCAAATGCCTGGAGCGTCCGTGTCAGTTGAATCCCGGCCAGAGATTCATTGCGCACATACACAGAAGGGTCAGTATCTTCATTATAGGCAATTGTCAGCGCGCGCTGTCCTGTTTTATCCACTTTCCCCTTAAGTTCCTCTAAACGCGCTTTAGTCAGCTTGCTTGGAATATCTTCAGCCGTTTTCTCGTCCGTTCCGAATTGATAAGTCACTCTGATGCCGTCAGGAATGCTTTCGAATCTGACTTGCTTATGAATGACGCTATCCGTGTAGGTGTTGACCGAGCTAAGCTGGCCGAACGTGTTATGGAAATCGAGTTTCAATTGAGCGGATAATAAATCCTTGTTGATCCCTGTCGCCAGTTTATCGGATTCTCGCTCCGGCGGGTTGCTGTACCATACTTCTCCGCTATCTTTATCGAGAACGGCAATAACTCCCGACTGATCATCTGCGAATAATTGCAGACGATTGTTTTCTGCAACACCTTTCATATCAGCGACTCGAGGATCCGTGAAGGAAACGGCCAAAGCCGTTCCCTTGATAAAATCTGTTGCAACAGAGAGATTTGCCTCCGTTTGTTTGTCAGAACCGGAGCCCGCACAACCAGCTGTCATCATTCCGATTAGAAACAACGAAGTCAACAGGACATTTCTTATTACTTTCATGGCTGCGCATGCCTCCTTCCTTAGCTTCTCAGGTCAATTTCCTGGTAAATAGTTGATACAAATGATGAGAGTTGCTGAATCAGGCTAAAGAAAAGCAAGCATAGGAATGCCAGAAACCCCATAGCGATAACCGATAACAGAAGGGTGCCTATGGTTTTTGAAGGCGTAAATTGATGAACCGTCATATTCCCGACGAACAACAGATACATCGACCAAATGACGGCGACGCTGTTCGAGAAATAATAGAAGCTCGTTTCCTGGATCGAGATGACGTTGCTTAACCAAATCCATGGAAATGGAATGATGACCATAGGAATCAAGGCAAAACAGGTCGATGTGAAAATCTCGACAAATTTCCCTTCCCCGTCCATCAATGTCGTGAGCGACCAATTGGCCACGCACCAGAACAACACCGGAAGCAGTACGTACAGGACCTCCATCAAACTGTTCATGTCAGCGGGATTGTATATATGAACAAGGAATCCGCTATACTGGCTGCTCATGATATTGGTGATGACCATGAGGAACAAGATCGAGAAGGAAACAATCAGACTGGTTTTTTTGTTCCATTCGTACTTCAAATCCCAATAGCCGTTAAATGGGTGTAGAATCAGATAGAATGAATTTTTAAGGAATTCACTGTTCAATTGCGGCACGTTTTCTTCCCCCTTTCCAATGCCGGCGCTTCCTGAACGCGATCGTGCCGAGCGCGATCAAGACAATGCCGGTCATAAACGCAGGGAAGTATTCGCGCAGCACTTCCTTGCGATAGAGCAGGAATGCCTTCGAATAGTTCGGCTGATCCTTGCTTTGCTTGAAATATTTCATCGCCTCGGCGTATTCGCCTTGTCGAAGCAGCGCTTTGCCGATCCCGGCATAGGCGAATTCCAGATTGGCGTTCATATTGATCGACTTCTGGAATAATGCAAAGGCCGCCTCTTCATCGCCCCTGTAATAGCTTCGCACAGCTTCGTTGAGGGTCCGGCCGTATTCCGTTGTCTCAAATAAAGTGATTTCTCCGAGCGCCTTATCCAGAACGAGAAAATGATCTCCTACATGCTCGATAGCAGAGGGCGTGTTGAATTCTCCCAGCTTGTTGCCCACTCCGCCGAATACATACATGAAATGTCCATCGCCGTTGTATGTGAAGATCCGTCCGCGTCTGGAATCAAGCACCGAATAGATTTCACTGTCCGTCACATCGATGTCAATCAGTCTCGAAGGCGCCGTCTGAGTCGTGGCAGCGATGTCGCCGCGCGGGTTGAAATACCCCGTACGCCTTAAAATATCGTTCCCCTGGGCATTTAATTTTTTGATCGTATCGCCAAACCTGTCCCCGTTCGTCGCATAAATAAATCCTTCATCATTAATATCCAGGTTCGTAAATTCCGTAGGCGTAAACATGACCATCTGACTCTGCTGGGCGCGGGTAGACAGCCGCTTCCACAACAACTCGACCGGATCGACCCTTACACGGTTCGCGCCGATGAACGACGTAAATTCGCCATTAGCGTTGAATTCCATAAATCCGTCAAATACGCCGGCGGCCATGACATAAATCCGTTGGGCCTTATCGACAACAACACGTGCGGGTTGGAACTGAAACTTCTCCTGAAATATCTCGGACTCAGGATTCTTGATCACCTTCACAAGCTTACCGTTCGAATCGATATGAACAATTCTTTTATTTCCCGTATCAGCGACGTATATATGCTTGTCGTCGGTTACAAACAGGCCCTGCGGGCTCATAAACTTATCGGGCTCCCCGTTCCCGTCGAAGGAATCGATGATTCGAACCAGCTTCAAGCTGGAATCCATCACCACGATTCGATTATTACCGGAGTCAAGCACATAAATATGCTTGTCTGCCGTAACGTGTATATCGTTAGGTTCCTTAAATGGTCCGACGCCCAGACTGTCGCCATTCAATAGGGCAGTTGCCCGATAGGCGGCAGGCGAGGCGACAGTGTCTCCCCAGTAGGAATAATTATAGGATGCGGGAGTTTCTTCGGCTTTAACGATCGCGCTTCCCATTCCAATGCTTAGCAAACAGATGAGCGTCGTGAGGACAAATGTCCTTGCTTTATATATTCTGCTCAACATCTCGTCTCATCCTTTCTACTCTTTCAACCCGGAAGTCGCCATCGTCTGCATGACGCTGCTCTGCGAGATGATAAAGAGCGTAATCGGAACGATCATCAAGAGAAGGGCAACCGCCGCTCCTACGCCTGCGCGGGCGATGCCGCCTGCTGAGATTTGGCCAAGCGTATAATGGAGCGTCTTCAGGTTTTCGCTATAAATGAAATTGCCTCCGTCGGTACCCCATAAGGCGGGGAACTGCAAAATCATAAGCGTCAGCCATGCGGGCTTCACGTTCGGCATGACGATGCTCCAATAAATCCGGTATTCGTTCGCTCCGTCAATCTTGGCCGCTTCCAGCAGCGCATCCGGAATCTGTTCCATGAATTGCTTCATGAGAAACAGTCCGAGAGGGAAGGCAAGAGACGGCACGATAACCGAGGCGTGCGTGTTTATCCAGCCGAGCCAGGACATGACCATATAGTTCGGAATCGCGGTAACATGTCCCGAGAACATTAAGGACAAAATGACGATGGCGAACAGAGTACTCGATCCCCAAAAACGGTATTTCGCCAGAGGATAGGCCGCCGCTGACGCCAGCAGAATATGGCCAGCCGTCCCGGCAATCGTAATAAACAGGGTGTTGGCGATATAGCGGGACAGCGGCACCCACGAGTTCCCCATGAGGGCGAACAGGTCAAAGAAGTTGTCCAGCGTCGGATTGTTGACCAGAAACCGCGGTGGGAAAATAAACAGTTCGTCAAGCGGCTTGAATGCATTGCTTACTGCATAGATGAGCGGAAGTGCCATAAACGCACCGAAAACGGCTAGTAGCGCGAACAATAAAAAACTAACAGAAAAGGATCGATTCAACCGCCGAGGAATCCGGAATACATCTAGCATCCTCATGACCAATTTTATTCACCTACCTTTCGCAACAGGTTTTGCGTCAACTTATTAGCGCCGACCATAAGGCAGAAGAGCACTGTCGCGATTGCGGATGCGTAACCCATCTCGAAGCGGAGCGTGCCGTAGTCCATCAAGTGTGTTACGATGGTATGCCCCGCATAGTTAACGCTTGGAAATCCGGCTAGCGCAATTGATATATCGGCGACCGCAAGCGAGCCTGTAATCTGCATGACGGCTCCGAACATCAGCTGCGGCCGCATGGACGGAAGCGTTATGAACCATAGCTCCTGCCAGCGGTTCCTGATGCCATCTACCGCCCCCGCTTCGATCAGCGACCGATCGATCGTTTGAAGACCCGCGATAAAGGCCAGGAAGCTGGTGCCAAGACTAAGCCACAACTGGACGATGATGATAATAGCCAGAATATATTTTTCGTTTGAAAGCCATTGAATCGGTTCAAGGATAAAACCGAATCTCATGAGGAACCCGTTCATATAGCCGTAGCTGTCTCCAGAGAATACGATCAGCCAAATAAAGAAAACGTTCCCCGATATGGACGGCGCATAAAACACAAGGGTCATAACCGCTCTGACCTTGGGCGACAGCTCGTTGATAATCCAGGCAAAGAGGAAACATGCGACATAGCTGACTGGACCGGTCACGACTGCGAACATGAACGTATTCTTCAGGGCGATCATAAACACATCGTCGCCCAGGAACAATCGGGAGTAATTCTGCCAGCCTACGAATCTCGGAAACTCCAGCATGTTAAAATAAAAGAAACTGAGTACCAGCGAGATGACGACTGGAATGACCGTAAAAGTGAAGAAGATCAGCATGTACGGACTCATCAGTAAGTAGTAATGCTTGTTTTTTCGAAGCTCTCGGGCAATATTGGCGAGTCGTGACGGCTTCTTTGCCTGGATGAGGCTCGACGCGGCATGACGGTTTGCTTCTGCTTGCATCGGCTTCCACCCCCTAACTAATTCTGCAGATTGAATTCCTTCCGCTTGAGTGCGATTTCGTCATTGATGTACAAAATATAATCCGAAAGGGCTTCGCGCGGGTTCTCACTCTCGTTCACGACGCGCCGGAAAGCGTTATCCAGATGCCTGCCGGTGAAATACCCGCCCGGCACTTGAGGGATGCCCCTTACCCATTGCCATTGACGTTCAAGATTGTTGAAATCCTTGACCGGCCATGGCAACTGCTCCAACGCTTCGATGTTGGCTGTCGGATATCGCGCAGCCTCGCCGAGCAACCCTTCCAGCTCTCGTCCGTAAGCGATTTGGGTATCCTTGTCTGTCCACCACTTCATGAATGACCACGCCGCGTCCTTGTCTTCGGCATTATCCAGCATCATGACCGCGGTCGTATGGCTTGCGACCTCATGACTTACGGAGCCGTCCTTGCGCTCGGTGCCGGGTACGATCGTAAAGTCCCACAACCCTTTGATCTCCGGCGCCAGAACCGTCAGCAAATTGTACGTTGTATAATCGGCAATACCGATAGGCATCTCGCCAGTCCGGAACCGATTAGCGAAATCCGCTTGCAGCGGAAACTTGTAATTCGTATAAAATTGCGTCCAGCGCTTGAAAACCTGCATTGAAATCTCGGAGTCCAATGCGCTCTTCATGTCATTGTCCCGGTAGAACTGGCCGCCGTTCTGGTAAAGCAGCATGGCGAACGCCGCATTCGGAACCAGAGTCGCATTGTTCGTAGCCGATTCGATCGGTAAATAAAACTCCATGTTGTGCTTCTGCAGCACCGAAATCATGTTATATACATCCTGCCACGTCTTCGGAGGCTCCAAGTCCAGCTCTTTGAGAATATCCTTTCGATAGAACAGCATCGGGAAAGTCTGCTGCTCCGGCAGTGCATAAACCCCTTCGTCATAAGTGTAAGGAGTTATTGCGCTATCGCGAAACCTTGCAGCGACTTCCTCGAAATCCGGGAAAGCAGTCAAATCGGCTGCGGCGTTCCTCATCGCATAATTGACAGGGACATCCTCACCGGCCTGCAAGGCAACATCCGGTCCTTCGTCAGCCAGGACAGCCGGAAGCAGGATGCCGCCAGGAACGAGCTTTAAATTTACCGATATGTTCGTCTCGGGTGAAAACATGTCGTCAATCAACGCTTTCAACACTTGCGCCTGGTCCCTTCCAGCAGTTACCCAAACCGTGACGGAACGCCCGCTTTCTTCCGTGCTGCCGATACTATCGTAGTCTTCGGTATAAGAGGCAACGTAAGCGCCCAGCTCGTGCTTGATCTTCTCCAGCAAAGTCGCTTTCGCTCTCGGAAGCTTGCTGTCCGGAGACGCGACGATCAGATAATCGAGCGTAAGCGGCTGTTCGCGCACGGTCAGAATCCACGTACCAAGACCGCCGACATTCACCTTGAAGGCGTTCAGTCGATTCGCGATCGTTTCCGGCTTCTCCGCCATTTCGTTGAGCTGCCTTACCATCGTGTGAAGAACAGCAACTTTATCGCTCTTCTCCCCTGTCGATTGTTCGAGATAATCCGCCACGGTCTGGATATTGCCGGCTTGTTCCCGGAGTACATCGATCATGCCGGGAATCCGCTTCTCCAATTGATAATCGCGGTTAGGGTCCGGCGTATTCGAGGTCATTAACAAAATTTTTCGATACATCTCGTTAAGCTTCAGCAAGCTCGACTCGATCGTCTCAATAAGCGGAGCGAGCTCGCCGAGCGAAACCGCCATACGAATGGTATGTTTCCCTTTCGTCAGATGGAACAGGTAAGGCTCATCCCCACCCAGTACATCCGTCTGCCATTCCATATTGAAGCCGAATCGAGTTTGTTTCATTTCCTTGAAAGGATATTTGCCATCGATCATGATGCTGCGCGTCGCGTAGACGCCCCGCAGCTGATCCTGTTTGCGCTTTAGCGCAATCTGGTACAACCCATCCTCTTCCACTTCGAATTCCCATTCCATCCACTGCCCCGGCAGCTTCCAGTTCAGGCCCCCAATCGCGTTGACCCGGATTTTCGAAGCGCTGTACGGCGTGACCGCAGGGCTTGACCGATCGGAAAGCGGATAAAGCGTAGGGGAAGATTTTATGGTCGCATCCTCAGCCTGAATCACTATGAATTGACCTTCGGCGGCTGCAGCTCCTTCGGCTCCATATTCGGCTTTCCGTTCTTCATAGGTTTTCGTCTCCGGCTCCTGGTATAACTCTATATAGTCGATAGCCATCGGTTCCCTCAAGGAAGTCAAAGAAACGGTCTGAACCCCTTCGCCGAAATAAAACAAATAGGGCTCGTCATTGTAACCTTCGCTGTCCTTGAAGGACGCGATTTGCCAAGCCGGCTTCTCTATCTGCCTCGGGCGCAAATCGTTTCCGCGATTGTCCCGCTCGATTTCGCCTTCGCGATTGCCCCAATATCGATCGAATAATAAGATTTCGGCGTCTTTAAAAGGCACTTCCTGATTGATCGCGAACTCCCTCTCGATAGCCGAGCTTTTCCCCTCAGTAGGAAAATAATGAATTCGAACATTGTATAGACCCGGTTGATCAACCCGGACCTTCCAACTAATTGTACCCGACTCGGGCGTCAACACTGCTTGACCTTCCAGCCCTTGAAATCCATTCGCAAGCTTAAAGCCGTCCCCTTTGAGTTCGGCATATCGCTCGCCTTCGACTCGGATTTCCCCGGCCGGCCGGTCTGCGTTCGAGTAGCGTTTCATATAGGCGTCATATCCGTCTTTTGCATCTGAATCCATAACCGCTGCAAAATCGCTAACAGCCTGAACATCGCCGTTGCCGGTTTGATTTGATGAGTAGATAGCCCATACGGACAAACCTAAAACTAAAAAATATAATACCCATTTCACTAATTTCTGGCTTCTGACGCTCAATTTCTGCTCCCCTCCCGCGGCAAGAGTGAAATTCAAACAGTCCACATTATTAAAAACTTGACGCGGACTGTTTGATCACTTCAATCGTTATTTCTTGTAGACTTCATCGATTGCCGCCTGGAAAGGCGTTTTATACGTCTCGATGACCGTGGATACGGATTGGCCTTTGTTAATCTCGTCAGCGAACTCATAATAAGGCATACTCGGGAAGGTGTTCATATTGTCGAGATAATACCTATTAGAAGCTATTCGAACATTATTGATATCATCTTCGTTGGTAAACATCGTCTCGTACCAGCCTTGGAGAGGGAAATCGTAAATCGTTTCGTAATCTTCGATTTTCTCCATGATATAAACGAGCTGCTCAGGATTCGGAACCGCTTTCGGAATAACAAAAGCCCCTGGATTGTTTTCATGTGAATAGAAGACAGACCCATTCGGCCCTTTAGGGAATGGAATAAAGCCGATATCGAAGTCTTTCATGTCGTTCTTTAAACCAGTAGCCTCATAAACTCCGCTAAAATACAACAATGTGTTTCCTTGACGAAAAAATTGACTTGGCTCCGTCCAATCGCCGCCCTCGGAAGGTCTAGCTATTTTTTCGGTTGACAGTCGGGACATGAAGTTCAAAGCCTCAACGGTTTTGGGATCATCCAGGTTCTGCTTATCCTCTTTCGTCAAGCTCGCCTCGTTGGAAGCAAGCGCCGCATCCAGAACCCCGGCACCTGCCAATCCCCATGTATCAAGCTTTCCATCGTTGTTCGTATCTTTATTAGCCTCTTTGGCCACTTGAACGAACGTTTCCCAGTTCCAAGTATCTTCATTAACATATTCTTGAAGCGGCTTCATGCCGAGATTGTTCATCAACGTACGATTGTAGAAGAATCCGATTGCTCCCCCTGGGTACCCGCCAAAACCATATCCTTTCCCGTTATAGTGCATAATTCTGTTTGTTACATCCGGGTCGAATACTTTGTCATTTTTTGTATATTCGTCAAGCGGCCATAACAGATCCTGACTTGCCAGCGCAGGAACGGTGTACGATCTGCTTACAGAGATGATATCGCCTACCGGTTCGCCGGAAAGCAGCGATGCCGTAACCTTCTTCTGGTATTCGGCGCCATCGATGACAACATATTCGACCTCGAAGTTATGTTTTTTCTTCAAAGCTTCCAGATTCTTCTTCCTTTGGATGTTATCCGGGTTGTCTTCCCCGATTTCCAAACTCCAGAAGTTTACAATTTTAACGACTCTGCCGCCCATATCGAAATCCATCTCCGGCGTTTCCTTGGAATCTACCGCGCCTTCTGCAGCATCATTCGTCTCCCCTGAAGCATTAGTCGCTGCCGGATCGTTTGATGCCTTATCGGAAGCAGTATTGGTGCTTCCTGGATTGTTTTCGCTGTTGCTTCCGCTGCTGCAAGCCGCTAAAGAAAATATCAACATCAGACTAACAAGCAACATAACCAGTTTTTTGTTATTCATGTTCATCCCCCTGTAATTAAAATGTAATCGCTGTCACTTTGTTGCAAAGTTAATGAAGCGGATAAAAATTAACCCAAAATTCATCGATGTCGGAATGATGCCAATCGTCTCCGACCCCTTTGCCAAACAAGAATCGCCTTTTTTGACAACTACGCCTTTCAGCTTGTGCTGCTATCCATTCCGCGCCTATCACCTCCTGGCCGCTTCAACTCCATAAAATTCAGTTGAAAGCGCTATCAAATCCATTACACATCGCGCATGGAACGAAATAAATCGATTTAGTGTCCCTCCTTGCTTCTTTAAAATCATATTGTAAAAAATCAATGCAAACCTTCATTTTTTAGACATGGATATAGCATTATTTAGTCATGACCCAATCAAGGCGGAATAAAAATCTCGTCATGCTTGAGTCAAGTTTTCTGGATCAGTTGCAGGAAATTGATGGATTTACACCATACGCAAGCAAAAAACGCGCAAGGGAACCGAGCGCTATTCTCGGATCGCTTGCGCGTTTTTTGCTTGCATTTGAGCCGTTTGCGGTACGTCCCATGCCGTCAATATACAAGCCTAATGAACGGATAACTTGTTGGCGCCGTCATCTAAAGTGCCGAATTTCCACGTCTTTTGTACGTTCTTGCCTTGTAAAGAGAGGGTGCTACTCCCATATATTTATTGAATTTCACATGGAAGTAGTTGACGTTGGAAATTCCTACACGGGTGGCGGCTTCATGGACCTTGAGACCGCTCTCAAGCAAAACCTTGGCTTTGCGGATTCGCACCTTATCCAAATAAGTGCGGAATGTGTCGCCTGTGACGCTTTTAAACAGCCTGCCCAAATAACCGCTATTATAATGAAAGAGGTCTCCAAGCGTTTTCAGCTTCAAATTCTCGGAGTAATGACGTTCAACAAAATCCAAAATTCGTTTAATAACCGTATCCTTGCAGTTCATTCCTATCTGATCAAGAAGATACAACAATCTATCTTCAATCATCCTATGCAACGCCCTAAGGTCAATCTGCTCATAAATTTCGGAAATGATAGGTAAAGCGTGCTGCACGTAGGAATATGAGGTTTTATTTATTTTTACCAGGTTGATAAGCACGAGCGATACCCACTGTGAGGTGGCGGCTTTAATGGCTTGCTCCGTGTTATCAAATTGCACGATCGAATACAATCCTTCCTTAAGCACGCAGCGCAACATGGTTCGGCTTCCGATATCGATCGCGTAATATAATTTTTCGGATAATTCAACAATATCAGGCTCCTCCTTAGGCGTTAAACTTGGGCTAGGAGCGATAATTTTCTTCTCCCCTCGGTTCAGAAACTCATTTTTTAATAAATATACAGCCTCGGAATAAGATTTCCCAATATCGGCGATAGATTCGACAATTATAATACTTATTTAAGTTCGTTTCCCGTAAAACGATACCAACCTTTGAATCAAACAGGAATACGATACCTTCATCGCGATCTTCAAAATATCTTTCTAATTTCAGTTTGATTTGTTCAAGTACAATATCATTATTTTTCGGTGAATGCAGCTTTAGAAGCAGCACCCGATACAGCGGCCAATTTATTGAAGGAAGCGAACTCGGCTGATGGCCTTGTAAATTTGCCAAAAGTATTGATATCACTTGACGCTCCCTTGACGCTCTTACAGACGGCTCGGATTTCTTTTGCATTAGCATTCCAAGATTTTCTTCGTCAAAAAGAATGACCTTCTGCATTGGAATCCCCCTTAATCGTAATCAAACAGCTATCAGAATGCCCTTTCATTATTTCTGATCATATAAAACTATTTATAATGACACCTTAATTTTCACGTCAGAGAATAGCATTATATAGACATCCATCCATTTTTGATTAAGGGGGCGATATCTTGAATAACGTTTATTTGAATTGGTTTACCAATGACGAGCAATTCCCGTTTTTTCGCTGGCTTCAACAGGTTAATATTATACAAAATGATATATGTTTTATCCATTCTATCCGTCATGACTTGTCGCTAACATAAAGAGGATTAACAAAAATAGAAATCATGAGAATCAATGGAATGGAAGAAGGCTTTGCAAGCGACTGAAGATACCATTTAAAAACGCCGATTCAAAGACAATTGGGAGTCCCTCGGATCATTTTGGGTTCCTGAATGGTACAAGAACGCCAAATTCGGATTCTTTATGGAAGGTGATATCTTGAATACAGTTTATTTGAATTGGTTTACCAATGACGAGCAATTCCCGTTTTTTATTCAATATGGCGGGCACGACGAGGATATGGATCTTCATAAGCATGATAACTTCACCGAACTCGTGATTGTATTGAGCGGGAATGCTACGCATATTGTCAATTCTGAAGCTTATTTTATTAAGAAGGGAAACGTATTTGTCATTAATGGCGCTACCCCCCATGCTTTCAAAAATCCTCATGAATTTAAAATTTGCAATATTATGTTTCGGCCCGAAATACTTCGGAGCGCCGGTCCGGATTTAAGGACCTCCAACGGCTTTCAGGCGCTTTTCATTTTGGAACCGTTTTATCGCAATATTCATTCTTTTCAAAGCAGGCTTAATTTGTCGATTCCAAGCATGGAACACGTCTCATCGATCATCTCCGTCATGATCAACGAATATAACAACAAGCTTCAGGGCTATCAGACGATGCTCATTTCCCGGTTTATGGAGCTCGTCGTCCATTTGTCCAGACAATATGACAGTCAGGAGAATGGAACAGACAACAATCTGATGCATCTGGCGAATGCGATCTCCTACATTGAAGATCATTATCTCGGGCCTCTTACTCTGGAGGAAGTCGCGGCCAGATCCAAAATTTCGGTTCGGCACAAATTGATCGCTTATTATGTGGAGCATGCGGGCGGAAACGAAATCGGCATTCAGCAGGCTGCTGCATCCGAACCGCTCCAGGAGGTCGTTGATTACATTCATACCCATTACCGCGACAACCTGACGATCCGGGAACTGGCCGAGAGGGTACATCTGCATCCGAGTTATTTCATTCGTGTATTCAAACGCCACTTTGGCGCCTCTCCGATTCAATTTATCAACAAAAAAAGGATAGAGGAAGCGAAGCGGCTGCTGACAACAACAAATATCCCGCTTTCCGAGATCGGCGACTCCGTCGGCATCCCCGACATCTGCTACTTATCGAAGTTGTTCAAATCGATGACAGGTTTCTCTCCATCCATATACCGGCAAACACATTATCTGATTTCGGACAAAGTCCGACTGCAGCGTCACTCGACGTCGCGGTCAGACTGAATCGCACCCTCTATCGGGCGATGATTCCGCGCTGACTGCACGAGTCCCTCGGATCATTTCGAGTTCCTGAATGGTACAAGAATGCCAAATTCGGCATCTTTATCCATTGGGGCCTTTATTCCGTGCCGGCTTACTTAAACGAATGGTATTCGCGCATTTGGCATCCGAAGATTCATCCTATGTCTCCGGTCAATTCCTGCATGTCACGGGAGGAGTTATCGTGAACGGATAATCATCGGCGATCACGTTAATCTTCGGTTGGAGCGATGCGCTGCCAAGCGCACAAAAACGCCACCGCTTCATGCGGTGGCGTCATTTTTACTCCGAAACCGGTCTCATCGTTCGCAGCATACCATAGATGCCGTTCAGCTTGTCTTCCGGAACAAACCTGAATTCCACTTGCGATTTCCCCTTCACGATCTCTGCAGGGATCAGATAGCGCTTCGTGATAAAGTCGCGTCTCCACCCCCAGGATGACTGCTCGCGTACAAGCAATTCGCCATCCGCATAAATGTTCATCACCCGATCGTGATTGATACAGAAATACATCACCTGAAGCACGTTCTCGCTTTCCGGATCGACGTTAAGCTTATAGCTGAACCATCCGCCGGGATGCGCCAATCTTCCATTTTGTCCGTCCCAGGCTCCACTGAACGTTTCTTGTCCTTGTACTTCATGCTGGAGCTCGTATTGATCATTACCGACCTGGACGCTGTCGATCGTCGCCTCTTTCACAAGCCGCTCCATTCGTCCAAGCGCCAAATGGCGTTTCAGCTCTTCAGAGTCCGCTTCGACAATATTCCAATAGATGCCGTAACGCTCCTGATGCTGCTTATAATGCGGGGTAAATACAAGCCGCTCGTCCTCATCGGTATTTCGGAGCCTGAAGACAAGCTGGCCGTCTTCCTTCACCAGGTGCCGCTCGATATCGCCCAGCCACTGCTGCGGGCTTATTCCCTGGGGAATAATAAAATCCTTCACAAGCATTCTGCGTGTCGGCACGCTTACCATAATCCCCGTACTCGCCTGGGCCATGTCCTCTGTTCCGAGCGCCGCGCTTAATACGACCGGCCCATATTGAAAACCGACCGCATAGCGATTATCCGGCAGGCCGGAGTAAAACACCTTCATCGGGAGCTTTAGAGTAAGCATATCGCCATGGTTCCATTTACGGTCGATCACGAAGTAATGGTCCTTGACTTCGAGAGCCAACGGCTCACCGTTCAAGTGCGCTTCGATATCTCCCCGAACCCAGTACGGAATGCGAAGATGAAGCTTGAGCGCCCTCGGCTGCCGATCTTCCGTCTCAAGCCGGAGCGTTACGCAGTCGCTGTCCGGGATGCCGGAGCTTAGAGCAAGACGTACTTGCTGCTCGCTCCAGTCTAATGTGGAGCTTACATATTGATTAATATACAGCTCATTCGCTTTATGGAAGTAGATGCTGTCGCCCAGCTTCGTAAAGCTCTCCATCCCCGTTCCCGTACAGCACCAGAAGTGCTCGAACGGCGAGCTGTAGATCTTGAAGTATCCTGTCGCCATCGGCTGAAAATACATGGTCATGCCCGTTTCGGGATTTTGCGAGGAAAGGATCGCGTTCATATAGGTCGTCTCGTAGAAGTCCGCATACTTCCGGTCTCCGGTCAGCTTGAACAGCTCGCGGGTCAGCTTCAGCATGTTGTAGCTATTGCACGTTTCGCAGGTGATATCCGTACGTCTCTGATCGAGCGATTCCGGCTCACCAAAATGCTCCGACTCGCTGTTGCCGCCGGTCATATAACTGTGGTGATAAACTACGATATCCCAGAAATTCATAGCCGCTTCCAGATAGAAACGCTCGTTTTCCCCCAGTACGAGAAAACGGTTCAACGCTCCCAAAAATTTCGGAATCGTCGTGTTTGCATGCTTCCCCCTCAAAATATCCCGGCCTTGCCGGGTCGCCTCAAACAAAGGGAGCTCGTCGAATTTGTGAGCCGCCTCCAGATGCTTCGGATCGCCGGAAATTTTATACAGGTCATAGAGGCAGTCATTCATCCCCCCATACTCGACGGCCAGTACGGTCGCTTGGAGCTCGTCTGACCAACGGGATGTCCGCGACGCCACCCAGTCACCCAATTTCACAACCGTGTCGAAGGCGACCTTGGATTGAGTTGCTTGGTATACGGATATCAATCCCGCAATAATCTTGTGCATCGTATACCAGGGAACCCATGCTGGTTGCTTCTTCTCGATATTATCAATGAGCGTTTCAGGAAATGCGGAGAGATAACCGCTTTCAAACTGGCATTCCGACAATTCGTTTGCCATATACGTCAGTCTCTCCAGCATCACCGGATCCTTCGTCGCGGAGTACGCTTGCGCGCATGCCGACAGATAATGGCCGAGCGTATGCCCGCGAATCTCCGTATCCTCCCATCCCGGGTATTTCACTGCCTTCGGCTTGAGCCCCCGGGTTTCCCGGAATCCGGCCAGCAGCCTGTCAACATTATAGCTGTTCAAGTATTCGAGTTCCTTCTCGAAAGCATTGGCTTGATAGTCTCCGGTAAGCACCACTTGATCCAGTCCGAAATGGTGCAAAGCAATTCGCTGCAGCGTCGCTTCATTCCTGTTCATCATCCATTCACCTTCCATGTCCCTTTGTGATCGCATTTCCTTACTATCCCCAGTTTACCGTTTTACGACTAACAAGGTAAATGGCGAAACGTTCGAATTTGTGTAAAAAAGTCAGGTTTAATTCCAATCGTTGACTGCGCTGAGGATATGGAAATTCGGCGGACATAAGGTTATGATTAAACCAGTTAAGTGAAAAAAGGACAGAAAGGTGGCGTCTACTCTAAATGATCGGCTATACCTTTAACGTAGAAAAACCGTTAACATTGACGATGACCGGCAAATTCGTTTCACCGTCCCCCGAATGGATGCATATGAACAGAGTGCTCATGGATTATGAATTGTTCATACAGACCAATGGACAGTTATACATTGCAGATGACGAGGAGCGGCACGTCCTGCAGGAAGGGGAGTTTCTTCTTATGGCTCCCCGTACCAGGCAATTCGGCTATCAGGGGTCCGACTGCAGCTTTTATTGGCTTCATTTTACTGCAGAGGAACAATCAGCGGCTCCAATACTCATCGAGAGGTATGAAGCCCAAACGGGACGTATGATGATACCGCGTAAAGGCGCGCTGCAGCGTTCGGATAAGATCATCGTCATGATGAAACAGCTGCAGGACTCCGTTCGAAGCTATCAAGACCCGACGCTGAATAACTTTTTGGCAACGAGTATTCTATACGAGCTGTACAAGCAATGCGATCCGGGCACAAACGCCGTAAAAAAAGAGCTGAAGCAGCTTCAGCTCTACAACGATATCGTCGACTATATCAAGTGGCACCGCTTCGAACCGCTGAAGGTGTCCCGGATCGCGGATCATTTTGGTTATAATGCCAAATACTTGTCACACCTGTTCTCAACAATTTCCGGCGTGTCTCTCAAGCACTTTATTATGCAGCAAAAGATCGAAGCCGCGTCCTTTCTCCTGACGGATACTAATCAAAGCATCAGCGAAATCGCGATGCAGCTCGGCTATTGCGACAGCCATCATTTTATGAAGTCGTTCAAGCAGATGACGAATCTTACACCGACCGGCTTCCGCAATGCATCAGCGAACAGATTGTTGTATTACAACTGAGATCAGCCGCTTATTTCAATCCTCGTGCTTAGAAAGCTCAAGCACCGCACAGATACTAATCAGAGCATCAGCGAAATCGCGATGCAGCTCGGCTATTGCGACAGCCATCATATGAAGTCGTTCAAGCAGATGACGAAGACCCACTATTTAATGATCAGGTTGAAAATACACGGAATTTTCCTCAAATAAGTGACGTGAACCTTCGGAGTTATTCAATCATACGCCCATTTTCCAGACATACAATGTGTAATAGACCAGATTTAAAAAGGATGTGAAACTGTGGCGCATACATCAATTTCCAATAAACCTATAAAATTCTCTTTGAATCCGCATCGTGAAAATACTGTATTCCAAGATCAATGGATTCCTCTCACGCCGATCGAGAAAATGTCGGAAACCAACTATGATGTGATCATCGTCGGCACCGGGGCGGGGGGCGGTGCCGCCCTCTGGCGATTATGCGAGCAATGGGGAAGAAACGGCAAACGGATCGGAGTCGTAGAAGCCGGGGATTTGTTGTTACCAACGGCATCAGGCAATATTCCTACTGTAAATGGTGAAATTTGGGGTAAACTGTGGACCAGAAATATTGATCCTACTGGCATAATAGCCCTTGGCGGGCAAACCCTTTTTTGGGGATTGGAAAGTCCCCGCTTTGACCCATCGGCTTTCATAACATGGCCGATTACCTACAAAGATATCTTGCCCTATTATTTAATCGCCGAACAGGTAATGAATGTGACAACAGCCTACACAAGAGATTCCGCCCTTCAGCAAGTGCTGCTTGATCGCTCCCGCTCCAACGGGTTCCCCGAGGCGCAAACGATGCCGATCGCAATCGATCTGGGAACAACGAAGTACGGACAGGTTCATTCCAACCCTATTTTCAGCTCCATTAACTTCATCGCCTACGCCATTAATATTCGCTCCATTGATCTCTCGGTTAATACTCCGGTCGTACAGGTTCTTACCGATAAGGGAAGAGCCGCAGGAGTTAAAGTGATGACTGCGGATAAGAAGACGTATACGTTATCGGCAAAAACGGTGATTCTTTCGGCAAGCACCTTCAATACGCCGCGTATTTTGTTGAATTCCAACATTCCGGGCGAAGCCATAGGCAGATATCTTAAGGAACATGCTACTGTTTCCGCTGATGTAAAGACTAGAAGAGACGAATATCCCGAGGTGTTAGGGACATCACGGATTTATGTTCCGGATTCGGCTGAACGCGGATTTCAATTGCTCGCTCTCGGGCCCGGAATATCTTCGCCATTTGCCGAGAAACCGCTTGCTGAAGAGATTAACTTTAGATTTCAAACCTACGGACCTCTTGAACCAAGACCTGATAACCGCGTCTTTCTCGATCCTGGAAGACTCGATCCATATGGCATTCCTCGATTGAACGTCCAATATTCATACAACAGCCGAGATTTGGAGCGCATTGAAAGAATGTTTGAGGGTACAAGAAAATTTATATCCAGTATGAATTTTACCCTTCAGGAACCGCCTGAATTATGGCAAGCCGGCAATCATTTCTCAGGAACATGCCGAATGGGCAACGATCCTGCTACTTCAGTAACCGATGCTTATGGGCAAGTCCATGGGATAGCAGGTCTCTACGTAGCAGATAACAGCGTCCTGAATCTTACCAGCGGTTCCAATCCAACGTTAACAACTGTTGCATTGGCTATTCGCACGGCAGACCATATCATCGAAACTATGATATAAGCGAGGAGATGAAATGCAGGATGCCGAGAGTGACCCAAGCTTTAAAACCGTTCCATATCGTGTTTATAGCTGGAGAAGACGAATACAAAGCGGAACTGACCCTGCCTATGGTGGCGAAGGAAGCGCAGCAGTACGGAGCGCGGACAACCGTATTGACTGCTTATCCCGACCCTTCCAACCCTTCCAACATCCCTGGACTGGAGGCGCTTGAAGATGCGGATTTGGCCGTTTTCTTCTTGCGTTTTCGGACATTGCCCGAGGAGCAATTTCGCCATATCCGCAATTATATCGAGAAAGGCAAGCCGGTAATCGGATTTCGCACCAGCACACACGCATTTCGTTATCCAGAAGGGCATCCGCTTGAGCCATGGAACACCAAATTCGGAATTGACGTGCTGGGCGCTCCATATAAAGGCCATTATGGACACACCTCGAGCACGGATGTCACTATGAACCCAGAGGCGTATACGCATCCAATCATGAGCGGAATGCCGCTAAATTTTTCAAGTCCATCTTGGTTATATTATATATTGCCTTATCCCCTACCCGAGTCGTCGGAAATATTGTTGTTGGGAAATCCGGTAAATCCCGAACCGGGTGAGGTACCGCCCGTAGTAAATCCAGTGGCTTGGACCTTCAGAAACTATGCCGGAGGACGCACATTCACGACGACAATGGGTCATCCCGATGATTTCAGAAATCCCGTTTTCCGTAAACTTGTCATGAATGCGGTTTTTTGGGAACTGGGTTTGAATCCTGAACAACTTCCTCCGGTGAGTGCATACCCGGAATCTAAACAGTGGATTAACATTACACCCATTGAGATGATGGCGGATACCGATTATGATGTGCTGATCGTCGGAAGCGGGGCTGGTGGCGCAGCCGTTCTATGGCGGCTATGCGAGCAATGGAAGGGAACAGACAAAAAAATCGGCATGATCGAATCGGGTCCGCTGTTATTGCCGTCGCATGCCCGAAATCTTCCGACCTTTAATCAAGAGCGGTTTGTCCGCTATTTTGAAAATCCCCGGATTATGGAATATTTGGAATTCGGACCGGAATTTCCGGATGCCAAAATCTTAAGGGCTCTTGGAGGAAGAACGCTTCAATGGTATTTGATGTCGCCTCGATTAACACCAGCCCAATTCCTCTCCTGGCCGATTCCTTATAAGGAGATAACTCCTTACTATCTGATCGCTGAACAAATGATGAATGTGACCACCAAGTATGCAGAGGGTTCGGATATTCAGGAAGTTATTCTCAATCGCCTTCGATCAAATGGATTTCCGGATGCCCAGGCTTTGCCCTCTGCCATTGATCTTCAAGTTTCCCAGTACGGTCAGTTTCACTCAGCTGTCTTTTACAGTTCCATCAATTTATTGGCCTACGCCATGAATCTCAGGCCCTTTGATTTGGCTGTAAATGCCCGGGCGGTCCAAGTGATGACCGACAATGGAAGGGCCTCAGGCGTGAAGGTAATGACCTCCTCCAAGGAGACATACACGATTAGGGCCAAGACGGTGGTGCTATCAGCAGGCACATGGGAAACGCCGCGCCTTCTTCTTAGTTCCGGCATTCCCGGGAAGGCCATCGGACATTATTTGGTTACACATCCCAAATTAACCGCTGTCGCCAAAGGAAGGCGGGATCAATTTGGCGAAGTATCGGGAATTATCAGCCTCATGATACCAAATCCCGATAATCAAAGATTGTTGATTACGGGTATAGGCATTGATCCTGAAGATTATTATTGGTATGCCTTCAGAAATAAACCGTTTTTGGATGAACTGAAATTCCGGTTTTTCGGTCCCGGTACGATGGAAGCGCGTTATGAAAACCATGTGTACCTTAACCCGGCAAAACGGGATGATTTCGGCATGCCCAAATTGCAAGTTGAATTTTCTTACAGTAATCAGGACCGGGTCATGATAGAAGAGATGTTCCGATTTATGCGAAATGCAGTGGCCGTGATGGGGTTGGAATTTGATGTGGAACCCTTCCTGCTTTCTCCGGGGAATGTCAATCATGAATCCGGAACCTGCCAGATCGGAATCGATCCGGATACTTCTGCAACCAACTTGTACGGTCAAATCCACGGTGTACCCGGTCTTTTTGTGGCTGACAATAGCGTCGTGCGTCTTACGGGACCTGCGAATCCAACGCTAACAACCACAGCTTTAGCCATTCGTACAGCCGATTATATCATCGATCAAATGAAATAATTGGGCAGGTGAATAAATAGCGCCTAAAAGGTCAAAAAGCGGTACCCGTCCGTACCGCGCTCGGGGCGCTCATCATTAAGGGCGGCTTGGAACCGAAGACCGTGGAAGCTGCTCCTTGACCCGCCTGCGCCCCTGCCGACATGGCCTGCCCAATTAACCTGTCGTTGCTAAATGATGCGCGCGAAAAGCCGGGCACACACGCAACCATAGAAGCTGCCTGTTGCATGATCCTTGAAGCGTGCCAACATCTCGACTGATTTACTCCGGTTACACTCGAACATGGAGTCATCATAAATTAGAGTGCTGGAAAGCAACAAAAGTGAATCGCTTCCCTGTAAAGATACTGTTTATCGGTATCTGAATCACAGCGGGTATGCATGGCGGCGTTTTCTGCTATCGCTTAGTACCGAAACCGTTCAGCGGGTTGAGAGATTAACCTCAGCCAGCAGAGTGACTTGCTTGACAACCGATTCGTCGTCGTCTAATTCCAAACGATCAAGGAGTTGTGTCAGTCTGTCTTCGAGCATCTGCTGCAATGTCCGATAGTCAGGCTGCTCATAAATGTCGCTAATGATCGGAAAAACGTCTTGTACGGCAAGCTGCGCAATTTCATTCCTTTTCGACAGTTTGGTTAGCGTAAGCGAGATCCATTGCGCGGTCAACGTTTTAACAGCTTGCTCCGCTCCGTCGAAATGCGCGATCGACAGCAATCCTTCCTCAAGCATGCGACACATTAACGACCGGTTTCCGGTATCGAAAGCTTGACAGAACTTATTGGATAATGTACCCGTATCTGGCGCCTCCTGCGGCACAATCGTAAAGGTATTGTCAATCACGCTCTTTTCTCGCCCCGGAAAAAACTCTTTTTTCATCAACTCTGTGGCTTCGAAATAAGATTTCCCAATATCCGCAACAGCCTTTACCGCTCCCCCCGCAAATGCAATAAATGACGTATTTACGGCTGCGAGCGCTTCCTCAAATTCACAATTTAAATGCTTCGCATCAAACTGATCTCTACCTCCTCGCATCACGATTCCTATTTTCGAATCTATACGGAAGACCAGCCCCTCTTTGCGTTCTTCGAAATGTCTCGCCAATTTCTGCTTAATCACTTCAAGCAATACGCTTATGTTGCCGACCGGCGGGCAAACGCAAAGCGTCCCGGCCATTGCGGGCTTGGCCAATCACTTCAAAGCCGTGGCGCTTCCAATCGACCTTCACCAGCAATTCTTGAAGGTCTTTATTGGGTACCAGAACGACCTTATGCAATGAGAAACCTCCTCTCTGCTTGATCCTGGAAAAACAAAAGACGCTCCCATGCAAGTGGGCTGCGTCCTTCGCATGTCCGCTCTAACAAACTGCCGCTTAGGCTAAGTCGCCGCCGGCATATAATCGAACCAATTAAAAACTCTGCCCCTTTTTGCCTGCGGCATACATCGTGCCAGTTAACAAGATCCTTGCTGTGAAACATGGGAACACCAGGGAAATATTCAAAAGAGCTGGTCACCACATAATAATCATCCCCGACCCGGCAGATGCTTGGATCAGGATAAAAACCGGGAATAACTGGATTGGTGTTGGCTAAATTATGCTATTCCATGACCCGATAATTAAGGATTACTGTTTATCTGTGTTATACAATTTCAAATAAGTTCATACCGCTTTAAACTTCGGAACGAATTGATCTTTGGTCGAATTATAAGGGTATCGATTTAGAAATGCTAAAATTCAAAAGATCATCAAATGTGTATGGACGCTGATTGGAGGATACGATAATATGCCCGAACTTTGCGAATATCCGTTTCGAAATCCCGATCTCCCGCTCGAAACAAGGGTGAACGATCTTGTCTCCCGCTTCACGCTGGAAGAGAAAATCAACTTGATGTGCCAGTTTCAGGATGAAATCGAACGTCTTGGAGTCAAAAAATACAAACACGGTACGGAAGCCTCGCACGGCATCGCGTGGCTCGGCAAAGCGACGATGTTCCCGCAGCCGACCGGACTAGCCTGCACGTGGGATACTGAGCTCATGAGACGCGTCGGTGAAGTCATCGGGGTAGAGGCGCGGGGCTTTTACCACCGCAATCCGGCCTTGAACGGCTTGACGTTGTGGGCGCCGACGGTCGATATGGAACGGGATCCGCGTTGGGGCCGGAACGAGGAGGCCTACGGAGAAGATCCTCATCTGACGGGCAAGCTCGCCGCGGCGCTTGTCCAAGGCATTCAGGGGGATCACCCCTTCTATTTGCGAGCAGTCGCCAGCCTGAAGCATTTTCTTGGAAATAATAACGAAATCGACCGAGGGACATGCTCCGTGAGCATCGATCCGCGAAACATGAGGGAATATTACTTGAAGGCGTTTGAAATTCCGTTCAAAGAAGGCGGAGCCCAGTCCATGATGACGGCTTACAACTCCGTCAACGGAGTTCCCGCTAACATCAATCCGCAGGTGGTCGACGTGGTCAAGCGGGAATGGGGCATGGACGGCTTCGTTGTCAGCGATGCGGGCGACGTGCTCGGCACCGTTAACGATCACAAATATTACGTTTCGTACAAGGAAGCCGTCGCTTCCTCCGTGCTGAACGGCATCGACAGCATCACGGACGACCACCCATTGTCGAAGCAAGCGCTGCGGGACGCCCTGGCGGAAGGACTGCTGACCGAGAACGATATCGATATCGCGCTTCGCAATACGTTCCGCGTCCGGATGCGGCTCGGCGAATTCGACCCGGACGAACGCAATCCATACTCCGGGATCGACGAATCAGTCATCCTTGCGCCCGAGCATAAGGAAGCGGCGAAAGAAGCGGCGCTCAAAGGGATCGTTCTGCTCAAGAACGAAGGCGCGGCATTACCGCTCAACGCAGGCGATTTGAAAAGCGTAGCTATCGTCGGGCCGTTGGCCGGAATCGTCTATCGCGACTCGTACAGCGGGTCGCTGCCTTACGCCGTAACTCCGATTGAAGCAATCATCAAGAAGATGGAGGGCCGGGGTCAAACTTTGTATGCGAGCGGCAACGACCGGGTGAAGCTGTCTGCGGCCGACAAGTTCGTGAGGGTGCGTCAAGACGGCAAACTCGCAGCCGACTTGACGCGAATATCGGACGCTGATGTGTTCGAGATGACGGACTGGGGCTGGCGGGCAAACACGTTGGTATCCGAAAGCACGGGTAAATACGTGACGACGGACGATCGGAATTTGTCAGCGGATTCGGAGGAGATTTTCGGCTGGTTCACTAAGGAAACGTTTCTTCTCGACGTAGCCGGAAACGGCAGACTGAACCTCTCGACTTGGAACGGGGCCGCCGTCGGCCTCGGAGCGAATGGTCTTCTCGCCGTCGATCCGAAGCTGGCAGAGGCGCGTTCGACGCTTGGCTCTCCGGAAGAGAACGCAGAATCCGCGGCCAAAGCATCATCAGGCGCGATGGAGGTCGCATCAGTCTCCTTAGACGCGCTCAAAGTGACGGACGGCTTGCAGGAAGCGATCAAGGCGGCCCGCGGGACGGGCGCAGCGGTCGTGTTCGTCGGGAATCATCCGCTCATCAACGGCAAAGAAACGACTGACAGGCCAGACATCACGCTGCCGGAAGCGCAGCAGCGCCTCATCCGCGAAGTAGCCGCAGTGAACCCAAGGACGATCGTCGTCATTGTCGGCAGTTACCCATTCGCCCTTGGGGGAATCGAGAATCTCGTTTCCGCGATCCTGTACACCTCGCACGCAGGTCCGGAGCTCGGGAGCGCGTTGGCGGACGTCCTGTTTGGCGATTACGCGCCCGCTGGCCGGCTGAATATGACCTGGTACCGCTCCACCGATCAGCTTCCAGATTACATGGACTACGATATTATCGCGGGCGAGCGAACTTATCAATATTTCCGGGGCGAAGCCCTGTATCCGTTCGGTCATGGATTGACGTACTCCGAGTTCGTCTATGAAGAATTGTGCATCGATGGGAACAAGATCGGGATGGACAGCGAGACTGCCATTAGCGTAACCGTACGGAATGCCGGGAACATCGCGAGCGACGAAGTCGTTCAGTTGTACGTCCGGGCGAACGAATCCCGCATCAAGCGGCCTCTCAAGCAATTGCTCGGCTTCCGCCGGATCCATCTTGCTCCCGGCCGCAGCGAAACGGTGTGCTTCACGCTCAAGGCTTCCGATCTTGCATTCTGGGACGTTACCCGCGATCGCTGGTGCGTTGAATCAGGAACCAGTACGGTCATGATCGGCCGCTCTTCCGGGGACATTAAGCTGTACGCGAACCTCACCGTGGACGGCGAAACCGTTCCTCCCCGCAATTTGCGTCTGCCCGCGGCCGCGGTCAACTATGACGGATATGCCGGCATCATCATCGACGAGTGCAAGGAAGGCGGCAGCAGCGCCGCCGCCGTGCGGAGCGGAGCCTGGATCCGTTTCGACGATGCAGAGTTCGGAGCACGCGGCGCCTCTTGCTTCGAAGTGCGGGCCTCCTCTACCGAGGGGGGAGCCTTGGAGATCCGAACCGGGGGGCCGGATGGCGAACTCATCGGCATTTGCGCCATCCCATCCACCGGGGGCACGCAATCGTGGCATACGCTGACCTGCTCGGCTGCATTGCCGGGCGCCCGGCAGTCAATCTGTTTGAAGATGGACGCCGACATTCGATTGTCTTGGTTCCGATTCATATAACTGCCTTATTCCTCTCGGCATTCGCCGAGGGGATTTTTTATTCTACCTCAATTATAGCTCCCTGAGTATTTACGAGGAAACTAAACGATTTCTCCGAAAAAGATCGCGCTAGATATAAAGCCATATTCGAAGAATTGAAGGATCACATCGACGAAAAAACCAAGCGGCTACTGACCGCCCCTATGGTCAAATCTTTGGGATTCGGCGGTCAAAAGGTCATCTTCGAACTATTTATTGGACATGGTATAGTATGATTTAGTCATCGTTAAATTAGGATTTCCAATCTAATTTACTACGAGATCCATGATTGACTTACTCAGGGAAATCTTCATATAAATACTGCTTTTTCGCTGTGAGAAATGATTAGCAATAAGTCCGGGTGAAGACGAAAAAGGTACCGGGGCTTCGCAAGGAAGCGGCCCGGTACCTTTTTGTTATCCATGATAAATTAGCTCTTCACGGTATCTGGTGCCGTGCGGGGGAGAGTCTCGATAGATCCAGGCAAATCTGTTCTTGCACTCGACCGTATGGAATAGCCCCCTACTCTAGCCTTTTCTAAACTTCTTGTAAAATATGCCGCCTGCAATAAAAAGCAATGCAATGCCCGCTGCCCAATAAATCTGCCTATTCGGCTTGTCCTGCGTCGCCGTTTCACCATCCGAAACTGACGTCTCCTCCCCGGCCTGAGCTGAATCGTCAGCCCCCTCCGTTTGCTCCTGGGCATCGGCCTCATCCGCCGGTACAGTACCGGTCACCTTGCTTCCGCTCACCGACAACCTGTAGTCGAGCACAGCGCCGCTCCAAAAATGCAGCTTCAGCATCACCTCTCCATCATTCACTTCGTTAAAGAATTCGCTGGTCAGATCCGCCAAATTCAATTTGTAATCGGGCTCGAAAGAATGGCCGTATTCCTTAAAGGACGTCCAACTGGCGGGACCGGCATTGCCCCCTCCTTTGTAGACGGCCTCCATCGTTGCTAGTTTGTCCCCGTTATAGTTAACTGGAATGATGAACATGGATCTCGTCCCTATTGCTTTTTGGACAGTTGGATGATCGTAGCGGATAACGTGAAGCTTCCAGTCGGCGCCGGCCGAGAAGGTGCATGTTAGCGTCACGCTCTCGCCGAGGGCCTCCGGAACATGGCCGCGGAGAAAATCCGCCTTAAGCGTCAGCTGGTCTCCGCTGATCATGTAGTCATCGCCGGCCGCAAGCAGACGATCATCAACTTTTATTCCGGTCAAGGTGTTTCCGTTTAAATTCAGCTTTACCAGCACATCCTCCGCCTCTTCGCCAGGTAGCAGATAGATCGAGTCGGAAGCCGCATTCGATGACCGGCCGTTCAAGCTTGCCATCATGACTTCATAGAACGCGGGATTGTTCCATGTATACGAGCGACGGTCAAAGTGCTGGCCGTTGTCCCAAAGCATATGCGTCATTCGCTTCTCGCGAGCATAATAGGTGAAGAATTCCAAAAACTTCAGGATTTCGCCATGCTGGATCGTCTCTATTTTCTTGTCGAAGCCCAGAAGACCGAACTCGCCGATAATGACAGGAATTCCCCGCGCGACAAAGGTGTCATAAGCTCGGTCAAAGGCTTGGACAATGTCCTCTCTCGCGGTTTCGTCGAATGTGGTAACACCTCCAAGATTTACACTGAATGGATAATAGCCGTAATAATGAATCGTAGCGATCAGATTCGGATCATCCAGCCTTTCAATGGTCTTGTAAAGCTCCCGCATGCGAGCTTCTGACGGGCTTGCCGTTACTGTCGGGAGTACAAGCGGACGTGTTGCATTAAACCCGCCGCTGCTCCGCACGATTTGGTGAAAGGCAGTGTTTAACTCGTCCAACATCTCGAAATAGACCGGCTCATCCTTGTTCCAATCGTCCGAGAAGCGCGGCTCATTAATGCTCTCAAACATGAGCTTGCTCGGATAATCTTTAAAAAGGAGCGTAATCTGGCGCCACACGGCCTTGTACTTCTCCATCACCGTCTCGCGCTCGTTCTCCATGTTCAGCAACCAGTGCGAATCATGGTGAATGTTAATCATGACGTAAAGTCCCGCGTCCAGCGACCAATCGACAACCTCCCGAATTCGGTCAGCAAAAGCTTCTTGAATGATATATTCCGGATCGCTGCCTAACCGGTGATTCCATGTAATTGGAATCCGTATGCTGCGGTAGCCTTGATCCCTGAGCGCTTGAATGAACTCTTCTGTCACAACAGGGTTGCCCCACGACGTTTCTTCTCCGGCCGCATCAAACGTATTGCCTAGATTCCAGCCCGGCTGCATGTCTTCAACGTACTGCTGCAGGCTTCCCTCGATCGGTTCTGCATGGATGCGGACATCTGTGTAAAAATTTCCGATTACCAAGACCATGATCATAAGTATGCTGATGTACTTACCTTGTGTAATTCTTGCCGCACCTACCATTCCATCACCTCTTTTATATTGGCAATCAGCTTGTCTGCAGCTTTGGTATGGGTTGCCTCCGATGGATGCCAATCTGCACCGAAGTCGTCTTCCCACAATTGAACGTCAAACTTCATAACCGAAATATTGGTATCGCCGGTTTGATTCGTATAAGCTGCGGCTGCTTGCTCCATTAGTGGCAGCATATCTCACAGTAAGGCTGGTTGCAGCAGGAACATTGTTGAACTGAATGCCATTGCCGCTCCTGCAGGGATATTGACCGGCACGGTCACGCTAGTGTAGGCACCATTCCAAGTGCCATTCCCGGTGAAGGCGAGTTGTAATTCAAGGCTTGCTCGTTGGTTTCCCAGTCGATGGAGGAACCGTTGTAAGCCTTGCCGCTGAAGGTATAGCGGCCGTTGTTCCTTGTGTTCATCTTGGTAGTCTCCTTTTTTAAATCCTGAGTTTTTGAAAGCGCTTTCCGATTGATTATATTAAACAGCTTGATTATAAACCTTGATTTTTAGGCCGGAAAATAGCAGGATATAGACATCGTTCAACCCTATTGTTGCTAATACTAAAGGAAGCTTCCGAACAAAATACAGAGCGCGCAAATATTGGAAAGCAAATAAAGTGAACCCTAAGCTTATCCCAACTTTGATAATGAAAGTTCGTCCGAGCAAGTCTCATAGGTTTGCAATAAATGAAGATATTCGCCGAGCCATTTTTTTGTTCGCGGGATGCGTTCCAGATAAAGAAAGAACCTCGATATCTTGCTGCGAGGTTCTTTCAATTTCATGTCATGTAATAAGAGTAGCAGTTTATTCAAATCAAGTTCCTCAAACTGCTGGAAGAGCTTATTATTTATTTCCTGACTAGCCATGGGAGACCGTAACGGTGACAGATGTAACCGTAACATTCCCTGCACGATCTTCGGCTCTATAGTTAATCGTATAAACAAGAGGTTCCGTACCCTTGGCTTTTTTAGCCAGCAGCATAAACTCGGTATCGAATGTGCCGAATTCGGCCTGTTGAACCATGGATTCGTAGCTGTCGACGGCTGTGTTTGGCGTAATAAACAGCAGAACAACGGATTCCACCTGCGACAGCCCATCTTCAGCTTTAACTGTAGCTTTTACACTAACCAGTTTGTTGTTAGCTGGCAACAAGGTTTCCTTATCCAGAACAACGTTCAGGGTTGGAGCAACCGTATCAATGATCAAGCTTCTGTACGCCCACTCCGACCAGGTACCATGATTGTTCTTCGCACGTACCTTGATCGACCAATTTCCGTCTGCCAATCCGCTCAATTTATAGGAATTGGATGTGCCCGCCAGCTCACCGCTGTCCATACCGACCGTCTTCCAACCGTCGCTGGAGGCTTGAACCTGATAGGCAGCTTGGGTATCCCCATAATAAGCGTCAAGGAAAGTCCAGTCAAGCTGCGGACTGTTCGAGTTGATCGCCTGACCTTCCTCATACGAGGTGATCGAGACGGACGGAGCGCTAGGCGCTTTGCCGGTAACGCTCGTGCCGTTTTTCGTAACCTTATATTCAAGTACCGCGCCGCTTCGGAAATAGAACGTCAGAACAACTTCGTCACCGCTTGTTACTTCTTTGAAGAAGTTCTCTGTGAGAAGGATTTCATTCGTTGCATAAGAAAGCTTGTATGACTCGGCAATCGCTTTGTACGAAGTCCAGTTAGCCGGCCCGGCGTTGCCCCCTTTCGTGTACACGGCCTCCATCGTGGCAAGACGGTCGCCGTTGAAGGCAGTTGGAATTGCAAAATTCGTGTTGGAGCCTTCTGCGTTTTGTTGAACCGGTGTGTCGTTATACATGACATGGAAGGTCCAATCTACACCTTTGTTGAAATGGGCCTTCAATACGGCGACCTCGCCCAATTGAGCCGATTGGATCAACTTTGCAATGAATCCTGCTTTCAAGACCAGGTCATTGCCATTCACCACATAATCGCTTCCTGCGGTCAAGCTTTCATTTCCAGCGGTGATGCCGGTCAGATTGTTGCCGTTCAAGTTCAAATGCATGACGGTGTCCTGGGCCGGAGCACCCTTCTTGATGAAGATCAGATCGGATTCGGCGGTGGAGGAACGGCCTTCCAAGCCCGCCATGATGTAATTGTAAGTATCCTGGTCATTCCACTTATACGTGGAACGGTCAAAACGGGAGGTGTTGTCCCACAGCATATGGGTCATTTTATTCTGTTTGAAAACATAGGTAGAATACTCGAAGAACTTGTTCGCCTCGCCTTTCTCGGGCACATCGTCCCCGGCACCCCAGCTATCCCAGCCGAACACTCCGAATTCGCCTATAACAACGGGAACTCCTTTCGCTATGAACGTATTATACGCTCTCGCGGCCAATCCATCGATATCCTTAGCTGTGTCTCCATTATGCTCAAACGTCGAGTAGCCGGCAATGTTTATACCGAACGGCCAGAAGCCGTAAAAATGTATGGTGGCGATTAAATTCTTGTCGTTCAGCTTCGCCATCGTGCTTGCAAGATAATCCATATCCAGTTGACCGCCATTCGTAACTAACGTCGGCAATACAAGCGGACGAACGTCATTGGCACCCCCCGATGCTCTTACAATATGGAAGAAGGAGGTATTGAGCTCATCAAGCAACTCGTTCTGCTTCGCATTATCAACGTTGACAAATTGCGGTTCGTTGACGCTTTCAAACATCAGTTTGTTGGAATGATTCTTGAACCGGTCGGCAATTTGCGTCCAGAGCGCATTATATTGGGCCAAGACGGCGTCATGATTCGTCGGCATCTGGTTGATCCACCTAATGTTGTCGTGGTGAAGGTTGATCATGACATACAGACCCGCATCAAGCGACCAGTCCACAACTTGCTGAATCCGGTTCATCCAGGCCGGATCAACCGTGTAATCCGGTGCGGCGCCCGTATGACCGCCCCATTCCCATGTAGTCGGAATGCGGATACTTTTGAAGCCCTGTCTGGCAATTTCATTAATGAAATCCTGGGTTACGGTATCCTGGACTTCTTGCACCCAGTCCCCCCCAAATGCATCAAATGTATTGCCCAGGTTATATCCGGGCTGCATAGCGTCTACATAGTCCTGGATGGTGCCGGTTGGAACAGGGGCCGGAGCCGGAGCCGGCGATTCGGATATTACTGCTCCTACAGGTGCGCTGTCATTAGCTGCGACGGGAATCGCGCACATCAGCAGAAGTAAAACGGACACAAATAATGAAACGATTGATTGGGTGAATCCACTCGACTTTTTACTTGTTTTCATCAACTAGTCTCCTTTATTAATTTTTATTTGAAAGCGTATACACTTCTGCTTTCTGATTGATTATAAGTCATCGTTTGACTATTAACCTTGATTTTTAGGACATCATCTAGTACAAAAGAGACATATAAGCCGTAAGGAGAACATGTCTCCTTACGGCTTGTTTCATGCGATAGGCAGCTCCCATTCAATACCATGCCAAGAAAGCCGAGGCAACAGCGGATCCTGCTCTACCATTCGGATGCGCATCGAACTCGCTCGACATATATTCAGGCATAATCAGGTTATCGCGAGGAGCCGCTTGCGAGAGTACTTCCGCAATATCGAATATTCGATCAACTCCGGCAATAACATGACTTCGTATAGCCTGATTCACATCCCTCCAGACAAGCTCCTGCGCGTCGGTCAGACTGTATGGGGGCACGGTGCAAAGGATGACCGACATATCGATACGGCTGTCTTTAAGGATGGACACAATGGTTTGCAGATCCTCCAGCAGCTGAGGGGCGCTTCGTCCGGTCGTACTTATATCGTTGACCCCCAATGCTATGACAACCTCATCGCTTTGCTTGGCTTTGCTCAGCCAAGCCTTGTCGCTTGCGGCATCGTAAGCTCGCGCCCACCCCGATCCGAGATTCCATACCCTGTATTCCGGGCCAAGCCCCTCCGCAATGCGGGCAACCCAGGTCCGGACGCGTTCGCACGCCTTGGGTAATGGAATCGCCCAAGAACGCAATACGCTTTGCTCCCTCACGCTCGCAGCCGATGAAATCCGGCAGAAACAGACAATTTACGGATTTTTGGAAACCGTCGGCTCTGATTTGGACGGCTGCATGCCCGGGCGCATCGTAGGCGGACACCAATGGGCTTTCCGTATTGTAGGGAAAGCTTACGCCAGCAGCCAATGTCGTAATCGTCCACGAAAATACCAAATAATGCTCCTCCGGGATCATGATCCGGGCGGCATCGCTCCAAAACTTCTCTCCCGGCATAACCAACCTGGCGATCGTCGAATCGAACGTTACCGGAATTTGCGTACCCTCTACAACGCTTCCATCAGGCAGCCTCCCGCCATCAGCAATGTAAGCGGACTCGATTTTCCACGAGCCTCCAATCAGATTGGCGCTCGATTCAGAGCCGTCTGCCCATGTAGAATCCACCAGATTGCTGCACCAGAATCTCAGCTTTAATTCCCCGCATTCCGTTGTCTTGATATAAGCTCTGTACGTATGGGTAAAAGCGGAATCGCTTTTCATAATAAAATTTTTGGCCGTAGATTGAACCGTCGCCGAAGCATAAGAACTCCACCACATGGATACTTTCCCCCCTGTCTATTGTTGAAACTTTATGCCATTAAGTGAAGCTTATCGCCATAGAAAATTTCGTTTTCTTAGCCATGCCTCACAGAGTTCCGGCCAAGCCTTCACTTCAGGATGACCATCGGCTAAACCTAGTCCATGTCCGCCGCTTTCAAATACATGCAAATCAAAAGGCACCTGATGGCGGCTAAGAGCTCCAGCAAAAAGCAAACTATTTTCAACCGGAACGTTCTCGTCATCCGCCGCATGCCAAAGAAACGTTGGCGGGGTGTCTTCTGTCACTTGCTTTTCAGTGGACAATAAAGCAATAAGCGATTCATCCGGAAAATCGCCAAGCAGATGGTGCATGGACGGTTGATGACCATACGCTCCGAATGTGATGACCGGATAACACAAGATTAGCAAATTCGGACGGCTGCTCTGTCTTTCTATCGGATCGGATGACTGGTTATCTCCAGTGTCATACAAAGTGCCCGTTGCGGATGCCAAGTGACCGCCTGCGGATAAGCCCAAAATGCCGACTCGCTCCGGATCGATGTTCCAATCCTTTGCATAATGTCTTACGGTCCGTACAGCCCGCTGCGCATCCTGAAGCGGAATCGGATGTTGATACGGCGATACCCGGTAATTCAGGACGAAAGCGGATATGCCGAGCCCGTTTAACCACTTGGCAACCGGCTCGCCTTCGTGCGCGGCGCGTCTGAGATATCTCCCGCCCGGACATACGATGACTGCAGGGCAAAGGTCTTTTCCATGCACTGGGTATACACTCAAACTCGGACATCCCTGGTTCTCATCGCCAATGCTTTCTTTGGATGCTCCAGACCATAATTCAATCGTACTCATATTGCCCCCATCAAGAAATTAATTGAACGTTAGAGCCCTTAAAGTACGTGTTCAAAAAACGTGATCAAATGGCGGCTTTTTGAACAACCTTTTAAAGACTCCGGTATTGAAAGTTTTTGAACATAACCTTCCCTTCCCCGCATGTGTCCAATCCGATTCGCAAGGCTAGGAAGCCTCCCAGCGCATTGTGATGGAAGCCAGATGCTTCGAACGAATGCGGAAGTTTCCGCCATGTGCTGCCGTCATGACTATAGAAATAGATTACCTCATGCTCTAAATTGCGCAATCGCATATGAACACTTTTTCCGTTGAATGGAATGCACGGCGCAGGCCATCCGCGAAGTATGCCATAGATCCCCTCTTCAGAAATCCCCATGCCGCTATAATACATTTGATTATAGAAGAGAAGGAGTCTTCCCTGGCTGCCCGCTTCAATGGCTACCTCCACGGTAACCTCGTAATTGTGATCTTCCGGCATAAAGACGAGCGGCGACACACCCTCTGAAGCCTGGAGAACAATTGCATCTCCTGTAAACGCGTATCGTTCCTTGTCATGCTGCTTAAAGAAGCTCCATTGCAGCCCAAGCCGATCCGATGTGAAGGAATCGGAATGCGGCAAGCCATGCTCGACAGCCGCACCTTCCGGCTTGGCAATCGGTTGATCTGTGGAAATGTCCTCCGGTACTCGGAACCAACCGTCTGCCGTCCATTCAATCGGCTCCAGCAACGTTTGCCTGCCTAATGGATAATTATTTTTTTCGTAAGCATGGTACAGGATCCACCATTCTCCGTTCGGCGTATCGACCAAGGTGCCATGTCCTTTCGAATACCAGCGCTCATCGCGGCTTTGGGTGCGAATGATCGGATTGTATGGGGAGTTCTCGAACGGTCCCCACGGGTTTTTGGAACGCGCGGATATAACCATATGGCTCGTCGGAGGACCAGATGTTCCGCCTTGCGCGGACGTCAGATAGTAATAACCGTTGCGATAGAATAACTTGGGCGACTCAAGAAACTTCCCTTCCACCACCCATTCATCCGGAAACTGCCATCCGTCATAGACATGAACGGTTTCCCCTTCAATCGAAAGACCGTCTTTGGAAAGCTTGGTCATATAACCGCCGCCGGTATGCAAATACCGGTTGCCTTCTTGGTCGACCACGTGCCCCGGATCAATCGCTTCCAAGCCTAACTGGACAGACTCGCTCCATGGTCCTTCGGGTGCCGGCGCAGTTAGCGCCACGATTTTTCCGTCCACAGGCACATAGATATAATACGTGCCCTCATATACAATGAAATCCGGCGCCCAGACATCCCCGATATAGCGATCCAGCGCCTTGCCAACCGGACGCCAGTTGACCAAATCCTTCGAATGCCAGATCAAGAGCCCCGGGGTGAATGTAAAGCTGGAATGCGTCATGTAATAGTCGTTGCCTACTCGCAATACGGAAGGATCGGCATAGTCTCCGGCTAACACCGGATTCCGATAGGTGCCGTTCCCCAAGTCCCCTTTTCTAATATCCTTGGTCATCATTTCTTCCTCCTACTGAGTTTGTTCATTCTTCGTTCTTTATCGCACAGCCCTAATAGAATACGTCTCCCCTGCGACCGCCTGAAACTTCACCACCGACGCATTATCGCTTTGAGCCAGCACAGAGCCGTCTGCCCGCGTTACGCGAATGGCGCTCGAAACGCGCATGCTGCACAGAGCATTCCGCGCCGCTCTCAGTTCGGCTTCGGCAACATGACCGTCTTTCCAGGCAATATCGACCTCGAAACCGCCTCGCGCCCGCAAGCCGCTGACAAAGCCGGTCGGCCATGCTGCCGGAAGTGCCGGAAGCAGACGGATTTCTCCGCCATGACTCTGCAGCAGCATCTCCGCGATACCGGCGGCGCCGCCGAAATTGCCGTCGATCTGGAACGGAGGATGCGCATCGAACAAATTCGGGTAGGACGACTTGGCGAATAACGTTTGCAAATACCGATACGCGTTCTCCACATCCGAGAGCCGAGCCCAAACGTTAATGATCCAGGCGCAGCTCCATCCGGTATGTCCGCCGCCGTACTGCAGACGACGTTCGAGGGAAGTGCGTACGGCTGCCGCCAGCTCCGGATCGCGATGCAGATCGATCTGCTCTCCAGGATAAAATCCGTACAAATGCGAGATATGGCGGTGCCCCGGTTCGTGCTCCTCGAACTCGCGGAACCATTCCAGCAACTGGCCATGCCGACCGATGCGATAAGGCAGCAGACGGGCGAGCGCAGCTTCCCATTCGCGGCGCAGCTCGGCATCGGCATTCAGCAGCGCGCTCGCTTCTATGCAACTCGTGAACAGCTCACGGATAATGGCGGTGTCCATTGTAGTCCCCATGCTGACCGCACACGTCCTGCCTTCGGCATCAAGAAACAAATTTTCCGGCGACGTAGACGGCGACGTAACTAGATGGCCCTCGCTGTCTTCGATCAACCAATCCAGGCAGAACAAAGCAGCCTCCCGCATGATGGGATACGCCTTGGCTGCAAGAAATTCCTCATCTCCTTCGAACAAGTACCGCTCCCACAAATGCCTGCAGAGCCATGCGCCGCCCATCGGCCAGAACGCCCAGCTTGCGGAGCCTGCAGCAGGTGTCGACATTCTCCACAAATCCACATTGTGATGGGCAGTCCACCCGCGGCAGCCGTAATGAACTTCCGCGGTTTTTCGGCCGCTGACGCTGAGACCTTCAAGCAGATCAAACAGCGGCTCGTGGCATTCCTCCAGATTGCACGTTTCCGCCAGCCAGTAATTCATTTCCGTATTGATGTTAACGGTATAATTGCTTCTCCATGGCGGGTCTATGTCTTTGTTCCATATCCCTTGCAAATTCGCCGCTTGCGTACCTGGCCGGGAACAAGCGATAAGCAGATACCGGCCATATTGGAAGTACAGAGCCGACAATCCCGGGTCGCTATCGCCTTGTTGCACGCGAATAAGCCGTTCGTCCGTCGGAAGCCGATCGGCAACGGATTCGCCCAGATCAAGCTTCATCCTGTTGTACAGCTTGACATAATCCTTGAGATGACGGCTTTTCAATTCTTCGTAGGAGAATCCGGCGGCCGCAGCGAGAGCGATTCGAACCTGATCGGCCGGGTCTTTGCCCTCGGTCTCCGGATTTTTATCGAAGCCGTTAAAGCTCGTTGCAGCCGCAAGCAGGAACGTTACGGCGTCGGCATTGGCCGCTCTCAGCTCGGCATGATTACCGCTTTCCTTCATCCCCCCCTCGATGATAGCCAGGAGCTGTACCTCAAAGCGCACTCCTTTATGTTCTTCGTAAATTAGCGTTTCGAACGCATCGGAGGCCGATTCCGAATCCGGATGCGTGGGACCGTTTCCTTTCATCGTCAGAATGCCTCTATCGGCTTCCAGGCTGACAGCCGCCGAATGAGGAGTTACAAGGGACGCCGTCACATCGATGCTCCCCGGACGATCTGCGCTCAATCGTATCGCCAATACCTGATCGGCGGCGGAGACGAATGACTCCTGCGTATAACGGACGCCACCCCGCATGTAAGTAACGCTGCTTACAGCCGTGTCCAGATCGAGCTGACGTTCATAAAATTCGACGGAGCTTGAGCCGTCGCCGAGCTTAAGCTTTAAATCGCAAAGCGGCTGGTACGCCTCCGTTCTGGGTCCGTGCATGTACCGCTCGATTATTTCCTGTGCCTGCATGTACGCTCCGTTCGCAATAGCCTGTCTCGCATTAGCGAGATAAGCTGCCGCGCCATAATTCACCGTATCTCGCGGCTGGAACGACCATAGCGTATCTTCATTTAATGAACAGCTCTTCGTCCGGCCGACCGAATACCATCGCTCCCAACCGTCCGTTGCCCAGAGGCAGAGCTTCGGTCCATTCAACCGCCGGCTGTCTGTACCATAAACGCATCGGCGATTGTATTTGTTTGCTGTATTCCACGTTAATCAACCTTTCTGCCATACGAAATATTTCCAATAATATAGCAAGGCACACCAAGGAACCTTGATTTTCTAGTCATTGAAATAGCACATAAGAGACCTCCTAACTTTCCAGATTATTCAGATTCATTCTGAATCAGAAATACTTGGAATCGTGTAATGTCAAATTCGGCGCAAAAAAAACCGCCAAAACGAGATTGAGCGGCGGAAAATCTATAAGTGCACAATTCTATATCGTATTTACTGCTACAGTACCACCCTTTGTCCGTTTCTTTCGTGTTGATAAGATTGCCGGCTCAATCTGTAAGCCTTGGGTGATTGCCCATAAGCACGGGTAAACTGACGGGTGAAATAATTGCTGTCGTTAAAGCCGCATTCGCCGGATATCTCCGTAATGGATAGGTTAGTCTGTTTTAATAGCGTACATGCGCGCTCCAATCGGATGGTCTGCAGATAAGAAATCGGCGTCGTTTGATAATAGGCTTGGAAGATCCTGTTCAAGTGCCTGACCGAAATGTCAGTTTTGGCTGCGATCTTCTCCATAGTAAGCGGCTCGCTATAATGATTTCCGATATAGGAGATCACATTCGCCAGATGCATCTGATTTCTCGTCATGCACTTCTCCGTACTGTCATACTGTCTGGACAAATAGACCGCAAGCGCCAAAAACTGAGAAATCAGCATTGTCTGATACCCATTAAGCCTACTCTTATGTTCATCGATCATGGCAGAGGTCAGCGAGGAGACATATTCAAAGCTGGGAATTGATAAACTTAGCTTGCTGCTATAGGTGTGTAAATTGCGATATTCACTTGAAGTCCGCAAATCCGGACCGGCTGAAAGCAGTATATCGGAATAGTACATAATATTGCAAATCTTAAAATTATTAGGATTCTTGTATGCATGATAGGTCCCTTCGTTCAAGACAAATACATCACCCTTCTTAATTAAGGAGCTTTCGGTATTGACGATATGCGTAGCAGTCCCCTCTAACACAATCACCATCTCGGAGAAGCCGTTATGCTTGTGAAAGTCTGTGTCCTCGTCGTGCCCGCCGTATTGGATAAAGAATGGGAAAGTCTCGTCCTTCGTAAACCATTCCAAATAAACGACCTTCAAAATGTCACCCTCCCCTGAACCCAGCCTCCCGTTAGGGAATTCTAATAATTAGCCTATCGTTACTCTTCTTTAGAATAGCGGAATAAGCAATCTAGCTAGGTGTGAGGGCTGTTTCGACATTTAGAGCTTTGGATTGAGGTTATCGAACAAAGTTCTTACCTTGAGCAACCGTTTTCTACCCATTCGGAATCAAAAAAAACCGAGTAAAGCTGGCGTAGGAAACTCTTGTCATTGAACACACACTCCATCTAATGTTATAATTTAAGACGCTTACAATGAACTGTTCTCCTATAATTCCCGAAAGAGAGTAGATGCTTAAGATGCCCGGACATCCCGTCAATCAAGGTCGCATAGCGGCACGATCCCTGCGGCGGACCCTTGTCATCTACCTGATGCTCGGCTGCCTGCTTCCGCTCGTTCTGGTCGGTGTCCTTACCTACTCATCCATATACTCGATTCTATCGAACAAGATCAAAAGCGGAATCAGCGCCACCCTGATGCAGGAGGCCGTCAACCTAGAAAGCGCTGTCATCAACCTGGATTTAGCAACCAAGCAGTTTGCGCTGGACGGTCAGATCGCGAACGAGGTGTCGGACTATCTGTCATTGCGGGACAGCCAGGTTTTTAACAAAATCCAGATTATGGACTCCATTAAGGAGAGGATGAATCTGGCCGCCTTCACCAACCCTTATCTGGGCTTGACCGCCTACCTGGAGCTTGGGGAGCCCGGGAACGCCGAGTCGGTTCTCTTCGCCAATCCGAACATCGGCAAGACCTTCAGCAGCAGTACCCTGCCGGAATTCATCCATTACAACGGGGCGGATTATTTCGGCCTCCATCCGACCCAATACCAATACGGCAGCAGGGGCAGCTTGGTCCTATCGGCTATGCGCGCCGTCAGCGTTCCAGGCAACCGTCCCTTGTTCATCTATATGGAGACCCATTACAGTCTTATAGATAATATTTTGAACAAGCAATCTTACGGCATGAAGGTATCGCATGTCCTTGTCAACGGGAACAATAAGACAGCCTATGTTGAGGACCCGGAGCTGCCTCAGAATATAAGAGAGGCCATCAGTCAAAATAAGATCGGTGACTACCGGTTCCTCTCGTCCCGCCATTTGTTCCGCTACGCCAGCAGCCAAGGCTGGCAGCTCATTGGAGTTGTCCATAATTCCACCTTTAACAGCGAGATTGTGGCTTGGTTTAGGACCATGATCCTTGTGGCTCTGTCCACCCTGATCTTCGCTGTGCTGCTGGCCTGGCTCATCTGGAGACACATCTACCGGCCTCTGCATAAGGTCAATGTGGAGATCGTCCGCATGGTCGAGAACCGCTCCAGTCAGGTCTCGTACACGAATGTCCAGGAGTTCAACTTCGTCCTGGAGAACTTCCAGGAGATGAAGGATCAGATCAACCGAATGATTCACACGGTGGAAACCAACGAGAAGGAGAAGGGTCGGTTCGAGGTGGAAAAGCTGCTCAGCCAGATCAACCCCCACTTCCTTCACAATACCTTGAATACGGTCCAATGGCTGGCCCGGATGAATGGCCAGCAGGACATCGACAAGCTGGTCACTCTCTTGATTAAGGTCCTGCACTACAACCTGGGAAAAAAAAGCCTGATCGTTACCGTGGCCGACGAGATCGACGCGTTGCGCAACTATATGGACCTGCAACGCATACGGTATGATTATGAATTTCATTACTCGCTGGATTCGGATGACGAAGCCCTTCATGTGGCGGTTCCCCGGTTCCTCCTGCAGCCGTTGGTGGAGAACGCCATCTATCATGGGGCCGGTGATCACGGCGGAAAGGTCGCCGTCACGATCCGGATCAAAGACGATAGTTGGGTGATGCTCCGGGTGGAAGACAACGGAACGGGGATGGATCAGGAGACGGCGGAACGGCTCCTTACGGATGATGAAGCAGGTAGGAAGCGGGGGCTCGGCATCGGGCTGTCCTATGTGCATCGGATGCTAAAGCGGTATTATGGAGATCATATGAAGCTAAGCATAGAGAGCGAACAGAATGTCGGAACGATCATTACCATTGTAATACCCATGAAAAGGATGGAGGAGTTCGATGATTAAAGCCGTTATAGTGGATGACGAGAAGCTGGTCCGCAAAGGGTTAATCTCCATGATCAACTGGTCGGCCTTAGGCATTGCCATCGTTGGGGAAGCAGCAGACGGACCCTCCGCATTGAAGCTAATCCGTGAACAGCCGGTCGACCTGCTGTTCACGGATATCACCATGCCCGGAATGTCCGGCCTGGAGTTGATCCAGCAGACCCGGCTGCAATTCCCCCATGTTCGCACAGTCGTACTGACCTGTCATCATGAATTCGATTATATTCAAGAAGCTCTGCGGCTCGGTGTGATCGATTACATCGTGAAGACGCTATTGGAAATGGAAAATGCGGACGACACCATCGCCCGGATCATCGAACGGTACCGCTGGGAGGAAGCCATGCGGGCGAGCTCTTCGAACGGTTCCGCCGAAAGGCTCATGCCGGCCTCCTCCGCCCTCGTCTTCCGTCCCCTGCTGCCGGAATCAGAGAAGAGTGAGTTGTTCGCTCTGTCTCCCGTACGGAACAATCCGTTCATCGAGTGGGAGGAGGGTGGCATGGTGCCGCTGGTCCATCCCATACCATCGGACGGATTGGTTAGGGAGCTGACCCGTGCGATAAGAGAACGGTGGGAGATTACGCTGATTACGGATCTCCAGAATGTTCCCCTGGAAGAGGTCAAGGAGACGGTGCGGCTGCATCTGGAGAACGCCCTGTTCTATCACAGCCGATCCGGAACGTTGGACCAATTGGCCTACGGGAAGTTGATCCACTCTTCCCCCTCCCGCTCCGGGAATGACTCGGCTCCGGAGGAGGAGTGGCTGAACCGGCATCAGGACCTGCGGTGGGCCTTCGGCACGGAGGATTGGAACCGCCTGATCGGCGAGGTGGAGGAACGCCGTCCCGGAGCGGACCGGCTGCTGGCGTTCGGCGAAGCCCTGTGCAGAGATTGGAAAGGCAGCTTATTCAGCCAGACGGAAGCGGAGCATCTGCTCGAAGCCTCCCGCTCGTGCCGGAATTGGCCTGATTGGACGGTCTGGCTTAGACGGATCGCGGATCTTGCGAAGCGACGGATGCTGGATCTGGCCCTGTCCAAAGAAGTCATCCTGTGCCTGATCCGGGCCATGATCTATATGAGACTCCATGCATACGACAAGATGAACCAGGCCAATGTAGCCGATCATGTGAACATGAGCCGCAGCTACTTCAGCCAATGCTTCTCCCGTTTCGCAGGACAGCCTTTCAAGGAAGTGCTGCGCATGATGCGGATGGAACGGGCCAAGGCTTATCTGTTGGAGAGCGATACCCCGGTCTATGAGATCGCCATGTCCGTCGGCTTCGAGGATGACAAGTACTTCAGCAAGCTGTTCAGGGATCTGATCGGCAAGTACCCCACTGAGTTTCGGATGGACGGGAAACCGTTCTGAATAAGTTGTCGGGAGGAGAGTTCAAGTGAAAAGGCGTTGGTTCATTCTTACCTGCTTGCTTACCCTGTTCATAAACGCATGTTCAGACCACGCCGGGACTTCTCGGGAGCCCTCCATTGACGCTGCGGTGGGGGAGCTTGACTTCAGCAGAATGGTTGAACCGGTCACCCTGCGGGTTGGCATGCCGCTCCCGGCCATCCTCAATAACCCGGTTGTCCGGTATATCGAAGAGCTGTCCAACGTCAAGGTAGTTCCCTCTTGGGAAGCGGAGGGGGCGGACTCCAATAATCAAATGGTCGAGCTGGCCATTGCCAGCAAGGATCTGCCGGACGCCATGATCGTGAACCGGAGCCAGCTTCGCAAGTTGGCGGAGATGGACATGATCCAGGACCTAGGCGCCGTCTATGAAACCTACGCTTCCAAGCTGGTTAAGGACATCTATGCTTCGAAGAACAATACCGCCCTGCAGGCTGCCAGCATCGGCGGCAAGCTCTATGCGCTGCCCAATGCGACCTTTGAATCCGATTCTCATTCCTTGCTCTGGGTACGCCAGGATTGGCTTGACAAGTTGCACCTTCCGCCTCCCCGGACCTTGACCGATGTGGAGCAGATCGCCCAGGCTTTCATCAACATGGACCCTGACGGAGACGGGAAGGACAATACGATAGGACTGTGCGGCTATCGGAATATCGTCTACGGCAAGCATCCTGCGGTGTGCGGCTTTGACTCCATCTTCCACGCGTTCGGGGCTTTCCCGAAGAATTGGATCAAGGACTCCACAGGACGGATCCTCTATGGTTCCATCATGCCGGAGAACAAAAAGGCACTTTCCAAGCTGGCGGATTGGTATAAGCGGGGGCTCATCGATAACCAATTCGCCCTCAACAAGAATATCCATGAACCGATCGTTTCGAACAAGTCCGGACTGTTTTTCGGACCATGGTGGGCGCCTTATTGGCCTTTGGGAGATTTCAACAGCATCGATCCGAGCGCGGATTGGAAGGCCTATCCGGTTCCCCTGAATGAGGATGGCAAATTCGTAACCCACATCGCTCCTGTCATGAACAGCTATCTCGTCGTGCGCAAGGGATACCCGCATCCTGAAGCCGTCGTCAAGGTTCTGAACATCGAAACCCGGCTGAATCGGAAGCAGGATCCCAATAAAGAAAAAGTAAAAAAACTGGAGGACGAGCTCCTCCATGGCGGGGCTCAGTTGCGTAATTACTTCCCGATTGATCACCTCTTGGACTTCACCGATGCCATCGAGAAGCGATACGTGGATGTCGAGAGTGTCTTCCAGGGAAAGAAGGATCCAGCTTCACTCGATGTAGAGTCGAGGCTCGTCTATGAAAGTATCGTTCAGGAGAAGGCTCACTCCAAGAGCAACGACCTCAACAGTATGGCAGCCTTGGCCTTCCAAACCGGCGTGAAGGTGCTGGTCACTACCCCTATGGTTAAAGTCCGGGGCGTATTCTACGACACGACAGATTCCATGCCCAACTACTGGAGTGAATTAGAGCGATTGGAAAACGATACCTTCCTGAAGATTGTCATGGGCGAGCTTCCGGTGGAAGCCTTCGACGATTACGTCAAGACCTGGATGGATTCCGGCGGCGGTACGATCACCGACGAGGTGAAGTACACTGTAACGGGGAAGTAAGGAGAAGCTGCAAAAAGTAAGCAGCTCAGTGGCAGATTCCCTCCTTAAGCGCTCCAACCCGCCCCCTCTTGCCACAGCTTTTCGGGAATTGGCCTTATAAAATCAAAGCCTCAAAAAAAGAGAAGCAGGCATCAATCCTGCTTCTCCTTGAAACCCGAAAGAACATTTTTCCGACGAGATACGATTGCTTTCCGTTCCCTGTTCACGATTTCGAGTTAACTGCGACTCATCAGGACGGCTGCAGCCGTATTTCGAGTTGTTCTGGCAGTTCGCCGCTGAAGGTATGGATAATAGCAACTCCCGCAGTTCCCGAGCTTGTCACCAAATAATAATCATCTTCGACACGACACATGCTCGGGTCGGGATAAAAGCCTGGAATTACCGGATTGCTATACGTCTCCATGCTACACGTCATCATGTTACACTCCTAATCAATCTAAAGTTTGATGCGATACCGAAGTCCTTCTATTCGGATTATAAAACACGACATAAGATTGAACCTTGATTTTCAGGTCATCGAATAGTTTGATTTAGCCATTTGTATTTCAGGCGATTTGTGTATCTACACTGTTGAAGCTGGGCTTAGCTGAAAAAAAAATTCCGCGAGCTTATTTCGCTCACGGAATTTAGATGTTCACTCAGTTCATTCCTTGTTGATTACTTTTTCAACGCCGCACCAACCGTTTTTTCGTAGTTCTCGACTTGCCACTTAACCACTTCATCGTAGCCCAGGCCTTTGGCTTTCGATACCATATCCTCTTTCAAGCTGGCAAACTGATTATCGTCCTTCGCGTACATCATCTTCCAGGAATATTCCTTGATGACTTTGCCCACTTCGGATTTCTTCTGCTTAATGTCGGACGGTTCCTCCATTCGAGCTTGCTCGCTAAAGTATGGAGGCTGCACGGCTACTTTGTTGTTATTGACAACATAGTCTTTCACCGTCAGTTCACCCATAGCGTCCCGCCAGCTCTTCGTGACCGGATTCGGATTGTTCTCTAAATAAGAGGTCCACATCGTGTGATCGTACGGTTCCCCTGTTTCCGGATTGATCGTGGACAAATTAAGCGTACTGTTGTTGATTTGGTTTCCTCCGTCCTTGAACAGCCCGCCGCCATATTCGTCAGGCATATTGACAGAGTTGGTGATCGCTTTGTATCCAAATTCGGTCAGAGTCGGCTTGCCATCCTGGATATCCCACATCAAGCCCTTCGGACCTGTTCGGCTCACCTGAACGCCCTCCGGCGAGAACATCCAGTTCATGAACTGCATCACGCGCTCCGGATATTTTGTCTTCGAGCCAATAGACCAATACCAATTGCCGCCATAAGGCGAGAATCCTACAGAAGACATTTGCTCTTCGGCGAATGGCACGAACGCGAAGCCTTTGCCTGCGTTTACGCGCTCCTCGGTGTTGTAGCCATCGGTAAGCCAAGGGAATTGCGCGAATAGAATTTGTCCATCACTATACTTATTGGCCACGTCGGGAAACTTCTGCGTCAAAGAATCTGGATCGAGCAGCCCCATCTTATTTGCTTCAAAGAAAAATTTCAACCCCCTCATGTAGGGGCTGTCTTCGTCGATCAAGCCTTGCCACTTCGCTTCACCGGCTTTCGTCACGATTAAGTCGGCGATGTTGAATCCGTCCCCTACATTATAGCCGAATAATGCGGCTATGGATGCGGCGTTCATTGAAGCGGTGCCGTCCCAATCCGACCATAACGAAAACCCATACACAGGCTTGCCGGAGTCACTCTTCGGACTAAGCTCCTGCATTTGTTTCATAATGGAAAGGTAGTCTTCCAGCGTCTTGATTTCCGGGCTTCCCAGTTGTTGATATAAGTCCCAACGAAGCCACGGGCCAAACGTCATATTGGCGCTCTCGCTCGGGCCGCTGCCGCTGCCGACGTTATGGCCGATAGCGTAAATCGCCGTGCCGCCGCCATACTGCTTGCTGAGGGCATCGAGCGACTGACCGGCATATTTCTTAATATCCTGGCCGTATTTGTCAAGCAGGCCGTCCTTGTTCCAATCCAGCAGCAAGCCGGCTTTGGAAGCATCTACGATATCGATTGCGACCACGATGTCGCCCAAATCACCGGAGGCCATCATCGTAGAAGCTTTTTGCTGCCCGCCGGAAATAATGTTTAATTTGATGTTAAATTTATCCTTGATTATCTTCCCGAACCAACCCGGTTGCTCACCGGCATAGTTGGCCAGGTTCGAGAATACATTCAGCGTGATTTCCGGTTGCTTCGAAGGGTCAGTGCTTACTTCTGTCACCGCGTTGTTGACCGCATTGCTTCCTGAGTTGCTGCACGCGGATAAGAATACAAGCATGGCCATCATCCAGACAGCAACCGCTGTCCATTTGTTTCTTTTTGTCATGTGTTTGTTAACCTCCTTGTCATGTACCTGCAAAAACCTTCTCTTTCATTGCCGAGAATGCTGACTCCCATTTAGTAAATTTTCATGCTTACAACGAGCTGCCTCACCTCCTTCATAGTTCTCCATATTCAACCCTTTACAGCCCCGATCATGATTCCTTTGACAAAGAAACGTTGGAAGAACGGATAGACGAGCAATATTGGGATGACGACAACCATCGAAACCGTCGTCCGAATCGAAGTGGCCGTCTGCATATTGGCCAAACTTGTATCGGTAGCCCCGGACTGCATCAGAGTTGCCAACGATGTCGCTCCGTTAAAATAGCGATACAAGATAAATTGCAGAGTAAACAGGTTCGAATCCGTGACTAGAAACAACGTGTCCTGGAACGAGTTCCACTGCCCGATGGCCGAGAAGATGGCGATCGTGGCCAGAATTGGAGTGATCAAAGGCATAACGATCTTCCAGAATATCGTCAAATTGCCGGCTCCCTCGAGTTGCGCCGATTCCTGCAGGGAAATAGGCGTCGACTCGACAAACGTTTTGACAAGAATAATAAAGAACGGCGAGACGATCCCAGGCACAACATAGGCCAGGAAATTGTTGACGAGGCCAAGCTTAAGCATGATCAGGAACCAGGGAATAATACCCGCATTAAAGTACATCGTGGTGATGAGGAATCGGTACCAGAACTTGCGCCCCCACATTGTAGGTTTCGAAAACAAGTAACCAAGAAAACCCGAAGCGGCCACGGTCAGCACCGTGCCGATCAAAGTGCGTCCAAAGGATACAAGTGTGGCATTGCCCAGCCCGGGAATCTTGAACACTTGTATATAGTTGTTGAAATGAATCTCTTGAGGTAAGAACATAACAAGTCCTCTACTGCTCAAGTCGTTATTACTGATTGTATTGATGAACAAATAATAAAACGGAAATAAACAAGCCAAAGTAAATAAGGCAAACAGCGAATAGTTAATCACATCAAAAATTGTAATCCTGTTATTTTTACCCATGTTGTTTCTCCTTCCTCGGATGACTCAGATGACGCCTTCGCCGCGAACCAGCTTAGACAGTCTGTTGGCTGCAAACAGCAAGATCAAGCTGACAATCGATTTCAGAATACTGACCGCTGTCGCAAACCCGAAGTTGTTGTTCACCACCCCGACGTTGTACACGTAAAGATCAAGCACCTCGATATGATTCATGTTCATCGCGTTCGAGAACACAAAATATTGCTCAAATCCATTATTGATAAAATTCGCGATTCCCAGTATGAGCAGAACGAAGAATGTCGGAATAATCCCGGGAACCGTCACGTGCCACATCAACTTGAATCGGTTTGCTCCGTCCACTCTCGCCGCCTCATACAATTCCGGATCTATCCCGGTAATCGCGGCAATGTACAAAATCGCTCCCCAGCCGAGTCCTTTCCATACGCCCCACAAAGTCATAGAGAGCCAGGTGTGGTTGTCCGATGCGAGAATATTCAGCGGCTGTTCGATCAGGCCCATGCTCATGAGCAAGTTGTTCAGAAAGCCATTGTCAACAGAAAACAACATGAAGGCGAAGGAGTACACCAGCACCCAACTGATAAAGTTCGGCAAAGTAGTGAGCGTCTGCACGATTTTCTTAAATGAACTGTTCTTTATTTCCATCAAGAATATCGCGAAGATAACCGGAAGAACCGAAGTCAGAATGCCAAGCGCACTGATCGCGAACGTGTTTCGCAAGACCCTGAGAACTTCCTCCATCTGGTACGGATTTGACACCAACGATGTAAACCATTGCAGGCCAACAAACTCGGTCTGGGACAGCGGAATGCCGGGCCTGTAGTCGAAAAAAGCATAAATCCAGCCGTAAAGCGGCAAATAAGAGAACAAAAAGACGAGTACCAGAAAAGGAAAAGCCATGAGGAATAATTTATATTTTTCTTTAAACTGAAACTGCTTCATCGCAGCTGATGTATAAGCTTGACCATTCGGTTTCGCTCCCATATTGCTCCCTCCGCCCGGTTGATTTGACATCTCAACAACAACTCCCTCTATATTTTTTTGTGTCCTCATCGAATGACAAAGAAGGATCGCTGTCTGGCTGCGCGATACGGATCTGTCCAGTAGCCGCAGGGCTGCTTGCTGCGAACGAAACAGCCGCCTCCAGCGCATACATTCGTTGTCACGTTATAGAGTATCAATGAAAGTAGCGCCACCGAACATGTAACCGCTTACTTTTATCAAAGCCGAATTTATTGTCTTGTAATCGGCCTTCATACTAACCCCCATTTTCGCTGTGCTGACAATTCTACTCACACTCCCGATTGCTTTAATTTCTTTTCCAATACGGATTATATATGATGTTATAACACTAAACCTTGAATTTCAGGACAAAAAGTAGCATGATTTAGACTTCTATTTACTCATCGACTATGGAGGGATAAGAATGAGCATTAAAACAATATCTTGTTTTTCAGCCATGGATAAGCACAAAACCGCCCCCTGCACTAAAGTGCAGGGGGCGCACGGAAATTCCCGCTTGCTATAGCAAATTGAAGCCGGTGACTGAAACTCACTTTTCCGATAACTCTGATGCGCTACGACATTCCAGCTTTACATGAATCATTTCATTTATCAGAAGATCCAGCTCTTGACTCTTACTTATTACATTGGGATTAAGGAGATTATATTGATGTAACGAAGCTAATTGATATAATGCATGGAGATAGAATATTACATTTTTCCGATGAGATACGCTTGTTTCCCGTCCCTAAAAATACCGGAATCGTGCTTAGAGGAGCTTCAACAAGAATGGTTTGTCCACCTTCGAAGACACTTCCTGTACGCGCATCCGTCCATTTTGAACCTTCAGGCAAATATACCTCTCTTGATGCAGCGCCTTCATAAAGGATAGGAGCCACCAATAGATCCGGACCATACATATATTCATCCTTGATATCCCAAACCTTATCGTCATTCTGGAATTCATAGAAGAGCGGCCTCATCACCGGCGCGCCTTTCTCATGGGCTTCTTTCATCAACTCACGGGTATAATCCCTTAAGGTTTCGCGCAATTCAAGATATTTAACCAATATATCGTAAGCCTCGTCCCCAAAGCTCCATACCTCGTTGTTTCCGCCGGTATTTAATGCTTTGCTACCGTCTTTTCTGAATACTTCCTTGATCGCCGCTATATATACGGAGAAACCGGCCGAGCCGTTAATTACCCAACCCGGATGTATCCATAAAAGCGATCGACTCTCCCGCCTTCCCTTCCGTTTCAAACAAAATGACTTCGTTCATCCCCTGCTTGAGCAGAGGAGCAGGCACGTACAATCTCGTCTGCGGGCCGATCTCCCAGAAGCGCCCTAGATTAAAGCCGTTCACGAACGCCACTCCCTTGCCCCATCCCGTAAAATCGAGAAAGGTGTCGCCGGTCTCCTCAATCTCCAGTTCAAATCGGTAAAAGGCGGGCATTCCGGAGCGGAAAGGCTTGGAAAAGTCCAGCTTGTCCAAATTATCGAGGGAAAGGCTATATTGGCTCCAGCCGCTTTGGAAAGCGCCATTCACGATTACGCCGCCCTTTATCCCTTTGTGCTGGCTGTTCATTTTGACCGAATAATTGACCCTTCCCATATTTTCTACCAGAATCGAAAGCTCATTTTCCGGCTCCGTCAGTTCAAAGGTCTCTTTGCCCTCCATCTCCAGATCGTCTTTCGTAAACAGATGATTACCGTTCACGTAAACATGCGCGCGATCCGTGCATTGAATGAGCCGGAAGTCCTCGATGAGCCTGTTTTTGCCCAAATTCGACTTGTACAGCACATAACCGAATGGCTGATTCAGAGCTTCCATCGTAAGCGGATACGGCGACTCGACCGGCTGCGCCAGCCGATTCTCCACAGAGAACAGGGATACCTTCTCTTTAACCTCCACCTCGCCGTATGCTTTTTTTCGAATATCGGTGGACAACTGCACCTCCGGCAGCTCGGTATAACGGGCGATCACTTGCTGAAACGCCTGATATTTGGGCGTAATATCACCGCTCTCGGTCAGCAGCGCATCGTAATCGTAAGAGGTCGTGTCCGGCGCCAGCTTTTCGTAGTAGTTAGCTCCGCTTGTAAAGCCGAAGTTGGTCCCTCCATGGAACATGTAAATATTGACGCTGCCTTCTTCCAGAATATCGGCCAATTCCTGCGCTGCGCTGTCCGCATCCCTCGTGTGGTGCTTCCCGTCTCCCCAGGCATCGAACCAGCCGATCCAGAATTCCATCACCATGAGAGGCCGGTCTTGTCCATGGAAGCGCTTAAGACGGGCAAACTGTTCCTTAATATTGGAGCCGCAATTGATCGTCGGCAAAGCGGTCTCCTGAATGGATCCATTGTCCAGCAAATCGTGCCAGGGGCCGTCCGAAGTAACCAACGGCACATTAGCGCCATGCTTCGTCATCAGCTCGGCCAGCGCGTGCAGATACGCCTTGTCGTTGGCATACCCGCCATATTCGTTCTCCACTTGCATCAGAATAATCGGGCCGCCGTCGGCAATTTGCATATCCCTGAACTCAGCGAACAGCCGTTCATAATAGCGGTCAATCTTATCCAGATAAGGCTGGTAGCTGAAGCGCAGCTTCATGTCCCCGTCCCGCAGCAGCCAGAACGGCAGTCCGCCAAATTCCCATTCGGCGCAAATGTACGGGGACGGTCGCAGAATGACATACAGCCCAAGCTTGCCGGCCGTTTGAATAAAGGCGCGAATGTCATACATTCCTGCAAAATAATATTCGCCTTCCCTCGGCTCGTGCATATTCCACGGAACGTAGGTTTCCACCGTGTTGCAGCCAAGAGCTTTCAGCTTCTCCAGTCGATCCTGCCAATATTCGGGCACGACGCGATAGTAATGAATGGCGCCTGATATAATTTTGAACGGTTTGTCATGCAGATAAAATTGATCTCCGATTGTGAATGCTTGATTATGATCGTGCACACTCATACCTCCAAAACTTATTATTCTATTATTTTCTGTTGCCATGCTATTTAAGATACAGCTTATCATTAGCCACTAAGACTGCAGGAAGCCTGTACTGCTCTATATTTATTGAGCAAGAACAGCAATCTCACCGGCAGTCAGCGCTTTGTTATATACACGGAAGTCATCCACTCGTCCATTGAGATATGGATCGGCGTATTGGGAGCGGCCGATCCAATTTTGCGTGGTGGCACCCATATCGGAAGGCTTAAGGGTCATAGCGCTATTGCGCCCTGCTTCAACACCGTCAACGTAGAGGATGCCTGTTGGGCCATTTAATGTGACGGCTACATGATGCCAACCTCCTGCTGCCAGCGCCGACGTCCCGTCAATGATTTGTTCACTCGAACCATTTTTCTTTATCCCAAAGCGGATTTTCCCATTTGCTCCATTTTTCGGCGTGAGGAACATATTGGTAGTAGTTCCGGAACCGAAATCAAAAATACGCATCCAGTTACTCACGGCATCCAAATTAACCCATGCTGTAAGAGTGGCAGTGTTAGAACTAGAGACAACACCGGCAGGAAGGGCGACATAGTCGTTTGTCCCGTCAAGATCTACTGCGTTGCTGCTTCTACCGGCAGCCCATAATGTGCCGCCCACAAGAGTACCGTTCCAACCGCTGCCTGTGGCATCGGTTGCGGTTGTTCCGCTTATCTCGTCAAATTTAAGCTGCGCTATAGGCAATACTACGCTGACTTCCGTAGAATTAGCACTTTCATGACCAGGATTAACAGCACTTACGACGTAATAATACGTTGAACCGGCAGTCAGGCCTGTATCCGAATAGCTGGAACCAGTTATTCCTGTGGTAATGGTTGTATATGGGCCACCGGTGGCAGCAGCGCGCTTGATGTTATAACTGGTCGCATTGGAAGCAGCCGTCCAACCCAGGCTTATTTGCACACCGCTTGCCGCCGTAACTGACAGACCTGTCGGTACTGTCGGTACTGCTAATGTTTGCCCATTCATCACACTCGTCACTTCAGCTGCCGTAATGGCTCGGTTATAGATTCTGAAATCGTCCACTCGTCCATCGAGATACGGGTCCGCGAATTGGGAGCGGCCGATCCAATTTTGCATGGTGGCGCCCAGATCGGAAGGCTTAAGGGTCATAGCGCTATTGCGCCCCGCTTCCACACCGTCAACGTAGAGAATGCCTGTTGCGCCATTTAAGGTGACGGCTACGTGATGCCAGCCTCCTGCTGCCAGCGCCGACGTCCCATCAATGATTTGTTCACTCGAACCGTTGTTCTTTATCGCAAAGCGGATTTTTCCATTGGATCCATTTTTCGGCATGAGGTTCATATAGGTAGACGTTCCGGAGCCAAAATCAAAAATACGCATCCAGTTGCTCACGGTATCCAGATTAACCCAAGCTGCTACGGTGCTAGTGCTGGCACTGGAGACAACACCGGCAGGAAGAGCAACATAGTCGTTTGTTCCATCAAGCTCCACTGCGTTGCCGCTGTTGCCTACTGTCCAAGCTGCACCATTGATTACCGTCCCGTTATTGCCATAGCCAGATGAGTCTGCAGCTGCAGTGCCGTCAGTTTGGTCAAATTTATACCAGTTTAATAGATTGGCATCCGGAATACCCATCGGGGTTATTGCCGAAGCAGTCGCTGAAACACCAGATTCTCCCGATGCATTTACTGCTGTTACTCTGTAATAGTTGGTTGTATTAGCCTTTAATCCTATGTCCGCAAAGGTTGTTCCTGTAACAACATCCGTACTTACCTTTGTATAGACGGCATTGACTGCGGAAGAACTAGCCTTGTATACATGATACCCCGTCGCTCCCGATCCTGCTGACCAGCTCAGGTTGATCGAACTATAATCTGCTGCCGCAGCCGTGACTCCTGTTGGTACGGTTGGCACTGTTGCTAATGCTTGCCCATTCATCACACTCATCACTTCAGTTGCCGTTATGGCACGGTTATAGATTCTGAAATCATCCACCCGTCCGTCGAGATACGGGTCGGGGAATTGGGAGCGGCCGATCCAATTTTGCGTGGTGGCGCCCAGATCGGAAGGCTTAAGGGTCATAGCGCTATTGCGCCCCGCTTCAACACCGTCAACGTAGAGAATGCCCGTTGCGCCATTTAAGGTGACGGCTACGTGATGCCAGCCTCCTGCTGCCAGCGCCGACGTCCCTTCAATGATTTGTTCACTCGAACCATCGTTCTTTATCGCAAAGCGGATTTTACTATTTGCTCCATTTTTCGGAGAAAGGTACATATAAGTAGCCGTTCCGGAACCGAAGTCAAAAATACGCGCCCAGTTACTTACCGTATCCAAATTAACCCAAGCTGTTAGAGAGGCAGTGTCAGCATTAGAGACAACACCAGCAGGTAGAGCACTATAGTCGTTTGTTCCATCAAGCTGCACGGCGTTGCCGCTGTTGCCTGCTGTCCAAGCTGCACCATTGATTACCGTCCCGTTATTTCCAAATCCTGAGGAGTCTGCAGCTGTAGTCCCGCTTGTTTCGTCAAATTTAAACCAGGCTTTTAAGTTAGTATCCGCTACTACTTGTACTGTGGCATTGTAGGTCTGTCCGTTATATGTGGCTGTAATTGTACTTGTACCTGCACTTATCCCCGTAACTACCCCTGCCGCATTCACTGTTGCCACGGCCGGGTTAGATGAAGAGTAACTCGCTTGAGCTGTAAGGTCCTGCATGCTCCTATCAGGATACATGACCGTTAATGCCGTATTATGCGTATCATTCACCATTATCGTATAACTGCTTGCATCCAGAGCCGGAATACCGGTTCCTCCTGTTGTTGCCGATACAACGCCCGACGTCGACCCTCCCGAAACGCCGACCTTATAATAGTAGATAGTATTAGGCGTTAATCCTGTGTCGCTATATGATACTGATGTAATCGGACTGCTGTTAATCTGTGTATACGTTCCATTTTCTTCTGTTGATCTATAAATGTTGTAACCGAGCGCTCCCGATACAGCCGTCCAACTTAAGTTGATCGCATCCGAGCCGTCCATCGTTGCCGCCAGTCCTGTTATGCCGCCTAAGGCGATCTTGTTGCTCAAGCCATCCGCTATAGCCGCATCAGGCGTATACAACAAAGTCGCAAGCGGATAATCCTTTCCTGCAACTTCCGGCATTCTCGTTTCGTACGCATAGGCCAAATATTTGTATTTTTCCTGGGTCATATCTTGTTGTTCGATATATTTATAATAGTTATATAAAACACTGTAGAACGCATCGATTCTGCCTCTGTCCCCCCATGTTTGGATCTTGTCAAAAATTTGACCGGAATAGCTTTGGTTTGCCACTGCAGGTGTCCATAGCACATCATAACCCAAATGATACTTCAGAGCATATGTTGTTCCTTCCAACAACCGGTCATTCAGGAAATTGAATGGATTCACAGCATTAGCGGCCGTAGACATTGTTCCGTCTACCGGGTCAACCTTCGTACCCTGGGCGTAGATGGTCTGTGCCAATGTAGACAGTCCGGCGATATTGGCGTAAGAATGTCCCACATCGCGGCCCATTTCGATTAACTGCACATGATAATCCGACGGGTCGAGCGGTTCCCCTGTCATTTCATTTTGCGTCATCCACCGCATCTGTTGCTTGATCGAACCGTTTCTTCCCCTATCATCGCCTAATGCATTCACTGTTGCTGCTTCTACGGCCTCTGCATAAAGCTCCAGGTCATTTTTAAAGATTGCTCGACCAATCGTTCCCATTACGGTAAACTGATGCTGGTTCATGAAGAAATAATGAGCGTTATAAGTAACCGAGCAAAGGTCCATCATATTGATAAAATTCTGAGTATCGGTTTCATTCCATTTAAGACTCCCCGTCGGTGTGTCGGAATAACGCAAAATTTCTGCCGCTGCTGCGAGCAAATAAGTCATCGTCGCGAAACGGAAGCTCGTATGCGTAGCGACAGACTGGATGCCGGCATAAGCTCTGATGATATACATCGCATTCGAACGATACGTTTCATCACCAGTAATGTACCACATAATGGCTTGATGAAAAGCAGTTTCGGAATCCGTGTTCGCACGGGTTCCCGCATAATCGCTGGGATTGGAGTAATAGATCCCATCGATGGTTGCAGCCCAGGGGCCGCGGATATTTACAAAAACATCTCTTCCTTTTTCATAGAATATACGCGGAGTTTTGCTGGATCTGCGATCGCTCGCAAACGCCTCGAACGCCGTATTCCACGGCTCGTCCCCTGCTCTTACATGATCGCGCATATTGTCCAGATCGGCCAGCGACATGGCAATGCCCGGATGATGGATCGTCGCCGATACCGTGTTCCCGTTTGCATCCGTATAAGAAGCATTTACATCGGCGCTTACTGCCTGCGGTTTATAAGAAGTAATCAGCGGCGAAACAGCCGCATTCGCTGTTTCGATGCCTCCAAAACCTGTAAAGGTCATGGCTAACGTAAAACAAAGAATACTGGAAACAACCTTCTTGGTAAACGCTCTCATTTGCGATAAGTCCATATCATTTGCCTCCTTTTTTTTGAACATTCATAGCCTGTTTTTCTGATAACCTCCCACATAGCTCTTACAGTTTAATGAAGAGAGGCCCCTAACCTCAAAATCGAGATTGGGGCCTCTGATCATGCTTTCGCCAGATGCCACCCGCGAAATTCCGTTTGAGCTAGATCACGATCTGAGCCCAGCGGATCAGAATATCCGCTTGCTCTTGCGTAAAATATTTCCCGGTTTGGTCCGTTACCTGTTTGATATAGTCGGCCATCATGCTCTTCGCAGCGTCTATTTTTCCTTGGCCGGCCGCAGCTTTCGCCTGGTCCAGCTTTTGATTCAGCGATTTGGCGACGGTATTCCATTCTTTGGCATTCGTCTCCTGCAGGAATACGTTCGTCACGGTCTTCAAGCTGTCAAACGTGACCATCACCGTAAACGTATGGTCGGCTGTCGTCTGATTGCCCGCCATATCCTCCACTGTGACCGTAGCCGTATGCTCGCCGGATTCCAGCGTATACGCCTTGACCTGAAGCAGAGGCTGATCGCAAGGCGTACCATATACGCTCGAAACGACATCGTTCGCGCTGCAAGTTATGGTCACCGTTTGATCGATCGTGTACGATGCCTCTCCCATGATTTGAACCATAGGTGCCGAAAGGTCGATTTTGACCTCCAGCGAATTCGTTTCTCCCGTATCCACGGAACGTCGGTACTGAACCTGATGCCTTCCCTCTTGATCCAAGACCACAGGCTCGCTGTAGGCGGTCCAAGTGTCTCCGCCATCCAGACTGTACTCCGCGATTTTCGCAGGAGAGAGTGTCACCGTAACCGGCGACGTATACCAACCGTTCTTGCCGTTTGGCGCCGCAGGATCCAGTGAAGCGGTAATATCCTTCCACTGCAGCTCTTCGAGCGCCTCCAGCAGGCTCGCCGCGGCAGTATCGATCTCCTCCTGAGCCGCATCGGCGTTGTCCGCCACCGACTCCGCATTCGCGAGCGCCGTTTGGAAAGCTTCATAGCTTTCGGTTGTGTAATACTCGGCAACAACTTCGGCCGCTTCCTCCAGCAGAACTGTAAGCAAGCTGTTGTCGATCCATTTCGCCGTATTGTTGTAAACGCCCTGGATATCTTCCGCGCTCATGGCGTAGTTGTAGATGCGGAACTCGTCGATCATGCCGCTCAGCAGCGGATCGTTAAACTGGCTCTTGCCGATGTAGTTTTTCTTCGGTTTGAAATCGCTCGGCTTAATCGTAAAATTGCCGGCTTTTGCTTTCTCCACGCCGTTAACATACAGCTTCGCCGTACCGCCGCCGAGCGTCACAGCCACATGCACCCACTGGTTGCTTGCGAGCTGCGAGGTTTGAATCATCTGTTCGCCGCCGCCGTTCTTGATCGCGAAACGCAGCGTATTGTTGCCGGACCTTGGCGTGAGGAACATAAACTGATTGGTGTCGTTGCCAAAGTCAAAGATGCGCTGCCACTGGTTGCCGCCCTTCCAGTACACCCAGGTTGCAAATGTCATCTCGTCGTAATTGGCAACCGGATGCGTCTCAGGCAGCATCACATGGTGTTGTCCGTTCAGATCGACAGCCTGTCCGATCTTGCCGGCCGGATATTCAGGGGTTCCATAAACGGTTCCGCCCGTCGATCCGATGGCATTGTCCGCATTGCCTTCGAACGAATAAAGCGAGATAGGAATGTGAACAAGCAACCCTTCAGCCTGATCAAGCTCAGCTATAAGCTTCAGCTTATCGGCTCCCGGCTTCACGATCTCCGTTTCGATTCGCTCTGCCTCTTTGAAGTACAGGTAGTAGCTGCCCTTCGTGTAATCTGCTGCCGGAAGGATATGAAGCATTACCTTGAAGTCCACGGTTTGGCTAACACTAAAGCTTCCGTTGCTGACGGTAAAAGTTACAGGATGACTTCCATAATCCGCTTGATCCGGAGTCCATGTGAAAGCGCCTTTCGGTACGTCAAATACCGCACCTGCAGGTAAATTCTCGGCACTATAAACAAGCGGCTCATCCGTTGGATCGGTTGCAGGCACCTGATAGGTAAACAACTTCTCCGCCGTCAGTTCAACGGTCGCAACGGATTCGAAAACCGGCTGCCCTTTGACCGTGATCTTGACCGTTTTGGAAGAAGACAATTCACCGGCTGTTGCGGTAAAGATTACAGAATATACGCCGCCTTGTTCTTTACTTGGCGTCCAGTCGAAGACCTGAGTATCCGCGTTGAAGGTTGCTCCCTCAGGCAGACCGCTGGTCCCGTAAACGATGCCGGCAGTTTCAGTCTCCGCTTGAACGGTAAATGTAAGTTTACTTTCCGCAATGACGGTTTTATTTCCTATGGAAGCAATCACCGGCATTCCCGGAATATACTGCAGTCCTTCCAGCGCCGTCACCAAGCCCTCTGCCGCCGCATCGATCTCTTCCTGTGTTGCACTGGCGTTGCCTTCTACCGATGTTGCTGCAGTTACAGCCTGCTCGAGAGACTGCAAGCTTTCAGCCGTATAAACCTCAGCAGCAATTGCAGCAGCTGATTCATCCAGCAAGTACGCAAGCAAGGTTTTGTCAATGCCTCTCTCAAGGAACTCTACTTCCTGAAAGTTCACGAAACCGGAATGATCATCATAGATTCGGATATAACGGTATGGCGTCGTATCCGGATTGATTGCGGAATACCATTTGAATTCCGTTACGGCTGTAATCTTATGCAGATCTACCCAATTCACGCCATCATTAGAGCCTTTGAATATCGTATTGTTGGCACGGGTTAAATGGCTCTGCCTAGGAAGATAGCGGAAGGTGTCAACCACTTTTTCATTACCTGCGCCAAAATCTACATCAACCCAGCTTACAGCTGACCTGGTATGGGTAAGGTTAGTCTCTATGCCATCGAATATGAACCATCCGTTTTGTTCTTCAGAGATATTATCATTACCCCAGCCTTTTTCGGAGGCTCTGACCATAGAAGGCTGTACCTGAACTTTCGCCAGATTCATCCTGAACGAAACCAATAATTTTTTCGCCTCATAAATGTCGTTAATAAGCTGCGCCTCATCAAATTCCGGGCCTGCCAGCTCCGCTTTGATTCGATCCAATACCTTATGGAACAGGTAGAAGCTCGCCTTCGTATAGTCGGAAGCCGGCAAGCTCTCCGCATCCTCTAACACAATGGCAATCGAATCCGCATAAGCGCTTGCGGCGGTCGAGAACGGTTGCGGGGTGCTGTCGCCGTGAACGGCCATCACCTTATAATGCACACTGCCAAACCGTAAGACGTCCTGGAATGACGTCGCTCTTGTACCCGAGAGAACCTCCTCCCAAGGGGAGCCGTCTTCCAGCTCGGTCGTGCCTGCCTTGAATACCGGATCGGTCAAGCTCGCCTCTTCATCATTGGTGCGGTATATGTTGAACCAGGAAGCTTGCTTCGGTTTATTCCAGCGCAGCGTTACCTGATCCTTCACTCTGGAGGTGAAAGGAGTGACAATGCCTTGCGGCGTTTCCGTTATCGTGACTTCGCTGAATTGCGCCTGATCGCTTGCGGTTACTCCGGTATAATACGCATAAGGCAGCAAGGTAGACATCTTCGTCACATACGTCCAATTCGCCCCATCTTTGGATACGAATGCGTACACGGTCTGCGAATCATGATCCCGCATCAGTTTGACGTACGGATACTCTGCTGCGGTATAGCCTTGAATATTCGCATTCAGCGGGCTTGCGATTGGAATCGAAAATTGAGCGAACGAGACCCTCGTGCGGTTTTGCAGCACAAGGTCGCCGTTCTCGTTCGCACCGAAATAGATGTAGCGGGCTTTGTCCTTCGTGAGCCGGTCGCGCATCATAATGCCGCTCGCTTCTCCCGATGCGCTGTCGATCTTCGCACTGACGGAGCTGTTGCCGGAAGCGACCCGGCTTACAAAATGCAGCGAATCGTTAATATCCCGCTTGTAAATATTGGAGTCGTCTCCTTGACCGAAACCTGTCCCGTTAACAGCATCGATCGATACGGAAGAACCGTCGATTACTGCGTTGCCTCCCGTGGTCCCGATCCGGTCGTCGCGCCATGCCTCATCGGTATTACCGGATATCGGCGCCGTCAAATCCGCTTTCGCGCGCCAGGAATCCCAGCCCGCTCCGTTCCCGTTGACGGCCGAAACTTTATAGTAGTACACATTGCCGTTTTGAACCGTTGTGTCTTTGTAGTAATTGCCGGTTACTCCTTCAGCGATAATCTCATAGGGTCCGTCTTCCGCTTCCGAACGTTTAATCGTGTAGGATTGCCCGCCTGAAGTCGTTTTCCAGGTGATGCCGACATAACCGTTGCCTGCAAGCGCATGGACAAAGTCAACATGGAACGGTTTCGGAGCGAGTTCGAAATCCGACGTCAATTTCAGCACCATTGCCGTTTTGGGCTGGACGGTCACTTTGCCGTTCACGACCGGCACGTTCATCCCCGTGACAAGATCGAGCACCTCGCTGCCCGAGAAGTCGGCCGGCAGTTCTACCTCGAATGTCATCTTGTTGCCGTACTCGTCGCGGGTCGTGTTGAATATCATGAAATACTTGCCGTACCTGGACGTTTGCAATTCCGGGAAATTGTTGTAAGGATTGTCTATTTCAAAGTTGTCGCGGTTAATCGTTCCTACGCCCGGCTGATAAGAAGCTGGCACAGCTTCGCCTCCCAGCACCTGCGGCGCCCCTGTCCAACCTTGCGCAAACCCGGAATGATAATCCCAGTCGATCTGGGGTGCCCGCAAGTAGTAATCTTCATACCGGAATCGGTTATTCGTGGCGATCTGGACGACATGATCGTAATTGTCTTTGATCACATGAAGGCGTCCGTTGCTTGCCATGCCGCGATTGCGGTAATTCAGCGCGCCGAACATTCTAAAATCGCCGTCTCTTACCGACACGTACATATTGTCGATATCCGCCCATGCCAACTGCTCGTAGTCGTCCGGATTGACTCCGAGCGCGGCAATTTCTTCCGGCTTATAAACGTCGAAATCCGTGTGCGGAAGAACAACCCCAGCCATAGCATTACCGTCAAATCGTCCGTAATTGTCCCGGCCTTCCGTGATGTAATGATAGGTTTCTTTAAGCAGAAAATTTACTCCGCTCATGCTTCCTCTATATCCGAAGTCTTTCACATGCAATAGCTGGCGATCCGCAAGTTGCTGCTGCACGAAACCGACCGCTTCTCCCGCATATTGCCAGTACTTGTCCCACTCCGGACCGCTGTATCTTTGCTCGTTCCCGGCCATCGCCATTTCCAGGGATGCGAACTGCAAGCTCATTCCTCTGCCGGTTCTCGCACCGTATGCCATGAAGCCGGAAAAGCTTTGATTTCGCTCATCGGTCACTTGTTCCGCTCTCATGATTCTTTTACCGTCGCCATCCAATGACTGATAACGGACAAATCCGCGGGCGTGGATGGATGTAAGCGCCGCTTTCAGGATTTCGTCGTTAACCTCTTCGTCGCCGGCGTGGCCGAGCGTTTTATAGAAATAAACCAAAAGATAGTTGGCGGCCTCGCCGTAGTTGGCTACATAACCGTTTTCCCTTGTAAGTCCAGCCTCGGTTAAGCCGGTATAATGCTTGCCGTAAGGCAGTCTTCTAACAACGTTGCCTTCCGCGTCCAGCTTGCTCTTAGCCAGCCCTTTGCCGACAATGTGGACGAAATCGTCCGTAAAGACCGCGTTTCCATCATGTTTAAACAGGGAATGGTACAAATCCAATTCTTCGCCGCCGGGACCGACCAGCACCTCTTCGCCCAGGAATGGCTTAACACCCAAAGTTTCAAGCAGGATTCGGTGACTGCGCTCTTTGCCTTCAAAGAAAGGCGAGCCGATGATGCGCAGCCCCTCGTGAGATTTCCACGCACCTTCGTACATATAAACTACCTGGTTATATATGTATGAAAGCCGCGCACGGGCAAAGTCGAAGTTTGCTTTCATCACCCGTTCCCAGGCTGCGCGCCGAGTCAATTCGCCGCCGTCCCAGTCTACGCCCGCCAGAGAAAATTCCCCTTCTGTTGTTCCGGTCGCGAACGGTTCATCCAGAAACTCATTAAACGCCGCTTCTCCATAAACGGAATCGTCTTTGATCAGATTTTCGACGATGTACAGCGCTTCGCCAAGAGCCATATAGTAACCGCCCCAGTCGCCCTGATGTCCGCCGCGCAGCACTAGTCTCGTATTGCCGTAATAATCTTTCACATGGTTATCGATCGTTTTAAAGATACGCTGAAGCGCCGCCTTTTTCTCTTCCGGCGTTTTGGCCGGAGACCAATCGGACTTCAACACGCCGGCATAAAATTTTAGCTCTTCCGTATATTTGGCGATCACCATCTTGCCGCCAGCGCTTCCATCCACTTTGGCCGATAAATTGTTAAACAGATTAACCTGTTCTTGCACGTAGCCATCGATCAGAGCCTGCTTCTCCGCATCCGTCAGATCCGGCGCCAGCATGTTATCCGGATTCTGGTCGGGCTTGAATTTATAGCCCTGCTTTTCCCCATCCGCATGAATATAGGCTTGTGTATGGGTATAGGCGCTATAATAGCCCCTTGAAACAGTCGTCATACTGTTCCAGGGATGGGATTTAATCGTGATCTCGACCGTATCCTTCCCAACCGTTGATTCCAGCGGAAGCATGATCGTTTTGTAAAAAAAGCGGTTCGAAAGCACCCAGCCCGTGTTAATAGGTTCATAATCCCCATTAGTGGTATATCCAATCTGCTCCCCGTTAATATGAATCATTTCGTTGGAGGTGGACGATTCTTCCCCCGAAAATTTCACAGTGAAGTAGTTGCGGAGATACGGATCGACTTTCATTGTAAAAGTCAACTCCCCCCCGCCCTCATTAGCTGCGCGAATATTCGACACACGGGCTGTTTCGCCCATGAAACCGGTAATTACGCTCGTAAAGGCGTCCTTGAAGTTGTGAGCGCTTTCAGAATCGATATTGCCGAAATCAAGCTTGTCCAAATAACCGTTGGCAGGTTCAGGTTGAATACCTTCATTAGACGCGAATACACGATTATTCACCGCAGGGACGAACAATTGCAACAGCATTACTGCCGTCAGACAGACGGCCAGGGCGCGCGCCGCCCAGGTTGTTTTCTTTTTCACTAAATACATGATGGTGATCCTCCTTAGACATTTTTTCATTTTTCCAAAATCGTTCTATTTTTCGATGCTATCTTCTTTACCTCATGACTCATCCAGAGAAAAGACTGACTGAATGGGTGAACATCTTCGTCTTTACTCCCAGCCCGATTGCGATATTTAAAGATTCCTCCTTTCAAGATTGAGCGCCTTTTGAAACCGAATCATTCATTCATTAACTCAATGGAAACTCACCCCCTTGGCAAATGCGGGTTCATAAGAAATAGGTTTCTCTTCTCTGACCGGAAATACCGGTATAGTAATCCGGGTGATCGATGGGATCGAATTCGAACGAACGGTTTCGTACGAGTTCAGCGTACAGCCCGCCGTCTGCCGCATGATTCAAATCTTCAAAAAAAGATGCCGAGCAGGTCGCCCATCGCTGCTCCACGATCTTTTGTATTTATGGTCAAAGTCCCTTACAAGCTCATCTACTCTCGTCGCCTCCGCCGCCAGATGTTAGATTTAGTTCGAATTCCCCTACAGCCTCTATGCCCACCCGGCGCAACACTTCAAGGCGGAAGGCGGTCGGCCACGCCACCAGCCATTCCGCAACGCCGAACGGCTCCTTCCAACGGGTGTGAAAGTAGCCTTCGCCCTGACTGCCCTCCGGGCGCAGCTTGCCCATGATCTTCAGGCTGCCGTCCGATATGCCGATCGTCGCATTCGCCCATGCGGCAAGGGCTCTTTCGCGCCACATCGAGTTGCCGGTGAGCGCGGCCAGCTCAAGCCAATCCTCGAAAAAAGAGAGCGCAAACGGATCAAGATGATGGTGTTGAGTGGATACCGCCGTCCCGCCGAAAGTATCGTACCCGATTGCTCCCAGTCCGGTCCCTGCGTCATACCTGACGGTATGATGCCACTGCCATGTTGCCAAATACCAGGCGGCATGCTCCGCCCATTCGAGATACGTCTTCTTGCCGGTAACTCGGAACAGCGCAAGACCCGCTTTGAGCAAAGGAATTGCCGACTCCTTGTCTACGCAATAGGTATCCAGCGCCCCCGCCGTCGTGTAGCCGTTGCCCTGCAGTTCCCTCATATAATAGCGGTAGCCAAGCTCTGCTCCATGAAGGTAGGCTTCATTACCTGTAAGCTCGTATGCCTTGACCAGAGGCGGGACAAGGAAGCAGCCGACCGTGCCCTCCGGATCATCCGGAGTCCCGTCGTTCTTCCACGACTTCCCGATCCGGCCTTCCGGCGATTGCACGGATAAGACGAAATCACAAATGCCGAGCGCGGTTTCGCGGTAGATCGGCCGTTCCACTCCGCATCTCCGGGCCAATTCTTCCGCCTCGAACAGGTTTAACGCAGCCGTTCCGAGGTTACAGGCGTCCTGCACTTCCTGTTCTGCCGGCTTGAATTGCAGGACGTAGTCGTACTCACAATGAATCATCCCGTTCGGCAGCCTTCCGCCGGTTGTCCAGCCGTCCAGCACGGCGAGGCCTCTACGAAGCGAATCCTCATTGCCGGAATTCAAATAATCTGCAAGCATCGAATTGGCCAGCGAGGCGTTCTGTCCGCACCAGCCGATTGCGTAATTACGAGCTTGTTGCCACTTCTCTCCGTCCCATTTTCTGCCGAGCGAGAATCCCCGAAAATCCCCGTCTTCGGCCCATAGGCTATTCTTGGCATACTCCATGCCCAGTTCCCAGATGCGCTCTGGTTCATACCTTGCCCGAACCGGACGTTGTTGCAGCCGCCAGGCCTCTTCGAGCATCATTCTCCACGACGTGCGCGGCTCTGTATAAGCATGAAGCGTCAGAAATACACGGGCCGTAAACGTCTCGCCCGGCACAAAGGTCCTCTCCGCCTCGTATGCCTCGGCGTAACGGTCGCGGCCATCATAGGTCGCGGGCGTCTCTGACTCCGGCCAGATCAGCCGATGAATGACTCTTCCTCCAGCCGGCACGAGCGAACAGGAAAAGCCTTGCATATCCCGGGGAGGCTCACCGAACAAGGCCACGGCAACTCCGTCCCCCTCGGAGTAGGTTGCGCCGGCCACTGCCGTCCGATGCCACGCAAATACCCAAGGCTGCCCATTGCGCATCAGCCCTTTCGGCTCCAGGCCGCTGCCCCAACCGTTCCCGTTGTAGGTGACGGAGGGAATCATATAATACTCAGGCTCGTAGTCGGCAGCGAAATCCATCGAAAGCTTGCACGCCGCGGGCGATTCGCCTCGATAAGTGAACTTCCGCGTCCACTGCACCAATCCTTCCCTTATCTGTTCGAACGTATCGGTTGCTGCGAAGCGTTCGTCCTCGAACGGCAAGACGTCGCCGATGATCCTTTCGCCCAGTAGGAACGTATATCTGTTGTCATTATTACGTTGTTTCCAGTTGATCTCCACCGTTAACACCACTCCTATAGAACCCCCACCCCCCATGCTTCTAATAAAAGTATGGGGGTTTGTTTGTTTCCGGATCTTGTTCTGTTAAGATACCTTTTCAGACCATTAAAGATATGAGAAATGAAATCAATGTTACTTATCAGACATAGCTTCGCCCATTCATGCAAGGAAATTTGCACTACACATATAGCATATATGGCTAAGTAACCATTTAACGTGCCAAAACAACGATTAAATGTCTTCCGACTGATCGAGAATGAGCCCGACCATTCCCAGTTGATCAAATCATCGGAACGGTAAACTTCCTGCCCTCTTCACTCGTCCACGATTAAACAATAGAAATTCTTCAACTATTCTTTTATAGAACCGAGCAGCACGCCTTTTATAAAAAACTTCTGCGCAAACGGGTACATAATTACCATCGGAATCGACGAGATAACCATCGCCGCCANATTCTTTTATAGAACCGAGCAGCACGCCTTTTATAAAAAACTTCTGCGCAAACGGGTACATAATTACCATCGGAATCGACGAGATAACCATCGCCGCCAGCTGAAGGGTTCGGGCTGTAACGGTTCCCGCACCTTGAGCTCTGGAGTAGAGTGCTTCGACAGCGGCATTGTTGGCGCCCGCGACAGTAGCCATCTGTTCAATCGCATTCGTCGACTGAATGAGCTTTAAGATCAAATATTGCAGCGTCTGCAAATCGGCGGATTGGGTGAAATACAGCGTCGCTCCGTAATCGTTCCATACGCCGACTGCCGTAAACACCGAAAGTGCAGCCAAAACCGGCTTCGATAACGGGATAACAATTCGGAAGAATATCGTATACTCATTCGCTCCATCCATTTTGGCCGATTCGAACAGAGCGTCGGGAATCGCCTTGAAATTCGCATTGAAAATAATGACATTCCAAAATCCGCCAAAAAGGGCAGGGATGATGTATACCCAGTAGGTATCATACAAACCGAGCCAATTCAACAGCATAAACGAAGGAATCAGCCCGCCGCTAAAGTACATGCTCGTAAAGCCTATGATCACATACCATTTTTTTCCCTTTAAATAAGTACGGGAAAAGGCGTAAGTAAACATCGCCGTATATAGAATAGAGATAACCGTTACAATCACTGTCCGGGAACCGCTAACCCATGCAGCCTTAAGCATCCCCGGGTCCGACATAACCGTCGCCCAGCTCGCCCATGTAAATTCCCTTGGCCAAGCAAATATAGGTCCGCGCACAAGATTGTCGCCTGTATTCAAAGAATTGACGATAGAAAACCAAAACGGATATATCGTCACGATCATTATAGCGATCATGATGACGACATTCGTCACATTAAATATACTTTCTCTCCAGCTCCTGCCTCCGACCATTCCGGACGCCTCCTAAAAGTTATTCTCGCTGCTTCCCTAAATCATCTTCTCTGCAAGCGAAAAACTCGCTTCGGAAGCATACGTTTAAAACAAACCTGATTTTGTAAGCTTCTTGGATAGATAGTTGGCTCCAAGCAGCAGCGCAAGCGCAAACACCGATTTCATTAACCCGATCGCCGTAGCCGAAGCGAACTGGAACTGCCCAAGACCCGTTCGATACACGTAAGTATCAATAACTTGACTGGTCGGCAAGTTCAAAGAGTTTTGCAGGACGTAAATCTGCGAAAAATTATTGTTCAGCATGCCGCTTATTCCGAATATGACCAGAATCATAACCGTAGGCAAAATGCCGGGCAGCGTGATGTGCAGCATTCGTTTCAAACGGCTCGCACCGTCGATAGCGGCAGCCTCATATAAAGACTGGTCGATGCCTGCCATGGCAGCCAAATACAAGATGGCGCCCCAGCCTATTTCTTTCAACAAATTTGTTCCGATGGCGAT
>NZ_LMRV01000043.1 GCF_001428245.1 Paenibacillus sp. Soil522
CTTTCGTATCCAGTTTTCAGCGTGCAAACACGCTACGTTTGGTGGCGATGGCGGAGGGGAACCACGCGTTCCCATACCGAACACGACCGTTAAGCCCTTCAGCGCCAATGGTACTTAGACCGCAGGGTCTTGGGAGAGTAGGACGTCGCCAAGCACGAGAGACCTATCGCATGTAATGCGATAGGTTTTTTGTTTATTCAGGTATGTTGCATTTTAATAAGGCCTTAAACGGCTCTATATGAGCTTCTAAGGCCTTGTGGTTATCGGCGGTAATATGACACTTCTTTAGATTGAAGTCTAAGTATGCCGTCCTTCTGCTCTTTACGGAAAGAGAAGGAGAGAAGCAGGCGGGGGATTAGCAGCCATAAGTGCCAGCTTACAATGCTGATCATTAGTGACTCTTTAATCCAAGGGTATAAAATTGCGATGGCGCATAGACCAATCCAGAACATATGACGATGAACACGGCGGAATAACAGCAGCTTAATATCGTTAGCGGGCTTGAATCCGATCCATGGAGGTGTAATTCGCCAAATCCACTTTCGGTCCGCGGCTTCGTCTACACGGATAAACGTAAGCAAAATAATCGCGATATGTATAATCTGAACGACTGCGAACCCGAATAACCAAGAAAACAAGCCGTCGATTTGATAGATAAGCATTTGAAAAGCAAGTAAAATGGCTGCAATTAGCATATGACTTTGAATGAGCTCAGGACGAATGACTTTTCGTTTAATAAGCTGGTATTGATAAATAGTGGCATTTTGTTGTTCGGATAATTTCTCGCGCATGAAGCAACGTCCTTCCTTCTCAAAATTACAGGAACTCTCGTTAACTATATCGGAATTTATTAGCAGTTTGTCCATAGTTTTGACGAAACATTTTTGTTATACAGTAACCATTAGCCCATATTGGGCATACGATATATAAATATTTGAAATGCGCTATGAAACAAGTATAAAAAGATAGACTGTGTGACATAATAATAGCTATATAGGAAAGAGCAGAAAGCGGGGATAGTTATGGACGATAATTGCGATTATAAATGTATAATTTGCACTGAAGAGAAGGCTGAGGGCCAAGGTATTCGAATTGTTTCTGGCTTTATATGCGAAACCTGTGAAGAGGAAATGGTACGAACAGACGTAATGGATGCGAAATACCCATTTTTCATTCATCAGATGAAGCAAATATTTTTAGGCGAAAATGCATGAGCGGTTTCTGGTTACAGAAGCTGCTCTTTTTTTGTTATTTTTTCGAGTACAATAGAGATATTGATTGAAATGGATGTTTACTTGAAAGGAATGTCTTATTAAAATGAAGCCTTTTTTTGCCCCGCTATTTGAAGCGCTTATTAATCATGCCAGACAAGAGCCGGTCGGGTTTCACGTTCCTGGACATCATGGGGGACAAGCGTTGAAACAAGAGCTATGGAGTGACCGAGCAAATCATCATTTAATTGAATATTTTTATAAGATCATGCAGCTTGATGTGACGGAGCTTTCGTCGACTGATGATTTGCATCATCCTGAGGCATCTATAAAGGAAGCGCAGCAATTAGCGGCCAAAACATTTGGCGCAGATGAGACTTATTTTTTGGTGGGAGGAAGCACCTCGGGCAATATCGCGTTGTTGCTTACGCTATGCGAACCGGATGATGTTATTATTGTGCAGCGCAATGTACATAAGTCGATAATAAACGGATTAAAGCTTGCAGGAGCAAAAGCGGTGTTCCTCTCCCCGCAAATCGAAATGCATTCGGGACTAGCGACGATTCCTGCGGTACAGCAAGTAGAAGAAGCACTTGCTTTATATCCAGAGGCAAAAGCTGTTTTTTTATCTAATCCGAATTATTATGGTATGAGCGTAAAGCTGGAGCCATATGTTGACGTTGTCCATCGGCATAATAAGCCAATAATAATTGATGAGGCGCATGGTGCGCATTATCGCTTTCATTCGTCACTTCCCCCTTCCGCTTTATCGGAAGGGGTCGATGCAGTCGTACAATCGGCACATAAGACGTTACCAACCTTGACGATGGGAGCTTTGCTGCACGTACAAGGCAGCAGGATACAAAGAGACATGCTGCGTCAGTCATTAGCGATGATTCAAAGCTCAAGCCCGTCTTTTCCGATTCTCGCATCGATAGATATTTCCCGAGCAATGATTGACGCTTTGGGAGCCGCTATGTTTGATAAGAGCTTAAAATCAGCCGCCGGCTTTCGAAGATGGATTCATCAACAAGGAACAGCGGTACGCGAAATGGAGATATCCAATAATACAACAGCCGATGCGGTATCAGATCTGCTTTTGGACCCTTTGCGGGTCGTGCTCTATGACAGCAGCGGCAAGCTAAACGGGTATGAGCTGCAGAAGCATTTGGAGCAGCATGGATGCTTTGCAGAGATGGCTGATTCACGTTATGTAGTACTTGTGTTCGGCATCCAAACCTCATCTCAGGATACTAAGAGACTTCAGCAGGCCATTGAGGCGATTAGCGGGGATCGTATAGAGCATATAACGCTTCAAAAAAGGGATACGGACATTTCTGATCCAACGAATTTAACAGAACATAAGGCTATGGCCGTATCGGAGCCTGTTTCGTTTGCAAGAGCCAGGTTTAATAATAAAAAAAGTGAGCGAATACTATTGAGCAATGCTGAACACCATATATCGGCAGAGATGGTAACGCCATATCCACCGGGCATAGCTATCCTACACCCCGGGGAAAGGATAACTGCGGCAATGATTGCACACATTCAAAATCTCTCCGCAATGGGGGCGAAATTTCAAGGAGCAGCCGATCCTTTAATGGAGACCATTTCTATATACCGAAAATCAGAAGGTGAACCAACCTGATTTTGCGCTCGAAGTAAATCTTCATTGTACAAGGGGTACCGCTTTGTTAATAGCTTTGTTAAGATAGAAGAAAGTATAGTTAAACGTTAGGAGAAGCCTTAGCTTGAAAAAAGGTGTATTCATTACCATTGAAGGCGGCGAAGGAGCCGGCAAATCGACACTGATTGAACGGCTTTCGAATAAGATGCTGCAAAGGGGAAAATCGGTCATTACGACGAGAGAGCCTGGAGGCATCCCGATTGCTGAGCAGATTCGTGCCGTTATATTGGATCGTAAGCATGTCACCATGGATGCGAGAACCGAAGCGCTGCTTTATGCGGCTGCTAGAAGACAGCATTTAGTGGAAAAGGTTGTACCGGCATTAGAGCAAGGGCAGATCGTTATTTGCGATCGTTTCGTTGACAGCAGTCTGGCTTATCAAGGGCATGCACGCGGACTTGGTATGGATGAGGTGTGGGCCATTAATCAGTTTGCCATCCAAGAGCTTATGCCTGATCTGACCATTTACATGGACGTGACTCCGGAAGTTGGTCTGGAGCGTATCGCCCAAGCGTCAGATAGAGAGATCAATCGTCTAGATCTTGAAAAGCATTCCTTTCACGAAAAGGTACGAGAAGGCTACATGCGGCTGCTGCATCAAAATCCAAATCGAATGGTGTTAATAAATGCCGAACAAAGCCCGGATTTGGTGTTTAATGACGTATTAACGGCAATTGATGCCCGGTTTGCAGGATTTTTTGTTATTGATGTCTAATTTTAAGATATAGACTTAAATGAGTGCTTCCGATCGTCTCTTTACAGATGGCGATCGTTGGCGGAATATGACAAGAATGAGGATGTAAGCTCTCAATAACCTATTCTAATAGTAGTCAAGGGGGAATGAAGATGAAATTAGTAATCGCGGTTATTCAAGATAAGGATAGCAACCGGTTGTCTAACGCACTGGTGCGTGAAGGATTTAGAGCAACAAAGCTTGCAAGTACGGGCGGATTTTTAAGAGCAGGGAACACGACATTTATGATTGGTATTGAGGATGAGCGGGTGCATGAGGTTCTACAAGTGATAAATGCCAATTGCAAGGTGCGTGACCAGCTGGTTACCCCTGTTTCTCCGATGGGCGGATCAACGGATTCTTATATTCCTTTCCCTGTTGAAGTACAGGTTGGCGGCGCGGCCGTATTCGTCGTACCGGTCGAGAGGTTTGAGCATTTCTGAATGGGTGTGGCATACGATGAAAATTGATCAAAGCTTCCGGCCCTTAGGGCAAAATCGCGCAAGCAACGATGCATCGGCTAAGCAGGTTCAGTCAAGAAGCTTTTCCGATGTCATGGTACAGCAGGATGCAGATCGCACACAGGAGCAGCTTCAGCAGAAGCTGCAGGACATTCATAGACAAGGCGATCGTCTTGCTAAAGTGATGACCGTACGAGAGTTGAAATTATATCGTCAGATGATCAAGCAGTTTTTGGAGGATACAATCAGACGCGGCGTCGTGTTGAAGGAAGTCAAAGGCTTTGATCGCAGAGGACGCATTAAACGATATAAACTGCTGGATGAGATAGATACGACACTCGTCTTAATGGCCGAGGATTTGCTGGATAGTGAGCAAGGAAGAATCGACTTGCTTAACAAGATCGGTGAGATACGAGGTCTTCTTATCAATTTGTTATTTTGATGAGAAGTGAGCAGGGAAAGGTTAGGAACGGCTATGAGCCTTGAACAAATTGAAGGCCAATGGAAGGCGCAGCGAATTTTGTCGCATGCGCTGAAGAGCGGTAAAATTTCTCACGCTTATTTGTTTAACGGGCCCTCGGGAACGGGACGAATGGCGATGGCGCGCGAATTTGCTAAGTCATTATTCTGTACGGCAGGCGGTGCCGATGCATGCGGAGAGTGCTTGGAGTGCAGAAAGTTTGAGCACGGTAATCAAACGGACATAACAACGATTGCACCTGACGGACAATCGATAAAAATCGACCAAATTCGCGAGCTGCAGCGTGACTTCGCCTATCGCAATAGCGGTACGAAGCGTAAGGTATATATGATCGAGCAAGCCGACAAAATGACGATGCAAGCTGCGAACAGCTTGCTAAAATTTTTGGAAGAGCCTTTATCACCGGTCGTAGCTATATTGATTACGGATAACGGACAGGCCGTTATTCCTACCATTCGCTCTCGTACACAGTGGGTGCCGTTTCTGCCGATGTCGCCCGGGCGTATGCTGCAGACGCTTATAGATGAGGGTGCACCGCCTACATTGGCACGGACCGTTGTTCAATTAACATCGGGCTTGGATGGTGCTAGACAATTTCTCCAACAGAATCAGTTTGCAGAAATCAGAAGCCTAGTGATACAATTAGGTAAGGAGAGTTTGACCCGATTCACCGCGGCGATGATCACTGCTGGACAACAGCTTTTCAAAACGGATTTAGTGGAGCATACACAATTGCTGTTGTCGTTATTAGTTATTTGGTTTAAAGATTTGATACAGTTCCAGGCCGGAAGGCAGGACGACATCGTTTTTATAGATCAGTTGGAATGGATAGGCAAGCATGCTTTTGATCGATCGTTTGCAGGCTGGGTGTCCTGCATAGAGCATACGCTCGAAGCGAGTAAACGTATGCGCGCGAATGTTACACCTCAGCTCGCATTTGAGCAACTATTGGTAAACTTACAGGAGGGCTAATTCTTGTATAATGTCATCGGTGTCCGCTTCAAGAAAGCGGGCAAGATCTATTACTTTGATCCGGTCGAGCATCCCGTGGATAAGGAGCAACATGTTATTGTTGAAACAGCACGCGGAATCGAATACGGTAAAGTGGTGGTGGGACAGAAGCAAGTCGGTGAATCGGATGTTGTTCTCCCTCTTAAGAAAGTGATTCGCATTGCAAGCGATGTAGACGCTAAGGTCGTCGAAGAAAATCGTGCTGCAGCCAAAAATGCGTTTACCACTTGTCTTGAAAAGATTAAAGGACATCAGCTTCGTATGAAGCTGGTAGACGTGGAATTTACGTTTGACCGTAATAAAATTATTTTTTACTTTACGGCAGAAGGGCGAGTCGACTTCCGTGAGCTAGTTAAGGATCTAGCCAGCGTATTTCGTACTAGAATCGAGCTAAGGCAAATCGGCGTTCGGGACGAAGCGAAGATGCTGGGCGGAATTGGCCCATGTGGACGAGTGCTATGCTGCTCCTCTTGGCTTGGCGATTTTGAGCCCGTATCGATAAAGATGGCCAAGGATCAGAATCTATCGCTTAATCCGACAAAAATATCCGGATTATGCGGGCGACTCATGTGCTGTCTGAAATTTGAGCATGACAATTACGAAAGCGTTCGTGAAGAGCTTCCAGCTATTGGCAAGCTTGTTGTCACCTCATATGGGGAAGGTAAGGTTACAGGCATTAACGCATCCGCCAAAAGCGTGTATGTGCAATTATTTGATACACCAGGTAAACCGAAAGAACTGCCGATGGATGATGTCGTCATCAAATAAGCGGCAGAGTGCGATTCTCACGGGTGAGGTTACACTCACGCTTGAAGCTCTGGGGTGGGAACTTGGAGAAGAACGATATTTTCGCAAAAATGGACGAGCTGGATAATCAAGTAGGTGTTTTCCATAAGGAGCTAACGGATTTGAAGCAGAAGGTTAAAGAGCTGCTTGAAGACAATAAGCGTCTAAGTGAAGAGAACAACCAGCTTCGTCAACTGTTTAAGAGAGAAGCAGAGCTGGAGCGTGAAGTCATTGAAGCTCCAGTCAAAGGGAAAAAATCGGGAGCGAATAAAGAGGTACAAGTCCTAACCGACAATGCACTCGCAGAAGCGGGCGTTGCGATTGGGGAAGGCCACGATAATTTAACCCGGTTGTATCACGAAGGATTCCACATTTGCAACGTATATTACGGGCATTTGCGGACGGAGGGTGACTGTTTATTCTGTCTATCCTTTCTAAATAAATAGTGGAATCCGTATCGACATGCCGTCCTTGCCGCAAAGGGCGGTATTTTTATTAAAATATAAGCAAATCATAGGCGCAGCCTTTTACGATGGATAGAACCATAGTTGAAATCATTCCAATGAATTACCAATTATTAAAAAGGAGCGGCGTAAATCGTGTCAGAACAAATAACTTTAGCAGCTAATGAACGGCTTGATGATTTAATGACGGAATCAGGCCTGAAAATTATACAAAGCCGGGAAGTGTTCAGCTTCTCGCTCGATGCAGTGCTGCTCTCCCGGTTCGCAAGCGTGCCGAAGCACGGGCGCATCGTTGATTTATGTACTGGAAACGGCGTTATTCCTATGCTTCTCACCACTCGGACAAACGCGAAAATCGATGCGGTTGAAATTCAACCGAGGCTGGCGGATATGGCGAGAAGAAGCATCATGCTCAATCAGCTGACGGAGCAAATTACGGTCATTGAGCAGGATTTAAGATTGTATCCGAAGTTTGCGGGAAATGGAGTATATGATGCGGTAACGGTTAATCCGCCTTATATGCCGGTAACGGCAGGCGATCAGAATGAAAATGAACATTATGCGATTGCCAGGCATGAAATCCACTGTACACTTGATGATGTTGCAGAAGCATGCTCACGGCTCGTTCGGCCTGGGGGGAAGGTGTCTATGGTTCACCGTCCATCACGCTTGCTTGATATCGTGGAAATGATGCGCAAATGGAGGCTTGAGCCGAAGCGGATTCAATTTGTTCATCCACATGCGAATGCTGAAGCCAATATGGTATTAATAGAAGCTATGCGGGATGGAAAGCCTGATATTAAGCTTCTTCCGCCTATTATGGTATATGAGAATGGGGTGCAGATTGTTTGAATATACAGAAAAGCTTCTCGGATGCTACTAAAGAAAGCTCAGGCAGTCTGTATTTGGTCGCAACGCCTATAGGTAACTTAGAGGATATGACCTTTCGTGCGATTCGCATCCTTAAGGAAGTACAGCTGATAGCCGCGGAGGATACCAGGCAAACGCGGAAGCTGCTTACGCATTTTGAAATCGGTACACGTATCGTTAGCTATCATGAGCATAATAAGCGGGCAAGCGGGCCTGAGCTAATCAGATTGCTGCTGGAGGGACAATCGATTGCACTAGTAAGCGATGCGGGATTGCCTGCCATTTCTGATCCCGGTGCAGATCTCGTGAAAGAAGCAGTTGAAAAAAGCATCCCCGTCATTCCAATTCCCGGTGCGAATGCCGCGTTGTCCGCTCTTATTATGTCCGGCTTGCCGACTGACCGGTTTTTATTTGCCGGGTTTCCACCGCGCGAGCGAAAATCATTAATGAAGTGGCTGCAGCATATGCAGGCCCAGAAAGGAACCCTGCTTTTTTATGAATCTCCACATCGGATTAGCAAAACGCTCGATGCTCTTCAGGAATGTCTGGGCGATCGCCAAATTGCCTGTGTAAGAGAGCTGACGAAGCGGTATGAAGAAGCGGTTCGCGGCCTTGTATCGGAATGTATCGGGTGGTTTGCGGAGCATCCGCCGCAGGGGGAATTTTGCATTGTGGTAGAAGGGGCAGAAGGAGTTGGCGCAAGCGAACTGCAAGCAGCCGACATTTGGTGGTCAGAGCTTGACCTTGCCGCTCATGTCGCTCATTATGAGGAGCAATATGACCGGAAGGAAGCGATTAAGAGGGTAGCTGTAGATCGCGGTTTGGCGAAGCGGGAAGTGTATAATGAAGTAAATAGATAGAAAGTTGTCGAAAAGGCATGAAGAAGACAAAAAAAAGACCTTCCTGGCCGGGTTCAAGCGCAGGAAGGTATCAAGGAGTATAAAAAAGGTTAGAATTAACAAGTTGATAAGTACAGTATAACCGATTTTTTTTATTTTGTCACAGGTGTTGGCATTTCAGACAAACAAACATGACAAACAATTTTTCCTTTGAAGTAAGATACGTTCTCTGCATTGCCGCAGAAGATGCATGCAGGCTCGTATTTCTTAAGCATAATGCGCTCGCCATCTACGTAGATCTCAAGTGCATCTTTTTCGCCTATACCGAGCGTACGGCGCAATTCGATCGGTATAACGACGCGTCCCAGCTCATCAACCTTACGAACAATACCAGTAGATTTCATCATAATCTATTATTGCCCCTTTCAAAATGTATTTCGTCATCGTTCGACATTGTTTTTACTTTTATGATTACTATAATACCAACGATTACCATAATAGTCAACCAAGAATATTCCCCGGAAGAGCCGTAGGAACAAGTATTTGACTAGTTATAAGGCTCGTATTACTCTGTAATAGAATACAACAGCTTCGACTTTTTGGAAACTGATTTACGACATCGTTCGACATTAGTCTCATGTTTTGTGTCGAAAATATGAACAAAGGAGATGAGAACTGATGAAACAACAGCTGACCGAAGAGAAAGTTTTTAAGGACCCTGTCCATCATTATATTTATGTGCAGGACCAGACGATTTGGGATCTGATTAACACGAAGGAGTTTCAGCGGCTGCGCAGGATACGACAATTAGGAACTTCCTATTTGACCTTCCACGGCGCTGAGCACAGCAGATTTTCGCATTCGCTCGGCGTTTACGAAATAACGCGTAAAATTATATCTCAATTCGAACGCAGCGGCTATCCCGATTGGCCTGCCGAGGAAAGGCTGGTCTCACTTTGTGCAGCACTGCTGCATGATGTCGGTCACGGTCCGTTCTCCCACTCCCTAGAAGAAGTATTCGACACGGATCACGAACAGTGGACATGTAAAATATTGCTTGAGAATACAGAAATTAATCGTGTGCTGCGGGCTGTATCGGAACAGTTTCCCGCCCAGGTAGCGGCTGTTATTCAAAAGACATATCCAAAGCCCATCGTCGTAAGTCTCATTTCAAGCCAAATGGATGCTGACCGCATGGACTATTTACTTAGAGACGCTTATTTTACCGGTGTAAATTATGGTACTTTCGATTTAGAGCGGATACTGCGCGTATTACGTCCTTATAAAGGGCAAATTGTAGTAAAAGAGAGCGGAATGCACGCCGTAGAGCATTATTTGATGTCCAGATATCAAATGTATTGGCAGATTTACTTCCATCCAGTTACAAGAAGCTCTGAAATTATTTTACGTCAAATATTTCGTAGAGCGCAGGAGCTTTATGTGGGTGGCTATGTATTTGATTGGATGCCAAGCTCAATTAAGGTGCTGCTTCGTAATACGATGACGGTGCATGACTATCTAAAGCTGGATGAAGCACTCATTCAGACTGCCTTCACGCAATGGGCGGAGGAGCAGGATCTGCTGCTAAGCGATCTGTGCGACCGCTTTCTGCACCGTCATTTATATAAGTATATAACCATTGAAAACCCAGATGAAACGCTATTAAATGAAATTAGTGATTGCTTCTCTTCTATTGGAATGAATCCGGATTATCATATGGAGATTGATTTCCCGTTTGACCTGCCTTACGACGTATATCGACCGGATAAAAAAGATGGCGAAAAAAAAGAAAAAGCGCCGATTTTGTTGTTAGACGGACAGGATGAAATAAGTGAAATTTCTACCAAATCCGACATTATTCGCTCTATTACCGGTCTGCATCAGGGACAATATCATTTGTACTACCCGGAAGAGCCGCTCAAAAAAAATATGAACCGGATATCTGATTCTTTGAAAAAATTGTTTAAACTCGACTGAAGGAGCCTGACATCAATATGACATTACTTTTCGATACACATACCCATTTAGACTCATATCAGTTCGATGAGGATCGCGACGAAGTCATTCAGCGCGCAAAGGATGCAGGTGTGCATATGCTTCTCAATATAGGCTTTAACCGTGAAACGATTCCGACGACGATCGCGCTCGCTGAGCAGTACGAGTTCATTTACGCAGCAGTCGGCTGGCATCCGGTGGATAGCATAAATATGCTTCCGGAGGATTTAGAATGGATTGAACATCTGTGTGCGCATGAGAAGGTTGTGGCGATCGGAGAAATCGGTCTTGACTATCATTGGGATACCTCGCCTAAAGACGTTCAGCAGCGTGTATTTCGCGAGCAAATCCGTCTGGCGCGTAAAGTAGGGAAGAGGATCGTTATTCATAATCGTGATGCTCACGAGGATGTTGTCCGCATTCTCCAAGAGGAAAATGCAGCCGATGTCGGAGGCGTCATGCATTGCTACTCCGGCAGCTGGGAAACCGCAAAGCGGTGCCTGGATATGAACTTCTATATTTCATTCGGAGGACCTGTTACTTTCCAAAATGCAAGGGTGCCCAAAGAGGTGCTTAAGCAGGTTCCGCTCGACCGGCTTTTGATTGAAACCGATGCTCCATATTTGGCCCCTCACCCGTACAGAGGAAAGCGAAATGAGTCCTCCTATGTGTCCTTAGTAGCAGAGACAGCGGCGGAATTATTAGGCAAAACGGTGGAAGAAATAGGTGCAATTACGACCGAAAACGGTAAAAAATGTTTTGGTATTGTCTGAGAAAGAGAGAAATGAGGAGAATTTAAGACCTTTATCGCGTAAAAACTAATTTTTATATCGATTATCGCTTATTTTTTCCGTCTTTATTCTCCTTTTTCGCTTAAATCGTCTTTTATCGTATCTTTACAATTGACCTCGTATGAGGGTATGATTCAACTCAGAGCATAACATTTTGTATTGGATTTCCAGTTTGCGCTTAATCTCCATTTGGAGAGCGGGGGAACCGATTGCGGGAATATGTACCGCATTTTGAATTCTTCAGGGGTGAATTTCGGAGCCTTTGCCATGAGCATTGTGTAACGAATAGGGCGACTCTCTTGCCCGAATCCGTCAGCTAACCTCGTAAGCGATTATAGAGAGTGATCAACCTCGTGCATCCATTTTTCCGTATCCCAGAGTAGTAATACCCGGGAAGCCACGAAACAGATCCTCTGTCGACGGCTTCTTTTTATTTTCGAATAATCGGGAATTTGTCGACATAGGGATTAAAGATGGGGGTGGGAGGTTCGGTAGCAGTACTGGATTGCGTGCTTGCACGCCAATATACTATAGTCGCGTCAGTTGTATCATGCATAAACTTGGCGGCGGGGCTATGAAGGAGGACCGATGAAGTGGGAATACTCCAGGTTAAGGACACCCATGGGAAACGATCATCCAGCATGTCTTTCGCATTGCGATGGAAGCGTGAAAACTTGCGTTTGATTCTTTTGAGTGCTACTATCTCAATCGCTATGACTTTCATGTTTTTGGTGTTGTTGTACGGAACGGCTGTCAAAAGCGTCTCCGTAGTAGTGAACGGACAAGAAACCATTGTGGAAACGAAGCAATGGGTCCTGCAACGCCTACTGGATGAACAAGCTATCGCAATTGGACCACATGATGAGGTGTCTATACCGCTTAATGCGGCAATAAAGGACGGAGATCGTATCGAGGTAACTCATGCGGTTCCGGTAATTGTGAAAGCTGATGGCAAGACCTCTACTGTGTACACGACAGAGAGAACAGTAAAGGCAGCGATCGAGGAATTACATATTCCAGTTCGTAGTCAAGATAAAGTAGTACCGCCGCTTAATACCGCCATAAATGCGGAGTTGACGGTAACAGTAGTGCGCGTCGATACGAAGGTATCGGAAACGGAACGTGCGATGCCATTCTCAATCGTGAAGAAGAAGGATCCGACACTGGAAGCGGGCAAGGAAAAGCTCGTGCAAACCGGTAAGGAAGGTCTTATTGTAGAGCATATCGAGAAGCAGTATGAGGACGGAGTTCTCATATCGAAGAAGATGGTCAGCAAGGTTGTCGAGACGTCTGCTGTTGATCAGGTTATCGCTATTGGAACGAAGAAGGAAGAGCCTAAGGTAACGGTTCTCTCGAACAGAAGCCCAAGCATTGCTTCGCTTTCGAAGAGCGGTATCACGTTTAAGGCGAGGAAGGTACTTAAGAACGTCACGTTGACTGCTTATTCAGCAGGCGTGGCTTCTACAGGTAAGGATGAAAGCCATCCGCAGTACGGAATTACAGCATCAGGAGCACGCGTGCAAGAGGGACGGACTATAGCCGTTGATCCTAAAGTTATTCCGATTGGCTGGTGGGTATACATTGAAGGCATTGGCTTCCGCCGGGCTGAGGATAAGGGCAGCGCAATTAAAGGCAACAAAATCGATGTATACTTTGACAGCACAAAAATTGCTAATAAGTTCGGCAGAAAGAAAGGCATAACCGTATATGTGCTGGGGCCGAATAGACCTACAGCAAGCTAATGATCGGGTTATCATCATTTTATCGTAATATTTAATTAAATATGCCATCATAAGGAGAGGCACTGCCTCTTCTTTTTGTATGTTTGCGGACCTATTAGAATTTATGCAGAAGGGAATGATCTTAGTGATCAAAGAGATCATTGTCGTTGAAGGTAAAGATGACACTGTAGCAATAAAACGGGCGGTGGATGCGGATACCATAGAGACGAATGGCTCGGCCATCGGTGAGGATGTGCTGAGAAGAATCGCGCTGGCAAACGAACGTCGCGGCGTCATTATATTTACAGATCCCGACCATGCTGGAGAACGCATTCGCAAAATAGTCGCTCGTCACGCACCCGGGTGCAAGCATGCTTTTTTACCGCAGGAAAAGGCTTTGTACAAAGGGGATATCGGTATTGAAAACGCGAGTCCCGAAGCGATTCGCACAGCGCTCTCGGAGCTGCGTACGGAGTCGACGGACGGAGCGGGAGAAATTAACTGGGAAGACTTGATGAATGCAGGCCTGATCGTCCACCCGGATGCGTCCAATCGGCGTCTGGTTATGGGCAAGCTGCTCGGCATCGGTTATGCGAACGGAAAACAGTTTTTTAAGCGTTGTACAAGCTTTCGAATTTCCAAAGCAGAGTTTACGGAGGCGTTCCGTCAAATGGAAGAGGAACTGGAGGGATAGCGGGATGAGTGGACAAGAGCAGAATGAGCAAAGCAAGACAGCGGTAAAATCGGCTTCGGTAGAGGTGGCTACGCCCAAACGGACCAAAGAAATCATTGCCAAATACGGTTTCTCCTTTAAGAAGAGCTTAGGACAAAACTTTCTCATTGACCAAAATATTTTGAACAACATCGTAGCGGCTGCCGAGCTTGATAAAACAAAGGGCGCGCTGGAGATCGGACCTGGTATTGGCGCGCTCACGCAGCGGCTTGCCGAGGCCGCCGGGAAGGTGACGGCCGTAGAAATCGATAATCGGCTTATTCCGATTCTAAGGGATGTGCTCGCCGAGGAGCGCCATACAACGGTGATTCATGGCGATGTGCTGAAGCTGGATCTGAAGCAGCTGTTCGAAGAGCAGTTTGCCGGCGTTTCAGGCGTCAGTGTCGTTGCCAATTTGCCTTATTACGTGACTACGCCGATTTTGATGAAGCTGCTCGAGGAGAAGCTGCCGCTTGAGCACATCGTCGTCATGATACAGAAGGAAGTGGCTGAGCGGATGGCCGCTAAACCGGGTGGCAAGGAGTATGGCAGCCTTAGTATCGCCATACAGTATTATTGCGTGCCAAAGGTCGTCTGTACGGTGCCGCATACGGTGTTTATTCCACAGCCAAATGTCGATTCGGCTGTCATCAAGCTATCCTTGCGCGATAAGCCGGCTGTAGATGTGCCTGACGAGGATCATTTCTTCCGGGTCGTTCAAGCTAGCTTCGCGCAGCGCCGGAAGACGCTGGCGAACAATCTGACGGCATTTGTAGGCAAAGACCGGCGCGAGGCATTAACGGAGCTGCTTCTGAAGAACGAAATTGATCCGACACGGCGCGGCGAGACGTTGTCGCTTGAGGAATTTGCGCGAATTAGCCGGAGCATGCTGGAAGCGGGCTGGGGCGGTTAGGCCGTTAAGCATAAAATACTCACCATTCGCCCTATCTGCCCATAGGATAGAGGAAGAGGTGATTTACGCATGAAGCAAGGGGACCTGGTCGTCCGCAAATCGTATGGCGGTGACGTGCTATTCAAGGTTGAAGCTGTTCGTACACATACGGCCGTTCTGAAGGGCACGGACTACCGATTGCTTGCGGATGCTCCGATTCCTGATTTATCGGTCATACGCGATCCAGAATCGACAAGTGCGGTGCAGCAAGTTCGGATTAAAGTAAACGATTCCTTAAGACGTATGCACTCGGAACGAGAACGTCAAGCGGTTGAGAACGAAGATAGTATTCGGCATGCGATGCAGCAGAGCCAGCCGTTTTTTGAAGTGCCAGGGAAAGTGCTTCATCTCGACGGAGATGGTAATTATTTGAAGAAGAGCATGCAGCTGTACAATACGATGAGAGTCCCTTCGCATGGCCTTCACGTGCATGAATCCCAAATGGCTGATATGCTGTACCGTTTGCTGCCGCAAATCCAACCGGATATTGTCGTCATTACCGGTCATGACGGCGTGCTGAAAAGCCGTGCGCAAATGGACTTGTTTAGCCTAAGCAGCTACAAAAATTCACAGCATTTCGTTAATGCGGTCCGCGTAGCACGTGACTATGAGCGGAACCGCGACGGACTGATCGTTATTGCAGGCGCTTGTCAATCGCATTTTGAAGCATTGCTGCAGGCGGGCTCCAATTTCGCAAGCTCACCGGGGCGTATATTGATTCATGCGCTCGATCCTGTTTATATCGCCATTAAAGCAAGCTATACGTCGATTAAGGACACGATAAACTTAGGCGACGTCATTCATGGCACGATAAGCGGTATTGACGGTGTTGGCGGAATAGAGACGATGGGACGTTTTCGCGTTGGCTTACCGAAGCCCAAAATAACATCATCCTCTTCTGTATTGAAGGCGTAACGGTTCTGAAACCAATGGTTTCTTTACCTCCTTACATGCAAAATAGCGCTGTTCAAGCATGGATTTTATTGAAATATAAGCGTCGTATAATTTGGAACCAGATACGATGCTTATATTTCAGAGCAGATGAGACCGGGGCTTTTCCGCCAAAGGGGAAGGCGTCAGCTGTAAACACATAATTTGAAGCAACTTCTTAATATGTATATAATTTGCTTTCTTATGCATGGTTTTTTTTAAAATGGGTGAAATCACCGTTGACAAATAAATATTCCGGCTGATATAATATTTTGCTTTGTTTGACAACCCTCCTCTTTTTGGTTATAATGGACAAGGAAAGAGGTGGTAGTGGACAATGGCAAAAAATGCGCTATTGGATATTAAACGCAGTTTGGAAGCTCATGTTGGCTCCAAAATCCGTCTTCGAGCGAACGGTGGCCGACGAAAGACCATCGAACGAACCGGCACGTTGGAAGAAACCTACCCTTCTGTTTTCATTGTTAAGCTGGATGAAGAGCAGCATGCGTTCAAGCGTGTCTCATACAGTTATGCGGATATACTGACAGAGTCGGTGGAAGTGACCGTATGCAATGATGAAGGTCAAGTCCGAATCGCCCATTTGCAACAATAGATTATATATCGCCCAGTGAGGCATATTAGCGCAGAAAGCTTCTGCGCTTTTTTTTTGCGCTTACGCAGCCTTGCCCCTTATTCATTTAGCAAAGTGAAGTGTAGTGGAGTGGATACATACTGCCATGAATGGCGAAGTCCGAATTGAAGCATACTACCTGTGCAATAGTGACAGCCGTTTATACTTGGTTATTGTTAAATTGGATTTGGAGGTAATGGGAATGGGCCGCAGAAAACGTGGAGTGATGTCAGAGGAATTAAAATATGAGCTGGCTAAGGATCTTGGGTTTTACGATACGGTGCAGCAGGAGGGCTGGGGAAGCATTCGTGCGAAGGATGCCGGAAATATGATTAAACGCGCGATACAGCTTGCAGAACAAGCCGCTGCCAAAACGAATCAGCCTTAATTGTGTTCTGATAGTTGTTCATACAAAAGCTAAGCTGTTGGCAATCGGAAATCAGTCGATTGTCATCTCTTAGCTTTTATTGCGTTCGTTTGATATAATGATGTTTAAGCATACGAACGAACGGGTGAACTTATCGGATGAAAATTTATGAAAAAGCTCCTGCCAAAATTAATTTATTGCTCGATGTACTCCGCAAACGCGGTGATGGTTACCATGAAGTCGAGATGATTATGACGATGGTTGACCTTGCAGATCGTCTTGAAATGGAAGAGCTGCCTAGAGATGCAATCATTATTTCAAGCCAAGTAGGCTACATACCGCTAGACGAGAAGAACCTGGCCTTTCAGGCGGCCAGGCTTATTAAAGATCGTTACGATGTGAAGCAAGGCGTATATATTCATTTGGACAAAAAGATTCCTGTCGCTGCAGGTTTGGCTGGCGGCAGCAGCGATGCCGCTGCTGCGCTTAGGGGGCTGAACCGGCTATGGAAGCTGCAAATCCCGGAAGACGAGCTGTGCCGCCTTGGCGCGGAGCTCGGCTCCGACGTTCCATTCTGCGTGACAGGCGGCACAGCAATTGCCCGCGGGCGCGGCGAAGTGCTTGAGCATATCGCAGGTCCTCCGCAATGCTGGGTCGTATTGGCGAAGCCGCCGATCAATGTGTCGACAGCCGACGTATACGGCAGATTTCGTGCAAACGAGCTTAAAGAGCATCCTTCCATCTCAAACATGGTGGGTGCGCTTGAACGGGGCTCTTTTACCGATATTTGCGAGGGGCTTGGCAATGTGCTGGAGAAGGTTACGCTGGACGTCTATCCCGAGGTGATGCAGCTGAAGGAGAGCATGATCCGGCTTGGCGCCGATGGCGTCTTAATGTCTGGCAGCGGACCGACGGTGTTCGGTCTCGTATCGAAGGAAGCCAAGCTTCCACGTATTTACAATGGGCTCCGCGGCTTTTGCAAAGAGGTCTATGTGGTAAGAATGCTGACATAGGACTGACGTTTTTCTTGATTAAATCCGTATAAAAATGTTATATTGACATTATATTATTCGGATTTAGTGGGGGGAGATGTGTTTGAAGAAGTTGAAACGGAGCTCACGGTTGGTAGAAATGACCCAATACCTGTTAAGTCGACCCCACGCGTTAATTTCACTGACAGCATTTGCTGATCGTTACCAATCGGCAAAGTCTTCCATTAGTGAGGACCTGGCAATCATTAAGGAAGTGTTTGAGGAAGAAGGCATTGGTGAGCTTCATACACATGCGGGAGCTGCAGGCGGAGTAAAGTTTACGCCGAAGATGAAGGAAACAACGGCTCTTACCATTATGACAAGCATATGCCGCCAGTTAGAGCAGCCTGAAAGGGTCCTTCCAGGCGGTTATTTGTATATAACGGATATGCTAGGCCAACCTGAGCTGCTGGCCGATGTCGGCAGAATGTTTGCAACCGCGTTCGCGGATCGGAAGATCGATGTCATTATGACAGTAGAAACGAAAGGGATACCGCTTGCTTTTGCAACAGCTGCCTGCTTAAACATACCGGTTGTTATGGTGCGGCGTGATAATAAGGTTACGGAAGGCTCAGCGGTTAGCATTAACTACGTATCGGGATCGACCAAGCGCATTCAGACGATGTCTCTAGCGCGCAGGGCGCTTAAGGAGCAGTCGCGCGTCCTTATTATTGACGACTTCATGAAGGCTGGAGGAACGATCCAGGGAATGATGGATTTGCTGTTCGAATTTAAGGCTACCGTAGCGGGCGTTGGCGTATTCGTAGAATCCGGAGAGGTAGAATTAGAGGAGCGGCTTCTTGAGGATTATGTATCACTCGCTAAGCTAACCGCGGTTGATATGAAGACGAAGCAAACGACAGTTGTTCCGGGAAATTATTTTAAGGGATAAATGCGTGTGTGGATGATAGCTTATCTATCTTGCTAGGAAAGGCTGGGACCATAATGACAACAAAGCAACAACTGCAAGTGATCGCAACGGATAAAGCGCCTGCGGCGATTGGACCTTATTCGCAAGCGATTAAACTGGGAGGATTATTGTTCACTTCAGGACAAATTCCGCTCGATGCGGCAGGACAGCTTGTAGAAGGCGGCATTGAGGAGCAGACTCACCAGGTGTTTCGCAATTTGGAGGCAGTGCTTGCGGCTGCGGGTGCCGGCTTTCAGGATGTTGTAAAGGCGACCGTATTTATGAAGGACATGAATCAGTTCGTAACGGTAAATGGCATTTATTCTTCCTATTTCGGAGAGCATAAACCGGCTCGTTCGGCCGTTGAAGTGGCAAGGCTGCCAAAGGATGTTCTTGTCGAAATAGAAGTCATTGCATCGACAAATGTCGAATGAAAACGAAAAAAATTCAATTTTAAAAAAATATTTTAAACAGAGCATGATTTTACCAAAAATGTAGAAGGAATTGGCACAAAAACGTGGAAGTATACACCAAGTCTCTGATAGACAAAGGTGGTGAACACAAGTGCAAATTACTGATGTCAGACTCCGCCGTGTAAATTCGGAAGGGCGTATGAAGGCGATCGCATCCATTACTATTGATAATGAATTCGTTGTTCACGATATTCGTGTTATCGACGGAAACAATGGTATGTTTGTTGCAATGCCAAGCAAACGTACTCCGGATGGAGAATTTCGGGATATCGCGCATCCGATCTCTTCGACCACCCGGGAGAAAATCCAGGCTGCTGTTCTCGCAGAATATGAGCGCGCAGCAGAAGAAGTTGCGATTGAAGAAGGAGCTTAACCAGGGCATTTCATGATTTTTGGGGTTGTTTGGAGAAGAGAGCGAAGGCTCTCTTTTCTTTTTTTTGCATTATAGGAACATCATCGTATAATAGATAAGCTGGTATTTTTAAATGATGACGCAAAGGACGGCGTCAGTCGCTTGCGCGATGCGTTTAACAAAAATATAATTCATAGTAGTCTAGGGGGTCTTTTATTTGAAGGTTATGGCGATTGTGCTTGCCGCAGGACAGGGTAAGCGTATGAAATCGAGATTATATAAAGTGCTTCATCCGGTATGCGGGAAGCCAATGGTCGGTCACGTGCTTGATGTGGTGAAGGAAGCAGCTGCGGAGCGCGCTGTAGTCATCGTTGGCCACGGAGCGGAAAAAGTGAAATCGTATTTGGGGGATGGAGCTGAATACGTTCTGCAGGAGCAGCAGCTGGGTACAGGCCACGCGGTGCGTCAAGCGGAAGGCTTGCTCGGCGGAGAAGAAGGCACAACGATCGTCATTTGCGGTGATACACCGCTCGTGCAAGCGTCGACGATTAGCGCAATGCTTGAGCTGCATGCTTCCAGCGGCGCTGCGGCAACCGTTCTTACGGCATCATTCGAAGTACCAACCGGCTACGGCCGTGTTATTCGCGGCGAAGACGGAACCGTTCAGCGCATCGTCGAGCAAAAGGACTGCTCGCCGGAAGAAGCGGCGGTAAAGGAAATCAATACGGGCACGTATTGCTTCGACAACCGGAAGCTGTTTGCCGCACTCGCTAAGGTAACGAGCAATAACGCACAGGGCGAATATTATTTGACTGATGTCATCGGTATTTTCCGTGAATCCAGCGAATCCGTTCAAGGCTATAACACGGCTGATTTGGCGGAGGCGATTGGCGTGAATGACCGCGTTGCGCTTGCCGAAGCGGAGAGCTTCATGCGCGATCGCATCAACCGTAAACATCTGCTCGGCGGAGTAACTTTGATCGATGCTTCGTCGACATATATTGAAGCGGGGGTTCAAATAGGCTCCGATACGGTTATTTATCCGGGCACAGTGCTTCGTGGTTCAACGGTTATCGGCGAAGACTGCGTAATCGGACCGCAAGCCGACATTACGGACAGCACAATCGGCAACGGCGTCGCGATAAAATATTCGGTTATCGCAGAATCAATCGTTGGCGATACATGTTCTGTAGGGCCTTACGCCAATTTGCGTCCAGGCTCGAAGCTCGGCATCGGCTGTAAAATCGGCGACTTCGTTGAGCTGAAAAATGCATCGCTGGACGATGGAAGCAAAGTGTCGCATTTGAGTTACGTTGGAGATGCGAAGGTCGGCAAGGACGTTAATATTGGCTGCGGAGCGATTACGGTCAATTATGACGGTTACAATAAATTCATTACGGAGATCGGCGACAATGCGTTTGTCGGCAGCAACGTTAACCTGATTGCTCCGGTGAAGATCGGCGATGGCGCATATGTTGTGGCCGGATCTACGATAACGCAGGATGTTCCAGCCGGCGACCTCGCTATTGCGCGTGAGCGTCAAGTTAACAAGCCAGGCTATGCTGAGAAGATTCGCGGGCGTGCCAAAGCGAAGAAAGAAAAGAAACAGCAATAGCGAGAGCGGATGAAAAAAAGGATGCAGCGACGAATTCAGATCCGGGAATTTGTTGCTGCATCCTTTTTTTTGCGCGCTGTTAAGTCATTGAATGGGTTTTGGTGAAAAAGAAGTCCATGTTCGCCCATTAAAGTTTAATATCCGGTTCGTGTGGGTAAGTTATAAGGAAATGATTTACGAAGCTAGTTATGCTTCACAAAACTTTTGGGAGGTAATCAATATGGCGATTGCTATGAATGCGGATCAACGAACGATTACGACGAAAGGTGAGCTGCGCCAATTGCGGCTCCAAGGGAAAATACCCGGCATTATTTACGGAAAGCAGTTAATGGAGGCCGCGCAAGTAACGGTGGATGGCAAAGAGCTACAGGCGCTGCTTCACTCCCATCCGAATGCGGTTATCGAAATTAATATTCCTTCACATGGCAAGACGTCTGTCTTGGTTTCAGATATACAGCGTGATTCCATGACAAGGCAAGTGCTGCATGTTGATTTCCATCAAATTAATATGAACGAGAACGTACGGGCGAACGTTCGCATTCACGCTGACGGCGATTCTCCGGGCGTAAGGGAGGGCGGCATTCTCCAAGTGATTTTGCATGAGCTGGAGGTACAATGCTTGCCGGGCAATATTCCCGATGCTGTGTCAGTAGACGTATCATCACTGGCGATAGGCGAGAGCTTACTCGTAAGCGATTTGAAGCTGCCTAAAGGCGTCGAGTCGTTTGCTGATCCGGAGCTGGTAGTGGCGACGATTCTTGCACCGCAGAAGGAGCTCACTGAGGAAGAAGCAGAGGATGCGGCTGTGGAGCTTATCGAGGCGGAATCACGCTCCAAGGAAGCGCAGCTCGAAGGCATTAAGAGTCTATAATTCCTTTTTTTTATATAACCGCAGCCAGCTTGATCCGGCGCCGTCCTTGTATAGGGCGGCGTTCTTTTGCGATTCGCAGTTTGGTGCATGGATTCGACGCATCAATTTTAGCGCGAAAGGAGCGTTGCTGCTAAAGAATGGCATCAGCCGTTTACGCTTGCTATAGATTATGTTACATTTGTCCGTAAAGGAGTGGAGCAAGCAATGAGGTGGATTGCAGGACTGGGGAACCCTGGTGCCGCTTATCAAGGAACCCGGCACAACGTCGGATTTATGGTCATTGATGAGCTGGCAAAACGTTGGGGCATCAGCGTAACGCAAAGCAAATGCAAGGCTTTAATCGGAGAGGGCAACGTGCAGGGCACGAAGGTAGTCCTGATTAAACCGATGACATATATGAATTTATCCGGAGAGTCCGTACGGTCGTTTCTCGATTATTTTAAAGCCGGTATTGAAGACGGATTAATCGTTTATGATGATCTGGATACCGAGATCGGGAAGCTGCGGCTTCGTTATCAAGGCAGCGCGGGCGGACATAACGGCATCAAATCGCTTATTCAGCATTTGGGCACACAGACGTTCGACCGTGTTCGAATGGGAATCTCCCGTCCGCAGCCCGGCATGAACATAGCAGACTATGTGCTCTCGTCCTTTCCGAAGAATGAGCGTGAGAAATTGGATGCGATGATAGAAGATGCATGTGATGCGATTGAATTCAGGCTGAAGGCGCCATTCGAGGAGACGATGGCAAAGTTTAACCGTTAATCTGTTAAGATACGATAATGCGGGCATACTGAAGGGTATAACGACCCTTTAGGAGGCATACATATGGCTGTAAACTATATTTGTCGGCACTGCAAAACGTCAATTGGATCCCTCAGCGGGTCAAATATAACCGAGCATCAGCTTGGTTTCCATTTCTTGACCCCCGAGGAGCGCAGCGATATAATAGCGTATAACCCAAATGGAGATGTGACGGTAAAAGTGGTTTGTGATTATTGCCGAGAGGCGATTGACGCGAACCCCGAGCTTCATTTGGTAGCTAATCCTCTTCAATGACGGCAAGTGAATAATTTGAGCCTTAGCGGGTGGCTGAGGCTTCTTTTCAATGTACAGGGAGCGATCGTATCACTCTCCGATTGTGTATAGAAACGGGGTGTCGCAAACGTTGAAAGCGTTAATTAATGCTTTTGCCGCGGATACGGACGTTCAGTCCGTCATATCCGGTATTCGTAAAGGTATGCGTGAGCAGATGATATCTGGTCTCGCAGGCTCTTCCAGGCAAGTGCTCATTGCAGCGCTGCAGGAGGATGTAGAGCGTCCCATGCTGGTTGTGGCGCACAACATGTTCTCTGCGCAGAAGATTGCGGAGGATTTGCAGGAATGTCTTTCTCCAGAAAATGTATTGCTGTATCCCGCGAATGAGCTGGTTGCTGCCGAAGCGGCGATCTCGAGTCCCGAGACGCTTGCGCAGCGAATGGATGTGCTGACTAAGCTGTCCAAAGGCTTTCGCGGGATTGTTGTCGTGCCCTTCTCGGGGGTACGGCGCTACTTGCCTATAAGCAGCGTTATGGCGGAAGCGCAAATCGCGGTCAGCGTCGGTGATTCGCTGCCAATTGATTCTTTCCTGCGTCAAATGACGGCGCTTGGCTATACGAGATCCGACCGCGTGGAATTACGCGGCGAGATGAGCGTTCGCGGCGGTATTGTCGACTTTTATCCGTTAACGGCTTCTCAGGCGTATCGGATTGAATGGTTCGGTGATGATGTAGACTCCATACGCACCTTCGATCCTGCGGATCAGCGCTCCTCCGACCGATTGGACAGCTACGTGGTTCCGCCATGCCAGGAGCTGCTGGCCGATAGCCGACGAATGGAAATTGCGGCAAATCATGCGCAGAAGCTGCTTGATAAGCAGCTGGATAAAATGACGGATCGTACGGCGAAGGATCGGCTGCGTACCGAGCTTGGCGGAGAGCTTGAAAAGCTGCGCGAGCATGTTTATTTTCCGGAAATATATAAGTATATTTCGTTGCTGTATCCGGAGCGGCAAACGATTCTCGACTATATGCCGAGCGATACGCTGCTCATACTAGACGAGCCAACGCGATTGATAGAGACAGCTAAGCAGCTGGAGCGGGATGAGGCGGAATGGTCGATGCATTTGCTGCAAAACGGCAAGTCGCTGCCAGACCTTGCTCTTGCGCGCGATACGGAGGAAATATTGCACCATCGTCCGTTTCCGACACTGTTTCTATCCTTATTTCTTAGACAAATTCCGCATTCGCAGCCGCAAAATATTTTGAACATGACCAGCCGCTCGATGCAAAACTTCCATGGGCAAATGAATGTGCTGAAGGCGGAAATGGATCGTTGGCGCAAGACGGGCGCAACGGTGATAATGCTTGCCGGCAATGCGGAGCGCATGGAACGGATGCGCCGCGTACTCGACGATTATAATATTGAAACGCCTACACTGCTGGAGGGTAATTTACAGTCGGGCTTTGAAATGCCTTCCTCCCATCTGGTTATCATTACAGAAGGCGAGATGTTCTCGCAGAAGCAGCGGAAAGCACGAAGACTGGATAAGAAAGTAGACAATGCCGAGCGCATTAAGAGCTATACGGAGCTCAAGGTCGGTGACTACGTCGTTCACCATAATCATGGTATCGGTAAGTATGTAGGCATTGGCACGCTCGAGATTGCAGGCATTCATAAAGATTATTTGCACATTCTGTATGCTGGCGGCGATAAGCTGTCGGTTCCGATCGAGCAAGTCGACATGATTCAGAAGTATGTTGGCAATGAAGAAAAAGAGCCAAAGGTCAATAAGCTTGGCGGCAGCGAATGGGCAAGGGCGAAGAGCAAGGTAAAAGCATCCGTACAGGATATCGCCGATGACTTGATTAAGCTGTACGCGGAGCGGCAGTCGGCGCCGGGCTATTCATTTGGACAAGACACCTCGTATCAGAACGAATTCGAGGCGATGTTCCCTTACGACGAGACGCGCGACCAGCTCAGAGCGATCGAAGAGATTAAGAAGGATATGGAAAAGTCCCAACCGATGGACCGGTTGCTATGCGGCGACGTTGGCTACGGAAAAACCGAGGTTGCGATTCGCGCTGCCTTCAAGTCCGCGATGGACAGCAAGCAGGTAGCGGTGCTTGTGCCGACGACGATTTTGGCGCAGCAGCATTACGAGACGTTCCGCGAGCGCTTTGCAGGTTATCCGATCAATGTTCAGGTGCTTAGCCGTTTCCGCTCGCGCAAAGAGCAGAACGATACGATGAAAGGGCTGAAAGCGGGTACGGTCGATGTCGTCATCGGGACGCACCGCCTGCTGTCGCAGGATATTATTTTTAAATCGTTAGGGCTTCTGATCGTTGATGAGGAGCAGCGCTTTGGCGTGTCCCATAAGGAGAAGCTGAAGAAGCTGAAAACGAATGTCGACGTGCTAACGCTGACAGCCACTCCAATTCCGAGAACGCTGCATATGTCGATGCTTGGCGTGCGGGATTTGTCAGTTATTGAGACCCCGCCGGAGAATCGGTTCCCCGTGCAAACCTATGTGGTGGAATACAACCCGTCTCTCGTTCGGGAGTCGATTGAGCGGGAGCTTGCGCGCGGCGGTCAAGTCTATTATCTATATAACCGCGTACAGGGTATCTATCAAATGGCGGAGCAAATCAACGCGCTCGTTCCGGGTGCTAGAGTTGCGGTCGGCCATGGGCAGATGTCGGAGCAGGAGCTGGAGAAAACGATTCTCGACTTCCTCGATGGAGAGTCGGACGTTCTTGTCAGCACGAGTATTATCGAAACCGGCGTAGATATTCCGAACGTCAACACGTTAATCGTCCATGATGCGGATAAAATGGGTCTCTCCCAGCTTTATCAGCTGCGCGGCCGGGTAGGGCGTTCGAATCGCATTGCTTACGCTTATTTTACTTACCAACGGGATAAGGTGCTTACTGAGGTAGCGGAAAAGCGTTTGCAGTCGATCAAAGAATTTACCGAGCTCGGCTCGGGCTTCAAAATTGCGATGCGCGATCTGTCGATACGCGGAGCGGGCAATTTGCTTGGCGCGGAGCAGCACGGCTTTATTGCTTCCGTAGGTTTCGACATGTACTCGCAAATGCTGGCCGATGAGATTGCGAAGCGCAAAGCGGAGATGAGCGGTGAAGAAATAAAAGAAGTTAAGCCGGTTAGCACACTGATCGATGTGAGCATCGACGCTTATTTGCCATCCGATTACATTTACGACAGCATCCAAAAAATTGAGATTTATAAAAAAGTTGCTGCCATTCGTACGTTTGAGGAAGCGGATGATGTGATTGATGAGCTTGTGGACCGCTTTGGCGATTTGCCGCAGGCGGTAAGCAACCTGCTCGCGGTCGCTAGACTTAAGGTATACGGCTCGCTGTATGGCATTGAGCAAATTAGCGGCAAGGGCGATGAGCTGCTGCTTCGCTTCGCGGCTGCCGAGAAGCGTCGGATTGACCGGAAAAAGGTCGATCAGCTGTGCCTGAAGCACGAGAACCGCTTTAAGCAGGGCAGTGATCAGGAGCCGAACCCGAGCATTTTGCTGCGGGGCAAGGGATTGAATATGGAGCAGAAAATTCATATGATTGAGCAATTTTTGCAAGCTTATAAGGATGTTCTCTTATATACGAACGAATTGCAAAATGTGACGCCATAGACAATATTCGCTTTCTGCTTCCCTTTTCTGATACAATACTAACAAGTTCATAAGATGAAAGGGGATTCAACATGTTATACAGTTTACGCAAATCGGCATGGCGCAAAGGCGCGCTGCTTATTATGGCAGTGGTTCTCGTTATGACGATGGCGGCATGCGGCGCGAAAGAGACTGAAGTTGCAACATATAAAGGCGGCAATGTAACCGATAAGGAATTCAACAAGTATTTGGATGTATTTACAGTTATGCAACCGACTTATGCGCAAGTGATCGAAATACCGCAATTTAAGGAGCAATTGCTCCAGCAGTATATTTCTTACAAAATTTTAGGAAGCCAGGCTTCTGAGGAATCGATTAAGAAGGCTAAAGCAGACGTCAAAGAGCAAATGACGCAATATAAAGATGCGTTGACGAAAAATGCCGAATTGAAGGCTTCTGTAGACGCGAAGAAATTGAAAGATAAAGATATGGAAAACTATTTGCTGCTGACATCGAAGGTTGTCGCGCATATGAATTCCCAAGTAACAGAGGAAGAAATGAAAACCGAATACGAGACGAACAAAGTGAACTATGCGATGGTTACGGTACGTCATATTTTGGTTTCGACGAAGACGACAGACCCTGCTACGCAAGAGGAGAAGGAGCTTCGTACAGATAAAGAAGCTTTGGCCCGCGCCAAAGAAGTGAAGGAAAAGCTGGCTGCAGGCGGCGACTGGGCTGCCCTTGCCAAAGAATATTCCGATGATCCGGGCTCTAAGGAAACAGGCGGGCTTTATGCAGATAAGATGAACGGAGATTGGGTTGAACAATTTAAGCAGGCTGCTTACAAGCAAGAGATCGGCATCATTGGCGACCCGGTACAAACAGAGTACGGTTACCATGTTATTCTTGTCGAGAAGCGCGATTCGCCAACCTTCGATAAATTGAGCGAAACGGTTAAGGATGCGGTAAAAAGCACCGTCTCTTACACGCATATGAACAAGTTCATGACGGACGAGCTTCCAAAGCAAGAGATCGAAATTAAGCTTCCGAAAACGGAAGAGGAGACACCTGCAAGCGATGCTCCTGCTGACGAAAAAACGCCGGCTACTGAGGCGCCTGCAGCAAAATAAGCGTTAGGACCAACCCTTCAGACCCTTTAACCATTCGCCGGTTAAGGGGTCTTTTTCTTCAGGCGTCTGGAGAGGATTGAACGCATCTAATAATAATACATTGTTCTATAATGATTTTGATACGTATTACCGTTATGACCCGATTGCAATTATAGTTCTAGAGATGAACCCACCTGGAAGCGAAGGCCTTTAGGTGGGTTTTTCCATGCCTTTAATGTTAAAATATATGACATATAAATACACCATAAAGCATAAATAGAAATATTATGTTAGTTATATGTTATCTTATGTAACAAAAACGAGGTGTTTATTCTTGTGAATAGACCGTTTCTGGGAGACAGCTTATCCGAAAACTAATTTAATGTAAAGTATGTTGACATATCCACGACAGCCAATCTATAATAAACCCACGAACGTTGGAAGTTGATTCCAAAAGAATGTTCGGAAAATAGAGATAAATATAAACATTTGGGGAGTGGGAAGATGAGAAAGAGCATGTTTTATCAGTTTAGCTTGTTGCTTGTGGCATTAACACTAGTATTGGCAGGCTGTGGTGCTAATAAAAAAACGGCTTCTACAAATGAAGAAACAGTAAAGGCAACAAATGCAGCTAATTCGGGAGCGGGCACGGAAGGGGAAATTAAAGTAGGGATTCTTCACTCGCAGAGCGGCACGATGGCGATTAGCGAGGTATCGGTTATCGATGCGGAGATGATGGCTATTGATGAAATTAATGCGGCCGGCGGTGTGCTGGGCAAGAAAATCGTACCTGTGCTTGAGGATGGCGCTTCGGATTGGCCGACCTTTGCGGAGAAGGCCCGCAAGCTGATTTCCGAGGATAAAGTCGCAACGGTATTCGGCGGATGGACGTCCGCAAGCCGGAAAGCAATGAAGCCGGTATTCGAGGAGCTGAACGGTTTGCTCTGGTACCCGGTGCAGTACGAAGGTCTTGAGTCCTCCCCGAATATTTTCTATACAGGCGCAACGACCAACCAACAAATCGTTCCTTCGGTTTCGTGGCTGCTTGAAAACCGCGGCAAGAAATTTTACTTGCTCGGATCAGATTATGTATTCCCCCGTACCGCAAACCTCATCATTAAAGAGCAGTTGAAGGCAGAAGGCGGCGAATTGGTTGGCGAGGAATATACTCCGCTTGGCCATACCGATTACAGCACGCTAATTAGCAAAATTAAAGAAGCTAAACCGGATGTCGTTTACAACACATTGAACGGCGACAGCAACGTTGCTTTCTTTAAACAATTGAAGGATGCGGGCATTACGGCGAAGGACTTGACGACCTTGTCTGTATCGGTCGCGGAGGAAGAAATTCGCGGTATCGGCGTCGATGTGCTGGTAGGCCATTTGGCAGCATGGAATTACTACCAAACGACGGATACGCCTGCGAACAAAACGTTCGTCGAAAACTACAAAAAGAAATACGGCGACGAGCGCGTAACCGCAGATCCAATCGAGGCTGGTTACACGGCGGTGTACTTATGGGCAGCCGCAGTTGAGAAGGCTGGCTCTACGGAAGTGGATAAAGTGAAGGAGGCGGCTAAAGGTCTGGAGTGGGACGCTCCAGAAGGCAAGGTGAAAGTTGACGGCGATACGCAGCATATTTACAAAACGGTTCGTATAGGAGAAGTGCAGGCCGACGGCCAATTCAAGGAATTGTGGGATTCGGGCGAAGCGGTTAAACCGGATCCATACCTGAAGGGCTATGATTGGGCGGCAAGCATTCAGCCTACGGAATAATTCATAAGCAAGCGATAGTCTAATACGCAGCAATAACTGGGGAAGTATTCGTTCGCTTCGAATACTTCCCTTCTGTTTTATTGAAAGGAGCGTTCATATGGAAGTGTTTTTGCTGCAGCTGTTTAATGGTTTAAGCATTAGCTCCATATTGCTGCTGGTTGCTTTAGGGCTTGCGATAACGTTTGGTCTGATGAAGGTCATTAATATGGCGCATGGCGAGCTTATTATGATTGGAGCTTACTCCACATTTTTGACGCAAAATCTATTTCAAGAATATTTGCCGAAATCGATGTTCGATTGGTACTACGTGCTGTCGATTCCGGTTAGTTTTGCCATTGCATACGTATTTGGCCTTATTCTTGAAATGTCTCTCATTCGTTTTTTGTATGGCCGTCCGCTCGATAGCTTGCTTGCGACATGGGGTGTGGGTCTCGTGCTGCAGCAGCTTGCGCGGTCCATCTTCGGCGCGCCGAACGTTGCGGTTACGAGCCCGGCATGGTTGAATGGCGGCTTAAAGATTATAGATGGAACCTTGCTTCCGTATAAACGGCTTTTTATTATCGCGCTTGTCACTGCCTGCCTTATTGCGATGTACTTCTACATTTACCGCAGCCATGAGGGAAGAAGAATGCGCGCGGTTATGCAAAATCGTGACATGGCAGCCTGTCTTGGCGTATCGACGCGGCGTGTCGACGCAATGACCTTTGCCATTGGCTCCGGCATTGCCGGTATAGCGGGCTGTGCTCTGACGCTGCTCGGTCCAATCGGTCCTTCGCTCGGCACCTACTATATCGTCGATGCGTTTATGGTCGTCGTGCTTGGCGGCGTTGGCAAGCTCGTCGGAACGGTGCTCGGGGCGACGGGAATCGGCATGTTCAATACTTTGTTTGAGTATTGGACGAATGCATCGCTTGGCAAAGTGCTTGTGTTTGTATGCATAGTCGCATTTCTGCAATGGAAGCCTATGGGGCTCGTTGCGATGCGGTCGCGGTCACTGGATTAGGATAAGAAAGGCGGAACGCTTATGCGATTGCAAAACTTTACTCCTCAGGGAATATGGATACTGATCGGATACGCCGCTGCGGCAGCCGCTTTATTCTCGGCGCCGCTATTTGTAAGTGATTTTCGGCTTAATTTGCTGGCGAAATTTCTAGCCTTTGCTATAGTGGCGCTCGGGCTTGATCTTATATGGGGCTACACGGGAATTTTGAGCTTAGGGCACGGCATTTTTTTTGGACTCGGCGCCTATGCGATGGCGATGTATTTGAAGCTGGTAGCTAGCGGAGGGAGGCCGCCGGATTTCATGGGCTGGAGCGGCCTTAAGGAGCTTCCGCTTTTTTGGCAGCCGTTTCAAAGCTTCTGGTTTGCGGTTGCGATGGGCATCGCGATACCGGCGCTGCTCGCGCTCGTGCTCGGATATTTTACGTTCCGCAACCGGATTCGCGGCGTATATTTTACGATTTTGACGCAGGCGCTCGTCATTATTACGACAACGCTGCTCATTGGTCAGCAAGCCTTTACGGGCGGGACAAATGGCATTACGGGCTACCAGACGGTGCTTGGCTTTTCGATCGGATCTCCCGAAACGAAGCGCGTGCTGTATTATATTACGGTCGCAGCGCTTATTGGCATATTCTTATTTTGCCGCTTCGTTATCGGCAGCCGCTTCGGCAAAGTGCTGCGCGCCATTCGCGATGGCGAGAACCGCGTTCGCTTCATCGGCTATAATCCGGCGGTGTATCAAATGGTCGTATTCACCATATCAGCGGCCATTGCCGGTATAGCTGGCATGCTGTTCGTTCTTCATGTGGGCATTATTTCACCATCCATGCTGGGTATTGTGCCGTCGATTGAAATGGTGCTTTGGGTAGCGATTGGCGGACGGGGAACGCTTATCGGCGCGGCGCTTGGCGCGATCCTCATGAACTGGGCGAAGAGCGAGTTCAGTACGGCGTATCCGGAGGGTTGGTTGTTTTGTATGGGCTTGCTGTTCGTGGTGGTCGTCGTATTTATGCCGAAGGGCATCGCTGGTTTGGTTAGTCAACTGAAATTCCGCAAAAAGAGGAGGGAGCCGAAGCATGAAGGAGTCCGCAATCCTGCTGTGTGATGATGTGACGGTTGATTTTGACGGGTTTAAGGCGGTTCAGGGGATGAATTTAAAGCTGGAAAAAGGTGAGCTGCGCTTTCTGATTGGTCCTAATGGAGCCGGTAAAACGACTATGCTTGATGTCATTTGTGGTAAAGTAAGGCCAACTTCCGGGCGAATCACATTCGGCGGCAAGGTGGATATTACAAAAAAGAAGGAGCATCAAATTGCAGAGCTTGGCATTGGCCGCAAGTTTCAGGCTCCTTCCATATTTCCCTCTATGACCGTTGCTGAAAATTTAGAGATTGCCATGCGCCAGAAGCGTACCGTATTCGCTACGCTGTTCGCCAAATTGGCGGAGGAGGATCGGGCGAAAATAGATGGGCAGCTCGTGATGATTGGTCTGGAGAATAAAGCCGGCTGGCGCGCCGGCGGCTTATCGCATGGCGAGAAGCAGTGGCTGGAGATTGGCATGATGCTGCTTCAGGAACCGGAAATTTTGCTGCTTGATGAACCGGTGGCAGGGATGACGGACAAGGAAACGGATAAAACGGGGGAGCTGCTGCATCAAATTGCCCGTATGCGTTCAATTGTCGTCGTAGAGCATGATATGGAATTCGTTCGTAATTTTGCAAGCAAGGTTACGGTCATGCACGAAGGCAGACTGCTGAAGGAAGGCACGATGGATGAAGTTCAACGTGATGACCGCGTAGCGGAAGTGTACTTGGGGAAAAGGCGGGATGCTGATGTTAGCCGTTCAACAGCTTGAGGCCGGTTATGGCGAAAGTATTATTTTGCGGGACGTATCGCTAAAGATAAAGCAGGGGCAGGTCGTATGCCTGCTGGGGCGTAACGGCGTTGGCAAGACAACGCTTATGAAAAGTATTATGGGACTGCTGAAAGCCCGCGGAGGCTCCGTTTCCTATAACGGATCGGATCTGACGAGGAAGGCGCCGGGGCTGCGGGCAAAAAGCGGAATCGGCTATGTGCCGCAGGGGCGTGAAATATTTGCCCAGCTATCGGTTTACGAAAATTTGCTGCTCGGCCTGGAGGCCTCGCGGGTAAAGGTAACGGCTGTTCCGGAAGAGGCGATCGCAAAGTTCCCTGTGCTGCGGGCGATGTACATGCGCCGCGGCGGCGACCTGAGCGGCGGACAGCAGCAGCAGCTTGCGTTCGCAAGGGCGCTTGCCTCGAAGCCGGAGGTGCTGCTGCTCGATGAGCCCTGCGAAGGGATCCAACCCTCGATCGTGGACGATATAAGGGATGTTATTCGTTTGATTAAAGCGGAGGGCAAGACGGCGGTGCTTCTGGTGGAGCAAAGCTTGGAGTTTGTGAAGAGCGTCGGAGATTATTTCTACGTGCTGGAGAAGGGCTCAGTCGTTTGGGAAGGCGGCTTGGAGTCGCTGGATGACGAGGTTATTCGCAAATATTTGACGGTATAGCGCAATAACGAAAAAAGGCAGCAAAAGCGCCTCTTGAACTGCGACCCTCTTGCGGGTCACAGTTCAATTTGCGTGTAAACGGTCCTTGTTTTTTTTATCAAGAATGGCCGATCAGCATCGATTTGAGCGGTACCATCGAATCTTCAGGAACATAATATTTAAATTTATTATCGCTAATCTGTCCAAGCAATTGTCGGCGGATCGGATCGGCGTCCTTCAAGAGACTCTCGTCTGCCTGATGGTAATCGATTGGACGCATCCAGATCGGACTGTATCCGATAAACAGCTGTTTTCTTATGAACTCGGATTGATTCGCAGAGCCGGCATGCCAAAGATTTTGCGCAAAAATAAATACATCCCCCGGCTTTCCGCACACCTGAACCTCTCCGTCTAATTGCAGGCGTACATCCTTGTGGTTCGGATTGTATGGCTTCTTATGGCTGCCTGGAATGACCTTTGTATTACCGCGGTTCGGCTGCGACATATCGCTCAAAATATAGCACACTTTAATATAATAGGTAGCCGTTAAGCCTGCAATGACCGGAAACTGCGGATGAGGGCCGTCTTGATGCCAATCGATGAAGCTGTGCGTAGCTGTTATCACATCGTTTGGATTGGGCTTTCTTACCGTTAAATGGGAGATATGCAGCTGAATATTATGCCCGAGCAAATTAACGATTAAGGGAAGAATCGCTTCATGATCGATCAACGAAGCAATCTCCGGGTGTCTGGAAACGCTATTATAAATATTATAAGCAAGCGTTTCCTGTTCCTCGGCGATCACTTCATCGATAGCCGCATTCAAGCGGTCCACCTTATCCTGCGATAATACGTCAGGTAAAATCAAATATCCTTGTTCATTGAAACGGTTCATTAATTCTGTTATTTCCAGTGGAGCAGTTTTCATTAGCCTCTCCTCCTTCTTGTAATTAATTTAATTATATCGTGCAAATTTGCATGATATAATGGATAAAATCTTCAAATTCCTTGTATATATTTTCACTGAAGGAGTGGCGGCGGTGGACCAGACTCACTTTCTTGAGCCCGTGCTGATTTACCATGTTTATGTGAAGGGGGCAGCGCAATTTCAAAAGAAAGAGGACACCTATGATCACTGGGCCTTGTTCATTGTTGAAGACGGCAGCTTTGATTTTAAGATGGGGGACTTAAAAGAAAAAGCGATAAAAGGAGATATGGTGCTTTGTCCGCCGAATATGACTTTTTACCGTAAAACAGAAGGACTGTCCTTTCATCTAATCGGCTTCCAATGGCGGAATGACGCCAGTGTAAATGGCGGAAATCATTCCGCCTCTCCTCCCATAGGAAAGTTTCAATTGCTGAATAACAAAAGAATGAATTCTACGCTTTCCCTATTTCGTGAAGCCGGCTATGTGAATGCCAGCCTGGTGCCTGACTACAAGAATCATTTGCTGAGGGATCTGTTGTATGTCTATCAGTTCGAAAGCTTTAACCGGAAGCTCGATCTTTTATATACCGAGAATCCGATTTTGCAGCGTGCGGTACATATGCTTCAGCAGCAAGCGGAAGCGGGCGTTGCTTTAAAATCGATAGCGATGGAGCTTGGCATAAGCCAAGTCCAATTGACCAGACTGTTTAAGCTTGAGTTTCAAACGACGCCGAGCGCTTACGCTGCCAACCTCCGTATGGACAAGGTGAAGCTGCTGCTTGTCAATTCTTCGTTAACGCTTGCTCATATTGCAGAGCAGTGCGGATTCACCGATGAGCATCATTTAAGCAAAAGCTTCAAGAGGATGTACGGCATCAACCCTTCCTCCTACCGGAAAGCCTATACGGTTTAACGAAGGGTGTCGACATCCGTTTTTTTGCTGACAAATATAATGGAATCTAATGTACGTGTAATAAAACCTGACACAACAATTGACAGACCCGTACATACGGCACTATACTACGAATAAACGTTAGGTTTTATCACAATTGAATATCGGTTCTCGCCAACGATTAATCGCGGGAACAACAAGCTGTCTAGGGTTCCGATCGAACGGTTTGCAGCACTCAGCAAGCAGGGGTGGGCAAACGGTTAGAGTTCTGGTCCGAGAGACGGCGTATAGCAAGTGGTTGCCCTAAGCGGCTCCCAGGCTGTATAACACGGAAGGATAAAAGCCTGGGAGATTTTCTCCCGGGCTTTTCATTATTTTTTATAAAATTGGGGGAGTGCTCTTATGCTGGCTGCGAAACCGACAAACGGAACAATTGAGATTCAAGGATTGCAAAAGGTGTACGATTCGAAAAAAAGTCGGTTTGAGGCGCTTCGCGACATCGACCTGACCATCGGAGAAAATGAATTTCTTACGATTGTAGGGCCGTCCGGCTGCGGCAAATCGACGCTGCTTCGGATGGTGGCAGGCCTTGATGAGCCAAGCGGCGGATCGCTTACAGTAGACGGAGAAAGCATTATCGGACCGGGCGCCGACCGTGGCATGGTGTTTCAGGGCTATACGCTGTTCCCGTGGCTGACCGTTCGTGAAAATATTGAGTACGGTTTGAAACTCAAAGGTGTGCCGATTTTGGATCGCCGAAAAATATCGAATTATTTTCTAAAGGTCATTCGGCTGGAATCGTTCGATAAAGCATATCCGAAGCAGCTGTCGGGCGGTATGAAGCAGCGGGTTGCGATTGCGCGCGCCCTTGCGAATCGCCCAAAGGTGCTTTTGATGGATGAGCCTTTCGGCGCGCTCGATGCGCAGACGAAGCTTGAGATGCAGGAGATGCTGCTGGAGGTTTGGGAGAAGGAGAAGACGACGGTTCTCTTCATTACCCACGATATCGACGAAGCGATATTTTTGTCGCAGCGCATTGTCGTTATGGGGGCGGGTCCAGGCCGCATATTGAAGGAGTACCGCGTGGAGCTCCCAGAAGGCCGTACACCCGAGGTGCGCGAGCATCCGGATTTTCTGTCGTTGAAGCGGGAGCTGGCACAGCTGCTTAAGCATTAGACAATAAGAACAAACGAAAATGGTAAACGGCGTCCTACTGGGGTAAAAGCGCTTAACGGTTTCAAAATGACGGAGGAGGAAAATAGATGGTTGCATCTGGCATGGAGAAGGAACCATTCATACATGGGGAACAAGAGGCTGGGGCAGCTTCGCTGCCGAAAACGAGGCGGAGGTTCCTTATGGCGCTCGGCATCATCGTTACCGTTATGTTTTTTCGGCATCCTGCAGCTCTTTCCGGAGCGGCAGGATGTTTTCTGTTTAAAGGCCGAAGCGCTGAATGAAGCAGGGATGGACTAAAAACCTTTAAGCGCGTGCAAGCAAAAAGAGGAAACGGGGAATGCTGAAAAAGGATCATTAATGAAGCGGGGACGCCGAGGCAAGAGCGATTTACCGGCAGCCTTGGCATCAAAGAGATGGAACATTTGGCTGGAATTGTAGTCCGTGTATAAGAATTTGGGAGCGGATGAATACTATGGTCAGATTCAAAATCTTTGAAGGATGTTTCTTCTTCGTTATAAACAAACTGCAAGAATCCAGTCGATTCAAAATCCTCTAGGAAAGCGGGGCAACAAGAAATGAAAGCAACTGGAATTGTACGTCGCATCGATGATCTCGGGCGTGTGGTGATTCCGAAGGAGATCCGCCGTACACTGCGTATTCGCGAGGGTGACCCTCTAGAAATATTTGTAGACCGTGATGGCGAAGTTATTTTGAAAAAATATTCTCCTATCGGCGAGCTTGGCGACTTTGCCAAAGAATATGCAGAGTCGTTATTTGAGGGCACGAACCACATTACATTGATTACGGATCGGGATAACATCATAGCTGTGGCCGGTGCCTCTAAGAAAGAGCTGCTCGATAAGCAGGTAGGCGCTGTTCTGGAAAGCTGTATGGAAAACCGGAAGACGATGGCTGAAACGGGCGGCGGCGCATTTGAGATTGTGAAGGATTCGCAGGAAACGTACAGCTCCTTCGTAATCGCGCCTATTATTGCGGGAGGCGATCCGATCGGTACCGTTGTACTGCTAAGCAAGGACGATTCGGTGAAAATGGCAAATATGGAAACGAAGATGGCCGAGACGGCAGCGGGTTTTTTGGCGAAGCAAATGGAGCAATAGTACGGCTCGTGAGCAGCCCCGCGTGAAAACGGAAGGTACAAAATCATTGCGTAAGGGTATGAGGACTGTAACAAGAAGAGAAATAAATGGAAGCTTCTTTGATCGGGAGAAATCTTGATCAGGGAAGCTTTTTCAAGGTTTACGATTATGAGGTATAATAGAAACCAATAGCAATCGAAGGATAGGCAGGAGTGTGGGAGGATGAACCGCAAGCCGGGGGAAAAGAGGCATGCAGCGGAGACGCCCCAACTGGCGGGCGGACAAAAAGCTGCAGCGGTAGCGGACGGTGAGGTGTCCGCTGGTATTGAATCGCCGCTTGCGCTTCAGCAAACGAAGGCCAAGCAAAAGGCCGGAGCAGCGGGGGAGCTGGCGGCCCAACGCCGCGTACAGGCTTCGCGAAGCTCGAAGCGGCTTCTGATGAATGGTGTTGTGCTTATGGCCGGCGCGGCTCTATTGTCCAAGCTAATTGGTGTTTTTCAAAAAATTCCGCTGCAAAATTTGGCTGGCGACCGGGTGTTTGGGATATATAATGCGGTATATCCGTTCTATCAGCTGGCGGCCGTTCTGGCAACTGCAGGTTTGCCGACGGCCGTATCCCTCCTAATCGCGGAAAGACTGCGAAGGGGGTACGACACGGAGGGAATCAGGCGAACATTATACGCGGCTTTGCTGCTGCTTGGATTTTCGGGCATCGTTTCTTTTGGCCTTATGTGGGCTGGAGCGGGTCAGGTGGCGGGCTGGATCGGCGATGTTGAAACGGCTGCCGCCGTACGCTCGGTTTCGGTCGCGCTGCTGCTGACCCCGTTCGTTGCCGCATTGCGGGGCTATGTGCAGGGGCTGGGCCGGATGGGGCTGTCGGCAATATCGCAAATCGTGGAGCAAACGATACGCGTTGGCGTCATGCTGCTCGTGCTGGCCATGAGCTGGTCAGCCGGGTGGGCGGATGCTTCCGTGGCGTCCGGCGTTATGAGCGGGTCGGCATTTGGAGCAATAGCTTCCCTGCTCATCCTTGCCGTATATTTATGGCGGAAGCGCAGCCGGGAGCGGTTTGTCCGAACGGCCGGCGTAATTAGGGCGGAGATGAGAAAGCTTGCAGCCATTGCGCTGCCGGTAGCGCTTGGTGCGGTTGTCGTCCCCGCTCTCGGGGTTGTGGATGCTTTTACGGTTCCGCGATTGCTGCAGGCCGGGGGAGAGTCCGAGGCTGACGCGATGGCTCTGTTCGGGATATACAGCCGGGCGCAGCCGCTTGTTCAGCTGGTCGTTATGGTTGCAGGCGCAGCTGCGGCCGCGCTTGTGCCCGGTCTCGCGCTCGCCCGCATTCGGGGCGCTTACGGGCAGCTCCGGATACAGCTCACGCTTGCCGAACGGGCGGCGTGGGCAATCGGTGCGGCTGCGGCTATTGGCTTAGCGCTTCTGGCAGAGCCGCTTAATGTGATGCTTTACGCCGATTCCAAGGGGACGTTCGCCTTTGCTTTGGTTGGCTGCACCGCTCTTGCGGGCTGTGTTAATGCAGTGACCGCACCGGTACTGCAGGGACTCGGCGCTGTGCGGATTCCGGCTGTATTACTGCTTATCGCGGCGCTGCTCAAGGGCGTAATTAACATTGTGCTCGTGCCCGCTTACGGCATCGAGGGAGCGGCGTTTGCCGGCGTCATAGCATTAAGCGCGGCCGCATTGCTTGGCGCGATTTCGGTGCGCTATAAAGCTGCCGGAGCGGGAGCTTCGCTCGTCGGAAGCTGGGGAGCGGGGCAGAGCGGTGCTGCGGCGAGCGGGCGGGCTAAAGAGCGGGAGACCGGAAGCGCGAGCGGGTATCCGCAAGCGGAGAAGCGGATGGAAGGCCGGGCCGAGGATCGAGCGAGTGTTGAAGAGCGGGAGACCGGAAGCGCGAGCGGGTATCCGCAAGCGGAGAAGCGAATGGAAGGCCGGGCCGAGGATCGAGCGAGTGTTGAAGAGCGGGAGACCGGAAGCGCGAGCGGGTATCCGCACGCAGATAGGCGAAGGCCGGCGCCTGGCCGCGCGGCCGCAGCCACGGGCTTTGCGCTCGCGGTCATGGCCGCGGCGCTTGTTGTCGCCGAGCGAGCGCTGAGCGCCGCGCTTGGCGGGCTGCCGCCTCGGGCGGCAGCAGCTGCGCTTGCGCTGACGTGCGTAGCCGTCGGCGCTTGCGCCTTTGGCGCCGCGGCATTGCGCGGCGGCGCTGTGAGCGCGCGCGAATTGCGCGCGCTGCCGGGCGGCGGCGTATTGGCCGCCCGGTTACGGCGCTGGCGGCTTATTCCGCCGGCGAAGGACTAGCCATTCAAAATGTTTTTACTGAAAGAAAGAAAACCTTTTTCTTTATTTTCGCAAATTAACCTAATTTGTCTTGAATAAAGCAACATTTTTACGCTATGTTATTAATGCTTCGGAAAATTGGTTCATTATTACTTTTTATGGCAAAATAAAGAAAATATTTTTCGGTATTTACATACGAAACTTCGTGATCTTTAATAACAACGAAATTTTTTTCGCTATTATTTATATGTAATATAACCGGCCAACTACATAATGATTTTGACATTCATGCTCTCTCAACAAGTTCTTGTCTAGAAAAAAATTCAATCTTAAAGGAGGCTCACCCCACTTGGCAACTCCACATCTTACAATCGTCGGGCTTGGCTCGGGCGACCCGGATCAATTAACGCTTGGCGTATGGCGCAGGCTGCAGGCGGCGGAGCGCATATATGTCCGCACTGCCCAGCATCCTGCGATGTCGATGCTTCAGGAAAATAACATCGCATATACCTCATTTGATACGCTGTACGAGCAGCATGAGTCATTTCCCGACGTGTACAAAGCGATCGCAGAGGCACTGATTGCCGAAGCGAAGAGTACAAGCTCCGAAACGCTCATTTACGCCGTTCCCGGTCACCCGATGGTAGCCGAGCGCACTATTCAGCTGCTGCGCGAGCAATGCCCGGAAGCGGGTATTGCTCTGCAAATCATCGGCGGCGAGAGCTTCCTTGATCAAGCTTTCGTCAGTCTCGGCATCGATCCGATCGAAGGTTTTGCGCTGCTTGATGCCGCAGAGCTGCAGCCATCCTTATTGCAGCCCCAGCTGCATACATTGATTGGCCAGGTGTATGACGCCTTTACGGCATCCGATGTTAAGCTTGCCCTTATGGAGCGTTATCCCGATGATTACGAGGTTGTCGTTGGACATGCCCTTGGCGTTGCTTCCGAGCAGCAGATCATTCGCGTTCCGCTGTACGAGCTTGATCGCACGCCGGGCTATGGCAATCTATCGCTAATCTGGGTGCCGCGCTCTGATGATGCGTCGCTGCGCAACCGCTCCTTCGAGCGGCTGCATGAAATTGTTTCTATTCTTCGCAGCCCCGAGGGCTGTCCGTGGGACCAAGAGCAGACGCATCAGTCGATTCGCAAAAACTTCATCGAAGAGCTGTATGAGGCGCTGGAAGCAATCGATAACGATGATCCGGACGGCATGCAGGAGGAATTCGGCGACGTTATCCTGCAAGTTATGCTTCATAGCCAAATGGAAGAAGAGACTGGCGCTTTTTCCGTCTATGATGTGATACAATCACTAAACGAGAAGCTTATTTTCCGTCATCCGCATGTATTTGGCGATCTGGATGCCAGCAATTCGCAAGAGGCGCTAGGGAACTGGGAGCAGATGAAGGCTGAGGAAAAACGGATGAAAGGGACCGATGCGGACCGCAAATCGGTGCTGGACGGCATTCCGCCGGATCTGCCAGCTCTTATGAAAGCTTACAAGCTTCAGAAAAAAGCGGCTAAGGTAGGCTTTGACTGGGACGAGCTTGGCCCGGTTCTGGACAAGATCGAAGAGGAGCTCGCAGAGCTGCGCGAAGCGATAGCTTCACAATCTGAAGAGGAACAGGCTTCGGAGCTTGGCGATTTGCTGTTTGCGGTTGTCAATGCCTCCCGCTTCATCCATGCCGACCCGGAAGAGGCGCTTTCCCGCACGAACAAAAAATTCCGCAATAGATTTGCATATATTGAGGAGCAGCTTCGTATAAGAGGGAAGCAATTTGACCAGACTGATTTAACAGAAATGGATCGTTGGTGGGAAGAGGCTAAGCATCATTTTTAGATTTCATTTCGTCATGAATCGCCTTTATTCCCCATCAGCCGCAAAAAAATTTCAAAAAGCGGCAGGATTTATTTGCTACAAGGCAGAATAAGTATTCTTCGTGAGAGTAAACTTGAAGGCAAAGGCGGCGCTACGGCGTTGACCACAAATATCGGTAACTAATTAGGAGGATTTTATAATGAACAAAACAGACCTGATCAACAACATTGCAGAAAAAAGCGGTTTGACTAAACGTGACGTAGAAGCAGTGCTTAACGGCTTTCTGGGTGAAGTAACGGATGCTCTTGCAGGCGGCGATAAAGTACAATTGATCGGCTTCGGTACTTTTGAAACTCGTAAACGTGCTGGACGCACAGGACGCAACCCGCAAACTGGCGCACCAATCGAAATCTCGGAAGCGAAAGTTCCTGCATTCAAAGCGGGCAACAAGCTGAAAGAAGCAATCCAGTAATTTATGCGATTAGATAAATTTCTAAAGGTATCCCGATTGATCAAGCGCCGTACCGTTGCGAAGGATGTTTCCGAGCAGGGGCGGGTTTGGATTAACGGCCGCGAAGCGAAAGCAAGCAGCAACGTTAAGGTCGGAGATGAGCTCCAAATCCAATACGGTCAAAAAATCGTAACCGTACGCGTTGAGCGAATTGCGGAGACGACCCGTAAGGACGAAGCCGGAGAGCTGTATACCTTGGTGAAAGAAGAGCAACGCCAGCGCGAGAATACACTCGACTGGGAACAACAGCAATAACATCGAAGCTGCCTGCAAGCACAACACTTGCAGGCAGCTTTTTTCATATCTGTTACATAATCGTCATGAAGCAGAAGAGGTTCTAATTCTCGTCCGTCCCCCATAAGCTAGTCTTAAAATATGAGGCAGACTAAGCTGCGCGCTTATACTCTGCTTATATTTGACAGCGAAACGTATGCCGCGCCGCCATAGGACGGCGGTAGCCGTTTACGCATAGACATGTAACGAAGAAGCGGAGGACGAGTCTATGGTTGACCAAGGCAAGGGGCAGAAGCGTCAGGAAGTCAAAATGCTAAATCGCAAGCTGTTGGAGCTTACCGGAGTCTTAAATGTGGAAAGCTTCGACAGCGAAGAGTTTTTACTCGAGACAGAGCTTGGCTTCTTGGCGGTTAAGGGCCATAATTTGCATATGAAGCATCTTAGCCTCGAGCAAGGTTTGGTAGCTATCGAGGGCCTCGTCCATTCGCTCGCCTATTTGGACGGAAATAACACCTCTTCGAAATCAAAAGGGCTTTTCGGGAAGCTGTTTAAGTGACGCTAAGTATGCAAGGGTTGACGATGGCAGTCATGCTGTTATCCGGCCTTGGCATGGGAACGGTGTTCGACGGCTACCGGGTCCTGTCGAATGAGCTGAGGTTTCCGCGCTGGTGGCTGCCGGTGCTTGACGTCATTTATTGGATGGCGGCGGCGCTAGTCGTCTTTCGGGTGCTGTACGCAAGCAACAATGGCGAGGTGCGGGCGTACGTTTTTATCGGACTGGCTGCCGGTATCGTGATCTATTATTTGCTATTGAGCAGACTCGTTATCGTAATCGTAAAATGGCTCATAGGAGCGGTGCGGAAGCTGATTTCGTTCGTGCTCAAATGCTTGGATATCCTTATTGTCAAGCCGATCTTATTGCTCTATAAATTGGTAATGGTTATTTTCGCATTTGGGTCTGCGCTCACTATTTTCATATTAAAAATTGTGATACAATTGATTCGTCCATTTTGGAAATTGCTTGTTTGGATGGTTCGACCTGCCATTCGTCCGATTGGACGCTGGCTGGCGCCCTATGTATCCAAGTTGCAAGTAGCCGAGAGGCTGCGAAGAATTGGACTACTAATTGCCCGATTGTGGAGCAAATGGTTTAGGAGGTAACACCGCTCATGGCAGCAGCTCTAAACAAGACGCCAGGGAATGCTGGCACAAAACGCCGGTTCAAACTGTGGATGATGTTCATCGTGCTATTTATGGGCTGGGCGGGTTATACGATTTTTGGCCAAATGCAGCAGAAGAGCGCCACAGGTGTTAAGCTAACTACTATTCAAGGGCAGCTTGATGCGTATACTAAAGAAACCGAAGCGCTCAATCGTCAAATTGAACGGTTAAACGATCCGGAATATATCGAGCAGTTAGCAACGAAAGAGTTAGGTATGGTAAAGATGGGTGAGCAGCTAATATTTAGTGATTAAATAGGGCTTTAAATCGGGTGAACGTCTGTTGACCTTACTTGAACGGTTCGGTTATAATCACGTTAATAGCGTTTTCGCAAAACTTTAGCTTATGCTGATGATTTCAGTTTTGCTTCGCATAACTTTTAGGGAGGAACATTTTATTTTATGGCAATTGAAGTGGGCGCTAAGTTAGAGGGAAAAGTGACAGGCATTACGCATTTTGGGGCATTTGTCGACTTGTCGGGAGGTGTCACAGGTCTTGTTCACATTTCGGAAATTGCTGATAATTACGTCAAAGACGTGAAGGATCACCTGAAAATCGACGATGTCGTGAAAGTAAAAGTGATCAACGTGGACAAAGACGGAAAGATCGGACTTTCCATTAAGCAAGCCATTGACCGGCCGGAAGGCCAACCTGCGCCACAACAACGCGAGCGTCATAGCGGAGGCGGCGGTGGAAGCACTGGCGGTAGTGGTGGTGGTGGCGAACGTTTCAACCGCGGCGGCGGCGGTGGTGGTGGTGGCGGACGTCCCTTCAACAAGCAATCGTCTGGCAGACCGGCATACGGTAAACCGTCATTCGAGGATAAAATGTCACGGTTCCTGAAAGACAGTGAAGAGCGCATCTCCTCTTTGAAGAAGAATACGGAGGGCAAACGCGGCGGACGCGGTGCCAAGCGAGTATAAGCTGAATCGTCATAACCTTATAAATGGAGCAGAACCTACGCGGTTCTGCTTTTTTTGCGTCTGGATGATGGGTGTTGTTCTTCAAAAACAGAAAGCGCTTACAAAATGCTGTCGAAGCAGGACGCTAAACCTACGTATATGCTGGAGAATGATTGGATAGCGTTATGTTTAACCCGGGCAATGTCGTTTATAAATGGCTCGATTACTGAAAAAAAATACTTTTCTCGCATCCTCCATCATTCCCGACAGGTTTTAACGTATATTCGCCATAATCTGGAAAATAGGCGGCACGGTTTTTGTTGTCGGTAATTTGTTTGGAGAACTTGTGAAGATGAGGCAAACCTATACGGCGCATATGTTTGACAGCATGTTGACAATGGCTGCAATGCCAATTATATTTGTCGGAAAAAATTTTCAACCCTGTTACGCTAACTGACAAACTTCATACGGACAACCTCCTATAATGAAAAACACATTACAATCTGAATGGTGGTGTCTGTGCATGGAAAAGGAAAACACAGTTTTGCTTCCCGGCGTGAAACGGACAGGTCTAGTTAAGATGCTTATGCAGAAAGGACGGGAGTGGGTGGCAGGGCGTCGATTCATTCAGGTCATTATGGCTAAGAAGTGGACAGTTCTGCTTGTAGGTGTAGCTTTCTTACTTGGAAGAGCGGTCATACTCGAATCGCTTATGCCGTTCGCCGTCGCTTATTTCGCCGTTATTTATTTTATGCGAAGGGATATTTATCCGTGGGTGGCGGTGTCCTTAGTAGCTGGCAGCTGGCTGGCGGCCGATCCGGCGCCGATGTGGATTGCGATGGAGATTGCGGTTTTGTTTCTTTTCTTGAAGGGACTGGAGGCGTATGAGAAGGCGGAGCTGTCATCTGCACCGATTCTAGTGTTCGCATCGACCTTATTGGTGCAGTTGTTCAGTGTATTTATTGGGGACGAGCTTAGCTGGTACAACTTTATGCTCGTTGTTGTGGAGGCAGCTCTAGGATTTGTGCTTACTCTTGTATTTACACAGGCTATTCCCGTCCTAACGATGACCAAAAAATCAGCATCACTCAAAAATGAAGAAATCATTTGTCTAATGATTTTGCTCGCTTCCGTTATGACAGGGGCGGTCGGTTGGGTGTTTTATGGCATGTCTGCAGAACATGTTATGTCTCGCTATATGCTGCTGCTTTTTGCTTTAGCAGGCGGCGCTCCGCTGGGCGCTTCGGTCGGTGTTGTTGCAGGACTCATTCTAAGCTTGGCTGACTTTAGTGCAGTCGTTCAAATGAGCTTACTCGCATTTGCGGGCTTGCTTGCTGGCTTGCTGCGTGACGGCGGCAAAATGGCAGCGGCATTCGGAATGTTGCTTGGGACATCGATTTTATCCATATATGTAGGAAGCCAGGCTGATGTTATGAGCTCAACCTGGGAGTCAGTAGCTGCGGCAACGCTGCTTATGATGACGCCGCGCAGCATGATCCGTACCATTTCACGGTATGTGCCGGGTACGAATGAGCATGCCAAGTCGCAGCATGAATATGCGAAGCGGGTGCGCGAGGTGACCGCGGACCGTGTATCGCAATACAAGGAGGTGTTCCAGCAGCTTTCACAAAGTTTTGGCCAGCTAAACAAAAGTGTAACGACGATGAACAGGGAGGATGAGATTAGCCATTTTATGAATGCGGTTGCTGAGCGCAGCTGCGCCAGCTGCCACCGTCAAAACGCTTGCTGGGAGGACAAGTTTTTCCACACGTACAAAATGATGACCGATATGATGTCCACGGTAGAGGAAAACCGCGTTCCGTCCGCTAAGGAGATACCGCGCGCCTGGTCGGCGCATTGCGTAAAATCTTCCCAGGTGCTGAAGGATATGAGTCAGCAGTACGAGCTTTACCAGAATAATATGCACTGGAAGAAGCAAATATACGACTCTCGTCAACTTGTTGCCGACCAATTGCAGGGCGTGTCGCAAGTGATGGAGGATTTGGCAAAAGAAATTAAAAGGGAGGGGCAGACGCTGCATTTGCAGGAAGAGCAAATTCGAGAGGCGGTGGAAGGACTCGGCTTATCGGTGCAAGGAATTGATATCGTAAGCTTGGAGGAGGGGAATGTGGATATAGAGGTGTACCACGCTTTTGGGCAAGGCTTTGATGAATGCCGTAAAATTATCGCTCCGCTGCTTAGTGATATTTTGGGCGAGCATATTGCGGTCAAGTCAGAGCATCCGCCAACGAGGAACGGAGAGCCTACCTTGGTAGCCTTTGGCTCGGCGAAGCAGTATGTGGTGGATACTGGCATTGCTGGCGCTGCCAAGGGAGGCGATCTGCTGTCGGGCGACAGCTTCAGTATGGTTGAGCTGGGCAATGGTAAATTTGCCGTTGCGATTAGCGACGGCATGGGCAATGGCGAGCGGGCGCGGCAGGAAAGCAGCGCGGCTTTATCCCTGCTGCAGCAGCTGCTGCAGTCTGGCATGGATGAGAAGCTGGCCGTGAAGTCTGTTAATTCGGTGCTCTTATTGCGTTCATCCGATGAAGTATTCGCTACCGTCGATTTGGCGATCGTAGATTTGTATACGGCTCAGACGACGTTTATGAAGATAGGCTCGACTCCGAGCTTTATTAAACGAGGAAGTGAGGTCATTCCGATAACGGCGAACAATTTGCCTATTGGCATTATTCAAGATATCGACGTCGACTTCGTATCTATGCAAATGCAGTCCGGGGATACGCTTGTCATGATGAGCGATGGCATTTATGATGCGCCGGGGCTTGCCGTTAATAAGGAGCTCTGGATGAAGCGCATGATTAGCGAGTTGACGACGGAAAATCCGCAAGAAATGGCAGATGCGCTGCTTGAGAAGGTCGTTCGCCATCATGATGGTGAAATCGTTGATGATATGACCGTGCTCGTAGCGCGTATCGATAAGCATTTGCCGGAGTGGGCGTCCTTCCGCTTCCCTGGGGTGACGCGCATGGAGCGTCCAAGGACGGTGAGCTAACGATTATTATTGGAAAAGTGAGTGATGGTCATTAAAGTTAGTGAGCGGATGTCAGCATTATTCATGGAGCGTGCTGAAGCCTTTTATTTGTCGGCGACTCGCAGTTGGCGGCCAAAGGGCTTCTTTTTGCTGTTTGACCGCAAAGCTTCGTTATGGTGAGCGGGATATGAGGGTGTAACGGTATGACACCAGTGTGTATTCGAAACGTTTGACTGTATTCGGAATCATATCAGGTAACAGGAAAAGTTCCATTTAATTTGCTTATGTATAGGTTTCGCGCGTTATTTATCTGGAATTTCTCAGACTGCTTGAGAAAGTTCGCGGTGAATGAGCATTTTCTCAACAGTCTGAGCTTTTCCTGTTAATCATTCCGCTAGCTTGTTACGATTGATAAGATATTCGCAATCCGCTCCGGTCTAGTACGAATTATATGTTCAACTTATCATTTTTTTTACTAGTCTAGCTGTTTATCCCTCTCAAAAAAGGCAAAGCTAGATAGAAGGCTGTAGCGAAGCCTTACGCTTGCGAAGCGGTGTTAGTTGCACAAACACTAAGCCTATGCTTTCGAAGCGGTGTTTGTTACACAAACATTAAGCCTATGCTTACGAAGCGGTGTTTGTTACACAAACACTTGAGGAGGGTAAACAATCATGAAACAAATATTATTAATTACGGATGGCTGCTCCAATGTGGGCCTTAGTCCGGTGGTTGCGGCTGCGCATGCGCAATCGGATGGGATTTCGGTCAATGTGGTAGGCGTATTGGATCATGGAGATGTGGGCGAGCTTGGCGCTGCGGAGATTGACGAGATTGCGCGCGCGGGCGGCGGATTAAGCAGGATGGTGAATATGCGCCAGCTGTCGCAGACTGTGCAGATGATGACGCGTAAGACGGTGGTACAGACGATTCAGCTGGCGGTGCAGAAGGAATTGAAGCAGGTGCTTGGCAACGGATCGATTGAGGCGCTCCCGCCGGAGAAGCGCGCTGACGTCGTTCGCGTGATAGATGAGCTTGGGGAGACATCAAGCCTGCAAGTAGCGCTCCTCATCGATGCGAGTGCGAGTATGAAGCCGAAGCTTGCAGCGGTGGAGGAGGCCATTCGCGATTTGATGCTTAGTCTGCAGGCCAGGCAAGGAAAAAGCGAGATTTCCGTTTTTCATTTTCCAGGCTCAAGACATGGTGATGATTGCGTGATGGATTTGGGCTGGACAAGCCACTTAAATGGCGTGTATGGGATTTTCCCGAGGCTGCAAATGGGCGGGACGACGCCGACTGGCCCTGCGATAATGCATGTAATTGATTTTTATCGCCAGGGCGATTATGGTAGACAGAGCAGAGACGGAACGGATGGGATGATGAGTGACTACGTCGTTTAAAGTTGATCTTCGCCGCGGCATGGTGGTTACCGGCAAGTGGAAGCAGGGTCGATACAGGGTTGAGAGGTTGCTTGGGGAGGGCGCAAACGGTAAAGTATATCTCGTACAGCGCGAGCGCAGCTGGTATGCATTGAAGGTCGGTATGGATGCGGTCGACCTGCAATCGGAAATTAACGTATTGCAGTCGATTGCCAAGCAGAAGCAGCACGGGCACGAGCCTTTTCTATTTGACGTGGACGATTTGTATGGGCCGGACGGACGGGAATATCCTTTTTATATTATGCGCTATGTGCTTGGCTCGACGCTGGACGACTATTTAAAGCAGCAGGGACCGGAATGGTTTCCGTTAGTTGGCCTGAACCTGCTTAGCAAACTGGCTAAGCTCCATCATGCAGGTTGGGTATTCGGTGATCTGAAGGTGGAAAATGTGCTCGTCGCAGATTACGGTCGTGTCGAGCTCGTCGATTACGGCGGCGTGACGGGGGTAGGCAAAGGAATCCGCCAGTTTACGGAGATCTATGACCGCGGCTACTGGAATGAAGGCTCACGGTCGGCTGACCCCGGATATGATTTGTTTTCCTTCGGCGTACTTTGCATAAAGCTGCATGAATCGAAACGGCTGCATCAGCTGACGATGGAGCTGCTGCCGCAAAATCGGTCTGCGGGCGAGCTTATCCAAATTGCCGAGTCGAGTCCGGCCTTGAAGCCGATTGCCGGCTGGCTGCGAAAAGCGTTCACGGGTCAATTCACGGACGCCTCAGACGCGTCAGCAGCATGGCGTGCGTTAATGCACAGAAGGGATACGCATAGATCTTCTGCAACGCCAGGGTGGCTGAAAGGGCTTGTTGCTGTATCTGCAGTGCTGCTAGGGACTTCGGTATATTGGCTGCTGCGCAATGTACTGTAAGGTTAGTCAAGAGCGGGGAAATGAAGGTGAGGGTAAATACATATGAATCTGCGGAACGAACTTGAGAAAGCGGCGGCGGAGCGCAGGCTTTGGTCAGCGGGCGACTGCATTGTGGCAGCGGTTTCCGGCGGTCCGGATTCAATGGCGCTTTTGCATATGCTGTCTGCCATTGCGAAGGAAGGGTACATTTCGGTCATAGCGGCTCATGTGAATCACGGTTTCCGCGTAGAGGAGTCGGCACATGAGCTGGCGGTTGTTCGGGCTTTCGCGGAGCAGTTGGAGGTCGTTTGCGAGACCGTCACTTTCGACATGCCTTCTTATATAGAAGAAACGCGAATGAACGGACAGGCTGCCTCTCGCGAGAAACGGTATGCTTTTTTGCATGAAATCGCGGAGCGTTACGGGGCGTCACGAATTGCGCTTGCCCATCACGCGGATGATCAAGCGGAAACGGTTCTTATGCGTGTCATTCGTGGAACGGGCTTAACGGGGTTAGCTGGAATGGTTAGCAAAAGACGAGAAAAAAACGTGGAACTTATTCGCCCCATGCTTCGTATGAACAAGTCAGACCTTCTGCGTTACTGCGAAGAACATCATGTCCCGTACTGCGTGGATAGCAGTAACAAGGAACGCCATTATTTCCGAAACATCATTCGGTTAGATATTTTACCGTATTTATCCCGGCATAATCCGCAGTTGTCCCAGTCACTTCAGCGTCTTGCTGAAGTAGCGGGAGCGGAAGACGAGTGGATGGAGAAACAAACCGAAGCCTTATTCGCACAGCTCGTTACACGATCCCCCAATGAATGCGCGATAAGCTGCGTCGATTTGCACGGTCTCCACATCGCTTTACAAAGGAGATTGATTAAACTAATATTAAGTTATCTTTCTAAGGAGACGGAAAAGATATCCTTCGAACAGATTGAGACGATGCGGCTTGCCGCTTCCGCTCATGCGCCAGCAACATGGCGAATCGATGCTGGCGCCGGTATTCGCTGCGCTCGTGAATACGATAGGATGCGATGGCTTCGTATATCGCAGCACGCATTAAACGGTGCAGACGACTACTCGTGCGAGGTAGAGAGGAATACATATCGCTTGACAGTTGAGCAAAGCGGGTGGTCATTTGAGTTTGACTATGCATCTGTGAGAGATAGCCGTAAGCCTGCTTCACGTTATGAAGCCTGCTTCGATGCTTCGGAATTGACGTATCCACTCGTCATTCGAAATCGGCTGCCAGGCGACAGAATTCAGGTTTTAGGATTAAATGGTTCGAAAAAAGTGCAAGATATGTTCGTTGATGAGAAAATCGCACCGCTCAAGCGAGAGTTATATCCGCTGCTGTTCGATGCAGCAGGGAAATTGCTCTGGATTCCGGGCATTCGCAGATCAAGCCACGCGCTTATGGAGCCGCACACAAAAGACGTGTTATTCATAAGGGCCAGCAACGAATAAGATGCACGGGTACACTCATAAACATAGTTAAGGCGTAGGGGGATTTCTACTTTGCAAAACGATATTCAAGAAGTATTGTACGACGCGCAGCAGATTAGTGATAAGGTAAAAGAGCTTGGCGAAACGCTGAGCAAGGATTTTAGCGGACGTAATCCGCTTGTTATTTGCGTTCTTAAAGGCGCGTTTATATTCATGGCGGATTTGGTGAAGGAAATAACGGTGCCGCTTGAACTTGATTTTATGGCCGTGTCCAGCTATGGGCAATCCACGAAATCGTCCGGCGTCGTCAAAATTATTAAAGACCTTGATGTTTCGGTCGAAGGCCGTGATGTTCTGATCGTTGAGGACATTATCGACAGCGGGCTTACGCTCAGCTATTTAATCGATGTATTAGAGCGTCGCAATGCGAAATCGGTCACCGTCGTAACATTGTTCGATAAACCGGCGCGCCGCACCGTTGAACTGGAGGCGGATTACAAGGGCTTTACGCTGCCGGACGAGTTTGTTGTCGGTTATGGACTGGATTTTGCAGAGAAATACCGCAATCTTCCTTACATTGGTATTTTGAAACCGCAGATTTATGAGAAATAATAGCGATTCACCCGTACATGCCCTTCTCCGTATACCTCTATTGTTATGGAAAGTCATGCTATGGTAAAATATTTTAAGCGTCTGAGAGGAGGTTGGGGATGAATCGGATCATCCGTAATACTGGTTTTTATTTAATTATCTTTTTGGTGACCGTTGGGATTTTTCAATTTATCAGCAGCCAAAATGACACGACAGTTGGATTGCGATATGACGAGCTTCGTGCTGCAGTTGAATCGGGCAATGTTAAGGAACTGAGTGTTAAGTATGAGAATCAAACTTATTTTGTTACTGGTAAATATAATACAAAGCCTGCAGGCGCGGACAGCGACCAGTTCGTATCCAGGGTAAGCGTCAAAGCTGAGGAGAAGATACTCGCTTGGCAGGAGCAGTTCGGGTTTAAGCTGGAGAGCAAGGAAATGGACCAGCCAAGCATTTGGCTTACATTCCTCACTTCCATTATCCCGTTTGTCATTATCTTTGTCCTGTTCTTCTTCTTAATGAATCAAGCTCAGGGCGGCGGCGGCAAAGTGATGAACTTTGGAAAGAGCAAAGCGCGTCTTTATGATAATGAGAAGAAGCGGATTACATTTGAAGATGTCGCTGGCGCTGACGAGGAGAAACAAGAGCTCATTGAGGTCGTGGACTTCTTAAAGGATCCGCGGAAATTCAATCTGGTAGGCGCTCGCATTCCGAAGGGCGTGTTGCTCGTTGGTCCTCCGGGTACTGGTAAAACCTTGCTTGCTCGTGCAGTGGCAGGGGAAGCGGGCGTGCCTTTCTTCAGCATCTCCGGTTCCGATTTCGTAGAGATGTTCGTCGGTGTCGGCGCATCCCGTGTACGTGACCTGTTTGAGAACGCAAAGAAAAACGCTCCATGTATCATTTTTATTGATGAGATTGATGCTGTAGGTCGTCAGCGCGGTGCCGGTCTTGGCGGCGGGCATGATGAGCGTGAGCAAACGCTCAACCAATTGCTCGTTGAAATGGACGGCTTTGGCGCTAACGAAGGCATTATCATTATAGCTGCAACGAACCGTCCGGATATTCTGGATCCGGCACTTCTACGCCCAGGCCGCTTTGACCGTCAAATTACGGTTGACCGTCCAGACGTGAAAGGCCGTGAAGCAGTGCTTAAAGTGCATGCCCGCAACAAACCGCTTGCGAAGGATGTTAAGCTTGAGGTTATTGCGAAGCGTACGACAGGCTTCAGCGGTGCTGATCTTGAAAATTTACTGAATGAAGCAGCGCTTCTGGCTGCTCGTCGCAATAAGAAGGATATCGCTATGGTCGAAGTTGACGATGCAATCGATCGTATCATTGTCGGTACGGAGAAGAAGAGCCGTGTCGTCAGCGATCGTGAGAAACGGATTGTCGCTTACCATGAGGCGGGACATACCATTGCAGGCTACTTCCTGGAGCATGCCGATATGGTACACAAGGTTACGATTATTCCTCGCGGCCGAGCTGGCGGATACGTCATTATGCTGCCGAAAGAAGATCGTATGCTTGTAACCAAGCAAGAGCTTCTCGATAAAATAACAGGCTTGCTTGCGGGCCGCGTAGCCGAAGAGCTGTTTATCGGCGAGATCGGAACAGGGGCTTACAGTGACTTTAAACAAGCGACAGGTATCGTGCGCAGCATGATTATGGAATACGGTATGAGCGATAAGCTTGGACCGATGCAGTTCGGAAGCTCACAAGGTCAAGTATTCCTCGGTCGTGATATTGGTCATGAACAGAACTATTCCGATGCGATTGCATACGAAATTGACCAAGAAATGCAAAATATTATTTCCGGCTGCTACGATCGTGCGAAGAAGCTATTGACGGAGAAGAGCAAGGAAATGCATATTATTGCTCAAACGCTGCTTAGCGAAGAAACGCTTGAACTTGACCAAATCAAACGTTTGGTTGAGACGGGTTCTTTGGATAGCAGTACACCAGTGGATGGAGCTTCAACTACAACTGAACCGGCTTCTGAACCGATTGTTGAGACGGTTGGGGACGTTAAGGTACGCATTCAGACTCGTGAAGACGCAGAGATTAAAGCTCCTGTCCTTGAAAAGCGAGAAAACCCGGAAGATCCGGATAAGAACGAGTAAATATTTGTTGCCAATGGCAATTAAAGTCGTCCTGCTACTTGAATTAAGTAGCAGGACGACTTTTTTATTATGATTTAGCTTATTAGCCGGACATTGGACAGCACATTATACAACGCTTATATTTTCCACCGCGCATATCCTTGCTGCCTTGAACGTATTTCGTTAGTGGAAAATTACGTATTATATCCCTCTTATTGGAGAATAAACTTCATGGGGAACTTGGGCAGCCTTATGATCCGGTAAAGCGGTAAGTGACAGGAGGGTCTCATTCCAATGACGGTTTGAGGCACTTTTTTTAATTTTGAAGACTCATTTATGTCGAACGATGCCCTGAGTCTGCCCTCTTCATAATTAATTTTAAGTTGCCGCCCTAAAAAGGACTTTAATACATTGACAGTAGCATCTACCACGTGTAAATTAAATCTTAATCAAATGAATTTATGCCTTTTGGTTTAAACTATAGGTAAGCGACTTTCTAAGTTTGTGCATCAATTCACAAAGTCGAGCTTGCTGTAAATCGGAATGGGAATTATCCCCCATCCCTCATAAGAGGAGAGGATCTACTGTGGAAGCACTGGCACTGGAACGCAAGGCGGAGCAAAACCGAGAGCTGCGTGAACGGCTGTTACAGTTGAAGAAAGAACGGAACGCAATCATTTTAGCTCATTATTACCAACGTGATGAAATTCAAGAGGTAGCCGATTTCCGTGGGGATTCCTTCCTGCTTGCGCAGAAGGCAGCCCAAACGGATGCCGATGTTATCGTTTTTTGCGGCGTTCACTTTATGGGCGAGAGTGCGAAAATTTTGGCACCGAACAAAACGGTTATCATTCCCGACGAGCGTGCGGGCTGCCCGATGGCAGATATGGTAAGCGTTGACGGCTTGCGTAAGCTTAAAGCGCAGCATCCGAATGCAAAGGTCGTTACGTACATTAACTCGTCTGCGGAAATTAAAGCAGAGACTGACATTTGCTGTACATCGGCGAATGCGGTTAAGGTTGTCAATTCGGTAGAAGGCGATGAAGTCATCTGGGTACCGGACAAAAACCTCGGACATTATGTGCAGCAGAATACCGATAAGAAAATGATTATCTGGGAAGGCTACTGCAACACGCATGACATGCTTACCGTTAAAGATGTAGAGGAAATGAAAGCGAAATATCCGAACGCGCAATTTGTTGTGCATCCGGAGTGCCGTCCGGAAGTAGTTGAGCTTGGCGATTTCGTCGGCAGTACAACCGCAATTATTAAATACTGTAAGGAATCGGAGTGCCAGGAGTTTATTGTAGGAACTGAAGATGGTACAGGCTATCAGCTTCGTTTAGACAGTCCGGGCAAGACATTCCATTTTGCATCAAAATATTTGGTTTGTCCGAACATGAAGGTTAATAATTTGAAGAAGCTTGTGAAATGCTTGGAAACGATGCAGCCTCAAATTTATGTGCCGCCGCATGTTGCGGATCAAGCCCGATTGTCCTTGGAGCGCATGCTGCTTGTGAAGTAGTATGCGCTGCTCCTATATATGAAATATAAGAATTAATTCGTTTCATCTCTATTTAGCATGCTTATATTTCAGCGCGAAACATAAGCAACGCAGCCAAAGACGGCTTTTGCCGTTTACGCTTGGAGGAGCCATGATGATTCCCAGATATTTAGTCGATGTGCAGCTAAGTGAGCTGCCTGTTATTGAAAAAGACGTTATTGTAATTGGGGCCGGCATTGCCGGTCTTTTTACCGCTATACGGGCAAGCGAAAATAATTCCGTTCTTATGATTACTAAAAAGTCGCTGCTCGACAGCAATACACGCTATGCCCAAGGCGGTATCGCTGCCGTTACATCGGATGAGGATTCGCCTGCTTACCATAGGGATGATACGCTCATAGCGGGCGCCGGCTTGTGTTCGAATGAAGCGGTTGATGTACTCGTTCATGAAGGGCCGAAGGGTGTTCGAAGCCTGATCCAGATGGGTACGCAATTCGATTTGGAGAATGGCGAATTTGCGCTCACGAAAGAAGGCGCGCACAGCCAGCGTCGTATTTTGCATGCCAACGGTGATGCTACCGGCTTCGAGATCGTACGGGCTTTATCGGAAACCGCGGTTGCTAATCCGAAAATTGAAGTTTGGGATGATCATTTCGTAATCGATCTGGTTACGCAGGATGGCGTATGCTGCGGCGCAATCGTACAGAAGCCGGGCGGACAACGCTTATTCGTCAAAGGCAAAGCGGTCATTTTAAGTTCAGGCGGAGCCGGACAGCTGTATCGCTATACAACAAATCCTGAGGTTGCAACAGGAGACGGGATTGCGATGGCTTACCGGGCAGGCGCTTACATTCAGGATGTGGAGTTTATCCAATTCCATCCGACCTCGCTTTGCTACCCGGGTGCACCGAGATTTCTCATTTCGGAGGCTGTGCGCGGAGAGGGCGCTTATCTTCGCAATATTAAAGGCGAGCGTTTCATGGACCGTTACCATGAGCAGCTGGAGCTGGCGCCTAGAGATGTTGTGGCACGGGCGATTGTCAGCGAGATGGAAGAGACGAAATCGACCTTCGTTTATATTGATATTACGCATGAATCGGCGGAAATGGTGAAGCATCGTTTTCCTACGATTTATGAATATTGCTTGAAATACGGTCTTGACTTAACATCGGACTGGATTCCGGTAGCTCCCGCTATGCATTATATGATGGGCGGAGTGAAAACCGACTTAAATGGGGAAACGAATATTAAGCGTTTGTTTGCTTGCGGTGAGGTGTCGTCGACTGGTGTGCATGGTGCTAACCGGCTTGCAAGCAACTCGCTTTCCGAGGCGATCGTATTCGGCAGAAGAATCGTGAAGCGTATTAATGAGCTTCCGGGCAATACGGTTGATCCTGTTATTGATAATGAAACAGAACGCAGCAGTACACCGATTCAGGCTGTAGTAGAAAGAAGGCTTAAGCTGCAAAAGATTATGGTGCGCTATGCTGGCTTGCGCCGCGATGCGAAGGGGCTTGAGAAGGGGCTTGAGGAGTTGAAGCGGCAGCTGCCGATTTATCAATCGATTTTGACCGAGCGCGAAGAGTATGAGTTTGCTAATTTGCTAACCTGCGCGATGCTGACCACGGAAGCGGCGCTATCGCGGGAGGAAAGCCGCGGTGCGCATTACCGGGAGGATTTCCCGGTACGCGACGATGTGATGTGGAGAAAGCATACGGTGTTGCACCGTCTATATGGACTGACGGAGGAGCGAATTGAGAATGTTTGAATGGACGGCAGGCGGTTATGATGTTGCAGTACGCGAGCAAATTCGCGGTTGGCTCGCTGAAGATGTTGGCAGCGGGGATATAACGACTGAGACGACGATCCCTAGAGAATCGCGATCAAAAGCGGTTATCCATGTGAAGGAAAGCGGCATTATTGCAGGGCTTCCGATCGCCAGGCTCGTATTTGAGGTTGTGGATTCGTCGCTTGTGTTCGAAGCAAAGGTGCAGGACGGCGAGTATGTGGATAAGGGTACGGTGCTTGCCACAGTAGAAGGCAGTACGCATAGCCTGCTAATTGGCGAGCGGCTTGCGCTTAACTTAATGCAAAGACTGTCAGGCATTGCTACCAAGACGCGCGCTTTCGTTAATGCGCTTGAGGGACTGCCGGTTCGGCTGGTGGATACGCGTAAAACAACGCCGGGACACCGGATGCTGGAGAAGTATGCGGTACGTGTGGGCGGCGGAGCTAATCATCGGTTCGGCTTGTATGATGCGGTTATGATTAAGGACAATCATATTAAAGGCTCCGGCGGCATTCGTGCGGCGGTCGAAGCTGCACGACACAAAATTCCGCATACGATGAAAATTGAAGTGGAGACGGAATCGCTGGAGCAGGTAGATGAGGCGCTTGCTTGCGGAGCCGACATCATAATGCTGGACAATATGGCTCCTGCCATGATGAAGGAAGCCGTAACCCGCATCAAAGCGGCATCTCCGCATGTGATTGTGGAGGCGTCGGGCGGCGTTTCTTTGGAGACCATAAATGGCATTGCGGCTTGCGGTGTTGACGTCATTTCCGTAGGCGGATTGACTTATTCATTCCATGCGCTTGATATTAGCCTGGATTTGAATGCGAAGAAGGGTGGGGAACCGCTTTGATCCTCGTCATTGATGTCGGGAATACGAACATTGTGCTTGGCATATACAAAGGGAAAGAACTATTGCATCATTGGCGGCTAAGCACGAATCGTTCGGCGACTGTAGATGAATACGGCATTAACATTCATAATCTGTTTCATTACGCGGGCGTGAAGCTTGAGCAGATGGATGGTGTCATTATTTCTTCGGTCGTGCCTCCTTTGATGCGGACATTAGAGCAGCTGTGCCTAAAATATTTGCGCAAAATCCCGCTTGTCGTAGGGCCTGGCGTAAAAACCGGACTGAACATTCGCTATGAAAATCCGCGTGAAGTAGGAGCCGACCGCATCGTGAATTCGGTGGCAGGCATCGTGAAATATGGTTCTCCGCTTATTGTCGTTGATTTTGGAACGGCTACGACATTTGATTACATAGATGAAGGCAGTAACTACTTAGGCGGCGCAATTGTACCGGGGATCGGTATTTCCACCGAGGCGCTTTATCAGCGTGCGGCTAAGCTTCCGCGCATTGAGCTGGTAAAGCCGAAGAGCGTAATCGGCCGCAATCCGGTGACGTCGATGCAGGCTGGAATTATTTTTGGATACGCCGGGCAAGTGGATGGTATTGTAAAACGTATTCGCACGGAATTCAGCGTCTCGCCGCGCGTTATCGCAACCGGAGGTTTGGCCGAGTTAATCGCTGCTGAATCGGAAACGATAGAAGAGGTAGATCCGCTTCTGACTCTTGAAGGTCTGAGAATCATATATGAACGCAATCAGGAGGGAATATGATGGAAAATCAGCTGAAGGACGTGCTGGTGCGAGGTACGGCATGGAACGGCAAAATTCGAGTTTTCGCGGCTCGCACGACTCAGCTAGTCGAGGAGCTTCGAAAGCGGCATGGCACATTTCCAACGGCAACTGCCGCTTTAGGCCGCACCTTGACAGCGGGAGCCATCATGGGTGCCATGCTGAAGGGGCAAGAAAAGCTGACGATTCAGGTAAAGGGCGATGGCCCAATTGGCCAGATCGTCGTCGATGCAAATGCGGACGGCGAAGTGCGCGGCTACGTCGATCATCCGCAGGTCCATTTGGCAAGCAACGCGCATGGCAAGCTTGACGTTGCCGGAGCGGTCGGACGCAGCGGACATCTTCATATTACGAAGGATTTAGGGATGAAGGAGCCGTATCGCGGCAGCATTCCGATTATTTCGGGCGAGCTCGGCGAGGATTTTACTTACTATTTCGCGGTTTCGGAGCAGACGCCTTCAGCTGTAGGTCTTGGCGTTTTAGTGGATACAGATAATTCGGTGCTGCATGCGGGCGGATTTATCGTTCAACTTATGCCCGGACTAACAGATGAGGAAATTACAAGGCTGGAGCAAGCGGTTGGTTCGATGCCGCCTGTGACGGCGCTGCTGGATCAAGGGGAAACACCTGAGAAGCTGCTGCGCTGGATCGTTGGCGACAGTGATCTGCAAATTCACGATACGATGGACTTGAAATTCCAATGCTTCTGTTCTGCGGAACGCGTAGAGCAAACGCTGCTCAGTTTAGGCGAAAATGAGCTGAAACAAATTATTGAAGAAGACGGAAAAGCGGAAGTCGTTTGCCAATTTTGCAACGAAGCGTATACATTTGAACGGGCACAGCTGGAGCTGCTGCTTGAACAAGCGAAACCGAAGCCGATCCAATAAATCGGAGGCATTAGGGTAATGAGGAAATACGAGGTGCTGAGGGCCGTTGTCATCCTTCAAGCCGTATGTATGGTTGTGTTAACGGTAGTCGTAGTTGTGAAGGTGTGGCCGGGGAACGATCGACAGCCGGATAAAAGGCCGCAAACGAATGTAGGCAGCGAAGGAGAGAATGCGAATCCGAGCAAGCCTGGTCAAACGCCGGTCGTGGGTTCCCCGGGTCAAACGGATCAGCGGCGAATTATCGCTAAAGTAGGTTCAGAAGAAATCACGGTAGCCGACCTGGAAGAGGAGCTTCATAAGCAATATGGGGAAGCTGTTCTGCGAACGCTAATGGTGCACAAAGCGATTGATTTAGAAGCAGAAGCTGCCGAGCTTAGCGTATCAGCTGAAGAGCAAAACCGAGAGTTGGAAAAAATGGTTGAAGGCTATGACAGCGAGACGCGATTCTATGAAGTCATGAAGGAGCAGCTAGGCATGACCAAGGAGCAGGTGCTGGAAGACCTGCGCTACCGCTTGCTGCTGGAGAAAATCGTCACCAGTAGCATTAATGTCTCAGATGAAGAGGTCGATCGTTATATCGCGGATCACCCTGAAGATTTTGAACCGCGAATGCAGCTGCATCTGCAATGGATTAAGACGGAAACGTTGAAGGAAGCGAACGCGGTGCTGGCGCAGTTGACGGACGGTGAGGACTTTGCCATGCTGGCGCGAACGTACTCCATTGACTCCTTCACGGCAGATTCAGGTGGCGACTTAGGCTTAATCGATTCGAATGACCCGTTCTACAACCTCGAAATGCTGGATACGGCTAGCCGATTGCAAGTGGCCGAAATGGCTGGTCCCATTGAGGTTGACGGGGGCTATGCGGTTATCCGTCTCATCGAACGCCAGATGACAACGAATTTGACAGGGCGCAAGCTTCATGATTCGGTACGCAAACAGCTGGCGCTGGAACGCGCTAAATCGTTGACGGAAATGGAAGTCGAGCTGCTGAACAAGTATGATGCTGTGAAAACGGAATAGCATCACTAGAGGTGCGTTTTCAGCGTGTGGGAAAGTCACTATTGACAACGGATGCAAGACATTGTTAAGATGGAATTAGTGAAAATACCAACTGAATTAGTCGGAATAAGGGGGCAGTTATTTCCATGGCCAAAATTGTGCAAAGTGTTCTAGATCTTATCGGTGATACTCCGCTTGTTCGTTTGAATCGTCTCGTGCCTGAAGGAAGTGCAGAAGTATATGTTAAGCTTGAATACCAAAATCCGGGTGCAAGCGTAAAAGACCGTATCGCAATCAGCATGGTTGAGGTAGCGGAGCAAGAAGGAATCATTAAACCAGGAGATACAATCATAGAGCCTACAAGCGGCAATACAGGAATCGGACTAGCACTCGTAGCAGCAGCTAAAGGCTATAAGGCTATTCTTGTAATGCCTGAAACAATGAGTATTGAGCGCCGCAACCTGCTTCGCGCTTACGGTGCAGAGCTTGTATTGACTCCAGGCTCCGAAGGTATGAACGGTGCGGTTCGCAAGGCTGAAGAGCTTGCATCCGAGAATCCTAACTACTTCTTGCCGCAACAATTCAAAAACCAAGCAAACGTGAAGATTCACCGCGAGACGACTGGTCCGGAAATCGTTGAAGCGATCAATTCCCTTGACGGTAAATTGGATGCATTCGTTGCTGGTATCGGTACTGGCGGTACCATTTCAGGTGCCGGTGAAGTGCTTAAGAAAAATTTCGAGGGCATCAAAATTTATGCAGTTGAGCCAGCTGCTTCGCCGATTCTTTCCGGCGGCAAACCAGGTGCTCACAAAATTCAAGGTATCGGCGCTAACTTTGTACCGGATATTTTGAACCGCGATATTTATGATGCTGTTATTGCTATTGAGAACGAGGATGCGTTCGAATACGCTCGTCGCGCAGCGAAAGAAGAAGGCATTCTTTGCGGTATTTCTTCTGGCGCAGCGATCTGTGCAGCACTTCAAGTTGCGAAAGAGCTTGGCGAAGGCAAGCGTGTTGTTGCGATTGTTCCAAGCAATGGTGAACGCTACCTTTCGACACCGCTTTTCAACTTCGAAAACTAATGATTACTGCCATACCGGACAGCCTTTCATTCCTCGGAATGGAAGGCTTTCTTTTTACTCCGCTATTCTGTATACTGAGCAAAATAAGTCAAGTAATCGGGGGTTGAGGGTGATGGTCACCGCAATGGAGCAGTGGATTCGGTGGCACGCCGAACGGAAATATACAATGCTGCCGCTACTTAAGCAATTGCCCTTTCAGCTCGAAAATCGGGCTGGCGTTTCTTCATGGGAAGAGGTATGGCAGGATGCTTCGCCATATGCTTTTGTACTTGAGAGTGGTAAGGATGGGCGCTTTACTTATTTGGGCTTGCATCCTGACGGCGTTATACGCGGCAAAGGCATGTCTGCCGAGTCGGTACAATTTCAATCGCTGGAAGAGCAAAGCAAGCACCGGTGGGAAGGAAAGCCGCTCGAGGTTGTGAGGGAGTGGATGAGCGGGCAGACTGGTCCTAGGCCTGCGGATGGGCCAAAATGGATAGGCGGCTGCGTCGGTTTTTGGGGATACGATATTATACGTTCCATTGAACGGCTGCCGACGCTAGCCGAGGACGATCGGGACATTCCGGATTACTTGTTCATGCAAATGAACGAGCTTTGGATTATCGATCATGTACAGTCGAAGGTGTATTGCGCGGTCCATACGAAGGTTGATCTTGATGCGGATGAAGAAGAGCTAAGCGCTGCTTATGAGCGTGCGTTGTCGAGAGCGGAAGGGATGACTGATTATTGGTTAACCTGGTTTGACGAGGAACGCGCCAAGGAGAAGGCGGCATCGCTTCGAACAGAGCGGCAGCGATTAATGGAAGACGATTTGCTGCAAATCGACGTTGAGTCTTTCTCTGGTATCACTTCGAAGTTCTCGAAGGAAGCTTACATGGAGGCCGTTCGCAGTATACAGCGGTATATTGAGCAAGGCGATGTATTTCAAGTTAATTTATCGGTACGGCAAAGCAAGGCGGTTGCGACCTCGCCGGAAGAGCTTTATGAATGGTTACGACTGGTTAACCCGTCACCGTATATGGGCTTCCTGCGCTGTCCCGACTTTCAGCTTGTATCGGCATCGCCGGAGCTGCTGGTTGAGCTTCGCGAGAGCATGCTTGCAACGAGACCTATTGCGGGAACGCGGCGTCGGGGTAGAACGGAAGAGGAGGATCTGCGGCTAGCCGATGAGCTTCTCTCGAATGAGAAGGAACGGGCCGAGCATATTATGCTCGTCGATCTGGAACGGAACGATCTCGGACGTATTTCTGCCTACGGTACGGTTAAAGTGGAAGAGCTTATGGTCATCGAACAGTATTCGCACGTCATGCATCTCGTCTCTCAGGTAGAGGGTCAATTAGCAAGCGGCAAGGATGCTTATGACGTCATTTCGGCAACCTTCCCGGGTGGAACGATTACCGGCGCGCCGAAAATCCGCACGATGGAAATTATAGAAGAGCTTGAACCGACACGCCGGGGCCCCTATACAGGATCGCTTGGATGGATTGACTACAATGGCGATATGGAATTTAATATAATTATTAGAACCATGGCGCTGAAGGACGGGATAGTACATATTCAAGTCGGAGCGGGTATCGTAATCGATTCTGAGCCGGAGCGAGAATATAAGGAATCGTTAAACAAGGCAAAGGCGCTATGGAAGGCCATTCAGTACAGCGAACGGTTTGCGGAACACGAATAGAAAGCGGAACCGGATAAAGGAGGAGCCTTAACATGATACTGGTAATCGATAATTATGATTCTTTTACGTACAATTTAGTTCAGTATTTGGGTGAACTTGGAGAAGAGATTATCGTAAAGCGCAATGACGAGATCGATTTGGCAGGTATAGAGGCTTTAGCGCCGGATCATATTTTGATATCGCCAGGCCCTTGCTCGCCGAATGAAGCGGGCATCAGCCTGTCGCTTATTGAGCATTTCAAAGGTAAAATTCCGATTTTTGGCGTTTGCCTAGGCCATCAATCGATCGGACAAGCTTTTGGAGGCGAAGTCGTGCGTGCGGAGAAGCTGATGCATGGCAAAACGTCCGCTATTCATCATAATGAAAAATCGATATTTGCAGGTATGCCATCCCCATTTACGGCTACACGCTACCACTCTCTCATCGTTCGCCGTGAAACGCTGCCCGATTGCTTGGAAATTACAGCAGAGACGGATGAGGGAGAAATTATGGCTCTTCGTCATAAGGAGTATCCGATTGAAGGGGTGCAATTCCACCCTGAATCGATTATAACGGAGCATGGATTGACGATGCTTCGTAATTTCTTGCAAAATCGGACGGGATCAGCACGATGAAAATCGGACTGAACGGCTCCGTATTGGAAGCGAGCGAAGCCGTGATCTCAGTTTATGATCACGGTTTTTTGTACGGTATGGGGTTGTTCGAAACCTTTCGCACGTACGAAGGCAGACCTTATTTATTGGATAGGCATTTGATCCGTTTGCGGGCAGGCTGTGAGCAGCTTGGCATCCGGTATTATGCCGATTCTGGACTGATCAGGGGCTGGGTAAACGAGCTGCTGGAGGCGAACGGGCTTAATGATGGTTATGTGCGCATGACCGTTAGTGCAGGGGAAGCTGAGCTGGGCTTGCCGACCGGCGATTATGAGCAGCCGAATGTGTTAATGCTCGTGAAGGCACTGCCTCCAGTTAATGATGCGGTTCATATGCGCGGAAGGGAGCTGCGTCTTATGCGGACGCGGCGGAATACGCCGGAAGGCGATGTTCGCTTCAAGTCTCTCCATTATATGAACAATATTATTGCAAAGCGTGAGCTGCTGGCTAGCGGTGCTTCCCCAGGCGCCGAGGGCCTTATGCTTAGCCGTGAGGGCTGGCTGGCTGAAGGAATTGTCAGCAATTTGTTTTTTACGAAGAATAACGTGGTTTACACGCCCGATATTGCTGCCGGAATATTGCCGGGCATTACGCGCGAGCGGGTGCTTGAGCTGGCAAGGGGTGCGGGCTATAAGACAGAAGAAGGGTTTTACGGCTGGGATCAGCTGCAAGCGGCTGATGAGATTTGGCTTACCAATTCTATTCAGGAGCTTGTTCCTGTAACGACTTTATCGGATGCAAACGGACAGAGCGCAATGGTCGGTGACGGTGAAGCTGGAGCGTTGACTAGACAATTACTGTCATTATACCGACAAACGACGACAGTTGACTAAGAAATGCAGCTGATTAGCTGATCTATTGGCTGCGGCTGTAACATTGAAACAATTCGAATGAAGGATGGCGAGCTAACAGTGGATCAACAACCAAGTTTCCATCAAAGAGCATATGAATTGGGCGGCGGAGCGGATTTAGAGCTAGGCCGCCGCACGTTAATAATGGGCATCTTGAACGCTACTCCCGACTCATTCTCCGATGGCGGGCGTTATACGAATGTAGATGCAGCTGTTACACATGCGATAGCGATGGTAGAGGATGGCGCAGATATTCTCGATATTGGCGGCGAGTCGACCCGTCCAGGCTTTGAGCCTGTGGAAACCAAAGAGGAGCTGCGGCGCATTCTTCCCGTTATTCATGCGGTACGCAAGGCCTTGCCGCACATTCCGCTCTCGATTGATACGTACAAAGCGGAGACTGCACGCCAAGCGCTAGAGGCAGGTGCTCACATTATCAATGACATTTGGGGTCTTAAGGGTGATCCCAATATGGCAGCGGTTGCAGCTGAGTACGGCTGTCCGGTCATTATCAACCATAACCGCCACGAACGGGACTATAACGACCTCGTCCCGGATGTGCTCGCTGATCTGCAAAGCAGCGTCAGCATAGCCCGTACAGCCGGCATCGCCGAAGACCTGATATGGCTGGATCCCGGCATCGGCTTCGCCAAAACCTATGAAGACAACCTCGAGCTGCTTGCTCGTCTATCAGAGCTAACGGCGCTCGGCTATCCGGTGCTGCTCGGCACCTCGCGCAAGCGGTTCATCAAGCAGACGCTGAATCTGCCTGTAGAAGAGCTCGTAGAGGGGACGGCTGCGACCGTCGCCCTCGGCATCGCGCATGGCTGTCAAATTATGCGCGTGCATGATGTTCACTCGATTAAACGGACCGCGCTTATGATGGATGCAATCCTGTATCGCAGCTAAATTATTTCATGGCGGACACCGCGTGGCACAAGGATAGATTTTCATTTTAGATATGCTGCATCTTAGGAGAAGGATAAAAATGGATAATATGATGGTTAAAGGGATGAGGTTTTACGGCTATCACGGCGTATTTCCTGAAGAAAACAAGCTGGGTCAGCAATATTACGTCGATATTGAGCTGAAGATGGATTTGGAGCGGGCGGCGCAAACGGATGATTTGAACTTCACGGTTAATTATGCGGAAATCCATGCTCTTGCCAAAACGATCGTAGAAGGCCCTCCATTTAAACTAATCGAAGCTTTAACGGGTCACATTGCATCACGGGTATTGGAAGCTTATACTATGGTAAACGAAGTAACGGTTCGAGTAACGAAGCCGCATCCGCCGTTCGACATCCATTTTGACGGAGTAACGGTAGAGCTGCGCAGAAAGCGGGATGCTGATGGACGAACAATTCCCGCATGAAGGAGCACAAGCAGAGGCTTACATCGCATTGGGCTCTAACATGGGCAATCGCGAACAATTGCTTCTTGCGGCGATTAATCTCATTGACGAGCACCCGGAAATCGAAGTAAGTAAAGTGTCAGGCATGTATGAGACGGACCCGGTAGGCTATACGGAGCAACCGCCTTTTCTCAACATGGCATTAGCTGTGCGAACGGGGCTTCCCCCGTTATTATTGCTTCGGCAGCTGCTTTCTTTCGAGCAGCAATTAGGAAGAGTTCGACAAATACGTTGGGGACCGAGAACCATTGACCTCGATCTTCTCCTATATGATAATGTCAGAATAGATCAAGAGGAACTGATATTGCCGCATCCACGCATGATGGAGCGGGCGTTCGTGCTTGTGCCGCTGCATGATGTTATCGATCAATCGCATCCTCTGCAGGCTGAGGTAAGTTCAGCGTCTAACGCGGCGCTTCTGGATGGAAAGGAAGGCATCACGTTATGGAAAACAATCAATTGGCGCAGCGCGTCAGAGCCTTTCGAAAGCTGAAGGGCTATACTCAGCAGGAGCTGGCCAAGGAGCTTGGCGTGTCGGTAGCTGTTCTCGGCTCATTGGAGCGCGGAACGAGAAAGACAGATCCGAAGCTGCTAAGCCATATTGCCAAAACGTTAGGAATCAGCTACGAGGAATTAATGGCTGACGATCGTTAATAACGATTCGTAGGATACGATATATGAACAATAAACAATTAGAAGAGGAGCAAGGAGCGACATGCTGAAAATCGGAGACATCGAGATGAAGAACAGAGTGGTGCTAGCGCCGATGGCAGGCGTGTGCAACCCGGCTTTTCGATTAATTGCTAAGGAATTCGGAACAGGTCTTGTGTGCGCGGAGATGGTTAGCGACAAGGCGATTTTGCACGGGAATAAACGGACGTTGGAGATGCTGTTCGTCGACGAGCGGGAGAAACCGCTCAGCCTGCAAATTTTTGGCGGTGACCGGGAGTCGCTAGTCGAAGCGGCTAAAGTCGTCGATCAACAAACGAATGCTGATATTATTGATATTAATATGGGCTGTCCGGTGCCGAAGGTAACAAAGTGCGATGCAGGTGCCCGTTGGCTACTGGACCCTAATAAGATCTATGAGATGGTCTCGGCAGTTGTTGATGCCGTACAGAAGCCGGTAACGGTGAAAATGCGCATTGGTTGGGATTCCGAGCATGTTTATGCGGTCGAGAATGCGCGTGCTGTTGAGCGTGCGGGCGGCAAAGCCGTTAGCGTGCATGGACGTACACGCGAGCAGCTGTATACAGGCAAGGCCAATTGGGACATTATAAAGGATGTCAAAGAAGCGGTATCGATTCCCGTAATTGGCAATGGAGACGTTTTCTCTCCAGAGGATGCTAAGCGCCTTCTCGATCATACGGGCTGCGATGGCGTCATGATTGGACGCGGTGCACTTGGCAACCCTTGGATGCTTTACCGGACGATTCAATATTTGACGAACGGCGAGCTGCTCAGCGATCCAACACCGCGCGAGAAAATGGAGGTTGCCATTTTGCATCTGGACCGGTTAGTGGCTCTGAAGAACGAGGCGGTTGCAGTACGCGAGATGCGCAAGCACTTGGCTTGGTACTTGAAAGGTCTTCCAGGCGGCGCTCGTGTGAAGGACGTTATTATGGAAGAAACCGGCCGCGACCCGATGGTATCCATCTTGGAGAACTACATAAAGTCGCTTGAAGAGGATACGGAATTCCAGCCTGCAAGGTCAACCCAAGGCGGAGACGCAGGGTCTGCCGAAGAGGTAGTACACTAAATTTCAAATTATCGGTTAAGCAATTTACCTTGTTCCACAGCAACCGACATTATTCGACAATAGCCGCTATCAAGCGGCTACTGCTTCATTTTCCAGAAATGAAACGGTCTCAATGGGTCGGTTGGCTTTGATTGACATCCAGGGTAACTTTGCAATATAATCGTGCAATATAATCTATAGAACACATCAAGAGCGCTTCAACAACAGTAGGTATGATGATCAAGAAGCGTAATATATTAGGTATCAGTGAATTCATACAAGGTATGAAAAATTAGTCACATGACAGGAGAATCGGAAAGATGAACGATAAGCAAATCATTCTGACTCAAGAAGGGCTGCGAAAGCTCGAAGATGAATTAGAGAACCTAAAGTCGGTTAAGCGTCGTGAAGTTGCCGAGCGTATTAAAGTGGCAATTGGCTATGGTGATATAAGTGAAAACTCGGAGTACGAGGATGCGAAGAATGAGCAAGCATTTATCGAAGGCCGCGTTATTACCCTTGAGAAAATGCTGCGCAACGCGCGTATTATAAATAATGATGATATTGATATTGATACCGTTAGCATCGGTTCGATTGTAACGGTTGAAGATATGGAATATGGCGATACAATGGAATATTCCATCGTAGGCACAGCGGAAGCTGATCCTTTGCAAAATAAGATTTCAAATGAAAGCCCGGTTGGTAAGGCGATTTTGGGCAAGAAAAAAGGCACAATCGTTGAAGTAAACGTACCAGTCGGCATCATTCAGTACAAAATTCTCGATATTAAAAAATAAGGTTTGCTATGTGCGGATCAGAAAGCTTCCTTGTGGGAAGCTTTTTGAACGTTTAAAATATAAGAACGTATATATTTTATTTTACATTGCGTATCTTTTACCGTAACAATCCGGCGACAGCCGCTTACGCTTGCCGAACGACCAAGGAGATGAAAGAAGTGGAACATGAAAACAATGAGCAGGAGCTAAGTGAGCTTTTGCAAATTCGTAGAGACAAGTTGGATGAGCTTAGAGGGCTGGGTGTCGATCCATTCGGACGTAAATTCGAACGCACGCATAATGCCAAAGCTATCGTACAAGCTTATGAATCAATTAGTAAAGAAGAGCTGGAAGGGCAAGCTGTTAATGTCAGCATTGCAGGCCGTATTATGCAGAAGCGAGGCATGGGTAAAGCAGGCTTCGCTACAATTCAGGATTTGAGCGGCAAGGTTCAAATTTATGTCCGTAAGGACACCGTTGAAGAGCATAAATTCGCTGCATTCGATTTACTCGATATTGGTGACATTGTCGGTGTACATGGCGTTGTATTCAAGACGAATACAGGTGAAGTATCGATCAAAGCGCATGATATTGAAGTGTTGACCAAATCGCTTCTTCCATTGCCTGATAAATATCATGGTTTGAAGGATGTAGAGCTTCGCTACCGTCAGCGCTACGTTGATCTTATCGTGAATCCAGATGTACAACAAACCTTTATTACCAGATCGAAAATTATTCAATCCATGCGACGTTACCTAGACTCCCGCGGCTACCTGGAAGTTGAGACGCCAACACTGCACTCTATCGCGGGCGGCGCGGCGGCGCGTCCATTCGAAACGCACCATAATGCGCTCGATATGCAGCTCTACATGCGTATTGCCATCGAGCTTCATTTGAAACGGTTGATCGTTGGCGGATTGGAGAAAGTCTATGAAATTGGCCGCGTATACCGGAATGAAGGAATTTCGACACGCCACAATCCGGAATTTACAATGATTGAGCTGTATGAGGCCTATGCCGATTACAAGGATATTATGGCTTTGACTGAAAATGTCATCGCGCATATCGCGCAAGAGGTTCTAGGCACAACTAAAATTACTTACCAAGGCCAAGAGATTGATTTGACTCCTCAGTGGCGCCGGGTTTCCATGGTCGAGCTAGTCAAAGAAACGACGGGCGTTGATTTCGGCGTGGAGATGAGTGATGAGGAAGCACATCGTTTGGCGAAGGAGCACAATGTTGCCGTCGATCCGCATATGACATTCGGCCACATTCTGAACGCTTTCTTCGAGCAGTTCGGCGAGCACACGCTTATTCAGCCGACGTTCGTAACCGGACATCCTGTTGCGATTTCACCGCTTGCTAAGAAGAGCGAAGAAGATCCGCGTTTCACGGATCGTTTCGAGCTATTTATCGTAGCGCGTGAGCATGCCAACGCCTTTACCGAGCTGAACGATCCGATTGACCAACGTGAGCGTTTCGAGTCACAGCTTGTTGAACGCGAGCATGGCAACGATGAGGCGCATGAGATGGATGAAGACTTCATCCGCGCTCTAGAATACGGCATGCCGCCAACGGGCGGGCTCGGAATCGGTATCGACCGATTGATCATGCTGCTTACGGATGCGCCTTCGATCCGCGACGTACTGTTGTTCCCGCATATGAGAGACCAACGCTCCGCCGAATAAGCTTGAAATAACAGAACCGTTTGGCCATTAGCTGCCAACGGTTCTTTTTTTATATAAGAAGGCAAATTAACATAATCCTGTTTTCATGAAAAAAGGACGATGAAACCGGTTTAGCTTGACTAGAGTCGAGCATTTGCTGCACCAAACCTTAAAAAATGCCCGAATATGCTTATTTTTTTAATCGCAGCTTTTGTTTTTTCGCATCATTCAATGTCACTGCAGTACAAGCAAATGAAGCCGGGACTGCTGCTTGGTTAAATACGAGCAACCTCGGGCAACAGCGTTGTCGCCGTAAAGTACACAGTGAACGCCAAGGTGAAAACAAAGTTTATGATTGCGAAAGGCCTGACAAATTACATGTATAACCTAACTGCAGGGAAAACAGGAGTGAAGTTCCCGCTACAGCTCGGAAATGGTGAATATACAATCTCTGTGCTTGAGAATACGGCAGGCAACAATTACAAACTAATTAAGAAAGAAACGATAACGCTCAGCTTGGAAAGACGGCAAAGCCGTTTACTTGAATTTGATTCAAAACATCGAATAGACAAGCGCGAGCAGTGCAATCATCAAAGCAAAGGAATTAACGAAAAACACAAAAACGGACAACGAGAAAGTAAAAGCCATTTACGATTACATCATTACTAACATTAAATACGATAATCAACTAGCGGCGAATCTATCGGTGGACTACCTGCCTAATATCGACCGCACATTCAAATCGAAGAAAGACATTTGCTACGGCTATGCTGCTTTGTTTGCTGGAATGCTTCGGAGCTTGGATATTTCTACTAAACTAGTTATGGGAACTCGACTTATGTAGAAGTTTACTATGCTTGGAACGAGGTTTATTTGGACGGCAAATGGGTTGCGATTGATACGACTGTCGATGCTGGTTTAAAGAAGAGCAATAAGAAGTTTGAGCTAATCAAAGATGCAGCGAAATATACAGCAACAAAACAATACTAATATGCAGTAGATTAACGGGCTTGTGCACAGATGCAGAGCCCGTTTATATTTGCTTCAATAATATAGCTTGAATATGTTCAGCTTTTATAAAGCAAAAACAAGGCATAGATGTTCCTCAAAAACTTTTAAATAATTTTATAAAAAAAGTACTTGCAATCATATAGGCATACATGATATATTATCTAGGTCGCCAACGAGACACACGGTCGACACGAAAGAAAAGATTGCTCTTTGAAAACTGAACAACGAGTAATAACTGCCTCGCAAATCCTTCGGGATGAGCGAAAAAAGCGATAACAAGNGTCGCCAACGAGACACACGGTCGACACGAAAGAAAAGATTGCTCTTTGAAAACTGAACAACGAGTAATAACTGCCTCGCAAATCCTTCGGGATGAGCGAAAAAAGCGATAAAAAGTAATGAGTAAGTCAAACACCAATTTGGAGAGTTTGATCCTGGCTCAGGACGAACGCTGGCGGCGTGCCTAATACATGCAAGTCGAGCGGATCTTGTCCTTCGGGACA
>NZ_LMRV01000044.1 GCF_001428245.1 Paenibacillus sp. Soil522
ATCGCGAGCTCATCAAATCCTGGAATTTGGTGAGTATATCGGTGTTTAAGTGAGACGCCGCGTCAATACGGAATCCGTCGAAGCCATATTCATCCATCARGAATTTGGCCCAGTTTAGTTGCTCTTCCTGTACGACAGGATGCGAATTATCGATATCATTTCCGATCAAAAATTCGTACTKCAGCACATTTGTATTCAGATGGTGGTTATTGCCGTTGTTAAACCGAAGGTTTCCGTGCGGATCGGTTGCCGCAGTGTAACCTGGTTGGGAGAAGATATACTTGTCAGTCAATTTGGATACAGTCGCTGAATCCGCTGCAATGATTTCTGACTTCGTCGTCGCTGTTTCCGTCAAAACCGTTTTCACGCATAAAATCAAGATAGTTTAGGTTTGTCGCACCTTGTTGCGGATCGATATAATAGAGCAGCACCGGTTTCCAAACTTGTTCAGTCTCCGTAGCCGCCCMTTCGACAGCAAAATAGGTCTACCGTTAAGTAAGTGTCAGTGGCTTTAATTTTCCCATATTTTTGGGCTTCGGAGTTGCTCCGTTATAATATGTATGATTCCATTCCTTGATCACGCCATATTTAGCCTGGCCGGGACCGCCGCCTTTACTGTAAACCTGAACCAGTCTGTCTTTCACATTCGGGTCGTTTTCGTTGGGTAGTAACATCTGCATTCGNGTATGATTCCATTCCTTGATCACGCCATATTTAGCCTGGCCGGGACCGCCGCCTTTACTGTAAACCTGAACCAGTCTGTCTTTCACATTCGGGTCGTTTTCGTTGCCGAAATTATCGACCGAAGTGATACTGACGACTTCCGGTGTTGGAAGCCCCATCATCTGATTTGGAACGAGATCTTCCTGAACTTTAAGGCCGTTGGCGTGCATTTTTTTAATGACTTTTTTCAGCTCATCGNGACCGAAGTGATACTGACGACTTCCGGTGTTGGAAGCCCCATCATCTGATTTGGAACGAGATCTTCCTGAACTTTAAGGCCGTTGGCGTGCATTTTTTTTAATGACTTTTTTCAGCTCATCGCTCGTCCCGTATTTTATAAAGGATCGAGAAAATTTCAATACTCAGATGCAGCCATCTATATGCTTATCGCTTGTATTATAAGCTATCTTTTTTCAGGACATTCCGGAATTTATACCTCGATGCAATGGGATAATTCCAAGCCTCTAGGTAGTTCACTAAAGAAGTAGAAAAAGTAAGTCATTCTATAGGTTTAACAATATGTAGAGCTCTCCATGTGAGTGCTCTATTTGTATTGACTCACTAGTTAACCATTATGTCATATAAAATTACATTAACATTATAATCGTGCACAATTAATAAATGTTTCGTTGTTAAATGTCATAATAATTAACACGATAATTGACGATTCAGATGTCGAGGTCCTATAATCGAGACAATTACGTAATATAATATAACATACATCACGGAGCATATTGAGGGGGATGACAAGTGGATCTTCTTATTCAAGGCTTCTCCAGTCCACAATTTCCTTGCGTCATGGATTTAGGAATTGAGAAGGGAATTATTACTTATTTAGCTGAACATTCATTACTTCCTCCAGAAGCTAAGCAAATCATTGCAGCGAATGGAAATATATTACTTCCAGGACTTGTGGAATCTCATATCCATTTAGACAAAGCACTATTATTGGATCAAATGAAGAGTGAGGCTTCAACACTACAGGAGGCCATATCTGAAACCTATAAACTCAAGTCAGGTTACACAAAGCAAGATATGCGAGAGAGAGCCATTCGAATTATTCGAAGCTCCATCGCTGCTGGTGTTACTGTGATGCGATGTCAGGTAGAACTGGATTCGATATTAGAATTTAAAGCCATGGAGCTCATGCTAGAACTGAAGGAAGAACTAAGAGACCAGATCGATATTCAACTGGTGGCTTTTCCGCAAGAAGGAATTTTCAGACAACCTGGAACCGACGCGTTAATGATTCAATCCCTTATCAGGGGAGCAGATGTCGTAGGTGGGATTACTTATAATGATAGCGATTTAAATGAACATTTACATTTCATATTTGGACTTGCTGATAAGTATAACAAACCTATTGATTTACATGTTGATTTCTCTGATGATTCCGATCAATTGGCCATTCTTGATGTCATTCGCTTAACTAAAGATTACAGATTTCAAGATAAAGTATCGGTTGGGCACTTAACTTCACTTGGTTCTGTAAAGCCTATGCAAGCTGAAAAAATTGCAGAGTCGATAGCCAAAGCAGGTATTCATGTAATGTCCTTGCCATCAACGGAGTTATATTTGAATGGGAGAGCAGATGGATACCGTAATCGAAGAGGATTAACGCCAGTCCCCATGCTGCTGGATAGTGGAGTGAATGTGATTTATGGAACCAACAATATCCAGAATGCATTTACACCCTTCGGTACATCGGATCCACTGGATATCGGATTATTATTAGCCCAAACCTGTTATATGGGTTCGGCCAAAGATGCGGAGATTATTATTGATATGGCTACCTACCGAGGTGCGAAAGCACTGGGAATATCGAATTATGGTTTGCACATTGGAGCTGATGCGGACTTGGTGTTATGTAATGCCAAAGATGTTCGAACACTGCTGTATTATCGTTCTGAACGACTCTTTGTATGGAAAAAAGGGAAGCAGGTTGCCTCTACAAGTAAAGAAACCATTTTCTATTAGCATGGAGAAAAGAGGGGTGTTATGCGATTAACCGTTCTAGAAGCGTTACAAATTTACCCTTTATCTCATGCTAAGCTGATAGCCGGTGAAAGAGGAGGATCTAGAGTACTTCGATCCGTAACTTTAATGGATGATCCGGATATTGCCCAATGGGTTAAATCAGATGAAATTCTGTTCACAACAGGCTTCATGATGAAAGACAGTCCAGATCAAGCTGTTTCTTTACTTCGTAAACTAGACGAAAGAGGTGCAGCAGGATTAGGTGTCAAGTTAGGAAGATTCTGGGATAGAATACCGGAGGAATTAATTGAGGAAGCGAATCGCTTAAATTTTCCGATCTTGGAACTTCCGTATGAATTTACGTTTTCCGATCAAATGACGGCATTGTTTAATTCAGAATTGGCAGAAAGAACGAAATTGCTCCATGGTGTATTTGATAAACAGAGGCAATTAATGCAATTTGCACTAAAACAAAATGATTTAAGTAATTTATTTCATATTATTTCAGGTATATTAGGTCATCCGATTGCAGTTATTGCGGTAGGGGGGCACATTTTATATAACAACGGGCCGATTCCTGAACAACGGTTACTACTGAATTGGCCTTGGTCAATTAAAGCCTATTGGGAAGGTGGCAAAAAAGAGCGTGCTTACAGGATTCCACTTCTTCACGATAATACATGTGTTGGCTATTTGAAGGTTTGTACGAGTCACTCTCTCGTTTTTAAAGAAGAGGAAGCCTTATTTCAGCAAGCATCTGAAATTCTAGCCTATCATCTGGGGATGGATACACAAGGGATTAGCTATCAATCTTCAAGATATAGAGCGGAGTCTCTATTGCAAGATGTTATACAGAACAAGATTACCGTCGATGGATTTATTAATAAATGTGTGGAGTATGGGATTAAACGTTTTGCGAAGCCGTATCAATGTGTATTCACCATTTTAGATAGAAATCATGTGAACGCGATGGAGCCAGTGTTGATGCGGGAATTGGCAAAAAGCTCAGCTTTAAAATCCTTTGATGTTGAACATTTTCGATTACAAGAGGGCATCCTTTCTGTGTTTTCTCTTAGTGATCAAGTTGCCAAGGACAGCCTAGGGCTATCTAGAGCGATCTCGGAAAATTTAACTTTATGTCAAAAAATCGTACCGCTTGTTCCTTTGCAAAGTTATGTAAGTCAGATCAAATTCTCGATTGGAGAACTGTTAGTAGCTTACGGGGAATGCATTGAAACTTACAAAATGGCAAAACGATTGAAGATCGACCAACCTGTATTGTTCTATGAGACTGTGGAGTTTAATTCGATATTTAAGCATTTGCCTGAAGAAGTAATGTTTGGTTATTGTCATCATATCCTGTCACCGCTGCTAATTGATCATAAAGAATGGGATGAAGAACTTATTCAAACGTTAGAAGTGTACCTTCAATGTGATGGCTCCATGACAGAGACAAGTAGACAATTGTTTATTCATCGGAACACGGTTGCTTATCGCTTAGAGAAGATAAATGACGTACTCAAGGTAGATTTGAAAAATATGAATCATCTCTTACGTTTGAAATTAGCCTTTATGTTTAGAAGCTTTCTAGTTTCATCAAAGTAAGGGGAAATCAACAAGGATCCATGAAGAACTGGATTAGGAGGGATATTATGTGTGGTCAATGGTTAGATCAGGTGGTTGTGAATTCCAAGCTAAATTGCATGTATATTGAAGATGGGAAGATTCATCGTCTTCTTCCTATGGGTTCAATTCCTGCCAACTGCACGAATGTATGGGATGCGCAAGGATTACTAATGCTTCCAACCTTTACAGATAGCCACGTTCATCTGGATAAAGGATTTCCTCAAGATCAATGGATTTCACGAAGAAAGGTAGGCTCTATCCTAGAACAATTCGCTCTGGAGAAAGCGCTGCTTGCTCCATTTAGTAAAACGCTAAGAGAACAAGCTTGCCAAACATTGAATGAGCTGTTGAGTTACGGTACGACACATCTTCGTGTTCACGTTGATATTGATCCTGATATTGGATTGAGTCACGTAGAGACGATATTGTCTCTTAAAGAAGAGTTTAAGCATTGCATGACGATGGAGCTCGTTGCTTTTCCTCAGCAAGGACTAGTGAGATCCTCATCTGCTTCCTATGTGTCGAAGGCGTTAGACTTGGGCGTATCGATTGTGGGTGGTGTTGATCCAGCGGGTGTTGATCGAGACATTGAAGCAAGTCTTAAGCAGATCTTTGATATAGCGGTTTCTCATGATGCCGAAATAGACATCCATCTTCATGACCCTGGACATCTTGGATTATTTACAATCGAGCGGATATTAGACTATACCGAACAAACGGATACGCAAGGCAAAGTAACCATCAGTCATGCTTATTGTCTAGGGGAGCTTCAAATTGAGGAAGTAAGTAAGCTCGGCCGTCGATTGGTCCAACTTGATGTTCAGCTAATTACAAGTGTTCCGATGGACAGCGCCATGCCTCCGGTTTCTTTATTGAAAGAGCTAGGGGTCAAAATAAGGCTTGGGACAGATCATACAGGCCTTGATGCATGGACGCCATTTGGCGATGCAGATCTGTTGAATCGAGGTAGAAGATTAGCTGAGATGAATAAATGGCATGATGATGAAAGCCTTCGATCAACGTATACGTTCTTTACTTCTGCTCCACTAACCTTTCATGAAGGGGATGAAGCTAATTTTATTCTTCTTAAGGCACTCAGTCCTGAGCATGCCTTATCTGTAGTTCCGTCAAGGGAACTAGTATGTGTCAAAGGTATTCCAGTTGCAGGCAAACAATTATCTACAGCATGGAGTTCATTACCTGCCAGATCCGGGAGGGAGTAGGAATGTATATGGAAGCAATAGTAGAAGAGGTAACGGAAGCCATTGTTGTAGATAATGTGTCGAAGCAATATGCTGCAGGGACACATGCCTTAGATGGAATTAACTTAAGTATTGCTCAGGGGGAATTCGTATCCCTAGTGGGTCCTTCAGGCTGTGGTAAATCAACCCTATTACGTATAATGGCAGGCCTTGCTAACAGTACGCGGGGGACGATTTCAGTGTTAGGAAGAGATTCTCTGTCATCACAGAAGGAGCAGGAAAGTTTGAGCTTTGTATTTCAGGAAGCTAATTTGATGCCTTGGAGAACGGTCTTGCGCAATGTGGAGCTACCGCTCGAAATGAGAGGTGTCGACAAGAAAACACGAAGGAACAAAGTGATGGAAGTTCTTCAGTTAGTAGGACTAAGTGGATATGTGAACTATTATCCCCGGCAGCTGTCAGGCGGTATGAAAATGAGGGTTTCCATTGCTCGGGCTCTAGTGTCTGATCCGAAGGTTATGTTTATGGATGAACCCTTTGGTGCTTTGGACGAAATGACAAGACACCGCCTTCATCATGAGTTATTAGATATTTGGATGAAAACGAAACTTACGATTGTGTTCGTTACACACAATGTGTTTGAAGCGATCTACTTATCTAATCGGGTTGTTGTGATGAACGCCAATCCTGGAAGGATTAAAGAGGTTGTGACAGTAGATTTACCCTACCCAAGAAAAGATGAATTCCAAGCTTCTGCGAATTTCGGCAAATCTGTTGAGGCTGTATCCACGGCTTTAAAGGGAGGCGTATGATGAGTAATCAGATTTCTATAGAAAGAGTATCCACATTTGAAATCAAGGAGCCTCTTGTATCTGCTACAAGATTACGGATACGTCGTATGCTATCAATCATCGTACCGCCTGTTCTGGTCATGCTGATGATTCTAGCGATCTGGCAATGTGTGACGATGATCATGAACATACCGATGTATATTCTTCCTTCACCCGTAAATATTGGTCAGGCAGCAGTAGAGCATATATCAGAGCTTTCAAGAGCCACCTTGAATACGTTCTTAGCTTCTTTATTTGGCTTTCTACTAAGCATTGTGATTGGTAATGGAATAGCTTTGCTCATGACGTTATCCAAATGGATTCAACGCGGTTTATATCCTTACGCTGTTGTATTACAAACCATTCCAATCGTAGCTATAGCGCCTTTAATTGTGATTTGGTTTGGATCGGGACTTAATTCCATTATCATCATTTCTTTTATTATTGCCGTGTTCCCCATAATATCGAATACGAACATTGGATTAACCTCCACTGATCATAATTTAATTCACCTTATGCGAATGTATAACGGTACGGGTTGGAAGATGCTGTGGAAGCTACGAATTCCCTTTGCGATGCCTTATATTTTAGCGGGAATGAAAGTCTCATGTGGTCTAGCTGTTATTGGGGCCATCATTGGTGAGTTCGTAGCGGGAATCGCTGGTGCCAAAGGCGGTTTAGGAATAGCAATTACCTCAGCAGCTGTCCAAATGCAAACATCTTACTTATTTGCTTGCGCAATTACGGCTTCGCTTCTTGGGATGGCGTTCTTCCTGGTCATTTCATACGTAACTCATCTCATTCTAAGAGGCTGGCATGAATCCGCAATTCAAATTGAAAACTGATGGGCAGACAGATACACAAATATCGGATGGGGGAATGGTGATGAGGGCAATGGGGAAATGGAAACTGTGCGTTGCGCTTTTGATGACAATGGTGATGGTATCAGCATGCAGCAGTACGAATAGTGATGAGCCGGCGGAGGTAACGAAACTAACCCAAACAATGAGTTGGTTTGCACAGCCTGAAATGGGAGGGCATTTTGCAGCGGAGGCAGCGGGGATTTATAAGAAAGCAGGGCTAGAAGTAACGCTGCAGCAAGGCGGACCGCAAGTGTCTAATATTCAATTAGTAGCATCAGGTAAAGTACAATTTGCAATGGCTCAAGCGGATGAAGTTATTCTTGCACGCAAAGAAGGGATTCCAGTAAAAGCGATTTATGCCAATCTGCAAAAGAATCCACAAAACTTAATTTTTCATAAATCATCGGGTATTAAAAGTATTGAGGATTTAAATGGTCGCAAAGTCTATGTGGCAACTGGATTTCCTTACTGGAAATATTTAACATACAAATATAAGCTGGATAAAGTTCAAGTGCAAACTTATACCGGATCTTTAGCGAATTTCTCAGCGGACAAAGATGCAGTAACTCAAGGCTATGCAACGAATGAACCCTTTGTATTGAACAAAGAAGGATTGGACGTAGATTGGCTGCTGAATGCAGACTTAGGTTACAACCCATATGGAAATGTTGTCATCACAACCGAAGCGATGATTAAGGATCACCCAGATGTGATTAAAGCATATCTGAAGGCAACGACAGAGGGATGGGATTATTACTATGAACATGCCGATGAAGTGAATAAAGCAATTAATAAATACAACACAAGCTATGAATTAGACCATCTCACTGACGCGCAAGGCGTAGCTAAGGAATTAATCTTTGGCGGGGATGCGAAGGAGCACGGTGTTGGCTACATGTCAGAGGAGAGGTGGACAACGCTAGTTCAGCAAATGAAAGAATCTGGACAAATTGATAAAGACATCGAATTTCAAGATTTATATACGAATGAATTTATTCCTGAAAAGTAAATCTACTTTCATCCACTTTCCTAAAAATAGGAGGGGAATTAAAGGGTGCTGAAATTCTTTTTAAAGGCGAGAAAACTGGAGTGAAGATCGGAGATCCTGAATCAGCACAAATTGTGCTACTCGATTGATGCTGTCCAGAATCTTGGTGTGGTTGTTTTACTCATGTTTAATGTTTATTCGTGACTGTTGATGCATCGCAAGCAGGAAAGTTAACAAAATGTTGCGGATGGATTTACGATTTATTTAGAAAAATTTGGTCATTAAACAACTTTCCCTCGGATGCTATACTGAATTAGATATTTACCTATATTTCCTACCCTACATCACGAGGAGACACGTAGAACGAAAATGAAAATGAAAATGAAAATGAAACAGCTGCTTTCCGTTGTTTTAGTCATCTCGCTTTTTATACAATTGCAACCGCTTGTCCATGCAGATGAGGACATTGATTTTAACGAGATGTTTGCAGGCGCGATCGTTTTGTCGATTGGCAGCGCGAATGCGATAAGCGATAATACTGACCTGATGATCGACGAGAATAACTTCAGAATTACGCCTTTTATAAAAAATCAAACTACGCTGGTTCCGCTTCGGTTTATTAGCGAGAACATGGGGGCAAGCGTAGCCTGGGAAGCGAAATCATCCACAGCTACGATCACCAAAGGAAGCAAAAAAATACAGATTACGTTAGGCAGCAGCAAGCTCAAAATAAACGGCCTTTCTTATCCGCTGGCAGCCCCTGCACAATATAAAGAGGGAAGAGTCTTCGTGCCGCTGCGCGTTATAGGCGAAGCCTTCGGGAAAAAGGTATTTTATGAGCGCGGTATTATCGTAATCAGCGACCTGGTTATGCCGCAGCTTGGTCAAAATACGGAGCTTATTGATTATTTGCGATTCGTTCTCGCTCCTTTTGATAAAGACCCTTATACAGGCCGGACGTTATCCGTTGAACAGATCGCAAAGCTGGAACAAAGCGTTGTTCTTCTCGAATCCTTCGATCGTGAAGGTGCTTCTCTTGGCTTCGGTACCGCATTTGCAGTCGGGTACGGATTATTTTTGACGAATTACCACGTCATAGCTGATTCCAGCAGCTATTTGATCCAGACTGGTAAAGACCGTTATTACGACGTGGATGGCGTCGTCGCTTATAATGAAGAAGCAGATTTGGCGATCGTCAAAACAAGCATACGAACGAACATCCCGCCGCTGCGGATTGGTTCTTCGTTAAAGCTTGCCAAAGGTCAAGCAATCGTTGCGATCGGAAACCCGGAAGGGCTGCAAAATACCGTCTCGACAGGCATCGTCAGCGGTATAAGAACAATGGGCGCGGACCGTCTCATTCAAATAACGGCACCGATTACAAACGGAAGCTCCGGCGGTCCGTTGTTTAATAGGATAGGCGAGGTCATCGGCATTAATACGATGGGAGCAGAGCAGGGGAGTTTGAATTTTTCCGTCCCGATTGAGTACGCCGGCTCATGGATTTCGGTTTATTCGAAAAAAAGCTTCTATAACATCCAAGTTTTGAATCAGGACCAATTCAGGGAGCAGGAGCCAACTGAGCCGGATGAAGTGACTGAGCCTCCTACGCCAACCGAGCCAATCGAAGAGCCGTCAACGATACCGGTAACGCCGGAAGAGAATGTTCACTCGTTTCCTTTTATCGTAAGGGAAGCGGTTGTTGATCCGGCTAAGCCGATAGTATATGCGGTTAACGAAAGTGAATCGAGAATCGTTGCGTACAATTACAGTGAAAATAAGAGCACAACGGTCTCGGAAATATTCAACAGACCGCCTCAGAAGCTGTATTATGCGAACGGGGAGCTTTACGCCATTATAGCCAATGCGGATTACAGCTCTTACCGATTTGACGATATGCAGGGCGGTAAAGTCGTCGTATTTGATCCCGTTACATTGCAGGTAAAGGATCAGTGGAATGTGCGCATAGATCCGTACGATATGGCCGTTGATCGGAAAGGTCATGTATATATTGCATCCGGATCAGGACAATGGACGAATATCATCAGCTATGACCGCCAGACGAAAGCGGAGCTGTCGGCAGCGACCATTAGAAACGCAAGCACGATCGCGCTTCACCCCGCCGAGGACCGGATCTATGCGGTCAATTCGGATACGAGTCCGCGCGATATGGAGATGTTTTCGCTGAATGAAGGGAAAATTACAGCTGGCTATGACTCCCCTTATCATGGAGAATATAAGCTGTCTACGATAATCGGCTTAACGCCGGACGGCCAGTACTTATTAAATGGTTACGGCGGCGTATTTACAGCAACGAACAATAGAGAAAGCAATATGCAGCATGCCGGCGGAATTAACACGTTTGATGTAATGACTAGCGATCCTGTCCGCAAGGATTTGTTTTTTACAGGCAAGGGACAAACTATCAGCCAATATGATACGGCGACCCTTAAAGTGACGCAAAATTTTAGAACAAAGGGTACGTTAATCGAGCTGCTGCAGACAGGGAACAAATTGGTTGCCATTACGAAGATTAGCACGGCTGGAGCACCTATGTCGCAATATGCGGTTGAAGAGATCTTATAAGAGCGTAGGAACGAGCAGAAGGAAGTGATCTGCTCGTTTTCTTTTGCCTACATTTGGTCTCAGGAAGGTAAGGCAAAGCAACTTTTTTTATAAAAAGCAGGAGGTAAGAACTCCCCTATTAAAGATCTGCTGGTTTTCCGATGCCGGGAAATTGACACCGATGAGCTCCCGATAGATGACTTTTTCGAAATATTCAAGAGTCATCTTTTTTGCGCTTAAGCTGTGGCTGTGGGGAGAGATATACCCCGAAAGACTTCCAGTCCAGTATATCGCTTTCTCGCTATGAGCTTTTTTGCAGAGCCTAATTCTCCAAGTGACCTTATATCTAAATGACAATGCAGATCAAACCATCTTTCATCACTTTCATTCTGGTTGTAACCATCAATTGGTACATATCCAGCCATGGTCAACGATCTTTGGTTTGATCCGGTAATAAAACCGTATAGTCGCAAAGGGAAACCTTCTATTAAACTACCTTCGCGATAAAGCTCTGGCTTACGTTGAGCGCAATGCCTTTCGCATTTGTTAATTCTTGTTCTCTTATGTTATGTAATTTAACATAAGAGAAGGAAGTTTTTTGGTTTTAGAAAATATTTAACGTATTCTATCACTAAAAAGTCATTAATGTAACAAAAGCTAGCCTTAAGCGCGATTTTCCTTCCGTGAAAGAAAAAGGAATTTCTGCCAAATAGGGCGAATTATCATTAAAATAGGCGCAAACAAAGGGCATTTTGGCCTCATTGTTTTGCGCCTATCTGGTTTACTGGCTATGGGAAGCTTACAACCGGATTTTAAATGATTTTTTAGTAAGCGGATAAAGCCATTTTACGCCGCTCGGCGTCATCGTGTCCGCTACGAGATGGGATAAGTAGCCGAGCATGGAGACGATCGCGATACCCTCGATTTGCAGTTGATTTTGCAGTCCCCAGCCGATGGCTCCCCAGATGGGGACGACCCATATCGTATGCGTCATGCCGCGGTGCTTCAGCCACGGTACCCAAGCGGCAAACAGCCCGAAACCGATGAGCCAGTTCATTTGGTAATAATAACCTGCATACATGACGAGACAGCCTGCTATGCTTGCGAGCACATTACGTATGACGCCTTGCTTAGCGACGAGGCCAAGCAGGAAGAGGGCTGCGGCAACACCAATGTACAAGGGCGAGGGCGATTGTTCAGTAAAAAAATAATAGCAGATGATACCGGCCAGCAGGAAGCCTGACCAAAGCGTTAGCTCGCGGATAAGCTTAGAGAGCTTGCTTAGTTTGGTGCTAAGCATGCTGGGGCCGTCGAGATCGGCGCTTAATGCTGAGAAACCAGCCACCGCAATGTATAGAGCTGCGTGCTCCAATGTGAAAGGGTAATAAATGGAAGCTGCTGCTCCGACAGCTGCTCCGATTGCCAAATGGGTCTTTCCTGTCATAAATCCTCCTGTGACTGACTATGAATTTCTTCTTTTCGATAGACGCTTGGCGTCATGCCGGTGCACCTTTTAAATAAATGATTAAAAGAATGAATATCCTTGTAGCCGACCATTTCGGCAATGGCGCTGATTTTAAGCTGAGAGCCGCGAAGAAGCTCTTGGCTTTTTTGAATACGCAAATTTTGCAGGTAGCGGTGAAAGCTCTGCTTCGTATGCTGCTGAAAGAGCCGCTGAAGATGCCGCGCGCTCCAGCCGCTTGCCTGGGCTAGCTTGGCAAGCGTCAGCTCCTGATCGTAATGCTGGTCCAAGTCGTTTAATAGCTTAATGAAAGCCGTTTGCTGCGGAGCCGGGGACGGACTGCTGCGTTCCATCGAGCGCTGCAGAGCGATAAGCAGCTGCAGCAGCAAAGTATGCAAATAATCGGACGTGCCGGTCTGCGGCAGTGCATATTCCCGGTGCAGAGACAGAAACAGTTTCTCGAACTGGTCGTTCGTATCGATACAAGAGTAGTAGGGAAAATGGCCGCTTTCCATGTCATTCAGAAATTGGACGATGTTGAAATCGGAAGCAAATGCGCTAAGCTTACGCAGCAGCAGCGGCGAAAAAACGCAGTTGAATACGCTCAAAGGGTTGAGAGTCTTACTCATGGAGACCGGTCGAAACACATGCGAAATGCCGATCGGAATGAAGAAAACCTGTCCTTTATGAACCTTATGCACTTGGTCTGCGATATGATGATAGCCGGCTCCTTCAGCGATATATACGCATTCGAGGAAATCATGGTCATGATAGGGGCTCATAATGCTTTCGATGGCGCGGTTGACGTAAAGCAGCTGGTTTTTTTGAAAAAAATGCTCTCCACGGAACGTTTCTGCAGGATGGTTCATGGTAAGCGCTCCCTACTAATGTTTTTCTGCTTTTCGCGAATATGTCCGGATCACCGCATGATATTGTCCGCTTTGCCAACAAAATTTCCGCTGTGCTTTTTTATAATTATAAAGGAAACAGCAGTTGCAAGGAAGGCGAACACTCAAAAAATGATGCCAAAGTAAAGATCAGGCTTAGGCAAGCGTATTTGCTTCACAACCTAAAGGAGGAAACGATTATGTTCGAGATTATGGGACTACGCTGTGAATATCAGCAAAATCCGATTGGAATCGGTGTGACAAGACCGCGCATTAGCTGGAGGCTGCAGTCGGATGAAAGAGCAGTGAGCCAATCGGCTTACGAGATTGAGATCGCGGCGGAAGCAGGTTTTGCAGCTGTTATATGGCGGTCTGGACGCGTGGAATCGGAGCAGTCGGCTCATGTAGAGCTGGGCTCATTCGTCGCTGAGTCGTGTAAGCGTTATTACTATCGCGTCCGGGCATGGAATCATAAGGGCGAGGAATCCGCATGGTCGGAAACGGCTTTCTGGGAGATGGGATTGCTTAGTCCGGAGGAGTGGGCCGGGGAATGGATTACTGCGCCGCTTGAGCTGTTGCCTGCTGCGGCCGAGCCTTCTCCGATGCTAAGGAAGAGCTTTGAGCTAACCGGTACGGTGAAGGCTGCGCGTCTTTACGCGACTGCTCTTGGGCTCTACGAGCTTGAGCTTAACGGACAGCGGGTTGGCGACAGTTATTTTACGCCGGGCTGGACGAGCTACAACCATACGCTGCAGACGCAAACGTATGATGTAACGGGGCTGCTGGAATCAGGCGGGAATGCGATTGGAGCCTATCTCGGAAACGGCTGGTATAAGGGGGATTTGACTTGGAATGACCGGCGCTGCTTGTATGGCGACCGACTGGCGCTGCTGCTGCAAATACGAATCGTCTATGAGGATGGCCGGGAAGAGCTGATCGTTACCGATGAGCGGTGGAAGGCTGCTGTTAGCGAGATTCAGCTGTCGGAGATCTATCATGGGGAAACGTACGATGCGCGCCTTGAACGGGAGGGCTGGAGCACGGCTGCTTATGATGATAGTACGGAAGACTGGCATTTTGCCGAAACGCTCCGGCACGGGAAGCATATGCTGAAGCCGCAGATGAATGAGCCTGTCCGCAAGCAAGAGCGTTTAAAACCGATTGCTCTCCTCACGACGCCGAAAGGGGAGACGGTTCTTGATTTTGGTCAAAATATGGTCGGCTGGGTTCAATTTTCAGTACAGGGTGAAGCGGGCAGGGAAGTAACGCTGCTGCATGCAGAAGTGCTGGATCATGAAGGGAATTTCTATACGGAAAATTTACGCGCTGCGAAGCAGACGATTAAATATGTGCTAAAGGGCGGAGAGCGGGAAACGTATGAGCCGCGGTTCACGTTTCAAGGCTTTCGTTACGTGCAGATCATCGGCTTCCCGGGGCAGCTTGAGCTGGATGATTTTACAGGCGTGGTGCTTCATTCGGATATGGAGGAGACCGGCAAATTCCAGTGCTCGGAGCCGCTCGTCAATCAGCTTCAGCACAACATCAAATGGGGCCTGAAGGGTAATTTCCTCGATGTGCCGACAGACTGTCCGCAGCGGGATGAGCGGCTTGGATGGACAGGGGATGCGCAAATGTTCATCCAGACCGCGTCATACTTATCAAACGTTGCGCCATTTTTCACGAAGTGGCTGAGAGATGTAGAGGCCGATCAAGCAGAGGATGGCGGCGTTCCGTTTGTTGTTCCGCATGTGCTGGGCGAGAATGATATGTCCTCGGCGGCTTGGGGCGACGCGGCTGTAATATGTCCTTGGACGATCTATGTCTGCTACGGAGACAAGCGAATATTGGAAGAGCAATATGAGAGCATGAAGGCTTGGGTATCGTATATTCGGAGCCAAGGGGAAAATGAGTTTTTGTGGAATACGGGCTTTCATTTTGGAGATTGGCTCGGACTCGATGCGAAATCCGGTGATTATGTAGGGGCGACCGATCGGGATTTCATTGCGACAGCCTTCTATGCGTACTCGGTGTCGCTCCTTCAGAAGACGGCGGCAGTGCTGGATAAGTCGGCGGATGCTGCCGAGTATCTGGAGCTGTACGACAAGATCGTATCGGCTTGGAGGGAGGAATTTGTGACCGCTTCAGGAAGGCTGGCGGTGCCGACGCAAACGGCTCAAGTGCTGGCGCTGATGTTTGGCCTGCTCGATGAGACGGCAGAGAAGCGGGCAATTGCGAAGCTGTCCGAGCTGCTGGAGCAAAATAAGTTCCACCTGACGACCGGCTTTGTCGGAACGCCGTATTTGAACCATGTGCTTAGCTCGTTTGGTCAGAACGAGGCGGCCTATAAGCTGCTTCTCCAGCAAACATACCCATCATGGCTGTATCCTGTAACGAAGGGCGCAACGACGATTTGGGAGCATTGGGACGGCATTAAGGAGGACGGAAGCTTCTGGAGCAGAGATATGAACTCGTTCAACCATTATGCGTACGGAGCGATCGGCGAGTGGATGTACCGCACAGTAGCAGGCATTCAAACGGTTGAAACGGCTCCTGGCTACAAGCAAATCGTCATTGCGCCGCAGCCCGGCGAAGGACTTGCTTGGGCGGAAGGCAGCCTGGAAACCATGTACGGTACGGTTAGCTCCAAATGGTCCAAATCGGAGGACGGAGGCTTTACGCTGGATGTGACCATTCCGCCAAACACGGCTGCTGAAATTCGTTTGCCGGGAGCGGCTGCCGGGGCGATGGTTACCGAGAGCGGTGCGGCGGCTTCCGGGGCTGCCGGAATAACGGCGGTGACGGACACTGCAGCCGGCGTTTCCGTTAAAGCCGGATCTGGCAGCTATCGATTTGCTTGGCAGATTCTTTCTAGCCGCGGTCTGTATGCGGCAGTGTCGGCAGAATAGAGAAAGACATTTGCGCTTTGCAGCCAGAATCGTTCAGATTCACCCCGCCAACTGAAACATGCTATAATATGCTTTAGAACAATAACGGTTGGTGGGATGATAATGGATAATCAGGTTGCCGCAGCATGCGATGATTCATGCGCAGGCTCGGAGTTAATCATAGACAATGTTAGAAGCAAATTGATTCCGGAGACGACCGCTGCCGAGCTGGCTGATCTGTTCAAGGCGCTTGGCGATCCGACGCGGGTAAAGATGATACACGCGTTATTGCAATCGGAGCTTTGCGTTCACGATCTGACGCAGGTGCTCTCAATGGGCCAATCAGCTGTATCCCATCAGCTGCGGCTGCTGCGGAACATGCGTATCGTAAAGCGGAGGAAGGTCGGCAAGACCGTGTTCTATTCACTGGATGACGATCACGTGGAGCAAATTTTTTTACTGACGCTGCAGCATTTGAAGCATGAATAATCAATAAATTAAGGCTGTTCTGCAGGGTTAATAACCCCGGAGCAGCCTTTTCTATTGGGAAATGCCTAATCAAACACCTGCCGCAGTTACGCGCAATACGTTCGGAAAAGGCACGGTTTATTATATCGGCGGCGGTTTAAGAGCAAATGTGCTGGATGAACTCGCCAATTCTATTGTCAAGGCACAGGAAATCTGGCATATTGAAAGTGACAAGGTCGTCGAGGTTGTTGTCCGGGAGGCGGGTGAGCGCAAGCTCTGATTCCTGCTTAACCATACGGATAGCATGAAGACGTTCCGAGGCCAGCAGCTTTGCCCGTACGAGAGCAGGATCGTGGATGCCGACAGGTTATTACGCGGGAATCCTTCGCTCATGCAGCGCGCAGCCGCGGCCAGCAGGAAGGAACGGTAGTATGGCTACGATTAAAGATATCGCACAAAAAGCAAAAGTGTCGATCGCAACCGTATCACGGGTGCTTAACTATGATCCGGGCATTTCGGTTGCGGACGAGACTCGCAAACGTATATTTGAAATAGCGCAGCAATTAAATTACAAGACGCTGCGCCAGCGCAACGGCGTAGCCGTGAAGGAACGCTACCGCGTCGGGCTCGTGAACTGGTATTCGGATCAGGAGGAAATGCTTGATCCGTATTATTTGGCCATTCGGTTAGGGATTGAACGGGAATGCTTCCAGCGGCAAATGGAATTGGTGAAGCTGTTCATGCCGGGAGAACCGAATAGCAGAGATTGGTCCGGCGAGTCGCTCGACGGGATGATTGCGATCGGACGCTTCGAGAAAGAGGATGTCGACCGTTTTCCGCAAGGCTTTGAGAATATCGTCTTCGTCGATTCTTCTCCTGACGATAACCGGTTCGATTCGGTTGTCATCGATTTGCGAAAGTCGGTTTTCGAGGTCATCGATTATCTCATCGGACTAGGCCATACGGCGGTCGGTTATATCGGCGGGCGTAATACGGTAAATAACAAGCGGGTACGGGATGAGCGCGAGCTTGCATTTATGGAGAGTTTGGGAGTGTATGGACTGTTCGATGCGGAACTGGTGTTTACAGGCGATCATTTATATTCCGAGGACGGTTACAGGCTTATGAAGCAGGCTATAAGCGGAAAGAAGCTGCCGACGGCGTTTTTTATCGAAAATGATTCTATGGCGGTCGGCGCGCTCCGTGCGCTGCATGAAGCGAAGCTGCGGGTCCCGCAAGACATTTCGATCGTTGGCTACAACAACATCGCCATCTCTGAATTTTTGCAGCCGCCGCTTACGACCGTGAAGGTTCATATGGAGCACATGGGCGAGACGGCGGTTGAGCTGCTCGCGGACCGCATGACTGCCAAGCGGGAAATTGCGAAGAAGATCGTACTGCCGACCCGTCTGCAAGAGCGCGAGAGCAGCGGCAGGCCCGTGATGCAGTAAAAATAGAGGCAGCGGAAGCAAGTAGAGAACACGCGGAGGTGGCGGGCATGTCATTGCTCTTGAACGGGCAGGACGTATTGCCGGCGGTTCATAAGCTGAAGGATGTGGAGGCGGTTCTTGCCTCCCCTTTTTCATATATGGTGCTGCTGGGAGGACATTTGGGACAATTGAAAAATATCGTCGATTTGGCGGATCAGCATGGGAAAAAGGTACTGCTGCATGCCGATCTGATTGATGGGCTGAAAAACGACGAATTTGCGGCTGAGTTTCTGTGCCAGTCGATCCGTCCCGCAGGCATTATTTCTACCCGTACCAGCGTGATCGGCCGGACGAAGCAGAACGGGCTGATTGCCATTCAGCGGCTGTTTCTTATCGATTCGGATGCGCTGGAGCGAAGCTACACCGTTCTAGGTAAAAATCGTCCTGATTTCATAGAGGTGCTGCCGGGCGTCATACCGGATATGATTAGCGAGGTAAAGCAGCGGAGCGGCATTCCGGTCATCGCGGGAGGACTTATCCGTACGCAGGACCATATTAGACAGGCGCTTGAAGCGGGAGCATCGGCGATTACGACATCCCGTAAGGAGCTGTGGAAAACCGCGGATTAGAGCTGGAGCCAAATAGTGAAGGGGGAATACGAATGAAAACCTATATGTTATCGCTCGATCAGGGCACAACAAGCACGCGCGCACTGCTCATCGATCGCAGCGGAACGATTGTTGATATGGCGCGCGAGGAGCTTCCGCTCCATTACCCGAACCCAGGGTGGGTTGAAGCGGATGCTTTGTTTATATGGGAGTCAACGAAGAAGGTGATGGCGGAGCTTCTAGCCAAAACAGGCGTTGCACCCGTACAAATCGCCGGAATCGGGATTACGAATCAACGGGAAACGACGGTTGTCTGGGATAAAGCGACCGGCCAGCCGATTCATAACGCGATCGTGTGGCAATCCCGTCAGACGGCAGGCATTAGCGATGGCCTTAAACGAAGCGGATATGAGCAAATCTTTCATTCGAAGACCGGACTGCTGATCGACGCTTATTTTTCAGGTACGAAGGTGAATTGGCTGCTGGAGCATGTCGGTGGCGCGCGGGAGCGTGCCGAGAAGGGCGAGCTTTTATTCGGTACGATCGATACATGGCTCATTTGGAATTTGACTGGCAGACAGGTGCATGTGACGGATGTATCGAATGCGTCAAGGACGCTTATGTATAACATTCATGAGCGAAGCTGGGATGACGAGCTGCTGCAAATTTTGAACATTCCTAAAGCGATGCTGCCAGAGGTGCGTTCTTCCTCCGAGGTTTACGGCCAGCTTGATGCCGGACTGCTGGGAAACCATATACCGGTAGCGGGAGCAGCCGGCGATCAGCAAGCGGCTTTGTTCGGCCAGAATGCTTACGATGAGGGAAGCACTAAAAATACTTACGGCACGGGCTGCTTCATGCTCATGAATACGGGAACCAAAGCGGTCGTCTCGGAGAAAGGACTTCTTACGACCATAGCTTGGGAGGTGGACGGCAAGCTCGAATACGCGCTTGAAGGCAGTGTATTCGTCGCGGGAGCTGCAATCCAGTGGCTTCGCGACGGCCTGCAGCTAATCGAATCCGCTTCTGATACAGAAGGCTATGCGGAGCAGGTGGAATCCGCGGACGGCGTTTACGTCGTTCCGGCATTCGTCGGGCTTGGAACGCCTTATTGGAACAGCGATGTCAGAGGTGCGGTATTCGGACTGACGCGCGGAACGTCGAAGGCTCATTTTATCCGCGCGGTGCTGGAATCATTGGCTTATCAGACGAAGGATGTCCTATCCGTCATGGAGGAGGAGTCGGGCTTGCCGCTGCGGTCGTTGTCCGTAGACGGAGGGGTGGTAGCGAATAATATGCTGATGCAGTTCCAAAGCGATCTGCTCGGCGTTCCGGTGGAACGGCCCGTCGTCAATGAATCGACGGCGCTTGGAGCCGCTTATTTGGCAGGGCTTGCGGTCGGCTTCTGGGAAAACCGCGAGGAGCTGGCTAAGCTGAGACAGGTGGATAAAGTATTTACGCCAACTATGGGAGAAGAGCAGCGTGCTGCTTTATATAGCGGCTGGCATCGGGCGGTTAAAGCGGCCATGGCTTTTGCGCAATCATTATGATATACTGACAGCAAGTTAATAACGGTTGGAGATCAGGAGAAACCACGAAGACCGCTTCCAAACCCTTTTATGGGCTGGGAAGCGGTTTGAGTGGTTTTTTTAGTTTGTTTTGGATCATTTGTGAGCAGTCAAATTATAGGGCATAACATGAATAGATAGAGATCTGGGAGGAAATAAAAATGACAAGCAACAAACATTACGAAGCTTTTGCGGCGCAAAATCGAGAGCAAGTGCTTGCAGAAATGCGGCGGACCCCGCTTGACGCACTGATCATCGGCGGAGGTATTACAGGAGCCGGCATCGCGCTTGATGCCGCCGCGCGCGGCATGAAGGTGGCGCTGGTGGAAATGCAGGATTTTGCGGCGGGAACGTCGAGCCGTTCTACGAAGCTCGTTCACGGCGGCTTGCGTTACTTGAAGCAGCTTGAGATCGGCGTCGTAGCCGAGGTCGGCAAGGAGCGGGCAATCGTTTACGAGAACGGACCGCATGTCACAACGCCGGAATGGATGCTGCTTCCACTTTACAAAGGCGGCACCTTCGGCAAGTTTTCGACATCGGTCGGTTTGCGCGTATATGACTTTTTGGCAGGGGTAAAAAGAAAAGAGCGCCGCAAGATGCTGAACGTGGCCGATACGTTTGAGAAGGAGCCTCTCTTGAAGCGGGAGGGCTTAAAGGGCGGCGGCTATTATGTGGAATATCGGACGGATGACGCGCGGCTTACGATTGAAGTGATGAAGAAAGCGGTGGAGACCGGTGCTTTGTCCGTCAATTATGCGAAGGTGGAGACGCTGCGGTACGGCAAGGAAGGCCAAATAACCGGCGCGTTGGTCAAGGATACGATCAGCGGCGCTGAATATGAGCTTAAGGCGGCCAAAATCATCAATGCAACAGGCCCTTGGGTCGATGATATTCGTGAAATGGACGGCTCGAAAAAGGGTAAAACGCTACGTCTGACAAAGGGCGTTCACCTCGTGTTCGACAAGAGGCGTTTCCCTTTGCGCCAAGCGGTCTATTTTGATACGCAGGATGGACGCATGGTGTTCGCGATTCCCCGCGCCGGCAAAACGTATTTCGGTACAACCGATACGAATTATAAAGGCAATACCGTTAATCCGGTCATGACGCTGGAGGACCGCACCTATTTGCTGAAGGCCGTCAACTTTATGTTCCCGGAGCTGAAGCTTGCCGAAGCGGATGTGGAATCGAGCTGGGCGGGTCTGCGGCCGCTTATCCAGCAGGAAGGAAAATCGCCTTCGGAAATATCGCGCAGAGATGAAATATTCGTATCGGAATCCGGTCTTATTTCGATCGCAGGCGGCAAGCTGACAGGGTATCGCAAAATGGCCGAAACCGTCGTCTCTAAAGTTGTTGAGCTGCTTGGACAGGAAAGCGGCGGCGTTCAGTACGACAAAAGCGCAACAAAAACGATACCGATGTCGGGCGGAGATCTGGGCGGATCAGCAGGTTTTGAGCCATTCGTCCGGAAGAAAACGTCCGAAGGCGTTCGTTTCGGCTTTAACAAGGAAGAGTCGGCTTTTCTGGCGCAGCGTTACGGCTCAAACGTAGATCAACTCTTTGCGCTTGCGGAAAGCACGGCTCCATGGGCTGATTCCTTTAAGCTGCCGCTTGTGCTGGCGGTGCAGCTGCGGTATTCGCTTGAAGCGGAAATGACGGTGAAGCCGGCTGATTTCTTTATCCGCCGAACAGGCGACTTGTTCTTCCGCATCGGATACGTGCAGAAATGGAAAGAGCCGGTTATCGCCGCGATGGCGGAGCGTCTTAGATGGAGCGGGGAACAGCGCGCTGCATTTGCAGCGGAGCTGGAAGAGAAGCTGACGGAGGCGGTGGAGCCGCTGCGGAGCTAATATTTTTGCAAGAAGGAAGACCGTCAAATAACGAATGAGGCAGTGAAAATAAGCGGAGGCGCAGAAATGCGTCTCTTTTTGTATGATAAAAGGGATAGCACTTCTCATTTGTGAATGATTGAAGGTCGGCAAATGCCTATAAGCAAAAGTTGTTGCAACATTGGCAGGTATTACATATAATACATATGAGCATGTATTCATATGTTTAGGACTAATTGGAATGTAGAGCTAATGAAAAACAGCGTTATGAAGCAGACTATTATCGTTTGTTTGCGGAATGGATCGGGGGAGAGCTGATGAGCGGAGCACACGACGACAATAAACAGGGACAAAGGATAAATGCAGCAGCAAGCAGCTGTGATAAACAGCATCATGAGCATGTTCATTCAGAAGGGGAATGCTGCCATGAGCATGAGCATGAGTATGAGTATGACCATGACCATGAGTATAGCGGACACGACAATGAGCATAACTACGACCATAGCGGAAATTGCCATGACCATAGCAGACATGATCAAGCGGATGAAAGCATAAAGAAGCAGCAAGCCAAGAAGGGCAAGCAAAGCCATAACCGCCATTCACACAGTCATTCTCATGGGCATGACCATGGACACCACCACGGACACGGTCATCATGGCCACTCGCATGCGCCGAATAACAAGGCGGGGCTGCTGATCGCGCTTATCATTACCGCAGGAATTATGCTGCTGGAGTTTGTTGGGGGCTTGGTAACGAACTCCTTAGCGCTCCTCTCCGATTCCGGGCATATGCTTAGCGACACGGCGGCGCTTGCGTTAAGCTTAGCGGCCATGTGGATTGCGGTACGTCCGCGGTCGGCTAGTCGAACCTACGGCTTTCACCGGTTTGAAATATTGGCTGCCTTGCTGAATGGGGTCACGCTATTTGTTATTGCCGCTTTCATTATTGCCGAGGCGGTCAAACGGTTCGGGGAGCCGCCAACCGTGGCGAGCGGCACGATGATGATTATAGCGGGCGTTGGTTTGCTGGCAAATCTTGCGAGCGCGTGGTTTCTTATGCGGAAGGCCGATGTGAAGGATAATTTAAACGTCCGCAGCGCATATCTCCATATTATTGGGGATGCGGTCGGTTCGGTGGGCGCGATTATTGCCGGCATCTTGATGTCTTTGTTCTCCTGGTATATAGCCGATCCGATCATCAGCGTTATCGTAGCGGTGCTTATTTTGAAAAGCGCGTGGGGAGTTATCAAATCAACCGTCCATATTTTAATGGAGGGAACGCCTGCTAATGTGGACGCCGAGCAAGTCGGGAAGACGCTGCTCCTCATTCACGGGGTAAAAGAGGTGCATGATCTCCATATTTGGACGATTACGTCAGGCCTCGATTCCTTAAGCTGTCACCTCCTCGTTGAGGACGGCGTCGATTGCCAGGCGGTGCTGCAGGAAGCGATTGAGCAAATTGCAGCCGAATTCCAAATCGAGCATACGACGATTCAAATCGAGAAGTCGCAGCTGAAGCATCCGGCTCTGAAGGTATAGAGGCTGGAGAGCAATAAAAAAGAAGGCAACTAAGTCGACAAAATCAACTTAAATGCCTTTTTTTTGCGCAATTAATCGGTTTGTGCAATTTCATCAGTTTTCAGCAATCTTCATCTCTTGTGAGCTAGGAGAGAAAAAAACGTTTAACTTCCTGCCAGTTATTCACTCTTTCATATCCTGTTTCATTGCTGTTATGAGGTGCCGAGAATAAGATCCCTTGGCCGTTAAAGTGTTTGAAATGTCTTACATTATCATCGATCAGAAAGTCTGCATTCAGAATGCTTTTATCCCCGCAAAACACGAAATTCATTTCATTCAAAAATCCAAAATGTTCTTTCAGCCAATCGTATTTCGCCGTAAAGGAAGTTGGAAATTCCATAGCCGCAGTCGTAATAAAAACCTCATAGTGTTCGGTCAATTCTTTTATTACTTGCTGGCTGCCTTGCATCACCTCTAAATCACGGAAAAAAGCAGGGTCTTTCAAGTAGTTTAAAATTTCAGTTTCTAAATGAGGACGAAGTACTTTAAGATGTGTCCCCATTAAGTCTTGAACCGTAATATTCTCATTAAAATCACGGTTAAAAAGCTTTAAATGTTTAAGGCCAGCATCAGCGATCACTTCGTCCATATCAATCGCAATTCTCTTCATGAGCATTCAGCAACCTTTCCGAAAAAACAATTATAAAAGCGTATAAACATGCACTAACAATTACTTAAATATGATGATACAATTAAAAAAAAGCAACGTCAAGATGTTTCAAATGTTAAATGGCGATGGTACAATTATTTTCGTGCAGGATCTAGCAGGTAAGCATGATGCCTTGTTATGGAAGCACTTGGATTGATTTTAAAGATGAGGAGCGTATATATGCTTAGGGAAGAACGCCATCAACATATACTCGAAATGCTAAATAGAGATAAAAAAGTAATCGCAACGGAATTAAGCGAAAAATTAATGGTTTCGGAAGATACGATCCGCCGCGATTTGCGGGAAATGGATCATTTGGGTCTGCTCCACCGCGTGCATGGCGGGGCACTTCCCAAACCACCTTCCGCGGTACACTATGAGGACCGGCAAAAAGACGCGGTTGAAATCAAGGAGCAGCTTGCAGAAGCGGCCATCTCCCTTATACGTAAGGGGCAGGTTATATTGATGGATGGAAGCACTTCTAATCTTAGGGTGGCTGAACGGCTTCCCGCTCAGTTAGAGGTTACCGTGTTTACGAATAGTCCGCCAATTGCAATCGCATTAGCATCCCATCCAAAGGCCGAGGTCATTATGATTGGAGGCTCCCTGTTCAAAGATGCATTAGTGAATGTAGGTGTGGCGGCTATTGAAGCCTTAAATAAAGTAAGAGCAGATCTTTATTTTCTCGGCGTCTACGCGATCCACCCGGAAATTGGTATGAGCGTGCCCTTTCTAGATGAGTCCTACGTAAAAAGACAAATGATCGCATCCGCAGCCGAGACGGTAGGGCTTGTCACTTCGGCGAAAATGGGCACCTCATCGACCTATGTTGTAGCGCCTGCAAGCTCGCTGACTTATATGGTGACGGAGAAGCAAGTACCGGACGAGACGCTCCAGCCTTACCGCAATCTCGGTGTAACCGTTATTCAGGGATAGACATTCGCAGCCGCAGCTAATCAGCATAAAAAGGAGCAATCCGGATGATTGCTCCTTTTTGTGCTGATGGTCAACATCATTTGATGTAAAATAAACCAAGTCATTGACGGTTGCCTAAAAAAAACATATATTGATATCATTAATTGAGAATGATTATTATTTAGTTAAAGAAAAGGGAATGTCTCAAAAATGCGAATAAAATGGATCATACGTCTGTCGGCTGTGCCTTTACTTGCCGCTTTTATATGGATGACATGGCGGTGGTTTGATAAGGATGAATGGCTCGGCGATCTATTGCTGCTCGTTAAGCAGCCGCAGTGGCTTATGTTTATGTTTACGGCGTATTTGCTGTCGTTTATTCTGAAGGCAGAGGCATGGCGGAGATATTCGGGATCAAACGAGCGCTTAGGAATCTTTTTTCATGGCATCATCTACAGCCTTTTGGTCAACCATCTTCTGCCGCTAAAAGCCGGAGACATTGTCCGCACCGGGTTTTTGATGAAAACAGCCCATAAAACGTGGGACGAGGCGCTGCATTCGGTAACCGTCATGCGTTTACTCGATATGCTCACTTTATGCCTGTATGCCGGCGCAGGCATCCTTATGCTTGGTCTGCCGTCCTCTTGGCTATGGGGCGCCGTATTGCTGGCTGCCGCTGTCCTTATGGCTGCTGTCTATAAGCTGCCCGTTTTAAAAAAAATGCCGCTTATACAGAAGCATCTGGCGCATTTCAAAGCTGCGATGCTTTCGGGAAAGGGGCTGTTTATTTTGGCCGCTATTGCGGTGAGCTGGATTTTGGAAGCAGGCGTCATTTACGGTATCGCAAGCATACTCGAACTGCAGCTTGGGGCTGCCTCCCTCGTATGGGCCAACAGCATGACGATTGCCGGACAAGTATTTCATATTACGCCTGGAGGCATCGGCACCTATGAGAGCACCTTGAGCGGTTCGCTTGCCATGCTCGGAATAAACGGGAAGGAAGCTTACGGGGCGGCGATCTTGTCGCATGCGTTCAAATTCATGTTCGCCTTCGTTATGGGTGCTTATTCCCTGCTTCGCATGCCGCTCGGCTGGCGGGAAGCGAGAGCCTGGATTAAGGAAAGAAAAATAGGATAAAGGAATGAATTCATTATGAAAAAGGCATCGCCATTTGAGATTGTAGCTGCGAGATGTTGGAATCTATTAAACGAAGGGAAGCCATTCACCCCGATTTTCGTGCTCGGCGTATTTTTGCTATATCGCATGGGAGAGTGGTCGGACACGCAGTTCTGGAGTGCGGCGGGGCTCGGGCTCTTGATAACATTGCCCTTTTTTGTTATTTATTACTGCTTTGATTTCCCTCTCCTGCTCCGCAATTATTTGTGGCTGCCGCTCATAGCCGCGCTGCTCGTCTGGGATCATGGAAGCCTCTCTCTTTATTTGCTTGCGCTGGGACTTTTCTATTTTTTCACCGTCTATTTTTGGGGGACATTCTATTATCATTTGCGGATCGGCACATCATGGTGGAATTTTACCCGTTTCTGGAAGCTTGTCTTGAAAAACAGCGATTCGACCAGCGGCAACGCGCAGGAGCAAATGCCGAAGTTTTTGCTGCTGCTGTTCGTATGGAACCATTTTTACGATGTTTTTTATTCGATCGGCTCATTCGAAGCTTTCACTGCCGCGGCTGACTTGCATTTGCTTACGCCGGCTATTTTTGCTGCATGCCTATGGCTGTACAGCTATGTGCTTCATGCAAACCTGTTCGATTGGAAGCCGGCGGAGGCTGCGCCGCTTACGGACAAGTCAGGCTGGCCGCAGAGCGCTATAAACGAGAAAGTGATCGTCATTGTCATTGACGGCATGCGCAAGGAACGGTTCGAGGACGCGAACGCTCCTTTTCTGAAAAAGCTTAGAGCAGAAGGCACCGAGTATACCCAGATGGAAACGGTGTATCCGGCACGTACGGTCGTATGCTTCTCTTCCATGTTTACAGGCACATACCCGCGCGAGCACGGTATCCGCTCCAATATGGTGTGGAAGCTGGGCATCAAGGTGGAAAGCATCTTTGATTCGCTTCGCAAGGCAGGAAAGAAAGGCAGGCTGCTCGGCATCGCCCATCTGATCGATTCGATGGGCGATGATGTGGAAAGCGTCACGGCCGTGATGCATAACGACGTTGCGGACCGGAATATTATCGAGCGCGCCAAGCGGATCATGGAAGAGCAAAATCCGGATTTGCTGGTGGCTCAGCTGATTGGCGTCGACCAAACCGGACATAGCCGGGGTGTATTGTATGATGAATACGTGCAGAAGATCGAGGAAGCTGACCGTTTAATCGAAGAGTTTGCGGGCTGGCTGGAAAGCCGCGGAATGATGAACAATACGACGCTGCTCGTGTGCGCGGATCACGGACAGGCTGACGGCATCGGCGGACACGGCCATCTTGATGAAGGGGAGCGGTATGTGCCTTTCTTTATGCACGGTCCCTTCATTAAACAAGGCTTGCGCATCGATGAGAAGCATTCACTAATCTCGATTGCTCCTACATTAGCTTATTTGCTTGGAGCTCCGGTCCCAAGCAGCAGCAGAGGCACGGTGCTGTCGGATGCCATGAAGACAAAATAATGCGGGAACAGGAAAGGAAACCATCATGGACAAGCAGAAGGTCGTCGTCTTCATGCCGGCGCACAACGAAGAAAGCAATATCGCAAGCGTGATTGCCAGAGTCCCGCGGCATTTTCATCCGCATTACACGGTAGAGGTGCTGGTCATCGATGACGGCTCTACCGATAACACGGCGGTAGTCGCGAAACAAGCGGGAGCCGACCGTATTATTTCCTTTCCGGGCAATCGCGGCTTGGGGGCCGCCGTTCGGGAAGGGCTGGCGGAATGCTGCAGAATGGATGCGGTGATCGGGCTGATGATCGACGCCGACAATGAATATCCGCCCGAGCAAATTCCGGACGTCATCGCTCCGATCATCGGAAGGCGCGCCGACTACACCTTCGGCTCGCGATTCAAAGGACAGATTCGCGGAATGAGGCTGCACCGCAGACTGGGAAACTATGTTTTTACACTGGTACAGGCTTTGCTTCTCCGCAAATGGATTTATGACGGACAATCCGGGATGAGAGGATTTTCCCGTGAAGCGATGGAGAATGCCGAAATTATTCACGATTACAATTATGCCCAGGTACTGACGATCAATCTGATCAGGCAGGGATTCCGCTTGGAGGAAGTTCCAATCTCTTATCAGGTGCGCACGATGGGACAATCGTTTATTAAGTTCCGGGAATATGTTACCTCCGTCATCCCCGCAATTTATAAGGAGATGAGGCGTCCTGTGACCGGAAGAAAGGCCGGGAAGGCTATACGCCGCAAGGAGAGAGCCAGCCTATGAGGCGTACGGCAGTCCAAGCAGTCCAAGCGGGCACGGCTTTATTTGCTGCTATTGTCATCCTTGTATTCGTCTACATGTGTCTGCGTTATGCAAGCCCAATTGCACGCACTTGGGACGAGGTTGATTTTGCGCTTGCTTTGCACCGGTATGATTTGCTTGCCATGCAGCCGCATTTCCCAGGCTACCCTTATTTTATTCTCGGCGCTTCCTTTATCCACCGCTGGATTGAAGACCCCGTTCAAGCGTTATCCGTATTCAACACGCTTGCGGCGTTAAGCTCAGCCATTCCGATGGCGCTTCTGGCGCGCCGCATTACAGGCTCCTGGGACAAAGGCTTGTTGTTTGCCGCATTTGTCCTGACGAGTCCCTATTTGTGGCTGATGTCTGCGCGGCCAATGTCCGAATGTGCCGGCATTGCCGTGCTTTGGTGGTATTTATGGAGCATCAGCGCAGCATTGGCGCGTCCAAAATCAGTAGTCCGGTATTTGCTTCCGATGCTGATGTTCGGATTTCTGATGGGGACGCGCCTTTCTTTTTTTCCATTCGGGCTTGCGCTCCTTCCGCTTTGGATGGACCAATACAAGCAAGGCGGGAAAAGATACAAGAGGCTGGCGCTGTCCGCTGCTGTTTTTTTGTCGGCTCAGCTCGTCTGGGTCGTCGGACTGGCGCTGTCGGAGGGAACCGTATCCGGCTTCTGGAAGCTTTCCCTTGCCTTTGTGGAAGGCCATTTCTCGGAGTGGGGAGGTGGAGTCACTTCCTCAAGTATGGCGTTTGGTCCGCGAATACTAAAGCTGCTCGGCTCTAATCTGATCGATCATGCGCTGCTTGGACGGTCCCTTGCCGCCGGCATCCTGCTTGGGCTGCTTCTGCTCGCTACGGCCGCAGGGCTTTGGCTGCGGAGAGAGGGGCAGAGGAGCTTCTCTTCTATGGACGGCGATCATGACAGCCCAGCCCTGGAGAAACGGACGACTTCGGACATGGAATACGTAAACCGGTCTTATTATGGATGGCTTGCCGCATGCACCTTGTTTTATTTATTGTGGGCGCTATTCGGTCAAAATATCGAGAAGCCGCGCCACATTGCCCCAATAGCTGGTCCGCTGCTGTTCTTTATCTACTGCACAGCGATAAACACTGCTTCGTCGCTTTGGCAAGATCAGCCCGCGAAGCCATTCCATCGTGCATTCGCTATCCCCGTGGTCATCCATGCTTTGCTGCTTGTCCTGATTGCCGCCCAGATTGTTAACGGGGCAAATCTGCTTCAGCGTCAGGCTGCCGAGGTTCCGGCCGTGTATCAGCTTCACCGGTATGCAAGCGCGCTAAAGGAGCCTTTCGTGCTGTACACCTGGGAGGAAACGCGCGTGCTGCAATATTTGGAGGCGGGGTACGAGCATGAGCGGATCTTCACTTATGAGTATTTTAAGGCGACAGCGGCCGCTGTCGCGGAACGGCGGGTGCTGCTTACGGATCATGTCGTGCAAGGATTCGAACAGCAGGGGCAGCATGTGCGGGAACATGTGAAACCGATCGCACAGTTTCATTCGGATCCTTTATTTGATCCGGTTTACGCGGACATCACCTTATACGAGTGGGTTGAAAAATGATGACATTGTCATCATTTTTTTTTATTTAATCAACATTTTCGATTAAAGATCCATCGTGTGAAAAATATAGCTAACACAGCTATTGACGGATTGGTCGATAATGATTATCATTACAACTTGTGAGTGAGAATTATGATCAACGAGAGGTGATGAGATGAAACGTTGGCTGCTATGCGTTCTTCTCTTGGTTACTGTAGCGTTATATATCGCGCCGTCCCAAGCGCTGGCCTATTCTTACGGGGATGCCAATACGGAAGATATTGCTGAAACGTTCAAATTGGTAGAAGCGAGTTTAGCAGGCGCATCGCCTAATTGGAAGTCTGCGGAAGAAGCTTATAAAGTACGGAGACCGGAAATGGTTTCGCATTTCGGCGAATCGGTCGCGGCAACGCTTGATAACAATTTCAAGGACAAGAATGCCAAGCTTACTACAGCCAATTTCAAAGCTGTGCTCGTAATGAATCTGGATCGACGCTTCACTTATGCGATCAAGGGATTCGACGATTATGCCCAAACGAAGCTGCTCCTCGCGAAAGCAAAAGCGACGTTTGATACATTGAAGCCTTATATCGGCTCTAAGTCTGATGAAATAAATGCGGCATTCAATGAGGCTCTTGAAGCGCTCGGAAATCCGGGACTGTTCGGAGTCGGCCAAAAAGCAGCGGAGCCGGATGTATTTAAGAAAAAGGTGAATTATATTTACGGCGTCGTGAAGCCTCTGTTTCCTTACAAGGCTTCCGCAAAGCCTGCTGCAACGCAGAAACCTGCCGCGACAGCGAAGCCAGCAGCAACGTCAAAGCCTGCAGCGACTGTGAAGCCTGCTGCAACTCTAAAGCCTGCTGCAACACAAAAGCCTGCTGAAGAGCAGCAACAGCAAACCAAGCCGACGGAAAACGTGGAAAATGAAGCGCCTGCCGCAACTGCGGTTACAGAAGCGGAAACGGTAAAACCGTCTGCCGAAGCTGACGCCGCGAAGGACGGCGCTGAAGCGGATGCCGCTGCAACTGCAACACCCGCACCTGCTGCCGAGAGTGAGACAGTGGAATCTGCAGAGCAGAATGCGACTGAAGCGGAAGCAGCTGCTTCAACCGACAGCAGTGTAGTCGAGGAATCGGGCAAGGAGCTCGCGGCGCATGCGCCGATGGAGCATGCCGACAAAACGAATCCTGTGGTAACCGTTTCGGTTATCGGCGGTGTTGTATTGCTGGCTGGCGCAGGCATTTGGCTTGCCCGCAAAAAGAAATGGTTATAAATAAAAAAATTTGGGAGAGATTAAGATGCGCAAATGGTTGTCAATGATTTTAAGCGTTTCGCTAGTGCTTTCATCCTTCTTCACTTTAGGCTCCGCCGTAAGTGCGGCAAGCAAGTTCGAGATTACCGAAGATGCGGCTATAGCTGCACGGATCAAGGATTTCGCTGATATTAAAGCATTATTTACGGACAATACCGATTTGAGCGCTGTAAAGAAGTTTTATGCAGATAAATTCCAAACCGAAGTAAAACGGATCGATGCGAATATTAAACCTGACGATCCGAAAATCGACGAGAACATTTCGATCGTTCTGGACAATGCGATCGCAGGCACTCTGAATGTAGGTCAAGCCAAGCAAGCGATCGATAAGGGATTGCAGTGGTATTTCTACTTCGCTATCCGCGACTTAATTAACAATCAGGTTAGACCTGCGCTCAAAAGCGGCGATAATGCGAAGGCTCAAACGGAATTCTACAAAGTTGTTCAAATTTACGAGGGTGTCCTGCAAGCCACGGTTGTAAAACGTGATAACTCCTACAGCCTACATATGGCCGACATTCTAAATGGCACGATCGAGCAGCTGCTTAGCGACCTTGCAAGCGGCAAAGCGGATGATTTCAACGTTCACCGCCAGGTGCTGGACAAGACGCTGATCAAAACCTTTGCGCTCGCTCTTCATACGTACGCGAAGAACATCCCGACAAAACCGGCTGCCGATCAACCGGCTGCGATGACCGAAGGTTATTTTTTCTACATGGCAGTATATACCTACCTGAAAGGCGGCAGCGCGGCGGACGCCGATTATATCCGCAACGTTTTCGCATCAGGAGATGCCAGCAAAGTCAACTTAGAAAAAATTCAGGATGCCATGCAGCGTGCGATGATCGGAAAAGTATCCGAGTACGTGAACCAAGCTTTTGTAAAGCTGGAAGCAGGCGATTTGCAAGGGGCGCGCGGATACGCGATGGAAGGAAATATGTTCCTTTCGGCTCAGGAAGTGTTCCTAGGCGCTGAGAAATATGCGGCAGCGGCTGCATACGCACAGCAATTCGCTGATGCGGTGGACAAATCTGATCTTGCATCCGCCAAGAAGCATGCTTTCCAAGTGCTGAAGTTTCTGGTGGTGAAAGACGGCGTACAATTGAAGGTTAACGTCAAAACATATCAAGTTAACGGCAAGGATGTTTCTGCGGATGCCGCGCCTTATATCAACGTGAAAACGAGCCGCACTCTTGTACCTGTTCGCGTAATCGCAGAGGCAATCGATGCAGAAGTAAGCTACGATGCGGCTGCCAAAAAAGTGAGCATTGTAAAAGACGGCAAAACGACTGACATCAAGATCGGTTCGGACCAAGTTGTCCAAAACGGCGAAGTAAATGCGGATGTGAAGCTGGATCAGCCTGTACTTGTGAATAACGGAAGATCGTTTATTCCGCTTCGCGCTGTGGCGGAACTGTTCGGCAAAGGTGTATTTTATGATAAAGGTGAAATCATTATCCTTCGATAAGTGAATCAAATGAACGAGGAGACACTTGCGCCTAATGGCGCAGGTGTTTTCCTTGCAATTATGCTAGTACAGAGCAGGAGATGGAAACATGGATTTACAGGCGTTTTTGATCACCTTTCGCGAGGCGCTGGAAGCTATTTTGATCGTTGGGGTTATACTAACCTATCTGACCCGGATCGAACAAACGCACTGGCATAAATGGGTTTGGGTCGGTGTAGTGCTTGCATTGGCGGCGAGCTACGGCGTTGCGCTTGCCTTCCAGATCATTTTTACCGGGTTCGCGAGCATAGGCAGCCAAAATTATTTGAAAATCGGAATTATGCTTGTGTCCTGCGGATTATTGACCCATATGGTTATGTTTATGAGCCGGCAGGGTGATATGCAGGGGAAAGTGCAAAATAAAATTGCTTCCATATTAACGGTTGGAGGCATCGTAAATATGGTGCTGCACTCGTTTCTCGTAGTGGTGCGTGAAGGGGTGGAAACGGTCTTTTTCTTTGCCGCGATTACAGGAGGAGATATCCAGAAGGCGCTGCAAAGCTGGGGTGCGCTGGGGGGCCTTATTTTGGCTTTCGTTGTCGGCTATTTATTTTTCAAGGGCACCAAAAAGATCAGCCTGCGCACGTTTTTCAGAATCACCTCCGTATTTCTTATGATGATTTCGGCGGGGCTTCTGGTGCAGGCAGTCGGCATTATGCAGGATCTCGGCATCATTGGCAGCATTTACCGGACTGCGGGAGGAGAGATCGGAGAAGTATATAATATTACGGCATTTATGCCGGAGCATCCGATCGATGAAATGCAATATGTTCGTGACACCGGCAGCCAGCCGCTGGTCAACGGTCAAGTAGGGATTTTTATGAAAGCATTTTTGGGCTACACCCAAAATCCTTCCGTGGAAGAGTTTTTGTTATACTGGGGTTATTATTTCTTTCTGTTTGTTCTGCTCGCCGTTCAGCGAAAACGCATCGTGATGGAAACAGCCGTAAAATCAGCAGCATGATATGGAGCGTGAAAAGGCGATGAAGGTCGGCATTGTCGGATATGGTCATGTCGGTAAAGCGATGTGTGAACTTTTTCCGGACGCAATCGTTTATGATGAGCCATTGAACATGGGTACCAGGGAAGACGTGAACGGCTGCGATGTTGCATTCGTATGTGTGCCGACGCCGCAGCTTTCAAACGGAAAATGCGATTCCTCCATCGTAGAGGAGGTTTTGGCATGGCTGCAGGCGGCGTTAATTGTAATCAGATCAACGGTCCCTGTCGGATTTACGGATGAGCAGAAACAGATAACAGGGAAGCGGATCGTATTTCATCCGGAATATTACGGGGAGACCGCGAGCCATCCCTTTGCCACTCTCAGTCAGCGCACCTGGCTGGCGTTCGGCGGAGCTCAGGAAGATATAAGCATCGCGGTCCGCGCTTATCAGAAGGTGTACAATGCCGAGGTAAAGCTGGTGCTGACTGACGCCAAAACAGCAGAGCTGGCGAAATATATGGAAAATTGCTTTCTGGCCATGAAGGTTACTTTTTGCAACGAATTTTATGATATTGCGAAAGCCTTTGATATCAACTATAACGAGCTGCGCGAAGTATGGCTTGAAGATCCGAGGATTGGCAGAAGCCACACGTTTGTTTATGAGGACAATCGGGGATTTTCCGGGAAATGTTTGCCCAAAGATGTGAACGGTTTAATTGAAATGGCCAATGAAAAAAACGTGAATGTCGATTTGATGAAGTCTGTGCGGGACAAAAACGAGGATTGGCGGCGTTTTTATGACAAGTAACGGCAGGCAATGCCGATGAATTAATAAAGTCTGCGGTATCCTATGCCGCAGACTTTTTTTATGGTTAAGACTATGCAATTTGATCTTGCAAGCGCTAGCTGAGCACAACAACGCCGTAGCCTTCGAGCGTTACGGTGCCGCTTAACGTTTTGCCGGTAAGGAGGTCGGTTTTTGCTTCACGGAGCGTCAATTCTGCAGACTGCTCGCTGTAGTTGAGCAGGAAGTGCAGCGGTCCGGCTTCATCCTCGCGTATGGCCAGTTCAACCTCCTTAGGAAGCGTCAGCCAGCCGGCTGCCGGCGATACAAGGCCAAGCCGTTCAATGATTTGCCCGGCCGATGCTTCGTTGAACACGGCGCCGAAGTACCATGCCTCGCCTTCACCGAAAACGTTCTTCGTTACCGCAGGCTTGCCTGCATAATAGTCGGAGGCGTAATGGGCGACCACCTCTACCGAATCGCTCTCCACGAACAATATATCGTTAAATGAATCCGCCCCTGTCAATGCTTCCTCTCCGCCGCTCCATTTCATGGATGTTGCTGCCCGCGTGCCTTTGATCAAAGTAAACTCTTCGACGGAAATGCCGCATAGTCCAGCCGCCGCCCCCGGGAACGGGCGCATGTAGCAGTGGCCGCGCTCATCCTTATAGCCGGTCCGGCAGCCGAAAATGACGATGCCGCCCTCGCGCGTATACTGCTCCAGAAGCGCAGCCGTCTCATCGCGCATAATAGCAGGATGCGGGTAGACGAGCACCTTGTAGCGCTTCAAATCTTCAAGCGTCGTACCGCTGCGCACATAGAGCTTATCGCTTGGAATGTGGCGGCGGGTCAGCGCTTTAAACCAAGCCTTGTCGCTCTGCCAAGCGAACGGGCCGTGCCATACATCGTATTCGCCGTCCCAATCGTTGTCGTAGTCGCTGAGCAGCGCGATCTCGGCTTTATAGCGGGTACCCGCTATGCGGCTTCCGGCGTGGGCAAGCTCCGCTCCGATTTGTCCGGCCTCGCGCACGCGCCGGTTCGGCCTATTATGATAATCATTAATGCCATGCCAATAAATTTCATTGCCGACCGTTGCGGTCCGCCAGCGGAAGTAAAGAACCATATTCGCGCCGTGGGCAATCGATTGGTACGTCCAGAGGCGCATTTGCCCGGGCTTAGGGGAAGGCATGTCCATCTTGTTAACCCAGCCGCCCGGACCTGACTGCTGCTCCATAATGGTGAAGTTCGGCGAGATGGAGCGAATCGTCCCGAGGGTTTGGCTCGAGCCTCTGTCAGCCAGCGGGTTTTCTTCATTTTTATCGTAAAAAATCGTTGAGAACTGCGGATAGGAATCGTAGCTGAAAAAGTCGAGCAGCTCATCGTTCATCCGGTGGCTGTCCAAGTGGCCGAACAGGCCGTTCGTCGTGACCCAGTGATCAGGCGCGACCTCGCGCAAAATATCTGCCTGCACCTTAGCGAACGAAATGGTGTTATCCGAAATAAAACGCTTCTCGTCCAGCGCCTGATGCGGATTCGGCTGTTTATGCACCGGCGTCGGACGCGGCAGAAACACCTGCTCCCAGTCCGAATACGTTTGGTTCCAGAAAACGGCCCCCCAGGCTTCGTTCAGCTTTTCCAGCGTGCCGTATTTCTCCTGCAGCCATATGCGGAACGCATCATGATCGGCAGGCGCGTAAAATTCGCTGATTTCGCAGTTGAATTCATTGTCAATTTGCCAGCCGATAACGGCCGGATGATTTTTATAGTGCTCAGCCATTTGGCGCGTAATAATCGCGGACAGCTCGCGGTATTTTTGAGAGCTGTAGTTATAATGGCGGCGTGAGCCGTGGTGCAGTGTCACGCCATTGTGCGTTACATTGAGCACCTCGGGATATTTGTGGGTAAGCCAAGCCGGCGGTGTCGCAGTCGGCGTGCCGACGATGACCTTTAGTCCCTGCTTATGGGCAAGTTCAAGCGCGCGGTCGAACAGCTCGAACGAAAAGACGCCCTCCTTCGGCTCGAAAATCGACCAGGCAAACTCGGCTACGCGAACGACTGACAATCCAAGCTCGCGCATACGGCGGAAATCATCCTCCCACAAGGCTTCCGGCCAATGCTCGGGGTAATAGCAGACGCCCAGGCGAAATTCTTTTAACGCGTCGGTCTGTTTCATTTCAAGTTCCTCCTAGTGAGTGAAATCTTAATAATGCGAATATATTGCGAATCATTTCTTTCCTTACTCATTGTAAAATCAAATATATATACGGTAAATGACAATATCCTGCGATTCATGATACAATATTGCGAACTTAATGAAGGGGGCTGGAAGCGATGATCAGACACATTATCGTACCGAATCCGTCTTTTTCCCAGTATGTCTGCTACCCTGATTTAATCGGCCGGTTCAATGACTTTCCGCAGCATGCCGAACGAAGAGAGCAGGGTCAGCTTAAGCATTATAATTTGCATCTTATTTTTGAGGGAAGCGGTTATGTGATGAACGGAAGCGGAGGGGAGCGGCTGGAGCTGCGGGCTGGAGACGGCTTTTTGTTTCCAAAGCATGCCTTTCAGCAGTACGGTTCGAGCGAGGAGGATCCGTGGGACGTGCGGTGGATTCATTTTGAGACGCAAATTCCGCTGCCTATGCTGAGAGAGGCCGACGATTCCGGGGGCTGGCTGTTTACCTTTTCCAACCGCGAGCGGTTCAAGGAGCTGACGGAGGATATGTATGCGCTTTGCAATCCTTTCGAGACCAGCAATGAGCCGCGCATATCTGCGCTGTTATATGAAATATTAGTGGAGCTGGTGCAGCATTCGGAGCGGCTTGAGGGTTCTTCCGCACTCGAGAAGCAAAATGCGATACGGGCAGCTGCCGATCAAATCCGGCACAGATGCGAGGAGCCGTGGAGCCTGGAGCGGATGGCGGCGCTGGCGGGCTACAGCCATTATCATTTTCTGCGGTTGTTTCAGCAGGTTATGGGGAAGACGCCGAATCACTATGTCACGGAATGCCGCATCGATGCGGCGAAGCTGCTGCTTGCGACAACGGCTTTGTCCGTGACAGAGATTGCGGTGCGGTGCGGGTTCGCACAAGCGAGTTATTTTATACGTGTATTCCGCATTGCCGAGGGCGTATCACCGAAAATGTACCGAACGATCTACGGACAAGGGGCGCCGCTTCATTAATCGGCTTTTACGGTCAGGTGTATGGCGATGCCTGAAGGGTCGTGCACGACAAACGCGCTTCCTAGCGCCTGGACGTCAACGGCTTCGCTCTGTAGATGGCCAAGCAAAGCTTCGCGTGAAGCGGATGTTGGAAAAACGATTGTGAAATACGACAAACCTACCGTATTCGCCGGCGGCAATGCTGCGCCAACGCCAGCCCAAATGTTCAGCCCGAGATGGTGATGGTACCCGCCTGCCGAGACGAACACGGCCGACATTTGCGCATAATCCCCGACAACATCGAAGCCGAGCTTACCCGTGTAGAAGGCCTTTGAAACCGGCAGATCGCCAACATGCAAATGCACATGTCCGATGACCGTGCCCTGAGGCAGGCCGCTCCATTCCAGCCCCTCGCTCTCGGCGAGCAGGCTTTCCCAAGCGATTGGATCGGATGCCATCACATAGTTGCCGCCTGCATCGCGCTTCCACTCTTCGCGCGGACGGTCCGCGTAAATTTCGATGCCGTTATTGTCCGGATCGGCAATGTAAAGCGCCTCGCTCACGAGGTGATCCGCCTGCCCGATATGAATGCCCGATTGTATCAGATTGCGCAGGGCAAGCGACAGCGAACGGCGATCCGGCAGCAATAATGCAAAGTGGTACAATCCGGCATAGGATCTTCTTTGGGGAACAACCGCATCCGGCACTTCCTCCAGCACAAGCAGCGTATGTTTTCCATCGGCGGTGAAAGTAACGACGCCATTTGCCGCATCATGCTGCAAAACCTTTAACCCGACTACTTCCTCATAAAATGAAATCGACCGCTCCAGCTGGCTAACCTTCAGTTTCACTTCGCCTAGCGAAATATGTTTATCCAAAAATGTCGGCATAGTAAGACCTCCTAAATTAAGTTGTGAAGCCATGCAGAATAAAAGCGTATTCCGTGCCGTCTTTCTAGCATGTTCAATACTGGAAAACGTCACGCATGTTACGCTTATTTTAACGTATGTTTTTATTAAAATAAAGTTAATTATTAAAAGTAAGTGATAGACGCTGAGAGCATTCTGCAAAAAAGAGCCGTCCGCGCTTGCTTAAGCGATCGGACGGCTCTGTTCTATTTGGCTTCGATACCCGGCTGAATTGGAACATTTGGCTGTTTCTTCATTGCCGGGAGCGGACCGAACAGCAGCCAGTGCCATTTAAACGGCGCGCACAGCGATACGAGCAGCCAAGGGATAAGCAGCGCGATAAAGAAGCCGCCTGACGCCCAGACGTGGTACAGGAGCGGATCACTGCTCAAGTTAATTTTCCGGTATAGATACAAGATGACCGGGTGAATCAAGTAAATGCCGAAGGAGGTGGCGCCGATATGTAAGAGCGCTCTGACCGCCGTTTTGTTCCACGCTGCATATACCCAGCAGGAAAGCTGAATCAGTACGATGCCTGCGGTTACGCAGCGGACCTCGTCCACAAGCTCGAGCAGCTTCGTATCAATAACGGCTGTATTATACAGGCGATTCTCGTAATAAAAATAGACCATAACTGCACTCGACGATAGGAATAACGCCCAAAGCGCAATCGAGACTGCGATTTTTTGAGGCGTTGCGTTTTTTTTAGTCAGATTGATCCAATCGGCCAGCTTCAAGTAATAAATACCGATAAACGCCCCCGCCGCAAAATAAAACATATAGGTAAACGAATAGCTGCCGCGATTGATGAGATGAAACAAGTCGGTCACCTTATAAACAAACAGCCACTGCACCAGCAGGCCTATCCAGACAATATGCCTGCTGAGCGCTGGAAACCGTTTGACGGCATACAGCATGAACGGCGCAAGCACATAGAATTGAATGATAATGACGACAAAGTAGAGATGCGTATAGGTTTTGCCGATGACAAGCGTTTTGAGAAATTCAGCTGTCGTAAAGTAGCCGATAAACGTCTGCACGTCGGTAAAGCCGAACTGTATCAGCCGCGTAAGGCCATAATAAAGGAACGAAAATAGAAGAAACGGGATAATGATTTTGGACATTCTTTTTTTGTAAAATTGTCCGATTGTTTTTGCCGTGAAGGGCTTGTCGTAGTAGTTGTAAAAAAGCATGAATCCGCTTAAAAAAATGAAAACAGGCACTGCGAATTTGGTGAAAATGTTCAAAAACAGGTACAGCGGATACAGCGTAGCCTGGTGATCGTAGATTGCTACGATCGATGATGTAGCGTGAATCATGATGACCGCCATAATCCCGAATGCTCTGACGATGTCCAGCTCGGGCAAATGCGGTCTTTTTGCAGCGTGTGCCATTAAAATCCCCTTGTTCTGTATAAGATGCTCGCGTTATGTCAGGCAGCGAAGCCGCCGCTATCGTAATTATAAGGTTTGCACCAATTTCAGCCAATACTTTTATTTTTGCTGGTTTACTGCGGCGCAGGTACGCCCGATTTGTTACAGACAAAATCGGTTCGGCTTGATATGATAGGTTCTATTATGTTTATCGTCCGGACAGGATGGATCAAGGAAAGGGGACTTCTTGCTCTCATGTGGCTTACTTATTCCGTGTTCGCTGCCATTTGCTTCGGCTTGCGGGGCATTCTGTATCATTGGACAAGCCAGAAGCCGCTCAACCGTAATTTATTGCTCTGCGGCACGTTTAGTATGGGTGCGATCATAAACGGCATTTGTGCGCTAGCCTTCTCGTCGAGCTGGACGATGGCGGCGCTAATCGGGATACAAATGGGGCTGTTCTCATTCGGCGCGAATGCGAGCATGTTTAAAGGCTTTGCGGTAGGCAAGGCATCGCTGGTGGCGATCTTGACGGCGCTGCCGTCGGTTGTTGTGGTCATTGTTGCTTTTGGTCTTTGGCGCGAGAAGCTTCATGCGATGCAGCTCATCGCATTCGTCGTTATTGTAGGCGGCGTGCTGCTGGTTCGGATGTCTAATGACATCTCGCTTCGGAATTTGCAGGGAGCGCAGTGGGGAGTGCTGGCGATGCTGCTGTTTGCGGCAAATGATTTGTCGGGCAAGTGGTCGACCATGATGGAGGCGGATTTGTTCCCTACGATGTTTTTTATGTTTGTGACGGGAGCTGCCTGCTTCGGAATATGGTGGCTGCGTGATTTGCAAAGCGAGCGGGGCAAGCAGGCGCGCTCGCTTCAAAGCTTAAGCGCTGCAGGTGGCGAGGTGCGCGTATCGCAGCATGCTTCTAACCGCTTCGCGGCACCAAATACATCGATGTGGAGCGACAAACGAACATTTCTCGTCGGTCTGGCCGTCGGTACGACAAATGCAGTCGGCATGATGCTGATTATAACGGCCTTCGATCTTGGCAAAGCTGGCCTCGTATCCGCAGTCACTGCACTGAACGTACTGATCGTGCTCCTCTACACGCGCTTTGTCGTAAAGGAAAAGTTCACAAAGGCGGAGATTACCGGCATATCGCTCGCGTTCGCCGGCATATTGCTAATGCGGCTGTTTGGGGCGTAACAGACGATGCCGTCCCCCCGCCAACCGGAGACTGACGCGCCATTTCAGACGAAATTGAGTAAATTTTTTTCTCTATTTGCCCCAAACTAACTCAAACAGCAGAAATAGAGAAAATATCTTGCTCTATTCTCCCCAATATTCTTAAGTAGGAGGGGCTTCCGGTAAGATCAGTGATCTTGCCAGAAGCCCCTCCGTTTACTGCACCGGTTTAGAATAATCTGCTGCGTTGGCACCGCTATCTATATTTTACTGTTGACCGGGGCGAATGCGGACGACGCCTACTTCAGTTGCGTTAATGGCAAATGCATTGCCGCCTTGGTTGATCATTGCGTTAGCGCTTTGTTTTACGTTGACGAAGGTTTTACCGTTGTCCTTTTTGACCGAGTTGCCTAGTTTGGAATGTTTACGTGACATTTCATCACCCCCCTTCAAGCGTTCTGCGGAACGAAGCCGTATTAGAGGGTTAGCTAGCTTTTCTTGAAATATAAGAAAGTATAAATTTGAACCTTATACGATGCTTATATTTCACCGCGAAACGAGCTTTTGCCGCAAAGACGGCGTCAGCCGTTTACGCTTGCCTCTCTTGAAAATTTGCACGGTAGCTGCGTTGCTTGCCAGCACGTTGCCATGCTGGGCGCTTGCTTCGGAAGATTGAAAGATATTAATGATGAGGTATTTGTATTTTCCTACGCGATACTTAAAGGCTTTGACATTCGAACGAACCATAGGTGTACCTCCCCTGCCAGCAAAATTGTCTTTGCTAGATAATACATGAGAGAAGCAGACAGGCTGTACCGCTAATAATAACCTTCAAATCTATTAGTTATTCGCTCTTTTTGTAATGCGAGGGAGTCATACCGGTTAGTTTCTTGAACATACGGTGGAAATGCGGAAGGCTTTCGAAGCCGCACCGCTCGGCAATGTCGGCGATATTGGCATCGCTCTCCACAAGCAGCTCCTTGGCGCGGATAATTCGTTTGGTCGTCACGTATTCCGTGACGTTCATCCCGGTTAGCTTTTTGAAGACGCGGGAGAAGTGGGCAGGGGTTACAGATGCTCGCTTAGCAAGCTGTGACAGGCCGAGGGGGCTGGCTGGATGCTCGTCAATATAGGCCAAAATGGCTCTCATCCAGCTCGGAGCCGATGACGATACCGCTTGTCCTTCTTCCGATGGGTTAAGGGTCCGGCCGAGGAGCAGTAAAATTTGCTGCAGGTGAAGAAGGACGGCCAGGCGGTAGCCCGGCAGCTTGTCCGTTTCCTCCGCATGTATGCGGTCAATCAAAGCGATGATTTGCTGTTTATCGGCCGCAGCCGCAGCAGGCAGCTTATAGGCTTTGTGGCGTTTGGCCTGCTCGAAGCAGCGTAAATAAGAGAATGAATCACCAAGCGGCGGGCTGTGAACGAGCGAAGCGTTAAAGAACAGCGCGGTCGATGTCTTCGGGTCATCCGGGTCAGGGAAGGAGCGGTGAATGGTGTTGCCGGGAATCATGAATACGTCACCGGGGACGGCATCATAAAACGTCTGATCGATAAAAAAAGTGCCTTTGCCGCTATAAATGTAGACCATCTCATACCAATCGTGAAAATGGTCGGGCAGCTCGTTCTGCGCACTTTTCGAATCCCGGTAGACGCATTCGAACGGAAACGGGGTCAGGGCATCGAACCTTTTGCGATACGGATTCACAGGCTTCACCTCATTCGGATGGTTTGTCGTCCTGATTGTAGCAAATATCAAAAAAGAGTACAAATATGCGATAATTGATTATTTAAGACATCGATATTGTTATTTATAATAAAGGGGGAATTGTAATCTGCTAGAAAAGAGGCGGAAGAGATGAGATTGGATGCGCATCAGCATTATTGGAGCATAGAGCGGGGGGACTACGGCTGGTTAACGCCGGATATTCCAGTGCTGTACCGCGATTTTTTGCCGGAGCATTTGGAGCCTCATTTAAATAAACATAAGCTGGATGGATCGATTGTTATACAGGCGGCGCCGACGCTTGCTGAAACCGATTATTTGCTGGCATTAAGCGAAACCGCAGATTCAATTGTTGGCGTTGTCGCTTGGCTCGATCTTGCAGACCCTGATTACCGTATGCATTATGAACGATTTGCGCAGCATCCGAAGTTTGCGGGGTTCCGCATTATGATTCAGGAAATGCCTGACGCGAACGCGATACTTGCGCCCGGCTTTGTGGAAGCGCTCGCTTTTTTTGCGGAGAAGGGCGTTCCCGTCGATTTACTGGTCATGTCGCATCAGCTGGAGCCTTTAGTCAGGCTGCTGGATCAAGTGCCGGGCTTGCATGCGGTCATTGACCATATCGCGAAGCCGCTCATTAAGGACGGGGCGCTCGAGCCTTGGAAAAGCCAAATGAGCCGAATCGCCGCCCATCCTAATCTGTATTGCAAGCTTTCGGGCATGGTGACAGAGGCGGATCACAATAGCTGGAAACCAGCGGATTTCAGGGCATATATCGAGCATGTGCTGGACGTTTTCGGAAGCGGGAGGGTAATGTTCGGCAGCGACTGGCCGGTCAGCTTGCTTGCGGCAAGCTATGACGACGTCGTGAATGTGCTTGAGCAGGCTCTGCCGGAAACTTGGACGGATTCGGAGCGGGAGCGGCTGTTCGGACTAAATGCGAAGGAGTTCTACCGCGTATGACAACATTAGATCACCGACAATTGAATGAAGAGCAGATGCGTATATACGAGGAAATGAAGCAGGCTAAAATTACGGTGCTGCAGATCGGCGAAGGCAATTTCCTGCGCGGCTTCTTTGACTTTATGCTTCATGAATGCCGGAAGCAAGGGTTTTACGAGGGCAGCGTCGCGGTAACACAGCCGCGCCCCGGCGGCAAGCCGAAAATCGATGCGCTTGCAAGGCAGGACGGACTATACACGCTGGTCGTTCGCGGCTTGGAAAATGGGGAACGCGTCGAGCGGACGGAAGTGATTTCGGTGTTCGGCAGCGTGTTTGACCCTTACTCCGACTGGGGAAATTTTCTCGCTTTAGCTGAACATGAGGACCTTCAGGTCGTCGTATCCAATACGACGGAAGCGGGACTCGTATACCGGCCGGAGGAGCTCGTGGAAGGGCAGCCTATTCAGTCGTTTCCCGGCAAGCTGACGGCGCTGCTTTACCGCAGGTTTAATCATTTCAACGGCGATCCGGAGCGTGGCTTAGTTTGCTTGCCTTGCGAGCTGCTGGAGCGTAACGGCGACGAGCTTCGCAGCTGTGTCCTGCGCTATAGCGACGATTGGGGTTATCCGGAGGCATTCAAGCATTGGGTCGCTAGGCATAACCGGTTTTTGAATTCGCTTGTGGATCGTATTGTGACGGGCTATCCGGACGAAGCGCAGGCTGAGGCATGGTTTAGCGAATGGGGCTATTCCGATCCGATGCTGAGCACGGCGGAGCCTTATCATCTATGGGCAATTGAGGCGGAGCCGGAGCTCGAGAAGCTGCTGCCGCTGCGCAGGACCGGTCTAAATGTACATTGGGTGGAGGATTTGAAGCCTTTCCAGCTAAGAAAGGTGCGCATACTGAACGGAGCGCATACGCTCATGACGCCGCTCGGATTGCTGCATGGCATCGAGCAGGTGCGGGAGGCGATGGAGCATCCAGTGCTTGGACCGCTGGTGCGATCTGCGGTGGAGACGGAAATTATCCCTTCGCTTTCGATTGCAGAGGACGAGCTTCAGGCTTACGCGGGGGATGTGTACGAACGGTTTTTGAACCCGTTCATCCGTCACAGGCTGGCTGATATTGCGATGAACAGCCTCAGTAAATTCAAGGTGCGGCTGCTGCCTTCCCTGCTTCATTATGCGGCTTGCGGCAGTGCGGTGCCAAGCGGGCTTGTACAAGGGTTTGCGGGCTTGCTGCGGTATTACAAGGTGAAGCGGACGGAAGCGGGCTTTGAAGGGAAGACGCTGAGCGGCGCTCTCTATACGGTACGTGACGATGCTGCCATGCTGGAGACGATTGCGGCGGTATGGTCGGAAGCGGAAGAGAAGCAGTGGTCTCTGGAGCAGACGACTGCGGAGCTGCTAAGCCTGGAGAGCGTCTGGGGGCGCGATTTGGCGGCTGAATGGCCGGAATTAGCGGCTGCGGCAAGCGCGAAAATAGCGGAAATGGAGCGGTATGCCAATGAATAGCTGGGTTAGATTGCATGAGGATGATCATGTTGTAATCGCGCTGCAGCCTTTTGCCAAAGGGGATCAGCTGTCGCTTGAGGGGGGATATGCGCTCACACTGCTGGATGAGGTGCCGAAGGGGCATAAGGTGCTTACGCACGCTGTCCGTAAGGGCGAGCATGTGCTGAAGTTTGGTTATTCCATCGGGGTGGCGAAGGAAGATATCGAGCCCGGCAGCTGGGTGCATACGCATAACATGGGAACAGGCTTGAAGGGCTTTCTCGATTATTCTTATGAGCCTGCCGCGCAGGATCAGGTCAAGGCACAGTCGCCTGATGCGGGCCGTACCTTCCAAGGCTTCATTCGCGAAAATGGCGAGGTTGGCATCCGCAACGAAATTTGGATTATAAACACGGTAGGCTGCATTAACAAAACCTGCGAGATTGTAGCTAGAAAGGCGCATGCGCTCTATGAAGGACGCGTTGATGGCGTGTATCATTTTGCGCATCCGTTCGGCTGCTCGCAGCTTGGCGATGATCTGGTGCATACGCAGAAGCTGCTGGCCTCGCTCGTGAATCATCCGAACGCGGCAGGCGTGCTCGTCATCGGCCTTGGCTGCGAGAATAATCAGATCGATGCGTTCAAGCGGGCGATCGGCGAGCATAGCCCGGAGCGGGTGAAGTTTCTGAAGTCGCAGGAGGCGGAGGACGAGATCGAGGAGGCGCTGGAGCTCGTTGAAGAGCTTGTCCGCTATGCCGAGCACTTTAAGCGCGAGCCGGTGCCGGTGTCGAAGCTGAAGCTTGGTCTGAAATGCGGCGGCTCGGACGGCTTATCGGGCATAACGGCGAATCCGCTCGTAGGCGCCGTATCCGACCGCTTGATAGAAGCGGGCGGAACGGCGATTTTGACCGAGGTGCCGGAGATGTTCGGGGCGGAGACGATTCTGATGAACCGTGCCGCCGACGAGAGGGTTTTCGGTAAAATCGTGCATTTGATTAATGATTTCAAGCAATATTTCATAAAGCATGATCAAGAGATTTATGAGAACCCGTCTCCCGGCAATAAAGCAGGCGGCATCAGCACGCTGGAGGAGAAATCGCTCGGCTGCACGCAGAAGGGCGGCCATGCGGTCGTGCAGGATGTTGTGCCATACGGGGAGCGTATTACGAGCAGCGGGCTTAACCTGCTGGAGGCGCCGGGCAATGATCTCGTATCGGTAACGGCGTTGTCCGCGGGAGGCGCCCATATCGTGCTGTTCACGACGGGAAGAGGAACGCCGTTCGGCGGACCGGTTCCGACGGTGAAGATCGCGACGAACAGCGAGCTGGCCGGGCGCAAGAAGAACTGGATCGATTTTAATGCAGGCCGGCTGCTTGAAGACAAAAGCATGGGGACGCTGACTGACGAGCTGTGGGAGCAGCTGATCAGCCTTGCTTCAGGCGAGACGCAGACGAATAATGAGCGCAACGGCTTTAAGGAAATCGCGATTTTCAAAGACGGCGTTATTTTGTAGGGCAGTGCAGGGTGGCGCAGAATGATTGTTTAAGGAGAGGATAGCGGTGAAATATCGGAAGCTTGGCAAGACGGGATTGGATGTGTCGGCGCTCAGCTTTGGCGCATCGTCGCTCGGGTCTGTGTTCAGGGAGACGGATGATGCGGAAAGCATGCGTACGGTGCATACTGCAGTGGATATGGGCATTAATCTGATCGATGTTTCGCCGTATTACGGCTTAACGAAGGCGGAAACGGTGCTGGGCAAGGCGATCGCGGAGATCGCGAGAGACCGGTTTATATTGACGACGAAGGCCGGGCGTTACGGAGCAGACCAATTCGATTTCTCCGAGAAGCGCATCATCAGCAGCGTGGATGAGAGCTTGCAGAGGCTGCAGACGGACTATATCGACATTTTGTTTTTGCATGATATTGAGTTTGTGGCGTTCGAGCAGGTTGCGGAGGGAGCATTTCTTGCTCTCGATAAGCTAAAGCAGCAAGGCAAAATCCGGTTCTCAGGCGTATCGGGTCTACCTCTCGCTGTGTTCGAGAAATCGCTTGCCCATACGGAGCTGGATGCTGTGCTCTCTTATTGCCACTACTCGCTGAATGATACATCCTTGCTGGACATTGTCCCGCTGCTCGAGCAGAAGCAGGTCGGGTTGATCAGCGCATCTCCGCTATCGATGGGCTTGCTGGGTAACCGCCCGCTGGCAGACTGGCATCCCGCTGGCGCAGACATTCGCGCTGCATGTAGGAAAGCGGCCGAGCACTGCGCGGCCAAAGGGGAAGATATCGCCAAGCTGGCGGTGCAGTTCGCTACGGTAAACGAGCGGATTCCGACGACGCTGGTGAGTACGGCTAACCCGGATAACATCCGTAAAAATATCGAATGGACAGACGAGCCGCTTGACGAGGAGCTGCTGCGGGAGGTGCTGGCGATACTTGCGCAGGTTCACAACCGGAGCTGGGAAAGCGGCAGAGAAGAATACAATACGCATGTCAATGTATAAAAGGAGAGCTGCAGCGTGAGAGCAATCGTATGTGAGCAAATCGATCAGCTTAGGCTTGTGGAGCAGGAGGAACCGGCTTTACAGCCGGGGACAGCGATCGTTCGTATTCGGAGAATCGGCATATGCGGCACCGACCTGCATGCTTATAAGGGGAATCAGCCCTTCTTCAATTATCCGCGCGTGCTTGGCCATGAGCTGGCAGGAATTGTAGAGCAGATTGATGATCCGCAAGGCCGGGTCAAGGCGGGCGATCAGGTGAGTGTCATTCCATATATGCACTGCGGGATATGTATTGCTTGCCGCAACGGGAAAACGAATTGCTGTACGGATATGAAGGTGCTCGGCGTTCATATCGACGGAGGCATGCGGGAGCAAATTGCCGTGCCTGTCACGCATTTGCTCGTAACGAATGAGCTGACGCTCGATCAGGCAGCGGTGCTGGAGCCGCTCAGTATCGGAGCGCATGCGGTTCGCCGCTCCGGGCTTGGGGCCGGAGAAACGGCGCTTGTCATTGGCTCGGGGCCAATCGGGCTTGGCGTTATGGCTTTCGCGAAGCATCGCGGAGCACGTGTTATCGCGATGGACATTCAGGAGGAGCGGCTGGCGTTCTGCAGGCAATGGGCGAAGGTCGATGAGACAGTAAATGCGCTGCAGGGAGCTAAGGAGCGGCTGGCCGAATTAACGGGCGGGGAGTTTCCGACGGCCGTATTCGACGCTACCGGCAATGCCCGGTCGATGACCGATGCGTTTGGTCTTGTCGCGCATGGCGGCAAGCTTGTCTACGTCGGCCTCGTCAAGGCGGAGCTTTCCTTCAGCGATCCGGAGTTTCACAAGCGGGAAATGACATTAATGGGCAGCCGCAACGCGACGCTGGAGGATTTCGCTGCCGTACAGGAGGCAGTTCAGAGCGGCAGCATCGATGTGGACAGCTTCATTACGCATCGGGTACCGTTTGCGGAAATGATCGGCCATTTCGATAGCTGGCTGAAGCCTGAATCGAAGGTTATTAAAGCGATGGTGGAATTATAGACGGGGTCATCTGAACGATTATAGAAAGTCCGGCCAAAAGGCATTCCAGCCTTTAGTCGGGCTTTCTATGCGTTAATTCGTCTATCCGCTTAGCAGCGGTATGGTAAAAAACTTTTATACTCAATTAGTACGTTGACAAAAGATTTGGCCGGAATTATGATTGAAAACCTAACTGCCAAATATTAGGCTGTGCGAAGAGAGTTAAAGAAGGAACAAGGGGGGGAATGACGATGGACATAACAGAGGAGCGGGCGGAAGATGGCAGGGAGACGCCAAAAGGGAAGGATCGATCCCGGAAGCAGGCGGACAAAGCGAAGCAGAAGCTTGAGCTTGACGAATCGAAGCGCTCCTATGTGTGGGCGCTTACGTTTTTGCTGCCCTACAAGAAGCAAATAGCGGCACTTGCGGCTTGCGGCACAATAGCGGTAGCCGGGGAGACGTTAACGCCCAAAATGATCCAATATGTTATTGATCATATCGTGGTCAACAAGGATACGTCACTTTTTATCGTTATTTTAGCAGCGCTTACAATCATCAATTTACTAATGCTCATCGCCAAAAACTATCGCAACCTGCTGCAGCGGACGATAGGGGAGCTCGCCTCGCGCGATATGCAAACCGCAATCTTCAAGCATTTGCGCAAGCTTGGCTTCGCTCACTACGAACGGCATCCGGCGGGGGAGACGCTGTCGATGTTCAACTCCGAGGTCACATCCGTTCAGAAAATATACCGCAACGTCCTGCCGAGCGTCATCGATAACTTACTTTTCATTACGGTAGCGATCGTCCTGCTTCTTAGCATTAGCGGCTGGTTATGTCTGATCATGCTGCCGACTTTCGCGCTTTATTATTTATTCGGGCCTTACTTTGAGCGGAAAGCGGCGCTCTACGGACGGCAATCGGGCCAGTCGCGCATTGCCTATAACCAAGCGGTCTACGAAAGCATTTCCGGCTTGCGTGAATTCCGCGCCTTTGGCTCGCAGCCCTGGTACCATGAGCGAACGCTCGGAAAGCATAAAAACTGGTCCCATTATTATTTGCTTAGCGCAACTTACAGCTTCGGGAGAGGAAGCTTTCGGCGTTTTACGTTTTATTTGGGGGCGATTGCCCTGTTTATTGCCGGCTACTACTCCTTGCAAAATAATTGGATTACGCTCGGAGGCTTTATCGCTTTCACCCTATTGTATATGACGACGATGTTCCGTCTCACCTTGCTCGTCACACAGCTAACCGAGCAGAAGCTCATCATCCACCAGACGATTCCGCTGTTTCGGTTCATGCACAAGCCCGTTGAAGTCGATGATCCCGCCGATCCGGTTGCTCTTGACGAGGTGCGCGGCGGACTTGTTTTCGAGGATGTTTACTTTCAATATCCCGAGCAGCCTCCCGTCATTAACGGCTTCTCACTGACCATTAAGCCCGGCGAGAAGACCGCATTTGTGGGAGCCAGCGGCAACGGCAAAACGACGATGTTTAAAATGATCGGACGGTTTTACGATCCGACCTCCGGCAGCATCAAGCTCGATGGCGTACCCATTCAGCAAATGACGCTGGAGCGGCTGCGGGAGTCGATCGGCTACGTGTTTCAAGAGACTTATTTGTTCGGCTCCTCGGTCAAAGAAAACATTCGCTTCGGCAAGCCGGAGGCAAGTGATGAAGAGGTAGTCGCAGCTGCGAAAGCGGCTTACGCGCATGATTTCATCATGCAATTGCCGGAAGGCTACGACACGCTCGTCGGCGAGCGGGGGATGAAGCTGTCCGGCGGACAGAAGCAGCGCATATCGATAGCGCGGATGTTCGTGAAGCAGCCGGCTGTTATTTTGCTCGATGAGGCAACCTCTTCGCTCGACAATGTGAGTGAATACGAGGTGCAGCGCGCCCTTGACGAGGTGCTCGTGAACCGGACGACGATCGCGATCGCGCACCGGCTGTCAACGGTAAAGCATTTTGACAAAATCGTAGTCATTCATGAAGGCCGCGTCGCGGAAGCAGGAAGCTATGAGGAGCTTATCGCACGCAAAGGTCTCTTATATGAGCTGGAAATCGGCCAGCCGGAAGCGGCGGAGGGGAGAATGGCGCATGAAGTATCTTAAAATCTTTTGGTCGAATTCGATTATGCTGAAGGGCACTTATTTGATTGTGCTGCTCTATCTTGCGCTGGAGTCGGTGTCCAACTACACGCTCGTTTATGTGCAAAAAATATTAATCGATGACGTGTTCAGCAAAGGGAAGTATGAGCTGTTGCCGGTCGTAATCGGCGTATTCGCGCTTGCGGGCATTATCTATTCACTCATGTTTACGATGACGAGCCGCAGCCTTGTCCGCAATGAATTTGCGGTCAGCCGCTCCTTGCTCTCCCGCATGCTGAAGCGGATCGAAGGCATTCCCGTCGAGCGGTTTCAAAATGAGCGTACCGGCAAATACGTATATACGTTCACGCAGGATCTGTTCATCTCGGCGAGCGTGATGGGTTGGCAAATTCCGCGCGGCATTCAGGAGACGCTGAACCTATGCATCCTGATGACGATTATTGGCTTCGCAAGTCCCATTTTGCTGCTCATGATCGTGGGTCTTTGCATCATTTATGTGCTGATCGGTTATTACTTCACGCCTAAGCTGAAGGCGCAGGCAAGGCAGGTGGCCGAGAAGCGTACCGCCTTGCTCATCCAAATCGAGGAAGGCGTCGCGTCTACGCGCGAAGTTGTCGCGTATCACCGGCTGAAGTGGGAAGAGAAGCTTTACAACAAGATGTTCGCAGAATATTTTGAACAGGTGATGAATGAGGGCAGGCTCGTTAACCGGCAAATCCGCTACAGTGATCCGATGAAATGGGGCATAGGCATTCTGGTGCTGGGCTACTGCGGCATGCAGCTTATCCATGAGCAAATGTCGATCGGAACGTTCGTTATTCTATTTCAGTTTTCTACGCAGTTGTCGGATTCGTTTTATAATCTGTTTCAATTTATAATGGCCATGTCGTCGCAGCTGGCGAATGTGGACAGGGTACAGCGGATTTTGGAGCTGGAGCAGCTTGACGCGGGTACGCAGACAATGGAACAAAGAATCGAGCGCTTAACGTTCAACTGTGCGAGCTTCCGCTATTCGCCGGAGCTTCCGGAAGTCATCCGCGGCTTTACGGCTGACCTGCCGATAGGCCGGAAGATTGCTTTCGTAGGGACGAGCGGCGGCGGCAAGTCGACAATCGCCCAACTGCTGGTCCGTTTCTATGATACGACGCTCGGGATGATTAAGCTGAACGGCATTCAAGCGCAGGAGTATAACCGAGAGCAGTGGACGAATAAGGTATCGATCGTTTTTCAAGATCCCTATATGTTCTCGGACACGATACGCGAAAATTTAATGCTCGGCAGAGACGGCGTAACGGAAGCCGGCATCGAGGAAGCTTGCCGCATTGCGCAAATCCATGATTTTATCGTGGCGCTGCCGGAGGGCTACGATACGAATATCGGCGAGAGAGGCATTAAGCTGTCCGGCGGACAACGCCAGCGCATTGCAATCGCGCGGGCTATCGTCAGCGATCCGGAAATTTTGGTGCTGGATGAAGCGACGTCAGCGCTTGATCTGGAGACGGAGCGCCAGCTGCTGGCCGCGCTGGAGGCAAGAAGGGAAGGACGGACGACGATTATGATCGCGCACCGCCTTTCCACGATCGAGAATGCCGACATTATATTCGTTATGGATCAGGGAGCATTAGCGGAAACCGGCACGCATGAAGAGCTGCTTGCCGGCGGCAAGGTGTATCAGCAGCTGCTAATGGCGCAGCACTAGCAGCTGGATGATGCAGCAAACGATAAGACTGATGGCCTGCTTCCGCAACCGCGGCGGCGGCCGTCAGCTTTTTTTGTATCCGGTCAGGCAATTCTAATCATAGGGCGCAGCGCTAATCGTTAATCACGATGACGATCTTTTTTGATCGGCAGCATTAAAGCTATAATGAAAGGAAAGCAGAAGGGAGGGCCAATTCTTGAAACCTATTTTACAGCTGCAGCAATTGCGAAAAAATCGCAATTCCTTAGAAAGCGGACCTCTGTTCGCGAATGTATCGGCCGATATTGCAGAGCCGGCAATTATTGCTTTGCTCGGCGTCTCCGGTCAAGGGAAGAGCACGCTGCTCCGTATGCTTGCCGCTTTGGATAACATATATGAGGGAGATGTCCGATTACATAACGTTTCACAGCGCGAGACGGATCCAAGGTCATGGCGAATGAAGGTTTGCTATGTCGCGCAGCAGTCGGTCATGCTGCACGGCAGCATCGAACAAAACTTGAAGACGGTCAGCCAGCTGCACCGGATTCCGTACGACGTTAAGCTCGTACAGCATTTGCTGCCGCGGCTGGGGCTGGATCATTTGGACATGGGCAAAAACGCAGACCAGTTATCGGGAGGGGAAAAGCAGCGGGTATCGCTGCTTCGTTCTTTACTGCTTCATCCCGAGGTGCTCCTGCTCGATGAAATTACGGCCTCACTTGACCGGGGCAGCAAGGAAATGGTTGAACAAGTGCTTGAGGAATGGCATCATCAAGAAGGAACGACGATGATTTGGGTCACGCATGATATCGTACAGGCGCGGCAAATGAGCAAGACGGTATGGTTTATGGGCGAGGGGACGTTGCTGGAAAACAGCGCAACCGCTTCTTTTTTTGAACAGCCGGCAACTGAGCTGGCAAGAAACTACATTCAAGCGCCCGTCCAAAAGGAGCAGACATGAGCATCTTAGCACTCAGCTTTACGCTTTTATTCGTGATGATTACGATGCTCGTGTCCGTCTTTCAAAAGCTAGGTCTGGAGCGGGATATTGCTATAGGTACGGTGCGCTCTGCGCTGCAGCTGCTGCTCGTCGGCTATGTGCTGCAATTTATTTTCAACACGAGCAATCCGCTGTTTATTTCGCTGATTCTTGTGCTGATGATTACGGTCGCGTCCTATAATGCGGGAAAAAGGGGCGAAGGGCTCCGCGGCATTATGTGGAAAATCGCGGTGGCCATTACATCAACGGAACTGCTTATGATGGGGCTGCTGCTCGGATTTCGAATCATTGAAGCAACGCCCCAGTATATTATCCCGATAAGCGGCATGACGATCGGCAACGCGATGGTTGTATCGGGCTTGCTTCTGAATCAAATGAGAAGAGAGGTTGATGCCTCGAGAGGCGAGATCGAGACGCTGCTTTCGCTCGGGGCGACGGCTAGACAAGCGATTCAGGACGTCATGAAGCGGTCGGTTAAAGCGAGCATGATTCCGACGATTGACGGAATGAAGACGGTGGGACTCGTTCAGCTTCCAGGGATGATGACGGGAATGATTATCGCCGGCGCCAATCCGATTGAAGCGGTGCGGTACCAAATTTTAATTGTGTTTGCATTCGCGAGCTCGGCAGCCGTTACGAGCATTATTTTAAGCCTATTAAGCTACAGACAGTGGTTTACGAAAGATTTGCGCATTCAAAATATCGGGCAAAAAGGGTGATTGGACTCGTGAACGTATACAACAGCGGGACAGCTTTAGTGAAACAAATTGCCGGGACGGAGCTGCCTGAGCAGGCATTGGCGCTTTGGGCACTCGGGCAAGAGGGGTTTCTCGTCAAATGGAAGAGGATAACAGTGCTGTTCGATCCATATTTGACGAACTGGGTTTATGAGCTGTGCGGCCCGCCGTGGTCGCGGGCGTTCGAACCGCCGCTTGCGCCATCGGACTGTTTGGATGTCGATTATGTCATATGCTCGCATCACCATGAGGATCATATGGACAAGCTGACGCTGCAGGCGATCGGGCAATCCGCCAAAACACGCTTTGTCGTGCCGAGAGCCCATCTGCCCTTAATGAAGGAATGGGGCTTCCGCGATGAGCAGCTCATTGGCATCTCCCACGGACAGACGCTCCAGCTGGAAAGCGGCTTAAGGCTTGAGGCTTTTGCCGCCAAGCATGAGCAATTTGAACAGGATGAAGCCGGCGAGCATAAGTTTCTCGGATACGTCGCAAATTTCGAAGGTATTCATCTCTATCATGCCGGAGATACGGTAGGATTTCCGGAGCTGGTGACTTGGCTGCAAAGCAGGCAGATCGATATTGCTCTATTGCCTATTAACGGACGGGATTTCGTTCGCAACGAGCAGGGCATCGTCGGCAACTGTAACTATCGCGAAGCGGTCGAAATAGCGGTACAAATGAATACCGATCTGTTAATACCGATGCATTACGGTTTATTTCCGCATAATGACGAGAACCCGGCTTATTTTGTCGATTACATACAGCGCCATTACCCGGCTCAGAAGTTCCATATGTTCGCCCCCGGCGAGCGGTTTATTTATATGAAATAAATGAAAACCGGCAGACTGGCTTTATCCACATGAATTTGCGGGCCGCAGGGCAAAATGAGAAATGAATGATGACTGGAGGTTGAACTGCTGTGGCAAACAGAGGACTCGTGACGGCTCTTACGGCTGTTGGAGCAGCGCAGCTGCTTAAGATGCCATTGTATTATGCGAAAACGGGAGAGTGGGATGTTCGAAAAATGGCCGGATCAGGCGGCATGCCAAGCGCTCATTCGAGCGGAGTAACGGCGCTGGCTGTTTATACGGCTACCAAATACGGTGTAAAGACGCCGGAGTTTGCGATTTCTGCCATGCTTGGCATTATTGTTATGTATGATGCCATGAACATTCGCAGGCATGCGGGTGAAATTGCGGTGCAGGTGAATGATTTGGATGAGGATGTCGAGAGGCTGGCTGGCGATCATCCAGGTATCTTTCATAAACGTCGGCGCGAACGGCTTAAGGAAAGCCTAGGCCATCTACCGCGTGAGGTTGCAGCGGGCTCGCTGCTCGGGGCTGTGTTTGGCTTCATTGGAGCGATAACCGCATGCCGCAATAAGTGAAGCAGCAGTGAACTAATGAATGAAACTAGGTTTAAGCGCTCTAAGGCTTAAGCCTTTTTTATGTAAAAGCATACGGCGAGAGGAGATCATGCTTTCTGTCATTTAATAAATAGATTTTGGATAGCGGGGTCATTTCGTTAGCTATATAATGGTTAAAGATGACATTTCAAATGCAGTAATATAAGGGGGAATTCAGGAGTGACGGAGCAATTATTGTGGATGCATGGAGCGCCATATGCGGTTGGGAATAAGGATGAGGACTGTCCAGCCATTACCCCTTTTCTTGTTGAAGGAGATGATCGTCCCGCGGTTATTGTATGTCCGGGCGGAGCCTATGGCGCTAGAGCCTGTCATGAAGGCGAGCCGATAGCCCGGTGGCTGAATGGACTCGGTATCTCTGCATTCGTTCTACGCTACCGGGTGGCGCCTTATACATACCCATGCGCGCTGCTGGACGTACAGCGGGCCATTCGTACCGTTAGATATAAGGCGGAACACTTTCGCATTGATCCAAATAAGATAGGCGTGCTTGGCTTCTCTGCCGGCGGTCATTTAGCGTCGAATGCGGGAACGAGCTACGACAAAGGAAATGAGGATGTCGAGGATGTCATTGAACGGGAATCCTGCCGTCCGGATTTGCTCGTATTATGTTATCCAGTCATTACACTTAAAGAACCGTTCACGCATGCCGGCTCAAGAAAGAACTTGTTAGGCAAGGATGCGGATCCTGATAAGGCAGAGCAGCTAAGCAGCGAAGTGAATGTAACCGGGGACACGCCGCCGACTTTTTTATGGCATACGTCAGATGATGAAGACGTTCCCGTCGAGAACAGCCTGATGTTCGCAGCTGCGCTCAGCAAGCACAAAGTACTCTTTGATCTACACGTGTACGCGAAGGGCCGCCATGGGCTTGGCTTAGCAGAGGATAAGGAGCATACGAGAGAGTGGACGGCTGCATGCGCTTCCTGGCTTGCATACAATGGATTCAAGTAATTGGACATCCAGGTTAGGAGCAAACGATTATTTGTCTGATAAAGCTGCCTTTTCTGGTGGTGCAGCGATCGGAAATGTTGAAGCCTGCACTTGCAATTAGCTCGTCGATTGGATCAGCTGTGATGATAACGGCTTTGCTCGCGATTCGGCGAGCATGCTGCAGCAATGACAGCTGATCCGCCGGCGTTGTGCGAGAGTAGTGATTATAAGGCATATCTAAAATCGCAGCATCGTAGTGGCCTGAGATATCGGCAATATCGCCGCATGCGACATTTGTCTTGAGCTCGAAATGCGCCAAATTTTCAAGCGCTCCGCGAATGACGAAAGGATTGATGTCTCGGCCCGCGATGTCGATGCCCATAGATAATGCTTCAACAAGCACCGTCCCAATGCCGCAGCATGGGTCGATCGCTGTCACTCCATCTGACTTGGGCACGGCAATATTTGCTGCTGCCCGCGCTACACGCGTGCTTAATGCAATGGAATAGCTGCGTGGTTTGTGCATATGTGTAAGCCAGACGGCATTGCTTTTGATATAATGACCGAAATACCAACGTCCGCCCCAGGTTAAAATGCCAAATATATGATCAGGATTTCGTACATTGGCTTCTCCTTCAATATACATACCTATTTCGCGTTCAATAACGCGCTGGGCGTCGAAATCGATTTTATCCTCCGGCGCCAGGTCATTCATTTTGACAAAAATCACCTTGAACGTCGCATCGGCTAATTCGATTTGCCTCACTTGCTCCCAAATATCCTCAAGACGCTCGCCCTGATACAGCACCTCGATCCGCTCTCTCATAAACGGGCTGCGGTCTTGATGAACGGCTATCCCGCTCATCAAGATGCCGGACTCCGTATGCTCGCCAAAAAACGAGCGCATTTCTAAATGGCATAATTCTGACTCCTCTAAACGATAGCCATAGGTATAAATAAATAACGGTGCTTGCTCTCTACTCTTCAGTGAAGTCGCATCCTTTACATAAACGAATTGAAACCTCTATTATACGTTAAATGGATGGCTGACGCTGTTTAAAACAGAACAATTAGCTTTTTTTCATGGAAGAGGGGGGGTTGCATACAGCGATGAAATGATTACAGGCAAAAAGGGGAAAGCTATCTTTATGCATTTGTGATGACGATTTTGATTGTGCAGAAAATGGGAATAATTAGGGTGGTGCCGGGCTTAAAGCTTGATGAGGAGTTCCGTGCGGTGTTGGTAATCGTTAAGGCGGCAGCGGAGGACGCTGCTGCTTTAACGATTAGGAAAATAAGTGTTGTAACCGAGAGATTATCCAATTAACGTTACGGCTTGTTGTTCGGCGAGCATCAAACGCTCACGTACGCGGACGACTTCTCCAATAATAATGAGTGCCGGATTGGCAAGCTTCATCGAGACGGCAAGCGTATGAATATCTGAGAGCGTTCCAACGATTGTACGCTGGCGCGTAGTTGTACCACGCTCGATTAATGCTACCGGTGTTGAAGCGGCCTTGCCATGCTTTAGCAGTTCTTCCCGAATTGCGGGAAGCTCGCTTACACCCATGTAAATGGCTAATGTGTCAACGCTGTGCGCAAGCAAATCCCAGCGGATTGGCGTCTTCTCGCCATGACAACGGCTGCCGGTTACGCAAGCAAAGGAAGCGGCATATTCGCGATGTGTAACAGGAATGCCTGCAGAAGCGGCAGCGCCGATTGCTGAGGTTATGCCTGGCACAATCTCATAGGGGATTCCCCATGAAGCCAGCTCCAACGCTTCTTCAGCGCCTCTTCCGAAGACGAACGGATCGCCGCCCTTAAGACGGACGACCGTTTTGCCTTCTTGAGCATACTTCACGAGCGCTTGATTAATAAGCTGCTGCGGCATGGCATGCGAGCCAGGAGCTTTGCCGCAGTAGACCAGTTCCGTATGGGTGCTGGCATAACCAAGCAATTCCTTGCTTATGAGCCGATCGTACAAGATAACGTCTGCCTGCTGAATAAGTCGCATCGCTTTAACGGTAATAAGCTCTGGGTCGCCTGGACCTGCTCCGACAATATAGACCTTGCCTGTCATTGATTTTCTCATAGGCTGCTGCTCCTTCTGGCGTGCATGTCCGCCTAGTATTCGTTACTCCTTGTGTTAACTTTAAACGGTTACGTAAATGGCTCCACTCTCGCGGTCAACTTCGGTTTCGAAGGTGTTGATGCAGCCTTCGTCAGGCTCGTGTACTTTGCCGCTGCGCAGATCGATTTTCCAATCATGAAGCGGGCAGTGTACGTCTGTACCGCACACCATCCCTTCGGAAAGCAGACCGTTTTTATGCGGGCATCTATTTTCTACGGCAAGCACGCTGTCGTCCGATAAGCGGAATACGGCAATTTCGATATCCTTAATTGTAATTCGGCGCGATCCTTTTACATCTATATCCGATAAGTTAGCTACCAGCAGCTTTGTTGTTGTCATAGGTGTATTCCTCCTTGAACGTTTTGTGAAGCAAAACTTACTTCGTAAGCGTAAGTTCTATAGTTGTTGTACTGGCTGCGGGCCGGACAATTCCACGAAATTTTTACGCAGTTCGTCTGTTTCAACAATTTGCTTCCATGGATCGGTCGTCAAGCTGAGCGTTTTCTCGATACGGGATTTAAGGGCAAGACGCTCTTCACGACTTTCCAGCGCCTTCTTAACATGATCGAGCCCGACGCGCTCAATCCATTGAGCCGTACGCTCATTCCATTGTGCATTTTCGCGGTAAAGCTGTAAAAATGCAGAGGACCATTCCATAACCTCATCTTCGGTTTTGACGATGCAGAGGAGGTCTGTCGCACGTACTTTTACGCCGCCGTTGCCGCCGACATGAAGCTCCCAGCCGCCGTCTATAGCGACTACGCCAAAGTCCTTAATCGTAGCTTCAGCGCAATTTCGCGGACAACCGGAAACGGCAAGCTTTACCTTGGCTGGCGTATTAAGACGCTCGAAAGCCTTCTCCAATTGGATACCCATGCTGATCGAATCCTGCGTACCGAACCGGCAGAAGGTGGAGCCGACACATGTTTTAACGGTTCTAAGCGTTTTGCCGTAGGCGTGACCGGATGGCATATCGAGCTCTTCCCAAATTTTCGGGAGATCCTCTTTCTTAACGCCAAGTAAGTCGAGACGCTGTCCGCCTGTAAATTTAACCATCGGAACGTCGAATTTCTCGGCGACTTCCGCAATTTTCTTCAAATCAGCAGGGGAGGTTACGCCGCCGTAAATACGCGGTACAACAGAGTATGTGCCATCCTTCTGAATATTTGCATGGTAGCGCTCATTGGTAATCCGGGATTCATTCTCATCAACATATTCTTCCGGATTGATCATGCCGAGGTAGTAGTTAAGCGCTGGACGGCATTTCGAGCAGCCCTCGGGATTGTGCCAGCCGAGTACATTCATAACCTCTTTTGTGGAATTGAGATTCATCCGTGTTATTTCTGCAACGATCTCGTCTCTGTTAAGCGTCGTGCATCCGCAAATGCCTTCCTTAACCGGCTCGCCCATCGAATCGCCGGCATAGAGTTGAAGCAATCCTTCAACTTGCGGTTTACAGCCGCCGCAGGAAGCGGAAGCTTTCGTACAGGATTTAATAGCGCTAACCGTATTACAGCCCTTGTTCGTAATGGCATCGGCAATTGTTCCTTTGGAGACGCCGTTACAGCCGCAAATGATTTCATCATCCGCCATTGCCTCAAGCCTGCCGCTGCCGGAGGATTGGCCAAGCATATCGGATGAAATGCCGAGCAGTACTTCCTTCTCGCGTCCCGCTATCGATTCGCCGCTCTTAATGGAAGCGAATAATTCAGCACCGTCGGACGTGTCGCCGAATAATACCGCGCCGACCAGCTTGCCGTCTTGTACGACAATCTTCTTGTATGTGCCTGCCATATCGTCTTGGATCTTGAGTGATTTTGTGCCTGGCGCTTCATCGAAGCGTCCTGCTGAGAACACGTCAACACCGGATACTTTAAGCTTTGTGGAAGTGACGGATCCGGCATAGCCTGCGGTTTCGACGCCTGCGAGATGCTTGGCCAGCACAGCGCCCTGCTCATAAAGCGGAGCAACTAAGCCGTAAGCGATGCCGCGGTGCTCAGCGCATTCGCCGACTGCATAAATGCCGGGAATACTCGTTTGCATAAAGTCGTCTACGATAATACCGCGATTCACTTCGATACCCGTTGCTTTGGCAAGCTCGATGTTCGGCTTAATACCGACAGCCATAACAACCAAATCGCCGTCAACTTCGGTACCGTCAGCAAAAGTTAAGCCGGTTGCGCGGCGTTTACCTTTAATGGCAGTTGTACTTTTTTGCAATAGAAACTGCATGCCTTGGGCTTCCAGCTCGCGTTGAAGCATCTTTGCCGCTGCTTCGTCCAATTGACGTTCCATCAGGTTGCCAAAAATATGAACGACGTTTACTTCCATTCCGAGGTGCAGAAGTCCTCTAGCCGCTTCCAGACCGAGCAAGCCGCCGCCGATTACGACTGCTTTTTTGTATTTCTTGGAGGCATCGATCATAACCTCGCAATCGTTGATATCACGGAAAGCGATAACGCCTTCTTTGTCTGCGCCAGGAAGAGGCAGCATGAATGGATTAGAGCCAGTAGCGATAATGATCGCATCGTAATCAACTTCAAGGCCTAGATGTGAGGTAACCTTTTTAAGCTCCGTATCAATTTTTGTTACCTTGTGGCCCGTATGCAATGTAATGTTATTTTCTTTATACCAATCCCAGTCGTTGATGATGATTTCTTGCATATCCGCGCCACCTGCCAGGACGGAGGAAAGCATGATTCGGTTGTAATTCGGATGAGGTTCGGCACCGAAAATGGTAATGTCATAGCTTTCAGGGGAAAGCTTAAGAAGATGTTCGACCGCCCGAACCCCCGCCATGCCATTACCGATGAGTACTAATTTTTTGGTTTTCGTCATTGTGTTTATCTCCTCTCAATCTCTGTTTGAGCGAAATAAATAAAAGCCTGCTTCAATTCAGAGGAAAACGCACGTCCCCTAGGAAATTGAAAGCAGGCTTCTTTGCCGCTTCAAACGAATACACCGTTGTACCCGTGAATAATATGAATTTTGATAAGGTAAATATACAATGAATTCTGAGTTCATGTCAAGATAGTTGACATCGGAAAAGAGTGAAAAAACTTGGATAGTGACAATTTTATGTTTTCTATGTTATATATAATCACAAAGGGTATCGACTAGCGCTTCATTTTAAAATATAAGAAGCTATGAGTGACACAAGAATAACCATGCTTATCTTTCACCGCGAAACGGGCTATTGCCGTTAACGTATGGCGCTCACCGTTTACGCTTGCAAAAAAGTCGAATAGGAGGGGGCGCTTCTCATGCGTTCTTTGTTAGTAGTCGATCATCGTGCGGCAAACGAGGTAGCAATGGCGGACCCTCAGTCGGATCAGCTTTCCAAGAAACAAACGCCAAAATATTTACTTGAGACTTACGGGTATCACGTACTTCGCGCGGCAGACGAGAAGAAGGCAGAGTTGCAGATGAGCAGCGCAGACGCAGTAATTCTTCATTTACCTCTTAATGAAGTAAAGCAATGGGGAACGAAGCTGTTGAAGCAAAAGACCGTCCCGATGTTGTGGTGGTGCAGCGCTGCTTCAGCTTCCTTGTCCGCCGCATATTGCGAGGACGACGCGCCTATAGATGGTATTCTAACGCCTTCGATGAGCGAGCAAGAGATGCACTGGGCCCTTCATTTCGGTTCTAAGCAATGCTTCGAGAGGCTCCAATGGAAGAACGAGCGCAAGCAGCTGGAAGGGCGGCTTGAGGAGCGGAAGTGGATCGATATGGCAAAGGGGATTTTGTGCAAAATTAAAAATATTTCCGAAGCGGAAGCTTACGACGTTTTGCGCAAACAAGCCATGAATGAACGCAAACGCATGGTCGACGTTGCAACATCGATCGTTAAGGTATATCAAATACTTCAGGATCAAAAATAAAGGGGGCTTTGCCATGATGATCAACCTATTGAAGGAAGTCGGCCGGGGCAAAAGGGGAGCGCGAGACCTCGGGCATGATGATGCGTTGCTGGCGGCAAATGCGATCCTTGAATTAAAGGCGACCCCGGCGCAAATAGGCGCTTTTTTCATTGCTGAACGAATAAAAATGGAAAGCGTCGAAGAGCTTGAAGCTTTTGTAACAGTATGTCGCCAGCATGCGCACCGCGCCCCCATTCAGAAGGGAATCGATTGCGCCGGCCCTTATGACGGCAGGAAAAAATCGTTTTTTGCCACATTTCCTACATCGTTTATACTCGCGGCCGCCGGGCTTCCGGTTACGCTGCACGGATCGGCATCCTTGCCTCCAAAATGGGGCATAACGCTGCATGATCTGCTGAAGGAAGCCGGTATTGAAGCGGATTCATTAGCCCGGGACCGGATTGTTCAAGCAGCAAAGGATACGGGCGTGCTGTACGTTCCTGCTGAGGAATGGTGTCCGCCCCTTAAGGCGCTGCGTTCCATTCGAATCGAGCTGGGCATGCGAACGGTGCTGAATACGGCTGAGAAGCTGATTGACTACGCCCATTCCCCTTATTTAATATTTGGGGTTTATCATAATACCGTTTTTGAGCGCATGGCGAAGTTAGCAAACAATTTGCAATACAAAAAAGCGCTCATCGTACAGGGAATGGAGGGCTCTGAGGACTTGTTCATCGAGAGGCCAACCCGTACTTATTTTGTAGAAGACGGACAATCGCAGCTACATATTATTGATCCGGACACCTACGGCTTAGAGACGCCTGTGCCGGAAATCGATTGGACGCCAGCCGAGCAATTGCACGTTTCGGAATCCGTTCTGCAAGGACGCGGACATATCGCATTCGCGAATCAAGTGATGCTTAATGCAGCCGTAAGGCTCAAGCTGGCGGAGAAGGTCGAATCGATTGAGGAAGGGCTGTATACGTGCAACGATTTGCTCGATAATGGCGCTCCTTGGGAGATTTACCGCAAATGGAAAAATTCGCTGCGAAGTGAAAGTACTTTGCCATGCCGCACCAAATAGCATCGAAAGAAAGGGAAGGCTGACGGGGATAGGTGCCCGGCAGCCTTCCCTTTCTTTCGTTCTAAAGCGGATGGTCCGGTTGCTAACTCGAACAAATCGATATTTTCTGTACGTTGAGCTTTCGGTTTGTTGGCGGATTTTTAATATTGTTTGTTGGAAAATTTATTATTTTCGCGGATACTGCTATACTGAAAAATGGAAAACATATCTTACCAAAAGGTGAGCCAGGGTGAGAATAAGGCGCTTGAAGCAGCTTGGGTAAACGCTAGCAAGAAAAGCTGCATGAAGCGGATGACCGGTAAGAGGAAAAGGAGGATATCATGTCTTTTGTAAATCGGTTGCGATGGTTTTTTAAGGATAGATGGAGAAGCTACGCGATTGCCATCGGCATCATGGCATTAGTTAGTCTGCTTTCCACGATACCGCCCAATCTCATCGGGAGGACGGTCGATCATATCCGTGAAGGACAGCTTACTTCGGCTGGCTTGACGCAGACGGTGCTGCTGCTCATCGGACTTTCGCTGACGCTCTACGTCATGGTCTACATATGGATTACGACGCTGTTTGGCAATTCTGCGCTTATCGAGAAGGTGCTGAGAGGGCGGCTGCTCGCGAATTTGACGAGGATGACACCCGCTTTTTTTCAGCGTAACAGCACGGGTCAATTAATGGCACTTGCTACAAATGATATATTGGCTATCGGACAAACGGCAGGCTACGGCGTCATGACGCTGGTCAATACGCTCGTTGGCGCTTCCGTAGTCGTTATTATGATGATTTCGCTCGTGAGCTATAAATTAATGATTGCGGCCCTCATTCCGCTGCCGCTGCTGGCGGTCGTTATCAGCAAGCTTGGCAAAAAAGTGAGAACCCGGTTTCTTGATGCGCAGGCCTCCTTCGGCAAAATGAACGACCATGCGCTGGAGTCGATCTCCGGTATACGCGTAATCCGCTCCTACGTGCAGGAAAACGATGACCTCGCTGCATTCGATAAGGTGACCTCCGAGGTTATGCTCAAAAACAAGCGGGTATCCATTTTAAATGCGCTTTTTCAGCCTATTATTTCATTGATTGTCGGCATCAGCTATTCGATCGGCATAGGTTATGGCTCTTATCTCGTCTTTCAAGGAGAAATATCGCTCGGTCAGCTCATTTCGTTCAATATTTATTTGGGTATGCTCATTTGGCCGATGATCTCCTTTGGCGAATTTATAAATGTGCTGCAGCGCGGAAGCGCTTCGGCCGATCGGCTCGATACGGCGCTCACACAGAAGCCGGATCTGACGGATACGGATAAGCCGGTTGCGATAGAGGTGCCAACGCGCATTGAAATGAAGCTGCTGACCTTCACTTACCCTACGGCCAGCCATCCTAGTTTGGACAACGTATCCTTGCAGCTTGAGCGCGGCCAGACGCTTGGTATCGTAGGCAAAACGGGGAGCGGAAAGAGTACGCTGCTGAAGCAGCTGCTTCGGCAGTATCCGCTGGAGCATGAGCGGTTGATGATAGCGGGCGTGCCTGTGGAGCGGATAACGATAGATCAGATGAGACGCTGGATTGCCTATGTGCCGCAGGAGCATTTGCTGCTTTCCAAAACGATCAGAGACAATATTGCGCTGGGCAAGCCGGACGCTTCGCCTGAAGAAATCGCCCGCGCGGTAGAAATGGCCTCCTTTACAGAGGATATTGCGCTGATGCCCGAGGGACTTGAAACCGTCGTCGGTGAAAATGGCGTCATGCTCTCAGGCGGGCAGAAGCAGCGATTAGCGATTGCGCGGGCGCTGCTCATTGATTCCGAAATTTTGCTGCTTGATGATTCGCTGTCGGCTGTCGATGCCCGGACAGAAAGCCGGATCCTTCATCATATCCGCTTGGAGCGCGAGGGAAAGACGACGTTTATTACGACACACCGCCTTTCCGCAGTCAATCATGCGGATTGGATTATCGTATTGAATGAAGGACGGATCATAGAAGAAGGCACGCATGATGAGCTCATGCTGTTCGGAGGCTGGTACAAGGAACAGTGGGAGCGTCAGCAAATGGAAGCGAGCTTGGAAGAATGAGGAGGCAATAGCATGCCAAAGCAATCGACGGCGAGAAGACTATTCGGATACGCACTCGTTTATAAGTTTAGAATTATCGGCGCGCTGCTTATTCTTTGCTGCGCGGTAGGCGCTGAGCTTGGCGGACCCTTTATTATCAAAACGATTATCGATAGGCACTTATCGGCAGGCGGCAAGGATTTGCTGCCTGTTCTCGGGCTGCTTGCGCTTTATATGGGGCTGTTGCTCGTCGCCAGTATCGGCAATTTCTCGCAAGCGTACATGCTGCAATCGACTGCGCTGCAAATTATTAAGAACATGCGTATGGATTTAATGGGCCACATCCATCGGATTCCGCTGCGCTATTTTGACAATACGCCAATCGGGCAAATCGTATCGAGAATAGCGAACGACACGGAGGCTGTGCGGGATTTGTTCATGAGCTTCATGGCAACCTTTGTCGTCAGCTTTGTCCAGCTGATCGGCATTTTTACGGCGCTGTTCCTATTGGACATGCGGCTGGCGATGTTCTGTCTGCTCCTGCCACCGCTTTTTGCGCTCATCATGGTCATACATTTGAAATATTCGAAGAAGTACATTACGATTATGCGTGCCCGGCTCAGTGACATGAATGCGATGATTAATGAATCGATTGTAGTCATGCAGATCATTCAAGCGTTTCGCCGCGAGAAGGTGACGCTGGATGAGTTCGAGGTGCTGAATGAGGACCGGTACGTTAATCAAATTAAACAGTTTAGAGTGTTTTCTTTGTCCTCGCGAAACATTGTAGGCACGATCGGCAGCTTGTTAACGGCGATGGTCATTTGGTATTTTGGCCGCGCGTCGCTTGAGACCGCTATTTTATTCGGCGTGTTTTATGCCTTCATCGACTATTTGGGCCGCATCTTTCAACCGATCATCGGTATATTCGATCAGTTGACGAATGCGCAGCGGGCGTTCGTATCCGCGGAGAAGGTGTTTGCGATCCTTGATATGGAAGGCATGGATGTCGAACCTGCCAAGCATGTGAAGCGGCCGGATGGCGTCGTGAAATTCGATAACGTGACCTTTGCATACAAAGCAGGCGAAGACGTGCTGAAGCATATTTCGTTTGAAGCGCGCAGGGGAGAGACGGTCGCTTTAGTCGGTCATACCGGCTCGGGCAAAAGCTCAATATTGAACCTTCTGCTTGGCTTTTATGAGCCGGATAAAGGGGCTATTACGATTGACGGCCGGGATATTTCAACGATCTCTAAGCAAGCGCTGCGCAAGCATATGGGGATCGTGCTGCAGGATCCGTATTTATTTGCCGGCGATATTAAGTTCAACGTCAGCCTTTATAATAAGGACATTTCAATTGAGCGGGTGAAAAGCGTGCTGAAGGATGTCGGCGCGGCTCCGTTCATCGAGCAGCTGCCCGGCGGCTATGATGAGCTGGTAGTCGAGCGCGGCAGCACGCTTTCCTCCGGTCAGAGGCAGCTTATTTCCTTCGCAAGGGCGCTAGCCTACGATCCGTCGATTCTTATACTGGACGAGGCGACAGCAAGCATAGACAGCGAGACCGAAGGGTTGATTCAGCAAGCGCTGCGGGTGGTCAGTGAGGGCCGGACGACGCTCGTTATTGCGCATAGGCTGTCCACGATTCGCGATGCCGATCAAATTCTTGTTCTGCATCGCGGCGAAATCGTTGAGCGGGGCAATCATGATTCACTGATGGCGCTGGGCGGCAGATATTACAAAATGTATCAGCTGCAAAAGGGCGAGAAAGCCTCAGTAGAAATTCCGGCCGTAACGAAAGAAGCATAGACGTAGGGATCGATATCACTCTTAGCAACATTGAGGCTTGATATGATACAATGACGGTACTTAAACGATTAGGAGATGACAAACGATGAGTGAACAGCTGAATGAGCAAGAGTTGGTGCAATACATAGCAGGAGAAACGGACGCGGATGAGCAGTTGATCAAGCTGGTATTAAAGCATGAGCATGCCTTCATCAACAATGCGAAGGAAGACAAAAACGGCGAGGTGGATATTGACGGCGACGAGCTTGTTGATTACATTTTAAGCCGCTCTGACGTGAAGTCGAACGAGCTCATCGTAGAATCGATTTTGGAAGCAGAGATGGACTATCTGATGGACAAAGGGCTTGCCGGCTACGTCGATTAGTAAAGTTCAATCAAAGAAGACTCATTTCACTGCATGTAGGGTGATGAGTCTTCTTTTTTTTTTTTTGCAAATGCCATTTCCTGACGAGGCATTTGATGCAGTTTAGTATCGGCTCCTTTTTTATGATTGAGGATAGGGAACAAGCTCTGAAAGAAATCACACACGTTACTCGCACTAATGGTTTTTTTGGAATTGCGGAGCCTATGTGTCGCTCGCTGTTGGCAAGAAAGTATAGCGGTAAGTGTTGAATTAAAAGTAAGCGTCAAATAGCCCTCATCTTGATAACAAGGTGGGGGCTATTTGACGCTTATCCTTTTTTGAATATGGAAAAATCCCACTCATCATACCATCTTATCGCAACCGTCTTGTCTTTGTTGTTTAATTCGACCGGAAGCCACACATATCTGGAATCCTTCAGGTTGTTAGGAACCCATCTATCGGCCATAAAGATGAATTTGTTCGGCACGATCTCTCCATTGCCATCCCGATAAGGAAGCACATACGTGCTTTGGCTTCTGAAGGTGGTTCCTTCCCGATCATCGACCATCGGATCGCCTTTATCTTCCCAAGGACCAAACATGCCGTTCGTTGATACATGATATTTAGCACGGTTTGGATTCCAGCCGGTCAAGCCGGACGTAATCATATAGTGGACGCCGTCTTGCTTAAAGATCGCCGGCGCTTCCCTCCGGCTCTTGAAAGCTCTTACATAGTGAATCCCTTCCAGCGTCTCGCCGTTTGCGTTCGTTGCGGGACCCGTGTAGTCATCATTCAACATCATAATAACAGTCGTGGCGTTTTCTTCCGAAGCATAGACCAGGTATGCTTTGTCATGCGTCGTATCGTCGCCGTCTTCATCGACAAACAGCGTCATATCGCGCAGCATGCCCTCATTGCCGTTTTCCGCGCCTTTATTCGGCAAGCGGAACGTGCCCAAATATTTGAACGATCCTGTCGGCGAATCGCTGATCGCCACGCCTCCTTCCGCCGTCAAGTAAGAACCGGCGACAGGTCCGTCATGATGCCACCACATGACGTATTTATCCGTCTTCTTGTTGTAGACGACCTTCGGACGCTCCACCACTTTATCCCAGTTGAAATCTTTGTACATCGCTTGCTTCTCTGCATTTGTTTTGTCCGCGTACAATGCGTTCAGCTCAGCTATGCGTTCGGCCCTTTCTTCCGGCGCAATATGCTTGCTAAGCGAATTAGCCGGCGATTTCATATCTTTGGTATAGTCAATGTCTTTGCTCGTAACATTGATCACTCGATTCGGATCGAACGGTTTGCCGCTATTTTTGTACGTCTCGGAATTCTCGTCCAAGTACAACGGCAGATTTCCGGAAGGCAAAGTATCTTGGCCCAGTTGAGGGTTGTTGAATACCGGCAATACAATCCCTTCATTCTTCCAATTGTACAGATCTTTAGAAGAGTAAGCGTGAACGCCTGTTGCCGGCACATAACCCGAACCGATATTGTCCTCGCTTTTGTCTTCGCCATACCAGTAGTACGTTTTGTTCTCCTCATTGTACAGAATGCCTCCGCCATGAGCCTGGATCGGAACGCCTTCGGTATCGAGCCATACTTGTCCGCTCTTAATGGAATCATTCTTGCCTAGGCTTCCGCTCATCGTCATATAGTAAGGAGCGGAGTTGTAGAACGCTTCAAAAATATTGGCTCCTCTCTCTTTAGCCGCTTGCACCAACCAACGATGATTGGCGACTTGCGTCCATGGCTTATGCATGTAGTCTTGGTTCAGTTCGATGGAAGCAGCTGCTTGCACCCTCTGCGCAGTTACCCCATAGAACATGGTCACAATTAAACAAATCATAAGGAAAGAAGACAAAAAACTTTTGTCGTTCCTTTTAGCCAACATAAAAACCTCCTCTATGATGAAATTAACTTATGCCTCACTCACGGTGCGCCGCATTGCTATTTCCTCATCCTGCCTCTTCAAATGTCTTGGTGGCCGGTTTATTCAAGCATTCAAAATTACCGGTTAAACTCGCGAACTACATATGTCATGTTTGAGTGTTTTGGAAACAGTTTTTCACTAAAATGTCTTCTTCATACTGTTGTTCTCATTCTGTTTCAATAATTGCTACTCGCTCTTGCCCGGGTCCATTAATCGTTTAATTCGTCTGAGATTTGATCTAGCGCCCTGCCTCCTATAATATCTTGTCCGAGCTTCTTCCAATCCATTCCGATTACCGAACCTCCTTACATTTACTTATCAGCATTTTGTTATCATACAAAAGCCGGAACGAGCTTACATTGATCATTTTGGCGGTCAGCTTGATAAATTTTGAGTGCCTGAACATATAGGTGTTATGGGCTTTGACAACATAGACAAAATCAAAAAGGAAAAGAGAATAAAAGGAGAACAGCCATTTTCAAAAAAAGTGGAATGGTCTAGATCGCTAAAATACTTATAACGCGGCACTTAATAGGAAAAAGAGTTGTTGATTTCAAGGCTTCCGATTGTTCTTAACCATATTTTAGATGGAACGATTGATGAATTGTAAAGGTGATTATGCTCTAACGGGAAACGCTAGTTAAACAGCAGCTTGAACTTGTTCAAACGACCAAGATCACTAAAGTCCTTTGCCGACGTGAAGGGCTTATTTTTATTTTTTTTTGAAAAAGAAAATAATCAACTTTTTACAGGAGATTTCTCCATATAATCAGCTCGCCATTCATTATACAATGAGCACACAAACCGAATGGGGTGGGAGCGATGAGTCAGATTTTAGTTGCAATGGACGGCATCACTAAGCAATTCCCCGGCGTGCTGGCGCTCGATCAATGCCGCTTCGAGCTGCGTGCGGGTGAAGTGCATGCGCTGGTAGGCGAGAACGGCGCAGGCAAGTCAACCATGATGAAAATATTAACCGGCGTCTATGCGAAGGATGCCGGGCGGATCGTTTATAAAGGCAAAGAAGTCGAGATTGCTAATACGAAAGCTGCTCAAAATCTCGGCATCGGCATCATTCATCAAGAGCTGCATTTGATGCCGGATCTGACGATTGCTCAGAATATTTTTATCGGGAGAGAGCCGCGTGCGAAGTTTCCCCTCTTCCTCGACGACAATGAACTAAACGAGCGGACGCAGAAATTGTTCGAGCATATGAACTTGAAGCTTGATCCGCGCACGCTCGTATCGGAGCTGACAGTGGCTAAACAGCAAATGGTCGAAATTGCGAAAGCGCTTTCTTTCCATTCCGAAGTGCTCATTATGGATGAGCCTACAGCGGCGCTCACGAATGCAGAGATTGACGAGCTGTTTCGAATGATCACGCAGCTGCGGAAGCAGGGTGTAGGCATCGTCTATATTTCGCATCGAATGGAGGAGCTGAAGCGAGTTACAGACCGCATCACGGTTATGCGCGACGGCTGCTATGTGGATACGGTGCGTACGGATGATACGGCGATTGATGACATCATTTCAATGATGGTTGGGCGGCAAATATACAGCACGTCCAAGCCGGCCTTCGGCGACAACGGACGTCAGATTAAGGTGCTGGAGGTACAGCGGCTCAATCGCGGAAAAGCGGTGAAGGACGTGAGCTTTCATCTGAACAAAGGCGAAATTATCGGCTTTGCCGGGCTTATGGGAGCGGGACGGACGGAGGTGGCGAGGGCTATTTTTGGAGCGGATCCTATTGATTCCGGCGAAATTTTGGTGAACGGGAAGAGCGTTAGCATTAAAGGGCCAAACGATGCGGTTCGATGCGGGATTGGTTACTTGTCGGAGGATCGTAAGCAATTCGGCCTGCTTGTCGACATGGACGTCAAGACGAATATTTCGATTGCATCGTATCGCAGCTTCCGTAATCCGTTCGGATGGATGAAGCAAGTGAAGATCGAGCGTAATGCCGAAGAGCATGTAGCAGCGCTCAAAATCAAGACGCCGAACGTCGACCAGAAGGTTAAGTTTTTGTCGGGCGGCAATCAGCAGAAGGTCGTCATCGGCAAATGGTTGACACGGGACTGTCAAATTTTAATGATCGATGAACCGACGCGAGGTATTGACATAGGTGCAAAGTCGGAGATTTATAAGCTGCTGGATGAGCTGGTGCGGCAAGGGAAATCAATCATTATGATTTCATCGGAGCTGCCGGAAATATTACGGATGAGCCATCGGATCATCGTCATGTGCGAAGGACGCATTACCGGCGAATTAAGCAGCGGGGAAGCGACGCAGGAAGCCATTATGAAATATGCAACGATGCGAGTGGGGGAGGAAGCGAAATGAAGTTAGTTGAAGCAGGGAAGCCCGTTTCGGTTCAAAAGATTGTGTTTATGAAAACAGGCGCAACGCAAAAGCTGCTGGCGTTTGCGAGTCTCATCTTATTAGTCGTGTTCTTCTCTTTATCGTCGGAAAACTTTTTCCGCTTCGATAACATCATCGGTATCATGCTGTCGACCGCGGTTATCGGGGTGCTGGCGCTCGGCTCTACGTTTGTCATCATAACCGGCGGCATTGACCTAGCGGTCGGTACGGTCATGACGTTCGCGTCGGTCATGACGGGCGTCATCATTACGTTCTGGGGCTTGCCCATTCCGCTTGGCATCGCCGGCGGTATCGCGACCGGGGCGTTGTGCGGTTTCATTAGCGGCTGGCTCGTTGCCAAAATGAAAATTCCGCCGTTTATCGCCACCTTAGGCATGATGATGGTGACAAAAGGCTTATCGCTTGTCGTATCCGGCACCAAACCGATTTATTTCAACGATACGCCTGCTTTCTCGAAAATAGCGATGGGTACGTTGTTCAAGGTGCCGCTGGCGGTGTTCATTTTCTTCGGGCTTGCGGTTATCGCCAGCATTGTACTGTCCAAAACGATCATCGGACGATACAATTTTGCGCTCGGCAGCAATGAGGAAGCGACAAGGCTGTCCGGTGTAAACGTCAACTTTTGGAAAATTGCCATTTATGTCATTACAGGCGCGTTCGCCGGTATTGCCGGCATTATAATGGCCTCGCGGCTTAATTCGGCTCAGCCAGCACTCGGCTCCGGCTATGAGCTGGAAGCGATCGCGGCGGTCGTTATCGGCGGAACATCGCTCAGCGGCGGGCAGGGCTCGATTCTCGGAACGGTCATAGGAGCGCTTATTATGAGTGTGCTGACGAATGGGCTTCGCATCATGTCTGTTCCGCAGGAATGGCAGGTTGTTATCGTTGGACTAGTCGTCATCGGAGCGGTTTATGCCGATATATTGCGCCGCCGCAAGAAGTGAGAAGCGGTATTTCCCTCTGAGCGCCCAGCAGGTGCGGAGGTTTAATATAACATTTGAAACATAAGGGGAGATCGGCTTTGAAAAGAAATAAGTGGATGTCAGTTGCGATGTTTCTTCTTGTAACAATTATGGTGCTCAGCGCATGCGGTTCGAACGGCGGCAACAACGGGGGAGACAAAGAGACCAATCAGCCGGCTGCAGCCGGAGAGAACGATTCGAAAAACACGTCAGGCGATAAAAAGCTGTATATTCCGGTTATCTCAAAGGGCTTCCAGCATCAGTTCTGGCAGGCGGTAAAGCAAGGCGCGGAGAAGGCAGCGGCAGAGCTGAACGTTGAGATTACGTTCGAAGGTCCTGAGACGGAAGCTCAGGTGGACAAACAAATTGAGATGCTTCAAGCGGCGCTCGACAAGAAACCTAGTGCAATCGCATTCGCGGCACTGGACAGCAAAGCAGCGCTTCCGCTGCTGGAGAAAGCGAAATCATCCAACATTCCGGTCGTCGGCTTCGACTCCGGCGTAGACAGCGACATTCCGGTTACGACTGCAGCAACAGATAACGTTGCAGCAGCGGCACTGGCGGCTGACAAAATGGCTGAGCTGATCGGCGGCTCCGGCGAAGTCGCGCTCATCGTTCATGACCAAACGAGCCGTACCGGTATTGACCGCCGCGACGGGTTCGTTAATCAAATGAAAGATAAATATCCGGATATCAAAATCGTAGATATTCAATACGGAGCGGGCGACCAGCTCAAATCGACGGACCTTGCGAAAGCGATTATGCAGGCGCATCCCGATCTGAAAGGCTTCTTCGGAGCGAATGAAGGCTCGGCAATCGGTGTCGTCAATGCGGTAACCGAGCTCGGCAAAAACGGCAAAATTACAATCATCGGCTATGACTCCGGCAAGCTGCAAATGGAAGCGATCAAAAACGGCACGATGGCAGGGGCGATTACGCAGGATCCGATCGGCATCGGCTACTGGTCCGTTAAGGCGGCGGTGCAAGCGATTAACGGCGAGAAGGTAGAGCCGATGATCGATACCGGCTTCCACTGGTATGACAAGACGAATATGGATTCGGATACGATCAAACCGCTTTTGTACGAATAATTAAAATGCAATAAAACAGCTATGATATAAAAGCAGTAGGCCAGTAAAGCATTACGGGCCTGCTGCTTTGCTGTTCTTGGCGCAATAAGCAGGTATTCATGTAAGCGCTACCGAAAATCTCGTATGCAACAGAGAGTTATATCGATAGGAATGTGGAACGATATGCCTATGAATGCAAGCCCTCAAGGGGAGTGGAACGGATGTACAAAATAATGATCGTCGATGATGAGGATGAAGTAAGGGAAGGCGTAAAGCGGCTGACGAATTGGGAGCGCTGCGGCTTCGAGCTTGTCGGCGATTTTAGTAACGGCAGAGACGCTCTTGAAGCTGTAGAAAGGCTTCATCCCGACGTCGTCATTACGGATATTAACATGCCTTATATGGACGGGCTGGAACTTACCGAGCTAATAAGCGGGATGTATCGGGAGCTGAAAATAGTCATTCTGACCGGATATGAGGATTTCGAATATGCGAAGCAGGCGATCAAGCTTAAAGTAAACGAATATTTATTGAAGCCGATCAATTTGCAGGAGTTCACCGATTTTTTATGTAAAATGAAGCGGGAGCTGGATGAAGAACAGGCACGCATGGAGGATATGTCAGCGCTCCGGCAGCGGCTGCATGAAAGCTTTCCGCTGCTGCGCGAGCGGTTTCTCGATAAGCTCGTTAACGTTCCGATAACGCTTCACGATATCGAAGAAAGGTTTCGCTACTTCCAGTTAAAGCTGGAGGGGCCTGCTTATTTGACGATGCTGTTCGATTTGGAAGGAGCTGGCGAACAACCAGGGACAATAGCTTCAGGGACGAAGGAGCTGCTCCGCTTCGCTATGTTCAATATCGCTCAAGAGATTATACAGGAGGAGCATGACGGAATCGTATTCCAAACACGTGATGACAAAGTAGCGGCGCTGCTCGGGGGTTCGGTGGAGGATACAGCTATTAAGGCTCAGAAGCTTGCAGCGCATGTGGGACAAGCGGTTCAAAAGTATTTGAAACGTGACGTTTCCATTGGAATCGGACGCGTCTATCCTGCTTTGACAGAGGTGTGCACTTCTTATCAAGAGGCTTGCTCGGCGCTTGATTATCGTTTTCTGCTCGGCAGCGGACGCGTGATCTCTATCCAGGACGTTGAGTTCGGCAAACGCTTTAGCCCGTCGAATTATTATGAGTTTGAGAAGAAGCTGATGGCCGCTTTGAAAACAGCAAAAGCTGCGCAAGCCGCAGCCATTTTGGATGAATGGTTTGCGGAATTGAAGCAGTCCGGCGCAACGGCAAGCAGTTGCTACGGCTACTTGCACCGCGTAATGGCGGCATTCATCAATGTCATTGCACAGGCGGGGTTCGACGATTCGGAGCTGCTCGGCGAAGATCCGTTTTCACGCATACCGCCGCTTAAGAACGTGGACCAAATGAAAGGCTGGCTGGAGGAAATGTGCCGCAGCGTTATTGCGTTCCTGTCGGATCGCCGAACGAATGTGAACAATACGCAGCTTCAGGATGCCATAACGTATATTCACGAACATTACAATGATCCCGAGCTTTCGCTTAATCAAGTATGCCAGCATGTTTTTCTCAGTCTCAGCTATTTCAGCAGCTTATTCAAGCAGCAGACGGGCGATACGTTTGTCGAATATTTGACGCGTGTGCGCCTGGATAAGGCCAAGCAGCTGCTCGCATCAACACAATTGAAGACATACGATATTGCGGAGCGGGTCGGATACAGTGATCCACAATATTTTAGCGTCATTTTCAAACGAAACACCGGCAGGACACCGAAGGAATACAAAGCGATGATGAAGGAGAACAGCTCGCCATGAAAGGACGCGGCCTATTTCAATTCAAAAGCATTCATACCAATATCGCGATCGCGTTCTCCTGCCTTATTATTTGTACGACCGTTATCCTAAGCGTCAATACGTATTTGCTCTCCTCCGACGCCGTCAAAAACAACTCCTACGATTATACGGCGCAGCTCATTGAACAAGTGAATATGAACATACAAAACTACATTGGCAATATGGAAAGCATTGCGGAGCTGGCGCTTCGCGATGAAGAGCTGCAGCAATTAATGCGGATGCCGGACCCCTATGATCCTGAAGGATTGGCGCTCGTTAAGCAGACAAGCACCTTCTTCCGATCGATCGTAGAATCGCGCAACGATATCGCTTCAATCGTATTCATCGGCACGAATGGCGCACTTGTATCCGACCGCAGCGGCGCGCATCTGAAGGGCTATAATGAGCTGCTCTATCAGGATTGGTACAAATCGGCGAAAGAAGCTGGGGGTCAATCAGTCATTTCATCCTCCCGCGTGCAGCATATTTATAAGAGTGAATACCGGTGGGTCGTATCCATAAGCCGTCAAGCCGTGGCTGCAGCGGATGGCAGCACCGGCGTACTGCTTGTCGATTTGAACTATAACGTCATTAACGATTTATGTAAGCAGATCCATATGGGCAACCGCGGCTATGTATTTCTGCTCGATCCGAAGGGCGACTTTATTTATCATCCGCAGCAGCAGCTCATTTACTCCGGCTTGAAATCGGAGCAGCTTGAGCAAATTTTACAGCTTGCAAGCGACCGCACCTTCGAGGCACAGAGCGACGGGACGAACAAAATATATACGATACGCAGCTCTAAATACGGATGGAGAGTCATTGGTGTAAATTATCCGGAGGAGCTCGTTGGCGACAAACGGCAAATCCAATTTTCGGCTATGCTGTGGGGTTCTGTTTGTTTAATTATTGCCCTTGCGTTCTCGGTATTGCTTTCCTTTACGCTGACGAAGCCGATTAAGAAGCTGGACGTTCATATGAAGAAGGTGGAGAAGGGAGATTTTAATGCCAGGATTGAAATTGAGAGCACGAATGAAATCGGCAAGCTGGCCCGCACCTTTAATCTGATGACCGGAAAAATAAAGGATTTGATGAGTCAGGTCGTACAGGAGCAGGAAGACAAGCGGATTAGTGAGCTGAAGGCGTTACAGGCGCAAATTCACCCGCATTTTTTGTATAATACGCTTGATTCAATCATTTGGATGGCGGAGATGGATAAGATGGACGATGTCATCAAAATGACGTCAGCCTTATCGAAGCTGCTTCGATCTACGATAAGCAAGGGGGAGGAGTTGATCCCCATCCGTGCGGAGCTCGCCCATATTGAGCATTATTTAACGATTCAGAACATCCGTTACCGCAACAAGTTTACCTATAGCTTCGATGTCGATCCGACCATTATGGCAAACAAAATAATAAAAATTGTCCTGCAGCCGCTTGTGGAAAACGCGATTTATCACGGTATTAAAAATAAAGCCGATGCCGGTCACATTCTCATTAAGGGGTATCGAGTGAGCGATGGCATTGAGCTGCAGGTTATAGACGACGGCGTGGGAACGGACGCTGCGAAGCTGAATGCAAGCTTAGCGAAAGGAATGCCGCACGTACCTGCCGCATATTCGTCAACATCTGGCTTAGGGATACAAAATGTAAACCATCGCATACAGCTTAATTTCGGAGAGCGTTTCGGACTGTCTTTCGACAGTGAGCTGGATGAAGGAACAACGGTTACGCTTCGCATGCCGGAATTAATGGAAGGTAAAGGAGAATAGCCATGCTGCGAAAATGGACACTTATTGTTATGTGCGTCACCCTGTTGACCGTTTTGATTGCTTTCGCAGCTGAAGCTGGTATCCATAAGCTGCAGCCGCAAAAACCGCATATTTTATTCGTGCCGAAAACGATGGACCGTCAGGTTGAGTTTTGGGAAGTGATGCGGCAGGGCGTCAATATGGCAGCCGAGGAATTTGATGTAGAGCTGCAGGTGGCAGGGGCGCTGACAGAGTCGGATATCGACGGGCAAATCGCTGTGTTGGAGCAAGCAATTGCGGATAAGCCTCAAGTTATTATTTTGGCGGCGGCTGATTATAATCGGATCGTGCCGGTCGCGAAGCGTATTGTGGCTGCAGGCATTAAACTGATAACGGTCGACTCGGCTCTCAAAGATGGCATTTCGACCAGCTTCATCGCAACGGATAATTTTGCGGGCGGGCAGAAGGCAGGCCGGTTATTAATGGATTCGATCGATCAAAACAAGAGAGGCTCTGTTGCTATCATTAATTTCGTGCGGGGTTCCGCGCCGGCGATGGAAAGAGAGCGCGGGGTGCGTGAGAGCTTAGTCGGCTATTCGGATATTCAAATTCTCGATACGCTTTATAGTGACGCCTCCGAAGAGCGGGCATATGAAATTGCGGTAGAGCTGCTGCGGAATGAACCGGCTCTGCAAGGCATTGCCGCCTTGAACGAGCCGACGGCGGTGGGAGCCGCAAGAGCGATTAAAGAGATGCAAGCTGTATCGCGCGTGAAGCTGATTGGCTTTGACAATTCGATGGAGGAAATTTCCTATCTTGAGGAGGAAGTATTGCAAGCGACCATCGTACAGAAGCCGTTTAATATGGGCTATCTGGCGGTTAAAGCAGCGGTGGAGCTGAGTGCAGGGGGAAAAGTACAGCCGATCATCGATACAGGGTCTGAGGTGATTACGAAGCAAAACATGTACGAGAGCGATAAGCAGAAGCTGCTGTTTCCATTTACCGAGAAGTAGCTGTGTGCATTTTTTGAGTTATGGGGATGCCGTTAAGATGGAGGAATACGGGCCTTGCGTATACGGTTTGTCTTTCCGTTGGAGATCGGCTATTTTTGAAAAAATGCCATTTCTATGCTAAAGTCAATGGATACAATCGGGAAAAACGGAGGTTGAGCTGTTGACAAAGACACATAAGAGCCTATCATTTTTAGAAATCTTGAAGAGGTTCGTATTCATCACAATCGGTTCGGTTTTGATGGGCGTTTCCTTAGAGTTGTTTCTCGTTCCCAATAACGTAATCGATGGAGGCATTGCCGGGATTTCAATTATGCTCGCTTACTTAACACCGCTTCCGCTCGGACTTTATTTATTCATCGTAAACGTACCGTTTCTCATTCTCGGGTATAAGCAAATTGGGAAAACGTTTGCAATCTCGACGCTTTACGGCATTATCGTCATGTCGGTGACAACGACATTGCTTCATCATGTTGATGCGTTCACGGAGGAGAAGCTGCTGGCGGTCTTATTCGGCGGTCTTATTCTGGGAGCGGGTGTCGGTCTTACGATTCGCTTTGGCGGCTCGCTCGATGGCGTAGAGATTGTGTCGATTCTGATTTCGAAGAAGCTGCGCATGCCTGTTGGACAAATCATCATGATATTCAATGTCGTTATCTTTGTCGTTGCAGGCTTCGTATTTGAATGGGATTCGGCGATGTATTCGATGTTTACTTATTATATTGCGATAAAATTAATCGATATCGTCGTGGAAGGTCTCGACGAGTCGAAATCGGTGACGATTATTTCGAGCGAATTCGAGGAAATTTCCCAGGCAATTATCGATCGGTTAGGACGCACCACGACATTGATTCAAGCGCGAGGCGGTTATTCGAAGGATGAGACGCAAATGATTTATTGCGTCGTTTCCCGTCTTGAGCTGGCGAAGCTGAAAGCAATCGTGCAATCCATTGATCAGAATGCGTTTATTGCCATCGAGCATGTATCCGACGTCATGGGCGGCGGATTTAGCAAAGGCAGCATACACTAATGGTAAAAACAGACATTCAGACGGGGAACCGCCTGAATGTCTGTTTTTTTATGGTATTAATGATAGCGGTAATATGGGGCGCTATAATCGCAATTCTTGCATTAACGGCTGAAATAGCGGAGTATTTCGGAGTTATTCAGTGGCTTTAGGCGAATCAGAAGCCGATTCGAGCTGAATAAGACCCAAAAAATCCATTATGGCTCATGCGGACGGGGATACCTGCTAACTTACACAAACTTAATGACGCTGTGACGCTGCCTGATCATGCCGCGCGCAGGCCGCATACAGATGGAAATGGGAGAAGTAGAGTAAATTTTTTTCCCTATTCTCAATAAATGAGCTGCTTCTCAAGGAATAGAGAAAGCTTCTTTCTCTATTCCGGTGATCATGCCGCGCACAGGCCGTATATACGTGGAATCGGGTGGGCGGTTTAAATGTTAGTTGATCCATTTTGCGCAGCGATTGCTCTCGGAAGTCCTCTGTCCCGGATTCCGAGCAGGAAGAGCAGGGCGATAACCATGCCGCCTGATGAGAAGTAGAATAGCACCGAATAACCGAGCAGATCAATCAAACCGCCCATCAGCGGAGGAGATGCAATGGCGGCCAGCGAGGAGATCAAATAATAGATGCCCGTACGGGTACCGATGCTTTGCTCGTCTCCAAGGGCGACGATGAAGGGGTAGGAGTTAATGTTGATCATCGCCCAGCATATGCCCCCCAATAATAGCAGTGCACGAAGCGGCAGCAATGCGTCGACGAATGAAATTGCGGCGAAAATCGCGATCAGGCCAACGACGCCAATGGCGATGATCCGTTTTTTGCCGAAGCGATTGCCGAGCAGACCGCTCGGAATGGCGGCGAGGACGAAGGCAAGCGAGAAGAAAGCAAGCGAGAACGCAGATTGACCTTCCGTTAGATGCAAATGGTTTGTGCCGTACAAGGTGAAGAAGGCTTCAACGCCTTGATAGGACAGAAACCAGAAGAAAATGGCGCCCAGCAGGAAAATCGTAGGCCGGTTCCATTGTCCCTTGAACGATATTTTTGGCTTCTCCTCTTCCGGCGCGTAGGCGATAGCATCCCGTTTTTCCTTGATCGTACCCAAGAGAATGACCAGACAGATCAGCGTCAAGACGGATGTTGTCAGAAACGGGAGAGAAGCATGCTTCTCATATAGTAACGAGCCTCCCGAGAAGGCGATAATGGAGCCGATGCCGCCCATGAAGTTGATAATTCCGTTCGCTTGCGTCCGCTTGCTGTCCTTCGTGATATCGGGCATAAGCGCAACGGTAGGAGAACGGTATAAGCTCATCGAAAGATTCATGAGCACCATAAACAAAACGAGCGTTAGCAAGCTGGTATGCCAAGGGATAAGTGCTCCAAACAAAGCAGCGAGCGGCATGCCGATGAGCAGGTAAGGCATTCTTTTGCCCAGACGGCTGTTCGTGCGGTCACTGCGGCTGCCGATCCACGGCTGCAAAAACAAAGCGAAATAATTGTCGATCGTCATCATAAATCCGATAAGCGCGGTGCTCGTCAAAAACTTTTCGAGGAAAAAAGGAACGAATGCGTTGTATAGCGCCCATGTAATGCTGATGCTGAAAAAACCGAACCCGAGCAGCCATGTTTTTTTCATTCCGCTTGCACTCCTCTCCTTGTCAGCACTTCTGCCAGACGATCCGGAAAATCGGTAATGATGCCGGCCGCGCCTGCATCGAGCAGCTGCTCCATCTCGTCCGCGTCATTAACGGTGAACGGATGATAGCCGATGCCGCGTGCAGACGCCTCTGCGATCCATTCGGGCGTTACCGCATATTTGTAGGCATGCAGCGCGTCTGCCTGGACGGCCGCCGCATAATCCCAAGGACGATAAAGCCCTTCTATGTACAACAGGCCGGTACGGATTTCGGGCGCCAATTGCTTGCACAGCACGAGCGAGTAATGATTGAAGCTGGATAGGATGACGCGGTCCGTCATTTGGTAAGCGCGAACCATTTCGATCACCTTATGCTCGATTCCTGGAAAAAGGATGACGCCGTTTTTGAGCTCAATATTGAGGATGACGCCGGTAGGCTGCAGGAGCTCGAGCAGCTGCTCGAGCGTTGGTATTCGTTCAGCATGGAAGGCCGAAGCGTACCAGCTCCCGGCGTCGAGTGAGGCAAGCTCTTCGTAATCGGTATCCTTTACAAGCTTGCTGAGGCCGGTCGTTCGCGATAAAGACTCATCGTGAATAACAATGATGCGTCCGTCCTTCGTCAGCTGAACATCGGTTTCAATGCCTGTAGCGCCGAGCTCAAGCGCTTTTTTGAATGCCGCAAGCGTATTTTCGGGACAGCAGCCGCTTGCTCCGCGATGGGCAAAATTAATGGGTATTTTAATAAAGGTTCATCCTCTCTGTTCGAAGGGTATCCAAGCAACTAGGCGAAGCGGTAATAAATGAGCACGAAGGTTGCGAGCACGAAAATAAAGTTGAGCGACACAAACACCATCTGATCGATAACCGTGCGGTGCATAGAGACCGGCGGCTTATAGAAGCTGGCGCCTTCGATGATGAACAGGATCAGCACGATGTGGATTATAAAATGGCCGACCAGCTCCATCATGCCGAACAGCATCGTCGTAGATATGAAAATGAGCGTCAATACGACCGACAGCAACCGGTTCAAAATGCCGACGACAAGCAAATAACCGACGACGAACTCGATAAAGCCGGCCATCACGATGAATATAGCCGGCTCGATGCCGAACGTCGGCACATTATGGTTAATGATGATATCCTCAGCCATTGTCGGGAAAATCCATTTTTCGACGGCTACCCAGCAGAGAGATAGCCCGGTTCCCAAATATAGCAGCGGAAAGCTCCACCTGGATTCCTTGGTTCTCTCAAGCAGCAGGACGCCGATAATGGCAAGGTAAAAGCCGTAATCAAGCATATGGAATAGCCCGGCTTCGACGCTTGTATCGATAAATACGACCAGCATTGCAAGCGCGCCGATCTTAGTCGCATAGTGCTGCGGAATAAGCAGAAGCACGATTGCGGTCCACATAAGAACGGTTTGCCAGCCGTCCGCAAGCTCGAATTCAAGCGCAAAACGCGTTCCGGACGCGGCTTGAATGAGCAGCGCTGCCGCCGTGCCGTATTTGAGAACAGGCAACGAGTATTTCCTGAGCTTATCGAGCTCGCTATCGATTCGGGTGGACAGCTTCGACATGGATATTGCGGGCAAAAGCTGGGTCAGTACCGCGAGCAGAACGGCCACGAATAGAGCGAGAGTCATGAAAAAGGGAGATAGCACGGCAGCTATCGATTCTTTCTCCGCGACGACGTCTGTGAACCATTTGACATGTGCATAATAATCCATAAGCTGTCATTCCTCCGGCTAGGTGTGGTTTACTATTGTTTACGAGGATCGTAGCATATTGCCTTCCATAATAAAAGTGGCTAGACAGGGCTGCAAAAACAAAATAAAAAAGACTATTTACATACCCTGTGGGGGTATGCTAGAATGAATTCATAAGCTTATACCCCCTGGAGGTATGTAGGATGGATAACCGTACGTTAAACAATGGGGCTAATGAGCAATCGCATGCTTCAGCTGACTGCTGTGATTCGATTGGTCCGCGAAAGAGTCACCATTCGGAGCAAATGAAGGACAATTTAACGAAGCGTCTCAACCGGATTGAAGGGCAAATTAGAGGCGTGAAGGCGATGATCGAGAAGGATACGTATTGCGATGACGTGCTTAATCAGATCGCCGCGGCACAATCCGCTCTGAACAGCGTCGGCAAGCTGCTGCTGGAGGGCCATTTGAAGAGCTGTGTGATCGAACGGATTCAAGCGGGCGAAAGCGAAGTTATCGATGAATTGCTGGTTACCGTTAACAAACTAATGAAATAGAGGAGAGGGGAATTATATAATGGCAAACACAGTATTGAAGGTAGAGGGCATGACCTGCGGACATTGCGTCAGTGCGGTTGAGAAAGCAGTCGGCAGCGCGGGTGCAGTGGGCAAGGTGGATTTGGCGGGCAAGAAGGTATCGGTTGAGTTTGATGAGACGAAGGTAACGATCGAGGCTGTCAAAGCGGCAATCGAAGATCAAGGCTATGACGTTGTCTAATCAAGAGGACAAAATTTATTCTGGGCGCTCGCGTACAATGTGATTGGCATACCGATTGCCGCTGCCGGCTTCCTTGCCCCTTGGCTGGTGGGAGCTGCGATGGCGTTAAGCTCGGTATCCGTAGTACTGAATGCGCTTAGACTGTAAAGGATGAGATGAATTTATATGTTTAAGTTAAAGGGAAACCTGTCAAAGTATCGCAAGCGCTCTGCCGCTGCATTTTTAATCGTACTGAGCTTGCTAGCCGCAGGCTGCGGCAGCGCCGCAAATGACGAGCATGCGCAGCATGCTGCGCCTCGTGAAACGGAGGCTGCGGCTAATGAGCATAGCGGACATTCTGCGAATGATACTGCCGGCAATGAAGAATCAGCGGAAAATCATAGCGGGCATGGCGGTCAGGCTGACTCCGAGGATATGTCACAGGCGAATGTGAAGCTGGAATGGCGATATTCGCCGGAGAGCCCTAAGCCGGGTGAAAAGACGAAAATCGAGCTATTTCTTAATGATGCTGCCGGAAAGCCGATCGAGAAATACGATGTTAATCATGAGAAGCTGATGCATCTAATCGTTGTAAGCGAGGATATGACGGAATTCAGCCATATTCATCCGGAGTATGCGGGCAAAGGGAAATTTGAGGTGGAAGCCTCATTCGTTAAGAGCGGAGCGTATAAGCTATTTGCGGATTTTATTCCGACAGGCTACTCGCAGATGACGGTAACGTCCAGCTTGAAAGTATCCGGCGCGAAGCAAGCAGCAGAGCCACTGAAGAAGGATGCATCGCTCATGAAAGCCGTTGACGGCGTCGCTGCCTCGTTAGAGGTATCCTCCTTTAAGGCGGGGGAGGAGACGGATTTAACCTTTACGTTTAGCGATGCTAAGACGAAAAAGCCGATCACCGATCTGCAGCCGTACTTAGGAGCCATCGGACATGTCGTTATTTTGAACGAGGAATTGAGCCGTTATCTGCATGTTCATCCGAAGGAAGGCAACGAAAGCGGGCCAACCGCCGAGTTTTCGACAAGTTTTCCAGAGCCGGGCTTGTATAAAATATGGGGTCAATTTCAGCGTGGAGATAAAACGTTTATCGTTCCGTTCACTGTCGAGGTAGAGTAACTGGGGATCAAGTATGGGTCTGCTAATATCATTTATAAAAATATTAATCACCCTCTTCAGGGTGATTTTTTTTGCTTTTTTTTTAGGGGGAAAAGCTGATGAAATACCTGCTGTTATGCGGTTTTTCAACATTTATGCCGCTAATGCGAGAAAGCGCTTTCCAGAAATATTGCAAGAAAGCAATTTTAGGGCTTGAAAACCTGAAAATACGTGTTAAACTAATGATGTAACAAAGTCATTAATCGATTAACATAATTGTTATTTCGTATGGGGGTGAAGCATAAACCGATTAAGGATGCGGTATTTTAAGGAGCTAATTCTATTCCGCGCTTAACGGTTAATAAATTTATTACAATATAAGCATGCAAAGTTGTTGCACTTCTACGCTGTTTATGTTGTGGGTAAAACGGGCGTTTTGCGGGCAAGGCACTGCGTGAACCGTTTTCGTTTAATGATGCTGCTAACAAAAGGGAGTCATAACAGCATGATAGACAAGAAGAATGAGTAATTGCTTCGTTTAAGCAGATTGTACTGATTAATAATTGTATTAAACATGGTTATTATAGCCTTCACAATAAATAGTGTGAGGTACTAATGACTATATCGGTTAAGAGATGAAATGTAAACGCTTTATTTTAAAAAACAAGGGAGGATTTATAGATGAAAAAGATTGCAAGCACATTCATTTTTATGTTGGCTCTCATTATGCTCATTACCGCATGCTCCAGCGGTGCGGGAACGAATACCGTCAATAACGCACAAGGAAACACGCCGGCGAACGCGGAAGGAAACACTAATGCGGCGGCAAACGAGCCGGCAGCGGAAAATGCAGAGACCGATGGCGGAGTTGCCAAATCGACCGTTGATCCATCGATTTCCGGTGAAGTTACGTTCTGGACATTTCTAGACAATAAAAAGAATGATGCGGCTCTTCAAAAAGCATTTAACGAAGCGTATCCGAACATTAAGCTGAAAACGATCTTTGTGCCGTTTGGCGATTTGCATGACAAGCTGCAAACGACTTTGGCAGCAGGCAAAGGAGCACCGGATGTCGCGCTCGTCGAGCAAGGTCAATTCCCTCGCTACAGCACAGGAAACGTGCTTGAAGATTTGCTTCAACCGCAATATGACGCCGGCAAATATCAAACTCTTGTATCGGAGTACAACTGGAACCGTTGGTCTTCGATTGACGGCAGCAAATTGCTCGGTATGCCGTGGGATATTACACCTGGTGTGACTTACTACCGCGCTGATATTTTTGAAGAGCTTGGCTTGCCTTCCGATCCTGCTGAGCTTGGTGAATACATTCAAGAACCGGAAAACTTCTTCACGCTTGCCCAAACTTTGAAAGCAAACGGCAAGTATGCATTGGAATGGCGCGATTCACCGGTTCACTGGCTGGGAGATTCGTATGGCTACTATGACGACGAAATGAACTGGGTTCGCAACACAGACGAATTCGTGAAATTCCTTGATATTTCCAAGCAGGTTAATCAGCTGAAAATTGCTCCGCATGATGGCATTCTCAGCGATAAAGGCAAGCAGCGCGTGAAAAAAGGCGAATCCCCGATGTTCGTAGCCGGAAATTGGGCCGCGCGCGCTCTGGCAGAGAACTTCCCGGATCAATCGGGCAAATGGAGAGCGACAACGATGCCTTTCGGTCTTAATGTAGGTATGGGCGGATCGACGTTCGTTATCCCTTCGCAAAGCGCGAACAAAGACGCGTCATGGGCATTCGTAGAGTTTATGACGACGTCCGAAGCAGCATGGAAGCTATGGATCGGGGAATCCATTCAACCGGATTATAAGCATATTACAAGTCAAGAATGGTACCTCGCTCATACGAATCCATATCTCGGCGACCAAGAGGATTTCAGGTTATACAGTGAGCTGGCCGGCTTAATTCCTATAAGACGTTATACACGTCTTGACGGTATGGCATGGCCGCTGTGGGTTGAAGGCGTTCTCAAGGCGCTTGATAAAAACATCGACTCGAAAACGGCTATTCAGCAAACGCAAGAAAACGTTGAGAACAAGCTGAAGGCCGAAAAGGAAAAATTGATCAAAGAGCTTCAGCAGTAAGCTATAGCTTCTGTCGTATTGACCGCGTCTGATTGTTCGAATCATCCTTCCCGCGAAGGATGATTCGGCATTTTAACTCAACCAAATTTAAATTTCATCGCGAAACGATAGCAACGCCTCCAGAGGATGACGTTAGCCGTTTACGCTAGTATGGCAAGGGGGTGCTCCTTGGTGATTCGTTGGCTAAACAAGTATAAGGTAACAGTGGCTGTTATTGCCGCATTGGTCTGTTTCTTTATGTGGTGGAATAATTCACGAGGCTACAACGATGATGCAATGGCTGGAATTACGGTGAATGCAGCAATCGATGAATCGTCAATTTTGGAAGGCGAAGACGCCAGCAGCAAGCTGGAGCCGTCTTTTAATAAATATGTAGACAGCTGGAACGAGCAGGGCGCTGCGGATACGGCCGATTTCAGAGTCACTCTTTCCTCCACTGATTATTTGACGGTCAGTGAGTCGGGGACAAGCATACAATCCGGCCTCGGCGGCCAAGCGGGCCAAATGCTTGCGCTTATCGAAGAGGATAGCTGGGCGGATTATGCCTTTGAGGTGCCGCAGGATGGCTATTATCAAATGGGGATGAGCTATTATGCGATGGAGGGCAAACGCTCATCCATCGTTCGAAGCGTGCAAATTGATGGGAAATATCCGTTTTACCAGGCGAAAAAGCTGGAATTCCAGAGGATGTGGAAGGAAGCCGGCGAGCCTTGGTTCGACAACCAAGGCAATGAATTCAATCCGCGCAGGGAAGAGACGGCAGGCTGGCAATACCGGGAGTTCCGCGATTCGGAAGGCAAGACCTACGAACCGTTTCGCTTCTATGTGACGAAGGGCAAGCATACGCTGCGCCTTCAAGCGGTGCGCGAGCCGGCAGCAATCGGGAAAATTGATATTTACTCGCCGAAGCAGGTGCAGACTTATGCGGAGGTCGCCAGCACCTACGGGCAGAAGGGCTATAAGAAGACGGAAGGCCAGCTCATTAAGGTGCAGGCGGAGCTGTCGACCTTGAAGTCCGATCCGACATTGAAGCGTATCGAGGATCGCGAGCCGGCAACGGAGCCGTTCAATAAAGATTCGATCGTCCTTAATACTTTCGGCGGCGCAAGCTGGCGGACTGGAGGGCAGTGGGCCGAGTGGGAAGCCACGGTGCCTGAGAGCGGCTTGTATGAAATCGGAGCCCGTTATGGACAATGGTTTCTGAACGGCATGCCGACTCAGCGTACGGTAACGATCGACGGCAAGCTGCCTTTTAAAGAAATGAATGAAATCTCTTTCCCTTATAAGCCCGAGTTCCAAATTTCGAAATTCGGCGGCGACAGTGAGAGTAAAGAGCCTTATCTCTATTATTTGGAGAAGGGCAAGCATACGATTCGAATGGAAGTGCAGGTCGGTGCGCTCGGGCGGATGCTTGAGACGATTACCGATACGACGCGCAAAATGTCTCTGCTCGGCCGGGAGGTAATTCAAGTAACGGGAACGAATCCCGATCCGAACGGCGACTGGCGCTTGGAGCAAAATATTGCGAGCCTCGTGCCGCGCCTGCAGCTTATGGCAAAGAGCTTCGATGATGCGATCAAGGGATTGTATGCGCTCGGCGTCGACGAAGGCAGCTCGGAGGTAAGCACGCTTTACGAGGCGCGCGATGTGATTCTCAGCCTGTCTAAAGACACGGCTTCCATTCCGGGACGCATGAGGCAATTCAACGATTTGCAGGCGTCGCTCGGGACATGGGTGAACGGGCTGAGCAAGCAGAGCCTGCTGCTCGACTATCTGATCATTAAATCGCCGGATACCGCTTGGCCGGCTCCGGCTGCGGGCTGGATAGCCAGAACAGGCACGATGCTTTACGACTTTACGAGCTCCTTCACGAAAAATTACGGCGGCATCGGCAACGTCTATGAGGACGAGAAGGTGCTCGACGTATGGGTAGCCAGAGGCCGTGACTGGGTCGATATCATTAAGCAAATGATTGACGAGGATTTCACGACAGAAACGGGCATTAAGGTGAACATTAACGTCATTCCGGCGCAGCAAATGCAGGTGCTGCTGCTTGCCAGCACGGCCGGTGTCGCACCGGATGTCGCGCTCGGCGTAGAGGGCGAAATTCCGATTGATTACGCAGTCCGGAACGGGCTTATTAACTTGGAAGAGTTCGACGATTACGACGATGTAGCCGCACGCTTCAGGCCAGGCGCGCTCATTCCTTACAAGTACGACGGCGGCAGCTATGCTCTCCCGGAAAATCAAAACTTCAATATGTTGTTCTACCGCAAGGATATTATGCAGCAGCTGGGCATAACGGAGGATCAAATTCCGGATACATGGCAGGAAGTGATGGACCTCATTCCGATTTTGCAGCAAAACGGGATGGACTTCTTCTACCCGCATGCTCCGAATAATCCGGCGCAAGCAATCAATGAATTCGCGCCGTTCCTGTTCCAGCAGAACAGCGAGTTCTACCGTGAAAACGGCAAATACTCCAACCTCGATGCGCCGGAGGCGATGCAGGCGTTCAAGCTGTGGACGGGTCTGTTCACGAACTTCAAAATTTCGAAGCAGGCCGATTTCTACAACCGTTTCCGTTCCGGCGAAATGCCGATCGGAGTGGCGGATTACTCCACCTACGTGCTGCTGTCGACTGCGGCGCCGGAACTTACCGGCTGGTGGGGCATGAAGCCGATGCCGGGCATTCAGCAGAAGGACGGGCAAATTAACCGTTCAACCGGAGGCATTGCACAAACGGGCATGATTTTCAAAGACACCGATATGAAGGAAGAGTCGTGGGAGTTTCTGAAATGGTGGACGAGCGCCGATACGCAGGAACGATTCGGCTCCGAGCTCGAAGCGCTGCTTGGCGTTGAGGCGCGCTGGAATACGGCTAATATTGAGGCGCTGACGCGTATGCCTTGGCAGTCCTCCGATATCGATGCCATTCTCGAGCAGTGGGAATGGTTCAAGGAGCGCGAGGTTGTAATCGGCGGCTACTACACGACAAGGCATATCGCGAATATATGGAACCAAATTGTATTGAACGGCAAAATACCGCGTGAAGCGGTGGAGGAAGGCGTTAAGGAAATCGATAAGGAATTGCGCAAGAAGCGCGAGGAATTTGGATTGAACGACGAAACTACCGAACAGGCAGCTTCAAAAGGAGGCGACAGTCCGTGAAAATGAACGCAGATCAGGCGGTAACCGTAGCCACACCGGCTGCGGAGCGCCTCCGTGAACCGGGAAAATTGTCCTTGCTTTGGCAGGAAATGAAGAGAAACAGGGTTTCGTACCTGTTTCTCGCCCCTTTTCTTATCCTGTTCACGCTGTTTACGATCGTACCGGTCGTAACATCAGTTGTACTCAGCTTCACGTATTACAACATCTTGGAGACGCCAAAATTTATCGGCCTGTCCAATTACAGGCTCTTGTTCGTCGATGACGACATCTTCCTTAAGGCGATCGGCATAACGTTGAAATTCGCGTTCATTACGGGGCCTGTCGGCTATGTAATGGCGTTTCTGCTGGCTTGGCTCATTAGCCAAATTCCGCAAAAATACCGCTTTTTCTATACGCTTTGCTACTATACGCCTTCGATAACGAGCGCGACGGCGATGTCGGTTGTTTGGCTCTACCTGTTTGCGGGCGACCGCAAGGGCTTGCTTAACTACTTTGCGGCTAAGCTTGGCATTATCGATGAGCCTTATTTATTTTTGCAAAATATTCATTCGATCGTGCCCGTCATCATTATCGTCTCGCTTTGGATGTCCATGGGGGTAGGCTTTCTTGCCTTTCTTGCCGGTCTTCAAAACGTACCTAAGGATCTGTATGAAGCAGGGGAAATTGACGGAATCAAATATAGATGGCAGCAGCTCATTTATATTACGGTTCCATCGGTTAAGCCGCAATTGCTGTTCGGTGCGGTGCTCCAGGTCGTTAGCTCACTGACCGTATTCGATGTCAGCGTGCAGCTCGTCGGGTTGCCGAGTCCGCTTTATGCGGGCCATACGATTTTGACGCATTTATTCGATTACGCCTTTATCAAGTTTGAGATGGGCTACGCCGCGGCAATCGCGGTTGTGCTGTTCGTCATGATGATCGGACTGAACCGTCTCATATTCAATTGGCTAGGAAAGGACTGAACCGATATGACTGGCGCAGTGAAAGGCAGAAAGGATTGGGGAGGCTATTTCCTTTATCTATTTCTAACGTTGTTCGGTCTTTTGATGCTTGCACCTCTCGTTTACATGGTGTCCACCGCCTTTAAACCGACAAGCGAGCTGTTCCTGTTTCCGCCGCGGTTTTTCGTGAACAATCCGACGTTGATCAATTTTCGCGATCTATTGCTCATAACGGGAACGACGAGCGTACCGTTTTCACGCTTTATTTTTAACAGCTTGCTTGTCAGCTCCTGCATCGTCGTATTCGGAATCATCGTGTCGGCCATGGCGGCTTATCCGCTTGCGAAGCATAACATGCCTTTCCGCAGCGCGATTTTCAATATGGTCGTGCTCGCGATTATGTTCTCGCCGATGGTCGTCCAAATTCCGCAATATTTGCTCATCAGCAAAATCGGCCTTATCAATACGTACTGGGCGATGATATTGCCTTATTTGGCCGCTCCGGTCGGCATGTTCCTGATGACGCAGTTTTTACGTCAAATTCCGGACGCTTTGCTCGAGGCGGCGCGCATGGACGGCGCTTCGGAATGGAAGGTGTTCTGGGTCGTCGTTATGCCTATGCTGAAGCCGGCCCTTGCAACCTTTGCCTTATTCAGCTTTATATCCGCTTGGAACGATCCGTATCCGGCCATGGTGTATACGACCGATCAGGATATGAAATCGCTGCCGCTGGCGATCCAGACGTTAAGCGGCGGATATGGCGTCGTAGCGCGTGTCGGCACACTCGCTGCCGCCAGCTTATTGATGATTGTGCCGACGATTATCGTCTTTATCGTAACGCAGCGCCTGGTGCTGCAAACGATGGCGCATTCAGGTCTGAAAGAGTAGGAGGACTGCCGGGATGAAGCAGGTTACGATATTCCGATTCGTTGTCAGTACGGCTATCGCTTTACTGATGCTAGTTACAGCTCTGCCGGTTCAAACGTTCGCGGCTTCTCCTTATGAGGGATATACGAGGAATAAGCTGGGCGAAGACGTGCATTCGATTAACGGGTACATGTACGAGAGCTCGATCGACGGCTACAACCTGTCCTCGGGGCCGTTCAACGCGCCTGAAGATATTTTTCTGGCTGATGACGGAACGATTTACGTCGTCGACACCGGAAACAGCCGGGTCGTGCATTTGGATACGGATCATAAGTTGCTGAATATCATCGGGGACGCGGAAGGCGACGGCATGCTGAACGAGCCGAAGGGCGTTTATGTGAAGCAGGACGGAACCGTCTTTGTCGCCGATACTAAAAATCAACGAATCGCTATTTTTGATAAAAAGGGCAAATTCGTAAAGCAGTTCGGCAAGCCTGAAAGCCCGCTGCTTGGCGCGACCTTCTCGTATTCCCCGTCGAAGCTGCTCGTCGACAAGCGCAATTACATGTTTGTCGTGAGCGACGGCAATACGCAGGGCCTCATTCAAATTGATCCGAACGGTCAATTCAAAGGCTTCTATGGAGCTAACCACGTCGGTTTTAGCTGGAGCAGGCTGTTCGTTAAGCTCGTAGCGACCGATGAGCAGAAGGCGAAGCTGTCCGTTGCGAAGCCGCTCGAGTTCTCCAATGCGGTGCAGGACGCGGAAGGCTTCATCTACACGACGACGCTCGGAACGGAAATGAATCAATTGAAGCGGTTATCGCCCGTAGGCGTCGATACGCTCAACGTTGTTCCGAAGAGGTACGGCGGACGCTTCGATGCCGGTCCGTTCGAGGTGCCGTCGTTTCTTGATTTGGCCGTAGACAAGGACGGCGTTATCACAGCGCTGGATTTGCAATCGAGCAAGGTTTATCAGTACGACAAGCTTGGTAATTTCTTGTTCGTGTTCGGAGGGCTCGGGGATCAGAATGGCTTGTTCGTCACGCCTTCCAGCCTGGCGCAGTCGCAGGACGGCACGGTGTATGTGGTGGACAAAGGGCGCAATCGCATCGATCTGTTCCGTACGACGCCGTTTGCCGAACTGGTGCATGACGCTTCGCGGTTATTCGTCGACGGACGCTATAAGGAAGCGGAGGGGATGTGGAACGAGGTGCTGCAGTTGAATGCCAACTTCGATCTAGCCTATCTCGCTATCGGCAAATCGCTCTATAAAGCGGAAAACTATAAGGATGCGATGACTTATTTTGAGCTGGCAAGATCGCGCTTCGATTATTCGGTTGCGTTCAAGGAATATCGGAAGGAATATTTCAGGGAGCATTTTGCCCCAATATGTCTAGGAATCATAGTGCTGATTATAACTTTGCGTTACGTCATTCCTTTCCTATGGCGAAAGGTGAACGCGATGCTGACAGACCGCAATACGTCTAATGCGGCTCGAATGAAGGGAGGGGTGCCCCATGATCGCCACGTTTAAAATGATGCGGCAAGTGCTTGTGCACCCGATTGATTTTTACCACGACATCCAGGAACCGGGACGCATTAAATGGAGGCAAGCGTTGTTTATAGTCGCACTCGCTTATATCGCTAGAATGATTGCGATTCTAATTACGGGTTACGCCTTCGAGACGAGAGAAATCTATGAGATTTCTTTCGTGCATGAGTTGATTTGGATCGTTGTGCCATGGCTAACCTGGACGGTGTCAAATTGGGGCGTAAGCGCGATTCTTGAGGGAGAAGGGAAGTTTAAGGAAGTGTTCGTCGGCAGCGCGTTTGCGCTGGTGCCGTATGCCATCTTCAATATTCCGATCACGCTGTTAACGAATATTTTGGCGCTGGATGAAAGCTCGATTTATTCATTCCTTATCAATTTCACCCTCTATTGGGTCGGTTGGCTGCTCCTGCTGAAGGTAAGAATCGTTCACGATTTCGAGCTGGTAAAAATGGTTTGGATTACGGTACTGAGCATCGTTGGCATATTGATCATCTGGTTTATCGGCATTCTGATGTTTGGCTTAGTCAATCAGCTTATTAACTTTGTAGTGGACATGTTCAAAGAAATAAACTTCCGAAGGTAGGTGAACGAGATGAGGAAACAACGAAAATGGCTTATTATCGCGGCATTGCTGCTCGTTGTCAGCATATTCCCTCACTTCGGGACCGCGGAAGGCGATATCCAGGTTCAAGCGGAGGAAGATGCAGGCAAGAGCGCTCAGGATACGGCTGCAGTCAACGCGGATTCGGATTCCGCAGCAGTTGCGGATACATCCGCTGTTGAAGATGCTCCGCTAGATGTGGCTGTGACGGAAACAGTGGTACCCGCCTCCCAGGGCGAAGTGAAGCGCTATCCCGTGACTGCAACAAAGCAGATTGCGGAAAACGATAGCTACAAAATGTATATCGATGAGAAAACAGGCAATATTCGCCTCGTTGATAAGCACACCAATAAGGAATGGCTCGGTACGCCGCAGCTGCCCCGGACGACGATGCCTAATAATAAGAAGTTTATGGATGCGGCCGTTCACGTGAAATATACGGAGGGCTCGGATACCGTTCAAACGTATTTGACGAAGGAGAAGGTAAACAAGCTGAAGATCGAGACGATCGACGGCGGAGCGAAGGTGACCTTCCAATTTGTCAAGGAGAAGCTTGAGTTTGCGATTGAATACCGCTTGGCCCAGGACGGCTTCGAATTAACGATTCCGGAGGCTTCTATTAAAGAATCCGGAAAAGCAAAGTTCGTGAGCATTGAACCGCTGCCATTCTGGAATGCCGCAGCGGATACGGAGAACGGCGCGATTTTCCTGCCGGACGGCTCGGGCGCGCTGATGAAATACAGCGAGAAGCATCCGCAATTTTTTGCCGGCTATTCGGAAATGATTTACGGCGCAGATCCCGCTTACGTCACGCAGTCGCATGAGAACATCGATCAGATGTGGAGACAGAAGCTCGCGCCGAAAGAGAAGGTCGCGCTGCCTGTATTCGGCAATTACCGAGATGGGGTCGCTTCACTGGGGATCGTAACGAAGGGGCAGTACGATGCGAAGATCAACGGAACGCCATCAGGCATTCGCGCGATCTCGTATTACCGGACGTCTGCGGAATTCGTATATCGCTGGAGCGATGTTATTTTTATCGGAACATCGGGTGAAATACCATTTTTCCAGGGCAACTGGATCAAAGGCGACAGACAGACGCATTATGTGCTGCTGCAGGATAAGCAAGCCGGTTACGTCGGCATGGCGCAGGCGTACGGCAAATATTTGCAAGAAGATCAGGACGTTAAGCCGGTGGAACAAACGGCGGTTCCTGTAAAGGTGAAGCTGCTCGGCGGCATTCTGCGCGATGAGGTGCTTGGCGATACGTTTATTTCGCTGACAACGTTCGAGCAGGCGCGTGAAATCATCGACGCCTTCCAGCAGAAAGGGATCGCGAATTTGGAGCTTACGTTTTCCGGATGGTCGGATGACGGCTTGTACGGCGATCAGCCCGATCACTTCCCTGTCGAGAAGAAGCTGGGCGGGGCGAAGGAGCTGAAGGAACTGGCCGCGTATGCCGCCAATAAAGGCGTATCGCTTTATCTGGAAGCGAATTATGCCCGCGCATTCTCGGGGAGCGGCGGCATGAAGAAGAATAAAGACGCTATTCGCGGAATGGACCGCGAAGTCGCTCCGAGCACTGATTATTATATCGGCAGCAGATGGAATAACGATAGCCGGCTCTATTATTGGATGAAGCCGGATCGCGTCATTGGCAAGCATCTGAACAAAGAGCTGAAGGACTACGCGAAGCTGGGCATTTCCGGCGTTCATCTAGCTTATTGGGGAGACACGCTCTACTCCGATATCGATCCGAAGTCGCTTACTGCGCGCGGCGATACGGCAGCGGCTTGGGTGAAGGCCGCCGATGCGATTCGGGAGGCTGCCGGAGGAGCGTCTGTCGATTACGGCTTTGCTTATATGCTCGGACATATAGACGGCATAAGCGGGGCGCCGATGGATTCCAGCCATTTTATTTACAATGACGAGACCGTTCCTTTCTATCAGATCGCGGTGCGCGGACTAGTGCCTTACGCGGCTAACCCTATTAATTTGCGAAACGATGCGCAGAACGAGCTGCTTCGGATGGTGGAGTTCGGCGCGCTGCCAAGCCTTGAGCTGACGTATGAGCCGACGGCGAAGCTTCAGCGGACGATGGAGGACCGGCTCTGGAGCTCGCAATATACGACGTGGATCGATGAGGCCGCTGAACAATACAAGGAGATAGAGCAAATCTATCAGGCGATCTCGAATCAAGCGATTGCCGATCATGAGAAGCTGGACAGCAGCGTGTACAGGACGACTTATGCGAACGGAACGAAGGTTATCGTCAATTACGGCGCGCTGCCGGTGACGGTTGACGGCGTTTCTATTCCAGCAGCAGGCTATCTCATGCAGAACGGAGGGAAATGAGCATGGGCAAAAAATTAGGACTCTCGATGAGAGGCCGTCACATCTTTGAAGGCTATTCGTTCATTTCCATTTGGATCGTCGGCTTCTTGCTGTTCATGGTCATTCCGCTCGGCAAGTCCCTTTATTATTCGCTCAACAATTTGGAGGTTACGAAGGAAGGCTTAAAGGCGTCGTATACGGGATTAACCCATTACCGCGCAGCCTTTACGACAGACATTGATTTTGTTCCGCTGCTGCAAAGCACCGTAACGACGATGCTGTCGCAGGTGCCGCTCATTCTTATATTTGCGATGTTCAGCGCCCTGCTGCTTAACCGTCAGTTTCGCGGACGCACGCTGTTCCGCGGGATTTTCTTCCTGCCGGTCATTATCGCGTCCGGCGCGATTTTAAGGGAATTGCTGGAGCAGGGCGCCGCCCAGCTCCCGATCTTCTATCAATATGACCTTTACGGCAAGCTTAACGCGTTCATTCCGGACAGCATCTTGGAGCCGCTTCTCCAGTATGCGGATTCGCTTACGCTCGTCATGTGGGATTCGGGCGTGCAAATCTTGATTTTTATTGCCGGCTTGCAGACGATTTCCCCTGCGCTTTACGAAGCGGCAAAATGCGACGGGGCGACGAAATGGGAAAGCTTCTGGAAAATTACGTTCCCGATGATTATGCCGATGATGTTCGTTAATACGCTTTATAGCGTCGTGAACTCGTTCACCAAAACGGATAATCAAATTATGAATCACATTATGAACAACGTATTTAAAACGAATAATTACGCTTACGGCTCTGCAATGGGCTGGATTTACTTTATTGTGATTTCGGTCGTGCTGGCGGTCGTGTTCTTCATTTTCCGCAAAAGCTTATCAGCGACTGAAGGTAGGGGGTAGAGGGCATGAGTTCACCAAGTATGACCGAAAAATATGCGGGTCTTCAAGACAAAGCGGAAACGGTCTGGAAGGTAACGTGGATGAAGCGCGGACGCGGCATAATCGGAACGTTCTTCTACTATTTAGTCATTCTTAGCTTGGCGTTCGTATTCGTCTATCCGTTGCTGTATATGGTATCGAAATCCCTCATGCGGGCGGAGGACGTGGCGGATGCTACGATTCAGTGGATTCCGAAGCAGTTCAGCTTAACGAACTATTCCATCGCGCTTGAGGAAATCAATTTTTGGCCGGGACTGCTAAATAGCTCAATCATTTCGTTCGGCAGCGCGATTCTGCAAGTCATTAGCTGTTCGATTGTCGGATACGGCTTCGCGCGTTACCGCTTCCCGGGTCAAGCGCTGTTCCTAGCGATGGTTGTCTTTACGTTTCTGGTACCGCCGCAGACGATCGTCGTGCCGCTCTTTACCTTTTTCCTCGATTTGGGCTGGGTAAATACGCATTTGCCGTTTGTCGTACCGGCGCTGCTCGGTCATGGGCTAAAGGGCTCCTTGTTTGTGCTCATCTTTATTCAATTTTACCGCACGCTCCCGAACGTGCTGGAGGAAGCGGCGAGAATTGACGGTGCGGGCGCATTCCGGACGTACTGGATGATCATGTTCCCGCTAGCCAAGCCTGCCATGCTGGTCGTGTTCTTGTTCTCGGTCGTCTGGCACTGGAATGATCTGTTTGAGCCCAATATGTATTTGCTCGTTCCAGAGTATTTCAACCTGGCGCAAAATATGGCTTTCTTCAACGGCAATGCGAATCTGGATCTTCAGCAGGCGTCCAGCTCGGTATCGTCAGGCACGCTTGGCATGGCGCCAACGCTGCAAAACCAAGTTATGGCCGGCGTCATGCTCACGATCCTGCCCGTGCTAATCCTGTACATGTTCACGCAGCGCTACTTCGTAGAAAGCGTTGAGCGTTCCGGTATCGCGGGTGAATAGATAGTGGCGGCGCCGGTTACGATCTACAGGCTGATAATCACGCAGTATAAGAGAGAGGGAGCGTCAGCGGCTTGCGCCGCTGGCTCTACTCGTTCCTTTCATAATAAAGCTTGAAGACGATGTCTTGGTTATAGTTGCCGAAGCCGGAGCCGAATAAGGTGACGCCGCCTACATTCTCTGCGTCTTCCTCTACCGCTATGCGGAATTTCCATTGCTTGCTTAGTATATTGACATCATCAAGGGTCACGTTGGATATTTGCTGGCCGTCGATAAATGTTCCGTTTGGCGTAATTTTCAGCACCTTAAGCAGGCCATATTGATTGATTTCGTCCCACCACCAATCAGGCGTATACTTCCCGCGCTTACCGCCGAAGTCGCCCGGGCTTGTCCATATGCCGATTTTGATGCCATTTAAGTAAAAGGAAATGTCGGACGGCCAATTCTCATTGGCAAAGGGGGCTTCTGACGATATTTCGAATGAAATTTCGAGCTCGGTAGGGTTTTCGCTTCTCAAGAGGAAGTTGGCAATTTTGTATTCAATGAAGCCGCTGCTGAACCATAATATTTTGGCATTGATACGTTCCGTATCCAAGAAAAAACGCGGCTCGTCGAACATCCCGATCACCTTCATGGTTGATGCGAGGCCACAGGTGGGTTCCACTTCAAAGTCGGTGTAATGACCGACGGAAACGATAGATTCGTGATAGGAACGCAGCGCCGGGCGTCTTCTGGAAGGGAAATCGATTTCAATGCTGTCGGTGATGAGCTTGCACATTTTTTTGGTTCCGCCGCTGCTGGAAACCATCTCAGAGCTGATTAATCCGGCCTTCTCCAGCTTTTTTACATGCATCGTCATGATGGGGCTGCTTAACTCGAGTGCTTGCGCGAGATCCTTGATGTTCATTTCCTGCTGGGCAAGCAGTTGAATAATTTTCAGTCTTACATCGCTGGCTAATGCCTCATAGATAGGTAAATGCGTATCTGATATATCGATTTTCATGCTTTCACTCCGCTCAACTTATTTAACGATACAAAATGATTATCTGGATAGCTTTATTGAAGCAATGACATGATGGATACTGCATACGTTTTCGGTCATGTACGGACTAAATAAAAGGGCATGATCCATTTATTTTATATGTAAATAGTTGGATTTACAAATAATATTATAAGAGTTTACCTATATGTAAATAGAGTCATGGATGCAATTGAATGTCTCAAATATATAGAATCTTTGGCTGGAGGATTGAGAGAAATGATGAGAACAGAACCATTCGGGCAGTCGCAGAAGCAGCTGCGTAATCCGTTAATAGAGCAGCGTGCTGATCCTTGGGTATTAAAGCATACGGACGGATTTTATTATTTTACGGGCTCCGTGCCTGAGTACAACAGAATAGAACTGCGGAGAGCGTCAACGATTGAAGGACTTACTGACGCCGAGCAGGTTGTCGTATGGAAGAAGCATGATAGCGGTTCGATGAGCAAAAACATTTGGGCGCCGGAGCTGCATTTTATCGCTGGTAAATGGTATGTATATTTCGCTGCGGGAAGGGAGGACGCGCCATTCAGACACCGCATGTACGTGCTCGAGAATGAGTCGGCTAATCCGCTTGAAGGCAGCTGGACGGAGAAGGGGCAAATCATTACGGATTGGGACTCCTTCTCTCTGGATGCTACCAGCTTCGAGCATAACGGAGAGCAATATTTAGTATGGGCGCAGCAGGACCCGGCCATTCAAGGCAATTCGAATTTGTATATTGCTGCGATGAACAGCCCATGGAAGCTTAAGAGCAAGCAGGTGCTGATCACAAAGCCGGAGCTCGACTGGGAGGTTATCGGCTACAAGGTTAATGAGGGAGCGGCTGTTCTGAAGCGGGGCGGTAACATCTTTTTGACCTATTCCGGCAGCGCCACGAATCATAATTACGCGATGGGGCTGCTGACGGCGGCAGAGTCCAGCGACTTGCTCGATCCTGCTTCTTGGGTGAAGTCGCAGGCAACGGTGTTTGCGAGCTGTCATGAAACGAGTCAATACGGGCCGGGGCATAACAGCTTCACGGTATCGGAGGACGGCAAGCAGGACATATTAATCTATCACGCCCGCAGCTACAAAGAAATTGAAGGCGACCCGTTATTTGACCCGAATCGTCACGCCCGAGCCAAAGTGTTCACGTGGAACGCCGACGGTACCCCGGATTTCGGCAAACCGCCTGCTGATACGATATAATTAGAAAGGAGCCGCCTTAATAAGGCGGCTCCTTTCTGCAGATTAGTGGTATTCACTATACAGCCTGCAAACCGGCTTGGTTAAGCAGATTCCACGGCTTGTTGTAATGCGGCTGGAAGAAGAAGTCGACGTAGCTTAATTCGTCCATCGTCATGTTGTTCTGTATGCACACCGACAGCGTATTTATCGATTGCGTCAGATCGGCCTTCGATAGCACCTGCGCGCCGACAATTCTGCCGCTGTCCGCTTCATAAACGACCTTCAGTGTAACTTGCTCGTAGGTTGGCATAAACTCGGGACGGTAGTTGTCGATGATTGTGACATTTTTCACATTCATTCCCGCAGCAAGCGCGGCCGTTTCCGTTAAGCCGGTCGATGCGATATTGTAATCATAAATTTTGATTCCCGAAGTACCTTGCGTTCCGAGATACCGGACGGTTGGTTCCATTAGATTTTTGGCAACGAGCGTTCCCATGCGTACGGCGTTTGTTGCGAGCGGGATGTAAGCATTTTGACCAGTCGGATTGTAGTGGACTGCACAGCTGTCGCCTGCGGCAAACACATCCGGGTTACTCGTTCTCATATAATCATCGACGATGATTGCTCCGTTTGGCAGCATGTCGACTTGGCCCTTCAAAAGCTCAGTATTAGGACGGAAGCCGATGCAGAGGACGACGAGATCCGCTTCATATTGTCCAGCAGTCGTAATGACAGTCGTTACGCGGCCTTCGCTGCCTTTGAACGCAGTAACGGTTTGACCGGCAGCAATCGTAATCCCTTTATGAAGCAGCGCCTGCTCGGTTACATCCGTAAACTCCCGATCTAAATATTTGTATAAAATACGCTCCATATTATCGATCAAGGTGACTTCCTTGCCAAGCTGCTCGAAGGCTTCAACCAGCTCGATTCCGATATAGCCAGCGCCGATGACGGCTATTCGTTTCACTTTTCTAGCTTTCTCGATAATAGTCTGCGAATGGTTGTAATTTTTGCAAAGCACGATATTTTCCAGTTCAATTCCATCCATTTGCGGAATGATCGGCCACGAGCCGGTCGTAACAACAAGCTTATCGTAGGTATCTGTGAATTCTTCGCAGGTTATGAGATTACGGACCTGAAGTTGTTTGGCATCCGTATCTACCGCAAGCACATCATGACGCATATTCGTCGTAACGCCGAGCTTAGCGAGCTGCTCGGGCGAAGCGTAAAACAGCTGCCCGGCATCCTTTACGACACCGCCAACATGAAGTGCGATTCCGCACGATAGAAACGAGATGTTGTCGTTCCGTTCATATACCGTGATACGAGCCTCGGGGTAAAGCTTAGCCATTTGCGTAATAGCAGCAGTTCCTGCATGTGTACAGCCAATAACTGCAATTTTCATCGTCATATTAAACGCCTCCTATTGTAGGTGTAAAGCGAGCAAGCTGCAGCTGCAGCCGTCTTTATAACGTGAATTATTTCACAATCCATTGCATTATGTGAAAACATTCACAACCTTTTCTTGCTATTATCATATGCGCTTTTGGAACAAATGACAAGGGCTGCTGAAGCATTTCCAGAAATATTAATTAAATTTTCAGATTATTTGACACGACTTAGCCATAAATAGAGAGGCCAATATGTACTGGTGATGAAGTTATTTTGGAAGTATGATTGGAGATATTAGAGGTGAAGCATGCGGATAAGCTTATCTTACATGTGACAATTGCTTGAGCAAACATTGGAGGAGGAATTCAGATGCAAGCGGATTACATTGATAAAATCGTTCTCATAACGGGTGCAGGAGCGGGAATAGGCCGAGCGCTTGCAATTGCGTATGCCGAGCAAGGAGCGGTGCCCGTTCTAGTTGATAAAAATGAAGCCGGACTAGAGCAGACAGAGGTGCTGCTGCAGGAAGCAGGCTATGATTCCTTATCCTTTGTTATCGATATGAGCAAGCCGGATGAGATCATTCGGCTGTTTCACGATGTCGAAACGGTTTTGGGGAGATTGGACATCGTTATTAATAATGCGGGCTTCGGCATATGGAAGTCACCGTATGAGCTGTCGATCGATGAGTGGGACAGCGTTGTGAATACGAACCTGCGCGGTACGTTCGTCTGTTCGCGCGAGGCGGCCAAGCTGATGCGGGCAACCGGCGGCGGAGCGATCGTGAACATTTCCTCCACGCGGGCGGTGATGTCGGAGCCGAACTCGGAAGCCTATGCCGCCTCCAAGGGCGGAATCCTTTCGCTTACGCATGCGCTTGCCGTCTCGCTCGGTCCGGATCGGATTACCGTCAACGCCATTTGTCCGGGCTGGATCGAGACGGGCGATTACGATAAGCTAAGGCCGCAGGATCACGTTCAGCATCCGTCACAGCGTGTCGGTAAGCCGGCGGATATTGCGCGTGCGTGTCTCTATTTGACCGGCCCGGGGAATGATTTTGTAACCGGCACCCAGATTACGATTGATGGCGGGATGACGAGGAAAATGATTTATTATCTTAGTCGAGAAGACTCCCTCTTCAACGTAGTAAGAGGGAGATGAATCGATTTCTTTTTGGTTTATGAATGCGAACATATGTGCTATAATTTGGATGAGGGGGTGATACCAATACTTGTCCATAAAGCCTACAAATTTCGTATCTATCCAAACCAAAAACAAGCAATACTCATGAACAAAACGATAGGCTGCACTCGTTTTGTGTTTAATTTTTTCTTGGCTAAGCAGCTGGAAAAGGATGCTTATTGGCACATTGTCGAAGAAATGAAGCAAAGCGGTCAATTGCCCTCGAACGAGTGGAAAGGCGAGTTTTTCAACAAATATGAAGCCATCAAAGGCGTTCGGGAGTTAAAACAGCATTATCCTTTTCTTAAAGAAGCGGATAGCATAGCCTTACAAAAGTCGCTTGAAAATCTAAACGATTCATATACCCGCTACTATAAGAAGCAAAATGACAAACCACGCTTCAAAAGCAAAAAGAATGCCGTACAATCGTATACGACCAAACAAACAAATGGCAATATCACGGTGTCAGGTAACCATATCAAGCTGCCGAAGCTCGGTTTGGTTCGTTTCTCCAAAAGTCGTGAGGTTGAGGGAAGAATCCTAAATGCTACGGTTCGCCTTCATCCAAGCGGTAAATGCTTTGTATCACTGTTGGTAGAAACCGAAGTACAGGCGTTGCCCAGAACCCATTCCGCATGCGGGATTGATGTCGGGCTAAAGGATTTTGCTGTTGTCAGTGACGGAACCGTCCATCAGAATCCGAAGTGGTTTCAGCGATTAGAACAGAAGTTAGCAATCGCACAGCGAAGGCTTGCAAGACGAACAAAAGGATCTTCGAATTGGCATAAGCAGCGGATTCGGATAGCTCGTATTCATGAACGCATTGCGAACACACGAAACGATTACTTGCATAAAATCTCTACCGAGATCGTCAAAAACCACGACATTATCGGGATCGAGGATTTAGCGGTAAAAAATCTATTGAAAAACGCAAACCTTGCCAAAGCGATCAGTGAAGTATCATGGTCGCAATTTCGTACGATGCTTGCATACAAAGCAAGCTGGTATGGCAAACGGGTGATTACCGTAGCGCGTAACTTCGCCAGCAGCCAATTATGCTCCTGTTGCGGAACGAAAAACAAAGACGTGAAGAATCTCGCCTTGCGTGAATGGGAATGCCCAAGCTGCGGCAGCCATCAACCGTAGGGACTACGGGGATAGCCTAATCTATATATTTGCCCGTTAGGGTAAAGTTCTTAGGAATCCCCCTTCATCAAAAATCAATTGATTTTAAGAAGGGGTAGTTCAAGAGGAATAGTCTTGTTTGCTTCGAGCTCATAATAGTCCAAACGGCTAATATGAACAGGTCAGGAGCATACTCTTATGTTAACTACAGACGCAGTTTCGATTGTCGATCACAAGATTAGAGTTATTGAAAGCGCTAGGGGCATTATTTATTTAGTTGGACCGATTCAGCTTCCCGTAAAGCTGGATGAAGGAGAGACGATATTTCAATGGTATTGCTGGCTGCTCTGCAAAGAGAAGCTGGATGATGCGGCACAAATTATTAAGAAGCTGTCCGCAATTGATTTGGCAGAGATGCAGCAATCAAGCGTGCTTGTTTACGGTGATTTCGAGCAAGCGGAGGAAGCTTGGATTCGCATGCACAGCATTTGTCATACCGGCGATATTTTCGGGAGCAAGCGGTGCGATTGCGGGTATCAGCTGCATGAATCGATGCGCATGATTGTTGAGAAAGGGACCGGCGCCTTATTTTATTTGGCGAACCATGAAGGGCGAGGCATCGGGCTATTCAGTAAAGCGATGGCTTATTTGCTGCAAGAGCAGGGCTACGATACGGTAGAGGCGAATGTGGAGCTTGGTTTTGTAGATGACGCACGCAATTATGGCGACGCCATACGCGTATTGAAGTCTCTTAGGGCGAAACCTGTCTCACTCATTACGAATAATCCGAAGAAGCTGGATGCGCTTCAGGCGGCCGGTCTTGATGTGACGGCACGCATACCGTTGTGGGGAGACCGGTCGGAGCATAATGAACGGTATTTGGATACCAAAATAAATCGTTCCGGTCATATTGCCGCATCAGCTTGTCCTAACGAATAAGCGGGTTGACAAATGGATAGGGCTGTCCAGTCAGCGCATAAATGCGCTGGCCGGACAGCCCTTGTTTGTATCGTATATTTAACCGGACCTCTTCAAATACGAAAGGCCGTAAGGAATCCCCTTGTTAACAGCAAACAGCATGTGTACCAAGTTGTCTAAAACTCGCATCCTAAAACAACGAAAGCCCTACCTCTCTTTCGTCCTCGCGGCTCCGATGACCGCGCCAGTGTGAATCAGAAATACATCACGAAACAGGTTTGGGAATTAACAGCCAAGAAATCAAAATCTGAGGAAAACATTGAATCTTACTGGGGATTTGCTGAGGTTAAATATAATACATTCTCTCCATAATACTATACTTTGAGATGAAATGCAACAACTAAATGGAAAACGAATGACTTTGACTTTTCTGGATACTCCATAAAAGTTCACTTATGCAATCCATACCTCGTTTGCGGAAGTATTACGACATGAAAAAAAGTGAAGGAAAGCCCCCCATAAAGTAGCCGTGATCGGCTTGCGCCAACAAGTTAAATCACGTCCACTCTGTAAGAAAGGGTAATCCTACACTTTATAACTGTCTGTTATCTCTTTTTTGTTTCTAAATATATTTATTAGAAGCCTTTATATTGAGGTTCTTCGTTTTCTAATTGTTGGACACGACTTTCCAACTGCTGCAAAATTTGATCAGTTTGCCCTGCAGCATTTGTAAACAGGGTTTTTGCTTCTTGATTTTGAGTTTCCAAAGCAAATTGTTCAAGACTTGCTTGAGCACTCTTTAGTGATGCTACACAGGTCTTTACTTGGGACGCTACTGTCACGATATCACCTCCTCTAATTATTATCCTATTTATAACGACATTATTATCGAACTGACAAGCATTTATTATGAGTGGATTAAACCGATACTTTTTTCTAGGAATGGATAAAGATTCCTTGTCCTTCGCTTCATAATATTGGCGATTTCGACAAACAATTTATAATGTTATGGCCAAGTTAAGTAGAGGAGGATCTTGCGTGCCAGAATGGATTGAAATTGTTATTCGAACCTTATTAGCGGTTAGCGCATTGTTCGTTTTTGCCAAGGTTTTAGGGAAAAGACAAATATCTCAGATGTCCATGTTTGAATACGTTACGGGGATTACGATCGGCAACTTGATAGGCTACATTTCTTTGGATACAGACAGTGAGTGGTACCTGGGCTTGATCGCATTACTTGTTTGGGTTCTTGTTTCATTGGGAATTGAATACTTGCAATTAAAAAGTAAAAAAGCAAGAGATTTTATTGACAGCAAAGGGAGAGTATTAATTAAAGATGGAAAAGTATTGGAAGATAATTTGAGAAAAGAAAAGCTTTCTTCCGATGAACTGATGGAGCAATTGAGAAAAAAAAGTGTATTTAAATTCGCTGATGTCGAATTTGCGATCATGGAACCAAGCGGAGACATTAATGTGCTGTTAACTCGGGAAAATCAGCCGCTTACTCCTAAACACCTAGGAATCAAAGTCGGACCCGAGCAGGAGCCGCAAACGGTTATCATGGATGGTAATATAATGGACGAACCACTGGCAACTATAGGATTAGATCGGAATTGGTTAAATAGGGAATTAGAAATACTAGGCGTTGCGATTAAAGATGTATATCTTGGCCAAGTTGATTCATACGGTCAATTGGATGTGGATTTGTTTGACGACCAAATCAAAGTGCCACTGCCACAGAAGAAGGCAGCCTTGTTCGCAGAATTAAAAAAGTGTGAAGGGGATCTGATGTTGTTTGGGCTGACAACAAAAAATAAAAAAGCAAAAGAGATGTACGAACAATGCGCAAATCAAATGAGTGAAATCGTTAAGGAGTTAATGCCCGTACTTCATCGATAAAGCTCAGCGATTTCAAGCGGGCATTAAGCCCTAGTCTGATCAAATCTGATCAAACGAGCAAATGTTTTTTATGTCCATCTGGCCGACCATAGCTTCATTTCTTTTAAAATATGATGCAGATCCTCGCCCTTAGGCGTCAGTGTATATTCGACCGTTACCGGTACAGTTGGAAAAACGGTACGTTCAAGCACGCCCTTCTCTTCTAGATGACGGAGCGTGCTTGTTAACGCGCGCGGACTAACCGCAGGAATAAGCTTCTGTATTTCCCCGAATCTTTTGGTGCCGCAAAATAATTCTCTCAGAACAAGAAATGCCCATTTGCCGCCGATGACGTCTAACGTCTTCTCGATATTGCAATCGATAATCACGGGCTCCTTTGGGATGTAATTATGTGCGCTCAATTGGTCATGCCCCTTTCTGTACATTACTATCAACAAGTATAGTATATATACTAATGATAATAAAGTGAAAAAACATTCACTACTTTAATAATTGAAAGAAGTGCTATACACTACTACTTGAGAGCAATGATAAAGAGGAGTGTAGGCAGATGAAATATAGGAAACTTGGCAAGAGCGGACTTAAGGTAAGTGAAATCGGACTCGGAAGCTGGTTAACGTACGGTACGGCAACGGAAGCGGAAACGGCACAGGCATGCATCCATAAGGCGTATGATCTAGGCATCAATTTCTTTGATACCGCCAACGCATATAATAACGGCGAAGCTGAGAAAGTCATGGGAGACGCTTTGAAAGCGTATACGCGCAGCAGCTACGTGCTTGCAACGAAGGTATTTTTTCCAATGGGTAAGGGTCCTAATGACCGCGGTTTATCAAGAAAGCATATTGTGGAGCAGTGCGAGGCGAGCTTAAAGCGTATGGGCACCGACTATATTGACCTTTATCAATGCCACCGCTTTGATTCGGATACGCCGGTAGAAGAAACGCTTCGGGCACTCGACGATTTGACTGCTCAAGGGAAGGTGCTTTATACCGGAATCAGCGAATGGACGGCAGATCAAATTAAGAATGCCGCCGATACGGGCAGGCGTCTTGGACTGCGGCCGCTCGTTTCCAATCAACCGATATACAATATGTTCGAGCGTTATATTGAGCGGGATGTCATTCAGGCCTGCGAGCGGGAAGGGATGGGGCAGGTTGTATTTTCTCCTCTCGCACAGGGCGTTCTGACAGGTAAATACAAGCCGGGCCAAGCAGTACCGCCTTCCAGCCGCGCAGCGAACGATAAGACGAACGGCGTCATTAACAGCTATCTGCGTGATGATGTGCTGCAGGTTGCCGAGAAGCTGGAGCGTCTTGCGGGAAGCATTGGCGCTTCTTTATCCCAATTTGCATTAGCATGGGTGCTGCGCCAGCCAAACATAAGCTCGGCAATTATCGGGTCAAGCCGTCCTGCGCAAGTAGAAGAAAATGTGAAGGCTGCCGAGATCAAACTAACGGATGAGCTGCTTGCGCAAACGGAAGCTATTTTGGCAGAAGTAAGCGGATTTGCTCCTTTACGCTAAAAAAATAAATGGCACGTAATAACAAAAGGCTCTTCAAGCGAAGAGCCTTTTTACTATATATAATAGAAGCGATTTTTTTATCGAACCATTTGGGCCTCGGAAGGGCTATAGGTTCCCGGCTGCGTAATAGGAGGAGGCATTTCCTTGCCGCCGGCAAAGTGATATTTCACGACGGTATTGAATTGGTCAATCCACGGCATAAGCGATCGTCCGCCCCAAGCCTCCTTGGCAAAATGATTGAAATAGTTCATGAGTTCCATGTTGGCGGAGATATGAACCTCTTGCACTGCCGGCGCCATCTCGCGTACTTTAAGCGCAACGGTTTGCTTCAGCTCATCCGACAAATCATTAATATCGTTGACTGAGAAATAGGAATTGTAAGGCGATACAAGAACCCGGCTGTAGCCGTAAGGACTCCCGGTATCATGATTATAGACGCCTTCAGTCGTACCGCTATTGTCTTGTTCGCTTTTGCCGCCGGAATTGCGAGTGCCGACAGCCGTCCAGTCGAGCATTAAGCCGACGTATGCGTTTTTGTCCGTTAGCATGACGATAGCGGAAGCCACGCCATTAAGAGCGGATACCTTTCTGGATAGGGCGGAACTGTATTCGAAAAAGGAATTTTCATGCTGATGCGGATTATTCGATACCGGACCGTAAGACTTGCTCTTAAGCATCTTTGGATCGTTGGCTTGACGGCTGCCGTAATCGGTATCGCTTCGCTGGACGAGCTCTTCGTAATTACAGCCGGCTGCCGCTATCATGACAACAGCGGAAAGCAGCAGTGCGGCCATTCGTTTAACCATAAAGAACGGACCCCCATTCATACGATAATGGCTTTAGTTTTTGCCTTGCCAGCGTAAATATACGTTTACATGCGCATACATAATTGACCATGGGTTTGGTGCACAATGTAGGATAGATTGAAAACCGCTTCGGCCTGTTGAACATCGTTCTCAAACCTGTCAAAAACGTTGCAATGATGCGTTTTTGACAGGTTTGAGAACAATTTGTGAACTCTCTGTGGAACATTGACAAATAGGGTCTTCAACTTTATATTTAATAAAGTGATTTAAGTTGCAGGAGTTGTAATAACATCTGTGAAACTACGCAGCCCGCCGCATGCCACGTGAAAATTAGGCAGCTGCGAAAACGTCAAAAGTGGGGTTGATTAATGATGAAACGGTGGCGATTTGTAAAACGGCTTGCGCCGCTAATGGCCATGATGGTACTGGTGCTGGCGGCTTGCGGGCGGAGTGATTTGTCGACGCTGAATCCTCAGGGGCCTGTAGCGGAAGAGCAATTCGGACTGATGAAGCTGGCAATTTTAATCATGTTAGTCGTGATTGTTGCCGTATTTGCGATTTCTTTGTATGTAATTATTCGTTTTCGCAGACGTCCGGGGGACAAAACGATTCCTAAGCAAGTAGAAGGAAATCATAAGCTGGAGATCATTTGGACAGTTATTCCAATCATCATGCTTATCATTTTAGGTGTTCCAACTGTTCAATCCGTCTTTAACTTAGCGAAAGACTACAGTAAAGATCCGGAAGCGGTACAGGTAATCGTTACTTCGCACCAATACTGGTGGGAGTTTGAATACCCGGATTACGGAGTGAAAACAGCACAGGAACTTATTATTCCAAAAGGCAAGACCATTTCTATCAAAGCGAAATCCGCTGACGTGCTTCACTCGTTCTGGATTCCATCGCTTGCAGGTAAAATCGATACAAACCCAGGCGCTAACGAAAACGCCATGTACTTCTCGGCTCCAAAAGAAGGCGTTTACCTAGGTAAATGCGCCGAGCTTTGCGGACCTTCGCACGGATTGATGGACTTTAAAGTCAAATCAGTGGACGAGTCCTCATTTGATCGTTGGGTAGCAGCGCTTCAAGAGCCTGTGGCTCTTCCAAGCGATCCGGCAATTGCAAAAGCATTCGAAAGCAAATGTCTGTCTTGCCATGCAGTAGGCGACCTAGGCGGACCAGCTTATCCTAACTTGACTGGTATCGGAAGCCGTGAGACTGTCGGAGGTATACTTGTTAACACCGATGATCCGCAATATTCCAATGAAGGTTCAGTTTACGATAACTTACACCGTTGGATCAGCAATCCGGATGAAATTAAACCGGGTAACCAAATGGGTAAAATCGATTTGACTGAGCAAGAAATTGATGGTATTGCTAAATATTTATCTGAATTGAAGCTTAACTACGAACAATAATTTATCGGTGATTGAAGGAGGTACCTACTTTGGCTCATGCGCATACGCATACGGTCAAACGTTACAGCGGTCTGATGGACTGGCTAACAACGGTTGACCATAAGAAAATTGGAATATTGTATATGATCGCAGGCGGATTTTTCTTCCTTGTCGGCGGTTTGGAAGCCATTTTGATTCGTGTTCAATTATGGAAGCCCCTTAATAACTTTGTTAGCGCGGATACATATAACGAGCTGCTAACAATGCACGGAACGACGATGATCTTCTTAGCGGCCATGCCGCTCATATTCGCTCTGATGAATGCGGTCGTACCGCTTCAGATTGGCGCACGCGACGTTGCTTTCCCTTTCGTTAACTCATTAGGCTTCTGGACATTCTTGTTCGGCGGCGTTTTGCTTAACGTCAGCTGGTTCGCTGGCGGCGCTCCGGATGCGGGCTGGACAGCATATGCTCCGCTTGCGGGTTCAACGTACAACGGTGACCACGGTATTGATTATTATGTGTTAGGTTTGCAGATCGCCGGTATCGGTACGCTTATCGGGGGGATCAACTTCCTCGTTACGATCATTAACATGCGTGCTCCAGGCATGACTTTCATGCGGATGCCGATGTTCACATGGACGGCATTCATCACGTCGGCGCTTATCTTGTTCGCATTCCCTGCTTTGGCAGTGGGCCTTGCGGCGCTTATGTTCGACAGATTGTTTGACGCCAATTTCTTTGATCCTTCAGGCGGCGGTAATTCGGTCCTTTGGGAGCATATCTTCTGGATTTTCGGGCATCCTGAGGTTTATATCCTCATCCTGCCGTCCTTCGGAGTTATTTCCGAGGTAATAAGCACGTTCTCGCGTAAGCGGTTGTTCGGTTACAGCTCGATGGTTTTCGCTACAATCCTGATCGGTTTCTTGGGTTTCATGGTTTGGGCGCATCACATGTTCACGGTTGGTCTTGGACCGGTTGCGAACGCGCTGTTCTCGATTGCAACGATGCTTATTGCAATACCGACAGGTATAAAAATCTTCAACTGGCTGTTCACATTGTGGGGCGGCTCGATTAAATTCACTGCGGCAAACTTGTTCGCGGTAGGGTTTGTGCCAACCTTCGTAATGGGCGGCGTAACCGGCGTCATGCTGGCGGCAGCGCCTGCTGACTTTCAGTATCATGACTCCTACTTCGTCGTAGCGCATTTCCACTACGTTATCGTCGGCGGCTTGATTCTAGGTATTTTCTCAGGTCTTCATTACTGGTGGCCAAAAATGTTCGGACGCATACTGAACGAAACGCTTGGTAAGCTGACGTTCTGGACATTCTTTATCGGCTTCCACTTAACATTCTTCATCCAGCATTTCCTTGGCTTGCTCGGGATGCCGCGTCGTATTTGGACGTATCTCGACGGTCTTGGCTTTAATGAAATGAATATGATTAGTACGGTGGGCGCGTTCCTGATGGGTTTCGGTACAATCTTCTTCTTACTGAATGTTGTCGTAACGTCTTTCAAACCGAAAAATGCACCGGCAGATCCTTGGGAAGACGGTCGTACGCTGGAGTGGACGATTCCATCCCCGCCACCAGAGTACAACTTTGCTCAAACGCCGCTTGTACGCGGATATGATGCTTATTGGAAAGAAAAAGCGGACGGGCACACCAGCATGACGCCTGCAGAGCCAATTGGTCCGATTCATATGCCTTCTCCTTCGATCTTGCCGTTCTTTATGGGTCTTGGCTTGTTCATCGCAGGCTTAGGATTTATGTATGCTCCGGATTGGGGCAAACTGTTCGGAGTGTTTAATGCGGGTTATGCAGTAGGTATCGCAGGCTTGCTCATCTTGTTCGGATGTATGTTTTTACGTTCCGTAATCGATGATCACGGCTTCCACATTGAAGAAGAAGAAATCCTTAGAGATTTGGGGGGGAAAGCATGAGCGCGCATTCGCATGTAGAAGGTCAATTGCCTCATGAGCCCGAGAAGGCGACCCTCGAGGGACGCAATAAAGTATTAGGCTTCTGGTTATTTCTAGGTGGCGAGACCGTATTGTTCGGAACGTTGTTCTCTGCGTTCCTTGCTCTTCGCCACCAAGTGCTTGACGGTCCGCACGCAGATGAACTGTTCAAGCTTCCGATCGTAGCACTCGCGACTGCTCTCTTGTTAACGTCAAGCTTGACTAGTGTATTCGCTATCCATGCGATGCACACGAACAAAGCGAAAGCGTTAATTAGTTGGCTGATCGTAACCGTAATTCTTGGCGCAGGCTTCCTTGGCCTCGAGATTTACGAATTCTACCACTATGTACATGAAGGCCACGGCTTTACGACGAGCGCATTCAGCTCCTCGTTCTACACGCTCGTTGGTTTCCACGGCGCACACGTTGCTTTCGGTATTACATGGATCACGTTGATTATCATTCAACTCGCAAGAAAAGGCTTGACTGTCGTTACCGCACCGAAGGTTTATGTAGCCGGTATGTACTGGCACTTTATCGACGTGGTATGGGTATTCATTTTCACCGTCGTTTACTTGATGGGAAAGGTGGTTTAATCCATGGCAAGCAATCATTCAGCCACAGAGAAAAGCCCCAAGCGTCATAAGCTCGAAGGACCGAAGAAGCATATTATCGCATTTATTTTCTCCGTATTGCTAACGTTCATCGCATTTGCGACTGTTATCAGCGGAGAAATAAATAAAGATTTTATTTACATTATTTTAATGGGCTTAGCTGTTATGCAGGTATTCGTTCAAATGGCATTCTGGATGCATATGAAGGATCGCGGTCACACGTTCGCTATAATCGGTATTTTGACTGGCGTATTCATTGTATTCACTTGTGTCATTATGGCCGAGTACTGGGCTTGGTGGTAATACACCGTTTAATTGGAGGAGAGGAGGGTCCCGCGGCTTGGGTCCCTCCTCTTTTGTAAAAAAAGGTTAGCTTTATTGAAAGGAGCTTCCACGATGCTTGGCTTACAATATTTTCGCTTCGAAGAATTGTGGACCCCAATGTTTCTGTTCGGAATGGCTGCTGTTGTCATTCTATATTTCTACTTGATCGGTCCATGGCGGGTGAAGAACGATCCTGGGGCGCCAGCAGCAACAGCGCTGCAGAAGGTGATGTTCGTTTCAGCGGCCATTATGTTTTATTTCGTGCATGGAGGGCCTCTTAACCTCTTAGGCCATCTTATGTTTACTTTTCATATGGTCGATATGTCAGTGTCGTACTTGATTGTACCGCCGCTTGTCCTGCTAGGAGTACCCAGCTTCCTATGGCGCAAAATGTTCTCGGCTCCCTTTTGGAAAAAGCTGAGTCTATTTATGAACCCGATTGTTTGTCTCGTGCTGTTTAATATGCTGTTTTCTATTTATCATGTCCCTCTTGTCCATGACTATGTGATGACGCACTTTGCTGTGCATCGTCTTTATTATTTTGTATTGCTAATTACGTCATTTATGATGTGGTGGCAAATTGCCGATCCTGTACCGGAGTGGAGCAGATTAAGTGATTTGAAGCGGATGGCGTACGTGTTCGCGAACGGCATGCTTCTAACGCCGGCTTGCGCTTTAATTATTTTCGCCAAAACATCTATGTATGCTATATATAGCGATCCTAACGTTTGGGTTACGGCGATGGGATATTGTGTAACTGGCGACCCAACCCGGTTGCTGGAAAGCTTTAGCGGTCCGCAATTTTTTAATTTGATGGACGTCGTAGAAGACCAGCAGCTTGGCGGTATCGTGATGAAGCTTGTCCAGGAGCTTATGTATGGGATCATTTTGGCGTATATATTCAAGCAATGGTTTAAACGCGAGCATTCGGAAGATGATTTGCCAAATACGAATACCGGTACGGCTTAGTACTAATCATTTTGACAACAATAGGTGGGGTAACGTTGAACAGTTATAATATTATGCCGACAATTAGCACCTTCTTCATCGTGCTTAGCGCTGTGCTGGTAGCCGTAGGCTGGAGACTGGCGATTAAGCGCAGGCTTGAGGAGCATCAGAAAGTGATGTTCTATGCTGCGGTAGCCGCGACAATCTTTTTTATCGTATACGTATCGCGGACGGTATTCGTAGGCAACACTTCATGGGGCGGGCCCGATAGCTTGAAGCCGTATTATCTCGTCTTCTTATTGTTTCATATCGTGCTTGCGACCGTTGCGGCCGTATTTGGCATTACAACGCTTACGCTCGGCTATAAGAAGAAATTCGCCAAGCATCGTAAGTGGGGTAAGGTTACTTCGCTTATTTGGTTTGTAACTGCAATTACCGGTACGATGGTATATATTTTGCTATATTTGATGTATCCGGGCGGGCATACGAAGCCGGTAATAGATGCTATTTTCGGATTATAAAGTAACGGACGGTTTGCAAAGGGAAAGCCATGCTTGCGAAAGAGATCGCTCTTTCGTAAGCATGGCTTTTTTTATGGAGGAATGCTGCAAAGCTAAATTTAGTGTATCGTTAAGATCTCCCATATTATTGAATAAGTGAAACGACTTTCCTTTTTTATCGTATTGATGGATCAGGATAGGGTGCTTGGCGTGTACGAGAAATCAGATCGAACTAAGTGAGGGGAGCAGCAAAATGAATTCGTTAAAAGTCGAGCAGGTCGTTAAGCAATACGGAGATAAAACAGCCGTCAACGGCATTAGCCTTGAGGTGAGTGAGGGCGAGATTTACGGCTTGCTCGGCGCCAATGGTGCAGGAAAGACGACAACGATGCGGATGGTGCTTGGCCTCATTTACCCGGATGAGGGCCGGATTTTATATAACGGGAAAGGCTACAGCAGCGATCAGCTCCGCAATCTTGGGTATTTGCCGGAGGAAAGAGGCTTGTATCCGAAGGTACGCGTCAGCGACCAGCTTATTTATCTCGCTCGGCTGCGCGGCATGTCGAAGAAGGATGCGGAGCTAAGCCTGAAGAAGTGGCTGGACCGGTTCGAGGTACCGGAGTATTACAATAAGAAGGTCGAAGAGCTGTCCAAAGGGAATCAGCAAAAAATTCAATTTATCGCAGGCGTTATCCACTCGCCCAAAATCGTTATCCTCGATGAAGCGTTCAGCGGCCTCGATCCGGTTAATGTCGAGCTGTTGAAATCAACGGTGAAGGAGCTGCGTGACTCAGGTACGAGCATCCTGTTTTCGACCCATCGCATGGAGCATGTGGAGGAGCTGTGCCGGAACATTACCATTTTGCACCGCTCGAACGTCGTGTTGAAGGGTAATTTGAAGGAGATAAAAAAGCAGTTTCCGAAGGAACGCGTCATTCTCAGCACGGAGCAGGAGGTAACCGGAATCGAGGGGATTACCGGGGTTACGAACGTTAACCGTCATGAATATGGCTATGAAGTAGGCATTGCTAACGAGGCTGTTGGCGGCGAGATTTTGCGTCATGCGCTGAAGCAGACGGTGATTACGAGATTCGAGATCAAGGAACCGACATTAAATGAAATATTTATTAAGACAGTAGGCGGTGATAGCCATGAATAACTTTTGGACGGTCGTCGGCTTTACGTTAAAAAACAAATTTAGAGGCAAAGCATTCCTTGTTACGACGCTTATTATCGCCGTTATTATGACTATCGCTATTAATCTTCCCTATATTTTTTCGCAATTCAGCAGCGGCGACAAAGTGACCAGCATTGGCTATATTCAATCGAAGCAGGCGGAAGGCTCGGCGACGGGCGATCAGCTTAAAACCTATTTCGATATGCTGGAGAAGCCGGGCGTGAAGCTGGTTCCTTATGCAGATAAAGGCTCGGAGGCAGAGAACGAGAAGCAGCTGAAGCAGGCCATTACAGATAAAGACATAAAAGGCTACTTGGCATTTGGCAAAATAACGGAGAGCGGCTTTCCGGAAATGACGTATAAATCCGAGAAGCTGCTCGCTTTCGAGCTGACTAGTTCGATCCATAACGGGCTTCAGTCTATTCGCCAGGCAGCCGTTCTGCAAAATGCCGGTTTAACGGAGGCGCAGCTGGCTTTGCTGAATGCGCCAATCCATATCGCAACCGTTCAAATTTCCGCGACGGAAGACGCAGGCCGTGTCGATCAAGGCAAGACGCCGGAGGAGCAAGGCGTTAATATGGGGCTCGTCTATTTTATCGTCGTCCTTCTGTTTATGGCGATCATGATTACGGGGCAATTAATCGCATCGGAAATTACGGCAGAGAAAAGCTCCCGCGTGATGGAGCTGCTCATTACGAGCGTGTCGCCGCTGAAGCAAATGTTCGGTAAAATCGTAGGCATGTTTTTGGTAGGACTCATCCAAATTTCCATTTATGTGATCGTCATCATCGTAAACGTGAATTTGCCGCATAACGATAAAATGCTAGGCCAGTTCAATATAGATTTAACGAAGATCGATCCTGAGCTGCTGATGTACGCGGCCTTGTTCTACTTAACCGGCTACTTCTTGTTCGCCACATTATTCGCAGCGGTTGGCTCAATCGTCAGCCGTACGGAGGATTTAGGCCAGGCGGTGCTGCCCATAACGATGACCGCGATGGCCGGCTTCTATATTTCCATATTCAGCATTTCAAGTCCGGACAGCATCCTTGTGAAGGTATCATCGTTCGTTCCCTTCTTCTCGCCATTCGTTATGCTGCTGAGACTAGGCTTGACCGATCCGCCGCTATGGGAAGTGTGGGCATCCATTGGTATTCTTCTCGTTACGATTTACGCGGCTGTATGGTTATCCGCAAAAATCTACCGCACGGGCGTATTGATGTACGGCAAGCGTCCGAGCTTTAAGGAGCTTCGTAAGGCGATGAAGGCTTATAAGATTTAACTGCCTGTGGGACTTGTGGTTGTGGGTAATGTGTGGTGTCATAATTAATGAGAAAGCTTTCAAGATAAATGAGAAAAAGTTTTCAGAAATACTGAGAAATGAATAATGCAAGATTATGTATATAAATTGCGTGGTGATTAATTGTATTTCACAAAAGTTCTTGATTTTATGTAGAATACTAAGAGTTGATTTAGGAAGTGGTTACTTTGGGACCCGGGCATGCCGGAGGAGGAAGTGTGGCGCATGCGGTACGCCTGTTTGCGGACAAATTTGCGAAGCTGCGCAATCGTACTTAAAGCTTGCCGTGACGATTGGCATCAGTTTGCCTGCCGGCGAGCTCGGCCGGGCGGATGCGGCATACAGGGAAGCGGTGACTGCGATGCGGATGGCTATTGTCGGCGGTGAAGAAATCGTGGAATGCGGCATGTCCGAGCCGGAGAATTCCGCACTGTCTTATCCGGCAGAGCTGGATATCCGATTCGAGAACGCGCTTCGCGGCGGAGTGCGGAAACGGCCCTCGAAGTGGTGAAGCAGTTCGGCCAAAAGCTCCGAAGCCAGCGCTACAGTTGTGCGCTTCGCCTATAATCAGCTGCTCACTTCCGCGCTGCGTACGGCCAGTTTGCTCGGTATGCCCTTGCGGAGCATTTCGGGGATAAAGATCCGTATGCCGAGCTCGCCGGACGGCAGAGGCACGAGCAGGCGGTTCAATGGTTTGAAGACCGCCTCATCCGGCCGATCGCCCAGTGCGTGGCGGACCGGCAAAACCGTGATTATGAGAATTCGGTGCGCAAAGTCGTGGACTATATCGGAAATCATTATCACGAGGATTTGTCGCTGAATCGCCAGGTAGCTATCGCAAATTAAATAAAAAGTCCTAAATAAGATCCAACTCCCCCACAGAGGCAGATCAGCTTCTTGCTTTTCGCTGATCCGCCAGTAAAGCAACGATAGCCATGTCAAAAAGATCCCAATCGAAAGGATCGTCCGTCAAATTATTCGTCAAATAGGCTGCGACATCATGCAGATTGTTGGCACGAAGCTCGTGAAGGAGCTCATCCGGGTCGTCCAGAACAAGCAAATTGCGCTCGCGGCTGATCGTTTTCAACGCTTCGACGACATAGGCCGGCGTTCTTTCGGCCTCCCGCTCAAGCTCGGTTAACATAGTGATACCTCCGATATTATCGAGATATCACTATGTTTTCCCGACCTATGGAAAAATATTACTTCAACCGCCGCGCCAGCTCGTCGTCGGACAGCGCATGCGTGGCGCACCAAATAAAAGGGGATCATGCTGATGACGAGCGTGCGCGGGGTGCCAGTCCGATCCGCCAGAAAACCACTAAGTTTGGAGCCGATTAAGCTCACGATGCCTAATATGAAAAGAATGACACTCTCCACTCCTCCACTAAATGACATAACGGAGGTGAGGAATGGGGTAATATACGTATTGACCACCGAAGAAATTCATCATCAGTGGTGCGGTACTAGCGCCGCATGTATTGCTAACGGGCAATTAATTGAGTAAACGATTTGAGGTGATAAATATGGACATTAGAGAAACAGGCATTATTCTTTTCTGCGAGGATTACGAATTAGTATTAAAGTTTTATTCCGAACAACTTGGCATGAAAATCCGACAACGTGGTGAGGACTTATCTATTTTGGATTTCGGCGGCAGTTATCTCATGCTTGAGAAAAATGGTGGGGCTTCAGATAAAGAAAAAACAAGATCGCAAAATCCAACGGTTATTCGATTCAACGTTAATAATTTTGGTTCAGCCGTATCGGAGATTGTGGCACGTGGAGTAAATGTTGAGGTGAAGAGCTTTGAATGGGGAACGATAGGAGTAGTTATTGATCCCGAAGGAAATAGAAAAAGGTGTCTTCTTCTGTCTGCTTATTCAAGTTCCCGGCATTGTTCTTCTTCGCCGTTAAGCTCATTTTCCGAGCCAAATTCCGTTCCTTCAAGGTCCTGTCTCTCAATATGGCCTTTTATTGCAGCGATCGCATCCGCGTCAGAATTTTCGATCGGTTCCGTGCCGTCTTCGACGATGCGGGATTCATCATATCGATCATTACGTCTCGTTACGTTAGCATAGATTTCTTTGTCATTCATTAAAATTTCAATCCTTTTTATTCAATTGACTTTCTTAAAGGCCGCCGCATGATCCCTTGTATCCGTCATTCTCCTGCATTTCCTTGAGATGTTCGCGAATTTCCGGATCCTCCGGCATTTCTGCCACTATCTTTACTTCCGGTACCTGGTCCGTTGTTTCGATTCTCTGATTCTTTGCCTGATTTCGGTCTGCCATAGCGCATCTCCTTACCCGGGAAAAAATGCCTAGCGGATATTACTCTTCTTCAGCCTCTGTACCTCGGTTTTGCTGGAAACTTTTTGCCGCTACTTCTGCAGGCTCTGCGGAAAACTCCGTATCTTCTTCGTTTGCCATAGGCATTTTATTCATTTCGGTCGTCTGCACTTCTGCTTTGGACGCTTGGTTATGCTGCCTTGCCATGGATAACACCTCCTTAAAGATAAAATCAGACCCCTGTAGATTGCGTTATCTTCATGGATTATATGCAATTCATGCATAGTTAGGTTGATCGAAGTTCAAGCTATTGAGGAATCGAATAGGAGGTCAGATAATGGCAGAGAAAAATATACTTGCTTTCTTTAACAGTCCCGAACAGGCGAAGGATGCGCTGCAGCAGCTAAAGGGTTTGAATCTTATCGATACATCAATAGACCGGGTTAACGCCTACCCCGGAAGCGGAAGCGACCATGTGTCAAACCCGATCACCGGAGATATTCCAAGCCTCGGTTATCTCACTTTAGGCGGTGATTTCAACGACCGGAATGCCGGTATTTTAGCCGCCACCAGCGTCAGCGCGAGCGGCATGAGCGCAGGCGGTCCCCATAATACAGTTACCGGAAAAGACACCGTTCTTACGATCGTTGTCGATGAAGCCGATTTCGAGCAAGCGTTAAAGACTGTTCAGAATGCCGGAGCTCTCGTTTAATATTTCTAAAAAAAAGGAGTCGAATGACATGCAGCAAACCCAAGCTCAACAAGGCCAACAGCAGCAGCAGCCTCTCATGACGCAGCCGCCGCAAGTGATAACGACGAAAGATTACCAGTATTTAAAGGACCAATTGTCATGGGAGATATTGGCTATGAAAAAATGCCGTCACTTCTCCCAGGAAAGCACAAATTCCGAAATTAAACAGGCAATCGATAAGGCGGGACAAATGCATCAAAGGCATTACCAACTGCTCTTAAAGCATCTGCAAAATAACAATATAGAGGAAATGAAAAAAGTTCCGCAAATCCAGCAGTAAAAGGAGGATATAAAATGAATCAAAATCAGGCTTCCCAAGCGATCCAAAATCCGAAACCGGCTAATGAACCTCAGGTTAAAGGCCCGGAAATGAATGACCGCGACCGCGTCAATGACATTTTGGCAATGGAGAAATACTTAACTGACAGCTTTAACATATCGGCCCGGGAGGCAAGTCATTCTTATCTTCACCAAGATATTATGACAATCTTGAATGAGACGCATCAATGTCAATATGAATTGTTTGAATTGATGTTTAAACAAGGCCACTATAAATTAGAGGCGGAGCAACAGCAGAAGCTCGATCAAGCCTATCAACAGTTTAATAACTATTCGTCTCAATTCCCTTATCCAAATACCATGCTTCAATAGGTAAGGAGTGGCTGAGCTGCGAAGCGTTATATATGTTTCCGTCCCGGTTCGGGAACATTAAATGTTGCTGCACATTCATACGGGAGGCGAAAAGCATGCGGAATATCGAAATTAGGCCTAATCTTAAAACAGCCGGAGGAGAGTTCAGCGATATCATGGTGGGCGGGCGGTTTGCCGGCACTTTAGCATTGGTTTATCGCGAAGGAGACCGTATCACGGGATCCGTCCAGCTGGAAAAGGATTCATTGAAGCCTACTGACAAACATCGCGTCGAATCTTACCTGAAGGATTATATTCAATCCTTCATCCACGCAGTCCGGGCTGAAACATGCGATGTTGTCATGACGTTCAGCCGTTACGATCATATTGTAACTATGGATCAGGAGGATTATGAAGCTGAGACGGAGGAATATGATCCCCGAGACCAATCTGATTACAGCGAACGGCAACCCGCTTTTATTTCCGAAGAGGATGAAGATTCACCGGAGGATTGGGAATCAGCCGAGTACGAGTTGGTAATGGTGAACAAAAAGCGGAATCGAATCGAATATCATATTTACGACAACAAAGGAAAATGGATTGCTGAAGCTATCCTTAGGACTGACCATGCGGACATTTCGGGCGACGTACGCTGGGTTTTCGAGCCGGATGATAACGAAGTCCAAAATATTACTGAGCTGCTGGTTACAGATTTTGATGAAGAGACGATAGATACATTCATGATTAACCATAAATTCGACGGGGAACTATTAGAGACCGTAGAATTGACCCATGAAGATTTATTGGATACCCCGATAGAAGAAATTGGGGACATTCCGAAGAAGAAAGATTACAGCGTTATTTTAGCCCGTGATGACGGAGATGTATTAACTTACGAGATTTACCAACAAAGTGCAGGAAAGCTGCCGATCGGTACCGCCACAGTAAACATTGAGCATCGCCGATTAACCGGCTTCATTGATTTCCGTCACCGTTCAAACGTTAACAATGCAGAAGTCATTTCCTCCCTGCTGATGCAGGAACTTGACAAAGAAAAGGACTATAGCGGCTTAAACCTCTCTCTGATGTTCAAAAATGAACTGGTAGACGAGCTTATTTTTGATAACGAGCCCGTACATTAATTAAATTGACTAATGATGAGTCAGTCAGGATAGATTGAACCGGGCACCTGCTGAAATCAATAAGCTTATCAGGAGGCATGTTTCTATCGTAGGATTACGATAGAAACATGCCTCTTCATTCGATTAAAGTCCGAATCTATGAAAATCGAGGGGTGGTGATAGGGATTATGTTGCCTCCGGTCAATCCAATTGCCGGGAAACATAATCCGCCGTACGAATCGCCAGTGCAGCTGTAGTCAACGTCGGATTGGCAGCTCCTGTAGTTGGCAATACACTGTTGTCAGCGATATAGAGGCCGGATACGCCGTGAATTTGACCGTAGCGGTTGGTTGACGAGGTAGACGGATCATCTCCCATACGACACGTTCCCATTACATGATAGTCGCTTCCGGGAAGAGCTATACAGATTTCAGGCTGCTTGTTTGCTCCTAAGACAGAAGCAGCTTTATTTAAACGATCCGCCAATTGCGCAAGGATAGACTTATCTTTTTCACTGAAAGAAAAATGAACTTGAATCTCTGGGACTCCGTAAGAATCCCTTCTGCTGGGATCCAGGAAAAGCCTGTTTTCATAACGGGACTCCACCTTGCCAAAAGACCATGTACTAGCATGATATTCCGCAGCGTTATCGAGTGTTTTATATCTCTCGGAGATGCCAAACTGGATTTGATTCGTTTCTTTTTCCGTCTGCGGAATCAAAAGATTAACCGTTTGCAGGCTATTCCCGACGGCACTTTGTGGCTGCTTCACTTGGAAGCTTGATGACAAAAAAGAATGAATGGTTAAATAATGACCGATCGCTCTTCCTTTTATCCCGGAGGAAAGCAAGAGGCGCGGGGTTTGAAAAGCGTTTGCTGAAATGATTATGTTTTTTGCTTTTAATTCATAAGCTTTTTTCTCAGGAGTCATTACCTTAATGCCGTTGACTTTCCCTTGATCCGTAAGGACTTGTACGGCTCTGGCATTGATCGCCAAATCGAACGGCCGCTGCATGAAGGCTGAGCCTAAAAAGGAGATAGAACTGAAATATACGACAGGGCCATATTTGGCCGGTTCCAGATTTTCTGCCCGCGGAATGATAGTTGCTTCGGGAAAACCACCCTCCCAAAGACGGGTAAGGAACGATTCGGAAAGCGGATACTTCGTCTTTGTGACGGTCATTTGCTGTTCTGCGATATTGTAATATAACTCCAATTCATTTCGATCTATAGGATAATTCAACCATTCGGAAATGAACATGCGAGGGCTTGCCAAACCCCAGAACAAATTCATGCCTCCAAGACCAATTACTTCTCTAGCGCCAGGCAAGTCAGGAAGGAGATTGCCAATATGCCTTGAAATTTTTGGATTTAAAAAATAGTCATTAAATCTGAGCGTAGGAAGGTTTCCAGCATGGGTTTGTAACAAGATCGGTCCTGCTTCCACAACACCGATTTTTTTACCGGTATTCCGCAGCTGTTCACATAACCTCCAGATTGCCGCACCGCCGCCCGCCCCTGTTCCAACGACGATCACATCATAATCCGTTCCAGCCATTTCATCTAATGAAGTTAGTGGAATAAATTGATCCTGCAATTTCCCTGGAACCTGTGGGGGACAAAAAGGGATGCCGGTGAGATTTCTGTTTCGCATAAATATTCTCATTATTTTCTCAGTCCTTTTCTGACGACCTTATATAATGAATATTTACAGTCCATTATTTATATGTTCTTTTTTTGCATGATAAGGTTTCACAGTGCAAACGTTTCCCTAAAATTATCATGCATGCTAAAATGATTAGAAAAAAGTATGAAAATAGTTATGTATGGAGGGTTGTAGAAGAAAATGACGTTGAAGAGAAGAATTTTTTTAATATTTCTAGTCAGTTCTGTGGTGCCCTTTTTAAGTATTTTTATCATTTCGAACTACACGATTGACAAGATATTTGACAATAAAATTGAGAGCGGAATTAACAGTAATTTAAGACAAGTTGAACTTTCTTTAGGGAATTCCATAAGCAATCTAAATCATATTTCACAACAATTAGCATATGGCGGCAATATCGTAAAACAAATAGACGATGTCTTGTTCCAAACGATGGATCGTTATCAAAGAATACAAACTAAAAATCAGTTGAAAAGCGAACTGAACTTGATAACCTTTTCCAACCCCAATATTGGACTAGCGCTTTACTATATCCAGAAAGAAGATGCCATTCAATTTGAAAACTTCCCTGTAAAAGAAACATTTTCAGTAAATTCTTTGCCTTTGCTAGCTAAGTATTATGATATTACGTATTTCGGACCCCATAAAAGTATGAACGAGTCTGATAATCAAATCGTGTTGTCAGCGTTAAGAAAGGTAGGATTGCCGGATCGTGATGATGTCTACGTTTATATTGAAACCGGGTTTTCCTTGACCCAAAACATTCTAGATAACAATGAATATGGAGGAGGCTTATCTCATCTTATTTTAGACGGGAATGGTCGAATCGCTTATAGTGAGGTTCCGGAAATATTTATGAATGGCGCACAATTCCCCGATTTTTCGAAGGAGGAGGGGACCGGTTTATATAAAGATCATTACTGGTTTAAGCAGACCTCTAATCAAAATTGGAGTGTTGTTTCCGTTATTTCACAGACTGACTATCACAAAGAAAAAGACCAATGGATGCTTCAAATATTGCTGGTTTCGCTGTTTTTTATTTGCCTGACCATTTTGCTCGCTTGGATGCTTTGGAAGATGGTATACAAGCCGTTAAACCTTTTTCATTCCGAGATTAAATGGATGTCTCAAAATCGCTTAAAACCGCAGCTTGAAAAAACGAATATTCCCGAATTTGATTACTTATTAAGACAATTTTCCGAAATGAAGGAACAGATCTGGAATTTATTTAAAGAAGTAGAGCAAAAGGAAAAAATACGTGTAGATCTTGAAGTAGAAAAACTGCTCTATCAGATCAACCCACACTTCTTGATGAATACCCTTGATACTGTGCATTGGCTCGCCATGATCAACGGGCAAAAGGAGATTGACCGGCTCGTAAAGTCGCTGAACAAGCTGTTGTATTACAACTTGGGTAAAATGGGACAAGTATCAACCATTGAGGAAGAGATCGACGCGTTGAGACAGTATCTTGTTTTACAGCAAATTAGGTACGATTTTCAGTTTGATGTTCGGATAGGAGTGGACGAGAGTGTCCTAAAACAGCCCGTGCCGCGCTTTATACTGCAGCCATTGGTTGAAAACTCTTTATATCACGGCTTAAGCGATGATGGATATATTGAGGTCAGTGTCGCATTGGATAAAGATATTCGCATATCCATTCATGATAATGGAGCAGGGATGAAGGAAGAAACGATCCAAGAGATCCTGAATAATCGCACGATTGAACATAAGAAAGTCGGGATGGGAATTGGCATGAATTATGTTAAACGAATGCTGGATGCACGTTATGGAGATAATGCGAGTCTGGAAATAAAGAGTGAAGTCGGCAAGGGGACAAGCGTATTGTTGACTTTGCCTCTGAGCAGGGAGGATACGTGATGTCGATAAAAGTTCTTGTGGTAGATGACGATAAACTAGTTCGCAGAGGCCTGATTTCGTTTATGCCTTGGGAAGATTTCAGCATGGAGGTAGTCGGGGAAGCGAGTAATGGTGAGAAGGCATTAAAGTTTTTAGAATCACATGCAGTCGATTTGCTGCTTACAGATCTCTCCATGCCGGTCATGTCCGGCATTGAACTTATGAAGATCGCGCGAATGCGGTTTCCGCATCTGCATATGGTTGTATTGACGCTGCACCAGGATTTCGAATATATCCAGGAAGCGTTAAGGCTGGGCGCAATCGATTATATTGCCAAGGTGCAGATGGAAGAGGAACAGTTTGAAGAAATTCTTGGTCGAATAGCAGCACGTATTAACGAACAAAGAAGTCAAAGCATAAAATCGTTAAATCCGGATCAAGCTATTGCCGAAAATAAGTTTGCTTATGTGCTTTTATCCTTGAATCATGAAATTGATCATAATTGGCCTCATGAACTGCAGCTTTCTACATCTGCAGTCATGATGGAAGCGGATCGAAATTGCTCTGTGTGGTTTACTAAAGAAGAACAACAAAGTGAAGTGTTTGAAACATTATCGGAGAAGGTGCGTGTGGAACCGGAGAGCGTGCTGCTTATTTTATCTGACAAGGACGGGTACAGCTGGAAGGATATGCAACGCTGGTTTAGGGTTTATAAGGAGAAAGTTTTATTTTATGAATATCATCCTGATCACAAAATCATTAACGTTTCCCTGAGCGAGGATGTAAATGTCCATACCGAAACGGATGATTCAGTATTGGAAAAAGTAAAGGAAGGCTGGCTGTTCTCTACATGGTTCCATAACGATACTACATTTAATAGACTTATTCACGAAATGAAGTCGTTGAGGCTGCAAGAAAAACAATTAATAGGACTTCTATATTCGCTTGTTATCGAATGGAACCGTCTTTTTACTCAGACTCAATTATGCAAAATTCAAATGATCAACCCTGTTCATTCTTGGTTTCACGTAGAACAATGGTTAAGCAAGATCCGAAAGAGCATTCAGGATTCTATTGGAAATCCTGCTTACTCACAAGAAATCATGGATTGCATCACGAAGGCTGTTTCAATGGTTCAAGATGAGCTAAGCAAGCAGCTTACAGCAGCCGAATTGGCCCAACGATTAAATTTAAGCCGAGGTTATTTTAGCCAATGTTTTAAAGATATTATCGGAAAAACGTTCAACGATTATTCCCGGTCCATCCGAATAGAAAAGGCAAAAGAGTATTTGTTGAATACGAACCATACCATTGTTTGGATCGCGGAACAAACCGGCTACTCGGATGAAAAATATTTCAGCAGAATTTTTCGTGAATTGATAGGCGTACTTCCAAGCGAATATCGTCAAACTAATCGAATGAATTAGTACAGGAGACCCGAAATCCATGCAGGTAGATATATGTATGATAATAGGGAGGGAAATGTTAAGAGCAAATTGCCATTTGCGATCCTGGTCGCATGAATTGCCTTCATTTCTCTAACTGAACCTCCTCTCGCTATCTATCTCGGAGTGCTGACTTTCAGGTATATACTGAAACACGAGGCAAAAACTTAGCGAAAGAAGGGGACGTTAATGTTAAAAAAGATCACCATGGTGTTGCTTGCAGCATCAATGGTAGCGGTATCAGCGTGTTCGAATGGATCAAATGAATCAACAGCGGAAAAGCCGCAGGCAAGTGCTAAACCAGCCGTACCTGCCGATCCGTTCGGTAAATACGAAGAGCCGGTAACCATCACAACCGCTTACTCTGTAGACCCGGCCTTCAAGTCCACTAAAGGGGAAACACTTGAGAAAAATGCCTGGAAAACGGCGATGAAAGAAGAACTTAATATAGAAATTGATATTGCGTGGCAGGTATCCAAAGAAAATTTTGAACAGAAAATGAATTTGTCCATTGCCAGCAATGATTTGCCTGATGCTATGGTTGTCAGCCAAGTACAGTTGAATCAAATGGTGAAAGCAGGGGAATTGGAAGATCTCACGGAGGCTTACAATAACTATGCGTCTCCTTCTGTAAAAAGAATTATGGAAAGTACAAATGGTCTTGCTCATGAGCAGGTTACCTTTGACGGAAAGATGATGGCTATTCCGCATGTAGGTGCAGAAGACTTTAATATGCTGTGGATCCGTCAAGACTGGCTCGATAAGCTCGGCCTCCAGCCTCCAAAAACGGTGGAAGAACTGGAAAATGTGGCGAAAGCCTTCGTGGAGCAGGATCCTGATGGAAACGGTAAAGCGGACACCATCGGTATCGCTGCGGGTACGGGATTATACAATGATTTTACTGCCGGCCCAGGCGCCTTCGATGTAACGCCGATTTTTGGAGCCTTTCATGCGTTTCCGGGATTTTGGGTTGAAGACGACGACGGCAAGCCAGCGTATGGATCAATTTTGCCAGAGACCAAAAATGCGCTTGCTAAGCTGCGGGACATGTATGCAAACGGTTTGATCGATAAAGAAATAGGCATTCGCAAAGCTGCCGAAGAGACGGTCATTGGCGGTAAAGCGGGTATGTTTTTCGAAGGTTTCTATGGAGGATACTGGCCGCTGCCGAGCGCATGGCAGAACGATCCCAAAGCCAACTGGCAGGCTTATGCGGCGCCGCTGGATGCGGAAGGCAAATACAACGTCAAGGTAACTAACCCATCGAACGGTTACCTGGTTGTCCGGAAAGGATATGAGCATCCGGAGGCTCTAATTAAGCTGAATAATCTTTATTTGAGAGACGAAGCGATACACGGGCCTGATTTCATGCTCATCCGTAACTTCTTTGCGCCGCTCGACGAAATCGGTTTTGAATATAAGGCTATGCAAGAGGTATTGGCGGGGACCAAGACGCCGGAAGATTATGCAGACATGCCGGAATATAAATTGCTGAAAAATTCGTTGGAAACGATTAAAAATGCCAAATTAGAACCTTATGACAACCTGGATATTCAATATTGGAATCAGAGCGACAAAGATTTTATGCGCGCCTATTCCATTATGGTTGGGGCTAGAAACCATTCCGATCCAAATCTCAATAAAGTCAAAAGTCTTTCCTATACACGTACCGGAACCGTCGAGAAAAGATGGACGAACTTAGCCAAGCTGGAAAAAGAAACGTTCTTGAAGATTATTATGGGTTCTGCACCGCTTGATACCTTTGATCAGTTCGTTAAGGACTGGAAAAAACAAGGCGGCGATGATGTAACAGAGGAAATTGCAAAAACAATTAAATAAAAACTGTTACCAGGAAGGACGCCGACATAAAGACGGCGTCCTTTCCCTATGTCTTTCATTGCTTAGGTGGACAAATGTAGGATGGACAGGCGTATAGATGTTAGAAATGATTGATCAAACGGCTCTCGTGCTTGCTTGATTTTCCTTCATTTCTCTACCTGAATGCCCTCTCGCTATCTATCACGGAAAGAAGTACATCGCGTTTATACTGAACTAGAAGCATCTGCATAAGAGCACTTGCACTGATCCGGCATCTCTCTACAACGAAAACAAGGAGTGACAGTATTGTGAAAAATAAAGGATTAGCAAAACATTACTATCTCATGCTTCTCCCGGGGTATGCATGGTTGATAATGTTTAGTATCGTACCGATGTTCGGGGTACTTATTGCTTTTCAGGATTATCAGCCTGTACGCGGCGTGTTTGGCTCGGAATGGATCGGTTTAGAAAACTTCGAATATATGTTTGCGCTTAATGACAGTAAAATCATCTTTTTTAATACCATTTTTATCGCACTAATGAAGATGGTGGCGCATCTTATTGTACCGGTTATTTTTGCTCTAATGCTAAATGAATTACGGGTCGCCATCTTCAAAAGATGGGTGCAAACTTTAGTCTATTTACCACATTTTCTGTCTTGGGTCATTCTCAGCGGGATTATAATGGATGTCTTCTCCTTTACGGGCCCGGTTAACAACATGTTGTCGGTATTCCATATTGATCCGATTCTATTTATGGGCAAACCAGAGTTGTTCCCGTATCTCGTTGTCGGGAGTGATGTATGGAAAGAGTTTGGTTTTAATACCATTATTTATTTGGCAGCTTTAACAGGAATCAATCCCTCTTTATATGAAGCGGCGGCACTAGATGGAGCAAATCGCTGGCATCGGCTCAGGCATATTACGGTTCCAGGTATCGCGCCAACCGCTTTGCTGCTTCTAATCTTAAGTCTAGGAAATGTACTGAATGCCGGATTCGATCAAATCTTTAACTTGTATAATCCGCTTGTATATTCCACCGGCGATATTATTGATACCTGGGTATACCGCGAAGGTCTGTTGAAATTGCAATATGGTTTGGCTACGGCCGTCGGTTTGCTAAAATCCGTTGTGGGCTTTATCTTGATCACATTATCTTATTACCTTGCCAATCGATTTACAAATTACCGGATCTTTTAACGAAGGAGCATTGAAATGATTAGAGAAACGAGTGCCGCCTCCAAAATATTCGATTTAATCCTTATTATCTTATTAGTTGCCATTTCACTTCTATGTATCCTTCCTATCTGGTACACATTGATGGTTTCCCTGAGTCAAAAATCTGCAGCTGCAGCCGGTATCGTCAGCGTATGGCCGATAGGGTTCAATCTGAATTCATACATGCAAATTATGAAGGATGCTGTTTTTTTTAACTCATTCTGGGTATCCATTCAACGTGTTGTATTGGGGGCTTCCCTCAGTTTTGTAGTTACGGTGTTTATGGCGTACCCGTTATCCAAGAGCACCAAAGAGTTTCGTTTAAGAAACGTCCTTATGTGGATACTGGTGTTTATGATGCTGTTCAGCGGAGGGCTTATCCCGCTCTATCAAACTGTGAAGGCATATGGACTCATCGACAGCGTTTGGGTATTGGTGCTGTCAGGCGGCTTACCCATGTTTAATGTCATTCTGGTCCTGAATTTCTTCAGGAACTTACCTAAGGAGCTGGAAGAATCCGCTTTTGTGGATGGAGCAGGACCGTGGTATACCCTGATTAAGTTAATTATACCTTTATCCGTACCGGTATTAGCCACAGTTACACTGTTCAGCATAGTCAGTCACTGGAATGAGTTTTTCAGCGGTTTGGTTTTTATGACGAAGCCAGATAATTATCCGCTGCAAACCTATATTCAACAGATGGTCGTTCAGATGGATTTGACCACGATTAACAACGATCCTGAAACGTTGAAACGCTTAAATGAGCTATCCAACCAGACTCTGAATGCGGCAAAGATCTTTATTGCCATGATTCCAATTCTAGTGATCTATCCGTTCTTGCAACGATTCTTTGTTCATGGGATTACGCTTGGATCGGTCAAGGAGTAACGGTATCGCCCACAAATGTCTTACCTGATGTGATCAAATTCCTTGATCTATCAGGTTTTTTTATTTGGTTCGATCAGTACTATTGCCAGTCATAACCCCGAAACCTATGATTTGAATTGTGATCGATGCACACATGAATTTAAGTAGAGGGGGACGGCGGATGAAGGGGCAAATGACCAGCCGAATGTTATTTTCTTGTGAGATACTATCATTTGCTAACCAAAATAAATTTTGGGGACGCTTGGCATATTCGCTCAGTAAATCTTGATTCGGAAAATCTTCTGTAGACGTAAAGCCGAGATTGCTGATCATCCAATCGTGCTCCAGGTTTATTAGCCTCGTATCGGCCACACCCTCAATAGAATGAAGATTATACAAGCCTTTGGAGAGATTGTTGATCGTTTGGAAATCATGATTGTGCAAATCATCGTATAGAAAGTCGCTTACCAACGATGAAAAGGCCAACGCATTATACATATTCAAGAATGCTTTTTCTGATGTGTCATTATAGATTTGAAGGAATCTATGAAATGAAAGCAGGCCAGCCTCAACCGAGGATGGGCTGCTTTTGCACTTTTAGCCTCTTCACACGTTTACGGTACAAACTGTTTTCAAGTATGGTTTATAAAAACCAAGCCGATAATGGTTGTGATTACATTTGACTTCTAGGTGGATGCAAAGATGAACAAATGGTTGCAGAAGTTGTATGCACGAATACAAAAGTTTGATCAGAACCAAGATTCACAATCAAACAGCAAACAGGCCGAAACGGTTTCAGGCGACCTGCAGCAAAATATTAATTACATTTTAGCGTTAACTGGGAACAGCTCGGACTTTAACATTCGTAAGTTTCAAGGGGCTTATGGTTTGCCCATGGCTATTATTTATATAAATGGTCTAACCGATACCGAAGTGATTAATGATAACATCATGAATCCGATCCTGTCCGATGCAGATGCAAACACGGTTAAAAAAGAAAATTTATCCGATATGTTTGGTTTTATTAAAGATAAAGTTCTTACTGTAAATGCCGCTAATACGGTGAGTAAAATAGATGACTTAATATCGGCTTTGTACAAAGGGGATACCGTGATTCTCGCAGACGGCTGGAATCAAGCTATTTCTGCAAGCTCTGCCAAATGGATTCAAAGAGGGGTAGAAGAGCCGTCTTCTCAATCGGTTATTCGCGGTCCAAAAGATGGATTCACCGAGGATATAAGCACGAATGTAGCGTTACTTCGGCGCAGAATCAAAAGTCCGAATCTATGGAAAGTCGACCGGAAAATCGGAGTAGTGACACAAACTGACGTTAGTGTTATGTATCTTAAAGGGACCGCCGATGATTTAGTTGTGAAGGAAGTGCTCCAAAGGCTTGATCGCATTGAAATAGACGGCATACTGGAAAGCGGCTATATAGAAGAATTTATACAGGACCAAACCTTTTCCCCTTTTCCTACAATCATAAACACAGAACGTCCGGATACGGTTGCGGCTTCTATCTTAGAAGGGCAGGTTGCCGTCTTGGTGGATGGAACACCCTTTGTTCTTGTGATGCCTATTACCTTTCTCAAATTCTTCATTGCCAGCGAGGACTATTACCAGAGATTCGATATCTCCTCGTTCTTGCGGCTTTTGCGTTTTTTTGCGTTTATCATTTCTATGCTGCTGCCTTCCTTATATATTGCAATAACGACTTTTCATCAAGAAATGATACCGACGACCCTCTTGGTTAGTCTTGCAGCACAAAGGGAAGGGATTCCTTTTCCGGCATTCTTTGAGGCATTATTGATGGAAATCACGTTTGAGGTGCTAAGGGAAGCTGGGGTTCGAATGCCTAGAGCCATCGGTTCCGCAATTTCTATCGTTGGAGCTCTTGTTTTGGGACAGGCAGCAGTTGAAGCTGGTATTGTGTCCGCAGCCATGGTAATCGTGGTAGCCTTTACGGCGATCTCCAGCTTCGTCGTCCCGGCGTTTAATATATCGATTGCCGCAAGATTAATTAGGTTTATACTCATGCTTCTTGCCGCAGCCCTAGGATTGTTCGGGATTATGTCGGGTCTCTTTTTTCTCTTGATCCACATGCTGTCTCTACGCTCTTTCGGTGTTCCTTACATGACACCATTAGCACCTTTTGTACCTAATAACCTAAAAGATACGATCATAAGGGTGCCTTGGTGGATGATGGTTACCAGACCGCGCCTTTTCGCTAAAAACAATTATGTGCGCCAAAACGTAAACGCACGTCCGGAACCTTCCGACATGGAGAAGGAAAAGTAATCGTCTGAAATTTTTCAACAGGGATACGGACATCAAAAGGGGATTAGGAAATGAAGCGAGGGAACATCCTGTTGTTGATCATCATCATGTTATTAGTTAATAGTGGTTGTTCGAACCATATTGAACTAAACAAGCTCGGGATCATCAGCGCAATAGCCTTTGATTTAGATGAACGTAATCAATGGGTATTGACCTTTCAAGTTATTATACCGAAATCAACCTCGAGTAAAACCGGTGGCGGTTCCCAGTCTCCGGTTACCGTCTTCTCAACGAAAGGAAAGACCGTACTTGAGGCCATTCAGAAGAGTGATTTAGAGACCCCTCGCCATCTCTTTTTTTCTCATACGCAAGTTATTATTATCAGCCAGCGTGTTGCTGAATTCGGAATCAGCCAAATACTGGACGCTTACTTAAGAAGCTATGAATCAAGGGAAACAGCAAATGTTCTAATTTCGAATATAGACGCTCAGAATGTACTCGGGATCCTTGCGCCTTTAGAAAACATTCCCGGAAACGCGATTAACAATTTGTTAAGTAGACAAGGAGACAAACAAATCAACATCATTCAGTCCAAGTTACATGATGTGATTTCTACAATGACAAATCCTTCAGCTAGTGCTACTTTGCCGGAAATCAAAATCGGGGGCGAGACAGAGAAACAAAATTCTTTAGATGCACTTAAACAAACTCGGAATTACGCAACATTGACATTGGATAGAGTGGGGGTGTTTAAGCGGGATAAATTTGCAGGCTGGTTAAGCCGGAAAGAAAGCCTCGGCATCCCCTGGATAACAGATCAATTAAAAAGAACGACCATCGTCTTTTCTTGTGAAGGGGAGAGCGGCAGCGAACAGCTATCCTCCTTTTTAGTTGAAGTATCTCACACAAAACGAAGACCGAAAATTTCGAATGGCAAGTTGTTCATGAACGTAGAAATTGAAGCCAAAGGAAATCTGATTGAAACGGCATGTAATCTGGACCTGAAAAAGTCTAAAACCTTAAAAAAACTGGAAAAACATATCCAAGAGAAAATAAAAAATGATGCGGAATATTCCTTTCAAGCTCTGAAAAAAATGAAAGCAGATGCATTGGGCTTCGGAGACGCATTTCACAAGTTTTATCCACAGGAATGGAAAAAGCTAAGCATGAACTGGGAGAATGAGTTTACGGAAATAAAAATGGACGTAAAAGTTAATGCAACAATAAGGCGGACCGGAATGATTGATGATTCCTTTTCCAAGATTTCTGGTAAAAAAGAATGAGAAATGAGGCTTCATATGGAACAAATCAGCAAATATCAGTTGGGTTCGATGATTATCTTATTTCAAATTGGAAGCACGCCTTTATTTGAATTAGGAATCAAAGCCAATCAAGACGCATGGTTAGTTGTTGTTACTAGCATGCTGCTGGGATTAATGCTGCTTTTTCTTTTTTTGGCGATCCAACGAAGGGAACCAGAAAAAAATATGAGTCAGTTATTAACTCAATATTTCGGTTCCTTTGCGGGGAAGTTTCTCTTATTGCTCTATGTCGTGTTCTTTGCTTACGAAGCCATGCGAAATGTGCGCGATTTCGGGGATCTTTCCCTCTTTACCATTCTTCCGCATGGCCCCATTTCCGTTATTATGATCATTATGATGTCGTTGTCGATCTATTCGGTTTACAAAGGAATTGAAGTCTTTTTTCGGTTTGCCGAATTTATCGTGATAGGAGTGCTGTTATTTTATCTGATCTTGATTATCATGCCATTTATTTCGGGAATTGTGCACTTGGATCGTCTTCTTCCGATTATGGAAAATGGAATTCAACCCGTTTTAAAAAATAGTTTACTTCATGAAGTCTGGATGCCATTTGGCCAAATGGTCGTTTTTCTTATGTTTTGGAGCTATGTAAACGAAAAGAAAGAAATGGCTAAAACGACGGTTAAAGCTTTTTTTGTTTCGAGCATGGTTGTCCTTCTCTCTAACATCATAAATCTGATCGTTCTGGGGCCGGAATTAATTAAAATTAGTACGGTACCTTTATTGCAATCCGTACAGCTCATTCAGATCGCTGAAATATTCGAGCGTTTTGACGCGCTTGTTATTTTGCTTTTTTATGCGGGGATATTTATCAAAGCGACACTATGGTATTTAGCAGCCTTGCTTGGTCTGTCTCAGTTATTTCGTATAGATTATAGACGGTTTGCCATTCCTGTCGGAGCAATTATTTATATCACTTCACTTCTCCCTACAAGCTGGCAATCGCATCTGGAGTTTGGGCATTTCATCACGGATCAATTACATATTAATAAGGTTTTCATCGCCATTATTCCTGCCCTTCTATATATGATTATGATGATTAAATCATACAAGAAATAATGAAACGAGTGTCTTTTTGTCGACAATTTAATCAGACCATGAAATAATAGATCCACATTTCTTACTAAGGGTGGTGCTGGATTTGTGAGATCGTTTCTGCCTTCTTTGCCTGCCTTTAGCTTAAGGGCGCGGCTGACGTTTTATTTCATCACGTTGATTATAATTTCGCTTACGGTCATGGGAGCAGGCTATTTTATGAAGAGCTCCGACGTCATTCTGGCAAACGCAAGCGAAACGTCGCTGGGTCTGGTCAAAATGAGCAATCGATCCATAGACGCCACATTGGCCCAGGTAGAGCAAAGCGCGATTAACATGCACCTGGACGAAGAGCTTTTTACTTTTTTTAATAACACCAGCCTTGAAGACAGAAGCGATGCCGACCGTAGGATTACGCGCGTTCTCAATAAATATTTTCCTTCTACGGAGGATGTGTTTTCGGTCAATTTGGTTACGAAGGAATACACGTTCGGTGAAACCCCGAACTTTTGGATTCCCAAAAAGGATTATGCCTTATCCAATATTTATCAGATTGGCCAGCGATCCACGGCAAACACAAGATGGATTCCTACTTACAACCTGCTTGAACAGTTTTATTCGACCAGCCTCACATATACGGAGAAGGATCAATACGTTTTTACCGCCACCAGGCGGATGAACTTTACAGCAGTACGGAACAATTTGCTGAGGGAAATGGGAGAAAACGTAGAGCGCCCGATCCTCATCCTGAACTTTCAAGAGACGATGATTAAAAAGGCATTTAAGGAGAGTCTGACGATTGAAGGCTCTTTTTATCAGATGTTCACCGAAGATGGCATGATTGTGTCTGCCTCTGGGTCGCTTCACGATCAGGCTGCGGTAAGCCAGGATTGGATCCGTTATGCGGCTGCGAAGAGGAGCGGTACGGAATATATCGAGATCAATGGCCGGAAGATGGTCGTTTGCTTTGACACCGTTAACGTTACAGGCTGGTTATCCGCTGTATTTATTCCTTACGACAACCTAAAGAAAACCGTTCCGAACATGTCTGCCTATATGTTTTATTCGACGATCTTCATCATTCTGATCTCGGTTGTCCTAGCCTCCTTTATATCGGGGAGAATAACCCTGCCGTTAAAAAGGCTTCTGCGGGCCATCCATCGCATTGGGGAAGGCAATTTCGACAGCAAAATCGAACCGACAGGCACGATGGAGCTTAACGTCATCATTCACAAATTCAATCAAATGAACGATAAAATCCATACTCTGATCGAGGAAAACTATAAGACGCAACTGAAAGAAATGGAAGCGGAATTGAAGGCGCTCAATTTTCAGTTCAATCCGCATTTTCTTTATAATACGCTTAATATCATTAATTATTTGGCGATTGAGAACAAGCAAAAGCTGATCAGCAATATGCTGGTCGATCTATCGGAGATGCTTGAATATACCGCCAAAAATCCGGGCAGGGTAAGCTTCAAGGAAGACCTCGCCTACTTACAGAACTATGTCTTCATCATGAACCAAAGGTTTGAGGGGAAATTTACGATATCGTATGAGATGGATCCCCAGTTATTCCATTATTCCGTACCGAAATTTTTTCTGCAGCCTTTTATAGAGAATTCACTGATACACGCTCTTGATGAGATGGAGGAGGGCGGAGTAATTAAAGTATCGGGACGAATCGAAGGGCAACTTAGAGTTTTCACCATTGTGGATAACGGGAAAGGAATGGATCCGGACACGATCCGCCGTGTGCTCGAGTCAGAGGATATTCCGAAAGATAAATTTCAATCCATAGGGATGACGAACGTGAACCAACGGATCAAAATGCTTTACGGGCATGACTATGGCATTCATATTGAATCGCAGAAAAATCATGGGACGACCGTTACGATACGGCTTCCTCTCAGCTAATTGGATCAGGCGAGAATGGCTATTGACGCCGCCTTGCCTGATTTTTTTATGGAAATGTGCTTTTGAAAGTGTTTTCAGTGTTATTGTCCACTAATTTACGTTTTTTAGAGTAGGTTAATTCCATTAATCCTATTATGATGAAAGCGTAATCAAAAAACGTTTAGGATGGTGTTATATGAAAAAGGGGATCATTACCGCAGTACTTGCCACAATGCTTATTACCGGCTGTTCCTCCGGAGGCCAAACGAACGAAGCGGCTTCTGAAGGGAGCGGCGGAAATGCAAGCAATGAAGTAGTTGAGCTTAACTTCTGGCGTCCGCAAGCGGGCGAGGCGGAGGATAATGTTTATGTAAAGCGGATAGAGGAGTTCAACAAAGCTTATGAAGGCAAGATAAAATTGAAGATGGAAGTCATTACAAGGGGCAATTCTTTCGCTTATGAAGATAAAATCAATGCGGCTGTAGCATCCAATACGCTTCCGGACGTCATTGCGATGGACGGGCCCAATATCGCCAATTACGCGGCTTCGGATATTATTATCCCGCTGGATGAATATTTCACCGAGGAGGACATGAATGATTTCGTACCGTCCATAGTCCAGCAGGGCATGTATAAGGAGAAATTTTATGCGCCAGGATTGAACGAGTCTTCCGTAGTGTTGTTTTACAATAAGAAAATTATGGAAGAAAACGGGATCACGCCGCCTGACAAAATAGAAGACGCATGGACATGGGACGAGTGGTATGACGTCATGAAGAAAACCTCCAAGGACGGCATTTTCGGAACGAATATGATTAACGATAAGGGCGAATGGATGACATATGCGTTCGAGCAATTGTGGATCTCGGGCGGAACGGACCTCGTAAACGACGAAGGAACAAAGGCTGACGGATTCGTTAATAGCGAGCAAGGCATGGAAGCCGCCGCTTTCCTGCAGAAGCTCGCGAATGAAAAACTGTTCAACATCGACCCGAAACCGACAGAATTCGAAGAAGGAAAAGCGGCCACCAAGCTTGGCGGTCCTTGGAATATCCCTGGATTCAAAAACTATCCGGACCTGGAATGGGGCATTACCTATTTCCCTAAGAAACCGGGTGGCAACTCGACCGCACCTTCCGGCAGCTGGGCTGTAGGCGTCTCGGCGGACAGTGAGCATCCGAAGGAAGCGGCGGAAGCGGTGAAATGGCTTACGAACAAAGACAGCTCCACAGAGCTGGCGAAAGCGACAAGCATGCCGGCCAGCCGTAAATCTGCTTTCGAGAGCATGTCGGAATACAATGAACTGCCGCTCCGAATCATTAAGGAGCAAGTGACGACGGTCTCGAACGCAAGACCGGTAACCCCAGCTTATCCCGTGCTGACGCAAAAGTTTGCCGAAGCTTTGATCGATATTATGGTGGGCGCCGATGTGAAGAAGTCGCTTGATAATGTGGCAACCATTTATGATGAAGAATTCAAGAGAAACTTTGCCGAATAGGCGTTAAGTAGAGAATGAATGGTTGCGGCAGCGGGAATAGCCACAAATGCTCCTGCGCCGCACCTTTCATTATTTTTGGAGAGAGGGAGATTAGACGATATGCAAACTGCATGGGGTGTAGTTGAACATAAGATCAAGCAGGCGTCACTCAGGCGGCAGAAGAGAAGGGAAAGTGTCGTTGGTTATTCTTTCATTGCGCCTTCGGTAATATTGCTTCTGGTGTTTCTGGTGCTGCCGTTTATGTTTGCGGTCCTATTCGGCTTCACCAAGTTCAACTTGCTTCGGCCGGATAAGATCCAGTTCATCGGATTAGATAATTACAAGCTTCTTTTTCAGGACAGCTTATTCTATAAGTCACTGTTCAACACATTATATTTTACCGTCATCGTCGTTCCTGTCCAATCCGCTGTGGCGTTTATGCTTGCCCTCTTGGTCAATCATCAGTTAAAGCTGCGGAATGTGTATCGAATCGCCTACTTCAGTCCGGTTGTGACCTCCATGACCGTTATCGCTATATTGTGGATTTCTCTCTATAATCCGAATGAAGGATTGATCAATTCAGCCCTGAATTTTTTCGGAATCCCGAAACAACCCTTCCTGAGAAGCGCGGATCAGGCGATGCATTCGATTATCTTTATGTCGGTATGGCAGGCGGCCGGCTATCAAATGATGATTTTTCTCGCCGGCCTTCAGGGGATCTCCAAGGATATCTATGAAGCCTCATCTATAGACGGGGCGAACAGGTTCCAGCAGCTGCGTTTCATTACAATTCCAAGTTTGTATAACGTGACTGCGTTTGTGCTGACGATTACGACGATTCAAGCGGTGAAGCTGTTCGTGCAGCCGTACATTATGACGAACGGCGGTCCCGAAAATACGACGCGGACGCTGGCCTTGCTCATTTACCAACAAGGCTTCCAGTTTAGGAACGCTGGATATGCTTCGGCCATATCCGTCATTTTCTTCCTTATTGTCGTCGTTATCTCTTTTTCCATGAAAAAATTTTTTAGAGATAAATAGCGGGAGGGTCGTTACGTATGACAGATCGAACAGCAAAACGGTTTCTAAATATAGCTAACATAATCATGTCGCTTTTGTTCATTACCCCATTGCTATGGATGGTGGTTTCATCGTTTAAGCCTGAAACTCAGATTTTCGCGGACTTAAGCTCCTTGAAAGCATTGCTTCCTCTACATTTTACGTTTGATAATTATATAGCCGCTTTCGACCGGATTCCGATGATGAAATATTTGTTTAATAGTTTATTTTATGTTACGGTCACTTGTGTAAGCGGATTGGCTGTCAATTCCATCTGCGGTTATGCGCTTGCCAAGCTGCAATTCAAAGGCAGGGAATTCGTCCTTATGGCCGTCATTGCGCTAATGATTGTGCCATTCGAGAGCATCCTGATGCCGATGTATTTCATCGTGAACAGCTTGAAGTGGGTGGACACCTGGTATGCATTAATCGTTCCTTTTGTAGCGAATTGCTTCAGCATCTTTATGTTCCGCCAATTTTTCATGGACGTTCCCAATGAAATACTGGAATCGGCCGCTATTGACGGTTCATCGCCGATGAAGACATTTATAGCCATCGTCGTTCCATTATCGGGGCCTGTCTTCGCGACCGTTTTTATCCTTGATTATATTAATCACTGGGGCGATTTCATGTGGCCGATCCTGGTCACAACGGGAGAATCGCTGCGGAACATTCAATTAGGGATTCAGACCTTTTTCACACTTCCGCCTATCTATTACGGTCAGATTATGGCAACCCTTACGTTTACTACCGTTCCAATCATTATTCTTTTTCTGATGTTGCAAAAATATTACGTGCAAGGAATAACGAGCGCGGGCATAAAAGGGTAAATGAACGGCCTTATGGTAAAATGAAGCCAACATATGACAATCGTTAGGGTAGGTGAGAATCATCTTGAACAAGATAATGGTCATCGACGATGAGGCTATTCAGCGAAGGGTGCTCGGGAAAATGATTCGTGAAGTCCTGCCCGAATGCGAGGTTATTGAGGCAAGCAACGGAAAGGCTGCCCTGGATTTGCTCAAGTCACATTCAATTGATGTTGTTATCACGGATATTAAGATGCCGATCATGAATGGTTTTGCATTCATTGAGCATGTGAATGAAACGGACGCCCATACGAAAATTATCATTCTTAGCGGATACCGCTACTTTGAATATGCACAAAGAGCCGTCCAGCTCGGTGCATTCGATTATTTGCTGAAGCCGGTGAAGGAAGAGAGTATAGAGCAGCTGTTGAATAAAGTAGCGGAGACCATCCGAAAAGAAAAAGTGCAGTCCATAGAACAAGAGACGATCAAAAATCAATTGCACAGCAGCTTAAGCGTCTATTATGATCACTTGCTGCATGAGTGGATAAACAACGGGTTGTCAGAGCCCAAGTTAAAAGAACTGAAAACCAAATTTAAACTGGGCAATAACGGTTTCAGCGTTGTTACAAGGATTTATGATACCGATCCTGAACATTTATCCGAAGGCCAATTAGAGGAAATCAGAAACGCCATGCCTGACAGGTTGGAGAATCTTATTGGTTTGGACGGCAGGGCTGTTTCTTTTTTTTCGACGGAGGATAAAAGAAGCCTGATTACCGTGATGACTGCGGAGACTTACACGGATGCCGAAGCAGATAAGATGCTGGTTTCCTTAAAGGATTTCAGTCGCCAGTTGTCAGAGCAATACAATTGCTTGTTCATCATTGGTGTGGGCGGAGTACGTTCGAATTTTTTGCAGGGCGCGTTAGATTCTTATAAAGAAGCGCAAGCAGCTGTTTGCTTCCGTTATTTTCTCAGCACAGAGCGTGTAATCCGCTATAAAGATATTTCGGGCAAGATTAAGCCCATGCTTTATGATTTTATGAAGGATGAGGAGCTTCTCAAAGAGTACATCCGAACAATGAAGAGCGAATCCATGATCAACCATGCCGAAGCGCTGTTCAATCGGGTCATCGACAACGGTTTCCCGTACCCTGACCAGTGGATCAAGTCGGTTGTTCATATGGTTTATCATATAGCGCCGGTTATTTCGGATTTCGTTAGCGATGATGAATATCAACAAACGTTAGCGGAAATCGAGAGACTGCTCACGACGGCTGCAGATTATGGCGATTGTCAAAAAAAGTTTACGGATATTCTCATTCACTTCATGACGATCATCAAAAGCAATCGCACGAAAAAGCATGAAATGGTGATCGAGAAATGCAAAGCCTATATCGACACTCATTACATGGAGGATTTGTCCTTAGAAACGGTATCCAGCCAGTTATTTTTTAGTCCCAATTATTTGAGCATCATATTGAAAAATCATTTGGGCATGGCCTATTCGAAATATTTAACGGAAGTTCGATTAAGGAAGGCCGTTGAAATGCTCGAGAACCGGGATAACAAGGTGTATGAAATCGCCGCCAAAGTCGGATTTAAGGATGAAAAATATTTTTATCGCGTATTTAAGAACAGATTTGGCGTTACGCCGGACGAATACCGCAAGAGTCATCACTGTTTTGATAATCGTCAGTAACGAGCAAGGCGGCAGCCAGGGAGGGGGCTGCCGCGTTTTTTATTTCAATCCTCAGAAGATTTTTCTTCCGTAAATATGGCCAAATATTTCACCTGCGGCGACAACGGGATAACGAGGTGTTCCTCCAAGGAATTAAAGTATACGCCGTCTCCGGCATTCATTTCATATTCCAGGCTGCCAACCTTGTATTTCATTTTGCCGGAGAGCACAAAGATGAACTCCTCCCCTTCATGGGAAAATACGTGGCTCTTGACCTCGCCTTTCTCTGCGATAAATAGATACGGCTGCATCGTCTTGTCCCTTCGTCCCGATGCAAATGCATAGAAGGAATAACCGTTGCTCGTCTTGATCCATTTATCAGCATCATCATATTCCGCTGCGCTTGTAAACACGGTTCCATTGCTTACATCGGGTTCAAGCAGGTCCGACACCTTCACGCCAAGCGCTCCGGCGATTTTCATGAGTGTCGCAACGGCGGGCATGGTGCTGCCGCTTTCGATCTTGGACAGCATGCTCTTCGTGAACCCGCATGCGCCCGCAATCTCATCTTGTGTTCGCTTCTGCTCCTTGCGAATCAAACGGATTCTCTTTCCTAATTCCATGTCCATACCTCATAACTTAAAAGTTTATCGTCATTCAACTTTACCCATGTTAGTGTAAAAAAGCTAGTCCATGAACGATTGCCATGAAGAAAACGATTGCAGAAATGCCCGGCCTATGCTATATTTACGCTAATTCAACTAGGTTGAATATAAGTTAATTAAATTGAATGAGGTGAACGGAATTGAAGAAGTTTAATGTCGGTCTGATCGGGGCGGGCGGTGTAACCGAACTGCATTTGGAAGGTTACAAGGGCGATCCGGAACGTATTGCATTTACCGCAATCTGCGATCCGAACGAAGAAATACTTAAGCATCGGGCAGATAAATATGGCATTCCCCAGCGATTTACGAATCTGGATGACTTCATCCGGGAAAGCGGTGTCGATGTCGCAGTCGTCTGTACGCCTACCTCGATCCGCAAGCAAATTGTTCTGCCGCTGCTAGAAGCGGGATTTCCGTTGTTTGTGGAGAAACCTTTTTCCGATACACTCAGCGATGCCGTAGAAATTACGGAAAAAGCGAAGCAGCTTGGCATCCCGGTTGCCGTGAATCAGAACTTCAGACGCCATTATACATTCGATACCGTTAAGAAAATTGTTGCTGAGAATACGATTGGAAAAGTAACCATGATTACCTTCAATAATATGTTTTACCGTCAAGACACCGGTTGGCGGCTGGATTGTGAACGGCATGCGTTGTCCGTTATGGGGATTCACTGGTTCGACGGGTTCCGGCAGGTTCTCGGGTGCGAAGCAGAATCGATCGTCAGCATGATGAGCTCTTCTGCGTCAATCGACTGCAAGGGAGAAACAGACGCAACCGTGCAGATTAAATTCGAGAATGGCGCCATTGTTACATATACACAAAGCTTCTCCTCTAGGATAGGCAGGACTGAAATGATCGTGATCGGCGAAACGGGCACGCTTCGCTGCGACCACGGCAGCGTTGAGCTTTTCCGTAATGGCGACAGGGAACCGTCTCAAAGATGGGAAAATAACTGTTCCAGGGAAGAGAACAGTCTGGAAAATATCAAACAGCTGTTAACCTGGATCGAAACGGGCGTAGAGCCGGCTAACAGCGCGGAGGACAACCTGAAGATCGTGGCAATGCTCGAAGCAGCTTATACGTCAGCGAAGGAGAACCGGATCGTCCAGTTGAGAAACGGAGTATTGATATGACGGTGAAGTTTGCTTTCTCAAGGCCTACCGCGACAGACGAGGAACGGAATCGGCTATTTACCGGGTACAGGCCAGCCGGATATGGGGGATTGCAGCTCAAGTCCGGCCAATATGCGCCTTATCTGAAAGTGCCTGAGCGTTTTCTGGAGGAGTGGGGCCATCTGGACGGCGTCGGTTCCGCCTTGATTACCGGAGGAAGCCTAAATGAACAAGGAATAGATGAGCTGCGGGAACGATTTCATTTCGGCAGGATGATCGGTTCAGAATTAATCGTATTCTGCCACGGCGTATCTAGAAGCAAGGTGACGGCAGAGGATATTCGCAAGTTTGCGGATATATTGTCAGAGCTGGGGCAGGAAGCGCAGCAGCACGGTTTAAAGCTTTCGCTGCATCATCATTATGATCAGCCGGTCATGTACAGGGAGGACTTTGACATTTTCTTCGATCGCGTGCGGGAAGGAACTGTCGGGTTAACAATCGATACCGCTCATTTGGTTAAGTCGGGACACGCAGATTGCCCAGAGCTCATTAGAAGCTTTAAGTCTGTCATTGACAACTACCATATGAAGGACTTCGCTAATGGGGAGTGGCAGATTCTTGGCCGGGGGGAGATCGAGTTCCCGCAAATTTTCAAGGCGATCAGGGACAGCGGCCACAGCGGATGGATATCGGCTGACGAGGAAAGCGGCGGAGGGATCGATGAAGGATTGGCGGAATGCTTATCTTTTCTGAAGAGCGGATTTGGGAAACAATCGTAGGAGGAAAATAGATATGGCAACAATCAAGGATTTGCGCAAGCAGGATGAAGGTCGGATATTGCCGATGGACTGGGGAAAGATCCAGTGGCTATGCGGAAAGGAAATTGACCCGGAGGCGGAAATGACGTTCGGCATGGTTTATATTGATGCCGGCAAAGCAAACACCAGGCACATCCATCCCAATTGCGAGGAAATTATATTCGTTTTAAGCGGCGAATGCGACCACTCGCTCGGGGATGAGGTGTTCCATTTGGAGCCGGGTATGATGCTGCGGATTCCAAGAGGCGTTCCGCATCATGCTAAAGTGACCAGCTGGGAGCCTTGCCGCATGATTATCGCGTATTCCGCGCCTGACCGGCAGACGATCGGAGAATAGTGCAAATTGCAGTACCTATGGACTCCTCCTTGTTTTCTTGTGTGAGATTACGATACACTGAAATAAGGAGGGATTGCTATGAGTTTAAATCGCAGCATCCAAATCGGTCCAGCTAAGTTCGGCATCGCCGTTCATGCCCTCATTTGGCTCGCGCAAAGCGGAGGGACTCTGTCCAGCGCGGCCATTGCCAGCCAAGTCAATTCCCATGCCACATTCCTGCGGAGGGTACTGGCGCTGCTCGTTCACTCGGGTATAGTTGAAGCGAAGGAAGGAAGGGATGGCGGATATTTTCTAAAACGCTGTCCCAATCAAATTTCGCTCGCGGATGTATTCATGGCCGTGAAATCGGAATGCGGCGAACAGGATATGCATATTGATTGCGGTACTGCAGGTAAACAGATCGATGCGAGGCTGGAAGCGATTATGGAGGAAGTACAATGGAAAACGGTTACGCTGCTCAAGCAGTACACGTTAGATGACGTGATGAAAGATATTGATTTTACCAATTAAGTATTAATAAATAATTGGCTTGCAATGTTTCTTCAAAAGTTATAAACTGAGCTTAGGTTTATTGCAGTTAAATTTTTAACTGCATTTTATTTTAAACTATACTGTGCCTTTGTTCAGCTCAGTATAATTTGCCGGGGAGTAGGCGCCGCTCCTTTGAGTCAGTACCCATTTTAAAACGGAGGATAACACTTATGGCAAAGATATTACTAGTTAAAGCAAACGACAGACCTGCGGAGCAAGCCGTCAGCGTCCAAATGTACGAAGCTTTTTTGAAAACATACAAAGAAAGCAATTCGCAGGACCAAATAACGGAGCTGGACCTTTATAACGTGGAGCTTCCATATTACGGAAATGCTGCCATCACGGGTCTTTACAAGGCAGCACAAGGATATGAAGCAACGGCAGCAGAACAGCAGGCTGCGGAAATAGTGAATCGCCATTTGAACCAATTCCTGGAAGCAGACAAAATAGTATTCGCATTCCCTCTCTGGAACTTAACGGTTCCGGCGCCGCTTAACACCTACATTTCCTATTTAACGCAAGCAGGCAAAACGTTCAGGTATACAGCGGAAGGCCCTGTAGGACTGGTTGGCGAGAAAAAAGCTGTCCTTCTCTGCGCGCGTGGCGGAGACTATTCATCGGAATACATGGCCCCGATGGAGATGGGCTTGAACTACGTGAAAAACATAATTGGCTTTTGGGGAATAAAAAACGCTGAGGTTGTCGTCATTGAAGGACACAATCAATACCAAGACCGTTCGGCGGAAATTATCGCATCCGGATTAAGCAGAACTGCTGAACTGGCAGCAAGCTTTTAATCCTGTGCTTGTCCCTTAGTAGAAGGTATCGTATTGACCCTGATTTGCCGGTCGTTTTGTTCAAATATAAGAATTTATAAGTTTCACATTTATAAATAAGCTTATATTTCACCGCGAAACGAGCTGTTGCCGCCAAAGGACGGCGACAGCCGTTTACGCTAGCGTCGTCCATTAGAAAAATCCAGTCGCAGCAAAGCTTTGCTGTGATTGGATTTTTCTATTTTTCAAATAGGATGAAAATTTCGCTTAATCCATATGCGCATTGCTTAAGAAACTGCACAAGACTCTTAAAAAGGAGCATATGTATCAGTCATTTTCTTGTGCTAATCTTTAAAAAGCATAGCATAGAGAAGGATGGTGGACGATTTGGAAACACAATGCGCGACAATCGACCTCATGGAGTGGGACATTCTTCATGAGGGTTATCCGAATAGAAGAGCGTCGAATGAAGCGGGAATTCTGATTATTCCGGCTGACAGCGTTAATTTTCAATATCCTGGCGTGCAAGAGCCGAATAACTGGTATTTGCGCGGTTTTGAAGAGAAGAATGATTTTAGCGTCGATCTAAGAGACTGGCACTTTCTTGAGCTGGAAGTGGAGCTGCCGGCCGATGGTTTGTTCGAGCTGAAGGTTGAGGTCGGTTTGCTGCTTAATAAAAGCCCTATGCCAGAACAAGCGGAGTTTACAGCAGTCCAATGCCTGGTGGCTGGACGAGGCAGGCAGACCGTTACATTCCCGCTCAATCAGTTTGACGATAAGAAATCATTATCGGGAAAATGGAAATTTGTCCGGAGCATCCGAATATCCGGTGAATGGAAGACCGGGGGCTCGAAGGAGCCCTTTATGGTGCTCCGAATGGAGCTGAAATGCAGGCAGGCCATTCATATCAGCGCGCCGGTCCGCTCCAAAGCCGTACCAGCGGGAGAAACAGCCCAATATGAAATGACCGTTCACAATTGTACGGGCCGAACGCAGCCCGTAACATTTATTTGCGAGAAATACGGGTGGGAAACGATGACCGTCGAACTGGACCCGCCCTTCCTGTTGATGGAGCCTTGGGAGACGAAGCAGCTCCGGGTCAGCGTAAACGTTCCGGAGAAGGTCGCTCCCGGCGGCCATGAAAGGCAAAAAATTACAGCGATACCCGGGGGACAAGGGGCTGCCGTCGATGCTTTGGAGCTGTTTACTCTCCGGTCACTGCCCCGCCCCTATGTGAAAATGACTGAACCGGAGTGGGAAGGAGTACGGGAGAAGGCACAAAGCCATGAATGGGCCGGAGAGCTACTGGCCATGTACGAACAACGAGCGGACAAATGGATTGTACCCGAAATCCATGACGGTCTTTATTTGTTCGAGACTCATCACTCGCATGAAGCCGAAAATGCGGCCATCGTCTGGAAGGTGACGGGCAGACGGGATTTGGCGGAAAAAGCGGCGATGTTCCTGCGCCGGCTCATTGACCCGGCGAAAGGTTATCCGGCAACGCGGAGAGCCAGCCATCAGGAGCTGGTTCATGAAGGCGAATTGTTCAAGCATGCAGCGGTTGTCTATGATTTGATTTACGATTCGGGATTGCTGTCGGAGGAAGACCACGCCAATGTGGAGAGAACCTTCCGCTTATTTATTGAGCTGATTGATTGGGCGCTCTGCAAGGGAGTGATTTCCAACTGGACGCTCGCTGAAATGATCGGCGCCTTATACTGCAGCCAGACACTTCAGGATTATGAACGGATGAACCGCTTTCTTTACGGAACCGGCGGCTTTACCGATCATTTGTCCAAAGGCACCTTGGACGACGGCTGGTGGTATGAATGCTCGGTCGGCTACAACCTCATGGGAGCGGGATTGTTCTCCGAGATGACGCAGAGCTGCAGGCCTTGGGGCATCAATTTGTCCGAAATCTGGGTGCCGGCCCATTATTACGATCAGGTTACTCCCGGAGGGAAACCGGATATTGACGGCCTTTGCGTCGATATTTGGGGACCCAGCCGCAGCAATTACCGTTCGATAACCCAGCTTTGGGACAGTCTGCTGCCTTTCGCGGATTACCGCGGCATTCTCTTCGGTATCAATGATTCCGCCGAATCCAAACTTCCGGGCATTTCACCAAGGGGCTATATGGATGGCCGTTTCGATCTGGCTTATTACCTGTACCGCAAGCCTGAGTATGCCGACATTCTCCTGACCTGCGGTCTTGCGGACCGGGATCTGCTGTACGCCGTCCCCTGTCTGAAGCAAAGCGAATCCAAGCCGTATCTTTCTTCGGCCTATGCGGACAATGCCGGCGCAGCCGTTCTTCGTTCGCAAACCGAAGGAAGAGCACCCCGCGAACAGATTCAAGCCGTTGTAAAATACGGCTCTCACGGCGGGGCGCACGGCCACTATGACAGGGTCAGTTTGCTCTCCGTTATGCGTTATGGGAGAAGCTTCTATAACCCGGAAAGCATCTGGTACAACTACCATACCTTTATGTATAAGTTTTACGTGCAAAATTCCATTACCCACAATATGGTCATCGTGGATCAGAAGCTTCAGGACCCGGCGGAGGGGCAAAGGCTTCTGTTTCATAGCAGCGGGTTATTCCAAGCCTGCGCGGTGGAGAACAAAGCCCGTTGGTCCCATCCCCCTTATGGAGGCTGGCGGGTAGACGGGGATAAGACCTTTGCTGAGCGCAACTGGAACGAGGGCAGATACGTGCCCGTTCCGGACGAGGCTCCGGAATACTCGAAACGTACAGCCTTTACGGAGCCGGTCCTGCAGCGCCGTATGACCGTCGTCACCGACGATTATGTCGTTTTGTTCGATTATATGAGCGGGGAAGAGGAGCATACTTATGACTGTTTGTTCCACTGCAAGGGATTGATCACTCTGGAAGCGGACAAAAAACGTCACAAAGCGCATACGGAGCAGTTTAGCGCTGATCCGCTGGGAAGCGCCCAATTCATTACCGATTGCGATTGGTATGACATGTCGGGCACCGTGAAAGCCAAGTTCGAGATGGGCTTCGGACAGGGCTACGACAATAGGGCGAACCGGACGGCATGCAACGAGGACGGACCTCTGAGCATCGATCATTATACGGTTTGGCCGCCTGAGGTAGAGATGATCGTCGGCGCGGACCCGGAATTCTTCCAGGTGCAGAAACAGCTCCATTATACGGTAGCGGGCGACGGCCAAACACTTGCCGGCGGGAAGTTTGGGGCATGGATTTTAGGGAGAGACGATCTGGACGTTGCTGTGGAAGGGATCGAAATGCTGGAGCTCCGGGTCCGAACGGATGAAGCATACGGCGAGCATGGCATCATGAACAAGTCGGAGAAGACGATTTTTTGGGGAGACCCTTACATTGTAACAGAGGAAGGAGATATCCGGTATTTGGCGGATTTGCCAATCCGCTATAGCAACACTGACCAAGGAAACGGGGTTGGGGTGGATTACTTCGGCGGTCCCGTGAAGCTTAGGGGCAAACGGTTTGACCGGGCGGTGCCCGCGAACCCTGCGGAATTGGGCCGGGAAGGCGTTATTGCCGTGGATTTATCAGGCTTAAAAGCGGTACGGTTTGTCGCTTCTATCGGGGGTGATTTCCCCTTGGGAGATGAGACGTCCAGGCGCAAAATGTTAAGCGCCCGCGCTGTCGGCAAAAGCGCGCGTTTTGTATCTGTGATCGAAACCTATGAACGAGCCGCTATGATTACGAAAGCTGTAGCGGCATCTGCCAATGAGATCAAAGTGGAGCTTTCGGACGGCAGGGTACAAATCATTAAACTATCCGGATTTGACAGGGATGGAGATGTTTTGTCCGTACACCTCCAAGAGATCGGCGCGGACGGCACAATGATCCGCCAAGAAATGACAGGCGACCGATGACAAAGAAAATAGCTATTGGCTTAGAGCATAGCGGATAAGCAAGCGAAAGAGGCCACCATCGGATCATACAATCCGGCGGTGGTCTTTTTGAAAATATAAGAATTTATAAGTTTCACATTTATAAATACGCTTATATTTCACCGCGAAACGAGCTGTTGCCGCCAAAGGACGGCGACAGCCGTTTACGCTTGCTCTTAAAAAATCGCAATTATGCCATTAATTACTTCATTTCCTGCCAGGTGCTATATCGGTTATGATAAGGTGGAATACCTATTTGTACATCATGTCCGGGGGATAATTTCATGATCAAATGGACGACGATACGGCATAGTATCTTTTTCAAGTTTTCGCTGGCTTTTCTGATCGTTGGGATGATTCCTCTCCTTGTGCTTAGTGCGCTGTCGCTCAATCAATTTACCGATCAGGTTGAGCGCAATACCGAGAACAATTTTAAACAAATGGTGCTTTATCTGAGTAAAAATGCGGATGATATTTTTCGCAATTACAATGAAATTTCCAAAAACATGTACTATAATCCGCAAGACATTACCGATCGGCAGGGCATTACGCTGGGAGAGGAAATCAATCGTCTCGGCAGGATAAATCTCACGACGATCAATGATTTCTTGAAAACGATACTATTTAGCGATACGCATATTGAGAACGCTTTATTCGTTCGCACTTCCGATCAAGCCGTCTTTAACCAGTCGCGCGCCAACCAGATGCTCGACTCGAATGAACCCTTCCCGCCGGTCAGCTGGGCCTATACGCTATCCGGAAAACAGAAGCAGCTCGTTGTTTTTCCTCCGCATCCCGAGACTTACTTTGGCTCGACGAGACCGGTGATTACATTTGCGCGCAACTTAAACGACACTTCCGGTAAACTCGGTCCCGAAGCAAATGTGCTTGGCACGCTCTATTTCGACGTCGATCTCGATATCTTCGATAAGCTGTTTCAGCAGGTTGTGCTTGATCGAAGGGATGAAGTGTATGTGATTGACGGCAATGGTTATATTCTCTATTCCAATCAAGGAGACAAGCTCGGGAAGCGATTCGACGAGATGGCAGCCCAAAGAAGCGGAACCAAGATGCTTTACTCGGAGCCGATACCGTTCATTGGCGGACAAGTCATCGGGCTGGTATCCAAGGCGGATTTTTACGCTTCTTTGACTCAGATCAGATCAAATGTGATTATTGCTTCCGCGATATGTCTGCTCGCGCTGCTCGCCCTTGGCGCTTTATTTTCAAGGACGTTCACTAGGCCGGTTCTCGATATTATGCGGCTGATGGTACGCGTCGAGTCGGGACATCTTGAAACCGGTATCATGACAACGCGCAAGGACGAGATGGGGCGGCTTGCACATGGCTTCAACCGGATGATCGAGCGGCTTCAGTTGTTTATCAATGAGGCTTATGTAGCCGAGATCAAAAGCAAGCAGGCGGAATTGAATGCGCTGAAGAATCAGATTCAACCTCATTATTTATACAACACATTGGAAGTAATCCGCATGAGCGCCGTAGCCGACGATTCATTGGAGGTAGCGGACATGATCCATGCCTTGGCGGGCCAGCTCGAATACGTGATCGACTTCGGCGAAGAGTGGGTTACCGTTCAGCGGGAATTAGAGCACTTGAAAAATTATTTTCATCTGATCGAAGTAAGGTTCGACCGCCGGATCGACCTGCAGATAGACTTGAAGGAGGAAGATGCGGAAGCGCTTATTTTGAAGCTGTCCATTCAACCGCTTGTCGAGAATGCGGTGCATCACGGCATCCGTCCAAGAAGAGGGAAAGGTACCGTGCTTGTTACGATAGAGAAATCAGGTGCGGACGGCTTGGCTGTTACGGTTTATGACAACGGTATCGGGATGGATTCAGAAACGCTCGCCCGGCTTCAGCGTCAATTGGCAGAGGGCGAGAGCGCGACGGGGAAAAGCATCGGCCTCAAAAATGTGCATGCACGGATACGTCAGGCATGCGGGGAACCGTACGGGATTACGATCGAGAGCAAGCCGGAAATCGGTACTTCGATTCGAATGCTGTATCCGCTGCAAAGGGAGGAGCTGCGATATGAGAAAAATAAAAGTTTTGCTGGCGGATGACGAGCCTGTCATTTTGAGGGGACTTCGTAAGCTGCTGCAATGGCATGAACTTGGCCTCGAAATCGTCGGCGAGGCCTATGACGGGGAAGAATTGCGTCAAATGATAGATACGACTGAACCAGATTTGATTATTAGCGATATCAGCATGCCCGGGTGCACAGGCATTGATATCATTCGCGAAATTCATGACACGAACCGGAATATAAAAGTCGTTTTTATCAGCGCTTATCGTGACTTTTCCTATGCCCAGGATGCGCTGCTATACGGAGCAATCAGTTACTTGGTCAAGCCCGTTGATAAAAATCAATTGGAGCATGCCGTTCAGAAAGTGATCCGGCTTATTGGCGACCAGTCGCAAAGAGTCCGCGAGAAAGAAATGGCCGTGCGATTCGAGATAGAAAAGCGAAACGATTCCATTGAAGAGCTGCTTGTGCGATTGGCAGATGGCGATAAAAGCGCATCAGTCCAATTGAAAAAAATGGGAGTCGTTTCTCGGAGTAAATATATGACGGTGTGCTTCGGTGAATTGGACGGTGTTAGGAGTGACGGGAATAACCGCTTGGAATCGGGGCGGAAATTACTCGATTTTGCTATTTCCAATGTCCTTGTAGAATCCATTTCACAGACTGACTCCGGCATTTATTTCCGGAAAGGCGATCTGCACGGCATTTTTCTCCAACATGACCGTCTGGAAGATGCATTATCTTTATCGCGGGACTTCCATGATAAGCTGAATCGATATGTGAAGGTCAGCTTTACGATTGGTGTCGGAAAAGCAGTTGAAACGTTGGAGGAGGCAGACATTTCCGCTCATTTTGCGATGAATTCCTTGCAAGGCAGATATTTCTCAGGATGGAACCGTGTCATTGAAGGACAGCAGCCTAAAGCGGATTCGGAGGTCAAAAGCCGAATAAACGATTTGCTGAAGAAGCTTGTGACCGCTTTGATCAATCCCGCCCAAGGAGATACGGATGAAAAGGTAAGCGAACTGATGGAATCGTTTCGAATGCTTGCGCCCGGCGGCAAACATGCCGCAGTGTCTGCTGTGTATGGAGCAATCACCTATATACGGCAAGAATTGAAGGATTTCGGCATTTCCTCGGGAACAACCGATTTGGACGATCACGAGCTTCTCGCGAGGCTGGACCGCTTCCAAAATTTCGAGCAAATGGCCGTGCACGCAAGCGAAATAATCGAAGAGATTCGCCGCGAGGCTGCCGCCAAAATAGGCAATAAGGAAGTTATGCAGCTCGTGTCGGTCAAATCCTATATCGAACAGCATTATGCGGAGAACATTACGCTGGAATCGATGGCTGCGCTTGTTTATATGAATCCTTATTATTTCAGCAGTTTCTTCAAAAAGCATACCGGTGAAAACTTCAAGCAATACCTAACCGAGGTTCGGATGAAAAATGGAATGCGCTTATTAATGCAGAGCGATTTGATGGTGTATGAAATCGCAGACCGGATCGGGTACAATAATCCGCGGCAGTTCAGCGATACTTTCAAAAAGAGGTACGGCAAGCTGCCTCTTGAATACAAACAGTCGATAAATCCATAAGAAGGACCACACCTCAAATAAGGCAAGGAGGCCACGACTATGCAGGGATTGCGTATTTCAGCCGTACTGATCATACTTGGAAGTCTGGTCATTCTAACATCATGCGGAATAAAAAATGGGAGCCGTTCAGCTGTTGAAGACGGCAGTATAGCGAAGCCGCTCTCTTTTACGGTTGTCTATGCTAAAGATGATCTATCGCACAAACAAGGCATTTCTTCGGTAATCGGCGCTTTCGAAAAGTCACATCCGAATATCGTGATCGATGAAGTCGATGAAACATGGACCGGCTCCTACGTGGAGTACTTGAAAATGAAGGAGGCAGTCGGGGAATTTCCGGACTTGGTGGAAATGAGCGATACGCAGCTGTTTGCTGACGCCGGTTTGCTCCATGAAATGCCGGGCGATTTAGTGGGTCTGCTTCGCGCCGCTCCGGAAGTAAACGGCCGTTTTTATAATTTACCGTTAGAGCTTCCCGCACCACAAGGCATTATTTACAGCAAAGCTGTTTTTCGTAAGGCCGGGATCGATACGCTGCCCAAAACATTCGATGAATTTATGGAGGCTTGCGAAAAAATTAAACGTTTAGGCATTGATCCCGTCGTTGCCGGTATAAAAGACATTAGACATATGGGGTACTGGATCAACAAGTTCCTGATTGACGAAGTCTATATGCACAATCCGGACTGGAACGCACAGCGGAGCGAAGGCAAGGTAAGCTGGACCGATCCCGGGCCCATGAAGGCAATGAATAATCTTGCTTCCCTTTGGAAGCGCGGTTATGTGGCGCCGGGTTTTCTTACGACGACTGATAACCAAACAGCCGCTATCCTCGTTTCGGGTCAAGCGGCTATGCTATTTTCCGGACCGTGGCTGTTCAATCCAATCAAGGCAGCCGATCCTTCCTTCGAATACGGATTTTTTGCTCTGCCGGATGATAACGGAATGATAAACGTGGCAGGGGAACAGGCGCCGGTGGGGTGGTCGATATCTGCTATGGCGGCGACAGATCCGGCTAAGCTTGAGGCGATCAATCAGTTTCTCCATTACTTTTACAGCGAGGATCAATATCCCCGCTACTTGCAGGCGGTTAACGGAATTCCTTCCACGAACGAAGAAATCAACTACCCGCTGCCAGAAGCGATGAACGACGTGTTTCGCGTTATTAATGATCCGAAAACAGGGAAATCTATGTTTATAGACCAATTTTCGGGGCGAAATATGGCTCCTCCGCAGTTCCGCGATTGGTTCTATCAGACGGCCCGAGACTGGCTGACTGGAGAAATGAGCGTAGAAACGGCCATGAAGGAAGCGGATCGGATGTGGGACACTTTGAAGGAATGAGGAATGCTTTTGAAGAAGAGGCGGCCGAGTTCATAAAAAAAAGCAGTTTTCTCTTAAAAAACCGCAGTTTTTATCGCAAACCTATATATGCCCGGTGCAGACTTCTGGTGTAAACTAAGCGTATGAAGCGCTTCCAACTTAGAAAGGGCGATAGTATGTTGTTAAAGAAAAAACGAACTGCATGGTTGTTTACATTCGTTATGATCTTTTTATCAGCTTGCAGTATGGATCAATCGCAGCCCGAAAATATGCGAGACGACCCCTACAGTCCGGAGCCGCAAGAGTTAAAATTTATGTTTTTCGGAGACAAACCGACGGATATGGATATCGTGCTTCAAGAGTTTGAGCGGAGAACGAAGCATTCTCTTGGTTTGAAACTCAATATGGAATGGGATGCCATGGAAGAATACAGACAAAAATTGAAGCTGAGGCTTGCCGCAGGCGAGGAATTCGATGCCGTATTCGATGCTTCTTGGTTGAGTCTGGAACAAAATGTGGCGCAGGGCTATTATCAAAAGCTGGACAAGTATTTCAACAATGATGATTATCCCGGTCTTAAAAAAGCTTTTCCGACGGCCTTTTTGGAATCTAATACCATTAAGGGACATTTGTATGCCATACCACTCACCCAATTATTTTCTGATATCGAAGTCTTATACATTCGCAAGGACCTGCGGGAGCGGCTTGGACTTGTGCCAATTGAAAGCTACGCAGATCTGGAAGCCTATTTGCAAGCTGTCGCCAGCGCGTATCCCGATATGGTCCCGTTAGCGTTGAAGGGCGACCGGGGATTTTTTAAGCTGTTCGCCAATGAGGACAAGCAGACGCATTACCGGATGGCTCCTCACATGATTTCAGGAGTAGGAGTCGGTTTTCAGGTTGTGTTGTCCAAGGACGGAAAGCATGTGCTCGGGGCCGTGACCTACGGCGATCCATTAAGCGCTTATGAGGACTTCCCGGCACCATTAAACGATCCCGATTACTTTTATGGTGCGTTCGACCGTTTTGTGGCGTGGAATAAGTATATTCAAAAGGACGTTCTGACCGAGCGAAATCCGCAGGTACTGTTCGCGGCAGGAAAATCGGCGGCTTCCGAAGCTGTGTTGTCAAACTGGGCGGAAATTCGCCAGAAATTGATCACTTCCATCCCGGGTGCGGAACTGGAAGGGTTTGTATATGCTTCTTGTCAACGAAAGATGGAAAAGGGCTGTATCGGAACCGATTATCGCGCTTGGAACAATCTGGTTATCCCTGTGACCTCGAAGCATGCCGACGAAACGATGAAGTTTCTGGACTGGCTGTTTCAAAGTCAGGAAAACCACGATCTATTCGAGCTCGGCATGGAGGGCGAACACTGGGTAGTGGCAGGGAATGAGATGTATAAGCCGATGCCTGCCGCTACGAACTATCTGTTTCCGCGTTATGAATTGACATGGAATCCGACCATGTCGCGGATTAATGCCGATAACGCTCCGGAGGCGGTCGAGCTGCTGCGCTATTCGGCCGACCCGGAGACCTATTACCGGCTTCCGCTTGCCGGTTTTCACTTTGACCCTTCGCCGGTAAAAACGGAAATTGCGAAGGTGCAGCCGGTCTCGGATCAAATGGTGCAAGTATTCCGCAACGGGCTCGAGCCCGATTGGCGTTCCGCCGCCGCCAAAACGAATCTGAAGCTTCGAAGTCTAGGACTGGAGAAAATTCGGAGTGAGCTGATCAAACAAATTCAAGCCTACCTGGACGCGGGCGGTACCTGACCGCGATTGATGAAGACGCATGCTGCGAGCATGCGTCTTTTTATTTTCAAAAAATGGCGTAAGGAATTGCGCAGCGCTTAGCCCAGAAGGACAAGGCCTCCTTAAAAAACCGCAATTTCAACTTAAAAAGGCTCATTCAAGCTGTGTTTCAAATCTGATAAAGTTAGTCCCATCGAACAATCGACAACGATATTGAATAGGAACAGAGGAGGAACCCAGATGAAAGATTCGGTTGCCTTGGAGACGCGGGCTCCCAGTACGAATGCGAGGAAAAAAGGAGGCGTTGTCCTGACGGAAATACGCAAGCACGGCTTATTGTATTTACTTACCCTCCCGGGTATTTTGTTGATATTTATATTCGCGTATCTTCCAATGGGCGGAATCGTCATCGCGTTTCAAGATTTCAACGCAATCAAAGGCATTACCGGCAGCGATTTTGTCGGCTTGAAAAATTTCGAATTTTTTATCCAGTCGAATGAAGTGCTTTTTGTCATCTTCAACACGCTTTTCCTGAATGCGCTCTTCATTTTATTCGGTACGTTCGCTTCCGTCGCCATTGCGGTCATGTTCTCGGAGCTCGGCGGCAAATGGTTTAAACGAATCGTCCAGTCGCTCGTCACGCTGCCGAACTTCCTGTCATGGACGGTTATCGCCATGTTCGTGACGGCATTGCTCTCCAGCGATACCGGGATGCTCAACAAATGGCTTGGGGCTTTCGGAATGGAACCGGTCACTTTCTTTAACGAACCGGCGATTTGGCCCGCCATTCTGGTGCTGATCAAGATTTGGCAAGGGGCAGGCTTCGGCTCAATTGTCTATCTTGCGACTATCACAGGCATTAACCCGGACATATATGAGTCCGCTTCGATTGACGGAGCCAGCCGGTGGAAGAAAATCCGTTACATTACGCTTCCTTTGCTGAAGCCGACTGTCATTCTGATGATGCTTCTCGCCATGGGCGGCATTTTCTACGGGGACTTCGGCATGATCTACGCGATTGTCGGCCGCAATGTCATGCTCTATTCGACGACGGACGTTATCGACACGTACGTATACCGGGCGCTCATGGAGCTTAACGATATGGGCATGGCGGCAGCCGTTGGCGTGTTCCAGTCACTGGTAGGTTTCGTTCTGGTCGTATCCGTCAATCAATTGGCCCGTAAATTCAGCCCGGACTCGGCGCTATTCTAAAAGAGATTATGAAAGCAGGTGCACCCATGATAAAAGAAAGCAGCAGCGACCGGCTGCTAAAAGCAATCATTTATGTATTGCTAACCATTTTTGCCATCTATTGCGTTATTCCGTTCGTGACCGTTATAAGCAGCTCGCTTTCGGCCGAATCGGCGATTCTTAGGGACGGCTATTCGATATGGCCGCGCGAATTCTCGTTGGCTGCCTATAATTTGATATTCAAGGATGACACCATTTACAGGGCCTATGGGGTGACGATCTTCGTTACGATGGTCGGCACGGCGCTCGCCATGCTGGTAACATGCGCACTTGCGTATCCGCTGTCCATTCGCGCCTTGAAATTTAAAAACGGGATCAACTTTTACATTTACTTCACGATGCTTTTCCACGGCGGGCTAGTGGCGAACTACTTGCTCATCTCCAAATACCTGGGAATGAGGGATTCGATCTGGGTACTGATTATTCCTGCACTCATCAGCCCATGGAATATGTTTCTGATGCGGAATTTCTTCAAATCGGTAGACGAGTCGCTTGCGGAATCCGCCAAAATCGACGGGGCGAACGACATTTATATTTTCTACAAAATCGTGCTGCCTATCTCGATGCCGGCAATTGCTACAGTCGGATTATTTTATGCGATGGGCTTCTGGAACAAATGGTTCGAGGCGATGCTGTTCATTTCCGACGAGAACAAATTCCCGCTTCAATATCTGGTCATGCGAATTATGAACAATGCGGATTTTGCGAACCAGCTTTCGGCCAAAATCTCTCTGCCGAACTACGTCGTTCCAACGTTGTCGACCAGACTGGCTACAACCGTTGTGACGATCGGCCCGATTATCTTCCTATATCCGTTCTTGCAGAAGTATTTCGTTAAAGGCCTCATGGTAGGAGCTGTCAAAGGCTAAATCCAAAGCGGCTGAGCTCGCCCTAAACGGCGGTTTAGTATATAAGGTTCAATTAAAGGGAGGAAACAGACAATGAAACAGACAATGAAACAGATGCGTAAAGGAATGTTCATGCTGCTGCTCGTAACCATGATGGTCACGCTGCTTGCGGCATGCGGCAGCAACAATGTAAGCAATGGGAATGCCGGCGATACGAAGAATGCCGGAGCCGACTCAACCCAGACTTCTAATGAAGCAGGAAAGGCTCCAGATCCAGCCACTTTGAAACTCATGTTATTCGGCGACAAGCCGATCGAACTCGACAAGGTGCTGACTGAATTCGAAAACCGGACCAAGGATACGCTGAATACGAAGCTGGACATCGAATTTAATCCGTTCGCGGATCACAAGCAAAAGCTGAATTTAAAGATGACAGCCGGAGAAGTGGTCGATGCCGCGTTTGACGCGCCGTGGGGCTCTCTCAACCAAAACGTGTCGCTCGGCTACTATCAGGAGCTCGACAAATACTTTAACAACGATGAATACCCGGGATTGAAGAAAGCGTTTTCAGAAGAGTTCCTGAACGCCAACAAGATTAACGGCCATATTTATTCCATTCCGATGACCAATGCGTTCTACGATATCGAGGTCGTATACATCCGCAAAGATCTGCGTGAAAAATTCGGCATGCAGCCGGTTCAAAGCTACGATGATCTGAAGACTTACCTGGAGAAAGTACAGCAATCGGAAAAAGGAATGATTCCGTTCGCCCTTAAGAATGACCGCGGCTTCTTTAAAATGTTCGGCCATGAGGAGAAGCTGACGAATGTAAAAATGATATCCGGCGTTTCGCCTGCATTCAATGTATTCTTGTCCGATGACGGCAAAAAAGTGATCGGCGCAACGACTCTCGGGGATTCGGCCGATAAATTTGCCAGCCTGCCGACTCCTTACAACGATCCTTACTACATGTATCCGCAATATGACAAGGCTGTAGAGTGGAACAAGTTTGTGCAGAAAGACGTTCTTTCCGAGAAAGACCCTGGGGCGCTGTTTGTTGCCGGTAAATCGGCTGCCAATGAAGCGACAATCAATGCCACCGCTCAAGTCCGTCAGAAGCTTCAAGCGGCTGTGCCTGGCGCCGATATTGAGTTATTCGTCTATAACTCCAAAATGCGCAACATGGAACAAGGAGCGATCGGAACCGATTACAAAGCGTGGAACGATATCGTCATTCCGGTCACGAGCAAAAATGCTGACCGGACCATGAAGTTCTTCGACTGGTTGTTCAGCAGCCAGGAAAATCACGATCTATTCGAGAACGGCATTGAAGGCGAGCATTGGACGAAAGACGGCGACCGCAACTATAAGATGACAGACAAGACTACTAATTATTTGTTCCCGGGCTATGAGTTCACATGGTCGCCGACGATGTCCAGAATCAATTCGGACAACGATGCGGAGACGCTTAAGCTGCTTGATTACCAATCCAAACCGGATACGTATTATCAGCAGCCGCTTACCGGTTTCGTCTTTAATGCAGAACCGGTTAAGACTGAGATTGCCAAGATGAGCACGATCTCAACGTACGAACCACTCTTCAAAAACGGTCTAGACAAAGATTGGAAGGGCTCGGCCGCGAAAATGAATAAAGAATTGGAATCCTTAGGGCTCGAGAAAATCCGTCAGGAAGTTATCAATCAGGTTCAAGCTTTCCTAGATAACAGCGGCAAGTAATCTTACTTCATGATCGTTCAATATTTTTTCGAAAAACCGTCCGAATGTTAATCATCGGACGGTTTTTGTCGTCGATTAGTTCTTCTACGGAACTTTAGACGGCAATAGTGCGGAAATTCAATAGGGAAATGACGGATCCGTGAAAGAAAGAAAGGCTGCGGTGTTCTATCATAATAGATAAGAACAACCTTTCAAGTAGTGAAGTTCATCCAATCGAGACGGGGGTATGTGATCAAATGACGATTGCGGCAGGTATTAATATTTTTTCCGTTTACAGGGAACTAGGCGAAGATTATTTTGGCACACTGGAGAAGGTCGCCGAAGCAGGATATGTAAATATTGAGCTTATCGGATTCAATATGAAGACTTTTAAACGTTACATCGATGAGGTTCCTATGGAATCGGTTAGAGATAAATTGCGAGAGCTTGGACTTAAGGCGGCCTCCGTTCATGAGGGTACGGCACCGGGGCAAGAACTGACTTCGCATGATTGGGACACTGTTATGAAGTACTATGCGGGCCTTGAATGTGAAGGCATTGTGCTTCCGTCCGTGTGGATAAAAGACCGCGAGGACACGCTGAGAGCAGCGGAACAGATGAACAGCGTCGGCAAAAAAATGAAAGAGGGCGGCTTTCAGTTCTATTTGCACAATCACGCCCATGAGTTTAAAACGGTCGGCGATCATACGCTGTTCGACCTGCTTTTGCAAAATACCGATCCATCCTATGTGAAATTTGAAATTGATCTGGCATGGGTGATGCGTGCGGGCATAGATCCGGTTGCCGTTCTGGAGAAGCTTGGAGACCGCTGCGATATGATCCATCAGAAGGATTTAAGCAAAAACCTTGCGGGCCAGCTTAATATTATGGAGGCTATGCGGCAGGGCGGCGACGAAGCGCATGAATCATTTGAAGTCTACCGGAATGTAGATCCTGGCGATTTCGTCGATCTCGGCACCGGTATTTTCGATTTCGCCTCCGTATACGAGCAAATCCGGTCAATGGGGCATGTCCGTTATGCGCTTGTCGAGAACGAGGGCGAGTCGGAGGACAAGTTCGGCAGCATCCGCAAAGATTTAACCGTATTGCAGAAATATGTATAGATGATTTGCGATATCGAGATGCCGCAGGGCAGCGGATTGGAGCTCTATGAATGGGTACGCGAGCAGCACCCTCAAACCGAGTGTATCTTACTAACCTGCCACGCCGACTTTCAGTATGCCAAGAAAGCGCTTCAGCTGGGCAGCTTCGAGTATTTGCTAAAATCGGTTCCGCATGATGAACTGATGCTGGTCATGACGAAGCTAATCGAGAAGATCAGGAAGGAACGGGAATCGACCACGATGGTGACCAAGTGGTTTTGGCAGGATGTGCTCAGCCAAGCGATTCCGTCTAATTTGAATAAAATGATGGAGGTCATCGGCAAGCAGAAGCTTCCGTACGCCAAATCCATGAGATTTCTGCCGGTCGTCATCAGCATTCAGCATTGGGAGAAGTCATTAACGGCGCGGGTAGCGCAAATCATGGAGTATGCGCTGCGCAACGCACTGGAAGAGGTCGTTATTCAACGCGCATCGAGCGCACAAATCGTCCGAATTAATCCAGACTACCTGTTGATCGTATTCACGCAGGACCTGCCGCCGGCGGAAGGCTGCAACCCTTTTTTCAAGGAGATCAAAAGCCGCTGCCGGGCTTTTATCGAGGTGTGCAATCAGTATTTGTATTGCCACCTGTCCTGTATGATCGGCAAGCCGGTGCAAGCGCATGAAGTGAGGGATATGGTCGAAGTCTTGATGGCGTTCAAAAAGAATCAAGTCAATATCGTTGACCGTGTCATCTTTATTGACGATCGATTGAAGAAAGAATCTCAAATCCCGCTGCCTCCCATGCATGTGTGGTCAGAGCTTATCAAGCAGGGGAATAGGAAAAAACTGATCGATGAGTCGCAGCAGTTTCTCGATTCGTGGAAACGGATCGAGTGCTTGGGCGCCAAAGGGCTGCAGCAATTTTATCAAAACTTCCTGCAGATGGTCCTTCATACGCTGCAGCAGCAAGGGCTGCGCGCGGATGAAATCTTCCCAGATCATTTGTCTCCTGAGCGTATTTTGTCGGCAACGCGCAGCGTAAAGGATTTGCAGGACTGGGTTAGGGACGTGCTTGAAAAAGCGCTTTTTCATATTCAAGGGCTGGATTCGAGCGAGACGGTTGTGGAGAGGATCAAGCGGTATATCGCGCTTCATATCGACGAGGAGCTGTCCAGGCAGTACATCGCAGATTATATCGGGCTAAGCCCGGATTATATCGTTAAGCTGTTTAAGAAAGAAACAGGCTGCTCGATATCCGATTACATTCTGAAGGAGAGAATCAATCTGGCGAAGGAGCTGCTGTCCATGACGGATACGACGATCAGCAACGTCGCGCTGGCAGTAGGCTTTTCCAACTTCTCCTATTTTTCCACGCTGTTTAAAAAAGAAGTAGCGATGACGCCTCAGGAGTATCGCAAAGGCTGACGGCAGCCCGGGGAACGGGAAAACAAAGCTCCAGACTGCCGTGTATGATGGGAATTGCCCCGTTACTTACCCGTTTATTTCTGTACGAGGTTTCTTTCAAACATGTCGATAATGAACAGGAACCTTTCCGCTTCGCGGAACACATGATCTGCCAGCAAAGGATGAATGATGCTTTTGATGCGGCAAGCATCGATCAAATCCTTTGCCGTCTTTTTGAAATCCCGAAGCGATTGCACGGATACCCGATTTTGATCTAGAAATTGGTCAAGCAGCGGAACGGTTTGGGATTGAGGCCGCATGGATTCTAAATCTTTTGCTTGAAATAACAATTGATCAAAGTCATGACTAAAATTTCGCGCCTGATCAACTAATTGCCGTTCAGACGGGTCAAGCAGATGTCCGATAAACTTTGCATGGTCAGCCATAATTCGGAGGAAAAAAACATTTTCGTCAATAATGGCATCGGGCAGAGGTTCCAATCTTCCTGTATTCAGTTCTTCCAGACGGTTTCTAAAATAAAACGCTTCTCTGCTTGTATGGTCAATCAGCAAAGGAAAATTGTTCGCTCCCGGCATTTGGCAGGTTAACACCAGACCCAACACTTTTCTTTTAAATGCCCAAATGTGTGAAACCGCGTTATGGACTTCAGTATTAAAACGTCTAATTTGTTCGGGATCTGCTGCGGCTGAGAACGCATGCGACCTTCTTTCGATGTCTTCAAACACAGTGAAAAACTGATTGGCTTCCGCTATTAATTGGGTATCCTCGCATCGAAAGCCTAATTTAAGAAAAAGCGAGTGCTCCTTCATGATACGCGCCCAAAAGCGAATTTCATCCAGCGAGCGCAGTACAAACATATTTGACAAGATTATCACCCCTCCTAGATTAGGTAATCTATAATACTTATTGGGCGAAGTGATCATATATGTGATTTAAATTTTTAAATTCATTATAAAATGGTGCCGTTAGAGGGGGATGACCTGCCTTTAACGGCCATTTTTTGCTTTCGTTTCATGTCGGAAACTCAAAAGCTGGATGTCGGATTATTAGTAGTTGGGGGATTTGCTTTGCGGTAGTATTAGACCAAGCAAGCAAATAAATGAAACCAAAGGTGGTCGAGACCCATGCAAGCAAATTTTGAGACGGTAACCCCAAATATCAAGCAGGTCTCATGGAAGATGAAGAAGAATGCAACATTCGCATTGGAGATGAGAAAGGTAAAGAAATACCATGCTTTGGTGCTGATGGCGCTTCCCGGCCTTGAATTTATGCATCATTTATTTAGCGGCAATCATCGGTATCGACAGCGAGTATTATGAAGCAGCGACGATTGAAGGATCTGGTCGACAAATATAATATCGATACGACCAAGATAAAATCGCTGAATGATCTGGACGCTGTATTCAAAATCATTAAGGACAACAGCCGGGCATCATCCCGACGGTTAAGGTGTCGGTGCACTTCAGGCCTGTGGTCACGGCGACCTCCAATATCATATCCATTATGTGGAGCGTTGTAATGACGGAGAGTCATTGCGGGGGTTTTGTATTTAGGCGGATATTACTGAGGTTTGATCCTGACCTCCAATCGCTTACAATGGAATAACAAGACGATGGAATGCTGAGCCTGTTCAACAATCCCTATTTAAAAGGAGAACAAAAATATGACTTTACCGCTCGCGCCGCAGCTAAATCGAGAATATATCGTCAGCCAGCTGGAAGCTTTGCTAAGCATACCGAGCCCTAGCGGATACTGCATGGACATTATGAAGCATATGGAGGCTGAAACGGAAAGGCTCGGCTATCAGCTGGAGAAAACGCCTAAAGGAAATGGTATCATTACCATTCCGGGTGAAAAGTCTGACCAAGTCATTGGCATATCGGCTCATCTCGACACACTCGGAGCGATGGTTCGCTCGATTAAGCTAAACGGAATGATTCGATTTACGCCGGTAGGGGGCTATGCGATGCATACGGTCGAAGGCGAATACTGTTTGATCCATACGCGCGATGGCCGAAAATATGCCGGAACCGTGTTGTCTACTAAAGCCTCCGTGCATGTATTCTCAGACGCAAGGGACTGGAAGCGTGAGGAGGCGAATATGGAAATTCGCATCGACGAGCTGGTGAAAACGAAAGCGGATACGGAGGGGCTGGGCATCTCTGCTGGCGACTTCATTTCATGGGAGCCCCGGACACGCATACTGCCAAATGGCTTTATCAAATCACGGCATTTGGACGATAAAGCTAGCGTCGCTGCTTTACTCGGCTTTATGGAGTGGCTGAAGCGTGAAGGAAGGACACCTTCCCGCACACTCAAGCTCATTTTATCGACCTATGAGGAGGTAGGGCACGGAAGCTCTAATATCCCGGCGGATATTACGGAAATGATTGCCGTTGATATGGGGGCGCTCGGAGATGATCTGTCGGCGACGGAGCAAGATGTCTCGATCTGCGCCAAAGATTCTTCCGGGCCATACGATTATCAGATGACCTCCCGCTTAATCGAACTAGCCAAACGCGAAAAACTAGCTTATGCGGTCGATATTTATCCGCATTATGGCTCCGACGCTTCAGCAGCGCTGCGAGGCGGAAGCAATATCCGTGCGGCTTTGATCGGGCCAGGGGTTCATGCCTCGCATGGGATGGAACGGACGCATGTGGATGCGATAGCAGGCACAGCCGCTTTGCTGCTTGCTTATGTGATAGAGTAGCAGTTTCGAAAGCAAATCGGCATGTGAAGTTCTTAGGAATCCCCTTCTTCAAAAATCAATTGATTTTAAGAAGGGGTAGTTCAAAACGCTGTTCAAGAAGAAAACCGGGCTTACGCCTAACGGCTACCGTCATTCAAATCGTAGCAAGGAGAGCAGGGACTGAATATGAGAACGGAGCTATTATTTAAAAATCCAAAGACGCTTCTCAATAAAGGAACGGGCTTCCTGAATGGTTACAGCCACTCGCTCAATCCGTATACGGGCTGCTCGTTCGGCTGTTCGTATTGCTATGTCCGGCAAATGCCGGTCGCAACGTTCCGTAAGCAGGAATGGGGCAGCTGGGTAGACGTTAAGCTGGAAGCGGCGGCTATCCTTCGTAAAGAGCTTCACCGGGCCAAAGGCAAAGGAAAGGTCACCATATTTATGTCATCGAGCACAGATCCCTATCAGCCCGTTGAATATAAAGAGAAGGTGACGAGATCGCTGCTTGCGGTAATGGCGGAAAACCCGCCGGATTTTTTGTTTGTGCAAACCCGGAGTCCTCTCGTCCGCAGAGATATTGATTTATTTCTTCTATTAAAAGATAGAGTCCGTGTAAGCATGACCGTTGAAACTGATCTGGAGGACATACGCAAGCATTTTACGCCGGCTGCGCCTCCTATCCGCGCCAGATTGAAGACGCTGCAACTGCTCTCGGAAGCGGGCGTTCCGGTTCAGGCAACGATTGCTCCCGTGCTGCCGAGCAGCGAAGCATTCCCGGACGTATTGAAAGCAGTGGTCGACCGCGTCTGTCTGGACGATTATTTTATGGGAGACGGCAGCGGGGGGAGACGGACGCGAAGCCTGGGCATTCATTCGTTGTACAAAGAGCTTGGCTTAGAGGAGTGGTATTCGCCTTCCGCGTACCGAATCGTTTATGATCGGCTGATGCATGTTTTTTCCGGGGATCAGCTTTATTTGAGCAAGGAAGGATTTGCGCCGTAAGCGCCATAGAAAGGGGTTAACCAGCAGGTCATGGACTGACTGCCTGGTTAACCCTTTTTTTGATCATTAGAAGAAGAAAGCGGAATAGTCATTATGGAATAACGGAAACCGAAATATTGGTCCATATTCAGTGCTTCCGCAGCTATATATTCATCCCGATTCATAGTCGGAAATCCTGATAGGCTGTACAGCATACGAGGCAAATTACTATGAATATTTATGCAACTACCCTGAAATGTACGTTTTTAGAATTAAAAAAGCATATTTTTGGATGAAAATCATGATTTTATTTTTATTTTTGCCAAAAAGATAACGCTATCATCTGTGAAAATGATCACAAATAGGGCCGTGCGGAAAATGTCGAGCAGTTTTTTTATCCTACTTTGGTAGGATACTGGTCAATAGTCCCTGATTTAATCATAAATTGAGCGTAATTTTTAATGTAATTAGAATGGAAAACCTGGAATTGAGCAGTGAACTTCCTTGATTTTGCAAGGGGAAACGTCAGTTTATATATATACTGAATGAGTCTGAAGAAGGTATATTTGCAAATATACATAAAGCGTTTCCAAATGACAAATTTATCTTTTCACGCACTAATTATGAGAAAACTAAAAAATGTCCATTCTGTAAATTTAGGAGCCTGTACTTATGAAAACCATTTTGAAAATGAGCTGGAATGTCTAATCGACAACATGTCTTTATTCCCTCAAGAATTGCAAAAATCTGTGTCATACTTGTAATCACGGTGGAAGCAAGGCTGACATGACGCTTGATATCGATTAGGCGAATAATCAAAACTTCTGGCATCATTATAATTTATTAACATTAGAACCTCCTAATGAATCTTGTGTTATTTGTCGATTTGTAGCAATCTAGGTTTACGTGAGTGAACATTGAGAGAACGAACGAGTTGATGAATGGAGGGCTTCAATTATGAATGTTTCGAATGTGGAGCAGAAGCGAATAAGGCTGAAGCGATTTTTGAATATACTATCCGAAGATCCTTCTCTATTAAATCAAGCAGAGCAAGTGGAATCGAGATCGTTGGCTGATCTTCTTATGCTCACCGGTTACACGCCTCAAAACGAACACGTTGATATGGCTGAGCTGGTGTCGCTGCTGCTCAAGAAGATAGGGCATCATGCTTGCTCGGAAGATATGATGGAGCACGTCATGAATGGCGGAACGGTTGATGAATTTATGAACATAAGTAAATAAGCAGCTACATAACCGTGATTAGGAAGCGATCAGACTGGATGCTCCTATGAAAATCCATACCTAAAAGTTCGCGTTTTGAATAATGGTATGAGAATTGTATTCTTTATGAGTAATTTTTAATTTTAAATAGCTAGATGACTTAACCAGTAACGGAGGAAATGACTTGGAATTAAAACATTATTGGTTCATCGTTAAAAGAAGGCTGCTATTGATAACGTTGATTATTTTAGTAAGCTGTCTGACCATCGGCATTTACTCCTACAAGTTCATCGAACCGCAGTATGAAGCTTCCACAAAACTAATTGTCAATGATTACAAGGACAGCAGCGCACCGCTTCCGAGTATCGATGTTGGCTCGATTAACTCCACGATTGGACTCATCAAAACCTATAAAGAAATCATTAAAACGCCTCGTATGATGAAAAAAGTCATCAAAGAGTACCCAGAGCTTGCTAAGACGTACGGTGAGCTCATTGGCAAAGTAAGTGTAAGCTCAGCTACTGAAACGCAGGTCATGACCGTGACCGTCCGTGATGATTCCTATGAGAAGGCGGCTAATATCGCAAACGCCGTTGCAATCGTTTTTCAAAAATCAGTTCCTGAGCTGATGAAGGTTGATAATGTTTCTGTCTTGGACCAAGCCGATCCGAAGGAAAAACACGGTCCGGTGGCTCCGAATCCGAACTTAAATATTGCCGTCGCATTCATCCTGGCGCTGATGGCGGGTATAGGTCTTTCCTTCCTGCTGGATCATTTGGATAATACGGTCAAGAGCGAAGAAGACATCGAGATGCTTCTAGGCGTTCCGGTACTGACTTCAATACCGAGAATTAAAGAAAGTGATGCTACTGAACGGGGAAGCAATGCCCCGCTAACGCCAAGAGCTGGGAGGGGAAGCAATGTCTCGCTTGATACGTAAATGGAACCTTATTACGGAAAGAAATCCGAATTCGCCGATCTCCGAAGGGTATCGGATGCTGCGGACAAACATCGAGTTTTCAACGATCAACCATAAGCTGCAAATCATTATGGTCACCTCTTCCAAACCAAGCGAAGGAAAAAGCACCACTTGCGCCAATATGGCAGTGTCTTTCGCTCAAGCGAACAAACGGGTGCTGCTGATCGACGCGGATTTGCGAAAACCGGCACAGCATCACATTTTCAATATTTCTAACCATAAAGGCTTGACCACCGCCTTGTTCAATCAACAAGAGCCGCAGGATGTCATTCAGCATACGCATACGGAGAATCTGTCGGTCATTACCGCAGGTCCGACTAAGCCTAATCCATCAGAGCTGCTGTCATCGAAACATATGGGGGCTCTGCTTGAGAAAATGAGGGAAACATACGACGTGATCATCATCGACACACCGTCGATCATGTCCGTAACGGATGCTCAAATCGTTGCCACCCAAAGCGATGGCGTCGTTCTAGTTATCGAATCGGGAAAAGTGAAAAAAGAACTTGTGCTCAAAGCGAGGGCCTCTCTCGAGCATGTGCAAGCCAATCTTATCGGCGTCGTTCTCAATAACACCAACCGAAATCGCTCGGATTCCTATTCCTACTATTACGGAGCTAGTAACGACGCTTAGCGTCATTACACCGGATAATAGCTAAGTTGGATTGGATGGTAATGTCTCCTGCACCTCTATCACCGGAGGCACTCGGTCACACTGTGGGTCAGCCGACCTTAGACGTTTAGCGTCAAGGGTGTGACGTGAGGAAGGGTTTAATGCCCTAGCAATCTTTATTTTTTATTTTTACCTCGGATTTTTTCTAAAAATCTGAGCTATGCTCTCCGAGACGCTTCAAGACACTCCAAGATATGGAAAGCATAGCTCGCATTTTTAGCATCTTGGTAGAATGCGAATAAAAAAAATATAAATAGGATAGGGTGAAGTCAAATGAAAAAAGTGAGAAAAGCTATTATTCCTGCAGCAGGACTCGGTACCCGGTTTTTACCGGCGACAAAGGCGATGCCGAAAGAAATGCTTCCAATCGTTGATAAGCCCACTATTCAGTACATCGTAGAGGAAGCCATTGAATCTGGGGTAGAAGACATCATCGTCGTGACTGGTAAAGGTAAACGTGCGATCGAAGATCACTTTGATATTGCGTTTGAGCTGGAATATACCTTAGAGGAAAAAGGGAAATTCGACATCTTGGAAAAAGTCAGAAAATCTTCCAATGTAAATCTTCATTATATAAGGCAAAAAGAAGCGAAAGGGCTCGGGCACGCCGTATGGTGCGCACGTAATTTTATCGGAGACGAACCGTTCGCTGTTCTGCTTGGCGATGATATCGTAGAATCCGAAGTGCCTTGCATCAGACAGCTGATCGAGCAGTATGAGCGTACCGAACGTTCGGTCATCGGCGTTCAAACCGTCAGTGCGGATCAGACAAACCGGTATGGGATTGTCGATCCTGGCGAGATAATGGACCGTCTGTATCAAGTGAAACGTTTTGTGGAAAAGCCGCCGCTAGGACAGGCTCCATCCAACTTGGCCATTATGGGCCGATATATTTTGACCCCGGAAATATTCGATTATTTAGGGCAGCAAGAGGTTGGCGCAGGCGGAGAAATTCAGCTGACCGATGCGATTCAAAAGCTGAATATGGATAAAGGCGTTTACGCCTATGACTTCCAAGGCAAGCGCTATGATGTGGGTGAAAAACTCGGCTTTATTTTGACAACAGTCGATTTTGCGCTCCGGAATAACGAACTTCGTGATCAGCTCATGAGCGAGCTTGGGGAATTGTTGGAACGGGAACAAGTGAAACAACAATTAATAGGTATTGGGGGTGAATAACCATGATGCGTCCGCAGTATCGCGATGAAGTGATATTGAATGACAACTCAACTGATTACTATGAGAACTCACTCCATTCGGTGATCAAACGCACCCTTGACATTACCGGATCTCTGGTTGGATTAATTCTGTTAAGTCCGCTGTTTGTTATCATTGCCATTCTGATTAAATTAGAGGATCCGAAAGGCTCCGTATTATTCTATCAAACAAGGATCGGCAAGAACGAGAAGCCGTTCCGGATGTATAAATTCCGCTCCATGGTAAGCAATGCGGAAGAAAAGCTGAAAGATCTGCTCGCTAAGAACGAAATTGAAGGCGCGATGTTCAAGATGAAGAACGATCCGCGTATTACGAAAATTGGGAAGTTCATACGAAAAACAAGCATCGATGAGCTTCCGCAGCTGATCAATGTGCTCCGAGGCGATATGTCCTTGGTAGGTCCAAGACCTCCTCTTACAAGGGAAGTTGCGGAGTATACGGCTTACGACAAGCTGCGTTTAACGGTTAAACCTGGTTGTACAGGACTTTGGCAGGTAAGCGGCCGTAATGAATTAAGTTTTAAAGAAATGGTTGAACTGGACTTGAAGTATATCCAAAATCGTAGCATAGGGGCCGACTTGAAAATCATATTCAAGACTTTCAGAGTACTCCTGGGGGCAAAAGATGCTTTCTAAGGTGGGAAATTGATGAAAAAGATGATGTTTATTACGAACCGGCTTCCATTTCCTAATACGGACGGCAGAAAAAACCTGCTTCAGCAATACATTCAGCAAATCAAAGATATATATCCAGAATGTCAGATCGTGAACTTGTCTTTTGTTGATGACAATAAGTACCTGAAGGATAAGCCGGATGCGATTTCCCGATTGGTATGTCTGAATTTGCCCGGTATGGCCGAAAAACTTTTCAATGTACTGGTCTATTCCTTGTTAATGCGGAAGTGGCCGATACAAGTATCCGTTTATTATTCCCGGAGAACACATCGGCTGATCAAAGAAATCGTCAAGGAAGAGCAGCCGGAATTCATCTTTTATGATATGGTGCGGGTAGCGGAGTACGTTACGGATGGAACCTCGCAAAAGGTGCTCAGCTACGATGATCTTCTGTCATTGCGTTATGAACGGCAGCTTCAATGGTTTCATTACATTCCGTCCGTATTCGGCAGTTTTTCGAACAAGCTCCCAGACGGTATCAAGCGGTTTGCAAATTTGAAGTTCTTTCAAAAATGGCTTGTTGCTTTCGAAAGCAAGCTGCTGGACAAGTACGAGAAACATGTAGCTAATAATTTCCAGCATCTTATCTTTACTTCTCCCAAAGAAGCGGAGACCTTCCGGGATATTGTCCGTCATCGGTCTTGTCTCGGCATCCCGATGAGATTCGACCCGGATAAGAAAATGACAAAGAATCCTCGTACGTATGACAGAAACAAGATCGTCTTTGTAGGGAAAATGGACATCCCGCACAATACCTCCGCTGTAGTCTATTTCTGTGAGAAGATATGGCCCAGGATGAAGCAGCAGGCACCGAAAGCAAAGTTTTATATCGTCGGAAAAAATCCTTCCGCCGAGGTGCTTCAGCTGCAGAAGGACTATCCTGACATTATCGTAACCGGCGAAGTAGATAACGTTAAGCGGATCGTGAGCGATGCCGCTTTAATGATCGCTCCGCTGCTTTTTGGCACAGGAATTAAAACGAAGATCGTCGAGGCTATGTCTTGGGGAGTTCCGGTCGTAACCAATCCGATCGGCAGCGAAGGCATCAACGCAATCAATCATGAGGATCTGTTCGTCTGTGAAACGGATGATGAGATGGTAAAAAATATTCTCCTATTATTGAACAACGAAGAGATAAACGAAAAAGTTTCGCGCAATTCGATCCGTTACGTGACCCAACATTTCAGCAGCTCCGTGACCCGTAAAAATCTGGAGTTGATTCTATCGTAGGGACATTGCGCAAAGAGCAGGTGTTGGTTATTCGAAATCTTGTTATTGCGCTATTTATGTTATCCCTGACGCTCTTGACGTACGACAGCTTGCCATATATCAATTTCTCGGTCTATAGGCCAATATCCATGTTTCCGATGTTCCTTGCTTCTATCTTGCTCCTGTTTACCGACTTCAGGTTTAAGAAGTGGGATATATTTTTACTCGTCTTCGTGATGTACAGCATCGGGCATTCCATGATCGTTGCAACGATAAACGGGGATATCGCCAGCAGTGTGTCGCATATTATCACGCTGCTGTTTGGTCTTTCTATGTATCGGGTATCGGTATATGCCGCTGAACAAGCGAAAGAAGATCCGGAGATTAGAAAGAGCATCGCCAAATGTATTGCTATAGCCTTTATTCCTCCGCTTGCAGCCGGTTTTCTGCAGCTATTCGATGCATTTTTCGTCCGCAACGGGTTTTCCGGAGTCTTTACGGGACTGTTCGCGGATAAAGTGTATCTCCGGAGGATTCAAATGCTGTCGGGCGAGCCTTCATGGGCGGCGATCCATATGCTGAGCGGCGGGTTAATCATGTTCTTCCTGCATAAACAGGGGTTCCGTAAGCAGTTGCTTCTGCTTGTCGCTACTATGCTGCTTATGGTACTTTCCTTCTCCGCTTACGCTTACAGTGTACTGCTGACCGCGCTGGTCATTTATGTACTGATCACGAACAAGAACAGGGGCCGGATGCTGGTCGTTTTGGCGGCCTGCGCCTTTGTCGTCGTAGTGGGCGTGCCTTATCTGATCGAAACATTCAAGGTAAGCGGCTATTTTACGCAGCGGTTTCAATTTAATTTCGATCAACTAATAAATAATGATAATTCGTTTTTTGTTAGGCTGGTGTTTCCGGCCATCGGTTTTATGGAATTTGCCAGACATCCGATCTTTGGAGTCGGCGGCGGTTTTTATTATACGGAAGTTGCCTCCCTCCTACAGCAGCATTTCAGCAGCGGATTAAAATTCAGTGAAGTTTACGATCTGGTATTTATTGATCCCTATTCAGCAACGTCGAGAAATATGGTGTCGAAGGTGTTCGCTGAGGAAGGCCTTATCGGGGTTATCCTTTTTGGAGGATTTCTGGTTTCGATTTTTCGCAGCTGTGGGGCAAATTCGTATTCGAAATTCGCTTTTGCGTTATGCATTTCACTCGTCATGAACTTTGATTCATATGCTTTTCTGGATTTCTGGTTGTTGTTCGGATTCATCCGCGGTGGAGGGTTCGAAACGGAAGCTATACGTACCGGGATGCCTGTACGTCTGCCCGTTCGGGCTAAAGGTCCGATACCACCTGTTAGACCCATCTATAGCGAATGGAGACGAAGGGCATGAAAATCGTTATTGTAAATACTTTGTACAGCCCGCATATTATTGGCGGTGCGGAAATATCGACACAAATCTTAGCCGAAACGTTTGTAACAACGGCTGAAGTGCATGTCATTACGACAGGCGGACAAAAGAGAAACGCCGGTATAACGTCAGAGTCGATCAACGGGGTTACGGTTCATCGAGTTCCTTACAACAATATATATTGGATCGGCGATACGGAAAAACGCGGCAAGCTGAATAAGGTGGCCCGCAGACTTATCGATCTTTATAATCCCATGCAAATCGGGACGGTTGCGAACCTGTTGAAGGAATTAAAACCTGATTTGGTTCATACTCAGAATTTGTCCGGATTCGGGCCTGGGATATGGACAGCTTTCTTCAAAGCGGGTGTACCGATCGTTCATACATTAAGGGATTATTCGCTCATCTCGCCTGTCAGCTCGCCAATATCCTATCCGCTGATGTCGCGGTTATACAGGCTGACTTCTCTTGGATTCAGCAAACGGGTTGCCGCGGTTGTTGGTATATCTTCTCATATTTTGAACCGTCATACAGAAGAGGGATTGTTTCCGAATGCTCAAAAACTGGTCATTCCGAACGTAGTGGATGGCGACATCGTCGCGGGAGAGAAAGATTTCACCCGTAAGCCGCTTCGCATTGGCTATTTCGGCAGAATCGAACCGGAGAAGGGCGTCCGTGAATTAATTGATGCCATCCGCTCGTTACCGGGTGAGGTGATTGAACGCCTATATGTATGCGGTGATGGCAAGCTGAAAGAAGAGCTTTCGGAATCGTGCCGGAATGACGGCCGCATCGTGTTCACCGGTAAAGTGAAGCCGAAAGAGGCGCGGGAGCTCATGGCCCAAGTAGATGTCACAGTTGTTCCTTCGATCTGGGAAGAGCCGTTCGGGCGGGTCCTCATCGAATCCTATCAAGTCGGTACGCCCGTATACGCCTCAGCAGTTGGAGGAATTCCGGACGTTGTGCCGGATCGTCAATTTCTTTTTGCTCCAGGCAGTTCAGGAGCCATTAAAGATAAGTTAAAGGAGTATTACTTATTCTCGGATGAAGAAAAAAGAACGATTCAAAGACAATGTCTGAAACACAGTCTCAAGTTCACCAAACAATCACTGCTTGAACGGCATACGGAATTATATAAATCGGTACTTTCTCAGGTAACCGGTACTGCACATTCGGAAAAGGCTTTTTCAAGTGGAAAAAAAATAAAGGCCGATGTGGGAAGGTAGTCTATGGCACAATTGGCAATCCGTAAAGTATTAAAAGGGAATGGTCTTGTTCAAACGATTTTGCGTACAAGCGCAACTAATTTTATGGTGATGGTCGTAACTACGCTGACCTCCATCGTGACAGCGAGAATGTTCGGCGTCGCAGGCAAAGGGGAATTTTCGGCGATTCTGTTCTGGGCGACCTTCTTAGTAGGGGTTGTTGGATTCGGTCTTCCCACTTCCCTTATTTACAACATGAAGCAGCATGTCGGCAAAGGAGCGGAGTACATTAGAGCAGGCTTTCTGTTCCAGCTCCCGGTCAGCATCATTGTCGGCGTGATTTCATGGATCTATCTTCCGGTTTGGCTGGGTAACTATTCTGCCGACGTCATTCAGACCGCTCGGTGGTACACCGTGCTGACGCTGCCGCTGCTGCTTGCGGTCAATCTGATCGCGGCACTTGCGCAAAGCACGGACAACTTCAAAATCTATAACGGTGTGAGGTTGTTAGTTCCGATTTTTAATTTGGCGGGTATCGTCGTACTCTTTATGACCGGAGTGCTGAATATCCATGCTGCCGCGTTGGTCTACCTGATTACGACGCTGCTAGTCGTCATGTGGTCCTTGTTCCAATTGAGGCGCGAGCTGAAAATCGACTGGTTTAAGCGGATGGTTGACCGGGTAGCGGCAAAGTCGTTGTTCGGTTACGGAAGCAGGGTATTTGGTGTCGAGCTGCTGGGAACCTTGTATTCGCAGTTTGACAAAATCATTATCCTGTCGCTCCTCACGCCGCGGGATTTCGGTCTGTACAGCGTCGTTTATGCGCTGTCCCGCGTTTTCAATACGGTTCAGATGGCCATCTCGAATGTCATCTTTCCAAAATTGACAGGGCTGGACAAGGACAAGATTATCTCAACGGTCGGCCGGGCTTTCCGGTTGTCGCTTATCCTGATGACGATCGTGGTCGTACCGAGTATATTCATAGGCAGATTCCTGATGGGTATTTTATTCGGCCAGGAATTTCTGGAGGCCAGCATAGCCTTTTATCTTCTATCTATAGAATGCATTCTCGGCGGCGGCTCATGGATTCTGGCAGCTTCGTTCAACGCATTGGGCCGCCCCGGTCTCGTGCTAATCCGGCAAGTTATAGCACTTGCGATTACGATCGGACTATTTTTTGTATTTACCCCTTTATACGGTCTGAACGGAATCGCCCTTGCTTTAGTAGTCGGTGCGCTGGTAAGAATGCTGATCACGATAGCCGCGATGAGGGTCGTGTTTAAGGTAAGGTTTGCCGGCATGCTTTTTGATAAAGACGATTTCCGCTTTTTGATCGGTCGTCTGAGAGAAAAAAACATCATTAAAAGAGCGGGAAGAGCAGGTGGAATGGATGAGTAACCCAACAGTTTACATGGCGCCAAAAGTTAGCGAACATAACAAATACTCCGAGTTGCTGACAAAGTCCATCGAGGAAAACGGTCTGCAGGTGGAACATTACGATAAAAAAAATACGCTTAAACCTGCAAAGGGAGACATCGTTCATCTGCATTGGCCCGGTAACTCGTATCGGGCATCCAACTTCCCCCTAACGATCGTGAAGTCTCTGTTATTTGCCGGACTTCTTTTGTTTTTGAAAATCCGGGGTGTACGGTTGTTTTGGACCGTTCACAATATTTGGCCGCATTCGACGGGCAAAAACAAATGGGATTATATGATGCGAAAGTTCATTTTGTCCGTCTGCAACAAAGGTTTCGTCATGAGTGAAACGGTAAAACGAGAAGTTATCGAGACGTTCGGCGTGAGCGCTGATAAGCTGATCGTCACACCGCATGGACATTACGTGGATGCATATGTCGGCAAAGGGACGGATATCCGTAAGCGATTCGGCATTCCGCCGGAACAGTTCCTGTTCTTGTTTGTCGGCAGAATCAACGCTTATAAAGGAATTGAGAAGCTTGTCGAAGCATTTGTATCGATTAAGATGGAGTCGGCTGGACTGCTGATAGCGGGTAAAGTGGATGAGGGTTATAAATTGGATTACATCGATCCGGTTAACGACGGCAGCATCAAAGTTTATCCTCATTTTTTGGATGACCACGAACTTGTCGACTACTTACATGCAGGTAATGTGATGGTGCTCCCTTATAACCAGATAACGACTTCCGGAAGCGCGATTCTGGCTCTTTCTCATTATAAGCCGGTTGTTGCGCCCAAGCTCGGTTCGCTCAGCGAATATGTTTCCGAAGGATGCGGTATCTTATACGATCCTGCTGACCCGGACGGATTACGCAAGGCGCTTGCGATGTCGGTCAACATGAATATGAATGAGGTAGAGAAGAACATTTCGAAAAAATTGGCAGAACTGGACTGGCAGGGTATAGCCGGAAAAATGATAAAAGTTTATACCGGAACAAAACGGTACGAGGTGAACGCATGAAAGCAACGGTAGCGATTTGCACCCATAACAGAGCTGAGGACGTGAAGGAAGCTCTTTTAAGTCTTTTACGGCAAAACTGTACGGATGCTTTTGAGGTGATTGTGGTTGACAACCGTTCCACCGACAACACCAAACAGGTTACTCAAGAAGTTAGTCAGATGACAAGCATCCCGATTATTTATGTTTATGAAGAACGGCTGGGGCTCTCGGTAGCCCGGAATCGTGCGCTTCGAGAAGCGAAGGGCGAGTATGTGCTGTTCTTAGACGATGATGCAGTGGCATCCAAGGAATGGATTAGCGGAATTGTCTCCTTATTTGAGAGCGATCCGCGGATCGGATGCGTCGGCGGCAAAATCGAACCCGCATGGGAAGGGGCGGAGCCGACTTGGCTTTTGCCGGAAAACCGGACGCTCTATACCATTTTGGACTATTCAGATGAAATTGTAGAAATGCAAAAGCCGGCCATACCATTCGGAGCCAATGTAGCATTCCGCAAATCCGTCTTCCAATCGCTTAAACCCTTCCGTGAGGATCTGGGCAGAGTGGGGAGCAACCTGCTTTCAAGCGAGGAAGCCGAGCTCATTGATCGAATCCGCAGCCGCTATACCGTCTATTACACACCTCATGCCTGGGTGCGGCACAAAATTCCGCGCAGCAGAGTTAGCAGAAAATGGCTGCTGCGAAGGATTTATTGGCAGGGTGTGAGCAGTGCAGTCAGCTCGGAGCGGAAATCAGGTATTTTTGTCAAATCCGTCCTGAAGGTTCCGGTGTTTCTGCTGTTGACGATCATTTTTTTCTTCGATAAGCGTCGGATATTCCGCAATGTAAGCAAAATTATATACAATAACGGCCAGATCAATGGAGTATTGCGAACCTTTAACTAAACTAACTAGAAACGAAAGTGGAGGTACATTTTGGATAGTAGAGCAAACTTAAAGAAAAATAATAGAGCACGAGCACGGCTTTATTTATTGTTGATTTGTAGTTTACTTATAACTCTAATACCGACACACAGTTTTGCAGACAACATTACTTCTCCTGAAATAGTAGTTGATGATTTTCAGGATTGGAATCACGTTTACAAGCATTCGAAGACACTTTCTCTACAAGTAAATCCGGATGCCGATGATCCTACCCGGGTGAAACGAGGCTATACGTCTAATGAATACATGACCTACAAGACGAACGGTCCTCTCAGAAATTTTTCTTTATACACGTACTATCGTTCGGGCATCGAGACGTACAATCATCCGAATTTTTATGTTTCCCACGATGGTAAGAATTACGAGAAAGTGACTCCGCAAATTTACAAAGACGGAGATAACATGAATTTTGTCGTGTATGAAGTACAAAATTTACGTTGGGATACAAGATATTTGAAAATAGAATACACCGGCAGCGATATCGTTAAATCGCCGGTAATTGGGAAGGCGGTGCTGAATGGCGCATTGGGCGTAAGTTCCAACCTGCCTTCGGGGTCCGTCCCTTACGGCAGTATGGTGATGTTGGAAAGAGCAACTGCCGGCGATGCCGTATATTACACCACCGACGGCAGCGACCCCAGAACATCTCTTACACGCAAGCTTTATACTTCACCGATTAAGGTGGTGAACGAACTTGTGTTAAAGATTATCGCCGTGAACCATTCGGCTTCGGGCAAAGCAGCGGCCAGCAGGGTTTCCAACTACCGGTATGTGCCGGAAGGTTCTTTGAATACGGAAGTCGGCTTGGACGATCCGCTCGAAAATTTCAAACAGATTGACAGCCGCTCAAGTATATATATTTTGAAAAATAAACCTTATCACTTCGGCAACGATTCGAATCGGATGGTGCGTACTTCAACTAAGCCTGGGAACATCATTTATAAGACGGATTTCGATATTTCTTCCTTTATGGTCTACAGCTACTTTTTCGCTGGAAATGCCATCGAGAAGAATCGTTTCTTTATCTCGAAGAATGGAAAGGATTATACGGAAATTTCTGCTGAAGCCTATTCGGTAGGCTATCCGGTAGCCAATTGGCAGAAATACGCTTACGAGGCTTCATCACTGCCGGCGGGCACGAGGTATTTGAAAGTCGAGCTGCACGGACCGGTGTCTTGGTCGCCTCAAGTTTCGAATGTGATTTTAAATCGAAACACGGCTTCCGTGGACGTTAAATCAACCAGAAGCGACGAATCACTGGAGACTGAACTGTCCACGGCTTCGAGCGGGGCAAAGATTTATTTCCGTTTGAATAAGGCGCCCGCTTTCGAGCCATATAACAAACCGCTCCAACTCACTGGTTATAACGAGCTGGAAACCTATGCCGTTACAGATGGTATGGAGCCAAGTCCCATCCGTAGATATAAGCTCAATGCAAGTGACCAAATTCAAGTGGACAGGTTCGGTCAAATGAAATCTGCCGGGTTTCCCGAGAAGGTGACAAACGAACAGCAGCTTGAAGCGGATGCCGAGGCAGACGCCTCCTATTATGGCGGTTTAACACCGCCTTCGGACCGGGACCATTACGGTGGTCTGGCAGGAAGCGCAGAAAAACATGGTTTGCAAAAAACGGGCTTTTTTGCAATTCAGCAAATGGGAAGCCGCAAAGTGATGACAACACCGGAAGGCAATCTCTTTTTCAGCTTAGGGGTGAACGGACTTACGGCCCATGAAACCTATACGATGGTAAAGGGTCGAGAGGAGCTGTTCGAATCTATTCCTTCTCAACAAGGGGAATATAATTCGGCATTTATCGGGTCCGATAACTTCTCATTCTATTTGGCGAACAAATACCGGAAAACAGGGGAAGTTCCAACCGAGCATGCCATATATTCGGAAGCTGCCGAGCGCCTCAAAAAATGGGGTTTTAACAGTGCGGGAGGCTATTCACCTGAAAAGTACGGCAATGAAAACAACTTGCCTCACGTGCGGATGCTTCCGCTGAACAGCATGAGCTGGGCTAAGATTGACGGGATTTCGATATTCGACATTTTTGCGCCGGATGCATCAGCCAAGATCGATAAGTCGTTTGCAAAAACAGTCAAGCCGAACAAGGACGATCCGATGCTGATCGGGTATTTCATCGACAACGAATACGATTTCCATAAGTTTTATTCCCATGTGCCGAAGCTGAAGGCAAGCCAAGCGGCGATCAAAGGACGTTTGGTTAAAAGGCTGAAGGATAAATATCAAGACATAAACAAATTCAACAGCCATTGGGGAACAAGCTTCCAATCCTTTGCAGACTTGAAAGAAGCGGAACTGCCGATCAAAACATCGGCTGCTTGGAGCGATATGGACGCATTTTTTAGGTATTATCTGGATACGTTCTTCGGAACGGTTTCGCAGATCTACCGCAAATATGATCCGAATCATCTTCTTCTCGGAGACCGCTGGATAACGACGCCTTTCCACAAGGAGAAGTTTCGGAGCGTTATGGCAGAGGTGGAAGGGAAATACGTGGATGTCATCAGTATCAACTACTACACTTATAAGCTCGAAACCGATCTATTGGAAGATGTGTACAAAAAGTCGGGCGGCAAACCGATTCTGCTAACCGAATTCGGTTACGGTACGGCGGAACAAGGATTGAAGCCTCTCCTTCCAAATTCAGCTATGAACCAGTCACAGAGGGGAATGCGTTACCGGAATTATGTGGAGGGGGTAGCCAGTCTGGACTACATTGTGGGAGCTCATGTGTTCAATTATGTGGACCAGGCAGGCCTGGGAAGATATTGGCAGGGAATTTGGGGAGAACACTATAACTCAGGCCTTGTGAATGTCGCCGACCGTCCTTATAAGGAATACCTGAAAGGGATCATGGCGACCAACTACGACATCTACAAGGTGATTCAGGGAGAACGGCCGAAATTTTATTACGATTTCAGCAAAAATTGATCGAAAAAAACTGCAGCTTCTCGATTGTCTCGTCGGCGTTGGCCGTTTTCAGTGGAGTCTCTAGGGAGTAGATTGCAGAAATGGTTTCCGGTTTTTTGACCATCGAATGATAGAGAGAGAAAACAACCTAAAGGAGAGGGTTATCATGCAGAGTACCCCGAATATTCACCCTATGGATGGACTTAAAAATGAGCTTCGCAAAATTTCAAATGTCATTCCGCCGGGCTCCAATATTTACTATATCGATATTCCCGTTCACAGCAACGGCGGCGACCTGCTCATTATGAAAGGCACGGAAGCGTTCTTCAAGGATTATAATATTCGCGTCCGCGCACGCTACAGCGTGCTTGATTTTCCCGATTCGCTGGTGATTCCGAAAGATCATATCATCGTGCTGCACGGGGGAGGGAACTTCGGCGACCTGTATCCGGCACATCAGAAGCTGCGCGAGAAAATTATTACCAGCTATCCGTACCATCGGATCGTGATGCTTCCACAGACGATATTTTATAAGAACGAGTCTGAATACGACCGGACGGCGCAAATATTCAATGGGCATAAAGATATTCATCTCTATGTCCGCGACACGCTGTCCCTTCGCTCGGCATCCGAGAAATTCCATAGATGCAACGTTTATCTATCACCCGACATGGCCCATCAATTATGGCCGATCCGGCACAAAGACAGCCCGGGCAAAGAACTGCTCTGCTTCTTCCGCACGGATATTGAGAAAACGAATGAGCAGGAGCAGCTCGAAGCTGCGGGCCGCGGCGATTATTTGGATTGGGCCTCCTTGTACAACCGGGTGGAGCAGAAATCGATTAATCTCATTGTCAGAATGATTAAGAAAGGCGGCACTCCGCTGCCGATGCAGGCGATTTGGGGCAGGTACACCGATTATCTGGTAGATAAAGCAGTCAAGCGCTTCAGCGGATACCGAACGGTGCAGACGTCAAGGCTGCATGGCCATATCTTGTCCTGCCTAATGGACAAGCCTAATACGCTGCTGGACAATTCTTACGGCAAGAACTCCAACTATTATCATACATGGACAAGCGGCATAGGTTCCGCCCAATTGATTGTGAAGAATGAAGGAAAAACAACAAATTCGAATGCTTCGCAAATCAGTTAACTATTATTTTAGGAGGAGTCACTATGAAAATTGTTCTTCTCTCGGGGGGCTCGGGCAAACGCCTGTGGCCGCTATCGAACGATTCCCGTTCCAAGCAGTTCTTGAAGGTGCTAAGGAATTCGGAAGGCGAGCTTGAGTCGATGGTACAGCGGGTTTGGGGGCAGATTGCGAGTGCCGGGCTTGGCGACCATGCTTTTATCGCAACGAGCAAGCCGCAGGTTGAAATGATCCACAACCAGCTAGGAAGCGAGATTGGAGTAATTGTCGAACCGGAAAGAAGGGATACGTATCCTGCGATCGCGCTGGCGGCCACCTATTTGTATTCGGTTGAAGGTGTCAGCCTGAATGAAACGGTCGTCGTCATGCCGGTCGACCCTTACGTTGAAGAGTCGTTCTTCCACAAGACCAAAGAATTGGACCAGGTCTTGAACGAGTCGGGCGCGGATTTGGCGCTTATGGGAGTAAAACCGACATATCCATCGGAGAAATACGGGTATATCGTTCCGCAAAGCGGGACCACGCATGACGCGCCATATATGAATGTACAAAGCTTCCGAGAGAAACCGAGCGAAGAAGCAGCAGCGGCCATGATTGAGCAGGCAGCACTTTGGAACTGCGGGGTTTTCGCATTCAAGCTGGATTTCATCATTAATATTCTGCTCTCGCACGGGCTTCCGATCCAATACGATGAGATGGTGAAGCAGTACGACAAGCTTCCGAAGACCAGCTTCGACTACGAGGTGGTGGAGAAAGCTAATCTTATCGTCGCGCTGCCATACGAGGGGGATTGGAAGGATCTTGGAACGTGGAACACGCTGACGGAACAAATTGCCAGCCCGCTGATCGGCAAAGGAATCATTACCGACAGTTCATCCAATACGCATATTATCAACGAACTGGATATTCCGATTACGCTGCTTAATTTATCCAATGTCGTCGTCGCGGCGAGTCCGGATGGCATTCTCGTCTCGGACAAGGCATCAAGCCCGATGATCAAGGAGGTCATGAAGCACTCGGATCAGCGTCCGATGTATGAGGAGAGGCGTTGGGGCCGTTACAGGGTACTCGATTACTTGAAATATCCGGACGGGAAAGAAGTATTGACCAAACGGATTTGCATAGAGCCGGGCAAAAATTTAAGCTACCAATACCATTTACTTAGAGACGAGGTATGGACCGTCGTTTCCGGTAACGGGGTGATGATTCTAAACGATAAGCGGTTCCCGGTTAAGGCCGGAGATGTACTCGTTATATCGAAACAGAGCAAGCACAGTTTGCTGGCGGAGACGGAAATGGACATCATTGAGGTGCAAACCGGGTCAGAGCTTATTGAAGAAGATATCGTCCGGCTTGCCTTCGATTGGAATGAAATTATGCAAATATGTGCCGTATAAGTGACAGGATTTCAATATAGGGAGTGATGAGAATGAACATTACGGTCATTGGAACCGGTTATGTCGGGCTTGTATCGGGTGTCTGTTATGCGGAGCTGGGGAATAGAGTTATCTGTGTCGACAAGGATCTTGGGAAGATCGAAATGCTGCAGGCTGGCGAGATTCCCATCTATGAGCCGGGGCTGAAGGAATTGGCGGCTAAGAACCGTTCCGCCGGAAAACTCGATTTCACAACTGATCTGACCGAAGCGGTGCGTCAATCGGATATCATCATTCTGGCTGTCGGAACGCCTCCGATGCCGAGCGGCGAGGCGAATATGGTTTATATCAATCAAGCCGCCCTTGATATCGCCGAAGCGATGAACGGCTATAAAATCATTGCTATAAAAAGCACGGTGCCGGTCGGCACGAACGAACGGATCGGAGATCTGATCCGCACCCGCACATCCGAGCCGTTCGACAGCATTTCGCTGCCGGAGTTTCTGCGCGAAGGTTCTGCCGTCAAGGATACGCTAAATCCGGACCGGATCGTCATCGGCGCTGATACCCAAAGCGCGGCCGATACGATGGCCCAGCTGCATCGGCCGCTGACGGAGCAAATCATCGTGACGGATATCCGCAGCGCAGAAATGATTAAATATGCGTCCAATGCTTTTCTCGCTACGAAGATTTCGTTCATCAACGAGATTGCGAACATTTGCGAGAAGGTAGGCGCAGACGTGACGAAGGTTGCGGAAGGAATGGGCTACGATAAGCGGATTGGACAGTCGTTCCTTAAAGCCGGAATCGGCTATGGAGGCTCCTGTTTTCCGAAGGATACCAGAGCCCTTATCCAAATCGCCGGCAACGTCGATTACGAGTTCAAGCTGCTGCGGTCGGTTGTGGAAGTAAATCAAGATCAACGGTTTAATGTGATCCGCAAGCTGGAGACGATCTTTAACGGTCAGTTGCGAGGTAAGACAATCGCGGTATGGGGATTGGCCTTTAAGCCGAATACCGATGACGTCCGCGATTCACCGGCGATGGAAATCATTCAATATTTGGTAGAGAACGGCGTGAAGGTGAAAGCTTACGATCCAATTGCTATGGAAAACTTCAAAGCCTTATACGGCAAGGAAGGCGTCATATGGTGCAATGAGGCGCTCGAAACGGCACAAGACTCAGATGCGCTTTGTTTACTGACGGAATGGGATGAATTCGCGGAAGTAGATTTGAATCTGCTGCAATCCGTCATGATGCAGCCTATTCTGATCGACGGACGCAATGTATTTAAAGAGGAAGATTTGCTCGGAACCGCATTCGTTTATTATTCCGTCGGCCGTCCGAGCCTGAATCAAGGCGTCAAACAGCAAATTCCTGTTGTGCAATTGTAATTCTAACGATAGCGGGGTTTAATCATGATTAAAGCAGAGAAAATTGATTTAAGCGATATTTCGAATGAATTATCATTTATGCTATTCATTCTGCGCGACGTTCAAGTGTTGGATGAGAAGAGGATACGAGAATACACTTCAAATATGAAGTGGAATTCATTCTTACAATTAACTTTACATCATCGTGTTTATCCGATTGTTTACTTGAAACTAAATCAAATCGATTCATCTCTTATTCCTGCTGACGTTATGGAGAGGCTCCGCTATCATTACAACTCCAATATTCTTAAGATGATGCAGCTAACTAGAGAAATGAATAAAATTTGCGGTGAATTTTCAGACAACGGTATAAGCACCATTTTGTTGAAGGGTCCCATTCTAGCGATTCAACTTTACGGAGATTTGTCGCATAGGACTTCCAAAGATCTGGATATTCTGATCGATGTAGAAGATGTAGAAAGATCAGAGGAGGTCATGACACAGCTTGGATATGAATTAGAGGAGAAACGTTCATTAAATCAAAATTGGAAAGATAAGCATCATCATCTTTCCTACCGGCATAAAGAACATTCTGTGCAGGTTGAAATTCACTGGCGATTAAATCCTTATTCCAAAGGTTCTCATTCATTTGATCAACTGTGGAAACGTAAAAATACAGTTCAATTATTAAATCAGTCATTTCATTGCTTAGGGAATGAAGATCTGCTCTATTATCTTGCTGACCATGGCGCTAGGCATGCCTGGTTCCGATTACGCTGGTTAATGGATATAGATCGTTTAATACCTAAAATAGATAGCGAGAAAATGCATGTTTATTTTAGACAGTTCGGTGGACAAGCGTTCACAGGGCAGGCTTTCATATTAGCTTTCAATCTGCTTGATTCAAATGTTCCTCATTCTTTAAATTATCTGACGGATAATAAGAAGAATCTTCGGCTAGCGAAAACATCTTTGTTTTTTATCAAAAGAATAGTTAAATTAAACCCGGTGCCTGAGAAAAGCGTGGTTTGGCATTATTTACGATACACTCTATCACTAATGACAGGCAGGCAGAGAGTGAGGTATCTGTTGAATTACCTGGAACCTAACAAGCAAGATATGTCGCTGCTGCCGCTATACAAACCGCTTCATTTTCTCTATTTCCCTCTCCGGCCGTTTCTATGGTTTTGGAGACATATAATAAATAATTGATTTTTATAACAAAATGAGACACAAAAAGCATTTTGATTGCGAATAGTATAAACATATACAAAATATATATTATTTGCTAGATGGGGTGTTTACTTTGTTTTATTATCGATTATTCGGATTGAATATAATGAGTAGAATTTTTCTGCCTGAAGGATATGAAATACAGGGAACTAATGAAAAATTTGATGTTGAAATAGAATTAAATATATCGCAACAAGATTGCCAGGATCCATTTACATCGTCCAACTTCCATTTCGACAATGGCCGACTCTATTTTCACATACCTGATACAGCCGTTTACAGCATTACATCCGGCACCCATATCATGGTAACCCCGTATCCGGGAGCGGATGAGGCGAAAGTTAGGCTTTATCTGCTGGGAACCTGTATGGGCGTACTGCTGATGCAGAGAGGGATTCTACCCCTTCACGGGAGTGCTGTTGTCATTGACGGGAAGGTCTACGCGATTGTCGGGGAATCGGGTGCAGGTAAATCGACTCTTGCCGCAGCGTTTGCTCAAGCAGGATACCCATTAATGACAGATGACGTTATAGCCGTCTCCTTATCCGATGATTCGGCAGCAGCTACTGTCAATCCGTCCTATCCGCAGCAGAAGCTGTGGGAGGAAAGCATAGAGCAATTAGGGCTGCTTTCTCAGAACTATTCATCGATTTACCAAAGGGTTAACAAATACGCAGTGCCTATACAGTCCCAATTTTACAGAGAACCTCTCTCTCTCGCCGGGATAATTGAACTAACCAAAACATCTGAACCGGAACCATCTATTAAAGCTTATAACACATTAGAAGGCCTTCACGTCTTAAATGTGCATACTTATCGAAATTCCCTTCTCCATCTGTTGAACCTGCAGCAATGGCACTTTCAATCCATTGCCCGGCTGGCTTCCCAGCTCCCGGTGTACCAGCTCCGCCGCCCGGTTGACGGCTTCTCTGCCTTTAACTTGGTTGATCAAATTGTTAGTTTGACCAATAAAAAGGAGGTTGTTATTTCATGAGCGTTGATATCATTACCGCTAACGAACTTGTTGTACAGTCGGATGGTTACCTGGTAAGCGAAATGAACGGGGAGAAAGTCATGCTGAGCATCGAGAACGGCAAGTACTATAACTTAGGCCAGATCGGGGGCCGGGTGTGGGAGCTGATTGCATCCCCTGTGTCCATACAAGATATGGTGAAGCAATTAGTGACCGAGTATGAGATAGAGCCCGGAACATGCGAACAGCAAGTTCGCCATTTCTTGCAGCAGCTTAAAGCTGAAGGACTCATACAAGTTAGAAAGGAATAATGAACTTGTATAGGAAAGCGACAAGAAAAGTACGAAGATTTATAGCTTACCCCGCTGATTTGAAGTGGATGTTCGTGGAGGCATATTTTTACTTAGCTTGGGGCAGAGTGCTTAAGCTGCTTCCATTCGCAAAAGTAGCGCCTTCTCTTGGCGAACATATGAGGGAGACACCTTATACGAGCACTTTGGAGCAGGATCTCTTACATCGTAAGGTATCCAAGGCCGTTCATGCGATGAGCCGCATCACATGGTGGGAAAGTCAGTGCTTGGTCAAGGCTGTTGCGGCAATGAAGATGCTGAAGCGAAGAGGGGTCGAGAGTACGCTCTATCTGGGCAGCGGCAGGGATGAGGCAGGTAAAATGATTGCTCACGCTTGGCTGCGCAGCGGGTCGTACTATGTAACCGGCAATGAAAGATTGGAGCGGTATGCTGTCGTTGCAGTATTCGGGAATCGCACAGAAGCTGCGGTTCTGTCGCCAATTGAGCGGTAATCCGCATTAGGGGTTTATCTTATGAAGGATTTATCATATTTTTTACGAAAAATGCACCAGGCCTCAGGATTGCGTCTGTACCTTAATATGTTCACTACATTCGTGATCAGCTGTCTGGACGGCATTGGTATCTATCTGATCGTTCCTCTGCTGAGCATTATAGGCGTATTTCAAATGAATATGGATGAAGTGCCGCTTGTCTCCAACCTATTTGCATTCATTGAGTCACGGTCGATCGAGCTGAACCTGCCGGTCGTACTAGCGATATACTTGATCATCGTAGGAGGACAGGCTCTGCTGCAGCGAAGCCAGATGGTATTGAACTCGCGCATTCTGCAGGCCTACGTCCGTTCGCTCCGGACGGAAACGTATCAGGGGCTGCTTGGGGCGAAGTGGGAGTTCTTCCTCCGCAAGCGTAAGTCGGACTTTCATCATGTCATGGTGAACGAGCTTGGACGGGTCAGCTACGGCACTTCCCTCTTCCTGCAAATGGTCACAGGCATTATTTTTACGGTTATTCAAACCGGTCTGGCCTTCTTGCTGTCTCCGCTGCTAACAACAGTCGTGCTTATCAGCGGCGGACTGCTTGCGCTATTCTCGCGCAAGTTTATTAAGAAGGCGGGGCATATTGGCGATAAAGCGTCGGAGCTGTCTCAGAGCTTTTTTGCAGGAATAAGCGATCATTTTAACGGGATTAAGGATATTAAGAGCAACAGGCTTGAAAGCTCCCATATCTCTTGGTTCAGCGGCCTGAGCAAGGAGCTGGAGAGCAACGTTGTCCAATTAGTACGGGTCAATTCTCTGTCCCAGTTCATTTACCGGATCTCTTCCATATCTCTTATTGCCGGATTCGTCTATTTAGCTTTAGAGGTCTTCCATACGCCTGCTGAGCAATTGATTCTGGTAGTTCTCATCTTCTCGCGGCTGTGGCCGAGGTTTATCGGGATTCAGTCGAATGTCGAACAGCTGTCGACCAATCTTCCCGCTTTCAAAGCCATGCGCAAGCTGCAGAAGGAATATGAGCAGGAGAATGAGCTCAGCCTGTCAGGCACTTCGGAGGTAGGAAAGCAATTTCAATTGCAAGACGGAATCGAATGTAGACAAGTCAATTACCGGTACGACCCTAAAGAGCCGGTATTCGCTCTGCGAGATATTAATGTATATATTCCCGCGAATCGCATGACGGCTATCGTGGGGACGTCCGGTGCGGGTAAAAGCACGCTGATTGATATGCTCATGGGGCTTATTCAACCGGAGAGAGGGCAAGTACTGATTGACGGCGTTACGCTGAGAGACGAGAAGCAGCTTCTCTCGCTTAGAAACGCAATCGGCTATGTAGCACAGGATCCCTTTCTCTTCAATGCGAGCATTCGGGATAACCTGAAGCTGGTAGACCCTAATGCCGGGGATACCGAGCTGTGGAGCGCTTTGAAGTTCTCAGCATCCGATGAATTTGTACGCATGCTGCCGCAAGGTCTGGATACGGTCATCGGTGACCGGGGCATTCGGTTGTCCGGGGGAGAACGGCAGCGTATTGTACTCGCGAGAGCTATATTGAAGCGTCCCTCCATTCTTGTGCTGGATGAAGCGACCAGCGCGCTGGACAGCGAGAATGAACGACTGATTCAAGAGGCGCTTGACCGTCTTAAGGGAAGCATGACGATTATTGTCATTGCCCATCGGTTGTCGACCATCCGCAATGCGGATCAGGTCATAGTCATAGAGCAAGGCGAAGTTATTCAGCAAGGCGGCTATAAACAGCTGTCTCAAGAGGCCAAAGGAAAGTTCAGACAGCTGCTTAACTATCAAACAGGCGTTAACAGTTAGTTCGGTTACCCCAACAGCTATTAAATATAACTAGAAATGATTGGAGTAATAATGAGTGCGATAACCGGTGTTTTTAATTGTAATGAAGAACCTGTATCTGTCGAAACGATCGAAAATATGATGCAAGCCTTGCAAAAATACCCTGCCCATGATGTGCGGGTTTGGCATGACCGTTTCGTATTTTTAGGTTGTCACGCGCAATGGATCACACCCGAATCGACTAAAGAACGGCTGCCCTATTACGACGAACAACATAAGCTGGCCATTACCGCAGACGCGATCATTGACAACAGGGAGGAATTATTTAACCGGTTGCAGGTTGAGTATTTCCGGCGGAAAGAGATGACGGACAGCGAGCTTATTTTGGCGGCATACCTGAAATGGGGGAAGGAAGCCCCGCGATACCTGATAGGAGACTTTGCTTTCATCATATGGGATGAGCAAAAACGCCTTCTTTTCGGAGCGCGTGATTTGTCGGGAAATCGAACGCTGTATTATTATCATCATTTACGACAGTTTGCTTTTTGCACGGTGATGAATCCGCTGCTTACTATGACCGGTGTCAAGAAGGAACTGAATGAGTCATGGTTGGCCGAGTTTCTCATGATCCCTATCATTTTGGATACGATCGATGTTCACTCCACGGTTTATCATAATATCGATCAAATTCCTCCCGGCCATTCGATTACGGTGGCGGACGGAAACATTGCATTGGAGCAATACGGGACATTCATTACGCCTGGCGGGACTCTTAAACTAAAAACAAACGGTGAATACGAAGAAGCATTTCGTGAAGTCTTTCAGGAAGCCGTTACATCGAAGCTCCGGACATACCGGAAAGTTGGTGCAAGCTTAAGCGGAGGGTTAGATTCCGGAGCTGTCGTAAGCTTTGCCGCAAACCCGTTGCGGCAGGAAGGGAAGACATTACAAACTTACAGTTATGTCCCTCCCTCTGATTTTGTGGATTGGACACCGAAAAGCTTGATTGCCGATGAGAGTCCTTATATCCAAGCCACGGTCCAACATGTAGGAAATATCGCGCACAACAATTTGGACTTCTCGGGTCGAAACTCATTTGAGGAAATTAATGACCTGCTCGAGTTGATGGAGGCGCCTTATAAGTTTTTTGAAAATTCATTCTGGATCAAAGGGATTCTCGAGCAAGCGGACAAGCACGGAGTCGGAGTATTACTGAATGGAGGGAGCGGGAATTACACGATCTCGTGGGGTCCGGCGATGGATTACTACGCTCAGCTTTTAAGAAAGCTACGCTGGATACGTTTTAACCATGAACTGAAGCTCTATGGCAGAAACATGAGAATCGGGAGATCCCGATTGCTGCCCATAATCAGCAAACTGGCATTTCCATTTCTGGATCCGTCTTTTTTTACGAAGCCTCGGTCGGATATCCCGCTTTTAATCCATCCGGATTTAGCGGAACGAACCAAAGTCTTCGATAAACTTAAAAATCATAATGTCGGATTGACCGAATTTTCAATGAACGAATTTGCAGCAAGAATCGATCAATTCGAAAATTTATCGATCTTAAACCATCAGGGAACGTCATCAACGAAATTATCGTTACGGTATGCCGTCAGGGAAAGGGATCCGACCTGTGATCCGAGGGTGGTTCGATTTTGCTTATCCGTGCCTGTAGAACAATATGTCCAAAACGGTATGGACCGTTCTTTAATTCGAAGGTCGACCGAAAATTATTTGCCCGATAAAGTCCGTTGCAATCTTCGTGTTCGGGGTGTGCAGGGGGCGGACTGGATCCATCGCATGATTCCATCGTGGAGTGCTTTTATGGAAGAACTTCATCAGCTTTGTCGTGATACCGGGGCTTCGTATTTTTTAAATGTGAAACAAATTAAAGAATCGCTTTCGAAAATTGGAAACTCACCCAAACCTGAATACGCCTTTGATCCGAATGTAAGATTATTAATGCAGAGCTTAATTGTTTACCGGTTTATACGGCAATTTTCATAACGCTACGCATGAAAGGAGGTGAGATAAATGAAAAAGGAAATGATGAAAGAATGGCAGCAACCGATGTTGCAAGTCCTTGATGTCAGCGAGACCATGGGTGGAAAAAATGGAGTGTATCCTGACAGAAATGGTAAAGGTAACAATAATGGTCAGCCTCATGAGGACATGGACTCTTAGGATGACTTACTACTAGTCCCATTATTTTCATGGCCCTTATCATATTAACGGATAAGGGCCCCTCTTAAAGATAAAGAAAGTTTTAAATTCACGGAGGCTTACTTTATCTTTAAGAGGGTAAGGAAGAAATGGGTGTTATGAATCATAAGTCGAGGGGGTGTGATTGCATGAGCGTTATTGCCGGTGTTATACAATTCGATAGGCCTCTGCATCCATCCGATGGTACTGCAGATTTCATGGAAGCTGTGCAGCATTTTCCCGGAAATGCCTTTGAGACATGGAAGGATACATCGGCTCTTCTCGGCTGCCGGTCTCAATGGATAACACCGGAATCGGTTGATGAACGGCTTCCTTATCGGGATGAGCAATCCGGACTGGTTATAACCGCTGATGCAATCATCGACAATCGCGGGCAATTGTTCGAGCAGCTCGAGATTGGACGAGACAGAAGAAGCCGGATTACTGACAGTGAGCTCATTCTGCTGGCTTATCTCAAATGGGGGCCGGAGACGCCGCGTTATCTAATAGGAGACTTTGCCTTCGTTATATGGGATGCAAGCAGAAAGCTGCTGTATGGGGCGAGAGATCTGCTTGCAAGCAGAACATTGTATTATCACCTCAGTTCGAATCAATTCTCGTTCTGCAGTGTGATCCATCCGCTATTCTCCCTAGCGGGAATAGATAAGAGACTATGCGAAGAGAGATTTTCCGAATTTTTGGCGATACCGACTCTCTTAGATGCCGTCGATGTCCATACGACCTATTATGCAGATATTTTGCAGCTGCCTCCGGCACACGCTTTTACATTGCAAGAGGGTAAGCTTACGGTTACAAAATATGGTTCGTTAATGCCGGAAGAGAGGCTAACCTTAAGCTCTGATGACGAATATGTGGAGGCCTTCCAGGAAATTTACCAAGAATCGATTCGTTCCAGACTGCGTACCTTCAAGCAGGTGGGAGTCACCTTAAGCGGGGGACTCGATTCCGGCTCGGTTTCAGGGCTCGCAGCGAGGATGCTCTCCAAGGAAGGCAAGAGCTTACAAGCCTACAGCTATGTTCCCGAGCGGGATTTCATCGATTGGACGCCCAGAAGCATGTTTGCGGATGAAAGTCCATACATTCAGTCCATCGTCGATTATGTAGGAAATATTAAGGCTAATTTTCTAGATTTTCCGGGGATAAGTCCTTTTACTGAGATTGATGGATGGATAGACAGTTTAGAAGGGCCTTACAAAAATTTCGAAAATGCATTTTGGGTTAAAGGCATTCATGAAGAAGCGGCGCTTCAAGGAGTAGGTGTTCTGCTCACGGGCGCCAGAGGGAATTACTCCATATCCTGGGGTTCTGCTGTCGGTTATTACAGCTTGCTGCTGAAGAAGCTCCAATGGCTCCAATTATACCGTGAGATTACAATGTATGGCAGACAACTCGGTACCGGTCGTAAACGAATCGTTCGCGCCATAGGGCAGCAGGTTTTTCCGGAAAGAGCAGCCCCGTTTCAACCGGGAGTACCTTCCATCATTCAACCTGATTTTGCAAGGAGCTCCGGGGTATTCGAGAAGCTATCGCAGTATGATGTAGGTTTGCGGGAGTCTACCTATCAAATGCTGAGGGAACGCGAGGATTATTTCAGCAATCAGGCGGTTTTAAACATGCAGGGCACCATTTCGGCGAAGTCATCCTATCGACTGGGAATATGGGAACGGGATGCAACCAGCGATGTACGCCTTATTAAATTTTGTTTGTCGATCCCCGTGGAGCAATATGTTAAGAATGGCTTCGGGCGTTCTCTTATCCGTAGAGCAACCAATAATATTCTGCCGGACAAAGTTCGATTGAATCAGCGAACACGAGGCGTTCAAGGCATGGATTGGGTGCATCGGATTATTCCCCGGTGGCAGTCTATAGAAGAAGAGCTTCGTACGCTGTGCAGGGATGAACAGACTTCCCGCTACCTGAATTTGATGCAGGTGAAGGAATCGATGAGCAAGGTTGGTTCTGCCATTAAGCCGGAGCAGGCTGATGACCCTCACTTAAAGTTACTTATGCGCAGCTTGATTGCCTATCGTTTTCTTAAACGGCTACAATAGAAATACGAACTGCACTTGAAGGGAGGTGAAGTATAATGGAGAAAAAACAATGGACAGCACTTTCCTTGGAAGTGATGAATGTATCAGAGACTATGGCGGGTTTCGGTGTAGCGAAAATGGACTTTACTTATGTTGACGGCAAGCTCGTAGACATGGACGTTTATGATTCCTAGGATTCATCTTACTTAACTGATGTACCAGAAAGCACCGTAGAGGATCACAGCATAAGTTGTGCCTTTACGGTGTTTTTTGTGTTCTGCTTGCCCAGAGGCACACATCCTTTCTATGCGCAGCTTGATTGCCTATCGTTTTCTCAAACGGCTTCAATCGTAATACGAACTGCAATTGAAAGGAGGTGAAGTGTAATGGAGAAAAAACAATGGACAGCCCTATCCCTGGAAGTGATGCATGTATCTGAGACTATGGCAGGTTGGGGTATTTCGAAAATGGACTTTACTTATGTTGACGGCAAGCTCGTAGACTTGGACGTGTATGATTCTTAGGATTCATACTTCGTGAAACAATGCGAAAATCGGCTCTTGATCGCATCCATTGCGAAAGAGCCGATTTTCATTCTTCTCTGGATTGCTTGAAACAGCTAATTGGATGCGCTTTCAGTTCGACGATACAAGGATGTTATCGAAAACAGTCGTCTGATCGTACGTCCGCAAACCGATGTACCCGCTTGTCAAGCTGGAGTCGCTAACGCTGATTTTTTTCACGCCGTTCACGTAACCTTTGAGTGAGCTTCCGTTCATCTCAAGCTTAAGCAAATACCAAGTGCCTGGAGCGGCTGTCATATCCGCTTCCCCGAGTTTGGTCCAATTACTGCTTATTTTTTTGTAGAGTTGGACTTTATTCAGATTAAAATTGATGCGCAGGGTGTACATGTTTGAGAAATCGGAATTTGCCCGGGCAACTAAGCCGGCAGAAGCGTTAACCATTTTATTGTCATACGCTTTAACGGCTATGGTTATGGTGGCGTTGGAGTAGGTCGATCCGGTAACCGTTTCGGCAATGCCCGTGCCCGATTGTTTCAACACTTTACTGGAGACGTCAATGGTGTCGCCACTCACGTCGCTCGTTAAGGACCAGCTGCCGCTCAAAGAGGTCCAGTTGCTTGAACTGTTATTTTGAAAGCCGTCACCAAAATATTGCGGTTCGAGCATGACCGCATCGGCTCTGTAGTTGAAACCGCTTCCGACGGCCAACTTCACATATTCTTCCGGTCCACCGGTGAAAAACACCGTATCAATCAAACGCCACCGGCCATCCGCAATGGTCGTCTGGTCGATGGATACAGTGTTCGTCACCCCATTGTGATAGATTGTATATTGGGCATTCACCGCCGAACCACGATGGTACGGATATCGGACATACACATTGTAGTATCCCGGCGTCGAAATGTTCGGCTTCCACGTTGCCGTACTTCCGAAGGTACTGCTGTAACGGGAGCTGCCGCCATAACTGCCGCTCAGCGTACTAGTCCCCCACGTACCCGTTTCGGCATAGCCGCTGCTTTCATTATCAACGATGGTCCCGCTTTTCGCCTTAATTGGGCCGATTATGTTGGAATACGGGGAATACAAACCGTCTACATTTTTTGCTTTCACCCTGTAGTAATAGCTTGTTCCGTCATTAACAGACGCATCGTTGAAAATCGGTACGGTAAACGAATGATGGCGTGGTGTAGTAATATCGTCCGTTACGTCACTGCCGACTGTTGTCCATGGACCGGAAGAACTGGTCGAACGTTCGACATCATAAGTGCTCGCTCCCGAGACACCCATCCAGGAGAGGGTATGCACGGAATCGACAGGGAACATAACAGGCGCATCCGGTATCGGCCAAGGTGGAACGGTTGAACCTTTTATTGAGTACGCATAGTTACGCAGTAAAGTGATGATGGTCGATTCATTCGCCCAATCGCCGGTTGGGAGACCGGGATAGCGCAAATAGGACCAATCATTTGTATTTTTTTGGGGAAGAGGCCAATGCCATCCGCCCATCTTATGATGGTACATGCTGCCCCAGTAAAATACGCCCGTCGTTCCATTGTTCTGAACGATGTCGAGCAGTTGTTCGGTTTTCGTGGGGGTGTAGTCACCGAATTCACCAATAATCAATGCTTTTTTTCCTTTGGTTTGATTTCTCCACTCATTGAGCTTTGTAACCATATCGACATTGTGGTATTCGTAAATGTGCGGATCAATGATATCGATATGGTTGTCATTCAGCGCATTGGTCTTTATTCCCTGTGCCCGAACATATCCTCCATCGGTTAAAAGGTGGTTGGAATCAATGCTCTTTACGTAAGCAGCCATCTCGCTTACCCAGCTATCTGTGGAGTAAAGTTCATTTCCCAACTGCCATGCGAGAATGGCTTTATCGTTTTTGTACTGTACACCCGTATACGTATTGGTCCGATGGGTCACATAATGAATGAAATTTTTGAAGTCCTGCTTCACGGTCGGATCACTCCAAAACTCACTCGCCGCTTTCCCTCGGAAAGCCGCCCAATCGGCAACCCCTCCGATATAGTTGTGAGTGTCCACGAAGGGCACAATAAGCCGAACGTTGTACTGGTTTGCCAATTGAAGAATCTTGTCCATTATCTTAAATGAGCTTTCATTATAATTGTCGGGCCCCATCACATGCCGGAAAGTTTCTACGGGATCGCTGTTCATTTTCACCTCAAACGGATACAAGCGGAGTACGTTAATCCCTGAGTTGCCGGCCGCGCGAATCGCATCCTCGATCTCAGTCGGATCAGTCCATGCTCTATTCAATAAAGGTGCGTTGGCTCCGATAAAACGAAACGTGGACGTTCCCTCCATCAATGTATCTCCGCTGCGCGTGATAAAGTCTGTGAATCCCGCTTGAGCCCGAACCGGCCACAAGTTAAAGAAGCAATTGAACGTAAGCAGCATAACGGTCAAGGTGACGTATTTCAGCCATTTGTTCATGCCATTTTTCCTCCTTATTATTTGTAGATGTCAATCAATATGAACGCATCTCCAGAACTGGCTATAATAAAGGGTGCATCCCCCCTTAGTTGATTTTATGAAAGCGGATACAAAACCAGACCTATTTAGTAATATAGAAACATCCTGCTGACTCATGTATTCACATAGCGGGCTGTCGGATGTTCTAATCCAAATAGCAAGCGTTTTCAAAACTTGATAGCGAATCAGGAATAGGTACTTTTGCGGATAATGGAGGAGAGAGGCTGCTGAATCGCAATCTTGGGATATTCACATAGCGGGCTTGGCCGAGATGTTCTAATCCGATTGGCAAGCGCTTTCAAAACTTGACTGCGAATCAGGAATGGATGCTGTTTCGGATAATGGAGGAGAGAGTCTGCTGAATCGCAATCTTGGGGTACAGCGGTGGGTACAGCCGACATAGCCGCACCCACGGCGAAAAGGTTCAGAGTGGTTTATTCTTCTTTGGGTAAAGTTCGGTCGCGGAGTACGCGTTCGAGCAAGTTGCGTATCAGATTCAGATCGTCCCTTTCCAAAGGAACCCCGTCCCAATGAAGTTGCTCGTAATTCAAATATTCTTTCGCATTATGGTTTAGTTCTGTTGGCGGATCCGAATACTCGGTGAGCCCTAGAAGATAATCGGCGGATGTGCGCAGCTTGCGTGAGATCGTCTGAATGGATTCGATCGTCGGCTGCCGGTAGCCGGATTCATAGCCCGCATATGTGCTTTTTGCAACTCCTAAGTAATCGGCCACTTCCTGCATGGTCAATTTCCTCGTTTTACGCAGCTGCTTCAGGCGCTTCGCGAACATGATTATCCTCCCCTCTCCGATAGCTTCATATACCATTCTACTTGTTAGGCAAATGCCCACATCATTATAGCATGTTTACCAATTGTATGTACAAGTAGATTGTTAGCCCGTTTCGATAGGTTCTGTACCACTGCCGTTATGGAGCGGTATCTAACAAAACCGGGAAAACCTCTTGCGTGACCTCATGAACAAGCCTGGGCGCATGGTAACGGCTTGTAAGATGCCCGCTAATGCTTGCCCTCTGTTTAAGGCCCTAGTCATTTACTGTTACTTGAAAGAGTTCTCCCATCTTTTACATTATACTCCAATAGCAGTGAAAGGGATAGAATGGGGAATAATTAATGTCATGTAAAACAACAAAAAAATCGCTTGACGAGCCTAATGTAAGCGTTTATAATTCAAAGTAATCGATTACGTAAACGATTACATGCAGAAGGGAGCTTGAGCCAATGAGCATCAAGGAAGTGGCCAAAAGAGCTAACGTATCGACCGCCACCGTATCCCATGTGATCAACGGAACCCGATACGTATCCAATGAGACCAAGACGAGAGTGCTTGAGGTTATGAAAGAGCTGAAGTATCATCCGAACAGCGTCGCAAGAAGTTTGCGCAGCAAGCAATCTAAGATTATCGGCCTTATGGTGCCGATTCTGCCGAATGATACGTCGAGCTTTTTCTTTATGTCAGTTGCCCAAGGGATTGAGAGCGTTCTTATGGAGAAAGGATACAGCTTGTTTCTCAGCAACTCCAAGGATGATATTATAACCGAGCAGGAGCAGGTTAAAGTATTCAATTCTCAATTGATCGACGGTTTGATCATGGCGCCTACCTACGAGGATCATACTTATCTCGATTCACTTATGACGGATGCTTATCCGGTTGTCTTTATTGACAGGAAACCAAAGGATGCACAAGGTGACTGTGTGCTGACGGAAGGAGCTGACGGCGCTTATGAAGCGGTCGCTCATTTGATCAGCAGAGGGCATACCCGAATCGGATTCGTTACGGGCTCGCTGGGATTAACGACAAGCGACGAACGTTTGGCCGGTTACAAAAAAGCGCTTATGCATAACGGTATACCGGTGGACGAGCAGCTGATTCAAGTCGCAGACAGCAGTTATTCCAGCTTTGACAGCGGATACCGGTTAACGGAGACTTTAATCTCCAAACACCGGATTTCCGCGCTATTCGTAGCAAACAATGTCATGACGATGGGCTCGCTTCATTATTTGCAAGAAAATGATATTCAGGTGCCAAACGATATTGCCATCATTGGATTTGATGATTACGAATGGGCCAAAATAACAAAGCCTGCGCTGTCAATGGTGAAGCAGCCGTCATTTGAACTAGGTGAGACAGCCGCCAGAATTTTGCTTGAGCGCATTGAGCAGCCTGATGACGAATACAAGGAAGTACGGCTGCCAACGGAATTGATCATAAGAGGTTCTTCTTGAGAATAGACCTCCTTTTAAGAAAAATGAACGACATTTAAGCTATCGTTTACGTAAACGATTACGTGAACGTATGAAAGGTGGAAACAAGATGAAAACGGCAAGCCCGGATGTTGTGCGTCCGATGAAGGGAAGAGCGGCGGAAAGGTCGGCAAATCATACTTGGGTGAAGATCAAGCAAAATTACGAGCTGTATCTGTTCATTCTGCCGGTCGTGCTCGTGTATGCCATTTTCAAATATTACCCGATGTATGGCGTCCAGATCGCGTTTAAAAACTTTAGAGCGAGCAAAGGGATTTGGGGGAGCGAGTGGGTCGGCTTTGAACATTTCATGCGATTTTTCGATGCATACAATTTTTGGCCGATTATGGAAAATACGATTTTGCTCAGCGTGTATTCGTTGATCTTCGGTTTTCCGATTCCGATTCTGGTCGCTCTGATGCTTAATCAGATGCTCGCTAAACGGTATAAGAATTTTGTTCAAACGGTCATTTACGCTCCGCATTTTATTTCTACAGTCGTGCTGGTTGGGATGCTGAATGTATTTCTGTCTCCGAACAGCGGGATCGTCAACCATATGATTTCGTTTTTCGGTGGGGATCCGGTTTTGTTCATGGCGGATGAGGGCTGGTTCCGACCGTTGTATGTCTTATCGGGCATTTGGCAGGAAACGGGCTTTGCGACCATTATTTACTTGGCTGCTTTGGCCGGCGTCAATCCTGAGCTCCATGAGGCAGCCGTTATGGACGGCGCAAGCAAATGGAAGCGGGTTAAGCATGTAGATATTCCGAGCATTATGCCGACGATCATCATCCTGATGGTGCTTGCGGTAGGCAATATTATGAGCGTGGGCTTCGAGAAAGCGTTCCTTATGCAAAGCGATCTCAATTATGGTGCATCTAACATTATTCCAACCTATGTGTACGAGCTGGGAATTCAGAAGGCGCAATACAGCTTATCTGCCGCAATTGGATTGTTTAATGCGATCATTAACGTGGTGCTGCTCGTAACGGTTAACCGTGTCGCGAAAAAACTGACGGAAACAAGCTTGTGGTAGGGGGCGGGAAGAGATGAATGCGCTGTTAAAAAGAAAAACAAAAGGCGATTTGCTGTTTGATGTCATCAATTATACGACTCTGACGATTGGTATGGTGCTCATTTTATACCCGTTATATTTTGTCTTAATCGCATCCTTCAGTGATCCGAACCGGATTTTTTCGGGAGAGATTTGGTTATTCCCGAAAGGACTTACTTTAGACGGCTATGAACGGATATTTAAAGATGCGATGATCTGGATTGGCTACGGCAACTCCCTTCTGTACGCGATTGCGGGAACGGCCATCAGCGTCACGTTAACTTTGTTGGCTGCCTATCCGCTTGCGCGCAAAGATTTTGTCGGCAGAGGTTTGTTTATGTGGTTCTTCATGTTCACGATGTTTTTCAGCGGAGGGTTAATTCCAACCTATCTGCTGATCAAAGACTTGAACATGCTTAATACGATATGGGCGCTGGTTTTGCCGGGTGCTGCGGGGGTGTTCAATATTATTATCGTCCGCACATTCTTCCAGAGCACGATTCCCGATGAAATGCGCGAGGCGGCCTTTATCGACGGCTGCAGCAACACGAGGTTCTTTGTCAGCATGGTGCTACCGCTCTCCAAGCCAATTATTGCGGTCATGGTGCTGTATCACGTAGTCGGGTTTTGGAACGGTTTTTTTGACGCCATGATTTATTTGAACGAGGAGTCGAAATTTCCGCTGCAGCTGGTGCTGCGAAACATCCTTGTCCAGAATCAGGTTAATTCCAGCATGATGATCGACGTAGAGTCCTATGCCGCAAAGCTGCGGGTAACGGAGCTGATCAAATACGGCGTCATTATTATTGCCAGCCTTCCGCTGCTCGTATTGTATCCGTTTCTGCAGCGTTACTTCGTCAAAGGGGTTATGATTGGCTCGATTAAAGGTTAATCGAGATTGTTCCTTGGTTATCGCCGGGCTCTGTAACACCGCGGATCAGACCCGGATGATGATAGATAAATAAATATATTTCATTAAGGGAGGATCTTTACAATGAAAAAGGCAGGGTCTGTTACCGTAAGTCTACTACTTGCCGCAAGCTTAATGCTCTCGGCTTGCGCGAACAACAAAGTGAATCAAGAAACGAATAACAGCAAAGAAACCGGCAATAAGCCGCAGGAAGAAAGCTTTAATAAAGAAGGTCTTCCGATTGTGAAAGACAAAATTAATCTTACGATGGTATCTCCGAAGGCCCAGTTGGCGCCCGAGTATAACGAGATGGAAATTTTCAAACGTCTGGAGACAGATACAAACGTTCATATTGAATGGAATAATATCCCGGATACCGATTATTTGGAGAAGAAAAACTTGCTTCTGGCCAGCGGCGATCTGCCTGACGCCTTCTACAACTCGCAATTTACCGATTATGAATTGATCACATACGGCGAGGATGGAACGATTATTCCGCTTGAGGATTTAATTGACCAATATGCGCCCAACCTGAAGAAGCTGTTAGAAGAAAGACCGGATATTAAAGCGGCCATTACCGCTCCGAACGGTCATATCTACGGTCTTCCGACTTGGGAAGAGAATGAGCTGGGCACGAATCCGTTCTTCCACGTGATCAATAAGGGATGGCTGGATAAGCTTGGCCTCAAATTCCCGGAAACGCTTGATGAATACACGGATGCGCTGGTTGCCTTCAAGACAAAGGATCCGAACGGCAACGGCAAGGCAGATGAAATTCCGCTGAGCTTTATGCATATGCAGTGGTGCATGGATATTGCCGGCCTGTTCGGAGCATTCGGCTTGCCTGACAACCTGGAGCACCGTATCGTAAGGGACGGCAAGGTCATTTTCACGGTTACTCAACCGGAATATAAAGAGGCATTGAAATATTTTAACGAAAAATGGTATAAGCAGGGCCTGATCGATCCGGAATCGTTCACGCAGGATGCACCGCAATATTTGGCTAAAGGCAAGACAGCCGATGAGACGCTTGGCTCTTATGTCTGGTGGGAAGTCGAAGAGGTTGTAGGAACCGATCGCGCCAAAGATTATGCCCTCGTTCCTCCGCTTACCGGCCCGACCGGGAAGAAAACGATCGGCAGAGGCAATGGCGGCGGCCCGGGAAGAAACGCTTTTGTCATTACGAGCGAAAACGAGAATCCTGAAGTGACGATGCGCTGGATCGATCAGCAGTATGAGCCTTATATGGCCGCTCAAATCCATTGGGGTCCGATCGGCGTGATCTATGAAAAGGATGCAAACGGCAAGCTTGTGAACCTGCCGCTTGCGGATGGCGTATCGATGGGCGAATTCCGTCAGAAGGTTGCTCCAAACGCTGCCGGCGTTATTACGAAGGAGCATTTCAAAACAATCGTAGATATGGAGCCTCGCGCGCAGCAGCGTAAGAAGGATTTGGAGAACGTTTACGATCCGTTTATGGAGAAAGAAAACTATCCGACGATCTTCTTCCTGCCGGAGGAGCTGGATACGATCAATCAGATCGAGCCGGAATTGCTCAAATACGTGAATACGCAAAGAGCTAAATTCATCGTCGACGGCGTGAATGACGCGGATTGGAACAGCTTTGTGAAAACCGTGGAGGACATGGGGCTAAGCAAGCTGATGGCCTTGTATCAAACTGCGCTTGACCGTTATAAGGAAGCGCAAAACGGATAAAGGGCTGCTGCCATCCTCTCGGTGGCAATAGCCATTCTAGCAACGGCATGACGGAACCTTCTGCGGAATGTTCCGTCTGCTCGTATAGATAAACATGATTGATATAGAGGAGAGAGACCTATGAAACCTAATTATGATCATCCCCTACGCCCGCAGTATCATTTTACGCCTGAAGCCAATTGGCTGAATGATCCGAATGGAATGGTATATTACGAAGGCGAGTATCATTTGTTCTATCAGCATCATCCGGAGAGCACGGTATGGGGGCCGATGCATTGGGGCCATGCCGTAAGCAAGGATCTTGTAAATTGGGAGCATTTGCCGATCGCGTTATATCCGGATCACAACGGCACGATATTTTCGGGAAGCGCGGTTGTGGATTGGGAGGATACAAGCGGCTTTTTTGATGGAAAATCAGGACTCGTCGCGATCTACACGCAAACAGAAACGATACCGGATTCCCAGCTTTCCAAGCAGAGGCAGAGCATTGCCTACAGCAAGGATAATGGCCGGACATGGACGGCCTACGCTGGCAACCCTGTTTTAACGGATGAGAGATTTGTTGATTTCCGGGATCCGAAGGTGTTTTGGCACGCTGATACTGAACGCTGGATTATGGTGCTTGCTGCGGGAGACCGGCTCTGCCTTTATTACTCGACAAATTTGAAGGAATGGACGTTTGCCAGCGAATTTGGCGCGAAGGAAGGATCGCATGACGGGGTATGGGAATGCCCGGACTTATTTCAATTACCTGTCGAGGGTCAGGAGGGCAAAGAGAAATGGGTGTTGATCGTCAGCATTGGCGATAATGAGAAGCTGCCTGAAGGGTCGCGAACCCAGTATTTTATCGGAGATTTTGACGGCATAACCTTTACGAACGACGATGAACCGGAAAGCGTGCTGTGGATGGATCACGGCCGCGACAATTACGCAGGCGTAACCTGGTCGGATGTGCAGAGCGGAGATAGGCTGCTTATCGGGTGGATGAACAATTGGAAGTACGCGAATATAATCCCTGCAGGCGAATGGCGCGGCGCCATGACCCTTCCGCGAAGGCTGTCGCTCCGGCAGCAGGAGGAAGGCGTTCGTCTCATTCAGGAAGTGCCGGAGGCACTTATGGAAATGCGGGCGGACCGCTATGAATGGCGGGACGAGCAAATAAGCCCGGGAAGCAATCTGCTTCAAGGCCTTAAGGGCGAGCTGTTTGAAATCGCAGCAGAGTTCGAGACGGATTCCGCGGTTGAATTCGGTTTTAAGCTTAGAATGGGCAATGAAAATGAGACGATTGTCGGCTACGATACGGCAGCGGGCCAATTGTTTATCGATAGAACACGTTCCGGATTACTGGATTTTCATCCGCAGTTCGGCTGCAGGCATGGCGCACCGCTGCATGCCGGGAACGGGCGCGTAAAGCTGCAAATTTGGGTGGACCGCTCGTCCATCGAGTTGTTCGCCAATGATGGCGAAGCCGCGTTAACCGATCTTATTTTCCCGTTAACGGGAAGCGACGGCATCGAGCTGTATGCGAAGGGCGGCAATGTATGGCTGCGTTCTTTGCAGCTGTTTCCTTTGAAATCCGTATATGCAGCGAGCGTATCGGAAGCGGTTAATCAATAGCGAGATGAGAGAGGCGGTAGTTTAAGTGACTATGGAGGAAACTATGAAGGAAGATATTCGGTTGTTTCCAGAGCGTTCAGGCTTAATCGCCTATTGGCCGCTTGATGAAGGGAAGGGGAGCTTGGCGGTAGACGCCATAAGCGGGAAAGCCGATCCCATTTCCTATGCTCTTCTTCATGCTCCGTTTACGGAAGCGCGTGACCCGCAGTGGCGTACGGGCATTCGCGGAAACGCGATGCTGTTAGACGGGTATTCAACGTGGATTACGAGACAGGCCGATGAAATAGATGCACCGCGGGATGCGATCACGATCTCAGCTTGGGTTGCGCCGCGTTCCTATGAGTGGGGAGCGGAGCAGCGGCTTTCGGCCATCGTGAACCAGCATGATAGAGAAGCGAAGGAAGGGTTTGTTCTTGGGATGTACAGGCATGGCTCGTGGTCGGTGCAGCTTGGATTAGCCGGGACTTGGGTAGAGCTATGGTGCCATGACCGGCCGCTTCCGAAGCATAAGTGGTCCCATATTGCAGCTACGTTCGATAAGGAAGAAGCCGTAATAAGGCTATACTTGAACGGGGAGCAGGTAGCGGAGCTCCACACGGCCAAGCAGACTGCGATCACCCCTTGCCGCTCTGACCTGTTGATCGGGAAAAACAACCAGGCTGCCGTGCTTGCCGAAGCGTTCAGGCATAATATGTTTGACGGCTTGATAGACGAGGTAAAGATCTATGACCGCGCATTGCCGGCGTCTGAGCTAATCGCTTCGTTCGAGGCTGATCTTGCTTCACATGCAGGAAAGATTCCTGCAATCGCTGAAGCGGACATTCGGCTGGACCGGACTCCGCTTCTGAAGGACCGGCATCGTCCGCAGTATCATGCCAGCCCTCCCGTTCATTGGATGAACGAGCCTCATGCTCCTATTTATTTTAACGGGAAGTATCATTTGTTCTACCAGCACAATCCGCAGGGACCCTACTGGGCGCAAATTCATTGGGGACATTGGGTGAGCGAGGATATGGTGCATTGGCGCGACCTTCCGATCGCGCTTTCGCCGGAGAGAGATGCCGTCGATCCGGACGGGGTATGGTCGGGAAGCGCAGCTTACGACGAGAACGGCGTTCCCGCTCTTTTCTTTACGGCTGGAGATGACAGCAAGTCGCCGAACCAAAGTGTCGGTTTAGCCAGAAGTACTTTTTTGCAGGACGGCGAATCTGATCTTATACACTGGGTGAAGCATCCGGAGCCGCTGATCGTTCAAGAGCGGGGGCAGGGGATGTTTGGCGACTTCCGGGACCCGTTCGTGTGGAAGCAAGGGGAATTATGGTATTTGCTGATCGGCTCCGGTACGGATGGACAGGGCGGAACGGCACTGGCCTATACGTCGAGCGATATGCTGGAATGGCAGTATAAGGGCCCTTTCTATACGGCTGATTCCGCTATTTATCCGTATCTGGGCAATATGTGGGAGCTCCCGGTGCTGCTTCCGCTAGGCAAGGAAAAACATGTCTTTCTGATTAGCCCGCTCGGCCCTGGTGCTGACGTGGAGGTATTTTATTGGATCGGAACATTCGATTCTGAAGCATTCCGCTTCATACCGGATCAGGAGGAGCCGCAGCTTATCGATGTGGGCGATTTTCATTTTACCGGACCAAGCGGCATGGTTGATCCTAAGACCGGACGCAGCATCATATTTACGATTGCGCAGGGGGAACGAACGCCCCAGCTCGATTACGACTCCGGCTGGGCTCATAATGCGGGCCTGCCTGTCAGCTTAACCTTGCGTGAAGATGGCCGCCTTGGCATTGAACCGATAGAGGAGCTTCAAGCGCTGCGCGGTGCGCATCTTCTCTCCCTTGCGGAATGCTCGCTAATAGAAGCCAATCAACTGCTCAAAAAGGTGCAAGGAGATACGCTTGAAATCCGGATCGAGTTTTCAGCAGGCAGCGCGAATCGGGCAGGTCTGAAAGTAAGACAGTCCCCTGAAGGCGAAGAAGAGACGCTCCTGTATTATGACAGGACGCTCTCCGAACTTGGCGTGGACCGCTCGAAGACGACATTATCACGGGATGAACGCTCGGTTGGCGTGCAAAGCGGCAAGCTGGAGCTTAATGGCGAACATTTATATTTGCACGTATACCTGGATCGTTCCATGATGGAGGCGTATGCGAGCGGACTGAAAAGCTTGACGACAAGAGTATATCCGAGCCGCCCCGACTCCCTTGGCTTACAGCTATGGGGCGATGAAGGTCTCAAGATCAAATCATTGAACATTTGGGAAATGTCGTCTATTTATGCATAAAGGAGAAGCTGGACATGCGTATTGGTGCAATTGAAGCGGGCGGAACCAAAATCGTCTGTGGAATCGGCAATGAACACGGCGGGATTGAGGAGCGGGTGAGCTTTCCGACGGAACAGCCGGAACGGTCGCTTTCAAAGATCATCTCTTATTTTGAAGGAAAAGGCGTGGAAGCGATTGGCATTGGTACCTTTGGTCCCATTAACCTTGATTCCGAAAGCGAAAGCTATGGCTGCGTCACTACGACGCCGAAGCCTGGCTGGTCAGGCTTTCCTTTCCTCGGCACGCTGAAAGCGGCCTTCGATATTCCATTCGGTTGGGACACAGACGTTAACGCAGCAGCCTACGGCGAAGCCATATGGGGAGCCGCGAAAGGATTGGATAGCTGTGTTTACTACACGATTGGTACAGGCATCGGCGTAGGCATATATTCCGAATCGAAGCTGGTTCATGGTTTGGTGCATCCGGAAGGAGGGCATATCAGGACGAGACGCCATGCGGACGATTCATTTGCCGGTATTTGTCCGTATCATGGCGATTGTCTGGAAGGAATGGCAGCAGGTCCTGCAATTGAGCGGCGCTTTGGGATAAAAGCCAGCGAGCTTCATGTTGATCATAAGGCATGGGAGCTCGAAGCCTACTATATCGCTGAAGCGTTGACGACGGCCATACTGATGCTTTCTCCGAAAAAGATTATTTTAGGCGGAGGAGTTATGCATCAGAAACAGCTGTTCCCGCTCATCCGGGCCAAGGTGCAGCAGAGTCTTAACGGCTATGTTTCTTCAGATTCGCTTCTTGCGGATATGGATAACTACATCGTTCCTCCAGGCTTAGGCGATAATGCCGGTTTATGCGGCGCGCTTGCGCTGGGATTAGCGGCGCTAGAGAGGACGTAATAATGGAGTGAAAAAAAATAAGGGTGTCACAGAAGCGAAATGGCTGCTGGGGCACCCCTTTTTGTATATGCAGCATCAAAGTCATAAAGGGACACGTTTTATTAAACGTATCCCTTTCCCTTGTTTATCCTGTCTCCTCTATGTCCATAATAATAGTTGTATCAGTAAAGGATTTAGTTGGAAATCTACAACACTGGAAAAACGATAAAGTGAGGCGTGCACATGGAGCAGGGCGGAATCCTCAGCGGAACAAGCGGTAATACCTCTACGATGAGTACGGCTTTAAATGATCAGGGGACCGGAAACAACGACGACGAAAAAAAACCGATTTCGAAAATTCTTGAGGTCAACCGGCAGCAAATAATGGATAAGTTCCATGATTGTTTCGACTTTGTATTCCTGCCGTGGAGGTATGGTCCTGAACTCGGGAATGAGGCTTTTTCCGTTTATTTTGATTCATTAGTTGAAGATAAAAAGGCTAATTATATGAAAGCCTCGATGCAGGACCTGGTGACCCATGTGATCGGACCGGGAACCGAGGTTACAGCTGAGATGTTCATGAGCTTTTTTGAAAAACACGGCGTCTCTGCTCAAACCGCGATGCTTGTCGATGATTTTGATACAGCCGTCTTAAATATTCTGAACGGCAATATCGTTATTTTCATAGACGGCTGGGATAAAGTGCTGAGCTTTAAGGCCATTGGCGTCCAAACCAGACAAATAACCGAACCCGTCAATGAAGGGGTTGTTTACGGACCCAGGGAAAGCTCGGTAGAAAACCTAAAAAAAAATCTAGGCCTAATCCGGATACGCATTAAATCTCCTCATTTAAAACTGATAACCTTGTCGGGAGGCGGGGAGAGTCGAACGGAGGTCGTTTACGGTTACATTGACGGCAGCGTAAATCCGGAAACATTGGATGAATTTAAAAGGCGAATCGAAACGATAAAGGATAAGGAAATACTGGAAGCTGCTTATGTGGAAGAACTTATTGAGGATTCTGCCTATTCTCCTTTCCCTCAAATCCGATATACCGAGCGGCCGGATGTAGTAGCAGCGGCATTAATTGACGGAAAGATCGTCGTACTCTGTCAAGGCTCCGGCATGATGATGCTTTGTCCCGGCTTGTTTGCCGAGCTGCTGCAGTCAAGCGAAGATTATTATCAGCGGACCATCCTTGCATCGTTAACCCGGATCTTGCGGTTAATCGCGTGTATCATTGCGCTTACGCTGCCCAGCATCTATATCGCCTTATCGACGTATCATCCCGAATTGATTCCGTCGGTTCTTCTGCTGGCAATTATCGATGCGCGGGAAGGAATTCCGTTTCCGGCTTTTTTTGAAGCGCTGCTCATGGAGTTCTTCTTTGAGCTGCTGCGGGAAGCGGGGATAAGGCTTCCACGGCCGGTCGGATCCGCTGTAAGCATCGTCGGCGCGCTGGTCATCGGAGATGCGGCAATCTCAGCTGGAATCGCCTCTCCGATCATGGTCGTTCTAGTAGCCTTGACGGGGATTGCCTCCTTTGCCATTCCGCAGTATAACTCGGCTATCGCACTTCGTCTCTTGCGATTTCCGTTAATGGTCCTAGCCGCTCTTCTGGGAGGGTTCGGACTCTTATTCGGCTTGATCTTCATTCTGCTTCACCTGGTTACTTTGCGCTCGCTCGGCCAGCCTTATTTGGCGCCAATCGCTCCGCTCAGGCCGCGGCAGCTGCTGGATGTGGTGATACGCGCTCCTATTAAGAACCTTATGCGCTCGCCGCGCAACCGGCATATGCATATGCCTATCAAGCGAAGAAAAGGATGACGGAGACGATGGGAAAGCTGTATCTGAAGCTGCTTTTTGTTGCTCTTGTTCTTCTTTCTTCAACGGGCTGTTGGAACAAATTGGAGCTTCCCGAAAGAAGTTTCATTATGTCTTTGGGAATTGACGAAGGCAAGAATGGCATGATTCAACTGACGGCGCAGTTATATAAACCGGCCACTGGACTAAGAGGAAAGGGACAGGAAAAAGCGTTCGTCAACATTCAATCCGAGGACGATTCGATGTTCGAGACCGTGCGCGACCTGACTCTCCATATGGGGCGCAAAGTCCATTGGAGCCATATGCGCATCATTGTCATTGGGGAAGAGTTCGCGAAGAAGAGAGGACTGGAAGAAATTCTCGATTTCTTTTTTCGCAATCAAGAGCTCCGATTAACTACTTATGTCCATATTGCCAATGGAAAGGCCAGCCAATACATGATTACGAAGCCACTGATCGAGAATACGCTCGGCCAGCAGCTGCTGTCCATTCAAGAAGTAGCTTACAAATATTCCGGTAAAACGGCGAATGTGACTCTGCTTGATCTGGGGTTTCAGCTGAAGGGGGAAGTCAATGATGCGATGATTCCTTATCTCTACCGAAGCAAGAAAATAACATACACTACCCCAGTAGCGGGGGCTGCCCTTCTCAAAGAAGGAAAAATGGTAGGGAAACTGTCTTCTCATGATATGGAAAGCGTCTTGATGCTGCGTGATGAGTATGAACGGGGGGTAATCGAAGTCCCCTGCTTAAATCCACCGAAAGGCAAACCGAAAATGAAAGAAACGGTTCAAGTCATTTCAACGAGCACCCAGCTTTCTCCTGTGATCAAGAATAGGTCAGTCACAGTGAAAGCGTCCGTAAATGTCGAAGGCACCGTTACGGAGCTCAAGTGTTCCAAAATAACGACGAGCGAGGAAGAATCGGAATTCCTCAATCGGGTCAAAGATATCGTTGAGCTAGAAATGCTGACAGCGTATGAGGAGCTGAAGCGAAAAAAAATCGATGTCATTAACCTCGGCAATCTGATCTATCGCAGACACCCTGCGTTATGGCAAAGCATGAAGGAAGACTGGCATGAAATTTTTGCGAAGAGTCAATTAGAGATCCATACTGATGTGAAAATTATTAATACCGGGACGACCATCGGCAAATCGGTTTTATCTAAACAAAAATAGGAGGGAAACCCGTGCTGGAGAAAATTTTTGTTCTGTTTGTTATGTTTGCGCTCATTTTCGCTTACGACGGCCCAAGGCTCAAGCAGAAGCAAGCGCGCGAAAAGCTGGCTTACGGGGCTCTTATGCTTATCGCTCTCTATTTCAGTGTGGACTATGTATCCAACCTGGATATGCCGAGGCTGCATATGGTTGTCGTTTACTTGTTATCTGATACGGCGGAGCAGATCACCAGCTATTTAAAGGCGGGAACATCTTGAAAAATCGCGAACCGATTACTGCGGGACAAATGTCCCTCTTATTTTTCACGTTCATGACAGGGTCGTCCATTATCAATATTCCGGCGCCGCTCATCGCTTTCGCCAAAAGCGATGCGTGGCTGTCACTGATTATTTCATGCACGATTGGGGGGCTGCTGCTGTGCTGTATGCTTTATCTGAATAAGCAATACCCCGGCTTAACCATTGTCGAATACAGCCGCAAAGCAGTCGGTACGTGGATCACTCTCCTTCTAATGTTTCCTTTCGTGATCTTCCTGTTCCATATGTGTGCCGCTATTGTGATCGACGTCGACTTGTTTATGACCAGCTCTTTAATGGATGAAACGCCTTTGTATCTCTTTTCCTTTGTTGTACTGTCAGCTGCCGCAATTACCGCGCAGGCCGGTATCGAAGCAATGGCCAGGATGTTCATCATCATCATCACGATCATGCTTAGTTTCGTTGCGGTCATCTTCTTATTAGCCTTTCTTGACTATCGTCCGGAACAACTGCTGCCGATTATGCCGCAAGGAATCAAACCCGTGCTGCATGGAGCGTATTTTTCTTACGGGTTCCCTTATGCAGAGGTGATCGTGTTTGCCGTGCTGCTGCCGTTTGTCCGCAAGGCAGACAGCAAAGAGCTGAACAAGTATATGTATGTGGCGCTCGCCGTAAACGGTGTTATTTTAATCACATCCGTTTTATGCACGATTATGATGTTTGGCCCTATGGCAGGTGAAAGGAAATATTCCCTGTACCAGTTTGCGCGCATTATCCAGGTTGCCGATATTATCGAAAGAATCGAATCGGTCATCGCGATGGCTTTAATCGCAGGATCATACATGAAGGTTACCATATCCTTATATGCGCTAGCGTTAGCCGTGTCCCAGCTGCTTCGTATACAAGATAAACGGATCCTCATATTCCCTATTGCTTTGATCTGCGAGCTGCTCTCGCTCTTGTTATCTGAAGGCATGACCAAGTGGGAAGAAACGGTATCGTCGATACACCCGCTTTATGTGACGATAGCGTATGTGTTTCCTTTGCTGCTGCTGACGCTGGTCACCTGGATCAAATCCATTGGTAAGCAACCGAGCGTATAGTTTTTTGAGATTTTCACAACTAAATAACCCCATAGCTAAGGATACTCCGGTTCGTTCGGATATCTCATAGCTATGGGGATTTTTTGTTTCGCTAATCGTTAATTCACTAATATATCTTGGATACGCCATGGCGAGCCTATGGACTCGCGTTTAAAAAGAAAGGTATAGCTGCTGTTCCGCCGAGGTTCGTTAAGCTGATGAATCGAGACCGGCAGCTTAATTTCAGTCGTTAGCGCTTCGTCCAGATTGCTGTCATCGGACGAGGCCTTCCCTTTTGCTTTTGCCGGAGTTTGCTCCCGTATGGAGACAAGCGATTCCATTAGCTTCATGAAGGAAGCAAGTTTTTCCTTTGGCAGTTCTTTTGTCAGCTCAAGCAGCAATTCCTCATCCTTATGATATAAGGCTTCAACGAAGCTTTTGGCCATAACAAGCGGGGCGGCGGAGTCAAAATATCGCTTTATTTGGCCAGCCGCCTTATGAACCATCATCTGGTGTGCGGGATCCGGGCTATCGGATTTATGGGTTGAGCTGCCCAGAAAGTGAATGCAGAAATGACCGGAGAAGCCATTCTTCGGAATGCCATCCCCGCCATGGGGCATCCCGTTCATAGAAGCTGCGATCCAATCGTCACCGGAGTGGATCAGTACGGCCTTCCTCCTCCAGCTCCACTTGCCGTTATAAATTTGCTTCATAATACGTGTATCTTCCTTCGTTAACGGCTGAACGTCGGCATGATCGCTTCCTGCCCGCCGCTGTACGTGAAAGCTTAGTCCCGTTTCGAGCTCAGTCACCGAGAATTTGCTTTTGTTAGGCAGGATTTGCGTTGCTTGCTGCCATGAAAGCAGCTTGCCATAGTGCTGAGTCCGCAGCGCTTCTGCAAGTCCGACTAGCTTTCCGGAAATCTTTTTAGGCAAAATGGTTGTTGTGGCCGTTGTTTCGTTCCAAAGATTTCCTGAGTGCTCCAAGCGAAAATGCTTCGTTCCGTCCGCCAGCCGCAGCGCGATATCGATATCGGGAAAATAGACGGCTTCAGCAGCAGGCATATGTTTAGCCTCAAGCAAAGCGGCATTGATTTCCCGGCTTTCGATTTGAAGATCGCTGATGAATGCGGCATGCTGTCCTGAACGAACGGTCATGATAATCGTATTTTGCTGATTCTTCTCACCCATAAAATTCGGCTTCTGAATTAACGCCTGAGCATGAGCAGAATGTGGTTGTACGGTCAGCAGCGCTATGAGAACTAACGTGATTACAGCTGCTGCTTGCTTCCCTATTCGGTTCATCCGCTGCCCTCCGTTCGTTTTTTTTCTATTTTCAACAAAGCCGCCGTTAATTATGTAGCCATTAGATCATGTATGGTTCTGTCCAAAAAGATTCATACTAGCATGGATACTACTGTATAGGGGAGATTAACGACAATGGGGCTGCAGTGGATTTTAGCCATATATCTTTTGTTTCAGCAAGGGCATTATCCTGATCCTTTGATTATCGAGCATGAAGGACATACCCTCTTAGAGATGAATCGGGCTAAGTATAGCGATTCTTTGACTGGAATTCCGCTCGTTGATCAGGATAAGCTAAATAAATCGATAAATGACCTGGAGAAACGGGTGCAGAAGCCGCCGGTTAATGCAACGCTTGACGGAGCCGGGAGAATTTTGCCTGAGCATACGGGAAGCAAGCTTGACCGAAGGTCGTTTACGGAGCAATTTTACAGCTTTATTTTTGAAGGGGGATTTTCCCGGCTCGAGGTTCCCTTGCTGACGACGTACCCGAGAGTGGACAGTGAGCTGCTCTCAACCATAAAGGTTAAAAGGATCGGGCAATATGCTACATATTACAATGCGAGAAACAAAAGCCGCTCTCATAACGTTGGCTTAGCGGCAAAAGCGATCAATAATTATGTCGTGTTTCCCGGCGAGCGGTTTTCGTTCAATGAGGTTGTCGGAAAGCGTACAAAGGAAAAGGGGTATTTGCGTGCTCCGGTTATCGTCAGAGGGGAGATGTCGGAGGATGTGGGCGGCGGCATATGCCAAATATCGTCGACGCTCTTCAATGCCGTAGACCGTGCCGGGCTGAAAATAATCGAGCGCTATTCCCATAGCCGGAATGTCAAATATGTGCCGTCCGGCCGCGATGCGACAGTAAGCTGGTACGGCCCTGATTTTGTATTCCAAAATGAATACAACCAGCCGATTCTAATCCGGGCCTATGCGCATGGCGGACAGGTGAGCATCGCCATTTGCTCAACCGACGACATTAATGTGAAAACCAGACAGGTGCCGAGCGCCTCGAAAAAACTTCCCGAGGAAGTGAAGCTGGAGATGGATGCCAGCGGCTTGAAACAAAAACTCAATTAAGGAATAGAAGCAAATCAGCTGGCGGCTGGTTTGCTTTTTTTTGTTGCAGCTTATTGAATACTAGGCGTGTATGGAAAAGTCATTCATAATGACTAGCATATTCACGTAAGTTTATAATTGAAGGGTTGACACCTTCAAGCTTATTCGTGATGATGGAATGAAGTATGCAGTGGGAGGAGATGACCGCGATGAAATTAGTGGTGGAGCAGTCAGCAGCGCGTTGGTATAAGACGGAAATGGGTCTTTCCGACGGAGAATTCATTCGCATTTATGTCCGTTTGGGCGGGTGCGGCAGCGTTCATCCGGGTCTTTCGCTTGGCGTCGTGAAGGATGAGCCAAGGAGCATTGGCCTAAGCGTGAACGAGGAGGGCATTACTTTTTATATAGAAGAAGATAATTTGTGGTATTTGGACAATAAGACGCTTCGGATCTCATTTGACGAGCAGTACGAAGAAATAAATATGACTGTGGCGTAATAATAGCATAGTCAATGGAAGCGTTTTCATAAAAACAAGGGCTGTGTTCGCACCCTTGTTTTTTTGTATGTTCATATGCAAAAAAAATCGGGGAGCCTCCTAGGAGAAGTTGCCTTCGCACTGCTGATTTGGGCAACCGGGTAAAGGATGTTAATAGAAAAAGGACGGCTTGGTTAAACTGGTATTGTACGTTTTACTACTGGAGGGTGCAATACGATGAAAATAGAGCTCGGTCACTGCTTGCTCGAGCAGCGCTTGGCGGAAAGCGGCATGTCGAAGGAGCAGCTGGCGGCAGCGCTGCTCATTAGACCAGAGCGGATAGGCGATTATATCGATAACAAGCGAATCATGCCTCTCAAAGCAGCGATAGCAATAGCCGACACGATTGAATGCAATGTCCGCGACCTCTATGAGCTGCATTCACTTCCTTGAAAAAAGAAGGGGTCTCAGAAGCGAAATCGCCGCCGGGACTCCTGTACCACTGCAGGATAGGAGGTTCCAAACAGCTGAATGTCTGTTCAAACGATACGCTATCATGCAAATGCACAATATACCGCGTCATCCATGTCATCAACATTAAAAGTTTCTGTAAAAGCGCAATATAGCATCCCTGACAGTAACTAAAAATCAATTATTCTTAACTTAAAAAGGAGAATGAACGGCTATTTATAGCCTAACCTCATATACGAAACCATTGTTTTTCTTGCCGCACCGCTGTAGGCGACTATTGTATAATAGAGTTTAACAGGATGAAACAGCGGAGGGAGCGAAACGAATGAAGCTAACTGAAGAGCAAATCGAAGAGAGGCTGGCTGCAAGCGGCGGATGGAAGCGGGAGGATGGCAAATGGATCGTCAAAAAATACCGGTTCCGCACCTTTTTAGACGGCATCGACTTTGTAAATCTTGTATCGCAGGCTTCCGAGCAGCTTAATCACCATCCCTTCATATCCATCGATTACAAAATGGTGACGCTCCGCATGACGACATGGCGTGACGGCGGGCTTACGGAGCTGGACTTCGCGGCAGCGGCGGCGTTTGACCGGGCCTATGCGCTTGAACAATAAGGCCGCGGTTCGATCGGGCGGATATTCGTTCGTAAAATCCGCTCATGAACGAAACCTCCATTCCGGGCACATGCGCGGTATGGAGGTTTTGCTTGTCCATTGACAGAAAAGGCAGAGCTTATTATTCTTGTTTGGATTTAGAGCTGACGCCTTCTTGGCTTAATTCTTCGAGCGACTTCACTTTGCCATGCGGCTGCTGCGTATGCTTTCGCTGGTGCCAAGTATTTTCACGGCGGTTTTTGGACGATGTCATTGCGATTCCTCCTCCTTTCTTCCTGTAGGGTGGCATAATGCTGCCTAACTCATACGGAGGAGAAAACGGAATTTGAGGAGGATAACGAAAGAGCGATTGATCGATAGTTCCCGCTTTAAACGCCCGAGTAAGCTAAAAACCCGCCATCAACGGGTATCGTCGTTCCCGTGACGAAGCCGGCGGTTGTCTCGTCGGCGAGCCAAAGTAGAGCGCCTAACAAATCCTCCGGCTTGCCGAAGCGGCGCATCGGGGTGTGCGAAATGATTTTGCCCGAACGCTCGGTCAATGATCCGTCTTCATGCAATAGCAGCTTGCGGTTCTGTTCCGTTAAGAAAAAGCCGGGGGCGATCGCGTTAACGCGAATGCCCGATTCTGCAAGGTGAACGGCCAGCCACTGCGTGAAGTTGACGATCGCCGCTTTGGCCGCGCTGTAGGCAGGAACCTTGGTCATCGGCGATGGAGCGCTCATGGAAGAAATATTAATGATGACTGCACCTTGCTTACCAAGCATCTGCTCCGCAAATATTTGCGTAGGAATAAGCGTGCCTACAAAGTTGAGATCCATGACGCTGCGGAACCCGTCAACGCTTAAGTTAAACAGCGTAGTCGTATTGTCCGCGTTCAGATGCCCTTGCTTAAAGGTTTCATTCGTCGTATTCGCACTCGGATGATTGCCGCCTGCGCCATTGATCAAAATATCGCAGCGGCCGAGCTGCTCGAGCACGGCTGCGCCGGCTGCTCTGGTGCTTTCCGTGCTCGTCACGTCGCAAGCAACGGCAATCGCTATTCCGCCGGCAGCCTTAATCTCCGCGGCTACAGCCGCGCCCTTCTCTGCCGTGCGATTGAGTATCGCAATCTTAGCGCCTTGGCGGGCCAGCTCAAGCGCCATTACCCGGCACAGCACACCGGCGCCGCCGGTTACGACGGCTACCTTGCCAACAAGCGATTCATGCCTTGGAAGCTGTGTCATAGCTGCGCCACCCGCTCTCCAGCGGAAACCGCCGCAAGCTGATAAGCATCCCAAAGTCCCCATAGGTACATAATGCCGAGAGCGCGGTCATAAAGGCCATACCCCGGTCTGCACTGCTCATCCCAAATATGGCGGCCGTGGTCAGGTCTTGCATAGCCCGTAAAGCCGATCTCATGATAAGCGCGTACGATTCCGGAGATATCGACTGTACCGTCCTGCGTCCGGTGTGAGGTCTCAATAAAGTCTCCGTTTTCGTAAACGCGGACGTTACGGATATGCGCGAACGGAATACGATCCGCAAACTCATGGATCATTGCAACAATATCATTGTTTGGATTCGCGCCAAGCGAGCCGCTGCAGAGCGTGATGCCGTTATACGGGCTGTCGTACAGCTTTAAAAACGTTCTGAAGTTTTCCTGACAGGTCATGATGCGCGGCAAGCCGAACAAAGGCCACGGCGGATCATCTGGATGAATGGCCATTCGGATGCCGCAGCGGGCAGCTACAGGAATGATTTCATTTAGAAAATAACGAAGATTTTCCCACAAATGCTCTTCCGTCACGCCTTGGTAAGCCTCAAACAGCCTCGTCAAATGCTGAAGCCGCTCCGGCTCCCAGCCGGGCATCGTGAGCGCCGAGTTCGCATTAATCTCCTCGACCAATTGGAAAGGGTCGGCATTAGCAATCCGGCTATTCTCATAAAATAACGCCGTTGCGCCGTTGCCCATCGGCTTGTGCAGATCGGTGCGCAGCCAGTCGAAGATCGGCATGAAGTTGTAGCAGATCACTTTGACCCCGGCGCTGCCAAGCTTCTCGATCGTCCTCTTATAATTTTCGATGTACAAATCGCGAGAGGGCAGGCCAAGCTTAATATCCTCGTGAACGTTAACGCTTTCAACGACATCGATATGCAGGCCGGCTTGCTCCGCTTGCCGCTTTACCTCCAAAATCCGCTCCAGCGGCCATTCCACTCCAGCCGCCACATCATGCAGCGACCAGACGATGCCGTCCGTGCCTGGAATTTGCTTAATATAGCTAAGGGGAACGGTATCGTTACCCTCGCCGAACCATCTGAATGTCATTTGCATTTGAATCGGACCTCCCGTTATTATTTGTAATAATTGGGGTACTTCACCCTCAGCAGCGCTTGATCGGCTATATTCAGAGTAAGATGCTCGGTCATCAGCCGTTCGGCTGCTGCGCCATCCTGCGCCTTTACCGCATCGGCCATTAAGCGGTGCTGATCATAAAGATGCTCCCAGTTGTGATCGTCCACGAGACTCAGCATGCGGCTTCGATTCAAGTGGGCGTTCATTTGCTTCATGATCGTCCAGGTATTGCTCTTGCTGCAGCCGTCAAACAAAATGCGGTGGAAAGCCTCATCAAGCTCGAACATGCTCTTGTCATCCTTCTTGCGGACGCACTCACGCTGTTGATCAAGGTTCATCTCCAGCTGCAAGAGCGCTTGCTCCGGAAAATGTACACAAGCGAGCAGGATGACAGCTCTCTCCAGCTGCTCCCGCATAAAACGGGCTTCTTCAACGAGCGCTGTATCGATTAAAGAAACGAATGTGCCGCGCTGCGGAAGCACTTGAACCAGTCCTTCCTGAGCAAGCCGCAGGAAGCTTTCTCTTACGGGCGTACGGCTGACCTTGAATAAGAGAGCGGTTTCATTTTCCGATAGAGATGTTCCTGGCGGCAGCTCAAGCTTCAATATTTGTTCTCTTAGCTGCAAATAGACAACATCCCTGGTGGAAACGGGCTGCGGGCGTAGACTGAGATCCATACACTCATTCCTTTCGTTTTCTAACTACCATACTACCATACAAGTTTGTTAGTGTGAAGCGGGAAAACGCTAGAAGGGCTGTCCCAAAAGTAGATGATCTACTTTCTGAGACAGCCCTTCAATGATCTGGAGTTAGCTTTTAATTAATATTGAAAGCCTTTTGCTTGCGGACGAATAAATACCTTAAAGTGTAGTTATCAATGTTTAGTCATAGTTATATAATCCGTCGTCATGCATCTGTATACTTCATATTGAAAGCGCATACAAAAAAGATTGCATGGGAGGGTTATGTATGAGAATGTTCAGAAAACGCTGGCTAGGCCAGGGATTGAGCATCGTGCTTGCTGCAACGATGCTGGCAGCGTGCTCAAACGGCGGTGGACAAACTAGCAACACAACAACGGGCAAAGAGAAGACGGCAACGGATAGCATAAATAACGCCGCGCCAGCTGCAAAACCGTTTGAAGGCAAAAGTATCACATTAGTAACTGCGAACCACCCTTGGGGAGATGCGATTAAACCGTACATTCCCGAGTTTGAAGCCGAGACGGGGATGAAAGTAAAAGTGGAGAGTTATTTTGAAGATCAGTTGACACAGAAGCTAACGGTCCAATTCACCACGGGCTCCAATACGCCGGATGTGTTCATGTATCGTCCGCTCCAGGAGGGCAAGCTGTTTTTCAAAAACGGCTGGGTATATCCTTTGGATGAATACGTGAGTAAAGACCCCGAATACGATTTTGCCGATTTGTCCAAATCCGCTGTCGGATCGGCGACCGTAGACGGAAAGGTAGCCGGCATTCCAATCATTACAGAGCAGGAAATCTTATATTACCGTAAGGATCTGCTGGAAGCGGCAGGGATCGCGGTACCAAAAACGATTGATGAATTGGTTGCTGCGGTTAAACAGCTTCATGACCCAGGTAAAGAGATGTACGGTTTTGTAGCCAGAGGACAGCGCTCTCCGCTTGTCACGCAAGTCTCTTCATTCCTGTATTCCGAAGGCGGAGATTTCACGAACGGAGATAAGGCGGCGATCAACACGCCGGAAGCGATTAAAGCTTTTACGACCTACGGCACCTTATTGAAGGATTACGGCCCTCCGGGCGTACTCAATATGTCATGGCCGCAAGCGATCGGCATTTTCGCGCAAGGCAAGGTGGCTTTCTATACGGACGCAAACTCAATCTATAAGAATGCAACGGATCCTGCAAAGTCGCAAATTGCCGATAAAATAGGATTTGCACCGTTCCCGGCCGGATCGGCCGGCTCCAAACCGTATAACATTACCTCATGGGGATTGGCCATGAATGCGAATGCAGTCAATAAGGAAGCGGCATGGGCATTCATTCAGTGGGCGACAGGCAAGGAGATGGTCTTGAAAACCCAGCAAGCAGGTAATCCCGGAGCGCGTTCTTCTGTCTGGGATAACCCTGAGGGTTCAACCGGATTTCCGTCTGAGCTGGTAAATGTCATCAAAGAAAGCGTGAAGGGCGGTATCGACCATGACCGTCCGACCGTCATTAGTGTCGGTGAAGCACGCGATGCAGTAGGCGAGATCGTTCAGCAGATCATGACTGGAGAGAAGAACATTCAACCGGTTGCAGATAAAGCTAATGAAGCCTTGCAAGTGATTATCGATAACGAAAAAACAAAATAAAGGCGGGACGGCCTAATCATCAAAAGGGTCATTCCGTGACCCTTTTGATTTATGATTTTGATCTGGGGGAAAGGGGAGTTCCATATGCAGTACAACTGGTTTGATCGAAATTTGAAATGGATCTATACGATGCCTGCAGTGATATTCGTGTTGGTCATGATGGTATTCCCAATCCTATATACCGTACGGATAAGTTTCTTTGAGTGGAGTATGTCAGCCATAACGCCGCCAAAGTGGGTTGGGCTGGGCAACTACATTACGCTTTTGAACGACAGCCGGTTTTGGGGGGCGGCACGCTCCACTATGTATTTTACGGTTGCGGCGCTTGCCGTTGAAGTCGTGTTAGGAGTTTCAATTGCCTTACTGCTCTCTAGGGATTTCCGTGGCAAAAATGTGATGAAAACGATCTTCCTACTGCCAATGGTGTCAACTCCGGTTGCGATGGGGCTCGTGTGGCAGTTGATTTATGAGCCGACAATCGGCGCGGCCAACATGATATTGAAAGCGATCGGACTGAAGCCGCAGCTGTGGCTCGCTTCCCCCAATCAAGCTATTTCTTCGCTTATTATCGTTGATGTCTGGCAGTGGACTCCGATGATCGCTCTTATTATCATGGCTGGGCTGGCTACGATTCCGACCGACCCCTATGAAGCGGCTGACGTCGACGGGGCCGGCAGATGGAGAAAGTTCATTTCTATTACGCTTCCGCTATTAAAGCCAACGATCATGGTTGCTGCGATGCTGCGCTTGATCGATGTGTTAAAAACATTCGATATTATTTATGCGACAACGCAGGGCGGACCGAATCTAGCTACCGAGACGTTGAACATATACGGTTATGTATTAGGTTTTCAATACTTTAAGCTGGGAATGGCTTCCTCGCTCCTTGTCCTATTCTTCGCGTTGGTCATGGGCTTGACGATAATTATGATCTTGATGCGCAAAAGAATGGAGGGGCCCTATGAATAAGCATAAGAAGGCAGCAAATCTGATTTTCGGCGCTTTAACAATGGTTGTGCTTCTTTTATTCGCTTTTCCTTTCTTCTGGATGCTGCTGGCTTCTTTCAAAACGCAGGGGCAAATCATGTCGACGGATCAGTTGTTTGTGTTTATACCGACGATGGACAATTATACGGATGTATTCAAGGAATATGATTTTCTTAAATATATTTTCAATAGTTTCGTTGTCGCGCTTGGATCGACGCTGTTTGCCCTCCTGCTTGGGCTGCCGGCGGCTTACGCAATCGCCAGACATAACCTTCACAAGTTAGGGCTTGTCATTCTCGTAGCCCGAATTATTCCCGGGATTACATTCTTGATCCCCTGGTTTATTTTATTTTCGAAACTTGAGTTGATAGACTCATACACGTCTTTGATCCTCAGTCATATGCTCGTGGGGCTGCCATTCATTATTTGGATCATGATTTCCTTCTTCGAAGCGCTTCCTACCGAAATCGAGGAATCGGGTCTAATTGACGGTTGTACGCGTCATCAAGTTTTTATGCGGATCATTTTACCGATTTCCGGTCCCGGTATCATTACGTCTTCCCTGCTTTCGTTCATTTTCTCGTGGAATAACTTTATGTTTTCGATTATTCTTGCCGGTAATAAGACAAAGCCGCTGCCGGTGGCGGTATTCAATTTCATGTCGTATTCGGAAATCAACTGGGGCGGGCTTATGGCGGCTGCATGTGTAATCACCCTTCCCGTACTTATAATCGCCTTGCTTGCGCAGCGTTATGTCGTCAGCGGTTTAGCGGCCGGCGCAGTGAAGGGCTAAACGCCTTTAAGTTTTGAAAGTATATGCTATTGATTGTATCAATGTAGGGAAGACTGGTTGTGACCGGAATGTCAAAAGATTATGGACATGTCGAAATTTGCTTTACTATTGGTTATCGATGTTTAGAATTAGTTATATCGGAAAGAGATGAGTTTGAGTAATCTTAATATTATCGGGTGTCGCGATAAGGAGGACAGATCTATGAAGCGATTTCGCAGCCTGTGGATGCTTACGGCAATCTGGACTCTATTGGTTTCCGTTTTGGCGTCGGGTTGTACAGGCATCTCCCATTCCGGGGATAACAGGAGGGAGTCACCTCAGCCGTTTCAAGGCAAAACCATTACACTGGTAACGGCTAATCATCCTTGGGCGGACGCAATCAAGCCGCTCCTTCCCGAATTTGAAGCCGAAACGGGCATAAACGTGATCATACAAGGTTTTTTCGAGGACCAGCTGACCCAGAAGCTCACTTTGCAGCTGACAACCGGATCGGAAACGCCGGATGTATTTATGTATCGTCCCCTGCAGGAAGGGAAGCTTTTTTATAAAAACGGTTGGCTGGAGCCGCTTGATGACTATGTTCAAAAGGATGCCAAGTACGATTACAGCGATTTTTCAGGCGAAGCAATCCGCTCTGCAACCGTTGATGAAAAGCTTGCGGGCATTCCGGTCATAATGGAGCAGGGAATCTTGTACTATCGGAAAGATCTGTTGCAGAAGGCTGGCATTCCGGTGCCGGATACGATAGACGAGCTTGTATCCGCAGCCCGGAAGCTGCATGATCCGGATAGCGGAGTTTACGGCTTTATCGCAAGAGGGGGGCGTTCCGCTTTGGTGACGCAGGTTTCGTCCTTTCTATATTCCGAAGGCGGTGATTTCACCAACGGGCAAAAAGCGACCATCAATACGCCGGAAGCGATGAGAGCGTTCACCATATACGGAAGCCTTCTAAGAGATTACGGTCCTCCGGGAGTAATCAACATGTCCTGGCCGCAAGCGAGCGCGCTATTTGCCGAAGGCAAAGCCGCCTTTTATACGGATGCGAATTCGATTTATAAAAGCGCAAGCGATCCGGCGCGTTCAACGATATCCGAGCATATCGGATATGCTTCTTTTCCCGCCGGCAGAAGCGGCTCSCGAACTTACAATATTACATCCTGGGGACTGGCCATGAATCCGAGAGCCGCCGATAAAGCAGCGGCGTGGGCATTTATCCGCTGGGCGACGAGTAAAGAGATTGTGCTTCAAACGCAGCGCAAAGGCAATCCGGGTGCGCGTCATTCCGTTTGGAACATGTCCAAGGGAACGGCGGGGTTCCCGAAAGAGATGGTTGAAGTAATCAAAAAATCCGGCGTCGGCGGTGTAGACCACGACCGTCCTACAGTTATCAACGTGGCGGAGGCCCGGGAAACGGTCGGAGAAATCGTTCAACGCGTCATGATGGGGGATCCCGATCTTCAGCAGGCGGCGGACAGAGCAAATGCCGCACTGCAAGCGATATTGGATAAAGAAGCGGAATGAGAAGGTGATCGTCATACATTACAGGCTATCGATATTCGGCAAGATTATTATGACGATCATTCTTCTGCTTATCCCGGTTCTGTTCTTGTACAGCTACTCCAACCGGATTGCGGGCAGTGTAGTAGAGGAGCAGCTCCGCTCATCCAATTTGAATGAATTGTCATTTTTTTTGAACCGGATGGATTCGAACATTGAGAATTTGTCCTTGTTTCCGGTTATTTTAAGCTACGATCCGCATATTCGGGATTTTATTGGGGGAACCGGCGAGGCGGTCGGCAACCTGTTAAAGGCGCAATCCCGCTTAACGGAGAAATTGAGCCTTCAGAGCGTGTCCAGCAGCTGGACCAATGATTTGACAATCGTGATGCCTAAGAGCAAGCAGGTGCTGTCCTCTAATATTTATATTAACGGTATTGGGGAGTGGAAGTGGGATGTCCCCATCCGGAAGGCGTGGTCATACGAAGAGGATTATTCCCGCGGATTTCCGGCAGGTACTTTTATCCGGGAGACTAGCGAACCCGCCAATGCGGCAGCCACCTTGCAAGCCGATGCGGTATTTCAGGTTCGTTTCCCGGTGGAAACCATTACCGACCTGCTGGACATTTACCGGAAGGACAAGCATAGCGATCCATTCCTGTATCATCCGGATTACCGGCCGATTCGGAATAGCACGCCTGACTTGCTGATCGAAGAACCGATTATACGAGATGTGCTGAACAGGTCCTTGTCGGATGCAGGTCAGGAAACGGTTGTAATCAACGATCAATCGTTTTTGGTCAGCTATGTAAAATCACGCCAACTAGGCTGGTATTTAGTTGATTATGTTCCTGTCCAAAGGATATTGTCTCCCATTACAACGGCGCGCAATTGGTTCTACGGTTCAATTGCCTTTCTGCTTATGATCGGTTTATTCGCTTCGTTTCTGCTTTACCGTAACGTCCAGATTCCGATCCAAAACATGATCAGAGGCGTGAAACGGATGAGCAGAGGGGATTTATCCTCGCGTATTGATTATAAAGCAAAGAACGAATTTGATGATTTAATCCGGCATTACAACGAAATGGCCGGCCGAATTCAGGTGTTGATCGAGGATGTTTATACGGAGAAGCTGCGGTCGCGCGAGGCGACGCTGAAGCAGCTGCAGTCTCAGATAAACCCGCATTTTCTGTACAATTCGCTGTTTTTTGTCATCAATTCCGCCATGCTGGAGGATCGGGATGCAGTTATCGCCATGACCGAAAATTTGGCCGAGTATTATCGTTACAGTGCAAGGGTTGAGAACCAGCAGGTTACCCTTCGGGATGAACTCGATTTGGTACGTCACTACCTGAATATCCACCATTTGAGGATGCAGCGTCTTACGTTTACGATAACCGTTCCGGAAGAAATGATGGATGAGCCTGTCCCGCGCCTCCTTCTTCAGCCATTAGTTGAAAATGCCATTGTCCATGGTATTGAGCATCGGGTGGAGGGCGGCGCCATTACCATAACAGGCGAGCAGAATGACAGATGGAACCGGATCATCATAGCCGATAATGGATCGGGGCTGTCAGAGGCCGGGCTGCGCAAGCTGGCGATTCAACTAAATGAACCGATGTCCGATGAACTCGGCTGCGGGACATGGAACGTACACCGGCGTTTACAGTATCAATTTGGAGAAGGCTCGGGATTAACGTTCAGGCATGATCCAGGCGGAGGGCTGGCAGCCGTTCTGACATGGAACCGGACAAGCAGCCCTGCGAAACCGAGGCTAGAGGAGGGAGACGATGACTCAACTATTGATCGTGGATGACGAAGCTCACGTGGTTGATCGTTTCTCTACCACGATTGACTGGAAGGCCGTGGGCGTCGAGCAGGTTTTCAAGGCATATTCCGGACTGGAAGCACTCGCGCTCCTCAGGCAATTTTCCATCGATATCGTCATCACCGATATTAAAATGCCAGGCATGACGGGCTTGCAATTGATCGCGGAGGTCCGCCGGCTTTGGCCCAAAACAAAATGCATACTATTGTCCGGGTACTCGGATTTCAATTACGCCAAAGAGGCCATTCTGTACCAGACCGAGGATTACTTGCTGAAGCCGGTAAAGGAAGAGGATTTGCTGACGGCCGTTAAGCGGGTCCTGGTAAAGCTGGAATTGGAATGGGAGGAAGTCATATCCAATCAGAAGCTGACCTATACGTTCAAGGAAAATCTTCCTTTGCTTAGGGCGAATTTGCTCCTTGAGCTGCTTCAGGGCCGAAGATGGGAGACAGACGTTCTTCATAACAAAATGAAGATGCTGGAGCTTTCCGATCACGAATGGCAATCCTGTTCGCTCATGGTGGTACGTTTGGATGAACTTTTTCTCCAGTATGATCTTCAAGATCTATCCTGGAAGGAATATGCTATCAGCAATATGGTCGAAGAGTTGTTTGGCGGGCGATATGCGATCTGGTATGCCAAAGATGCTCTTGATTATCTTGTTTTTGCGATGACAGCAAAACGGGAGGCGGCCGAAGAGAACGATACCGTCTGGTTCGAGCGTATGGCGGCTGCCCTACAAACGGCGGTGGGCACGTATTTGAAGGGCAGAATCTCCGTTATGGTCTGTCATGACGGACGGTTTCCTAATGATCTGGCAACGCTATACAGCCGTTCAATTGGAGCATTCCGTAAACGGATCGGAAGTGAACGGGAGCTATTTATGCGGCTGGAGGACGATCTTTCGGAAAAGGGGATAGAGTCGCTGAAAAGCCTCTACGAACCGCCTGCGTTGATTCATTTGCTTGAGGCGGCGAGGTGGGATGACATCGTAGAGAAGCTGCGGCTGATCTTTGACGACATGGAGGATATCCAATCCGGTTCGCAGGAGCATCTCCTTGAGATCTATTTCACGATCGCTTCCGCCTATTCGTATATTGCGCATAAAAACGGAAGGCATTTATCGGAATTGCTCGGTGATGAATACGAAAAAATGACGGAAGGTCTTCCTTTTCGTTCCGTGAACCAGCTCCGCGAATGGTCGCTTCGGACGCTGCATAGAATTCGCGAGGACATGGATCAGGAGACGAAGGATTCAAGAACAACCTTGATCCGGGAGATCCAGGCTTTTATTGAACAAAACGTCCAGCAGGATGTTTCCTTGCAAGCGGTCGCCGATCATGTGCATCTTCATCCGGTATATGTTTCGAAGGTGTACAAGCTGGAAACCGGTGAAAATTTAAGTGACTATGTGCAGCTTGTGCGCATGAACAAAGCGGAATATCTTCTCAAGCACAGCGTGGACAAAATTTATGAAATCGCTGCAAGCCTTGGCTATCAGCGTCCGCATTCCTTTAATCATGCTTTCAAAAAAAAATTCGGCATGACCCCTCAGGAATACAGAGACCGATTTTCTTAAGACCATTTTGTATAAGCGGTATGCGGCTGTTATGGCCTATACCTGCAACTTAATCATACTATTTCGGGAGGTTTGCTTGTGTTATTATTTATCGTTCTAGCAGCCATTGTGGTGCTGCTGCTTTTGATTACGGTTGCGAAGATGAATCCTTTTGTCGCCCTTATCGTGACGGCGATTGGTACCGGGATTGCTGCCGGCATGCCTTTGTTCACTACGGAAGATCATCCGGGTATCATCGATTCAATCAAAACGGGTATGGGCAATACGCTCGGATTTCTGGCTGTCGTGCTTGCACTTGGCACCATGCTGGGTAAAATGATGGCAGAATCTGGAGGAGCGGAGCGTATCGCCCGGACTCTTATCCGTCTGTTTGGCGAAAAAAATGTCCATTGGGCAATGATGTTCGTCGCCTTTTTCGTCGGCATTCCGGTGTTTTTCCAAGTCGGCTTCGTCCTGCTCATTCCGCTTGTATTTACGATAGCCAGACAAACCGGCGTATCGCTTATCAAAATCGGTGTGCCGCTTGTCGCCGGTTTGTCGGTTGTGCATGGACTTGTTCCTCCTCATCCGGCTGCGATGGCAGCCGTAGGTATTTTTAACGCAGATGTTGGAAGAACGATTTTATATTCCATTATTGTTGGGCTTCCGACCGCTATCCTTGCAGGTCCGTTGTATGGAAAATGGATCGGCAACCGGATTCATAAGACCGTCCCTAAGGAAATGGGTGACCAGCTGACGGAGAACGGCGATACAAAAAAACTGCCTGGTTTCTTTAATACGTTATTCACCATTCTCGTTCCTGTATTTCTCATGCTCATCGCCTCGATCGCGGATTTGGCTCTGGAGAAAGGCACAATCCTGTTCCAGGCATGTAAATTTGTCGGCGACCCTATCGTTGCGCTGCTTATCGCTACGATCTATTCCTTTTTCAGTCTCGGCTTCTTCCGCGGCATGAGCCGTGATTCGATTCTCAAATTTACGAACGATTGCCTGGCACCTACGGCTACGATCCTGCTCGTCATCGGTGCCGGCGGCGCATTTAACCGGGTGCTGCTCGATTCGGGCATCGGTGATTATATCGCGGAGATTGCCACTGCTTCACATATGTCGCCGATTCTTCTCGGTTGGGGAATCGCGGCTATGATCCGTGTCGCTACAGGCTCGGCCACCGTCTCGATGATGACGGCGGCAGGTATTGTCGCTCCAATCGCGGCTATTGTGCCGGGTGTAAATGTCGAGCTGCTTGTTCTGGCTACCGGCGCCGGTTCACTCATTTTATCCCATGTCAACGACTCCGGATTCTGGCTCATTAAGGAATACTTCGGTATGACTGTCAAGGAGACGCTTATGACATGGACGGCCTTAGAGACGATCATTTCTGTTGCAGCGCTTGCGTTTATCCTTGTGTTGGACATATTTGTTTAATCGAAGGAATCATTTAGGACGAACTGTAGGGGCTGTCTCTCAGGTCATTAGACCTTTGAGACAGCCCCTTTTGCTTAAAAAACGATTTATTTTCAAACGGTTAATCCGTTTTTTCCTCAGATTCTCGTTTTCTCACGTTCGAGCAGCGTCTGCAAATAGGTGGATATGACCCTTGCAAGCTGATCGTTTACGGAGGGCTGCTGCGCGGTCGGATTGTTTGAAACCATCGAAATCCGCCAAGGAATGATTTCATACGGGGATCATATGAAGATTATTCTCTATACCGATGGGTTAAGTGAATCAATGGGCGATAACGGGGAGGACAAGCTGGATCTGTTAGTTGAGCAGCTAAGCAGCAGAGAAAGCGCTGAGCCTTCGGCTATCGTCCGCGACTTTATTTCCGGGCAAAACAGCGACAATCAGAAGGATGATATATGCTTGGTTATGATTGCCGAGAAGTAGAATGGCGCATCCTGTTTCAATGAGCCGGGAACGGTTTATATATACCTATAACCAAAAAAGGAAGAAGGACATTCCCGCATAGGAGGGAGATCATATGAAGAATATTATTTTAATCGGCTGTTTGATCGGAGGCATTGTCGCTTTTACGGGAGAGTTCGGACATGTTGCCGTTATGACCCGGGCGACTGATTCAAGCCCGGCTAAGTCGGAAGTATCTGCCGAGGCAGTGAGTAAAATAATAACCTCTTCTATGCCTTCTTCGACAGTAACAAAGGATACCTACGCAGCAGAAGCAAGTTCAGCTGAACCGGCGAAACCGGATTTTAAGCTTCAAACGGTCAACGGCATTTCGCTTTCCGATACCCCAAGCACCGTTGCCCGGAAGCTCGGTGAGCCGCAGCGCATTACGGAGGACCCCTACTTAAGGGAATTGTTGATTTATCAATATCCGAATATGGATGTCGTCTTTAACGGCGGAATCGTTTATTCCGTTGAAATTGCGGGGGACTCCGGGACGCTGCTGCTCGATGGCGTTGAAATTCCAGCCACGATTGAGGCAGTAAAGGGAGCACTGGGACAGCCTGATTATGTGACGGAGGACGGTATCGTGTTCGAGCGGAATGAAGCCTTGTTAAAGCTATTTATCGATCCGGAAACACAAAGGCTGACATCGATTCATTACTTCGACAGCTTCTCGATGTAAGGAGCCGGCTGTACATCTTGTACAAAGAGAACGATCTTTGATACTATTTACTAAACAAATGCGAGCGGAGTGAATCGAATGAGGAATGAGCCATTTCAAGTTGTGCAGGAAGAGACGCAGGAGCAATTTGTTCTTTATGTGAGCGGAGAGCTCGATTTATCTCCTGCCATTCAACGCCTATTTGATATGACAGGCATATCCAGATACTTAACCGAAGGGACAGAGGCTCAAGCATGAATGCCATTCGTTTACAAATCCCGGCCCATGCAGACTATATCGAACTGGTCAGAATTTGTCTATTTGGAATCGCCTCGAAGATGAGCTACGCCTTTGAAGAAATTGAAGATATAAAGGTAGCTGTTTCGGAGGCGTGCAATAATGCTGTTATCCATGGCGCTCAAAGCGCTGATCAGGATGTAATCGACATTTGCTTTGAAACGGGCGACGCCGGCCTTACCATAAAAGTGAAAAACAGCGGGCCGACGGTTCTCGTTCCAGATGCGCTGGAAGAGGCTGCTCCGCTGCCTGATGCAGACGTATGCGGGCTCCGCGCTGGCGGACTTGGCATTTACTTGATGCAGGCGCTGATGGATGAGGTTGAGGTTAACGCATCGGAGAGCGGAACGGAAGTTGTGATGACGAAATATTTGAATGTAACAGCAAAGCAGTAGGCTTGCAGCTGCAAAATTAAAAGAGGAAATGACATCATCGTCATTTCCTCTTTTTCTATTTCCGCTAGCTTCACGTCTTCGTGTATCAGGGTCATTAGACAGATACTGGTACAAAATATTGTAATTGGCCAGCCAAAGCATATGTTTTCCAGCATCGTTCTCTCACTTTATAGCATGAATGCGGCATCGGACAATTTTGTTCCTTCTATTAATAAAGCGAGTATACACTGTTTCAAATGAAGCGATAGCGGGTAACTTATGAAAAAAAGGAAGTGATGAAAACAATGGAACTGCTTATGCAAATCAGTATGGCTGTTATAGCGATTGCTTTCCTGGTTCTCTTGTACTCTATCATTCAGACGCTGAAAATATTACGGGGAGCGCTTGCTGAGATGCAGCAAACGTTAAGCTCGCTGAGAACAGAGGTTACGCAAATTAGCGTCGAGGTGAAGGAGGCCGTTCATCATACGAATGCGATGACGCTCGATGTGCGAACGAAGCTAAGCTCATTAGACGTTTTATTCGCCTCAGTCAATGATCTTGGTCATGTCCTGCATTCGTTTACCGGAGCAGCCAAGGAATCAGCCGCAAGCGTAGTAGCGACTATAAAAGGCGGGAAGAAGAAGCCTGCCGGAGAGCCCGGGGTGTTAAGCACAATCTATGACGGCGTTATTTCCACTATAAGAATTTGGAATAAAGTCAAAAAAATATGAGTTACAATAGGAATATACAAGAGAGGATAGAAGAGATATGAACTCATTCATTCGTTTAACGATTCCGGCACGGGCGGAGTATATCGATATGGTTAGGCTTGCATTATTTGGCATTGCGAATAAAGCAGGCTTCTCCTATGAGGAAATTGAAGATATGAAGGTAGCGGTAACGGAAGCGTGCACCAACGTTGTGCTCCATGCTTACAGCGATGGGCAGCCAGGTGTAGTAGACATCATCTTCGAGCTTGAGAAAGAAGAGATATCGATCCGGATAAAGGACGAGGGCACCAGCTTTCAATATGAGCCATCCCCTGCTGGCAAGCCTGTCTCTCTTCACGATAAAGAGCTAAGCGAAGTGACTGCAGGCGGGCTTGGCCTATTTATGATGCATGCTCTAATGGATAAAGTTGAAGTGCTTTCGGAAAGAGGTACAGAGGTGATTCTCACCAAGCTAATTGGTAGGAAAGAGGAGATGGCATGAACGCAAATTCATCCTGCCTGGATCCAGAAGAATCGATTAAAAAAATAAAAATATATCAGGAAACGAACTGCAACGATACCGCTACGGTATTGTTGCAGCATTTTGAACCGATCGTGAAGATGGCAGCCGCTAAAATGTCCCGAAGCCGTCCTGATCTCTATGAGGATCTGTATCAGGTCGGTCAGCTTTCCATGCTCCGCTTGTTTAAGCAGTACGACAGCTCGCGGGAAATTCCGTTTGAAGGCTATGCGATGAAAAGCATTATTGGCCATCTGAAAAACTATTTGCGCGATAAGTCTTGGTATATCCAGGTGCCGAGGCGAATCAAAGAGAAAGGCCTGCTCATTCAGCAGGCGATCGACCACTTAACGGTAGAGCTGGGATATTCGCCGAAAATGGAAGAGATCGCTGTTCATCTTGGCCTCTCGGTAGAGGAAACGATCGAAGTGCTGTCCTGCCGGGAATCCTATCATTACGTATCACTGGATACACCGTTATCCAGCGAAGGGGAAAGCGCAGCGACGATTGGTGATCTCATAGGCTCGGACAAGGATGATTATCAGAACGTTGATAATCGTCTGGATCTGGAGGAAGCGCTGGATCAATTGAAGGAAGAGGAGAAGACGGTGCTGCTGCTCGCCTATCATAACGGCCGATCCCAGCGGGATATTGCCGATCAGCTAGGCGTATCGCAGATGAGCGTTTCCCGTATACAGAAGCGGGCGATTGAGAAGCTGAAGCTGTTGTTAATAGAGAAGCGCCAGGATTTTAGCACGTAAAGTGTCCATAACTGTGATATGCGATTAAAAACACTCTTTCCATCTTGATAATGGAAAGAGTGTTTTTGGTTTTCGCTTGCTTCATTATTGAATAGGATCGGGAACCATGCCGCTTTCGATAACTTCCGCATTCGTTTCCATCTGCTCCATGTCCGCGCCGAGCTTAATCATTTCTTCTTCTGTAGGCGCCATTGAATTTATTGTTGTTTTTGTTGCTTTGAGGCCGCTCTTCTTCGCTTTATCTCCCGGTAGCAGCAAGATCATCCTTGATCTCCTCCTTCGCGGATGTGAGGGAATCCATGACATGCTGGTTGGATTTTTTGGCGTGATCCGCCAGATCACCGGCTTCCTCTTTGATGCTGCCGGTGAGATCCTTCGTGTTTTGTCCGACGTTTGCTGCGAATTCTTTTGTATGATGTCCTACTGTGGTCGCAATGTCCTTCGTTTTCTCGCTGATGGCTTTGAACTTGTTCGAGAGCTCCTCCCGAAGGTTCGCGCCTGTTTTTGGGGCGAAAAGCAGAGCCGAAATGGCACCGATAGCACCTCCTACAATTGCGCCTATCAATACGCCGTTACTAGAGTTTTCTCGTGACATTGGTCATCTCTCCTCGTTTTTTATTCGCTGATCGTGGCGATCAACGTTTGCTGCAGCATTTCTTAGTATTATGTAAACGCCAATCGTCTTTTTGAAACACAAACAAGCGAAAATCTATTGGCTATAAACGGAAGAGATGAGGGTGTGCAGCTTGACTCGAAGGATAAGTGTTGACGAACGGAAAACAACATGTTAAATTATATTTATCCTATTGAATTAGTCGGGAATAAAAAGATTACAGCGGAAGTATAGCATTCCTAATGCTGTCGTTTACTGTAATTCGCGCTCACTAGAAAACTGGAGGCGCATGAGAGCCGAATGCCGAATCGGTTGTTGTGCGTCTTCTTTGCGTGTAAAACCGGTTTGTTACACACAAAAATTTGGAGAGGATGTTGATGATGTCCCAGACAGTAGAGGTTGCTGACGAGTGGTTAAAAAGAATTAAAGAGCAATTGGCAGGAGTTCAATACGGCATTGTTCAAATTACGGTTCATAATAGCCAAATTGTGCAAATCGATCGGACAGAACGCAGCCGCTTCGATACGGTGAAGTCCCCTTCCCCTGTTAAGCGGCAGAGATAATGAGGTGACGGATGAAAAACAAACTGAATTCAAGCTTATATGAATGGCCTGATCTGGCCTTTCATCATTATTGCCTGCACATGTACCGGCTGAACCGCGGAACTTACAATACAATCGATCAATGGTTATTCGACAACGGTTATCCTGAAATTAAACGCAGACGGAAGATGATCATCCATTTTTTGGACCTGATGGCACAGTCGCAAGCGGCTGAAGGGCGAAAGTTTCTCTCCTTTGGAAAAGGGAATTTGATTGTGGAGTTGAGTCAGTTTACAGCCGGGCACGACATGCGTGTTAGTGGCGTATTGGCTGCTTATTAAACAATAAGCTCTTTCATACAGGTGACTGCTGACATAATTACATTTTGATCGATCACGGGAGGAAAATGAAAATGGAATATCGTAAATTGGGAAGAACGGGATTAAAGGTATCCGAGGTAAGCTTGGGTACGATGGCATTTGGCCGGTGGATTGATGAACAGGCTTCGGCAGCGATTTTGGATTTAGCGCTTGATAACGGCATCAATCTTGTAGACACTGCGAACGTGTACGGGGCAGGGGAGTCCGAACGTATTCTCGGCAATTTGCTAAAGGAGCGGCGCCAGCAAATCGTTCTCGCGACAAAGGTTCACGGCCGTGTAGGAGAAGGTGTTAATGATTCCGGGCAGAGCCGGTATCATATTTTCAAGGCGGTTGAAGACAGCTTGAAGCGATTGAAAACGGACTATCTTGATCTGTACCAGGTACACCGCTTCGATCCGAACACTCCGCTTGATGAAACGCTGCGGGCTTTAGACGATCTGGTTCGTCAAGGGAAGGTGAGATACATAGGGGCTAGAAAAATGCGATTCAGCTGGCAGAGGCAATCCGGCCATTGGCAGAAGAACGCGGCCTGACTCAGGCGCAATACGCTTTGTCGTGGGTGCTGAGCCGTCCGGGAATTACATCAGCCATATTGGGCGCTTCGAGGCCGGAGCATATTACGGAAGCGGCAAGGAGCTGGCATGAAAGATTGAGCGCGGAAGAGCTGGCGAGGGTAGACGAAGTAACATCAAGCCTGCAATTAGCGAAGGAGACGGTTTTGAGCTAATCAGCTGTTCATTCAACTGCATACATTCTACCGTATCAATGGAGGATATCAGAGCACCGCGTGATATCCTCCTTTTGTTTTTTTGGACATAAAGACTTGAGGGGAGGCTGTACTGTGGCGGGAGTTACGATTAATCATTTATATAAGCGCTATGGCAAAGACAAGCACGCGGTTGTGCAGGATTTCCAGCTGGAAATTAAGGATAAAGAATTTATTGTGTTTGTAGGGCCTTCCGGCTGCGGGAAGTCGACGACGCTAAGAATGATTGCCGGTCTTGAGGATATATCCGAGGGTGAAATTTATATTGGGGATCAACTGGTCAACAAGCTTCCTCCTAAGGACAGAGATATTTCAATGGTTTTCCAAAACTATGCGCTTTACCCGAATCTGAGCGTATATGAGAATATTGCATTTGGTCTAAGGATGCGGAAGCTGCCGAAGCACGAGATTGATTTGGCCGTGAAAAACGCAAGCCGGATTTTGGAAATCGAGCCATACCTGAACCGCAAGCCGAAGGACTTGTCGGGTGGACAACGTCAGCGGGTGGCGCTCGGCAGGGCAATCGTACGTGATCCGAAGCTGTTTTTGATGGATGAGCCGCTGTCAAATTTGGATGCCAAGCTCAGAGTGACGATGCGAATGGAAATAACGAAGCTGCACAAAAAATTAGGCACGACCTTTATATTCGTTACGCATGACCAGGTTGAAGCGATGACGATGGCCGATCGTATCGTTGTCATGAAGGGCGGCATCATTCAGCAGTGCGATACGCCGGAGGCCGTTTACTCCAAACCGGCGAATACGTTTGTTGCGGGCTTTATCGGCTCTCCCCAAATCAACTTCATCAACGGCCGCATCCAGGAAAATCCGCAAGGAAGATTGGAGTTTCATACGAATCGCTTCCATCTGAAAATGAATGAAGCGATGGAGGACATTTTGCGCAAAAATAGCCAAGTAAACAAATCGGTTATATTAGGGATTAGACCGGAAAACGTTAAGCTCGAAGGTTTATTTTCGGAGACGATCATTACCGGAATCTACCGCGATAATGAGCTGATGGGCGCGGATCGTTTTCTTTATTTGGACATTGGGCAGGAGAAGCCGCTGATCGCCCGCGTGGATCCGGATAACCGTTTTGCCGAAAATGAGAAAGTGAAGGTTGAGCTGGATATTTCGAAGGCTCACTTTTTCCATAAGGATACGGGAACAAGATTTACAGACTGATCGGATTTCTGCGAAGGAGGGAGGCGGCTTCTCGTTATGAATAAGAAACGGAAATGGTTCGTGCATGGCGGAAGTATAATGATTGCGGCATTGCTGCTCTCATCTGGAGCGGCAGTAAGCACGGTATCAGGCGAGAAAACCGAGACCGTCAATTATGATGGTCTCGTCACTACATTTGATTATGAGGTTGATCCTTATTTTAGCGAGGCACTGGCGAAGTGGCAGGAGCAAGGGCTGAAAAACGCAACCGCGTCGATACAGGTGGAGGGGGCGAAGCCGTCAAGGGTGTCGAATGATCAGGAAATTAAAGCCGGCGGGTATGAGGGTAAATTGAATGTACTGCTTTGGAAAACGAGCGATACGGGCTGGGTCGAATATAAAGTTGACGTTGCAGAGAGTGCGCTGTATGAAATTCATGTATCTTATAATCCATTAAAGGATGCCCGGCGCAAGGGGCCGATAAGGTGGGAGGTGACGATTGACGGTCAAAGGCCGTTTAGGGAAGCCTCCTCCATATCGTTATACCGCGCCTGGGAGGATGTCCGTCCTATATTGAAAAACTCGGATGGCGATGAGATCCGTCCCCGTTCGATTGACGTTTCGGGCTGGAGCGAAAAGCCGTTAATTGATTCGGGAGGGGCATATGCGCAGCCTTTGCAATGGCAGTTCACACAAGGAACGCATACCATTCGTTTGCAAGGCTATGATCCTGTTGCGATTGAGAGAATTGAACTCCTGCCAAGCAAAACGATTCCGTCGTACGAGGAGGCTGCAGCTCAAAATGCCAATGTGCCTGCCGTTGACGGAGACGTGTTGACTCTTCAGGCGGAGGCTTTTACTTCCAAGAACGATACGGCGATTAAGCTGTATTCGGATAAGAACTCCCGCACCCTACCGCGATATAAAGGAAGAATTATTTACAACACAGTAGGCGGGCAGCGATGGCTGGAGCAGAATCAGGAAATTACCTGGTCGTTTGAAGTGCCGGAGACCGGATTGTATAAAATAGGATTTCGCGCTTTGCAAAACACAATCGCGCAGAAAACGTCCTATCGGGCTATTCGGATCGACGGAGAAGTGCCGTTTAAGGAATTACTGGCATATGGATTTCGTTATTCAACAGGCTGGAGAGGAACGGTTTTGCAAGATGAAAACAAACAGCCGTATTTGATAAAGCTTGAGAAGGGGAAGCATACGTTGTCGCTCGCGGTTACGCAGTCCCCTGTAAAATCGATTATCGTCGATGTGGAGAAGCTGATCGCCCATCTGGATGCGATTGATTGGGATTTGCGCAACATTACGGGGGCCAGCACGAAGAAGGCGATAGACCGCAACCGTACGTGGAATATGGATCAGGACTTTCCTGGTCTGACAGACCGGATGGCGCTTGCGGCAGACGTTATGGTTTCATTGTCTAGGCGGGTCGTAGAGGCTAACGGAAACAAGGATTCGATTAGTCAAGGACTCGATACTTCAGCGAAGGATTTGCGGGCATTGCTCCGCAAGCCGGAGGAAATTCCTTATCAGGTTGAAGAGATATCCTCGATGAGAGAGAAATTCGGAACGTTTATCGACACGTTGCTGAAGCAATCGCTGCAGCTGGATGAGATTTATATCATTCCGGAAAAGGCTGATGATCCTAAGATGGAAGCGGCTTTTTTTAGCCGTGTTTGGGGCGGGGCTGAAAATTTCATCTACTCGTTCGACGCAAGGGACAGCCTGAAAGAGCTGGATGATACAAAGCTGAATATTTGGGTGCAGCGGGGAAGGGATTACGTCGATCAGCTGCAGCAGTTGGCCGATGAGTCGTTCACGCCGGAGACAGGCATAGAGGTTAAGGTTAATTTGCTGCCGAATCCGGAGCTTTTGCTCATGTCTAACGCAGCGGGCGTTCAGCCCGATATCGCTCTCGGGTTGACGCAGGATTTGCCGGTTGATTACGCCATTCGCGGCACGCTTCAAAATTTGGCCGAGTTTAAGGATTTTAATCAGCTTTATCCTAAGTTTAGTCCCGGCTCATGGCTGCCGCTTCATTACGATGGCGGTTATTACGGCGTGCCGGAAACGCAATCGTTTCAGGTTCTTTACTATAGAAAGGATATTTTGCAGCGCTTAGGGCTCGAAATTCCCCAGACCTGGGAGGATGTATATGATTTACTGCCTACGCTACAGCAAAATTTCATAAACTTCTACGTGAACCCGAAGGAATTTACACACTTCTTCTATCAAAACGGAGTGGAGTTTTATGAGACTGGAGGCGTGAAATCGGGGCTGGATTCGCCGGAGGCGTACCGCGCGTTCAAGCAGTGGACGGATTTATTCAATACGTACGCTGTGGAGAGGGAGGTGCCCAGCTTCTATCAGCATTTCCGCAGCGGAACGATGCCTATCGGCATATCTGATTACAACATGTATGTGCAGCTGTCGGCGGCAGCGCCGGAGTTGAACGGCCGCTGGGGAATTGCGCTTATTCCCGGCACGCAGCAAGCGGACGGAACGATCAGCCGCTGGGCTGGAGGCGGGCAGCGAACGGGCGTTATTTTCGATAAGTCGGGTAAAAAGAATGAGGCATGGCAGTTTCTGAAATGGTGGCTCTCCGCCGAGGTGCAGGAGCAATACGGCTCCGATCTGGAGGCTGTGAACGGCGTTGCTTTCCGCTGGAATACGTCTAACGTGGAGGCTTTCACCAATCTTCCGTGGAAAAAGGAGGATGCTGAAATCATTTTGAACCAGTGGAAATGGTACAAGGATATTCCGAACGTGCCGGGGGGGTATTTCCTTGAGCGCGAAACGAATAATGCATGGATCAGATCGGTTGTAAAAACGGCGAATTATATGTCCTCGTTAGAGCAAGCCGTCAGGGACATCAATCGGGAGCTGCTGAGGAAGCAGCAGGAATTCGGCTTTATCGATGAGCAGGGCCATCAGGTTAAAAAATTGGACATTCCAATTGTCGATCAGCCTTGGGAAGGGATTGATCGTTATGTGGAGTAAGCTGTGGTCATTTCGGATTTCGTACTTATTCATTGCGCCTTTCGTCATTTGCTTTGCCTTGTTTATTGTCATACCTATACTGGCTGCGGTCGGCTTAAGCTTCACCTATTACAACGGGATCGAGCCTCCGCGATTTATCGGCTGGAGCAACTTTCAGTATTTGATTGCGCAGGATTTGCTGTTTTTGAAGTATGCGCTGCCGAACACATTCAAGTTTGCCGTTATTGTCGGTCCCGGCGGCTATGCCGCTGCCTTCCTGCTCGCTTGGCTCATTTCGCGGCTGCGCGGAAGCTACGGCAAATGGGTTGCGCTCGCCATGTATACGCCATCTCTTACCGTAGGGATAGCCATGACCATTATATGGCTCCCCTTGCTATCGGGCGATAGAATCGGTTATTTGAACAGCTTCCTCTTAAAACTCGGTCTAATCGACGTTCCGAAGCTATGGGTAACGAGTCCAGATCATCTCATGAACTCGATGGTCGTCGTAACGCTTTGGTCGAGCATGGGCGTTGGCTTCCTGGCGATGCTTGCAGGCATTCTCAATGTGGATGCGACGCTGTACGAAGCGGGAAGAATCGACGGGATCAAAAATAATTTACAGGAGCTGTGGTATATTACGATTCCGTCCATGAAGCCGCAAATGCTGTTCGGCGCCGTCATGGCGATCGTTACGACCTTCAAGACAGGGGCCATCGGCGTCGAGCTGTCCGGCCAAAACCCGACGCCGGAATATGCGGGCCATTTGATCGTCAACCATATTAACGATTACGGCCTGATCCGCTTCGAAATGGGCTATGCGGCGGCGGTTTCCGTGTTTCTTCTTATATTAATGTACTTTGCGAACAAGCTAAGCTGGGGATTGTTCGGTTCGAAGGAGGAATAACATCTGAAACAGTCGAGCCTCGCTGCAAAAATTAGCTTTAACGTCATCATGCTTGTTATGTCCGTCATTATGATCCTGCCTATCATTTATATTTTTAATCATGCATTCAAGCCTTATCATGAACTGTTTATATATCCGCCGAAGTTTTTCGTGCAGGAGCCGAACCTTCAGAACTTTGTAGAGTTATTTTGGGTAACCTCAAATTCGGTCGTTCCGGTATCGCGTTATTTGTTTAACAGCTTGTTCATCTCGGCTGCGAGCGTTATTGGCGTAACGGCGGTAAGCGCGCTCTGCGCCTATCCGCTCTCCAAGCACCCTTTTCCAGGGCGTAAATTCATCTTTGCCGCCATTATTCTCATGCTGATGTTTACGCCGGAGGTCATTCAGATTCCAAGGTATCTGGTCGTCAGCCATTTAGGCATTATGAATACGTATTGGGGCCATCTGCTGCCTGTGCTATCGCTGCCTGTAGCCGTCTTCCTGCTTAAGCAGTTCGTGGATCAGATTCCGGATTCGCTGCTGGAAGCGTCAAGAATTGACGGCGCGAATGAGTTCATCGTATTTGCCCGCATCGTCATACCGATGTGCATGCCGGCAATCGCGACGGTCGCCATTCTGGCGTTTCAAAACTCATGGGGCAATGTGGAGACGTCGATGCTGTTCATGCAGGACGATGAAATGAAAAACTTTCCGTTCTTCTTGTCCACGTTGACCAATAATCTTGCGAACAACGTTGCCCGTCAGGGCGCGGCTGCGGTAGCGGCGCTCATTATGCTCGTTCCGAATTTAATTTTTTTTATTATTCTTCAAAGCAAGGTCATTTCTACAATGGCGCATTCGGGTATTAAATAGGGGGGGAATCGTTTGAAGAACAGGAGGCTGCGGATTCATCCGGTCATCATGGTCCTGATTACGGCGATTTACATAGCGTGGCCCGGCTTACAGGCTTCGGCCTCGCAGTTACCGTACGAAACCTACTATAAGGATGGATTCGGACAGCTGGTGAAGATGCAAGCGGCTTATATTCCCGCCGGTATCATCGGTACGAATGTGTTGATTGCGAAAGCAGACCAAGCCACTGATGCCCCGGATAAGCTGCAGTTAAATCAGCCTAAGGATATATTTGTGGATGAGAAGGATCACATTTATATTGCGGACACAGGTAATAATCGTATCGTTCATTTAGACGAGCAGGGACATTATATTCGTGAAATAAAGGTGAGTGAGAGTCCGCTTAAGAAGCCGAGCGGGCTGTACGTCGACAAGGCGGGAGAGATCTACGTTGCGGATACGGGAAACAATCGGGTCGTGCGGCTTGATCCGGACGGCAAGCTGCTGAAAGCGTTTGGGCGTCCCGAATCCAGCTATTTGCCGGCGGCATTCAAATACGATCCGGTCAATCTTATCGTAGATAAGCGCGGCTTTATTTATGTAACGACGCTAGGCGCATACCAGGGCCTGGTGCAGCTTGACCCCGAAGGAAATTTCATAAGCTTCTTTGGTCCAAATAAGGTAGCCTTTTCTTTGTTCGATGCGTTCAAACGATTTTTCTATACGCGGGAGATGTATCAAAGAGAGCTAAAGAAGCTGCCGGGCGCCATTGCCAATTCAACGATAGATAACAATGGCTTTATTTACACCGTAACGAAGGAAATTCAGACGGACCAGGTCAAAAAGCTTAATATTGCAGGCTTGGATCAGTTGAAAGGCAAGGGTGAGTTTGCAGCGCAGCAGCCGGTTCGATCCTACGGCGAGTTTTTTCATTATTTTCAACGCGGCATTAGTCCCCAGTTAAACGATATTACGGTCGATTCAGACGGCAACATGACGGTTATCGATTCGGTATGGAATATTATTAGCCAGTATGATCTGAACGGAAATCTGCTGTTCTTCTGGGGCGGGGATGTCATTACGGCAACCTCGAAAACAGGGGTCGTTAAAACGCCGGCAGCGATTGCCGGCAATTCGAAAGGCGAGCTGCTCGTGCTCGACAACGTCAACAATTTGATTCAAGTGCTCCGGTTATCGGAGTTCGGCCATTTGGTCCATGAGGCAAACCAATTGACGCAGGAGGGCAGGTACGAGCAAAGCGAGCCTTTGTGGAGCGAGGTTCATCGTTTAAATGCCCAGTATACGCCGGCCTTGATCGGTCTGGCGAAGGCTGCTTATAAGAAAGAGGATTACGCGAGAGCCGAGAAACTCTTTTATCAGGCGGGCGTCGTCGGCGGCTATTCCGAATCCTTTTGGCAAAACCGGCTGAAATGGTTCCAAAGCCATTTTGGTCTATTGATGAATATCGCGCTTGCGCTTGGCATCGCCTATCTGTTATGGAATGCTTTTGCCAGAAAGCTTCGCCTAAAACGCAAGTGGAGCGCTAAGCCCCGTCCGAAGCATCTGCCCGCCGAGCAGCTGAAGCATGTGTTCTATTTAATCAAACATCCGGTGGACGGTTTCTACGCGATTCGGTACGAGAACAAAGCTGGCTTCGTAAGCAGTCTGATCCTGTTTGGATTAGCGGCAGCATCGTATGGATATATGCAAGCCGGCACCAGCTTCATATTCAATCCTGCTGTGCATGCCGGCATTGACATATTGCCGATTGCGGTTCAATTCATAGGGATATGGCTCGGCTGGGTCGTTTCCAACTATTTGATCAGCTCGCTGCTTAGAGGCGAGGGACGGTTCAGGGACGTATTTTACAGCAGCTCCTATGCCTTATTTCCGATTATTCTCATAGGAATACCGGTTACATTATTGTCGAATGTGTTGACCTTGAACGAGCTTGCCATCTTCCAATTCTTGAGGCTGTTTATTGTCTTATGGGTCGTTTGGCTGTTTATTTGGATGGTTCAGGGGATACATAACTACACCTTTATCGAAGCTATTTTTATTATTGTCCTATCGCTGCTGGCGCTCACCATGATTGTCATTTTAATTTTCATCTTAATAAGCCTAAGCATAGAACTGGTTAACTTTATAAATTCCTTGTACCAGGAGGTGATCATCCGATGACGGTCCGCAAAATAAACTTTACGCTTATCGCAAAGCTGGCGCTCATAACCGTTTTGCTGGCCTTGATAGGATGGCTGGCTCTAGTGGCAGGAGGGTCATGGGGCAAACCGTCTGCCGAAGCTGCCGATGTCACGGGCCTGTTCGATGCAAAGGACGCTAGTCCGTATAAGGCCGGCTTGCCGGCGGAAGGGAGCTTTGAACAAATTGCAGAGTCAGACACGCTAAAGCTGCTTGCGGATAAAACGACGGCTCATTTCCAGGTGATTAACAAATCGACGGGCAAGGTATGGCGATCTTATCCGGATCCGCAATATTGGAAGGATGAGACGGTACCGAACACTTGGAAAAATAATTTGTCTTCGCCGATCATGGTTGAATATGTCAATGCGAAAAACTATAAATCATCCTCGGTAACGGCGGGATTAATCGAAAACCAAGGCTATTTGGAAAATTTCCAGGCTACCGAAACCGGCTTTACCGTTACCTTTACGCTGCCGAAGGCGGAATTCAAAATTCCGGTCGAGGTGAGTCTGCATAAGGATTACGTAGAGACGAGAATCGTTGATTCGGGCATTGTAGAGGGCGCTTTGAGCTTATTGAATGTAAAGCTGTATCCCTTGTTCGGTGCACAGCCGTCAGTCGGTCAGGAGGGTTATATTGTACTGCCTGACGGCTCCGGCTCGCTGATCAACTTCGCGCAGGATCGGATTATGCCGCAGCTGACCTATAACGAAAGCGTGTATGGGCAAGATTTATCCTACTACAACGAGAATACGGGCAGACAGCGAATCGCGATGCCGGTATACGGAATAAAGTCCGGCGATCAAGCCTTCGTTGCGATCATCTCGCAAGGGGAAGCGTTCGCGAACGTTTACGCTGCGCCTTCAGGTGCGGTGGGCCGCTCGAACTGGGCGACGACCGAATGGCAGTACCGCAAGCGGTTTTTCCAAAGCGTAAGCAAAAGCACGGGGGAAGGCTTCTACACCTACAGCGGCGACAAGTTTATTGCAGATGCCCGCGCGACACGCTATTATCCGCTTCCTCCGGAGAAAAGCGATTATGCGGGGATGGCAGAGGTTTACCGCAACTATTTGATCGATGAACAGGGCGTGAAGCCGCTGGAAGCGCCGAAAAAGGACATTCCGCTGTTCGTTGATATAGTAGGCGCGGACATCGAGAAGGGTCTATTTGCGGACTCTTACTTAAAAGCGACGACGACGGCAGAAGCGGAAGAACTGGTTCGTCATATTTATGACCTCGGCATCCGGCATCTGCAGGTTAACTTCTCAGGCTGGCAGCAGGACGGCTACAGCACGCATGGCGGCTATTTTCCTGTAGATAAGCGGTTAGGCGGGAACAGCGGGATGAAGAGCTTCATTTCCTTCGCCCATTCCTTGGATATTCCGGTCTACTTAACGGCGAACTATACGCTCAATACGAATGGTGATGACCGGTTTTGGTGGAGACGCGACGGCCTGCGCAATTTAGCGGGAACGGTGCTGGAGGAACAGAGAAATTCCGATCAGGATGCCGGTACGTTTGTCAGCCCCAGGTTTTATGAGAAGGTTGTCGCTGCCGATTTGAACGATTATAAGAGCTTAGGGGCAGACGGCATTTATTACGAGGACGGCATCGGCCAGCAGGTGAATACCGATTTCAACAGCCGGTATCAAGCAAGCCGGGAAGACGTTGCCTTGGTACAGCGCACTATTTTGAAAAAGACGAAGGAAACGCTCGGCTCGCTCGCAGCGAATAACGTGAACTTCTATGCGCTTGATCAGATTGATCATGTTCACCGGTTAACGGACGATTATTCGTATGATGTATTCATCAGCGAACAAATTCCTTTTGCCCAAATGGTGCTTCACGGCTTGCGTACTTATACGCTGGAATGGTCGAATTTGCGCAACGAATTCGGCGATGGATTTTTGCGGAGCATCGAGTATGGGGCATATCCGGCCTATGTGCTTAGCGGTGATAAGGCGGCTGATTTGAAAAAGTCGTATTCCTTATGGTATTACAGCTTGAATTATAAGGATTGGATCGATGATTTAAAGGATGAATACGAGAGAACGAACGAAGCTTTGGCAGCTGTGCAGGACCAGTATATAACGGCCCACCGTACGCTCGCTGCCGGCGTGAAGGAAACGGTGTACGGCAGCGATTACCTTATTATCGTCAATTATAATCAGACGGATTACAGCAAGGACGGCGTATTCGTTCCGGCAAAAGACTTCGTGGTCATTAAAGGAGGAACGAAGCTATGAAATGGAGCCGCAAGTTTGACAGCACGACGATCCGGAAGCTCGAGGGCTCGTTGTTTATTGCGCCGTGGGTGTTCGGCTTCCTCGTCTTCGTGGCGTTTCCGCTCGGCTACTCGCTGTACATGAGCTTTCATCAGGTCAAAATCACGGTAAACAGCGTCAATTATACGTTTATCGGGTTGAACCACTACAGAGAAATACTGATCGCGAACGGGAGCTTGCTCTATGAAGAGCTGATTCCGTTTCTAAAGGAGTCGGCTATGATGATTCCGATCATCCTGGTCTTTTCTCTATTAGTCGCGATTTTGCTCAATTTGCGCTTTCCCGGCAGAACACTGTTTCGGGTCGTCTTCTTTCTTCCTGTCATTTTCTCCTCCGGCCAGATCGTGCAGGAGTTTATCGCCCAGGGCGAAGGCTCGCTCAGCATTATGGAAACGCTGCGGATCGACTATTATTTGCAGGAGTACGTGCCGGGAGCGTGGGCAGCGCCGATTCAGAAGGTCATGAGCTCGTTTGTGCTCGTCCTTTGGTATTCGGGCGTTCAAATTTTGATCTTTCTTGCGGGCAGGCAGACGCTTCCGGCTTCGGTATATGAAGCTTCCCGCATCGACGGCTCGGGTCCGTGGAATACCTTTTGGAAAATAACGCTTCCGGGGCTTGTTCCTTACATTTTCTTGAATTTAATGTACACGGTTGTCGACTTGTTCACATTCCCTTCCAATCCGATCGTCAGCAGGGTGAATACGAGCAATTATGGCAGCTCCAGCGCGCTGGCATGGATTTATTTCTCTATTATTTTGACATTCGTGCTCTTGACCCTGTTTATTTACAGCCGAGTCGACAAATCGTTTTCAGGAAAATGATAAATAGGAAAGAGAGGCGAGCTTCATGAAAATAGTCAGAAGAGGCAGTGAGGCGATAACAGCGCTATATTCCGGGGAAAAGCTGCGCAAGGACCTTACCTTGCTTAAATACCGGCTGCTTGGTGCGGAGGTCGACAAGGGGCTGGTCTTTAAGCTGTTTGTTTATGTCATTTTGATCAATGTCGCATTCATTTATATTAAGCCTATTTTGTATATGGTGACGACGATGGTGAAGGATGCGAAAAATATTTTGGACCCGACTGTCATATGGGTGCCGAGAACGATATTTCTGGGTCATCTCCAGCAAGCAAGCGAAATGCTGAATTATTCGAAGAGCTTTCTCATCAGCATCTCGCTCGCTTCCTCCGTTGCGGTGCTGCAGGTGTTTTCCTGCGCCATTGCCGGATATGCGTTCGCGAGGCATGATTTTCCGTTCAAGAAAGTATGGGGAGCCCTGCTTTTATTTACTTTTATCATGCCGCCTCAAATTACAATTTTGCCGTCTATTATGCTCTTTAAGGAGTTCGGCTGGCTGAACACGTTTTTGCCGATGGTCGTGCCGGCTGCATTCGGTCATGGTCTGAAGGGGGCGATGTTCGTCATCATCTACCGCGCTTTTTATTCCACGCTGCCGAAGGAGCTGGACGAAGCGGCGCGCATGGACGGAGCGGGACCCTTCCGCATGTTTTTTCGCGTCATGTTTCCGATATCAAGATCGGCTACCGTTGTGGTGGTGTTATTCTCGTTCGTCTGGAACTGGAATGATTTTTATTTTCCGTCGCTGTTTATGTTTACGGCTGAAAACGTTCCGCTGTCGATCACACTGGCGAGGATGGCAGGCGAGATGAAGCTGGCCGAGGGTGCGGGCGAAATAACGGTATATGCCGAAGCGATCAAAATGGCGGCCTCCTTCCTCATCATTATGCCGCTGCTCGTCATCTATCTGTTCGCTCAGCGATGGTTTATTGAAGGGGTGGAGCGCACGGGCTTAGTGGAGTAGGGCATGAAAATAACCGTTGACAGAATCATTTCGAGATGATAAATTCATAGCACTTGCAATAAATCTTATAAAACATATTGTTTTACTAGGAAATTATCGACCGGATAGCCGGAGATTGCCTTAGGGCAGCTCCGGCTATTTTTTTTTCAAATTCTCATAGGGGGGATATAAGCACATGACCGTATCGGAACGAAAGCTTCACCTAAACGCGTTTCTGGCAGCGTCCGGCCACCATGAAGCCTCATGGCGTCATTCGGACACCGAGCCGGAGAGAGGAGTGAATATTCAGCACTATTTGAAGCTAACCCGAATTGCCGAGAAGGGCTTGCTGGACTCTGTTTTTCTGGCTGACGGCTATTGGGCGAATGCAGGAACGCTTGAGCCGTTTACGCTGTTGTCCGCATTAGCGGCAGCAACCAAGCATATCGGGCTTATTGCCACAGTTGAAACGACCTACAACGAACCGTTCCATGTTGCGCGAAAGTTTGCTTCTTTGGATCATATCAGCAAAGGCCGGGCGGGCTGGAATATTGTGACCGGAGCCGGACCGGCTGCGGAGCAGTTCAGCAGGGAGCAGCATCCGGAGCATCATGAGCGCTATGAATCGGCTGAGGAATTTGTGGAGATCGTTAAGCGGCTGTGGGATAGCTGGGAGGATGACGCGGTAAGCAATGACAAGATAAACGGCGTCCTGATCGATGTAAGCGTCTTTCCGACCGCCCCGGAATCGACTTATCGAATCATTCCCTTGATGATTTTGTAAGCCTTGACGGCGCGCAGTCTGCGGATCAGGTCAATGGCATGAAGAGCAGACATCAGCTCATCCTGGATTTGATCGAACGGGAGCGGCCGACGCTGAGGCAGTTAATTAACCGCCTGGCGGGGGCGAGAGGACACTTCACCTTCACGGGCACGCCGCTGCAGCTGGCCGATGTGATCGAGACGTGGTTCCGCAGCGGCGCTGCCGACGGCTTTAACGTGATGCCCCAAATTTACCCGAGCGGCCTGGAGCGTTTCGTAGATCAGGTCATACCGGAGCTGCAAAATCGCGGCTTGTTCCGCACTTCCTATGAAGAGCAAACGCTGAGAGGCAATCTGGCACTTGCGCGTCCGGCGATCGCCGGCCGCTATTATAAAGCTGAAAAAGAGGTGTATTTATAATGAGTGAAGCAAATCGTAAGGTTCATTTGAATGTATTTTTACGGGCAACGGGACATCATGCCGGCGCTTGGCGTCATAACGACTCCCATCCGGAGCTGGAGCTCGACATTGATTACTTAGGCCATCTGGCGATAATTGCCGAGCGCGGCAAGCTGGATTCCGTATTTCTCGCGGATGGCTATGCAGGTGGCGGAAGCAAGCTGGAGCCGTTTACGCTGCTATCGGCATTAGCCTCCGTAACCGAGCATATCGGCTTGATCGCAACGGTCGGAACGGTGTATAACGATCCTTTCCATGTAGCAAGACAATTTGCGTCGCTGGATCACATAAGCGGCGGCAGGGCAGGCTGGAACATCGTGACGGGCGCCGGCTCCGCAGCACATAATTTCAGCAGAGACGAACATCCCGAGCATGCCGAGCGCTATGAGACGGGCGAAGAATTCGTTGAAGTCGTAAAGCAGCTTTGGGACAGCTGGGAGGACGACGCGCTTATTTTCGATAAGAAGGGCGGCAAATTAGTAGATCCGGACAAGGTGCATGAGATCAACTTCAAAGGCCATACCTATTCGGTGAAGGGGCCGCTTAACATTCCCCGTCCGCCTCAGGGCTATCCGGTGCTCGTGCAGGCCGGCTCCTCCGAGCAGGGCAAGGAGCTTGCCGCCAAAACGGCGGAAGTTATTTTCACCGCGCAGCAGACCTTCGATGCGGGCCGCGAGTTTTACAGCGATGTGAAATCGCGTTTGGCCAAATACGGACGCACCGCTGACCAGCTCGTTATATTGCCGGGTCTTGCTCCGATCGTAGCCGATACGGAAGCGGAGGCGCGCGACATTGAGGAGGAGCTGCATTCGTTCGTGGATACGAAGCGGGCGCTGGATAGTTTATCCGAGAGATTCACCGTTAATCTGAACGACTATCCGCTTGATGCTCCGGTGCCGCTCGATAAGGCAAAGCCTGCCGAGGAGTTCAACGGCATCCGCAGCAGGCAGGAGGTTATTCTCGACGCGGCGCGCAGAGAAAATTTCACGGTTCGCCAGCTGCTTTACCGCAGCAATGGCGGACATGGTCATATTACGTTTACAGGCTCTGTCCTTCAGACGGCTGATTTAATCGAGAAATGGTTCAAAAACCATGCGGCCGACGGCTTTAACGTCCTGCCGCAGCTGTTCCCGACGGGGCTCGAGACCTTTGTCGACAAGGTCATTCCCGAATTGCAAAACCGCGGCTTATTCCGCACCGAGTACGAGGGAACGACTTTGCGCGAGAGCCTTGGCCTGAGGCGCCCGGCCAATACGCGGCATTTTCAACAAATATAACTTTATCCGCTATTAAACTACAGAAATGAGAGGATATACGATGAGGAAGTTAGGGTCTGTTATGGCTATTTTAATTATATTTGCTTTGGTTGCTACTGGTTGCGGAGGCGGAGGCGGCAGCAATTCTCCTTCGGGCCAGAACGCAGCGGCGGATGCCGGGAGCAGTGCGCCAGAAAAAGCCGACTTCAAAAAGCTTGGCGACGAGCCGCTTACGCTTACGCTGTACAATACGGGCGCGACGTTCACGGACGTAGAGTTTGAGGCAATGATCGCCGGTCCGATCCATGCGAAGTATCCGAATGTGACGATCGAACGCATTACGCCTGCCGCTACAACTACCGTGGAGGAAGTGCTGTCTACGCATGTGCCGGATATTTTATTCGGCAGCGTTTCGCAGAAAGTACTGCGCACAGGAGCATACGAGGATTTACGCGAGCTGATCAAGAGACATCATTTTGATGAAAGCCGCCTGAAACCGATCGCCTACAACTATATTAAGGAGATTACGAAGGGCAAAGGGGACGCCGTTCTTGCGCTTCCGTTTAACGTAAACCAGCATGTGCTTTATTACAATAAGGATATTTTCGATAAATTCGGTGTGCCTTATCCGACAGAAAAGCAGCTTACATGGGATGAAGCGGTTGAGCTTGGAGCGAAGCTGACAAGAACCGAAAATGGCGTTAACTTTATCGGACTTGTTGTAGATAACCTGACCGGATTAGGCAAATCGCTGGGCTTGCCGTATCTGGACCGCGAAACGGGCCAGGCGGCGCTGGATACGCCGGAATGGCGGCGGGTGTTCGAGCTGCAGAAGAAAATTTTGGAAACTCCGGGCTACGTTACGCCGGACGGCACGTGGAACTGGACGCGCGACCACTTCATGAAGGATCAGAACATCGCAATGCGCGCCGCTTGGCTGGCAAACATGGTTGGTCCTTTGGAGGAGCTGCGCCAGCAGGGAGTGGAGTTTAACTGGGACATTACCCCGGTTCCTAACTTCAGCGATCAGCTGGGCAAAACGCGAGAAGCGCAAATCCATGCCATTGCCATTAACAGCCAAAGCAAGCACAAGGATGAAGCGTTCCAGGTTCTTGCGGAAATCTTATCGGACGAAGGCCAGCGCATTATTGCGAAAAACGGCCGTATCCCGGCGGTCATTAATCCGGATCTTCAAAAAGACTATGGTGCGGATATACCGGTGCTTCAAGGGAAATCGGTACAAAACGTATTCCTCGGCGAGCCTTTACAAGAGCACTACATTCACCCTTATGAATCGGAAATCAGCGTGAGGCTGAGAGAGGCAACAGAGGATTTGGCGATTAACGGGCTGGATGTGAACTCGGCTATCCGCAAAGCGACGGATGCGATCAACAAGGATGTAGAGACGTTAAAAACAACGATAGGCCAATAAGCTTGGAGAGGGGATAAAATATGAGTCATTCGCAGCGTAAGTTGAATCTCAACGCCTTTTTGTTCGGAACCGGCCACCATGAGGCGTCATGGCGGCTTCCGGAGGCCGAGCCGGACCGCAATCTCGACTTTAAGCATGTGCTGCAAATCGTGCAGACGGCGGAGCGGGGATTGATGGATTCCGTGTTTTTGGCAGACGGATATTCCGGCCGCTCCAATAAGCTGGAGCCCTTTACGGAGCTGGCTGCACTTGCGAGCAGGACGAAGCATATCGGCCTGATCGCTACCGTCGGCACAACCTATAACGAGCCGTTTCACGTTGCGCGCAAATTTGCATCCTTGGATCACATTAGCAAAGGGAGAGCGGGCTGGAACATCGTTACGGGCGCCGGATCGGCAGCGCATAATTTCGGCAGAGATGAGCATCCGGATCATGCGCTCCGCTATGAAGAAGCGGATGAATTCGTGGAGGTTGCCAAGCAGCTATGGGATAGCTGGGAGGATGAGGCGGTCATTAACGATAAGGCGGCGGGTACCCGCATCGTGAAGGATAAAGTCCATACGATCGATTACAAGGGAAAATATTATTCGGTGAAGGGCCCGCTTAACATTGCCCGTCCGCCGCAGGGCTATCCGGTGCTCGTGCAAGCGGGATCCTCGGAGAGCGGCAAGGAATTTGCGGCCAAGGTGGCGGAAGTTATTTTCACTGCTCATCAGAGCATTGAAAGCGCGCAGGCCTTCTACCAGGATGTCAAAGCAAGGCTGCCGAAATACGGCAGAACAGCTGACCAGCTGAAGATTTTGCCGGGCATTAGCCCGATTCTTGCCGATACGGCAGAAGAGGCGCGGGAAATCGAGAATGAATTGTTCGAGTATGTAAATAAAGACGGCGCGGTTAAACGATTGTCGGAGCGATTGGGGCTTGATTTATCGGATCATCCGCTCGATAAGCCGCTTTCGCTGGACGGCGTGAGAGAAACGGAGGAGGTGAACGGCAATAAGAGCCGGCATCAGCTCATACTGGATCTCGTTCGCCATGAGCATTTGACGCTGAAGCAGCTTATTAATCGTTTGGCGGGAGCAAGGGGACATTTTACTTTTACCGGCACGCCCCTTCAGCTTGCAGACGTAATCGAAACGTGGTTTCTTAACGGAGCTGCCGACGGATTTAACGTCATGCCGCAAATTTATCCGAGCGGACTTACGCAATTCGTAGATAAGGTCATTCCAGAGCTGCAAAACCGCGGCTTGTTCCGGACGGAATATGAGGGAGCATCCTTACGCGAGCGTCTTGGCTTGAAGAGACCTGCCAATGTCCGCTTCGAGACTAAAGCTATTTTATAGGAGAAAAATTACACATGAATAAGCTAACTACATTAGGCGATAAGTAGCCCGGTAAAGAAAAGGAGGAGAACCGATGAACGAAGTAATCGATTTATTAAAAAAGCACCGCTCGATTCGTAAATATAAGCCGGAGCCGATTCCCGATTCCCATTTGGAGCAAATATTATATGCTGCCCAAGCAGCCTCAACCTCCTCGAACATTCAAGCTTACAGCGTAGTGGCTGTTAAAGACCCGGAACGGAAGCGGAAATTCGCAGAACTTGCGGGAAATCAGCAGCATATCGCCCAAAGTCCCGTCTTTCTCGTATGGTGCGCGGATTTGAAAAAAATCAGCATTGCGGCGAATTTGCATGAGGATGTGGAGCTTCACCAAAATGTTGAGCTGTTTCTTCTCGGTACGATCGATGCCACTTTGGCTGCGCAAAACGCGGCAATTGCCGCGGAGTCGCTTGGCTACGGGATGGTTTATATCGGAGGAATCCGGAACAATCCGCAAGGAGTTACCGATTTGCTGGAGCTGCCGCCGCTCGTATATCCGGTATTCGGCATGTGCGTAGGCGTTCCGGATCAAGAGCCCGATATTCGTCCCCGATTACCGGTTGCGGCTGTCTATCACAAAGAGGTGTATAAAGAGGAAGGGCTGGAGAGCGAAATAAAAGCTTATGACGATATCACGCGCGTATACTACGCGACCCGCAAGGGCGGCGGCAAAGGCGGAGAGCAGGAAACGAAATGGTCGCGCGAAATGCTGAGAAGGTTTAAGGCGAATCGGCTTCGCGGCCATCTCCATGATTTCCTCGTTGGTCAAGGCTTTCGATTGAAATAACCTTTTTTTATGATCTGAATGAAAATGAGGGTTGACAAATGAGTGATGCAAAACGGGACAAGAAAGCACATTTTAACGTATTTTTACGGGGCGCAGGGCATCATTCAGCAGCTTGGAAGCATCCGGATTCAAGCCCAAAGGAAGATTTGGATTTGGATTATTACGCAAACATAGCAAAAATTGCGGAAAGAGGGCTGTTCGATTCCTTGTTTACAGCGGACAACTATTCCGGTCTCGGCAGGAGGCTTGAGCCGTTTACGCTGCTCTCCGGCCTGGCTGCGCTAACGAAGCATGTCGGTCTGATTGCAACAGTCAGCACAACGTACAATGATCCTTTTCATGTGGCAAGGAAGTTTGCCTCGCTGGATCATATCAGCAAGGGCAGAGCAGCATGGAATATCGTAACGGGCCATTCGCAAACCGATGCCGAAAACTTCAATAAGCCCGAGCATCCCGAAGTGACGAAGCGTTATGAAATTGGCGACGAATTCGTCGAAGTAACGAAGCAGTTGTGGGACAGCTGGGAAGAGGATGCGCTTATCTATGACAGAGAAACGGAGGTCACGTTAGATACGAGCAAGGTGCATGAAATTAACTTTAAGGGCAAGTACCACTCCGTGAAGGGTCCGCTCAACATTCCGCGTCCGCCGCAGGGCTATCCCGTACTGGTTCAAGCGGGCTCCTCGGAAAGCGGCAAGGAGCTGGCAGCCAAAACGGCGGAGGTGATTTTTACGGCGCAGCAAACGTTAGGCGCCGCGCAAGCGTTTTATGCGGATGTAAAGGCGAGATTGCAAAAGTATGGACGATCGCCGCATCAGTTGCTCATTATGCCCGGGCTCAGCCCCATCGCAGCCGATACGGAAGCGGAAGCGCGGGATATCGAGGACGAGTTTAATTCGTTGTTGAATCCGAAGCAAGCGCTGAAGCGTTTGTCCAACTATTTTACGGTCGACCTGTCGGAGTATCCGCTCGATAGTCTAGTTCCGATTGACAAAGCAAAGCCTTATGGAACGATTACGACCGGCATTACAAGCCGTCAGGAGGTCGTGGTCGATGCTGCTAAACGCAACAAAATGACGATTCGTCAGTTCCTTGCCCGCAGCGCTGCTGCTCACGGACATGTATCGTTTACCGGCTCCGTTATCCAGACAGCGGATTTCATCGAAAGCTGGATTAGAAATAACGGCGCTGACGGCTTTAACATTTTGCCTCATATTTATTACAGCGGCTTTGAAACCTTCGTGGATAAGGTTATTCCCGAGCTGCAAAACCGCGGACTCTTCCGTACGGCATATGAAGGCAGGACGCTCCGGGAAAATTTGGGGCTGGCTAAGCCGGAAAATAAACATAAAGCGATTTGGGCTTTAGGTAAGGATGCCGGACAGCTAAAATCGCAAAACGGTTAACCAAAATTATTAGTCATATTAGAGGAGGCTATTAAAATGTCAGTTAAATATCGGAATTTGGGTGCAAGCGGCCTTAAGGTCAGCGAAATCAGTCTTGGAAGCTGGCTGACCTACGGCGGTTATGTGGAACGGGAAAACGCGGTGAAGTCGATTCAGAAGGCATATGAATTAGGCATTAATTTCTTTGACACGGCAAACGTATACGCGAAGGGAGAGGCGGAGAAGGTAGTTGGAGAAACGCTTCGCGCTTATCCCCGTGAATCTTACGTGCTCGCAACGAAGGTTTACGGCAAAATCGGCGACGGACCGAATGACCGCGGCCTCTCCCGCAAGCATGTTATCGAATCGGCGAACGCAAGCCTGAAGCGCCTTGGAGCCGAGTATGTGGATATTTTCTACAGCCACCGCTTCGATACGGAGACGCCGCTGGAAGAAACGCTCCGCGCCTTCGAGGACTTGGTCAGGCAGGGCAAGGTTCATTATGTAGGGGTCAGCGAATGGACTGCGGCGCAAATTACCGAAGCCTTTGCGATTGCCGACAAGTATTTGTTAGACCGTATCGTCGTTAACCAGCCGATCTATAATTTGTTTGAGCGCTATATCGAGAAGGAGATTATACCGCTAGGCATCAAAAAAGGCTTCGGTCAAGTTGTGTTTTCGCCTCTTGCGCAAGGACTGCTCACAGGCAAATACGGAGCGAATCATCAGGTGCCTGACGAATCCCGCGCGGCGAAGCATGAAAACTTTAAAAATAAAATTACAGAGGAGAAGCTGGCGAAGGTTGAGCAGTTGAATGGGATCGCCTCCGAGCTTGATATTACGGTCGGCCAGCTGGCTCTCGCTTGGATTTTGCGTCAGCCTAACGTATCCAGCGCTTTGGTCGGCGCGAGCCGTCCGGAGCAGATTGAAGAAAACGTGAAGGCGTCGGGCATCGAGCTTGACGAACATACGCTAGAGCGTATCTCGGCTGTTATCGATAATGATCCTGTTACTTCCAGAGGAAGCTTCTAAATTCATTTGGCCATGATCACACAAAATCCAGTAAAGTACGATTATTTACTGGGTTTTTTCATGGAAAAAAATCCGGCTGCGAACGATGTGGATTTCGTAACAAGTATTGCCAATTAACGATATATCGTATAGTATTTAAAGTAATACGATATATCGTTAACGGAGGAGAGAACAGAAATGACGGATGAATGGCAGCCAGAGGAACGATTGTTTTTGCATCATGCCAATGAAAGGGAAGTTTACGGTTCAGGCAGACGGTATTTTAGCCGCGGCGGGGTGAAATATGCTTTGCTGGAGCTGCTAGAGCAGGAGAGCATGCATGGCTATCAAATGATGAAGGCGCTTGAGGATCAATCGGGAGGCACTTACAAGCCGAGTGCCGGCTCGATATATCCTACCCTGCAAATGCTGCGGGATCAGGGACTGGTGGAGTCCTCCAAGCAGGACGGCAAGAAAATATTTGAAATTACGGATAACGGTCGGGCTTATTTGCTTGAAGAGAAGGAAGCTGCCGTTAACGGGCCCGACCGCCGGGAGCAAGGCTGGGCAGAGGAGGATGGCGCCCCATGTGACCGGAACAAGCCGAACCGTCGGTTAACTCCGGCCGGCAAAGAGCTGCTGCATTTGCTGAAGGCGGCAGAACGGGCCGTCGTGAGCGACGGGAGCAAGGCTGCGCAATTGCGGGCCATCCTCGGTAGTCTGCGTCTCTCGCTTCGCCAAATCGCGGCGGATGCGGAAAGCGGCAGCAAAGAGGGTGAACAAACATGAACGACCATTACAATTCCACCCCTATGTTTAGGCAGGGCGGCGGCATGAGGCGGTTTGGAACCGGAGAGAAGGCGAAGCCCGCCAGCATATACGGCATGTTCGCGCAAATATATACCCATGCCCGTATGCAATTGCCCTCGCTGATCGCTGCTGTAGCTTGCGTTATAGCGATTTCGCTGCTGGAGTTCATCGTTCCGCAATTAACCCGTTATACGATAGACCACATTATTCCGGATAAACTTTTTAGCAAGCTGCTTCTTATTGGCAGCGGAGTATTAGGCGCGGCATTAGCGCTAGGCGCCCTGCGCTATACCAGTACTTCCCTCATGGCCTCTGTTGGCCAGAAAGTGCTTTATAATCTTCGCAATGATTTATACCGGCATATGCAAAGTTTGGACGTTTCTTTCTTTGACCGCAATCGCACCGGCGATCTGATGTCCCGGGTCACGAACGATGTAAGCATTCTTCAGCAAATGATCTCCTCCAGCATGATGCAATTATTTACCGATTTCTTCACCTTTACGGCTATTGCGGTTTATATGCTTTGGATTGATTGGAAGCTAACGCTGCTTCTGCTCGCAACCTTCCCGTTTATGATTTTGACGACCAAAATATTCGGCAAAAGAATGCGCTCCTCGTTTCGGACCGTGCAGGAGTCCGTAGCCGATGTCAGCGACCATTTGCAAAACACACTGACCGGCATTCGGCTTATCAAAGCGTTTACCGCCGAGTCCTATGAGTCGGACCGATTCTCGGAGCGTACCCGGCGGAATATGGATGCGAATATTCAGGTGACCCGCTTGCGGGCCGCTTATGAGCCTATTATTGATTTTCTGAATTTTCTCGGCCTCGCTATCGTGCTTGTATTCGGCGCTTGGCTGGCGATGAAGGATCAAATGACGGTTGGCACAATCGTTGCTTTTATCGCTTACCTGCGGCTGTTGCAAAATCCGGTCCGTCATTTTAGCCGGATTATGAATACGATTCAGCAATCGGCTGCTGCCTACGAACGAATTATGGAGGTTTTGAACACGAAGGCAGAAATCGTCGAGAAGAAGGGAGCAGTTAAGCTGCCGCCGGTACGCGGGCATATCGTTTTTAATCATATTGATTTTTCTTATTCCGGCGATTCGGCCGTTTTGAACGCTTTTCACTTAGAGCTGGAGGCGGGCAAGGTGACCGCGCTTGTCGGATCATCGGGCTCAGGTAAAACGACGATTGCTCATCTTATTGCTAGATTTTATGATCCTCAGGGGGGAGAAATAACGATAGACGGCTATTCGTTGAAGGATATTACGTTGGCCTCGCTCAGGGAGCAAATCGGAATCGTATCGCAGGATATCGTTTTGTTCAACGGAACGATAGGGGAGAACATCCGTTACGGCAACCATCAGGCGACGGACGAGGAGGTCATCGCTGCAGCTCATGCGGCGAATGCCGACGGCTTTATCGATTCATTCCCGCAGGGTTATGAAACGCAAATCGGCGAGCGCGGCGTGAAGCTGTCCGGCGGACAGAAGCAGCGGCTTTCCATTGCAAGGGCGATTTTGAAAAACCCCCGGGTCATAATCCTTGATGAGGCAACGGCTTCACTTGACACCGAGTCGGAGCAATACATTCAAGATGCTTTGGCGCAATTGCTGCAGGGCCGTACCTGCCTTGTTATTGCCCATCGCTTATCGACGATTCAGCAGGCGAATCAGATTTATGTGCTGGAGCATGGCCAGATCGTAGAAAACGGAACGCATGATGAGCTTCTAAACCGTCAAGGGCGCTACAGTCAGCTGTATGAATTGCAATTTCCGCAAACGGATGTATCGTAAAACATTCTTTTACTAGGAAGTGGTCGTTTTTTGAAATCAAAAAGAATATTGAAAGATTTTTTTCGGAAAACGTGGTATGTATACCTGTTATCGATCTTTTTCCATTTGATTTCTAATTTGATTAACGTTTTTTATCCGAAGGTATTGGGTCAGTTTACGGATAAGCTGCAAATCGGCGGCTTAACGGGCAAGCTGATTGTCGATTACAGCTTAATGCTGCTGTTAATAGGCGTTGGTCATGTGCTGTTTAACGGCTTAGCGATGTATTTGATTATGTACGTGGGACGAAGGTTTGAATTTCTCGTTCGAAGAGGGCTTTTCAAGCATTTTACACAAATGGGCGAAAGGTTCTATTCAAAAAACGGCGTCGGCAAGCTGCTCAGTTATTTTATGAATGACGTGACTGCGGTTCGGGAGTCGATCTCCATGGGAGTCAATTCGACCGCGAACGCATCGATGCTGCTTGTAGCGGCAGTTACGATGATGCTTGTCAGCCACATTCCTTATTATTTGATTTTGGCTTCCGTATTTCCGCTCCTGCTAATCCCTGTAATCGTTGTATATTTGGGGCCGATTATTAGAAAGAGGTCGCTTGAGGTGCAGGAAGCGCTCGGCACGATGACGGAAACAGCGGAGGAGCAGTTTGGCGGCATTCGGGTAACGAAGAAATTTGCGGTTGAAAACATTATGAACGAGCGTTTTGGCAAAACAGTGGACCAAATCCGGCTCAATCAATTGCGGCTGGTACGCGTTTCATCCTTTTTTCAGGCGTTGATTCCGTTTCTAGGTGCGATCGCTTTGATCATCGCGCTTGCCTTTGGTGGCTATTTGACGATTACGAAGCAGATTACGCTTGGCAATTTCGTCGCTTTAACGCTCTACATTCGCATGCTGATGAATCCGCTCCAACAAATCGGCAATGTCATTAACTCGATTCAACGCTCGCGAGCTTCTTTGGAGCGTTTGAACGGTTTGTTAGCTCAGCGTTCGGAAATTGTTGAACCGGAAGATGCTAAAGCTGTAAACCTGCTTGATGCGGGCATCACGATCCGGAATTTGTCGTTCGCGTACGATCAAGCTGACATCGCTGTGCTTAAAGATATCAACCTGAGCGTTAAGCCGGGATCGACGCTTGGCATAATCGGCCGTACCGGCAGCGGAAAGACGACGCTTATGAAGCTGCTGCTCCGCATGTACGATCCGCCGCCTGGAACGGTTTGGTATGGAAAGACGGATGTGAGGGAGATGACGCTGGAAAGCCTGCGGAACCAGATTGCCTATGTCCCGCAGGACGGCTTTCTGTTCAGCACGACGATCAGAGAAAATATCGCTTTCTCCGATCGCGGGCGGGATCTCGAATCCGTAGAGGCTGCCGCAAAGTCTGCTCAAATTTACAATAATATCGTCGATTTGCCGAATAAGTTTGAAACGCGGCTGGGCGAGCGCGGCTTGACCTTATCCGGCGGCCAGCGTCAGCGTACCAGCTTAGCCCGCGGAATGATGAAGGATGCTCCGGTTATGATTCTCGACGATAGCGTCAGCGCAGTGGACGCCGTCACGGAGAAGGATATTATTGAAGCGATCCAAACCGAAAGACAAAATAAAACGACTATCATTATTGCGCACCGCATTAGTGCGATCAAGCACGCCGATGAAATCATTGTGCTCGATGACGGCGTGATTGTGCAGCGGGGCACGCATACGGAGCTGCTCGAGCAGCAAGGACTCTATGCGACACTTCATGCCATACAGGAGGAGGGGAGTCAACATGCGACCGGCACAAGCCATTCATAATTGGCAGGCGGATCAGAAGGCTGATCCTAACCTGCCGGAACAGAAGCCGGAATATGTATCGGCCTTTCGCACGCTTTCCAGCTATGCGAGACCGCATCTTTGGGCGTTTACCCTTGTATTCTGCTGTACGCTAATCGCTATCCTTTCGGATTTGCTGCAGCCTTTTTTAATGAAGATCGCGATCGATGACAATTTGCTGTCCGGCAAAAACGATTACAACGGGCTGCTTACGATTTGCGCTATTTATTTGGGATTATCTTTATCCAGCCTGTTATTCACGTATTTGCAAAACAATTTGCTCCAAAATATCGGGCAAAGCATCGTGTCGCGCATTCGGAAGCAGCTGTTTGGCCATATTTTGAAGCAGTCCATGCGCTATTTCGACCGCATGTCGAGCGGCAGTCTCATCACTCATGTCTCAAGCGACACAGAGGCGCTGAACCAGTTTTTTAATCAGGTGCTGCTTAGTCTGTTCAGGGATGGGCTTACGCTAATTTTTATCGTCGTCATGATGTTTCAGCTCGATACGAGACTGGCGCTTTATTGTCTTATTTTGCTGCCGATTATTTGGGTGATCGCGATCGCCTTCCGCTCCTTTATGAGAACGACCTATCAGCTTGCCAGAACGAGACTGTCCCGTCTGGTCGCTTTTGTCGCGGAGAATCTGTCGGGGATGAACCTGGTTCAGGTGTTCCATCAGCAGAAGGAGCAGGAGAAGCAGTTCAACGAGCGCAACGGCTTGTATTTTAAAGCTAATATCCGGGAAATTCGGACGAATGTTGTCTTTGGCCGCACCTTTGACATATTGAGCAATTTATCGATTGCGTTCGTTACCTGGACCGGCGGGAACGCCGTGCTCGGCCAGCATCTTGAATTCGGCGTCCTGTATGCGTTCATTACGTATATCCGCCAGTTTTTTCAACCGATTAATACGATTACGCAGCAGTGGAATACGCTGCAGTCCGCAACAGTCGCCATTACAAGAATTTGGAGCGTGTTCGCGAATAAGCCGGATGTTACGGATCGCGAGCTGGAGCCGGTGGATCTGCAAAAACCGGAAACGGATGATGAAGCGGATGAACGCCAGGCTTCGCTGCCCGGCTTTAGCTTGGATCAGGTGAAGGGCCGCATCGACTTTGACCGCATTTCCTTTTCTTACGAGGAAGGGATACCGATCATTCGCGATTTGGATTTGCATATTAACTCCGGCGAGCTTATTGGCGTCGTAGGAACGACCGGGGCGGGCAAAAGCTCATTAATCAGCCTGCTGTGCCGGTTCTATGATGTGAAGGAAGGAAGCATTCGGATCGATGAGACGGATGTGAGAGATATTCCGCAAGCGACCCTCCACCGGTTAGTCGGGCTGGTGCAGCAGGAGCCATATCTTTATTCCGGAAGCATAATCGAAAACGTAAGAATGTTCGACAGCTCGATTTCCCGCGAGGAAGTCATTCGCGCCTGCGAGTTTGTCGGGGCGGATATGGTTATTAAGAAGCTGAGAAACGGCTATGATACGCTGCTGTCAGAGCGCGGCAGCGGCCTATCCGCAGGCGAGCGTCAGTTGATCTCTTTTGCAAGAATTATCGTCTTTAAGCCCAAGGTGCTTATTTTGGATGAAGCGAGCGCCAATTTGGATTCCCATACGGAGCAATTGATTCAGAATGCTCTTCATGTCGTCTCGCAGGACAGAACGACGATCGTCATTGCGCATCGTTTGTCTACCATTATGCAAGCGGACCGAATTATTGTGATGAGCCACGGCGAAATCGTGGAGCAGGGCAATCATCAGCAGCTGCTTGAGCATGACGGGCATTATAAAGAGCTGTATGAGCATTCGCAAGGCAATATCGCGGTGTAACCGACTGCATTTACGCTATACCGATTTCGGCACATGCCGCAGGGCATTTCATCAATAATAGGAGGTAGATAAGATGAGTCTAGCAGTTAACAATATTACCGATTTGATAGGAAGCACGCCCTTGGTGCGATTAAACAAGACGGTACCGGACGGCAGCGCGGAAATTTACTTGAAGCTGGAGTTTTTTAATCCGGGCAGCAGCGTAAAGGATAGAATTGCGATCAGAATTATCGAAGAGGCAGAGCGCGAAGGGAAGCTGAAGCCGGGCGATACGATTATCGAAGCGACAAGCGGCAATACGGGCATCGGCATTGCCTTGGTTGCGGCGGCCAGAGGCTATAAAGCGATTTTGGTTATGCCGGAGACGATGAGCTTGGAGCGCCGCAATCTGCTGAGGGCTTATGGCGCAGAAATCGTACTTACGCCGGGAGCAGGAGGCATGAAGGGGGCGATTCGGGTAGCGCAGGAGCTGCAAGCGAAGCATCCTGATTATTTTCCGGCGCTGCAATTCGATAACCCGGCCAACGTGAAAATCCACCGGGAAACGACCGGCCCGGAAATTATAAGAGCGATTGAATCACTGGACGGCAAGCTGGACGGCTTCGTCGCGGGCGTCGGTACCGGCGGCACGATTACGGGCGCCGGCGAAGTATTGCGCGATCGCTTCCCGGATATTCAAATTACAGCCGTTGAGCCGGCTTCATCGCCCGTTCTGTCTGGAGGGGCTCCGGGGCTGCACAAGATTCAAGGTATCGGAGCAGGCTTTGTGCCATCGATTTTGGATACGAAAATTTATGATGAAATTATTCAGGTAAGCAATGAGCATGCTTTCGAAACGGCAAGAAGAGTGGCCAAGGAGGAAGGCATTCTAGGCGGCATTTCTTCCGGAGCAGCCATCTACGCAGCAATACAATTGGCTCAGAGGCTGGGTGCGGGCAAGCGGGTTGTCGCTATTATTCCGAGTAACGGCGAGCGTTACTTGTCGACTGTGCTGTATCAGCAGGAACAGCAGCTGTAGAGGCGTGAACGATCTGAGGGGGCTGTCTCTTAAGGTTTTTAGACCTTTTGAGACAACCCTTTTTTGTTTTTTGGATTTGTGCAAGAGGAATAGCTCTATTTTGCAAACGTAATCGGTCATTTTTAGAAGCCGCTCTCCCAAAATGCTATATTATTAAGTGAAATCAAACTAAATCGCCGTTTTCGGATAACCTTATGCAAATAGTTTCATAGAATCAAATTACACCGCCCGGCGGTGAACGATGCTTAGGTCTGATATGGCGGCAAAACGTTTTCTTGCTTAATTGAGCACTAACCTATTAAAATTAGTGAAGCGGTTTAGAAGGGGCATTCCGGGCTCATTCACAATTTATTATAGAAAGAAGCAGATGCAGCAATGAATATTTTCTTCCATATTTTAATGACGAATGTGCTGCCGATGGCTATTATGATAGCTCTTGGCATTATCATTCAAAGAGCTTTTCAGCTGGATATCAAGACGCTGTCCAAAATGAATTTTTATTTGTTTTCACCGGCCATTATGTTTGATTTACTGTACAATACGGCGATCTCGGTTTCGTTAATCGGCAAAATCATGTTCTTTTTAGTATTGTTTATGGTAGCGCAATATATCATCGTAGAAGCTGTCATACGAATAAGAGGGTATAGTCCGGGCATGAAAAGCGCGATGCGGAACAGTGTGCTGTTCTACAATAGCGCAAACTATGGCATACCGCTCAACCAGCTCGCTTTTGCAGGAAACGAGAAGACGCTGGCTATACAGATCATTATTATGATGATGCAATCGCTCGTGCCGAATACGTACGGTATTTACAATGTGAATGCGCACAAAGCCGATATGCGGGCTATCAGGCGTACGATTCTTTCCATGCCCGTTATTTACGTCATACCGGTTGCGCTGCTTTTAAGAAACTTACATGTCACGATTCCCCAGTCAGTGGCTACGCCGATCGACTATTTATCGAGTGCATTCATTGGAACGGCGCTTATTACGCTCGGCGTTCAGCTGGGCAGTATGGAGTGGAAAATCAAACGGTCCCTTTTTATTGATGTAAGCTTATCGGCTGTATTGAGGCTCGTTGCCGGACCGCTGCTGGCATGGCTGATCGTATGGCTAATGGGACTGGATAAATTAACGGCGGCGGCATTGATCGTTTCCTCGGCCGTACCGACCTCTCTCAGCAGCGTGCTGCTTGCGGTTGAATTTGATAACGAGTCGGAATTCGCCTCGCAATCGGTGTTTGTTTCTACCATTTTAAGCATCATAACAGTGACGGCTGTCATTTTCTTTTTAAAGCTAAATATATAATTAATTTGGATAAAACTCTACCTGTTACAAAAGCGTTTGTTTCAGAAAGGGATGATTATTCTGCCAAAAATATTAAATCTTTTTATTGGATTTGTTGTAGGGGTGGTTTTAATGCTTCTTCCTAAGCCCCATATTTTTATTGTTAGCGATGTTTTAAATTCGTTAAGTGGAGGAGACTTGATTGGTTCTAAAATACAAGGAATTTTAGATACATTAGGACTCATTCTGGTATGCATTTTTGGCTATAAAATCGTTAAATTGGCTTATAAAAATTAAATCCTTTTTAGCTTATATATGTATTCTTAGCTATATGGATTGGTTAGCAAACTCGGCTGGATCTAACAACCGTTCAGCGGAGCAACGAAAGAGCAGTCCTTCGGCGGCACATGGCCACTGAGGGACTGCTCTTTGCCTTTCTCGGCCTAGGAAGCGGATGCCGATTCCGCGCCAGTACGCGCCGATTTTCTCCCTAGGACGCCGCCGAACAGGAACGTCCCGAGCGAGAGCGCAATGCAGACCGCCGAGAAGATGCCGATCGACGAATATCCGCCGAGTTGGACATAGAGCAAGCCGGCTATCCATGCGCCGAGCGTGTTCGCGCCGTTCATCGTCGAGTTGGCCAAGCTGGAAATGGTTCCCCGGACGGAGGCGTTTAGCGAAGTGAGCATCCCCATGACAATCGGAAATATAATCCCAAGCGTCGCGAAAATGATTAGATAGACGATCGTCACGATAGGGAGGTTCATCAGATGGGGCATAACTGTGTATAGTACCATGAGCATCGACATTCCTACTACGACCGCGTTCGCATGGCCCAGCTTTCGGATCGCATATGTGCTAATCATGCTTCCCAGCAGAGTGCCGAATCCGAGGAACATCATCACGGTACCGATCTGACCAATTGGAAGTTCGAAGCGATCGGCCATCCATTTGCCAACGAAGGCAAATGCGGTACCGCTGCCTAGGTGAAGGAGCAGGTAGGCAAGGAAGCCGCTCCTTGCTTTGCCGCTCGTGATCAGCGGGAGATACCGGCGAAGGATTGACGTCCGCTCGCGCGTACTAGGTTTCATGTCGGGCATCGAGTAAAAGGCGACGGCGATGAGCAGCAACGAAGCGATTCCAATCGTCCAGAACGGAACGGACCAATGGGCGACCGCGAGCCAGCTTCCGATCGGCACGCCAAATGCCTGCGAAGCAGCTAGTCCTGCGAAGGCGATACCCATCGTCTTCGATACTCTGGACGCCGGCATAATGGCGGGAATGGATGCCCATACCTGGGGTGCCGTGAACGCCGCGCTGACACCGGCAAGGAAGCGAAATAGGCATATCGTCCAGAAGCTGTCCGCGAAGCCGCACAGGATCGTCGAGATGGAGAATCCGAGCAAGCCGCTAAGCAGAACGGTTCTTCGGTTCCATCCGTCAGACAGAGGCCCGGCGATCAGGGCGAAGACGGCCGATCCGAGCGTGTAGGAGCCGAGCATCCATCCGGCGATCCCCGTCGAGACACCAAATTGCGTCTGCAGTGTCGGGAGTAAGGGCGAAATAAGGAAAGTATCGGTTCCAATCATGAACATAATGAGGAAGAATAATGCGGCATATTTACGCATGGTCGATCACTCCTATTGGTATAGTGTTGCTTGCTGTTTCTATCGTAAGGCATAATGGTGACAGAACCTGTCACTCATTTATTTATAAAAAGGGAGGTATTCAGGATGCTCAAGTCCAAAAGGCTGATGGAACTGATGATGACCGTCAACCGGAAGCGGCGTTCAAGGTTCAGGAGCTTGCCGACGAATTCGGGGTCTCAAAGCGCACGATTCTAAGGGATCTGCAGGAGCTGAGCGAGCTCGGAGTTCCCCTTTATTCGGAAGTAGGTCCGCATGGGGGCTATCAGGTCGTAAGGGAAAGGGTACTGCCTCCCATCGCTTTCACGGAGGAAGAGGCCGTGGCGATGTTCTTCGCGGTGCACGCATTGCGCCATTACTCCTCGCTACCGTTCGAAGCGGAATCCGCCTCGGCGCTGAGCAAATTCTATCTCCATATGCCCGGGGACGTTAGAGATCGAATCGACGGCATGAAAAACCGGGTCGACTTCGTTACACCGACAAGAAGGGGCGATTCCCCTTGCTTGGCCATTCTTCTTGACGCGGCTGTACACCGGAAGGTGCTGATCGTCGAATACGAGTCGAAGGAGGAGGAGGCGAGTAGCCGCCAGATTCAGCCGGTCTGTATTTATGCGAACAATGGTTTCTGGTATTGTACGGCCTACTGCTTCCTGCGCCAGGGTTTCCGTGTGTTCCGGTGCGACCGGATTCGTGAGGCGGCGTATGACGCGTCCGGTACAGAGCCGCTTGAACTGGGCGACATTCGCCTCAGCCGGCGGGATGCTGCAGAACCGCGGGAGCCTGTTCGCCTTCGCGCGGGGTTGAGCCGATCCGGCGTCCAGCGTTGCGAAGCCGAGCTGTGGCTTGCTCCAATGCTGCATGTGCGCGAAGACGGAAGCGGTGCGATCGATAAGGACGTGTCCCGCGACGACATCCCTTTTTTCACGGAGTTCTTCATTGGACTAGGGGATGAGGCCGTCTTGGAGGAGCCGGCTGAATTGAAAGAAGCGATCCGTAGAAGGCTCTCCGATATGCTGGTCCGATACCAATGATCGGGCGCTATTATCTTGATTTTCGGTGATATGTCCCATCTATCCAGGATATCTAAGATCAGCTGGATTGGATCTGAAAAACCTTACCTAGATTGCCCAAACATAGAGATGCATGACCACTTAGTTGTAGGACGCTATGGTGGAAACACAAACGCGGGAGCAAATAAGAATGAAGATGGATTCCTTGTTTGGTCAAGTGCTGAACAAAATTGGGAATTCACTGTCTTACTTGATGCTCATGCAACATGTGATAGCGCTAAATTAATAATTAACGTTTTAAAAGCACAACACGAGTCGCTATATAAAACTCTGTCAAGCCCAGTTCCTCAAATATTTCAAGATATTAAGAAGACGATTATAGATATATTTACATCAGATCAATTTTTGACAGCTTGTAAGAAATTAAATGGGGAATCATCCTGTTTAATTTGTTTGCGAAAAGAAAACTATCTTTGGTGGTTTTCTGTTGGAGACTGCATGTTATTTTTATCTCACGCTGAGTTGGCTCGGTGGGGCCAAACAATGCTAAATCAACGGAATTTCTATGAATGGATAGGGAGAGTAAACACTTTTGATCTTACCGTTCCTTGTTATTCTTCTGGAAGAAGGGATACTTCGATACTATTATTTGGAAAATAATTTTGGGGGTTATTGATGTTGAATATTTACCGTACTTGTCTATTAATAGCTGTTTTGTTTATTTTCAGTGGTTGTACTGAAGCTGCGAATACCGCCGTTGAAATCAGTCCGACTTTCACAAGCGAGGGACTTGAAATGCAAGGAATCGAAGGGAAGATCGGGATTTTGGGATCCGAATTCATTGCGGGGAAGCCGAACAAGCACATGTGGCATTTTTGGGGAACAAAAGAAGAGTTGAGCGCAAATTTTAGAGTTGAAGCTGTCAACACGAATACTGGTGAAAAAATAAACCCTTTCACGCTGGATAATCCTACTCCTATCGGAGGTCCTAATAATGGCGCGGATGGTCATGTACCATCTTCAATGGAACTGCCCGAGCCTGGGGTTTGGCAACTGGATGCTTATTTAGACGCCAACCTGTTCGGGAGCATTACTGTTGAGGTGAAATGAGCGTTGCGCTAACGGAGAACAATGCTGAAGGTATTGCTATTGCTCATATTGACAGTTGGAGGAGCACATACAAAGGAATTATTTCCGACTCAGTTCTTTCAGAACTGTCGGTGGAAAAACGGAAAAACAGTTGGTTATGGACATTTAATAATCCTAATGATGATGAGAAAATATATGTAGCTGAAGACATTAATGGCGGAATTATTGGATTTGCAAATGGTGGTCGCAGTCGTAACGATGAGTTTAAACAGGACGGGGAATTATATGCGATATACTTGATGAAGGATCATCAGGGATTAGGAATTGGTAAATTACTACTAAATGTAATTGTTAACTCCTTAAAAGTTAATAACTATTCCTCAATAATGCTCTGGGTTCTTAATGATAACCCATCAGTGGGATTCTACCAAGCATTAGGGGGGAGGGTTATTGGACAGAAGGAAATCATAATTGGTGAGACAGCTTAGTTGAAATTGCACTTGGATGGAACAGTTTATCAGAAATTAAACTGTAGCGTTCATTCCTTCTTCTTTAAAAACCGCAATTCCCGCTTAAAAAACCTCATTCTTGTTGGTCTATGGTTATGATAACGTTATTCATGAAAGCGATTTCTTAAAAATTGGAGGAGTTAATGTAATGAGATCGGTACGACTCGTAACGAAAAAACGTCTGACTCTTGTTTTGATCCTGTGTATGCTGCTGTCTTCCGTGCCCTCGATTGGCTCGGCCCAATCAATGGACTCCGCTTCATTCTTGCATCCTGGTATGCTCTATACGGCAGAGGATCTGGCACTTATGAAGGACAAAGTCGCCAAGCGCCAATCACCCTGGTACCCCGAATGGCAGTTGATGCAAACGAATAAACTCGCTCACCCTACTTATTCGAATACCTTTTATCCAACGGTATACCGTAATGACCCGGTTAATAGAAACAAGGGGAACGCCGACCTGCAGAACAGCTCCTCGGCAGCGCTTATGCTCGCAATCGAGTGGTCGGTAACCGGCGACCGTGCCTACGCCGATGCTGCTTTGCGCATTTTAAACGGCTGGTCCGGTTCCCTGACGTCTATTCAAGGGCGTGACGCCCAGCTTGCCGCAAGCTTATATGGTTACAAGCTTCTGAACGCAGCGGAAATTATGCGTTACAGCGATGCGGGGTGGACGAACGCGGAGATCGACAGGTTTACATCCATGATGATGAATGTATTTTATCCGCTTACCCAAACTTACGGTTATGTGAACGGCGGCTGGGCGAACGGAAACTGGGACGCAGCTGATGTTCTGTTTAATATGAGTCTGGGCATTTGGAGCAATAACGAAGAGATTTACAACGAAGCGGTGGACTACTTCAAACACGGCTACGGAAACGGATCCGTTATCCACTACGTCCAGAACGAAGAGGGTCAGCTGCAGGAAAGCGGGCGGGATCAAGCCCATGCTCAGCTTGGACTCGGTCTGTTGACGATGGCGGCGGAAATCGGCTATACGCAGCGCAGCCGTAACCCGTACGGCGCCGACATGGTATCGTATCCGAATGAAACTTATCCCCTCGTGAAGGCTGCCGAATATACGGCCAAATATAATCTAGGTAACGAGGTTCCGTATACGCCGATACCTGGTGTCGGCTATACTCTGGAGGATATGGGAAAAGGGTACTCGTGGCTGTCCGGCCTAACGATATCGCCAAAAAATAGAAGTCAAAACCGGCCGATGTTTGAACAGATCTGGCATTTATTCCGCAACGAGGTCGGTATTCCGGAGTCGAAGTTGAAGTTCACTAAGGAAGTGATCGATCGCATGCCTGTAGGTATCTTTTACTTAGACCACCCATCGTTTGGGGGTTTACTGGATGCTCAGTACCCTACGGCCGAGCCGGTAAAGATGACGGTTAATCTTCAGTCGCAAAGCAAGGTGCTGAAGGATCCTGCCACGGGTACGCTGGCTGCCGCAGACGATTCATTGACGCCGCTCGCCGTTACGGGCATGCAATCGGATGCCGCCACCGGCTTCGAGGCGGTTTACCTGGATGCTAACCGCTTCGCATTCCGTTCGCTTGCAACGAGAAAGTATTTAACCGTTACAGATGATGGAACGCTGCTTGCAGCAGCAGATCGGGTTGGAACCTCCGAGATATTTGCATATACGGATACAGGCAACGGAAATGGTGTTCTACAAGCACTCGTGAACGGTCGTTACTTGACTTTAAACCCGGTTACTTATGTCATGAGTGCGAGTGCAGTCGAAGTTAAGGACGATTACGGGCGCTGGATTCTCCTATATCCCGGAAAGGTTAAACACCATTATTCTACAACTGGGATGTAGGAATTCGATTTGAACTTGGGGATTCAAATGCGTATGATTTAGATACAAATCTCTATATGGAACGTGTATATAAACGAGCTATTGAGTTATTCAAAGCTATCAATGAGATAAACGATGATATTATTATTGTTACAAATGCCTTTTTTGCTTATAACCTAAAAAACAAAGTTAGAAAGGTAAATTTATATCGAAAATACCTTAAGAGTAAACACTTATTAAGAAATCTAAAGCTTAATGTTATTCCCGATGTCTTTGCTGATGAAGATGAAATACCAGATGAATTAAACAATACTTTTAGATATATGATCAATTGTAAGGTTAATGAGCTAGATTATCTCAATTTAATTAAAGCTATTTGTAACCAAGATGTAGGGATCAAGCCTTCAATTCATCACGATGTTTTCTTTCTCAATATTAGAAGAGGAACAATTTATCATATTTATGATGATCGTGGATGCGATGTGATTTCCAATTCAATTTCAGGAATTAAAGATATTTTTCTTAAATACAACGATTGGATATTAAATTATGATAGGGAATCCATTAATAAAACATTTGATGAAGTCTTCTAAATTGCCAGTAACATCATCTAATTTTGTTTTTTGGGTTAAGTACATGCATCATTAATCTGACGGGTAACGACAGTGGAGGAGCTTGCTATGCGGCAGCTCCTCTTTCCAATTGAAGAGCAGTAATCCTTAGTATTATATAACCCATGTATACCGTATTGTGGTAAAATTGAATACAATACACCTGGAATAGCTGCAAAAGGAAGTCTAACGAACATAGAGCTAAAAAACCAGCAGCTACCGGCAAATCGGCAGCTTTTTTTTTCGAAATCCAACGTCCAAGCTAACGCTGAAGAAACCGCAGGCTTTGGTTTGCATATTGGCTAATTCCTAGAACTAACCGAGACCCGCATCGATTGCTTGGCAGTTGGTTTTAATGCGTGTACCTTTTCAATTAGATAAGAAAGCTCTATCATGTAATAAAATCCAGACTTCTGTAATACATTTCATACTGGACAAGTTAGGTATACTATCCTATTGTTTTTTACGGGAATAGGAGGGGAGACGTCAATGTGGAGCTGGATAAAGCCGAAGAAGACGTATTCCAGCATTTTTCTTTACTCTTGCATAGCAGTAAGCTTGCTCACCCTGGTGTTCACCATGTTCCTGAGCCGGCAGTTCGCTCAAAGCGCAATGGATGAAATCAATAAGTCTAACCAAGAGAAAATGAACCAGGTCGTGAAAACCTCGCAATTTACTTTACAGAAATTGCGTCAGTTTGCCTTGAGTATTTATTCGGATGAAAATATCGCACTGTGGACCAACATGAGTGAAAATGATTATTCCCCACTGGCGTTAAATAAAGCGGCCGAAAGCGTAAGGAAGTTTAGGAGCAGCGAGCCTTTCATAGACGGCATTTATTTATTCAACTTCAATCTCGGCCAAATCTATACTTCAGACTCAAGTATTTATACGATACAGGATTTCTATGACCAGGCCATGCTGAATTACATTAAGAGTCAGAAAACTCCGTATCTGCAGTTTGTCAACCATGAGGTGAAGGGCAAATCGCATCTAGCGCTTGTCGTACCGGCAGCCGGGCCTAATCAGAACTATTATGGATTCGTGGCGATTCTGTTCAGCAAGCCGCTGCTGAATGAGCACATGCTGCAAATATCGGAGGAAGATCAGAACAAAATTTTTATTGAAGGGACAGATAAGGAGTTCATTCTGGGCAATACGGATGCCGCGTTGACGGAAGCTCTCATGGGGACGGATAAGCCGGAGGCGGCGGAACAGGGCTGGAAATGGGAGTCCGACAATGAAACCTGGTCCATTCAGACGGCACAGCTTCCTATTGAAGGATGGAAGGTTTATCATTTGTCACCTATCTCTCTATGGCAAGCGAAAATAACCAAGATCCTGACGGAAATTATCGTTTCCTCGATCATTCTGCTGTTCGCTTTGTTGTTGTTCTTGTTCTGGCAATCCTACCGCAGCTTGAAGCCCATTAGCGACTTGGCCTTTCAACTACAAAGCAAGCTCGGCAAGAAGCATCTGATGGCGCAGACAGCGAATGCCAATAATGAGATTGAGTGGATTCATTCCGGCTTCCATTTGCTGGTCGAGCAGATCGAGCAATTGGACTTGTCGATCAAGAGCAGCAAAGCTTTGGTGAAGGAGGATTTCTTACGTCAATGGATTCTCAATTCGAAAGCTTCAGGGCCCGTCGAAGCGTTTATTAGAAGTGAAACGAAAATCCTCCAGACGGGCTCTTTCCGCATGGCGGTCGTACGGCTGGAATCATACGGGCGGTTCAAGGAATGTTACGATTTCGCTTCGCGAAAATTGCTCCGCTATGCACTGGGCAATATTATGATCGAAGTTCTTGAGAATCACGGGTTTGCCGCGGAAACGGCCGATTTCAGCTCGGATCACCTCGTGGCGCTTATTTCTTCGTCCGCTTCGGGTGAAGATACGGCGCTGGTCATCGCAGCGATGGAGGAGGTAAGAGCTCAGATCAGACGGTGGCTGAAGCTGGAATTGCATGCGGCTGTCAGCTCCTTACTTCATATGGAAGACAATATGCACACCGTTTATACCCGGATGTACGAACTGACTTTGATCGGATTCATTTATAACGAGGATCGGGTATTCACCTCCGAAGATCTGGAGCGGAATCAGCTGGGCGAAGACAGCAAGCTCGATGAAGACTTGCTGAAGCAGGTGATTTATTCCGTTCACCTTAAGAACGATAAGGCTCTAAAGAGGTACCTGGATAAACTTACCTTGCATATGCAGGCGCTAAGCTATGAGGAATGCAAACTGCAGCTGACTCATATTATTTATTCGATTATGAAAAGCTTCAAGAACTATAAGACGTTCCAAGGAATGAAGAGCATCCATACTTTCTTGGAGCAATTTGCAACCATTGGAGAAGTAAACTCGTGGATGTACGGGGAGCTGCTGCAGATCATGGACCAGCACCGCAAGAAGAATACCTCGAGCCGAAAGGACGAGGTCGCCGCCGAGATGATCGAATATGTGCGCAACCATCTTCACAATCCAATGCTTTCCGTGGACGACATTGCCGCTCATGTATCCATATCTGTAAACTATGCCCGGCAAATCTTTAAGGAGCATTTTGAGTGCTCATTATCCGACTATATTACAAACCAACGGATCGAGTACGCGATCAAGCTGCTTACAACGACCGATTGGACGGTAGCCGATATAACGGAACAGTCCGGTTTTCAAACCAAGAGCACCTTCTATTCCCTGTTCAAACGGGCAACCGGAATGACGCCGAACCAATACCGTACTGAAAATATGCAAGCCAAAGAGTAGAAATCCGTACTTCAGCCAGTTGGAAAATGAATACTTGCCATTTATCAGCTTTCGTACCAATTGTTAGATACCGGACTGTACGGAAGCTGAACAACCCGTGTATGATCAGACAGAAGCGGGATGAGCGGGTCATGACGGAAATCGTCGCGGCCGCCGCCCGGATGATCATCAAGCAGGAGGGGTAAAGCCATGAAGTTAAGAAAAAGAGGGTTCTTGTTAATGGTCGTATCGCTAATCCTGACAGGAATATTGGCCGGCTGCAGTTCGAATGGGCCGGCTCCTTCCGAAACAGGTGAATCGCCGCAGGCTTCCGAGGACGGAAAATTGAATCCGGTTACATTGAAGATCATGTTCCCCGGAGACCCGCCAGCGGGCTGGGATGAAGTCAAGGCGGAGATGGAGAAGCGTCTGGCGGGTACGCTTAATATGAAGCTGAACGTGGTGTTTATCCCATGGACGGACGTTCTTCAGAAGCGTCAAGTTGCATTATCCTCCGCGGAAGACTACGATCTGATCTGGGACAATAATCCGGTGCAAAATATGGCCGCCGGCCTCTATGAACCGCTGGACGAATTGATCGAGAAATATGGGCCCGATATCAAGGGCAATCGTTCCGCGGAGCTGATGGAAGCCAATAAGGTAAACGGTAAATTGTATGCGGTCCCACTTGAAGTGAATTTCATCCGCCCATGGACGTTTGTCATTCGCAAGGACATTCGGGAGCAGCTGGGTGTCGAACCGATCAAGAGCTATGACGAGCTGATCGAATTTATGTATTTGGTGAAAGAGAAGGTTCCGGAAATCACTCCGTTCATTCCTAACGGTCCGGAGCATATCGGCTTGAGGCTTGCAAACATGCTTGATCCGACGGCCAACCTTGCCGCCGTATTGAACTATCCCGGATTGTACACCAAAGGGAACGACGGAAAGGTCTATAATATTTTCGATAACATGGACCCCATGATTATGAAAAATTTCGAGCAATATCGCAAGCTGTATCAGAACGGAATATTAGCCAAAGACGCCCTTACGCTTAAAAATGCGGAATTTTCCAAAGGAAAGGCGGCTGTTTCCACATTTTTCGATTTTGGCGTCAATCTGAATACCCGCTCGGCGCTTGAAAAATCGGTTCCTGGAGCTTCTGCCGAAGCTTTCTCCTTATACGACACCGGCATGAAGCTGAGCTCGACCTATAAAGCGGGCAATTTTATTGCCGTTCCGGTGGTCAGTAAAAACAAAGAACGCGCCATTCAATTTCTTAATTGGCTGAATCAGAAGGATAATTACGATTTACTTGCCTATGGTATAGAGGGGAAAAACTGGGAAGATGCGGGAGAAGGTCTTTATAACCCGATCAAAGATAACCCTTATGCGGGCATTCCTTTCGCATGGGGCTGGAATCCGAAGCTGGATCGAATCGATGCCAGCCTGCCTGAAGATGTTATTGCGCTGAATAAGTGGCAGAGGGATCCGAGTAACTTCACAACTGATATTCTGACGGGCTTCACCTTCAATCCTAGCCCGGTAGCCAATGAAGTGTCACAACTCAGCAATGCGGGCGTGGAGTTTTATAATCCGATCGTGATGGGGCTGGTGGAACCGAACGAGGGTCTGGCCAAGTTTAAGGAAAAGGCCTATGNACAACTCAGCAATGCGGGCGTGGAGTTTTATAATCCGATCGTGATGGGGCTGGTGGAACCGAACGAGGGTCTGGCCAAGTTTAAGGAAAAGGCCTATGGCGATATAAAGAAAGTCCAAGCGGAGTATCAGAAGCAACTGGATGAATATCTGGCTGGCAAGAACTAGTAAGCCATCAAAAAAGCCGGCGGCCTTGAAACAAGGCCGGCCGGTTTTTTTGAAATTGTGCCCAGTGGCACGAATCATCTAGTTGGTGAGTTTACTCAAGTATCGGTAAACTCCGTACTTTTCGCGAGTGATAGAATTCGAACCTTTACAGGGTGTTGCCGTTCATACCTATTGATAGATTCAAGACTATACGTACGGCATCACGAATGCGTAATATGCAAGTACAGAAGAAAGGAAAGGAGGCTTGAGATGGGGATTCTGCAGCAGCTGAGGAAAAACAAATGGCTTTACGCGATGTCGCTTCCCGTCATTGTTTACGTGTTTATTTTTTCTTATTTGCCGATGTCCGCTCATATATTGGCCTTCAAGCAGTTTACACCGGCAAAGGGACTCTGGGGAAGCGAGTGGGTCGGCCTTGACAATCTGACGTTTTTTTTCACCGGTCCGGATTGGCTGGGGGTTACGTTGAATACAATTTATTTGAATCTTCTGTTCATTGTATCGGGTACTGTATGTTCCCTATGCATTGCGCTGCTGCTGAATGAAATCCATCATTCCTTATTTAAAAAGGTGACGCAATCGCTCGTCATTCTGCCGCATTTTATTTCCATTATCGTCCTTAATCTGATGGTCACGAATTTCTTTAACGGGCAGGACGGGATGGTTAATCGCTTAATGAAGGAATTCAGTTTTCAGACGATCTCCTGGTTTCAAACGCCGGACGTTTGGCCTTGGCTGCTCACGATCATATTCGTATGGAAGGGAGCAGGGTGGGGCTCGATTATTTATCTTGCAACCTTGACGGGTTTCTCCGAGGAATATTATGAAAGCGCTAAAATCGACGGCGCCAAGCGATGGCAGCAAATTTGGTATATTACGCTGCCGCTGCTGCGGCCGACCATTATCGTGCTGACCCTTCTCTCGCTGGGACGCATATTTTATGGTGATTTCGGCTTGATTTACGGCATCATCGGAGACAATTCGCTGCTTTTCGATTCTACGGATGTGATCGATACGTATACGTACCGGTCTTTGAGGTCCACGAATATGAACAGCTACAGCAATGCTGCGGCAGTCGCCTTATTCCAGTCGGTTATGGGGCTGATCACCATTCTGTTCTTCAATTGGGTTGTCCGCAAGGTCGATAACGATTCGAAGCTATTCTAGAAAGGGAGTGATTGTATGAGCATGAAACAGAGGGATACTTCGCAACTTGCCGTTTCCGCAGCGGCTTATCTAGTCATCGGCATTTTCGCTCTGATTTGCTTTATTCCTTTCTGGCTTATGTATATCGGGTCGTTCACGGCGGAGAGCCAGATTGTCAAGGGCTTTCGTATGCTGCCTACGGAATTTACGCTTGATTCCTACCGCTTTTTGTTCCAGGGCAGTCAGGTGTATTACAGCAGTTTCGTTTCTGTTTTTATTACGGTGGCCGGCACTGTCGCAGCCGTGCTTATGACTTCCATGTTCTCCTATGTTGCGGCCCATCAGAAGGTAAAGTACCGGTATGTCCTTTCCTTCTACATTTATTTCACGATGCTGTTTCCGCCCGGTCTGGTCGGCTATTATTTGCTCATTTCCAACTGGTTGAACCTGCGGGATTCGCTGCTCGCATTGCTGCTGCCGCTCTTGTTCTCTCCCTTCAACGCCTTCTTGATGACATCATATTTCCGGACGCTTCCCTTCGAATTGAATGAAGCGGCAACCGTGGACGGTGCGCATGAGCTGTATATCTTCTTCCGGATCATCTGGCCGATTTCCATGCCGGTTATCGCGACGATCTCCCTGTTCTATGCCCTTTCTTATTGGAACGACTGGTTTAACGCGCTGATGTTTATCGACGATCCGCAAAATCATCCGCTGCAGATGATGCTGCGAAGAATCGTTTCCAATTCGGAGAATCTGGATTATTTGAATGCGAATGTCAATATTCCCGTCTCGACGACAGGCGTTCAGCTTTCGACGGTTGTTATTACGATCGGGCCGATCATTTTCTTGTATCCGTTTCTGCAGCGCTATTTTATCAAGGGGATGACGATCGGAGCCGTTAAGGGATAGGCGGGAACATGAATATCTGCTTCCAGCAGGAAAAAGCTTTTATTGGCAAGACTGGCGGAGCGGGACCAATCTTGAACATCGTATTTATTTGATTCCATAAGACGGAGGAGACAGATAGATGAAACCTCATTTCCGGTATACCCCGGAGCCGGTGCTGGAGCCGGTTCCGGGCTGCGAGTGGGCAAGCAAAATGGTGCTGAACCCGGCTATTGTTAAAGAACCGGCTTCCGATCGGCTGCATATGCTCTTCCGGGCAACGGGCCCATGGTCCCGGAAGCGCAAAGAAGGCAAGCATGAACCTTATCCGATCTTTCTCGGATATGCGGCGAGCAGCGACCTGGGGAGAACGTGGACTGCCGATTTCTCCCGGCCTGCCATTGCTCCTGCCCTGAATGAGCGGTATGAAGACATTTATATTACGGATATACACGGCAACCGCGTACGCGATTATTCGAACGGCTGCATCGAAGATCCGCGCATTTTTCCGGTAGAAGGGGAGCTGTATCTGTCCGTGGCATGCCGACTGTTTCCGCCCGGCCCTTATTGGCTTATCGATCAGGAGCCGCCGGTCGATACGCGCAACGACTATGTGCCGGAATGGGTGCATGAAGGTGACGATCCTTTCCGCGTGACCGCCCGCTCCAACCCGACCGTAACCGTGCTGTATAAGCTGGACCTGGATAAATTGAAAGAGGGCTGCTATGAGGAAGCCTTTGCCTATGTATGCCCGTTGACGGAGGGCCATGTCAGCGATAACCGCGACGTTTTCCTGTTCCCGAACAAGATGCTGATTGGCGGGAAGCTGCAATATGTAATGCTGCATCGCCCGATGACGCCTGCCTTATTCCCGCAAGGAGCCGGGGTAAAGAAACCGTCGATCTACCTCGCTGCGGCGGAGAAGTTGGAGGATTTCGCGAGCGGCCGGGCAACCCACCGTCTGCTGGCGACGTGTAAATTCCACTGGGAAGAGAATCGGATCGGGGCAAGCTGGGCGCCGCTCCAAATTTCGGCTGGCGAATGGCTGGTTTCTTATCATGGCAAGAAAGATGCCAGCTTCGGCTATACGCAATCCTTCATGATTTTGCGCGAGCAGGATAACGATTTCCCGGTTGTAGTGCATCGTAGCTCCGAGCGATTGATGTACGCCAGCCAGGAGTGGGAGATGCCGAGCGATTATCCTACGCCTTGCTTATTTACAACGGGAGGAATAGTTATCGGAGATGATCTGATTATGTCTTATGGAGCAGCCGATAAGAAAGCAGGCATTTCTTGGGTGAATTTTGCCGGGCTGGTAGAGTATATCAAGCAATTTGACGCAGAAGGCCGTAAGATTGAGAAGTAGAGGTATTAACTAGTAAAATTGGTTAATTTACTATAAAAAGAATATCTGTAGTTGTGTAAGCATACATACATTAAAGACGTTCTCGCGGTTGCTCTAATGCGACGGAGAGGTATTTTTATGTAAGCGCTTTACATGATTATTTAACTGATTAACTGTCTCAACAATGTCAATCTATTTAGATGGAGGATAATTATGAGCAAATGGTATAGATGTTATCGTGGCAATGCTTTTAAACTATTTCTAGCAATTGTGCTGGTATCGTCGTTTATCCCTGCCGGAGGAGCTGCTCTCGCGGAAGGTACGCTGCTCAAAACCGGAAACTATTATTACAGCCCTGCCCCGGATGCAGGCAATATTCCCGATAAAGGGGCTACCGGCTTGGTATCGTCAGAGAGCGGCATACTTTTTGACGGCTTAACGACGACTTATGCCGGATGGATGGGAAGCGCGACCGCCAAAGGGACGGTGCAGGTGGTGTTTGACCTGTTGAAGGACTATCCGCTGGACAGCATAAACATCGTATTGAATTCGCCCAACAGCTTTTGGGGGTTTAATCAATTTACGGTCAAATACCGCCCCGAGGCTGAGACGGAATATTACTATATTGCCGGCAAGCATGTAAAATCAGGAACCGCCTTGAACTATTCGGTCAATATCCCGATGAACAACAAGACGGCAAGGTTTATTGTTATCGATATTAAGCGTTCGCACTCCTTTCAGCATATCCCGCTTACGGAAGTGCAAATTTATAAAGGCACAGGCGATGAAGGGCAGAATCCGGCTCCTGCTTTTACCGTAGAGCAGATGCAGGCTGAGCTTAAGAAAGACGCTTTGATGGTGGATAAATACGGTCAGTGGGTTTATGAAACGTGGCCGGGAAAGGTTGCAACTGACGCGCAATTGCAGCAGGAATATGCGAATGAGGCGAAAGCGCTGTCGAAAGTTGTGCTGGACCGAAACAAATATGATCAGTACGGCGGGATTAAAGGCGGGGGACAGTACGCAGGTTCCGGATATTTCCGCCTTGAACAAATCGATAATAAATGGTGGTTTATTACGCCGGACGGCTATAAATTCATTTTAAAGGGCGTGGATGCGGCAAGCATGTGGGAGTGGGGATACGGTACGCCATATAAGAAAGCGGACGGTACTCCCCGGAAGGTGTTCGAGGAGCTTCCCGATCCGATCGCCTATGCTCCTGCTTACGCCAATGACTTAAATGGCGAAAGAGTCAGCTTCGTCATTGCCAACATCATGAAAAAATACGGCAGCAGCTATGAGTCGAAGTGGGAGGAAATCACCAAGAAGCGGTTGATCAATTGGGGCTTTAATGCCTTTAGCAAGTGGACCAGGCCTAATAATGTCACGTTTCCCTATATAGAGGTTCTGCAAGATCCGTCAACTTTGAAAAGGATTCAATGGACGTACGATGTGTTCGATCCGCAGGCTGCATCCATTATCGACAACGCCTTGAGCGCACAGCTTCAAAAGGCGAGGAATGACCGGTGGCTGATCGGCTACACCTACGATAATGAGGCCGGATGGACGACCGATATTGTAAAAGATATTTTGAAGTTTGATTCGACCTCTGCGGCGAAGGGCGCCTTTGTAGATTTTCTTGCGCCAAGATATAACAATGACATTGCCGCCGTCAACCAGCTTCTTGGCACGAACGCCGAATCATTTGACGCATTAAAGAATACGCCGATCGCAATCACGAGCGTTCCGGCTGCGGATGTATCGGACTATATCAAGCTGGCATCCAAAACGTACTTCTCGACGATTAAGAATATTATCGAAAAGTATGATACGAACCATTTGTTCTTAGGTTCTTCTATCGTTCCCACCTGGCGCACCAGTCTGGATTGGGATTCGGCAGCCATGGAATTTGTGGATGTTTTTTCCGTAGATAATTATACGAAAGATCCGGGCTGGATTTCCAGATATGAAGCTTTCGGAAAACCGCTGTTGAATCTGGAATATACATTTAGCACTAGCGAGCGAGGGTTATCACCTATCAATGGGGCTACAACCACAGCCAGTATAGCGGACAGAGGCATGGCTTACAAAGCTTTCATCGAGAGCCAAACAGCACATCCGCTGTATGTCGGCTCGGGCTGGTTTATGTACTATGATCAAGCGGTTACCGGGCGAAGAGACAACGAGAATTTCAATACTGGCTTGGTAAACCAGCAGGATCAGCCCTATACGGATATGGTCAATATCATGAAGAGCGTAAATGCAGGGCTGGAAACGGTCCATGCAAACGGGGGCTAAACCCGGCTCAGGCGAAATCAAATTATAAAAGGCAGAAAATACGTTTAGAGGCCTAAAATTGTTAGCAGGCCTCTAAACGTTCTGACTTATTTGTTATTATGATTTTTTTGATTACGGTTATTTTCATGTTCTTTCTTCTGCTTCATGAGCATTTCTTGCTGTTCAATCTTAGCCACCTTTTCAATCTTAGCTTCCTTGTTGGTCTTAGTTCCCTTGGTCTTTGTTTCCTTTGCCTTTGCTTCCTTCTCCGGTTTCGTTTTCTTGTTTAATTCTTTGCGTCAGCAGGAACTATCGCCTGGTCAGCCAATGGCTCAGAAGCTTGCTCTTCTTGAGCCTTATTTTCGAGCTTGGCAAGCTTTTTCTCCAAATGGCGGAAAGACTTTAGACCTACAAAGCGGGCAATTTTATTGATGCCAGCCTGCCTGAAGATGTTATTGCGCTGAATAAGTGGCAGATGGATCCGAGTAACTTCACAACGGATATTCTGACGGGCTTCACCTTCAATCCTAGCCCGGTAGCCGATGAAGTGGCACAACTCAGCAATGCGGGCGTGGAGTTTTATAATCCGATCGTGATGGGGCTGGTGGAACCGAACGAGGGTCTGGCCAAGTTTAAGGAAAAGGCCTATGACAATGTGAAGAAAGTTCAAGCGGAGTATCAGAAGCAGCTGGATGNCACAACTCAGCAATGCGGGCGTGGAGTTTTATAATCCGATCGTGATGGGGCTGGTGGAACCGAACGAGGGTCTGGCCAAGTTTAAGGAAAAGGCCTATGACAATGTGAAGAAAGTTCAAGCGGAGTATCAGAAGCAGCTGGATGAATATCTGGCTGGCAAGAACAAGTAAGTCATCAAAAAAGCCGGCGGCCTTGAAACAAGGCCGGCCGGTTTTTTTAAAATTGTGCCCAGTAGCACGCATCATCTAGTTGGTGTATTTACTCAAGTATCGTTAAACTCCGTACTTTTCGCGAGTGATAGAAATCGAACATTCACAGGGTGTTGCCGTTCATACCTATTGAGAAATTCAAGACTATACGTACGGCATCACGCATGCGTAATATGCAAGTAAAGAAGAAAGGAAAGGAGAGCTTAAGATGGGGATTTTGCAGGAGCTGAGGAAGAACAAATGGCTTTACGCGATGTCAATTCCCGTCATTGTTTAAGTGATTATTTTTTCTTATTTGCCGATGTCCGCTCATATATTGGCCTTCAAGCAGTTTACACCGGCAAAGGGGCTCTGGGGGAGCGAATGGGTGGGCCTCGACAATCTGACTTTTTTTCACCGGTCCGGATTGGCTGGGGTTACGTTGAATACGATTTACTTGAATCTTCTGTTCATTGTTTCGGGTACTGTATGTTCCTTATGTATTGCGCTGCTGCTGAATGAAATTCATCATTCCTTATTCAAAAAGGTGACGCAATCGCTCGTCATTCTGCCGCATTTTATTTCCATTATCGTCGTTAATCTGATGGTCATGAATTTCTTTAACGGGCAGGACGGCATGATTAATCGCTCGCTGAAGGAATTTGGTTTCCAGACGATCTCCTGGTTTCAAACGCCGGAGGTTTGGCCTTGGCTGCTCACGGTCATATTCATATGGAAGGGAGCAGGGGGGACCGATTATTTATCTTGCAACTTTAACGGGTTTCTCCGAGGAATATTATGAAAGCGCTACGGATGTGATCGATACGTATACGTACCGATCCTTGAGGTCCACGAATATGAACAGCTACAGCAATGCCGCGGCAGTCACCTTATTTCAGTCGGTTATGGGGCTGATCACCATATTTTGTTCTTCAATTAGGTTGTCCGCCGGGTCGATAACGATTCGAAGCTGTTCTAGAAAGGGAGTGATGGTATGAGCATGAAAAAGCGGGATTCACTGCTCGCGCTGCTGCTGCCGCTCTTGTTCTCCGCTTTCTGGAGCCGTTAAGGGATAGGCGGCCGGTCTTCAGATCCGTATCGAAATCGGAGGATTTAATTCCATAAGACGGAGGAGACGGATAGATGAAACCTCATTTCCGGTATACCCCGGAGCCGGTTCCAGACTGCGAGTGGGCAAGCAAAATGGTGCTGAACCCGGCTATTGTTAAAGACCCGGCTTCCGATCGGCTGCATATGCTCTTCCGGGCAACGGGCCCATGGTCCCGGAAGCGCAAAAGGAGCCGGGGCAAAGAAACCGTCGATCTACCTCGCTGCGGCGGAAAAGTTGGAGGATTTCACGAGCGGCCGGGCAACCCACCGTCTGCTGGGGACGTGTAAATTCCACTGGGAAGAGGATCGGATCGGGGCAAGCTGGGCGCCGCTCCAAATTTCGGCTGGTGAATGGCTGGTTTCTTATCATGGCAAGAAAGACGCCAGCTTCGGCTATACGCAATCCTTCATGATTTTGCGCGAGCAGGATAACGATTTCCCGGTTGTAGTGCATCGTAGCTCCGAACGATTGATGTACGCCAGCCAGGAGTGGGAGATGCCGAGCGATTATCCTACGCCTTGCTTATTTACAACGGGAGGAATAGTTATTGGAGATGATCTGATTATGTCTTATGGAGCAGCCGATCAGAAAACAGGCATTTCTTGGGTGAATTTTGCCGAGCTGGTGGAATATATCAAGCAATTTGACGCGGAAGGCCGGAAGGTGGAGAAAATAAACGCTTTACAGGAATGATTAACCGTCTTAACAAAATCGATGACTACTATGATGGAGGTTAATTATGAACAAATGGTATAGATGGTATCGAGGTAATGCTTTTAAACTATTTCTAGCAATCCTGCTGTTATCATCGTTCATCCCTGCCGGAGGAGCTCTCGCGGGAGGTACGCTGCTTAAAACCGGAAACTATTATTATGGCCCTGCCCCGAATGCAGGTAATTTGCCCGACAAAGGGTCAACCGGCTTGGTATCGTCAGAGGGTGGCATACTTTTTGACGGCTTAACAACGACCTATGCCGGATGGATGGGAAGCGCGACCGCCCAAGGGACGGTGCAGGTGGTGTTTGATCTGCTGAAGGACTACCCGCTGGACAGCATAAACATCGTATTGAATTCACCCAACATCTATTGGGGGTTTAAACAATTTACGGTCAAATACCGCTCCGAGGCTACAACAGATTATTACTATATTGCCGGCAAGCATGTAAAATCAGGAACCGCCTTGAACTATTCGGTCAACATCCCGATGAACAACAAGACGGCCAGATTTATTGTTATCGATATTAAGCGGTCGCACTCCTATCAGCATATCCCGCTCACGGAAGTGCAAATTTTTAAAGGCACAGGCGATGAAGGGCAGAATCCGGCTGCTGCTTTTACCGCAGAGCAGATGCTGACTGAGCTTAAGAAAGACGCTTTGATGGTGGATAAATACGGGCAGTGGATTTATGAAACGTGGCCGGGAAAGGTTACAACTGACGCGCAATTGCAGCAGGAATATGCGAATGAGGCGATAGCGCTTGCGAAAGTTTCGCTGGAACGAAAAAAATATGATCAGTACGGCGGGATTAAAAGCGGGGGACAGTACACATGCAGCGGATTTTTCCGACTTGAACAAATCGATAATAAATGGTGGTTTATTACGCCGGACGGCTATAAATTCATTTTAAAGGGCGTGGATTCGACAAGCATATGGGAGTGGGGATACGGAACACCGTTTAAGAAAACGGACGGTACTCCCCGGAGGGCGTTCGAGGAGCTTCCCGATCCGAGTGTCTATGCTCCCGCTTACTCCAATGACTCAAATGGCGAAAGAGTCAGCTTCGTCGTCGCCAACGTCATGAAAAAATACGGCATCAGCTATGAGTCGAAGTGGGAGGAAATCACCAAGAAGCGGTTGATCAATTGGGGCTTTAATGCCTTTAGCAAGTGGTCCAGACCTAATAATGTCACGTTCCCCTATATAGAGGTTCTGCAAGATCCGCCAACTTTGAAAAGGATTCAATGGACGTACGATGTGTTCGATCCGCAGGCTGAATCCATTATCGACAACGCCTTGAGCGCACAGCTTCAAAAGGCGAGGAATGACCGGTGGCTGATCGGCTACACTTACGATAACGAGGCCGGATGGTCGGCCGATATTGTAAAAGAGATTTTGACGTATAATTCGACATCTGCGGCGAAGGGCGCCTTTGTGGATTTTCTTGCGCCAAGATATAACAATGACATTAACTCGGTCAACCAGCTTCTTGGCACGAGCGCCGAATCATTTGACGCATTAAAGAATACATCGATCGCAATCGCGAGAGTTCCGGCTGCGGATGTATCGGACTATATCAAGCTGGCATCCAAAACGTACTTCTCGACGATCCGTAATATTATCGAAAAATATGATACGAACCATTTGTTCTTAGGTTCTTCTATCGTTCCCACCTGGCGGACCAGTCTGGATTGGGATTCGGCAGCCATGGAATTTGTGGATGCTTTTTCAGTAGATACTTATACGAACGATGCGGGATGGATTTCCAGATATGAAGCTTTCGGAAAACCGCTGTTGAATCTGGAATATACATTCAGCACTAGCGAGCGCGGGTTATCGCCCATCAATGCGTCTACAAGAACAGCTAGTATCGCGGACAGAGGCGCGGCTTTTAAAGCTTTCATCGAAAGCCAAACGGCACATCCGTTGTTTGTCGGCTCGGGCTGGTTTGAGTACTATGATCAAGCGGTTACCGGGCGCAAAGACGGCGAGAATTTCAATACAGGCTTGGTAAACCAGCAGGATCAGCCCTATACGGATATGGTCAATATCATGAAGACCGTAAATGCAGGGCTGGAAACGGTCCATGCGAACGGGGGCTAAACCCGGCCCCTAGCGAAATCAAATTATAAAAGGAAGGAAATACGTTTAGAGGCCTAAAATTGTATCAGGCCTCTAAACGTTTTAACTTATTTTTAGTTGTGGTTTTTTTGATTTTTTTCACTGCGGTTATTTTCATGTTCTTTCTTCTGCTTCATGAGCATTTCTTGCTTTTCAATCTTAGCTTCCTTTTTAATCTTAGTTTCCTTGGTCTTTGTTTCCTTGGCCTTTGCGTCCTTCTCCGTTTTCGTTTTCTTGTTTAAAGCCGTTTGTTGCTCCGCCTCGGTTTTGATTGAGGAGGCTACAATGGCATCACTGGAAACAATGGTATCCGGATTTGCGTCAGCAGGAACGACCGCCTGGTCAGCTAAAGGCTCGGAAGCTTGCTCTTCTTGAACCTTATTTTCGAGCTTGGCAAGCTTTTTCTCCAAATGGCCGAAAGACTTTATAATATTTTTCAAGAGTGATTTTTGGGCTTGCGGGTTTTTCACCTTTTCCAGCGCAGCGGTTAGAGATAAAATATTATGCTGCAAGTCGGATTTAACCTCTACCGCCTGTTTTAGATCCTCATCCTCATTCTCCTCTTCCGCTTCAGAAGCTACTAATTCTATTGCAAGCTGCTGGTTTTCAATAGACTTCTGAAGGACTTGAACCGACTTTTCCGTTTCCCCCTTAGCATGTAAGGCAGTCGCTTCGGAAAGACGCTCCTGAGCGAATTCAGCGAGCAATCTAGCCTCCTTCAAATCGTCAGCCGTAATCGATAGTCTGATGTTTTCATAGACGACTTTAATAAAATAGAAGAAATTCCCCGGCAAAAGGTTTGGAGTTTTCTCTTTGCTTTCCGAAACGGCCACCTCAGCCGATACATTCGTTGTCACCGTAGGAGAGAGTATCGGATCCGCCGCCTCCCCGGAAGCAAACGCACTGCCTGTCCCAACGCAGAATACAAGCATGCTAATTAAAGCGCCCTTTGCAAAGAAAGTATTTCTTTTTGGCTCTGTTATTCGTTTTTGACTCATTCCGATTACCACCCTCATGTTATTGTTTTAGCTGCAGCTGTATTTAAACTATACGGCATCGGGATATGTTTTCTGGGGGTTGACGGGTAACGCCCGCCCGGTAAGCAGCAAAATAGCATTAGTATACCGATATTATGAGGATAAGCGTATTGGATCCACAAAATCAGCGCATCTGGGTAGCCTTTACTTTGTGTACTTGATAGAAGAACGCCATGTTTAGGGCGGCTTTGTGCGATCTAGCTCCATGTCAGGAAGAAATCTGGTGAATTGCGTATCGATGCAGCCAAGAGCTCAATTGTGCCAACGGTGACTTGGGTTAGCCGCTCATATGCCGACTGGAAGAAAACGTGAAGCTCAGTGTCCGAATCCAGATCATCACGAGATACATTGGGAAAATCAGTCAGAAGAATGGGATGATTGCGGGTGCGGAGCATACCTTCAACATCTTGCAAAAATGAAACGAATTCGAGATCCCCAAGCTCGCGCATCTTCTCGTTCAGCGCAGCCCATCTCGCCTCCTGAGCCAGAAAAAAGGCGCTCCACCAGTAAAATTCCTGTACCGACTCTATAACATGGCTGTAATAAGTGCAGAAAATAAATCCCTTCATCCCAATTGATAAAGTTTCGGTTGCCGTTTAAACTAAACTGAGGGACGGGACACGAAAGTTCAAAAAAAGTTAGTTAATTCCACCACGGCGTCCCTACTACTTCAATCGATCCTGGCATGATATCTGCGCTCGTCAGTAGAAAATTTTGATTTTCATCCTTAAAATAAACCTTCACTTATATGCTTCTCCAACAAAGCAATAATGGCTTCATATTTTTGCACCATGGCGTCCCGGTCCTTATTCTTATAATCAAAGAATCCTTCACTGGCCGAGCTTTTTCCCCACTTCGCCAAACCGAGTGCATCTGCAAATCCGGTCTTTGTGAACAAATTCGGGTCTGCTCCGTTGTCGAGTAAATATTGGACAACTTCCAGCTGGCCATGACTTACTGCATTATGCAAAAGTGTATAACCGTGATTAGGAATACCTATTTGAGTGTATTCAAACTCTTGATAGTTAATAGGGAAACCAGCATCCAACAGCACTTTCGTCTCCGCGACGCTATCGGTTGCAAAATCATACGGTAACATACCGTCCACGCCCATAGGTATCGTAAGGGCTCTCCAATCTTTTAGAAGATGCTTGAGCTGCTTCACATTGTCCGACAGTAGCGCGCTATTAAGGGCTTCCTGTTCGGATGACAATACCCAGATCAACGCCATATCATCGCCTTTATAGTACTGAAGTGTCCCACCGCTAGATTCAACAATGAATCGAATGGGGATATACAAGGTTCCATTATCCAGCATAGGTGCCATTTTGAGCGTTTTCTTCTGGTTGTCCACGTAAGCAGTCGTTGAATTAAGCTTTACTTTAATGGTATGGGTAGCGCTTGATAACAACCATTCTTTACTCGAAGCCGACCAAGTCAAGTTTAGATGCAGCGCAGAAGCCGCCGCACGCAGCGAAATCATATTTTCGGTGCGCCCTTGTTTCGTTATCTTCTTATAGACAACGGATTGGCCGTCTACGTACAGCAATACTTGCGCCGCTTCTTTTGGTTTTGCCATCGTGGTTGGTGAATAAAGCAAGGTAATAAAGAAAATCAAGCCTAGAAGCAGATTTAACTTTTTCATCCATTTCCCCCCCCGTTATGAATCATTCCTCGCACCCATCCTTAGAAAATGGATACAGCATACCTATAATACAATGAATGCAACAAATGGAATACTAAACATATGCTGCACGTATAATTCATGATTATAATGTAGCTGTAGGTGACGAGGGAATAATTTATAGGATAGATAATCTATTAAAGAGAAACTCGGCGGCAAAATCCATTTTAAATATTCCTTTACGAGAATATTCGTGTTGTGGTATATTGATATCAGCAAGAAAATACAAACTCCAAACAATAACGAACGCGTACAATTTACAGCAAGAGAACGGATGATGACCATGAATGCTAACGTCATGAGTGCCTTGGCAGAGCCTAACCGCATGCAGATTGTTGAGCTTTTGCGCGAACGTCCGCTCACCGTAGGGGAAATCGCCGAACGGCTGCAACTGCGCCAGCCTCAAGCATCCAAGCATTTGCGTGTTCTAAGTGAGGCTGGCATCGTGGAGGCCCAGGTGGACGCCAATCGCCGGATCTACAGGCTGCGGCCGGATCCTTTCAGGGAGCTGGACGATTGGCTGGAGAGCTACCGCGTCATATGGGAGGAGCGGTTCGACCGCCTGGATGACTATTTGCAGAAGCTGCAGGGCAAGGAAACACGGTAAGAGCAGCAAGACTGACCTTGGGATGATAGGTGAGTTTTGTGAACACTGTGACAGACTATTTTGACCAACTAATGAAATCGAGGAGGATGTTAAAAATGACAAATCAAATGGTATCCAAGGTTGAGGAAAAGGTGCTTATCTTGGAGCGTGTGTTCAATGCCCCTCGCGAGCTGGTGTTCCAGGCGTTCTCGCAGGCGGAGCATCTGAAGCATTGGTGGGGTCCGAGAGGCTGGACGCTTCCGGTATGCCATGTTGATTTCCGCATAGGCGGGGTTTGGCATTATTGCATGAAGTGCGAGGATAAGAACCAGGGCGATTACTATGGCATGGAATCATGGGGCAAGGGTGTGTACCGTGAAATCGTCGTGCCGGAGAAGATTGTGTATGTGGATTATTTCTCCGATGCGGAGGGCAACGTGGCGGAAAATATGCCTGAAACGAACATAACGCTGACCTTCATCGAGACGGATAGCGGGACAAAGGTCATTAACCGCGCGGAATATGCGACGGCTGAAGGATTGCAGCAGGTGCTGGATATGGGCATGCTGCAGGGCATCACAGATACCTGGAACAGACTGGTTGAGCATCTGGAGTCGATTCAGAAGAACGGTTAAACTATTGGATGAACAAATGCTTTTTATAAGAGAGATGACATAATCGTCATCTCTTTTTTCTTTTCGAGAATAGAAAACCTTCTGTTAACTGAATGTTTGAATTGTTTGTATATGGATCGAGAATATTGACATTATATACTTATGGTGTAATATTACACTATAAGTATATAATGATACGATATGGGGTGGGCTAATGGATAAACAGCAGTTAATCGAGACCCTTTCAGGCAAATTGAAATTAGTACGAGTTGAAAAAGGATATACACAAGATCAAATGGCTGAAGTTCTGGGAGTGTCTAAGAAAACATTAGTTCAAATTGAAAAAGAAAGAATGCTTGCTGGCTGGACAAATGTGGTGGCATTATGTGCTTTGTTCCGTGACAGCCAAGTGATTCAATCGGTTTTGGGCGGAGATCCAGTAGAAGTGATTGAAACGATTGCTCATAATGGATTTGTACGTTCAAAGGATAAAACATTTGGCGGTAAAGTATGGTGGAAAGAAGAAGAGAAAAAAGGTTCATTTCGGATACAGCTAAATATGATTAGCCACCATTACAGAATTATTGATGATGATGATTTCCGATGGTTTAGCTCATTTGATAGAGAAGAAACGTTAATTCAATTAGAAAAGTTATCGAACAGGATGTGATAATTGGTGAAGCTATTCAAATTTTTTAGCTTTTGGCTTACTTTGTTTGCGTTAGGTATTTGTTTATTTAATTTGTTTGGCTATGACGATAAGAACTTATTACTTTTTTTGACAAGCCCAATTTTGTTGGCTTTGGAGGATTATTCATCTTTTTTTAAACGATTCATTTCACATCAAATGTTAATATGGTTATTTTATTTACTGAATGTGTTTTTTTGGTATTGTATCGGATTGTTTATTGATTCAATTGTCCACCCTTCAAAACGAAAAAAAATGTTAATTTCTCTTTCTAGAATAGGTATAGTTTCTTGCGTAATCATACTTATTTCAGTTGCTTTTTATACATTTCAAAACTCAGAGAAAGAAATCAGTAATATTCTTAAACATCCTGACAAATACAATGAACAATCAGTTCAAATAGCGGCTATTAAATCTGCAGAGGATGGCTATGGTGATAAATATGTTGATGAAATGGCAGCGATTCTACAAACAACAAATAGTAGAGAAGTTTCTAACAGTACCATATATGCACTCGGAATAATTGGAACACCGAATTCAATAAAAGTCATTATAGAAAATCACAAAGATTCCGATGTTTTAATTTACTCGCTACAAATGAATGAGAATACAATCATATCCATGATTAATGTAAACCAACCGCAAAATATGATCAACGCTGGTATAGAGGCAACAAAATTATTGAACTTCAGTTCATTTATTCAACCGCTAAGCAATATTAAAAACAATTATCCCAACAAAGAAACGCAAGAAAAAGCTGCGAAAGCCTTACAACAAATAAGCCAAAACCCTCAAAAAAACAATCCTAAATTCAATATTGATTAAATAATCTTCGACCTTGACAACAAGCTCGACATTTAGACGAGCATTTTTTTCTCATTTCTATTTTTATTGTTACTGATTCATACATTGCAGCAGCCGGATTGACTCTTTCTCGATGGCGTTTCTAAATAGGACACTTCAGGTCTTTATTTTATTATGATGGGCTTTGGCCGTTTCCTGATTAATATGGCTCCACATAGACTATCATGTACTTTACTTGTTTGGAGAAAGGGGCATTATATGAACATTCCGATAACCGGATTCGTTATGAATTCTGGAGATGACGATGCCAATCATTCGCATAAACTATATATAACGTCTTGGAACGGTACACCTGTCCATGTCCATTCTTTTGCCGGTATGACTTCCTATAATGATGGACATTCCCACCAATACGCCAATTGGACTGCTCCTGCTCCTACCGGTGTACCTCATGTTCACGGGTATTACACCATGACCTCTGTGGATGACGGTCATACCCACATCATTCAGGGGACAACTGGCCCGGCCATTGCCCTTCCAGGGAGCGGGCACTACCACTTATTTGAAGGATATTCGACAATAAACGGAAGGCGTCCTCATTCTCATGCTTATAGCGGAAGAACGGGAGACGAAGTTAGTTCTTAAAATATGTATCATAAATTGTAATAAAGTCAAAAAGAATAATTGCAAAGAATAAGCTGATTCTCGGGATAAATTCCGAAGTCAGCTTTTTTTTCGTTTCGTTCTCTAAACCGCTTGAGAGCTATTTTACAACTTCGTGAAATATTCATGAAACTGATTATTCAACTTGGTTTCGCATCTAATAGATTTGCACAATATCTGATTTAATTATACTTGTACGCAGAGAATACTAGGAGTAGAATGGAAAAAGATATAAATGTAAACGGTTTATTGGGAGAGATTCGCTAAAAATGGAGGCTTAACATTAGATGCAGCCAACAACGCATGACATGATTCGTGCAAGCGCTTTAAAAAGAACGTTCGGACGCGGAAGCAGCGCGGTAACTGTGTTGAAGGGCGTAGACTTATCAATCCCTTCCGGCAAGCTAATCGCGTTTAAAGGAAGATCCGGCTCAGGAAAAACGACGCTTATTAATTTGTTAAGCGCGCTGGATCGTCCGACAGAAGGACAAATTACGTTTGGCGGGCGCGATTTGACAGCAATGTCGAATCAAGAGAGAGATCTGGTGCGGCGCAAGGAAATGGGACTTATTTTTCAATCCTTCGCCTTGATCCCTCTTATGTCTGCCTATGAGAACGTGGAGTTTATATTAAGAGTTTCGGGTGCGTCAGCTAACGGCCGTAAGGAAACGGCGATTGAAGCATTGGAGCAGGTCGGCTTGAAGGGGCGCATGCATCACCGGCCTTTCGAGCTGTCGGGAGGGGAGCAGCAGCGGACGGCAATCGCGCGGGCAATCGCCCATAAGCCTAAGCTGCTGCTTGCCGATGAGCCTACTGCGGAGCTGGACAGCCGTACCGGCCTGCAAATTATGAAGGTGTTTCGCGATTTGGTAGAGACGGCAGGAATGACGATCATTATGACGACGCATGATCCTGCCATTATGGAAATTGTTGACCATGTGTATGAATTGGAGGATGGACAAATTGTCGCAAAAGCTTAAACCGCTGCTTTGCTGGTCAACTGCGCTGCTCATTAGCGCTTCACTTACAGGGTGTTCCTTGCTCCCAGCCGAGGAGCAGGCGTTAAAGCCGCCGCTCATCAAGCCGGCCCAAGAAAATTATCGGACGGTTACGGTCGAGAAAGGTACGATCACGCAGGAGATTAAAGGAAGCGGCAGCCTGGAATCGACGCAGTCGGAGATTGCGCAGTTTACAGGCCAAGGCGGCCGCATCGCGAAGATGATGGTTGACTCCGGCGCGAAGGTGAAAAAGGGCGATGTGCTTGTCCAGCTAAATGTAGACGGATTAGACATTCAACTCAAGGAGCAGCAGCTGTCGGTTGCAAGAGCAAAGTTAGCGCTCAAGCAAGCTAAACTCAGCGGAGACAGCGATGCGATTGACATAGCAAAGCTGCAAATGGATATTGAGAACCTAAAGCTGGAGCGATTGATGACAACCTTCAACAGCAAGCAGCTCGTTGCCGGAATGGATGGCCAAGTCACTTTCGTCGAGGAGTTAGAGGAGGGTGATTTTGTCGAGGCCTATCAGACGCTGGTCATTATTTCCGATCCATCGAAGCTGCGCGTGGCGCTTCGGGTCGAAGCAGGCGCGGAAATAAGCGGCGTGGACGTCGGCTTCCCGGCTCTGGTAACCTTTGGCGATCAGGTGCTGCAGGGCAAAGTGGTGCAGACGCCTTCTTCCGCTCCAACAACGTTGAACGAACAGCTGCAGGATCGTTACTCCAAAACGCTGTTTATCGAACTGCCGAAAATACCGGTCGACGCATCGATCGGAGCGTTCGCAGACGTAAGGATCATTTTGCAGCAGCGTGAAGACATCTTGAAAATTCCGCGCAGCGGCGTACGCAGCTTCCTTGGCAGAACGTTCGTAAGAACGCTGGAGGACGGCAATAAAATTCGTGAGATCGATGTGGAAACGGGGATTAAGGGCTCGACTGAAATTGAAATCACGAAGGGTCTGGAAGAGGGCGCGATCGTCGTGCTGCAATAATACCTGCATGAGTCCGTTCTATCGACGGGGGTTATCAGCCGTTTACAACGAGCTTTTGCCGCATACTTGGCTTCAGCCGTTTACGCTTGGGAGGTTTTCGAGTGGCTTTGTTTGTTATGATTGTTCGCAAAATGGTGCAAAATAAGTGGTTGGTTGCGAGCTTGTTTATTGGTTTAGTGATGTCTGTCGCTTTGGTTAGCAGCATGCCGATTTATTCGGAAGCGGTTCTATCACGGATGCTGGTCAAAGATTTGGAAACGATGCAAACGAAGAAGAGCGTTTATCCCGGGAATCAGTATAATAAATTATTTTATACGAAAGAAACGCCGGAGCAGATGAATAACATCTATACGAAAGTGGACCGTTACATACGTGAGCAAGCGTCAGCCGGCTTTCAAATACCGGTGCAGGAGCTGGTTGTCGATTTTCAATCGAAATCGATAAAGATCAGGCCGACAAATGATCCTGAGCCTAATACGAAAAAATCGGTCAAGACGATGTCGCTGCGCTCCTTCTCCGATCTTGAGGAGCATATAAAGCTGACCGACGGCAGAATGCCTGCAGAGCAGCCGGTCAATGGCGTATATGAAGTGCTCGTTTCGGAGCGGGGACTTATTCAATTCAAAACGGTGCTCGATTCGGAGTTTTTTGTAGACGACGATAAAATTGCCGGGGAAATAAAGTTTAAGCCGGTAGGCGTATTTGAGAAGAAGCAGGATGACGACCCGTATTTTAGAGATACGGACCTGAGCGAGCTTAGCGGCAGCTTCGTCATAAGCGACAAGCTGGCTAAGCAGCATTTATTGCAGGAAAGCCGAATTCCCGTTGCGTCCGTAGGCTGGTTCTTCGTGCTTGATTATTCCAAGCTTGAGCTAAGATTCGTAGACGATTTCATTCAGACGACCAATAAGATACGCAACGTCATGCTTAATAACGTAACGTTGTATCAGACCGTGTCTGAGACGCCTGCGCTCGATACGATCGCCAAATATATGGATCGGGCGAAGCAGCTAAGAACGCTAATGTGGTCGCTTAATGTTCCCGTATTCATTATGCTTGGTTTTTATATGTTCATGGTTTCGAATCTCATCGCCGACCGGCAAAAGAATGAAATTGCGGTGCTGCGCAGCAGAGGTGCAGCACGCTGGCAGGTGATCACCTCCTATGGTGTGGAAGGCATTATTTTATGCGGCATTGCATTTGGCATTGGCCCCTTGCTGGGAGTTGTGCTGACCGACTTGCTCGGAGCATCAAACGGCTTTCTGGAATTTGTGCAGCGCGTAAGAATGCCGGTCAGAATTACAGAGGAAGCCTACCGCTTTGGAGCAATCGCTTCCGCCGTCTGCTTTGTCATTATGCTTATCCCGATTATTATGGCAACCCGCGTCTCGATTGTCGGACATAAGCAGCAGTTGGCAAGACTATTAAAATCGCCGCTATGGCATAAAATGTTTCTTGATGTCATTGCGCTTGCGCTCGCCATTTACGGCTTGTACACATTCAGAAAGCGGCTGGCCGATTTGCAGAGCTTGGGATTGAACGCCGGTGATCTGAATATTGATCCGCTGCAGTTCGTTATTCCCGCCTTGTTTATTATGGGCGCGGGCTTGCTGCTGCTTCGGTTGTATCCATGGGTGCTCAGGCTCGTATACTGGACCTTCAAGAAGTGGTGGCCGCCTTCCGTATATGCGACATTGATACAGGTCGGCCGCTCCAGCACGCAATATCAATTTTTGATGATTTTCCTTATTATGACCATTGCTACAGGCGTATTTAGCGCCTCGGCCGCAAGAACGATCAACAATAATACGGAGGATCGGATCAGGTATGGCAATGGCGCGGAGATTGTGCTGAGCGCACAATGGGTAAATGATGCGCCGCCGCCTCCAGCTCCGGGTCAGCCGCAGCCGGAGACGCCTGTAACGGAAGCTCCTGTGCATTATTTGGAACCTGCGTTCGAGCCCTTTAAGACGATCAAGGGCGTGGAGCATGCGGCTAAAGTATTTAAGAAAGAGGCAGCCTTCAGCGTAAATGAAGGCAGCGGAGCCGCAACGCTGATTGGCATCGATACGGACGAGTTCGGAGAAGCGGCTTGGTTCCGTGACAGCCTGCTCGATTATCCGATCAACGACTATTTGAACTTGCTCGCCGGCGACTCGCAGGCCGTGCTCATTTCGAAGACGCTGGCGGAGCAGAATAAGGTTAAGCCGGGCGATACGATTTGGGTTGGCTGGAGCGACGTGCCGCAGCAGCCTTTCAAGGTGTACGGCATCATCGATTATTTTCCGACATTTAACCCGAATCCAGCCATAGGCAGCGTTGATGTCAGCGAAGACTCGACGGGAGGCCGCGCTCCTATGCTGATTGTAGGCCATTTGCCGCGCATTCAGGTGCAGCTTGCGCTTGAGCCGTATGATGTCTGGATCAAGCTGAAGCCTGAGGTCAGCACCGCGCAGTTTTATGAAGGACTAAAGGAATCGAAGCTTCCGATCACGAGCATTGTCAATACGAGAGAGGAGCTCGTGGATGCCAAGAATGATCCGTTCCTCATGGCGCTAAACGGAATTTTGACGCTGGGCTTCGTTCTATCGATTATGGTTAGCTTTATCGGATTTTTATTGTACTGGGTATTATCATTGCGGGGCCGGACGCTGCAAAACGGTATTTTACGCGCCATTGGCTTGTCGCTTAAGCAGCTTATCGGCATGCTGGCGGTCGAGCAGCTGCTTACTTCCGGCGTTGCCGTACTTATAGGAATCGGTGTCGGCAATGCAGCAAGCCTGCTGTATGTGCCTAATTTTCAAATTGCGTTTAATCCAAGCAGCCTCGTTCCGCCGTTCAAGGTGATGTTCGATTCCTCGGATTTAATGCGCATTTATTTGCTCGTCGGCTTCATGCTGCTCTTCGGACTTTGCATACTGGCCTATATGCTGTCGCGGCTGCGCATCCATCAAGCGATAAAGCTAGGGGAGGATTGACGGATGATTCATTGCGAGGGGCTAGTCAAAATATACAAAACAGCCGACCTTGAGGTATTCGCCCTGCAAGGCCTTGATCTTCATATCGAAAGCGGCGAGCTTATGGCGATAATCGGCAACAGCGGCAGCGGCAAATCGACGCTGCTTAATATGCTGGGCGGCTTAGACCGTCCAACGGCCGGCAAGCTGACGGTTGACGGCAGCGATATGCTGAAGTTTAAGGAACGTGATTTTGTCCGCTACAAACGGGAAAGCGTCGGCTTCGTCTGGCAAAATAATGCGAGAAATCTTATCCCGTATTTGACTGCGCTTGAAAATGTAGAGCTGCCGATTCTGCTTACCGGCAGCCGCAAGCGCTGGCGGGCGAAGGAGCTGCTGGATGCCGTCGGACTTAGCCACCGCGCTTCGAATAAGCTTTATGAGTTGTCCGGAGGCGAGCAGCAGCGGGTGGCGATCGCCATTGCGCTTGCGAATCATCCGAAGCTGCTGCTTGCGGATGAGCCGACTGGCTCGGTAGATTCGCGTATGGCGAATCAGATTCTGGACTTGTTCCGCGAGCTGAATCGGACAATTGGGATTACGGTCGTTATCGTTACGCATGATCCTGAGCTGGCGAAGAAGGTGGACCGCGTAGCGGCTATCCGCGACGGAAAAATTTCGTCAGAGATGCTGCGCAAGCGCTCATACGCCGAAGAGCTGGCGGAGCTAGCGGAAGCCGAGGATGAAGAAGGCACGCATGTGGAATATGCCGTGCTTGATAAAGCAGGCCGCCTGCAGGTGCCTTCGGGCTATTTGGAATCCATCGGCGTCAAAAACTCCAATAAGCTTCGCGTGGAGCTTGGAGAAGGCAGAATCGTGCTGCTCCCTCCGGAGGAGAAGGCAGAGTAAGCAAGCAGGGCTGCGCCAGGTCGTTAAGACTTTGGGCGCAGCCCTTTCGTCATTTGGGGTGCTTTGGAAACGATGATAGGATAGAGTAGTATAGAAAGGAAATAAAATCCATACCGCATAATGGGAGGAATCTAAATGTCTAATGCCAGAAGTGAAGCTTCGGTTGAAGCGCTTTTTAAGCCCTTTGCATCCAAAAATGTAGAGCTCGCAAATCGAATTGTAATGGCGCCGATGACTAGAGGATATTCCCCTGACGGAGTGCCGGGAGAGGACGTTGCCGCTTACTACCGCCGCCGGGCGGAAAATGGAGTTGGCCTTATTATTACCGAAGGAACGCTGATCAACCATCCCGCAGCAGCGGCTAATCCGAATTGCCCGAACTTCCATGGCGAGGCTGCGCTCCAGCAGTGGTCAAAAGTCGTTGATGCTGTACACGAGGCCGGTGGAAAGATCATTCCTCAGCTATGGCATATCGGACTAACTCGCAAAATCGGTGATCTGCCTAATCCGGACGCTTTGCCGATCGGTCCCTCCGGTCTGAATCTTTCCGGCGAGAAAATAACAGAGCCGTTAACGGAAAATCAGATCGGGGAAGTGATTGCGGCTTATGCGCAGGCTGCGGCAGACGCGGCTAAAGCCGGCTTTGACGGGATCGAGCTTCATGGTGCGCATGGTTATTTAATTGATCAGTTTTTTTGGGGAAAAACGAATCAGCGCACCGATCGCTATGGCGGAAATCTTGTTGCCCGGACCCGTTTTGCTGTCGAGGTTGTTCAGGCATGCCGCCGTGCTGTTGGAGCAGATTTTCCGATCGTTCTCAGGTTCTCCCAATGGAAAGCAGGTCAATACACTGCTAAATTAGCTGAGTCGCCTCAGCAGCTTTTGCAATTTTTGACGCCGCTCTCAGATTCGGGAGTCGATGTTTTTCACTGCTCGACACGCCGTTATTGGGAGCCGGAGTTCGATGATTCCGCTTTGAATCTGGCAGGCTGGACGAAAAAACTGACGGGAAAACCGACGATAACAGTAGGGTCGGTCGGCCTCGATAATGAATTTAGAAGCAGCCTGGGCGATGCCGCGAAGCCGGCTTCCCTTGCGGGATTGATTGATAGGCTGGAAAATGAGGAGTTTGATCTGGTGGCCGTTGGCCGGGCATTGCTGGCTGATCCCGAATGGGCAGCCAAAATACGCGATAATCGTACAGATGAGCTTTTGGACTATGATACGAATGCTTTGAAATCTTTATATTAATAGGCTGATTGCCGGCAGTTCACAGTCTTATAAAATGTTTGACAGCTTCCGGTACTCGCTCGGCGAGATGCCCTCGTGCCTGCGGAAGATACGGCTGAAGTAATGAATGTCCGGATAACCGACCCGGCCTCCGACTTCTTCTAGGTCTAAGCATCGTTCAATGGTGCGCGGCGAGTTAATTCGATTTTTTGAACCTATTTGCAGATCGTGAATCCGATAACGGCGATTTACCACGTCCACCAATCCCAAAAAACAAAAAATGGCTGTCTCATAAGGTCTAGTAACCTGAGAGACAACCATTTTTTTTCGTGAAAACGACAAAGAGAAAGGGAAGTCAGGCGGCTTTCGCTTGCCCATAATGGGGAAGCCATGAACCGCTGTATACCAAATGGTATGGTAGTGCGAGCGGTAGGCGTTGTGTCCCCTAAGCTGGTGCAGTTAAGCCAGCGTCCGATCCTCTTGCGCCAACTTTGTATAATAAAGCTTAAAGATGAGATCCTGATTATAGTTGCCGAAGCCTGATCCAAACAGCGTGAAGCCGCCGATATGCTCCGCATCCTCAAGAATCGCGATACGGAATGTCCAGTGGCTGTTGCTGATATCGATCTCGTTAAGACTAACGTCGGAGAGCTTAATACCGTCCATGTAGGTGCCGTCCTTTTTGATGATAAGCCGCTTCAATAATCCGAATTGGTTGACATCGTCAAACCACCATGAGGGATTCAGCTTGCCCTTTCCGCCGTAATCGGCAGGGCTCGTCCACATGCCCACATTCACTCCATTAAAGAAGAAAGTAAGATCCGAAGGCCAGTTCATATTGGTGAGAGGGGCTTCCGAAGAGATTTCCATCGAAATTTCGAGCTCCTCCGGATTTTCGCTGCTTAACAGGAAATTAGGAATTTTGTACTCGATATAACCCTGAGAGAACCATAGTATTTTGGCGTTGACGCGATCCGGATCGAGAAAGTAGCGTGGATCGTCGAAAATACCGATTACCTTCTCGGTCGTGCAAATGCCGCAGGTGGGCACGATGCTTAGATCGGTATAGTGGCCGATGGATACTTCGGTTCTTCTTGATTCGCGATGAACGACATCCTTGCGCGGAAAAGCGATTTCAAGTCCATCCATGCTAAGGGAGCACATCTTCTGTGCGGCTCCGCCTTTGCCCGGGGTCATTTCGGAACGGATGATTCCCGCCTTTTCCAGCTTCTTGACATGCATGGTCATAATAGCGCTGCTTAAGCTCAAAGCTTCGGCAAGCTCACGGATATTCATCGATTTTTTGGACAGCAAATGAATGATTTGGATGCGTACGTTACTTGATATAGCCTCAAATATGGGCAGGTTTTGCTCTGATAGCTCGATTTTCAATGGATAACCTCCGAATGAGAGTTATTGTTAATACATATATGAACGATTAGTCTGTGTATATAGTCTGTAATATACATGAAAACAGTCGAAATCACAAGGAATATTGCAGGAATAAGTCGATATCTACGTTGAAAAAGTTAACCATATTATAAATTAATTCGTTATGTTATTTACTTGTGCGAGAAACGCTGCAATTTTTGAATGCGCTTTTAAAACAGTTGACTTTTTGGTAGCATAATTAATAATAAAAGATATAACAAATTTGATCCGATAAGAAGGGTAACTCAAATGATGCAAATTGATCTTTCGAATAAAACGGCGCTAATTACAGGAGCTACGGGCGATTTAGGGCGCGTAATGGCTCGCACGCTTGCACGCTGCGGCGCTAACATCGTGCTTCACTACAATAATAACGAAGCTAAGGCGAGAGAGCTGCAGCAGGAAATAACGGCTCTCGGGAGACGCGCAATGACCGTGCAGGCGGATGTGACGAACGAGCAGCACATTTATCAAATGAAAGCGAAGGTGACGGAGGAGCTGGGCCATGTCGATATCGTAGTTGCCAACGCGGTTATTCAGTATCAATGGACAAGCATACTCGAGCAGCCTATAGCCGATTATGTAAGCCAATTTGAGTCCTGTGTGCTGCAAAGCGTCTATTTGGCCAAAGCCTTCGTTCCGCCGATGATTGAACGGGGAGGCGGAAGAGTCATTGGCATTAATACGGAGTGCTCGATGCAAAATTTCGCGGGCCAATCGGCATATACGGCCGGCAAGCGCGGCATGGACGGAGTCTACCGCGTATTAGCCAAGGAGGCTGGGGAGCATCAGATTACCGTTAATCAGGTTGCGCCGGGGTGGACGATTAGCGACCGCGACCGTACGGACAACACGGAGGAAAACAACGGATATGCGCAAACTGTTCCGCTGAAGCGCAGAGGTACCGATCAAGAGATCGCCAATACGGTCGCTTTTCTGGCATCGGACTTGGCTAGCTTCATTACTGGCGCCTACATTCCTGTAAACGGCGGAAACGTTATGCCTGCCATTTAGAGATAGGGGAGTCTGCGGTAATGAGTCTAAAAAAACGATTGTGGCACATATGGGCGGGGTTTGGCGGCATGAGAATGGAGCGGAAGCTGTTTATCGTTTTTTTGCTTCTTATCACTCTTCCATTATCGTTTATCGGCTACATCTCATACAGCAATTACTCCCGCTCGATTGAGGAGAAGACAATCGTGTATTCGACCAAAATGCTTGAAAACATGATGGCAAGGGTAGACGATTACATCGAGGATATGGTTCGCATTACCTCCATTCCGGCATATCAGAACGATATAAAACAAAATTTGATTCTTTCGAACGCCTATTACGAGCAGCGGCAGATGGCGGCAGGCGGCAGCAGCAGTCAGGTGCCTGACGATTTTAACCTGCTGCTCTCGATTCAGCGCGGAATAGAAGGAAACATTTCGTTCATTAATGCGATCAAGCGCGGCGCTAACACGGTGTATATATTCGATCAGTACGGGAATGGCTACTACTCGACGGCGGGAGGCGGAATCCGGCTGAACGTGAAGGAAAGTTATGAACAATGGCGCGAGCGCGTACAAACCTCAGGCGGCGAAGCGATGCTGTTCAGCACGCAGAAATATACGAGCAATTTGCAGAGCGTCAAATATGCGTTTACGGTCGTCCGCAAGGTGATCGATAAATCGCTCAAGCCCATCGGTATGATTGCGGTGGATGCGAATATTAGCGTGATCGAGGATCAAATGAGCGAGCTCAACAAGGTAACGAGCGGAGAGTCCGTCATTATCGACGAGCTTGGCAATGTCATTTATGACAGCGACAAGCAGCGGATGGCGACAAATATTATGAACGACCCTGCCGTCGCTCGGGCAACGGGGGGCAAGGGAAGCTTTTATTTTGAGCGTGACGGCTTGAAGCGGTTATATATTTATACGACCTCGCCAAATACGAAATGGAAGGTTATGACCTCGATTCCCGAAAGCGAGCTGACGAAGGATGCCGTCGTCATTCGCAACGTGACCTTAATCGCTACGTCGATTACGATTATCGTGGCGCTCTTTATATCGGTTGTATTTTCGTATGCTTTAACGAATCCGCTGCGCAAAATGATGCGTTTGATGAAAAACGTGCAGGAGGGCGATTTTAACGTTCAGTTCCAGGTTAAGTACCGGGACGAGGTTGGCCAGCTTGGCAACCAGTTTAACCGGATGATCGTCAGGATCGACCACCTCATTCAAGATATTTACGTAATGGAGACGAAGAAGAAGGAAGCGGAGCTGCACGCGCTGCAAAGCCAGATTAATCCGCATTTTATGTATAACACGCTGGAGTCGATTCGCATGGCTGCCGAGCTGAACGATGATCACATCGCGGCGGATATGATTGCGATACTCGGGAAACTGCTGCGTTACAGCATAAGTGATTTGCATGAGGAAGTGACGCTGGAGAATGAGATTTTGCATACGCGCAATTATGTGGAAATGCTTAATTACCGTTACCCGAACCGGTTCCAATTGGAGACGGAAATTTCGGATGGCCTGCGGACATATCCAATCATTAAGCTCGTGCTGCAGCCCATTGTCGAAAATGCGATTTATCATGGCATGGATGACAATAAACCGTCGATGCGGATAGAAATGAGGAGCGAGCGGACGTCCCAGGGTCTTTGGCTTCGCATAATAGACGACGGGCTGGGAATGGACGAGGAGACGTTAGACCGCTTAAACCGTTCGCTGGCAGGCGTGGAGGAAGCAGCCGTGAAGCGGAAAACAGGCGGAATCGGCTTGAAAAATGTAAATGAGCGGATCAAGCTCCACTATGGCAACGCGTACGGTTTGAAGGTTACCAGTGAGAAGGGCCGGGGCACCGAGGTTATTTTACAGCTTCCATTAGAATGAGGGAGAGACGCAGAATGAACAAATACATGTTTATGCTAGTGCTTGTTGTTCTGTTGTGCGGCATATCCATCGCGGGCTGTCAGAAGAATTCAGCCGGCAGCGCAGCGGAAACCGAGCCTGCGGGCAAAGAGGAGCAGATTAGGAGGGAAGTAACTCTTCGTGTACTTACTAACCGTGTCGATCTTGCCGAGAACGGCGTATTTCAAAAATATGCCGATCAATTCGCTCAGCTTAATCCCGGTGTTACCGTAAAGTTTGAAGGCATACCGAACTACGCCAGCGATATTATGGTTCGGCTGTCCACCCGCAATTTGGGCGACGTACTGCTGCTGCCAAACAATATTAAAAATGAAAACCTGCCCGATTATTTCGAACCGCTTAGCGACAGCTTGTTCGAGCATATTCATTTTGCCGATTTTAAAGCTTACTCGGGAAAACGATTCGGCATTGCTACCGGCGCCTCAACGACGGGAATTGTCTATAACAAGCAAGCTTTCAAAAAGGCGGGGATTAAAGAAATCCCAACGACGCTGGAGCAGTTTTACGCCGCTTGCGAGCAGCTGAAGCAAGCCGGCATCGTGCCGGTTTACTTGAACTATGGCGCTCAGTGGCCTCTAATGACCTGGGGAGAGGATTTAGTCAGCTATATGACCGGAGATGCCGGTTATTTGAATAATATGGTGAACATGGATGAGCCATGGACGATTGACAACGCATGGGGTCAATCGATTACAATCGTCAAAACGTTAATCGCCCGGGGATATGTGGAGAAGCAGCTGCTTTCGAATCAATGGGAATCGTCCAAGACGGAGCTGGCAGCAGGCAGAGCCGGCATGTATTTAATGGGGAATTGGGTCATTAATCAGGTGATTGCAGCAGGAGCGAAATCGGAGGATATCGGATTTTTTCCGTTTCCTTACGACAACAGCCCAAAGCGCTATGCTCCGCTCAGTCCGGATTGGTTCGTCGGCGTTAGCAAATTTAGCGACAATAAACAGCTGGCAGAAGCTTGGATTAAATTTTTTGTAACCGAGTCCGGTTATGTGGATGATTCGGGATTTTTACCCGTTATCGAGAATAAGCAGCCGTCCTTGCCGCAGTTCCAGCAGTTTCTATCGTTTAACAGCGAGTTTCTGGAGCGCCTCGTTCCAAGCGACCAATTGCTAGAGATCGCGAATACAGCGCAAATTGCGCTTTGGTCAGGTGATTATATCCAAGAGTGGATTGCCGCGCCTGATTTGCAGGCTGTATTCAATCAATACAATGAGCGCTGGAGAAAAGCGCGAACTATTACCGAAAGCTAAGGTGGAGTACCCTGATGTCTAAGAAAGTTACTATGCAGCAAATTGCCGATTATTTAGGCGTTTCAAAGTTTGTCGTCTCGAAGGCGCTCTCCGGTAAGGGCGGCGTCAGCGAGGCGACACAGGAGCGAGTTATTCAAGCGGCGTCACAGCTGGGTTATTTTTCGCAGAAGAACGCTTATGTCAAGCCGATGAAGCTGGAGAAGCTTCCGAAGGTGCCGGCCGCAGGCAAGCAATCCGTACTCGTGCTTATGCCGAATATCCGTTTTCAAACCAAGGAGTCGCTTTATTGGGGGCGGATTTTGGACGGCATAGCCTTGAGGCTAGAAGCGGATGGCCTCGGCATGGTCATTGTGTCGGAGCAGAGCGTGGAGCATTTCCTGCATTTCTTGAATCCGAACGGCATATTGGGGCTCATTGGCGTTGGTGAAATATCGACTCCGCTGCTGCTGGAGGTGCATCGAATCGGCATGCCGATGGTGCTGGTCGATCATGAGGATATGCTTATTCCAAGCGATACGGTGTTTACGAGCAATTATGAATCGATGTACCGTCTGACCAAGCATTTGATCGGCAAGGGACATACGCAGCTATTCTTTATCGGCGATATCAACTATTCGCGCAGCTTTAAGGATCGTTTCCTGGGCTTCCGCAGCTCGCTGGAGGAGCAGGTAGGAGGTGCGCCGGGCTTTGGTATCGGCGATGATTGCTATCTAAAGGTTGAAGGCTTCGAGCATGAGCAATTCAAAGAGTCAATTAAGGAGTGGGCGGCCAAACGGCTGAGGGCGAAAGCTTTGCCTACGGCGCTTCTGTGCGCAAATGATATGATTGCGATCGGTGCGGTTCATGCGCTGCAGGAGCTGGGCGTAGCGGTGCCGGAGGAGGTGTCGGTGACGGGCTTCGACAACATTGACGATTCCTACCGCATGACGCCCGCACTAACGACCGTGCATGTGCCGAAGGAAGCGCTCGGCAAGCGTGCGGTTGAGCGGCTGATCAGCCGGATCTCGGGCAAGCAGGAGCCGATGGAGAAGCTGCTGCTAGCGGGTGAGCTGCTGTATCGGGAGTCGACTGCGCAGGCGAGGGCTTGAGTAACAGTGCAAGATGGAGAAGCTGCTCGTAGCGGGAAGTTTGCAGGACGATGGACGGTGGGCTTAAAGTAACCAGCTGCTTCAATAGAGGTAATTTGTCCTCTTATTCCTTTTGCTACCGAGAGCGGCTGGGCGATAGCGGTATATTTTGGCCTTATTTTCACGAAACTGGTTCCCATAGCATCAAAATCGTACAATAACGCCGAAGTTTTCCTCTATTTCATTCGATAGAGCAAAATTGGGTGGAATAACGCCTGTTATTCCCCTTATGCTTCGTTGCACGCTTCGAATGAACCGCGGCAGCTTCTAAAATGCAGCGGAAGCGAAGCGCCGTGATCAGAGCCCAAGCTGCTCTAGAAAGACATTGAATGCTTAAATTATAAAAAACCGTATAGGAGATGATGTACGATGTCAAATCAAAAAGTTGCAACATTTTTTATGTTTAACGGCAAAGCGGAGGAAGCCATTAACTTCTATACCTCTCTATTTGATCAATCGGAAATCACTCATATTTTTCATCAGGAAGACGGAACGGTCATGCATGCCGCTTTCACTTTAAAAGGCCAGTCGTTTATGGCGATCGATAACAGCAATAAACAGAATCACGCTTTTACACCGGCCATATCCTTATTTATCAATTGTGACAATATTGAAGAAATCAATCGGCTGTTTGAACAACTCTCGGAAGGCGGCGCAGTGCTTATGCCATTAGCTCCTTTACCAATGAGTGAAAAGTTTGGATGGGTGCAGGATAAGTATGGCGTTTCTTGGCAGTTGAACCTTGCAAAAGGCTGATTGTCGGAACGCCGGCGTTCATTCATGTGAATTTGAACAGAAACAGGCTGCAGGCGGCAGTCTGTTTTTTTACACGGCTTGTATGATGATAACGGGCAGCGGCCATCTTATCGGCATTCGTTAACCGTACCTTAAAGCTGCGGCTGGCTTGCTCCGAAAATATGATCGGGGTAGCGCTCCATCATCTGCAATACGGTGGAAAATGTGCGCGCCCCTTTCGGATCGTTTCCCGGATCGGCCACAGCCAAGCGAGGCCCAGATGCGCATGACCGACGGCGCTGATCGTAAGCGAAGGATCCCCGCCGCGCTTCGAGCTGCCCCCGTTGTCCGAAGGCGCATTGCCGGCCCCGCCGTTGTTGCTGCTGCAGCCATACAGCGTTACCGCCATTAGAACGGCCGCGAGCCATAAAAAGACGCAGGATAAGCGTCTTCAGACTGTAGAGAAAGAAACTTGCTCTATTCCTTCAGAAGCAGCTGATATGGGGATAATAGAGAAAAATATTTACTCTAGTTCGCCCGATTTTGCATATATGCGGTCTGTGTGAGCTATTATCAGCAGAATAGAGAAAGATAATTTCTCTATTCCTTCAAAAGCAGCCGGTAAGGGGGTAATAGAGAAGAAATTTTCTCTAGTTCGTCCGATAAAACACGAATATGCGGTCTGATGTGAGGCATTATCAGCAGAACTAGAATTGACTTTGATAAGAAGGGTATTTCACTTTTAAAGACAAAGTATGTCAATTCAAAAAGGCAGTCTGCAACTTTATTTTCGAGTTGCAGACTGCCTTTTAGTTAATTAAGAGAGCCGGTTCAAAACTTTTTTCTTAATACTATGGCTGCAGCTGCAAATTGCGTTCGATCAGAGCGATGCGCTGCTCTACGCAAGCGCGCGAGCGGAGCGGATCTTCCGGCGTATGGATGCAATAGTCGAGCAGCTGGTCAACTGTAGTTGCGGCAACGTGGCAGCGTGTGTCGGAGGAAGCGTAGTAGATGTATACATCGCCGTTATCCCGTGCGATCACGCCATTGCAGAAAGCTACGTTTGATACGTCGCCGACGCGCTCGATGCCTTCGGGAGCCAGCAAATGGCCGCCTGGGCGATGAGTAACTTTGCTTGGCTCCTGCAGATCGGAGAGGAAGGCGTACAGGACATAACGGAGGCCCGCAGCAGTATTGCGAACGCCGTGTGCGATATGGATCCATCCTTTGTCCGTCTTGATTGGAGCCGGGCCTTGGCCGTTCTTAACTTCTTTAATCGTATGATAATGACGCTCGTCGATGATGACTTCACTCTCGATGACCGCATTCTCGATCGTATCGGAAAGACCCCAGCCGATGCCGCCGCCTGAGCCGGTGTCGATGAAGCCGTCCTGCGGACGCGTGTAGAAGGCATATTTGCCGTCAACGAATTCGGGGTGAAGCACGACGTTGCGCTGTTGGTTGGAGGCCGTCTTCAGATCGGCAAGACGTTCCCACTGCTTCAAATCCTTCGTCCTTACGATGCCGCATTGCGCGATGGCGCTTGACAGATCTCCCTTCGGAGCGGAAGGATCCTTTCTCTCTGTGCAGAACAAGCCGTAAATCCAGCCGTCCTCATGCTGAACGAGGCGCATATCGTAGACGTTCACATCCGGATCGCTTGTTTCCGGAAGCAGAATGGGGTGGTCCCGGAAGCGGAAGCCGTCGACGGCGCTGTCGCTTTCGGCAATCGCAAAGAACGATTTGCGGTCATTTCCTTCGACGCGTGCAACAAGATGATATTTGCCGTTCAAGAAAATCGCGCCGGGATTGAAAACGCAGTGCACGCCAAGGCGCTCCATGAAGTAAGGATTGGTCTCAGGGTTAAAATCATATTTCCAAGCCAGCGGAGCGTGCTCTGCCGTTAATACAGGGTGGACGTAACGGTCGAATACGCCGTTGCCAAGTGCTTCCGGCTCGTTTTTACGCTTTACGAGCGCCTCATAACGTTCAGTCAGTAATTGCTTCCGTTCATTAAATGTACTCATGGGATAAACCTCCGTTAATGTGATGTGGCTGCGCCACTCAGGCGCCCGATCATTTCAAAGCATGCGCGTCCGTTATGGTAAGGGCATTTCCAAGGACTAACCTTTTCAATATTGTCGCTGGGAGAGCCGTCGCGCTTTACGCTCCAATGCCATTCGCCATGCTCTTTGTCGATGATAAAGCTCTCGATGAATTGCCATGACCGCACCGCTGCCTCGCGATATTTCTCATCGCCGGTCAGTTGATAGGCATTATAGAAGCCGACGACCGCTTCAGCCTGCGGCCACCAATCTTTGTCTGTATCGATCAAGCCCTCCGGCCCCGCCTCATTAAACAGACCGCCGTCGCCGTCCACGCCCTCGTTAAGCGTCGCTTCAGCCATGCGAATCGCGATCGCTTTGGCTAAGGCGAGCAGCGTTTCATCACCGAGCACCTCGGCGGCCTCAACCAGCAGCCAGCTGCCTTCGATATCATGTCCGTATGAAATATGCTCCGATTTTCGATTCCATTGCTCGTCGAAGAAAAGAATAAAGTGCGCGTTGTCTTCATTAATGATGTGCTTAATCGTAATTTCAATTAGTTCCTTCAGCTTGGCGTGCAGCTCATCCGACTTCCATACGCGGTATAGGTTCGTATAGCCCTCCATGACGTGAAGATGGGTGTTCATCGACTTCTTCTCGTTCAAATCCTTCTCGCTCAGGCTGTTATCGCCCGTTTCCTGCCAATCGCGCGTCAGCGCTTCAAAGTAACCTTTATATTCCTGATCGTAGCTATAGCGTTCAAGCGTATGGAACAGCTCAACCGCCTGCTGAAGCGCGGCTTCATTGCCTGTTGCCCGGTAATACTCGGAGAACGCATATATCGCGAAGGCTTGACCGTAAACCTGCTTCTTCGTTTCGGCCGGCTTGCCTGCTGCATCGACCATCCAGTATAAGCCGCCATATTGCTGATCCGTAAAATGCTTGTTTACATACTGATAAGCCCGCTCAGCTATTTTTAAATACGGTTCGTTTCCGGTAATCCGATAGGCGGAGGCGAAGGTCCACAAAATGCGCGTGTTAAGCACTAAGCTTTTGCCGGCACTCTGATTAACGGTCAGATCTCTGCTAATAAAGCCGTGGAAGCCGCCATTTTTCTCATCAAGCGTATGCTCCATCCAGAAGCTGAGAATATTCGATTCCAGCTCTTGCTTGATGTTGGCTAGCCATTGCTGGTTGTTGCCGCTCATTTGGCAGTTCCCTCCTTGACAGATTCAGCAATTTTGGCAGCATAGTAGTCCCGGACGGTTTGCTCGGCTTGCTTGCCGTACATGCAATAATCGTCATTAGAAGCTGCTTCGCTCTCTTCATATAAGCGAGCCGGCCAATCCCAAAGCATGAAGCCACCTACAAAGTCGCGCTTATCGGCGTTAGCGAACATCGTTTCGTAATAGCGGCGCTGCACCTCCTCGCTCGGCGCACCCGGAAGTCCCCAATCATTCGGGATATGCTGCGAGCCCTCACGGCTCGGGCAGCCTGCCTCCATGAAGAAAAACGGCTTATCGTACTTGGCCACGACCTCCTCAATACGGTCAAGCTGTTCCTCCCAAGCGTCGATTGGGTAATAGCCGCTGGAGGAGATCACGTCCACCGCATCCCACCAATTGATCTGGCCTTCTTGGTATTTGTCGCAATTATAAGTAATAATGCCGGAATAAACTTGCCGTACCTCGGCGATCAATTGGCGCCATTCTATCTCGCGGCGGTCGGTTTGAACCATCTCGCACCCGACGCACAGCATTTCGCAGCCGGTTTCTTCGGCAATTCGCGCATAGTGCAGGATGAATGCGGTATAGGAAGCGAACCAATCGGACCATTTCGGCTCACAAGGAACATCGAGATCGAAGAAATTAATATGCGCGCGCCAAGTCCCGTCCGCACAATTAATGACGGGCTTTAAGCAAACCTTAAGCTCCAGCTCCTTCGCTTTGCGAATCGCATGGCGTACCTCGTCGTCGGTAACGGTAGGCTCATCCCGAAATTTAATTTCAGTCGATTGCGCATGGTCCTGAAGTGCGCCAAGCGCAATAGCTGTCCAATTGACGCTTAAACGTTCGGTCATGAGCTCCATGGAACGTTCTGCGTGAGCTCCGGTCCACGTGCCGCGCACGCCTGTCCAGCCCCATGTCATTCCGCCTATATAGGCTGATTTGCTCGTCATTTGAGTCGCCTCACTTTGAAATGGTAGTTTTGTTATTGCTAATTTTAATTTTTGTTATATAACAAGTAAACATGATTCATCGCTTGTTTGCAATACCTTTCTTCAAATTGGCTCAAGCTCAAAAAACGGCTTCATTTAATAGCGGGAAAATAGTTGTTTTAATCGGAAAAATGAGCTGCAAAGCCGAAGATAACGTTTTCAATAAATGTCAGTTGAAGACTATAAATAATATTTTAAACCATTTTAGAACAGCTTTTAATGAGGTATTATCGAAATGTAAGCGGAGTCAAAAAAGAACTGAGGGGGATTTGAAAGATGGAAAAAGTCATTTCGTTAGCTATTGTTTCTGTTGTTATGCTAACAATATTAGCTGCTTGTGGTTCCAATAATGCGAATATGAACGCCAATACGGCAGCTAACAAACCGAGCGGCGAAGCAGCAACGAATAAACCGGAAAATGGCGGTACGGAAGAAACCTCCAAAATTACAGGCGATGTCGTTTTCTTAACAAACCGCACAGACATGATCGACAAGCAGTACACGGATTACGAAAAACGCTTTGAAGAGAAATACCCTGGCGTAGATCTTAAGTTCGAGGCCATTACTGATTATGATAAAACGTTGAAAATCCGGATCGCTTCCGGCGATTTCCCCGATGTCGTGTTCACGCCAACGATCCCAAATGCCGAGCTGCCTAATTACTTCGCTCCGCTTGATGACATCGCGTTTTCCGGCGACATTCACTTCAAGGATTTGAAGGCGCAGGAAGGCAAAATGTACGGCGTTTCCTCCGGCGGCTCGACCGTCGGTATCGTCTACAACAAAAAAGCGTTTGAGAAGGCGGGCATTACGGCGCTTCCGAAAACATACGATGAGTTTCTGGCAGCATTGCAAAAGCTTAAAGACGCCGGCATCGTGCCGCTTGCATCGAACTTTAAAGACAAATGGCCGCTCGATACGTGGGTATACGATATTCCGACGCTTATCGGCGGAGCTTCCGATCACCAAAACAAACGCGCTGAATCCGATACGCCGTACACGCTTGATAATGCATACGGCAAATCATGGGGCATCCTTCGTGAATTGTATACAAGAGGCTTCCTGGAGGCGGACGTGAATTCTACGAACTGGGAGCAATCGAAAAAAGACGTAGCATCCGGTAAATTCGGGATGTATCTGCTTGGCAACTGGGTCATCAACCAAGTCATCGAGAACGGCGCTGCCGCTGAGGATATCGGTTTCTTCCCGTTCCCATCGGACAATTCCGGCGAAGCCAAAGCACCGCTTAACCCGGACTTCTTCTATGCCGTTAACAAAGGCGGCAACGTAGAAGCGGGTAAAGCATTCGTGCAATGGATGATCGAGGAATCTGGCTATGACGATTTTGCAGGCTTCATTCCAACCTTGAAAGCCAAAGAATCCAAGCTTCCGCAGCTTGCTGAGTTCAACGGCTTCAGCCCTAAATTTTTCGAGCCGGCCTCACCGGTAGACGCTGCTACGCAAATTCAAAACAAAGCACAGCTTGACCAAGCTGCAGTCGTTCAAGAGTTTGTATTGTCCAAGGATCCTCAAAAGGTGTTAGACAAAGTGAACACCGCTTGGGCGAAAGCGAAAAAAGATCTAGGTCTGTAATGGTCGTGTGCAGGATGGATGATCCGTATGCCGGTTCTCCATCCTGCGCCTTCCGATTAGAAAGATGCAGGGAGGATGGGATTGTCTCATGTTTAGCAGGCTGCCATTTAAAACGCAAAAAAATTTCGTAATTGTTGGATTTGTCGCATTGCCGCTGCTGCTGCTGCTTACCTTCGCCTATTATCCGGCGCTTGAACTCATTCACTTAAGCTTTACAAGCTGGGATGGATTAAGTCCTAATAAACCTTGGATCGGCTGGTCGAATTACAAAGAGGTATTCGCCAATCCAGCCATATTCGGCGTGTTCAAACATAACTTTGCCTATTTCGCCGTCGGAATCGTACAAAATATCGCTGCGATTTATTTCGCTGTCGTGCTGAACAGCAAGCTTAAAGGGAAAAACTTTTTTAGGCTGCTGCTTTTTTTACCGTACATCCTAAATGGCGTTGCTGTAGCATATTTATTCGGTTACGTGTTCGATACGACAAACGGATCATTGAATTATTTGCTTGGACAATTCGGCTTTGACGCCCTGTCGAAAACGAGCTGGCTCGGAAATGAGTCATTTGTAAACTACACGTTAGCGTCAATTGGGTTCTGGCGTTTTATGGGCTTCAATATGGTTATTTATTTAGCTGCGCTTCAATCCATTCCGGCGGACATCTACGAAGCGGCATCGATTGACGGCGCGAACGGCTGGCAAAAATTTATAAGCATCACGCTGCCGAACATTTACAAAATTATCGAGCTGAACTTATTTTTAACGGTTACGGGCGCTTTAGAGGTGTTTGATCTGCCTTATATCCTAACCAAGGGCGGACCGGCCGGAGCGAGCGAAACCTTTGTCATGAAAATTGTCGAGACGGCTTTCCAGTTTAACAATTATGGCCTCGCATCCGCGATGAGCGTAGTGCTGCTGCTCTTTGTTGTTATCGTATTGTCGATTCAACGCTTCTTGCTGAAAGGAAAGGGGGAATAGCAGGTGAATAAATCCAGTAAACTTTGGGACGCGATCAAATATGTCAGTCTCGTATTGGCTGCATTTGCGATTTTGTTCCCGCCTTATATCATCGTCGTCAACGCCTTTAAGACGAAGGATGAGTTTCATGCCAAATCGACGATCTCGATGCCCGATAGCTTCCTGTATCTGAAAAACTTCGGGCAGGCGTTCAAGCAAGCCGATATGATCAACGCCTTCGGCAATACGTTTTTCATTATTGCGGTAACGCTTATATTGAACATTTTGATCGGATCGGCGTTTTGTTATGCGGTTGGGCGCTTCAATTTCAAATTTAAGGGACCGATTGTCGGCTTGTTTCTGTTCGCGACGATCATTCCTGCCATTACGACCCAAGTCGTCAACTACAAAACGATTCAAGCGCTCGGCTTGACGAATAATCTAATGGGACCTGTACTCATCTATGTAGGCGCGGATATTTTGCAAATCTACATTTACCTGCAGTTCATCCGGAACATTCCTAATGAATTGGATGAAAGCGCGATGCTGGAGGGGGCTTCGCTTATCCGGATCTTCCGCTCCATTATATTTCCGCTGTTGGCGCCGGCTACGGCGACCATCGTCATTTTGAAAACAATCAGCATCTACAATGATATGTTCATCCCGCTCCTGTATTTGCCGAGGGCCGAACATGTCGTCGTTTCCACGTCACTTATGCGCTTCTTCGGGGTCAACAGCGGGGATTGGCAAATGGTAGCTTCAGCGATTCTCATTATTATGATTCCAACGGCTGTTCTTTATGTTTTCTTGCAAAAGTATATATTCGCGGGTGTTACAAGCGGTGCGGTGAAATAAGCCGTCCGCTTTCTTTCCGTTTGCAGAGGTTTCGATTTTAGCGCAAACTAGAGGAGGCATAGGCGAAAGGAGCAAAGCGGCAATGAACATCATCATCGCGGATGACGAGGAATTTATAAGACTGGGCCTCGAAAAAATATTGAATAAAATGGATTTGGATATTACGGTTATCGGCTCGTACAGCAACGGAATGGATGCATGGGCGCATATTTCGAAGCTGGGCGAAGGCGAGCTGGATGTGCTTATTACCGATATCAAAATGCCGATGATGGACGGGCTGAAGCTCATCGAGCAGCTGCGCGGCAGGCCGGTTGCGACCATCGTGCTGAGCGGCTTTAGTGAATTTGAATACGCGCGGAAGGCGCTGCGGCATGGCGTGCGGGATTATTTGCTAAAGCCGGTCGATAAAGCGAATTTATATGATCTGCTGATCAAGATTAAGCAGGAGCGCAGCGAGGCTGAGCATGCTCCCGAAGCGGCTATGTCGAATCAGCAGCAGGAGACGATTACGAAAGAAAAAGAGCATCATGTCATTGAGCAAATGAAGGCGATTTTGGAGCAGGAGTACGGCAAAAACTTCGAAATGGAACGAATGGCCGAAACCGTCGGCATGAGCGCCAATTATTTGAGCCGTCTGTTCAAGCAGGAGACGGGCATGACGCTGACAGACTATCTGATCGACATTCGGATTGAGAAAGCCAAGCAGTTTTTGACCGATCATCCGAATCTGAAAAACTACGAAATATCACAGCTGGTCGGCTATAGCGATCCGGTATATTTTAACAAGCTGTTCAAGAAGATGGTGGGGGAGACACCGAAGGATTACAAAGGCAAGCACCGCTAGTCCGTCAGCCAAATCGGATAGAAGAAATGCAAAAATGCACATTTACAGGCGATTGAATTGGGCGTAAGATTGGTGCGGTAGTTAACCGCATAGCATGCGGCTTGCAGGCATAATGAGCAATGAGCTGCAGAAGGATGGAGAGGGCAATGACAGAGAGAGTCGTAAAAACACAGCTTGGCGCTGCGAAGGGGCTGGCCGGCACATTTGAAAATGCGGTACTGGAGGAAAACGCCAGTCCGCTAAAGTTTTTGTTATCGTTGTATAAGGGCAATTTCGCAAACCTGTTCGTTTCCTTCATGTTTTTGCTGATCAAGAGCGCGCCGGTCTATGTGCTGCCGATCGTTACTGCAAATATTATAAACATTGCGACGAACCCGGCCAAATATCCGATTAGCGGAATTTGGATTAATTTTATCGTTATTTTGATCGTCATTTTGCAAAATATACCGACCCATGCCGCTTATATTTCCTTTCTAAGCCGCGCGGTAAGATACGTAGAAGCGGGACTGCGGAGCGCGCTCGTCCGCAAGCTGCAGCAGCTGTCCATCAACCAGCACCGCGAGCTGCCTGCGGGCAAGCTGCAGTCGAAGGTGCTGCGCGACGTGGAAGCGGTCGAGATGATGTCAAAGCAGTTCATGATCGCTTTGGCGCCGGCAATCGTGAACATTATCGTATCGTTTGTTATCACGCTTAATAACAGCTGGATCGTTTCGTTGTTTTTTGTGCTGACGATTCCGATGTCGATTACGATTGTTACGATATTCCGCCGCAAAATACGAAAATCGAACAAGGAGTTCCGCAAGGAGATTGAGCAAATGTCCTCGCGCGTGTCGGAGATGGTCGAGATGATTCCAATTACGCGCGCGCACGGGCTGGAGAAGGTCGAGATTGCCCGGATCGATTCGACGCTTCGCAGCATTCAAGGCAAAGGGTACCGGCTTGATTTGGTGGAGGCGTATTTTGGCTCGACAAACTGGGTGACGTTTCAAATTTTTCAGGTGCTTTGCTTAATTTTCACAGCTTATCTCGCCTACCAAGGGGAAATTGAGGTCGGAGACGTGGTCATGTATCAAGGCTTCTTCTCCATGATTCTGGCTTCCGTTACCGGTCTCATTAACATTTATCCGCAAATTGCGAAGGGCTTCGAATCGATTCATTCGATCAAAGAAATTTTGGGTTCGACCGATATTGAAAACAATAGCGGCAAAAGAAAGCTGGCGGACGTTCGCGGCGAGTTTGCTTTCAAGAGCGTTGAGCTGTCGTATCCGGGGAGCGAGCATCATGTGCTCGAGGATGTTACGCTCGATGTAGAGGCGGGTGAATGCATCGCGTTTGTCGGCGCCTCCGGAGCAGGCAAATCAACGGTGCTCAATCTGGTTATCGGCTTTCTGCAGCCAACCGGAGGCAAGGTGCTGATGGACGGCATCGATTTGGCGGACATCGATCTGCGCAGCTACCGCAAGCATTTGGCGGTCGTGCCGCAAACGAATATTTTGTTCTCGGGAACGATTCGCGACAACATTACGTATGGTCTGCGCGACATTAGCGATGAGCAGGTAAAACGCGTCGTGGAGATGGCAAACCTGTCTGAGTTTATTGAGCAGCTGCCGGACGGTCTGGAGACGATGGTCGGGGAGCATGGCGGCAAGCTGTCCGGCGGACAACGCCAGCGTATCGCCATTGCGCGGGCGCTCGTGCGCGAGCCCAAAATTATTATTTTGGACGAGGCGACCTCGGCTCTTGATAATGAATCGGAATTCCATGTCCAGAAGGCGATGCAGGAGCTGATTAAGAACCGTACGACCTTCATCGTCGCTCACCGCTTGTCTACAATCCGCGATGCCGACCGCATCGTCGTGATGAAGCACGGACGTATTGCGGAAGTAGGTACCTTCGATGAGCTAATGGCGAGCAAGGGCGAATTTTATAACCTGAAGCAGCTGCAGCTTTAATAACGGAAGAGAGGTCAACCTGAGATTGCCGGTTGGCCTTTTCTTTATAGCTATAATTGCCCGGTTCTTTGGTCGCTAATAGTTTCATATTTTAATATTAAATATGAATATTGTTTTATTAAACAAGGAAACGGAATGCATTATAATGTGAATATAATGAATTCTATAGTGATGAGGTGCTTGGATTTATGCGTAAAAAGCTAATTTACACACCGCCGGCTAACGGCTATCCGGAGTGGAACAACAACCCGGAAATTTATCGGTTGAACCGTATGGATGCGCATGCATCGTTAATGCCCTTCGACACGGTAGAGGAGGCATGGGAGGGCAGCCACAGCAAGTCTTCCAACTATTTGACACTGAACGGCGAGTGGAAGTTTGCGTTCGCTAAAAATGCCGAATCCCGTATCGCCAACTTTTATGAAACGGATTTTGACCACAGCCAGTGGGATAACATTACGGTACCGGCACATTGGCAGCTGCAAGGCTATGATTATCCGCAATATACGAATGTGAGATACCCTTGGGACGGCAACGAGGATATAAAGCCGCCTTTTGCTCCAACTGCTTATAACCCTGTCGGTTCGTATGCCCGTACCTTTACGATTCCTGAAGGCTGGGAAGGCAAGCCGGTTTTCATCAGCTTTCAAGGCGTGGAATCGGCGTTCTATGTTTGGCTGAACGGCGAGCTTGTCGGCTTTAGCCAGGATACGTTTACGCCTTCCGAGTTTGATCTGACTCCATACCTCGTCCAAGGCGAGAACAAGCTGGCCGTGGAGGTATACCGCTGGAGCGATGCGAGCTGGCTGGAGGATCAGGATTTTTGGCGGATGAGCGGCATTTTCCGGGATGTCTATTTGTATACGACACCGGAGGCGCATATTTACGACTTTTTTGTTAAAACGGAGCTTGACGGGCAGTACTGCGATGCGGAGCTGATCATTGAAGCGAAGCTTCTCAATTATTTCGTCAAGCCGCTTGGCGGCATTACGTTGGAGGCAGCCCTATACGATGCGGATCGAAGTGCCGTGTTCGGGGAGCCGTTAGCCGTCCGGACGCAGGTGCTCGGCGAGGAGCTGACAGACGTTCAGCTGCGCGGAGCTGTACGGAGCCCGCTCAAATGGAGCGCGGAGCAGCCGAATTTGTATACGCTGATCCTTAGCTTGAAGTCGGAGGACGGCACGCTGCTGGAAGCAATCAGCTGCAAGGTCGGCTTTCGCAAATTCGAGATCAAGGATGGCTTAATGCAAATTAACGGCCGGCGCATCATGTTCAAAGGGGTTAACCGCCATGAGTTCTCCTGCGACACAGGCAGAGCTATTAGTGAAGCGGACATGCGCAAGGATGTAGAGCTGATGAAGCTGTATAACATTAATGCCGTCCGTACTTCGCATTATCCGAACAACCCGCTTTGGTATAAGCTTTGTGACGAATACGGTCTGTACGTTATCGATGAAACGAACCTGGAGACGCATGGCGCCTGGTCCTATGGACAACAGGAGCTTGGCGAGACGGTGCCGGGAAGCCGGCCGGAATGGACGGGTGCGGTGCTGGACCGCTGCAATTCGATGTTCCAGCGCGACAAAAACCATGCGTCTATCGTCATTTGGTCGCTGGGCAATGAATCGTTTGGCGGAGACAACTTCATTAAAATGCATGATTTTCTGCGCGAGGCCGATCCGTCGCGCGTCGTACATTATGAAGGCATTTTTCACTGGCGTGAGTCGGATGCTGCTTCCGATATAGAAAGCCATATGTACACGAGTCCGCAAGGGGTGGAGCAGTATGCCCGCAATAATCCGCAAAAGCCGTTCATCCTATGCGAATACAGCCATGCTATGGGCAATTCCTGCGGAGGTTTGCATGTTTATTGGGACATTTTCGAGAAGTATCCGGTTTTGCAGGGCGGCTTCATCTGGGATTGGATCGATCAGGCGATTCGGGTAACGGGCGAAGACGGCGTAGAGAAGATGCTGTACGGCGGAGACTTCGGCGAGTCGCCACATGACGGAAATTTCTGCGGGAACGGCATCATTTTTGCGGATCGCACGGTGTCGCCTAAGCTGCAAGAGGTGAAGAAGGTTTATCAGAATGCCAAGTTCGAAGCGGTTGATTTGATGAGCGGAACAGTGAAGGTGACAAACCGGCATTTGTTCAGCGCATTAGACTGCTTTACGCTGGCATGGCAAGTGGCGGTCGACGGCATTACGGTGGAAGCGGGCACCGTAGAGGCGGCTGCAGCACCGGAAGAAGAAGAAACGCTGACGATTCCGTATTCGCTGCCGCAGCTCGCGGGCGTGATGGAGGAGGCCGTGTTAACGGTACAGCTGCTATTGAAGGAGCAGACGCTATGGGCAGAAGAAGGGCATGAAATTGCATTCGAGCAATTTGTGCTGCCTGCGCAGGTGTTGCCTGTTATCGGCCGTACAGCGGCTAAGCCGGCCATTAAAGTTGAGGAAACAGAACAAGCGCTGTTTGTAAGCGGCGTTAGCTTCACTGCACAGTTTGATTTGACTAGCGGAAGTCTTGTATCCTACACCTGGAATGGCTCAGAGCGGCTGTTGCAAGGGCTGGCGCCGAACTTCTGGCGCGCGTATACGGATAATGACCGCGGAAATCAGCAGCATGTGCGCTGTGCGACTTGGCGGGAAGCAGGCGCGGAGCGTGCACTGCGCGCGATGACGTGGGAGGTAGAGGCAAGCAGCGTTACCGTTCGCGTACAGTACAGCTTGCCGACAACGGCCGTATCCTTGCTCTCCATTATTTATACAGTAACCGGAGATGGTGAGATTAACGTTTATGAAGAGCTGCAGCCGGGCGAGGGCTTGCCGGAAATTCCGGAGGTAGGCATTCTATTCCAAATGCCTGCGCACTTCGATCAAGTAAGCTGGTACGGCAAAGGCCCGGACGAGACGTATTGGGACCGCCAAACCGGGGGCAAGCTGGGACGTTACGCCGGCAAGGTCCGGGATCAGCTGGTGTCTTACATCAGGCCTCAGGAATGCGGCAACAAAATGGACGTTCGCCATGCAGCGGTTACGAATGCGCAGGGTGAAGGACTCGTGCTGAAGGGGGCGCCGCATTTTGAGCTGAATGTACTGCCTTATACGCCATCCGAGCTGGAAGCGCATGACCATATTCATCTGCTGCCTGCCAGCGATAAAACGGTCGTTCGCGTCAACCATAAGCAGACGGGCGTCGGCGGAAACGATAGCTGGGGACAGCGTCCGGAGAAGGAATATATCCTTTATGCGAACCAGGTATATGCGCACCGGTTTTCACTTAAGGGGATTTAAATAAAGAAGAGGCTGGTCTTCCGTTGAACTGCGCCCCGTCAAGTAGACAGTACAAATAATAAAAACCAGTTATGCGGCCTTAGTCCTAAATTCCATCGGACTGAGGCCGTTTAATTTCGCCTGTAATC
>NZ_LMRV01000045.1 GCF_001428245.1 Paenibacillus sp. Soil522
ATACAACGAATTACGGAATATTTCGTGAACCGCCGTATACCGAACGGTATGTACGGTGGTGTGAGAGGTCGGGGGCTAGCCGCCCCCTCCTACTCGATTCATACGCACATTAAATAGCTTAGTAAAACTAACAATTTTATCGTTTTTATTAGTTAGAATAGGAGGTTAGCGATGCTTCGAAAGCTTGTTTGATATCTTTATAAATCAATCACTTTTCAAGCGAAACAAATACCTATCTTTTATCGTCTAAATATGAAAAGCTAAAGATTAGGAGTGATTAATAACATGCGACACAGCATTAGAAAAACATCCATATTCATATCCTTACTTATGGTTCTAGTCGTAATGCTGAGTGCAGTTCCTTCCAGCTTTGCAGCTGCAACAGCAGAAGCGGCGGTGAACAAGAAGGTGTACATAACAAAGGCATCTTATGTACAGCTTATCGATGCCAATTTGATTCCAAGCTCGAGTGGAGCTACGGCTAGCTTTACATTTACTTTTTACAATGGGGATAGCAAAGATCTTATACTTAACGATTATTGGGCACGCTTGAGATCGGTTGGCGGTACGAAATACACATTAACGCTGCTCGATCAAACAAAAAAGAAGATAGCGCCAAAATCGTCTGCAACATTAACGTTCTACAGTCAAGTCGGATCAAAAGCAAGTTTGGATCAGTTAGTAATCAACATTATTAAATTTGATTTTTCGGTTTCCGGCTATGAACGCACGGTAGCAAAGTATACCTTTCCTAAAGGATACTCGAATTTTGTGAAGGCTGGCGGTTTCAAAACCATTTTGGTCAACAATTCCAATGTCAATGTAAGAATTGACCAAATTAACGTAAGGAAAAAGGATAAGAACTATGAATTTAATCTAAGTTATGTGGTACGTAATACAAGCAGGTTTGGTGTTACCCTCCCTCAGTATAATTATTATGTGCAAACTTCGGCAGGGTTGTATAAGCTGTCATTGAAAAACAAGACAGACGAAACTCTCCTTCTAGAGCCAACGGTGCTAAATGCGGTACGGTTAACTGGCAGCATCCCATCGACGCTGGCGATTACAGGCTGGAAGCTCATTATTACTGATAATGCAGGCGCTGAGGCAAACAAAGTAGAGTTACCAGTCGTTACTTTAGATATTCCTTTCAAATTGACAACAACTCCAGCTGGTTCGTCGGTTACCACTTTCACAAACGAAAGCGGTACTTATGAGGTTACGCTCAAATCTGTGCAGAGATTGCCATGGACGACGAAGGACCGCGTTATCGCAGAGATGGTCATTCGCAACAAAGAATCGGTTTTTGTTCCATTACCGGATTTGACCGGGCAATTTGTCATTGATGAGAACATTAAGCTAGATTCCAAAATAGTTGCAGGCACTGAGGTTATCGGGTTAGCGCCAGGCGGCTCAGCGACCGTACATTTTATTGGAGAAATTCCTTTCTCGTATTCTTGGAGGAAATTCAGTCTTCAATTAAGCGAGAAGACAGGAGAACAAACAAATTTGCTTGCTGATCTTACAAAATCTTCGATTGCAGCTGTTCCAACCGTAAAAGCAGGTTCTGTATATACACAATCTGTTGCCGGATCTCAGCTTACTGCTCAAGTAACCGATGTAAGAACCTATAAAGGCGAAGATAGTGATATATATGCCGTCTATGTCGAAGTGACGAATAAACAAAATCGAAGCAATTTCCTTCCGGCATGGGCAGGCTATTTTAAAACAGCAGACGGTAATTATTATGAAGTTAAGATGGTTAAGGCTAACAATGTGATCAAGCCTTCCAATAAAGAGCAAATTATTTTGTATGCAGATTTACCGGTTAATGCAAATAAAGAAGGTATACAGCTTCTGATCGGTGAGGCTTACGATGATAGTGGCGTGATTATGGGAACAGGCACAGCTAAAGGATATATTCGACCAATTCAACTTGAGCTTCCTGCTGAGAAAACAGATATTTCAAGCTTTAAACAAATGAAGGCAGGACCATATACAGTAGATATGACATATTTCAATGCATTTATGGATGGTTACTTGCTCGATATTGACATGGGAGCAACCTTGGTGAAAGACCGCATGTATGATGGCTTTACTCAAAACAAGTTGACAATGGTGCTGGAAAAAGAACGTACAAATGAAGTCATTTTAACACATACCATAGATTTGGAAGGCAAGTCGGATGGAGGAACGACCTGGAAGGTTGGAGAAAACTACTCCGAATTGACTAAAGATATGACGACAACGCCGGTATGGGATGACTATACGCTTAATATCTATGAAACGTTCGAAGGGCATAAGATAAAGCTAGCCTCGGTAGATATCAGCTGGTCCACCTATATCAACTGGCTCGACGGAACGCACTAAATTGTAAAGAAAAAACTGGTTTCTCCTACTCAAATCTAGTATCTTTATAGGAGATGCTAGAGTTGAAGGGAGAATACCAAGTGAAGAAATATGCAATTCGCGGTATAGTTTCCGCTTTGATGATTGCAGCAGGCGTGTGGGTCGGCGTTAACTTTGCTTCACCGCTTGAAGCAGAAACAAATGCGCTGACTCCGGGCTCTGTAGATGATCCAGTAGTTACAAAAAGCTATGTGGATGAGCAGGTGGCTAAACTGGGCGGCGGCACACCAGGCGGTGAGACCGGTGCTGGTTCAGACACTGCATTAGAAGTTGTAACGGTACCGGCAGGCAAGACGCTTATGGCTGGCCAAGGCACGGAGGTCATTGTGCGTGTTGGCAAAGCGGTTGCTTACAGCTCAGATGCCAGCGGCATTGCCGATCTCACGGGCGGTACGGATTTGACGAAGGGCAAGGCAGTGCCTACGAATCATCTGCTGCTGTTTCCACGTGAAGGCCGCGGTATTTTACCCGATCCGAACCAGAAGAATGGGCTGACTGTATTGGTGAAAGGCAGCTACACATTACAATAATATGGCTTAATGCTCTACATTTTACCCGAACTGACAATAGGTTATACGCTTCAAAAATGATGGAAAGATGCACAATACAATTGTGTTCCCACATTCTTTGGAGGTGTCATTTTATGAGTCGTTCGAATAAAGTGGTAGTACCCACATGTAAAGAAACATTAAATCAATGGAAGTATGAAATTGCGGCAGAATTCGGATTAACGTCAGGAGCCTACGCGGGCGCGGGCGCAGATACGGAATTCGCTGGAGAGCTAGGGGCGTCTTCTGGAGCCGGAGGCGGAAATAGCGTACAGTGGTCGGCAATTTCGACACGTCAAGCTGGTTCAGTAGGCGGAGAGATCACCAGAAGGCTGATCGCTCAGGCAGAATCGGTGCTCGGTAGCTACAAATAATTGCCGGGTAGTCCGGCGTCCATTGACACAATGCGACATTTTCGGTATCATACTGTTTTAGAAGAGTTGTCAAACAACCTTTTCCTTCGGGAAAAGGTTCATTTTTTGTGTAGAATGTTTGCACTTATATCATAATAAGGTTATAGGAGGTTGATACGGATGTCGGTTAAAGGACGCCACTTGTTCACATCAGAATCAGTAACTGAAGGCCATCCGGATAAGATCTGTGATCAAATATCCGATGCTGTCTTAGATGCATTTCTAGAAGCAGATCCAAACGCACGTGTCGCTTGTGAGGTTTCTGTTGCAACAGGCCTTGTGTTAGTAATTGGTGAAATTAGCAGCCGCGCGGATTATATTGATATTTCATCAATCGCACGCCGCACAATTAAGGAAATTGGCTACACACGTGCCAAGTACGGCTTTGACTCCAGCACATGTGCAGTATTGACGTCGCTCAATGAGCAGTCGGCTGATATTGCGCAAGGCGTTAACGCTGCGCTTGAGACTCGTGATGGCAAAGACATGAAGCAAGAGAACGAAGATATCGGCGCAGGCGACCAAGGACTTATGTTTGGTTTTGCAACAAACGAAACGCCTGAGCTTATGCCGCTTCCGATCGCATTGTCGCACCGCATCGCTCGTCGTTTGTCTGAAGTTCGGAAAAACGAGACGCTTGCTTATCTTCGTCCAGATGGTAAAACACAAGTTACCATTGAATACGTGGACGGCAAACCGGTACGTGTAGACACGATTGTCGTTTCCACGCAGCATGCCGAAGAAATCACGCTTGAGCAAATCCAACAGGATATTCTTGAGCATGTTATCAAGCCGGTCGTTCCAGTGGAATGGCTGGATGCGGATACTAAATATTTCATTAACCCTACAGGCCGTTTCGTTATCGGCGGACCTCAAGGCGATGCAGGCTTGACTGGCCGCAAAATTATCGTTGATACGTATGGCGGCTACGCTCGTCATGGCGGCGGCGCATTCTCCGGCAAGGATCCTACAAAAGTTGACCGTTCGGCAGCTTATGCCGCTCGTTATGTAGCGAAGAATATCGTAGCTGCAGGACTGGCAGACAAATGCGAAATCCAATTGGCTTACGCAATCGGTGTTGCCCAGCCGGTATCGATCAACGTAGACACTTACGGCACAGGCAATATTGGCGAAGATAAGCTCGTTGAGCTGATCACAAGCAACTTTGACCTTCGCCCGGCTGGCATTATTAAAATGCTTGATCTGCGTCGTCCAATTTACAAACAAACGGCTGCATACGGTCACTTCGGCCGTACGGATGTTGATCTTCCTTGGGAACGCGTCGACAAAGCAGAAAAGCTTAAAGCAGACGCTGGCGTAAAAAGCGGAGTATAAGCTTACATTTATTTTATAAGATGCCTTTACAGGCTTGAAAAGCTGTTTACAAAGTAGATTATCTACTTCGTAGACAGCTTTTTTATTTGCGGTCCGACTCAAAAAAGTGGAATAACCTAAATTTTTCATGTCAACTAACCGACAAATAAGGTACGAGTGTATTATTTGAGGAGTGAATTGAAATGAATCGTACCAGCAAGCTGTCTTCGTTTATCGCCATTATGCTGCTGCTGCAACTAAGCTTGACAGGCTGGTCGTCAGATCCGCAGCCTGCGGCAGCCGCATCGGCAGGACCGGTCATATTAAGCCTCAGTCCGGCTGACGATCTTAATAATGTATCCATAACGGCTGATTTGAAAATAACCTTTGATGAAAATGTAAGTAAAGGCTCTGCTTCAACATCTATTTCCATTTATGATTATGCAACGAGCAATTTGGTGGAAAGCATTCATTTATCGTCAAATCGTTTATCCATTGATTCATCGCAGCGTATTGTGACCATAGATCCAATGACTAATTTCGCACTAAATACGAATTATTACATATTGGTTGATGCCGGAGCGTTTGTTAACAATTCGAATGGTGTCGGTTATGCCGGAATCAACAGCGCAAGCAGCTGGAATTTCCGGACGGTGGCAGCGGTGGACGTGACAAGACCGACGCCTACCGGGCTTGTTCCTGCTGCTTTGCCTGTTGCGGTGACCACTCCGGTTATCATTACTTTTGACGAGCCGGTATATGCAGCAAGCGGAAACATTCAGTTGAATTCCGTAGAGGATAACAGAACGATAGCGGTTACATCGAATGCGGTTAGAGGCAGCGGGACGAACCAAATCGTTATTCAGCCTCCGGCAGCCTTACAGCCAAACACAACATATTCTGTTACAGTCCCGAGTACAGCCTTTCAGGATGCTTCAGGGAATTTTTATAATGGTACGACATGGAGCTTTACAACCGCAGCTGCGCCAGTGAACGCAGCTGCTCCTTTCGTGCCGGCAGACAATGCGACTTCCGTGCCGATTAACGCAGCACTTATGATCGAATTTGATAAAAGCGTTCAAGCACATGCTGGTAAATATATTGAAATACGGAGAATTAGCAACAATACAACCTTTGAGCGATTCAATGCGAATTCATCGAGGGTTGTTATTAATAATAATCAGGTACGGATTACGCCGAGCTCGAATCTGGAGGCGAATACGGCTTATTATGTATTGATTGATGCTGGCGCTTTTACCCAGCCTGAACCAAACGGGGATCAGTGGTATCACGGGATTGCAGGCGCATCGGTATGGAATTTTAGTACGGATCCAGGCAATGAAACGACACCGCCTGCCGCAACAGCCTTTTCCCCGGCAGCCGGCGGAACGAGTAGCAACTTGAACGCTCTGCTGCAAATCACCTTTAATGAACCTGTCTTTCCGAGCAGCGGAGCGATTGAAATTAGGGAGTCGGCAACAGGGGCGTTATTCCGAACGATTCCAATTACTTCAGAGCGAGTAACGGGCGGCGGAACGTATCAAATTACGATAGATCCAAATAAGGCGGTTAATAGCGAGGCAGTGAAAGCTTTCGTAAATAATACGAAATATTATATAACAATCGGCAATCGTGCCATTCGCGATGCGGCAGGCAATTATTATGCCGGAATTTCATCTCAGGCAGCCTGGTCTTTTACAGTCGCACAGGATACAGCAAGACCAACGCTAATGTTATTGAATCCGCTTGATAACGCCGTTTCGGTGGGGCTAAGCCAAGCCTTTACCGCAACATTCAGCGAAGCGATCAAGAAAGGCGCTGCCGGTTCGGTAACGTTCAATCCTGTCGGCAATAACGCGCTTCAGCCTATTCCGGCTAATTTTAATGTAGACGGCAACAATAATAATGTATTAATCATTACGCCAACAGAAGCACTCCAGACCAACACCGCTTATTATGTGACGATTGATGCCAGCTCGGTAACCGATCTGGCCGGAAACAATTTTGCGGGGATACTGAATGAATACCAATGGACATTCCGAACGTTTGGCTCAGATATAACGGCACCCGTCGTAAGCAAGCTGGAGTGGAGCGGAAGGGCGATTACGCTGTCCTACAATGAAGAGTTAAATGTAAATACTGTCCCGTCTATGGGAAGCTTTTACGTGACCGTTAATGGGGCGCCGCGTTCGGTGACCGGCGTTCAAATTAGAGGAGAATCGGTCATTCTAACCCTTTCAAGCCCAATCGTTGCTGGACAGCAGGTGAAGCTGTCCTACTCGAAGGCGGCAGTTGGACTTATTCAAGATGCTGCAGGAAATGAAGCAGTAAGCATTGCCAGACAGGATGTATCAGGCGTAAAGGATGTAACGCCGCCGGCAATAGTGGGCGGCAACGCTTCAGGCAGCGCGATTACCCTGGCATTCAACAAGGATTTAATGGCAGTAAACAGCTATGCCTATCTGCAATTTTCGGTTAAGGTTGGCGGAGTCACCTACAGCACCACCTCAATCTCAAGCACAGGCGGCAACATTTTGCTGACGATCAATGGTCAGGTACAAAATTATCAGAACGTTTATGTGTCTTATTCACCTGGCTCATATCCTGTTCGCGATACAGCAGGCAATTACTTGGCTGCATTCAGTAACTACAGCCTAAGCAGCGAGCCTGATCCAGGTACGCCCGCCCTTCAGTCCGTAAGCGTTAATAATGGAACCATTACGTTAAAATATAACAAAAGCATAAATTCACAAAGCGTCCCTTCTGTTGGACAGTTCAGCGTATCGGTAAATAACATCGCTCGTTCCGTTCTTCAAGTTCGCGTTTCCGGTGATTCCGTCTTATTGACGCTGGCATCAGCCGTAACGACCGGACAAGCCGTGTCCGTATCCTATTTGGCTTCCATGTCGTTAATAACGGATCTTGCAGGGAATGCTGCGCCGTCCTTTAATGATGTAACGTCTACCGGTGGTGGCAGCGCTTCGCAAAACGGCTCCATATATGGGGTTATTGCGAAGGGATCTTCGTTAACGCTGACTTTTGCCGAGACGCTAAATAGCGGCTATGTGCCTTCTTCCGCGCAGTTCCTCGTTAATGCGAACGATTCTGCAAGATCGGTATCAAAGGTAGAAATAAGCGGTTCATCCGTTATTTTAAATTTATCCTCTCCCTTTTCGGTAGGAGAGGCAGTTACGGTAACGTATTATTCGACTTCGACGGGTCTTCGTACAAATGGCGGTTTAACGATAAACAGCTTTGCGAATATAAGCGCAGCAAATCAAACGACAATATTTGACGGGTTGTCCGGTGATTATGAAGCAGCCGATGGCGGCGGTATTGGCCTGAAAACGACGGCAGCGGCCGCCACGATTGACATATCGCCTGCTGGCGTTCAAGCTAACCGTTATACGGTATCAAGCGAGAAGGCGCTTACGGCATACCAAACTGCCCGTGCTGCCGGTTTAGCTATTCCGCGCGTTGCTTTTAAGGTTCCGGTATCCGAGCGTGCTGCTATTGTAGCTATTCCAATAAGCACGCTGGACGCAGCTTACCGCTTAAATGCGAATTCGGTGTTTGCTGTTCAATACGGCGATGCAACCTACGAGCTTCGTTTAAATTCGACAGATTATGCAAAAATTAATACGCTGCTGGGCGGGCATAGCGCAGCGGGCCAGCTGCTCATTCGAATTGACCAAGGTCTATCAAATGTAACCGGAAATATCAATACAATAATAAACAGCGCCAATATTCAGCAGCTTGCCGGTCCTTATCATTTCGACGTTACCGCAGTGTATGGGAATGTGCAGCAGTCTTTAAATGAATTTAATGGTTATGTGTCGCGTACCATTCAAACCTATCAGGCTGTGGACACTGGCAAAACAGCTGTCGTATGGTTTGATCCCGCCACAGGCGGACTTTCCTATGTTCCGACAGAGCTGTCGACAAGCGGCGGCAAGACGACGGCTACGTTCAAACGGAAAGGCAACAGCTCCTATGCGCTTGTATCTAATTCATTCAGATTCTCGGATCTGTCTAAGCACTGGGCAGCCGCCGCTATCCATACGATGTCGCGAAAATTCATCGTAGAAGGCCGGACGGCAACGAATTTTGAACCGGATAAGGCTATTACACGCGGTGAATTTGCGAGCTATATCGCGAAGGGGCTTGGCTTAAGCGGCGACAAGACGGCAGCTGCTAAATTTAAGGATGTAAACACGAATACGGCAATGGGAGCGTATATTGGAGCCGCATCGAAAGCAGGAATCGCAGCAGGCAATACCGATGGCAGCTTTAAGCCGAGCAGTCCGATTACGCGCCAGGAAATGGCCGTCATGATGATTAGAGCCGCTAACGTGGCTGGCTTAATGGTCCAGCTCCCTCAATCGGCTGCCGCTTATCTTCAAAAGTATAAGGATCGCAACAAAGTTGCCGCTTGGGCGCAGGCAGATGTAGCGAAATCGGTATACATTGGCGTCATAAGCGGTAAAACGGCGACGACATTGAGTCCAAAAACGAATGCAACCCGCGCGGAAGGAACGGTCATGCTTATGCGGTTGCTGCAGAAAGTGAAGTTTTTGACCCCATAGTAAGTGAAGTGAGGCTTAACCCGCCCAAAAGATTGTGCGGGTTAAGCCTTTTTTCTTATATAGATGATATCTATCGGTTATAAGAAAACGATAGTATTAATCCATCAGACGGAACTTTTCTACTACTCTTGTAGTCTATATCTATTAGATAAAATGATGGGAGAGTTGTTAATCTAATGGGTAAGGTTCAAAATATCATCGAACGAAAGACACAGAGCTTGGGGAAGCGTGTCATGATCGCAGCGTTAGGCGGCGTATTGCTCGTGCAGCCGCTGGCATCGATCCTGCCTGGAAACTGGCAGAAGGCAATCATAGAGTCAACAGAGGCGGCTGCCAGCGATTCTGTACTGAAGCTGTCACAGCAATCATACATAACAGCAGGGGCTAAGCGGCTGGATTACGTCTTTCAAACGACGCGCGGCAGCTCGAAGGCTCAAACCGATGTGCATGTCATTGAAATCGATCTAACGAATCCCTACGTATCTTTAAATGCGATGAGCGGGAAAAATAATAGCATCGGTCAAGTAAACACAATCCTTAATATGACAAAAGAAAATGGGGCAGTAGCTGCCATTAATGCGGACGTATTCGTCATGGGCAATGAAGGTGCGCCCCTTGGCAGTCAGATTACCAGCGGCATGTTCATGACGAGTCCCGCCAAGTTAAAGGGAATGTATGCGTTCTCGGTATCGAAGGACCGAAAGCCGATGGTTGATAACTACACCTTTGAAGGCTTGGTGACGGCGTTGGATGGTTCCACCTTCCCGCTTGAGGGCCTCAATCAATCGGCCTATATTCCGGAAACGACAGGCTCTTCTTATAGTCATGTGAATGCGATATACATGTATACTAGTGCCTGGGGCGGAGCGGAGCGCCCGAAAAATTCCGGGACTACGCCTACGGAAGTGTTAGTCCGTGGCGGGCTTATTGCAGAGATTTCGATCGACAAGGCGATCACGGGACAGGCGCCGGCGGACGGATACATTTTGCGTGCGCATGGCCTTGCGGCCAAATTTGTAAAAGAGCATCTGCAGGTTGGAGAGACGATCACTGCTGATTATTCCCTAGTATCTCAAACGACTGGTTCAAAGATAGATCCCGCATCCTTCGAAATGATGGCAGGCGGACATACGCTGCTGGTCAATGACGGTGCAGCCGCATCTTTTTCCCGTGATGTTGCGGGAGTTAGCGGCTCCTCATATACTTCCCGTTCAGCAGTCGGTTATTCAATGGACGGGACGAAAGTCTATCTCATTACGAGTGAGCGCTACGGAAACAATACGGGTGTCAGCCTAAAGGAGCTTCAGCAGATCATGCTGCAGCTGGGCGTATATAAAGGTGTCAATCTTGACGGCGGCGGATCGACGACGATGATCGAGCGCCCGCTTGGAAGCATTGCGCTGCAGCTTGCCCATAAGACGCAATACGGCCCCACGCAGCGGAGCGTCGCGAACGGAATCGGCGTATTTACAACTGCTCCTAAAGGAGAGCTTAAAGGCATTGCTGTAAGTGGTGCCAGCGTCATGCTTATAGGACAGAAGTCGTCCTATGCGATAAAAGGTTATGATACATATTACAATCCGTATGAAGTGGACAACGCTTCGGCAGTGTGGGGCTCGGAGAAGGCGATTGGCATCTTCAACGGCAGCGAGTTTACGGCGGTTAAAGCCGGAAAAACGACGCTCAGCGTGAAATCGGGCGCCATATCGACCAAACATGAGGTCGAGGTGATCGGGCGGGATCAGATTGCTTCTCTTTCCATAGATACGGCAGCCGGAGTATTGGCAAAGGGAGCCGTCATCTCCGTACCGCTTACCATGAAGCTGAAAAACGGCAGCACCTATAAGCTCAGCGGCGGCTCCGTTAAATGGGAGTTTATCGGGTTCACCGCCGTACAGAATGGCGATAGCTTAACCGTTCAATCGGTTAATGCAGGAGTGAGCGCCGGCTACGCGATTGCCCGCTATGACGGTTATCCGGCCATGATTCCATTCACGCAAGGGGAAGCAGTCAGTACCTTCGAAGACTTCGAGAAACCGGCTTATTCTATTACTTCCCAGGTTACGCCTGCCGATACGACTACAGGCAGCGTAAATCTGGTATCCGATTTTCCAGGCCAAACCTCAGCAAAGGCCTTGAAGCTGGATTATGATTTCACGAACGGTACCGGGACGAAAGCATCGTATGCGGTGTTTAATTCAACCGGCCGCACGATAGCAGGCTCGCCTACCTCGATGACTTTAGACCTATACGGGGATAACAGCCTGAACTGGGTGCGCGCAGAATTCATTGATGCAGACGGAAAGTCTCATTTTCTGGATCTAGCGAAGCAGCTTGATTTCAGCGGCTGGAAAAATGTGAAGGTGAATCTATCGTCCGAAGGAATGAAATTCCCGGTTAAGCTGAAGCGCATATATGTCGTGACGCTTGCCGAGGGACAGGATGAGCGCTCGGCTTCCGGTTCGATTGGACTAGATAACATCGAGCTGCAATATCCGCCTTCCGTAGAGGTAGATTCGAATACAAAGGTCGAAATGATTGTAGGCAAGACAGCAGCTACCGTGAATGGAAACGGGATAAAGCTGGACTCGGCGCCGATTGTATTGAATGGAACGACGTATGTACCGGTCCGGTTCGTGTCGGATGCGATGGGAGCCAAGCTGTTCTATAATGGTATAACAAAGCAGGTTACAGTGCTGCGAGGCAATAAGCTGATGGAAATGACGCTGGGTAAAAAGGACCTTATTTTGAATGGCGAACTTCAATTCTCAGAGGTAACTCCGATCATTCGTAACAATCGTACATTGATTCCTGTACGCTTGTTTTCGGAGAAGCTGGGATTAAAGGTTGGCTATGACGCTAAAGTGAAAAAGATTACCATCGATTAACGCTGGACGAAAGATGTCCAATCTGTGTTATGATAGAGTGGATTAACCTTCAAGAGAGAAAGGTTGCCGATCTGTCGTGGACCACCTAACAGGTGATTTAAATCGAGTTATTAAAAATACAATTTCAGTGATGGAAGACAGCAAATACCAGATTTATGAAATATGTGAGTCGGCGCGTGCGGAGATGGAGTCGCTGGTGCAGGAGCTTGAGATCGTGCTTCAAGAGACGGTAAAGACGATCGATAAGGTAGATCTGCTGGAGCAGGACTACCGCCGTGCGCGTATTCGATTGACGGAAGTAAGCCGGGATTTTGTGCGTTACAAGGAAGAGGATATTAAATCAGCTTATGAGAAAGCGACGCAAATCCAGCTGGATTTAATGGTTTACCGCGAGAAGGAGTCTTACTTAAAGGCGCGCCGCGATGATTTGCAAAAACGTGTCCGTAATGTGGAAAACTCTATCGAGCGGGCTGAAACAATTGCATCGCAAATCAATGTCGTGCTGGAATATTTAGCCGGGGACCTGAACCAGGTTACCCGGATAATCGAATCTGCCAAAACAAGGCAGATGCTGGGCTTGAAAATTATATTGGCGCAAGAGGAAGAACGAAAGCGGATTGCCAGAGAAATTCATGACGGACCGGCTCAATCGCTCGCCAATATCGTCCTGCGAACAGAAATTGCAGAACGGATGCTTATCAAGCAGGAATTTGTAATGGTACAGGAAGAATTAGTAGATTTAAAGGGACAGGTCCGTTCCGGTCTTGAGGAGATCCGCAAAATAATATTCAATTTGCGTCCGATGGCATTGGATGATTTGGGAATTGTGCCGACTCTTCGTAAATTCACGCAGGATTTTGAAGAGAAAACGAAAATACATACCGTTTTCGAGCTTAACGGTAAAGAGGCGCGGATGCCCTCTGCGATGGAAGCTGCTATTTTCCGACTGGTTCAAGAAGCCTTTACCAATGCCTTGAAGCATGCGAGCGCTACTCATATATCGCTCGAGATTAACTATCAGCCACATCATATTTCACTCATTATTCAGGACAACGGCGTTGGATTTCATAGCGAATTAATTGAGCAGGATGCTAGCCGAAACGCACATTTTGGATTGGTGGGGATGAGAGAACGTATTGAGCTGATTGAGGGAAGGATGGAAATAGACTCAAATCCCGGTAGAGGGACGAAAATTATGATAGATATACCAACAACTGCCGAATCTAGAAAGGAGTAAGATGATGATGATTCAGAAACCTGCAAATAGTGCAAATACAATCAAAATTTTACTTGCGGATGATCACCAGCTGTTTCGTGAAGGACTTAAGCGGATTCTGAATATGGAAGACGATCTTGAAGTTATCGGCGAGTGCGGAGACGGTATTCAAGTTATGGAATTTTGCAATCATACGATTCCTGAAATTGTTTTGATGGATATTAATATGCCGATCGAAAACGGTGTTGTCGCGACTGAGCGTTTGAAAAGCTTGTTTCCTGATGTGAAGGTTATTATTTTATCAATTCATGACGATGAGAGCTATGTGTTTGAAACGCTTCGCAAAGGGGCTACAGGCTACCTATTGAAGGATATGGAGGCAGAATCGCTCATTAACGCTATTCGTTCTGTCGTTCAAGGCCATGCCTATATCCATCCAAAAGTAACGGGCAAGCTGATTAACCAGCTTCGCCGCATGACTTATCTGGACGAGATGGGAATCGTTTCAGGAGCAGCGGCGGCGGCGGAGCCGGGCGTTAAGTTCATTGCAGGCGACGAAAGCCCGCTAACGCGGCGCGAGGCAGAAGTGCTAAGGCTTATGGCAGAAGGCAAGAGCAATAAGCTTATCGGGGAATTTTTGTTTATTAGCGAAAAAACGGTTAAAAACCATGTGAGCAGCATTTTGCAGAAGATGGAAGTCGATGACCGTACACAAGCTGTCATTCAATCGATCAAATACGGCTGGGTTACGTTGTAACTCACATATTACACAAAAATCCCCCGTATCAGCTGGTACGGGATTTTTGCGTGCGCGCTTGTTGAAGAAAAGTTCTATGAATACAAGCGTAAACGGCTGTCGCCGTCCTTTGGCGGCAACAGCTCGTTTCGCGGTGAAATATAAGCTTATTTATAAATGTGAAATTTATAAATTTTTATATTTTGAAAAAATCTCCGAAGCTGCTTACATTTCGTACGTATGCATGGATACGTAATAAGAGGATAACATATATTGTAAATTGCTCAAGGGTGTTTCTTTGTCGTTATTTGACTGTTATTTTGTATGAGAAATGATGTCTGGTGGACATGGCGCACATTTTGTCGCCCTTGTCCCCCTATAGCGGAACCAGTGGGCGCCTCGTGGCATATAGTGTCACAAAGAGGAGGTGGCCGCCATGTTTGAGCTTCTGCTTTTTGTTGTTGGCTGTTATGTTCTGGCTGCATTGTCGGTGCATCTGGCGTATCGAATTTGGCGCGGACGACAGCAATCGAGCAAGCATTTCGTACTCGTTGCGGACGTCCGGCAAAAAAATATGGAATGGTACGTGCGTTCGTTGTTTTCTTTTTCGCGGAGAATGGGCAAGGATGTTCGTCTTACGATTGTTAGCCGCGGCGTGACGGATGAGACGCTTGCTATTGTTGAACGTTTGGCTAGAGGTGGCAAGGAGGTCAGCGTGCACCTGGCAGAAGATACTCCAAAAACAGAAAATAAGGATCATAATCGTTCACAAATGACGGGCGTGGATGGTACACAGCTGTTGTGGATGCTGCAGGCAGAAGGAATCGTATCGCATTCCGATCATGCGGTGCTGGTTGATTTGCAAAATCCGTCGGATTTGTCGAAAATGCCATTTTAGTATATAATTTGCGGTAGATCCATATTTGGAGTGAAGCACACTCAATGACGCAGGCTGCGTTGTTGGGTGTGCTTTTTTTCGTTTGAAATATTAGGGGGAACGGCGAGGGGAGTGAAAGACGATGAGGGCTCAGGTATACATTGTGGAGGTACGCGGGTGCTGGAAAGCACGGGTAACGATTTATCCGGAGATGGACAAGCATTTTTGGATGAATGGCGAGTTTGGCAAAGCAGGAAGCTTAAATGAGGTTCTTGCCGAGTCGGGCTGGCTGTTAAAAGAACCGCTGCCGCTTGGCGATGCTTTCCGTGCTGTAGAGCTGTGGGAAGCGGAGCTAATTCGGAGAAGAGGGAAACGGGCTGCTGTAGATGCGGACTCGATTGGGCAAGGGAGTATAGCTGGCAGCTGTAAGGCGATAGAGCTGCTGCTCGCCTGTGCTGAGGAGGCTAAGCGCGAGGGGTTAAATGACGGGAAAGCAGGTGGCAGGAGAGTGTGGTGGCGATGGGGGAGTGGACGTCAGCGGCAAACGATGGGGGGAGCGGGCATGCCCGATTTGGTGGAGCGTTGGGAGCGGAGCCGGGATGGAGGGATTGGCGGAGCGGGGGGAGAGGGCCGCGTGAGTGATGAGCGGGGGCGGGGCGGTGAGAGGGAGCGGGTGATTAGCGACGCGGAGCTGGGGGAGATTGCGGCAGGGGCGAAGCTTGCCGCGGAGGTCATGCAGGGACGTGCGCTATTGCGCATCGAAGCGTACGCCCTGTTGGTTGACGCGGGCGGGCCCGGCGCCGCAGCAAGATGGGGCGGAGTGCTCCAGCTTGCTGCGCTGCTCGGGCGGGTGAGCCTGAGCGGATCAATCGCAGCCGGAAATGGCGGGCGATTGGACGCGTTGGGGCGCCGCAGGCGCGAGCGCAGCTGTCTGCGCTGCGGGAGTGGCGAGGCTTATATGCACCGCACGGCATGTGCAGCGTGCGGGCGGTTATGCGCCTATTGCTCGGCGTGCATTGGGATGGGGCGGAGCCGGGAATGCGAGCTGCTCGTCGTAGGGCGGCATGATGCGCAGCTTGGAGAGAAGGCGGGGCCAAGCTGCCTTAAGCAGCAAGTTATGCGGCTCTCGTTCGAGCAGCGGCTTAATAAATGGCGGCTTAGTCCTGCGCAGTCAGCCGCTGCTGCGAAGGCACTGCAGTTCGTGGAGGAGAAATCCGCTGAGCCGGCTCAATCATCAACGGGAAAACCCGCCAAGATAAGAGATTTTTTGCTCTGGGCGGTTACGGGTGCGGGCAAGACGGAAATGATTTTTCCGCTCGTAGAATCGGTGCTGCTGCGGGGCGGCAAGGCACTTATTGCAACGCCGCGCCGCGACGTCGTGATCGAGCTTGATCCGCGCATTCGACAAGCTTTTCCCGCGGCTTCCGTAGTGACCTTATATGGCGGCAGCGCGCAGCGCTGGGAGAGCGGCGACATCACGATTGCCACTACTCATCAGCTGCTGCGCTTCTATCAAGGCTTCGATCTGGTTGTGGTTGACGAGCTCGACGCTTTTCCCTACCATGGCGACAAAATTCTCCAATATGCGGCAGATAAAAGCTGCGCGCCGGGTGCCGCCCGTTTGCTGTTGTCTGCTACGCCGCCAAGCGAGCTGCAGCGAGCGGCGATACGCGGCAAGCTTCCGCATGCCAGGGTGCCCGTACGTTATCATCGGCATCCGCTGCCTGTGCCGAAGCTCATCCAAACTTCAGCTGTGAGACAAATGCTTCAGCAGCGCAGGCTGCCGCCAAAGCTGTTAGCTGCGATGCAAGCATCACTCCATCGCGAGGCCCAGCTGTTTGTATTCGTGCAGCAAATTGCACAAACCGAACCGATGGCAACCTTGCTGCGTGCTGCGCTGCAGCATTCGGCTGTAGCGGCAACCTCCTCTCAGGATGCTGAACGAGCGGACAAAGTGCAGCGTTTTCGCGCGCGGGAGATTCGGGTGCTGGTCACGACAACGATATTAGAGAGAGGAGTCACCATTCCGAAAAGTGACGTTTACATCCTTGATGCGGATGGACGGCTATTCGACGAGGCATCCTTGGTCCAAATGGCAGGAAGAGCCGGACGGTCCGCTGAGGATCCGTTCGGCCGCGTCTATTTTTGCAGCCGCGAGCGCAGCCGGTCACAGCTATCAGCCGTGCATCATATACAAACGATGAATCGAATAGCCCGCAAGCAAGGTTATCTGCTTCCCGCCGGCAAAGGAGGCGCGCCAAAGTGAAGGACTCGCCGCAAAACTGGCTACAGCGTATCCAATCCGCTTTCACCGCTTCCGCGCAGCTGCTCGCTCCCCGTCCGGCCGCATGTCTGCTATGCGGCAAACCGCAAAACGAGGCTCGCAGCGCGGCCAACTATAACCATGCGAAGCTGACCACCCGGCTTCGACAGTCTCTTTGCGGAGCGTGTCTCTCCGCAATACCGTGGCTTACCCGCATTGCCTGTCTCAAATGCGGGCGCGGCATCCCATGCGAAGACTGCATACGCAGTCCGCATCGGCCATTCGTATGCAACCGCAGCGCAGTTCACTATAATCAAGCGATGAGGGCGATGCTTGCCTTGTATAAATACCGGGGAAACGAGCAGTTGGCCCCGCTGCTTGGCGATATGCTGCTGCCAACGTTCGAGGCCATGACTGCAGAAATTTCCCGGCGGTTCAGCACGCCAAGCGGACGCCGATCTAAAGCGAAATGGAGGATTGCTGATTACTGGGATGCTGTCACTTATGTCCCCGTCAGCGAGGAGCGGTCGATCGATCGGGGCTTCAATCAAGCGGAGCAGCTTGCAAGTCATATTGCGCAGCGCTATCGCTTGCCGCTCATGCATCTGCTCATCCGTTCCCGTCATTCGGAGAAGCAAAGCTTTAAGACGCGCTCGGAGAGAATGCGCGATACAAAATCCCTTTTTAGCGGAAATTCTGCCGAGCTTCGCATGCTGCATACATATGCACTTAGCTCACTCGGCAGAGCTCAGCCAAGCCGTAAAGTCATTCGCGTCCTCCTTATAGACGATATTTTTACGACAGGAAGCACGGCAGATGCCTGTTCCGAGCAATTGAACCGACATGCGGAGCATCCGCTGGAAATATACGTTTTGACCTGGGCTCGTTCCTGATTAATAACGGATCATACAGCTGCGAAATAGATTCATAGTGAAAAAGTTAGCGCTTTCGTTTAAAATGAGAATAATAGTTGACCAGATTCGACAAAAAAGGGGGCGCAGAGCAATGAATTTAGATAATTGTCCACGCTGCGGTAAGCTTTTTGCCAAAAACTTTAGAGACGTATGTCCGGTATGCATTCGTGAAATAGATAAAGAGTATGAGCTTTGTGCAAACTATTTGCGTGAGTTCAAAAATTCGATTATTACTGAGGTATCGGAAGCTACTGGAGTTACAATCAAGCAAATTACGAAGTTCATCCGCGAGGGCCGTATTTCCATTGTTAATGCGCCGAATATGGGGTATCCATGTGAATCTTGCGGAACGATTATTCGTGAGCAAAATCTTTGCGACAGCTGCCGTGAGCGCATAGAGAAGGACAAGAGACATATGCTCGAAAGTCTGGCGAAGAGTGAAGAGTTGAAAAGAGCTTCTAAAACAATGGTCGTATACAAAGGATTAGACAGATACAAAGAAAAATAAGCGAATTCATGCTAATATGACCATGACTATAAAATTTCACTTGACTGAAGCCGATAATACTTGTAAAGGTAATCGGCTTTTTTAGTTCCTGTAAATAATGAGGTGGAAAAAATGAAAATAAACAAGACGAATCGTATTAGCGCGATTAATCCGTACCAGAAGCATGCGGAAAACAGAGCAGGCGGTACAGGTAAAGCAAAGCAGAAGGACGAGGTCCAAATTTCTGCTGCTGCCAAGGAGATGCTGACGACGAGTAAAGCAAGCGGAACGGACAGAATAGAGCATATAGAGAAGTTGAAAAAATCGGTATCATCGGGCACCTATTATGTGGAAGCGGGCAAGATCGCCGAGAAGCTGCTTCCCTATCTGAAGGAGTAGTCATCTAAATGAATGAAAACATCCAGCAAATTCTAATGATTTTGCAAGAGCTATTAGACGAGCACCGGCAGCTTATTGAATACGGCAATGCAAAGACAACGGCCATTACCGCAAACAATGTGGAGACTCTTTCGTATATTTCGGGCAAAGAGAAGAAGAGTCTTCAGCGCATACTGGAGCTTGAGCAACGGCGAATCTTTCTGATCGGAAAATATATGCTGGATCAAAAGCTGACGAGCCACCGTTCCTTCAAAATGGAGAAACTGATACAGGCTGTTTACCATGCCAATGAGAAGCAGCAGCTTCAGGCTGTATGGCATGAACTATCGGCTGCTCTTAAGAAGCTTCAAGATATTAATGAATTTAATCAGCAGCTCGTTAAGATGACTTTGGAGCATTTGCATTTCACGCAGGATTTGCTGCTCGGTGAGGCTGAGGAAGAGGCGACCTATCATCGGGCTGTGCAGGGTATGGCCTATAATCGAAGCAGTCGATTTAATACGAGAACTTAAGAAGAGAGGTCAACTGCTATGGCATCAACATTTCATGGGTTGGAAACGGCAAGGCGAGGCTTATTTACGACGCAATCGGCTCTAAATACTACCGGACATAATATCGCGAATGCTAACACAGCCGGTTATTCGCGCCAAGTTGTAAATATGACTGCTTCTAGACCGATAGATGCCGTTGGATTCACGAAATCGGCAGCGGCTGGCCAGCTTGGTACGGGTGTCGAGGCAAGCGCAATTACGCGTGTCAGAGAGAAGTTTCTCGATAATCAGTACCGCAATGAATATAAATCGCACGGTAATTTCACTGTACAGCTGGATACGCTGGAGAAGCTGGAAGGCATCGTCAACGAGCCGAGCGATACGGGCATAAGAACAGTGATCTCTAATTTCTGGAATTCATGGTCCGATATGAGCAAAAACCCGGAAAACGCCGACGGCCGGAAAGTCGTGATGGAGCAGACGATGGCTATGGCGGATGCTATTAATTATACTGCCAAGCAGTTGACCGATTTGAAGGATGACTTGACGGAAAATGTTGAGATCAATCTGAGTACCGTCAATTCGCTTACTACAAGCATTGCTCAATTAAATAGCGAGATTCGCAGAATTGAAGGCTTGGGCGACAGTGCCAACGATATGCGGGATCAGCGGGATTTGCTTACCGACCAGCTCTCAGGGCTGGTTAACATCCGGGTAGAGGATCAGGCAGACGGGTATAGAATTACGATGGGCGGCGCGGAGCTTGTTCAAGGAACGACTTCGAGTCCATTAGATATTGGGGCTATAACGACTGCATTTGATTCAGGCGACCTGAATAGCGGAACGATTTACGGTACCATTCTTTCGAGAGATCATTTCGTTGATGGCTACATAAGCGAGCTTAATAAAATGGTTCAAACGATGGCGAGTGGTGAATTTGAGGTCACGCTGCCAAAAGGATCGGTTTTGCCTGATGGCACGATTATCAATGGGGTGACATACACAGGGGCGGACCGTACGCTGGCCGATGATTTGGCCGTTACGGTCAATGGCTTGAATGGCCTGCATCAGCTGGGATATTCATTAGCCGGACAGGAACCGGGCTTGCCTTTTTTCACGGACAGCACAGGCGGAACCAGCGGTTTAACCGCAGGCAGCATCACTCTAAACCCGGCGATTGCAGCTAATTCAAATTTAATCGCATCATCTATGCGCGTTACTATAAATGCAGATGGCTCGGAAACGGTAATTAGCGGTAACAATTCGTTAGCTGTGTTGTTTTCGCAAATGAGAGACACCCGGTTAGACTTTGATTCAGGTGCAGGCGAGGATATGAATACAATTGACGCGTATTTCCGTTCCGTCGTGGGACAGCTTGGCGTACAAGCGGCAGAAGCAACCCGCATGCAAGCCAATCAACAAATCATCGTTGAGCAAGTGGATTCCCGCAGGCAATCGGTCAGCGGCGTATCGCTCGATGAAGAAATGTCCAATATGATTAAGTTCCAGCATGCATATAACGCGGCCGCAAGAAATATGACAATGATTGATGAAATGCTGGATAAAGTAATAAACGGGATGGGCCGAGTAGGTCTTTAACCATTAAGAGAATGGAGGTGACAGGTTATGTCATTCCGCGTGACACAATCGATGATGAATACGCAGATGCTGCGTAACATAACGAACAACCTGGGACGCATGAATAATATGCAAAACCAGCTCTCGACAGGCATGAGGATCAATAAGCCCTCAGATGATCCAGTCGGTATTACGTTCGCGCTTCGTTATCGCAGTGAGCTTGATTCGAATGACCAGTACATAGACAATGTAAGCTCAGCAATATCGATGCTGGAGTACACGGATACCACAATCGGTCAAGCCGGCGATGTTATGCAGCGTGCCAAAGAGTTGTTAGTGCAGGGTTCTAATGGAACCTTGGAGCAAACAAACTTGGACGCCATTAAAACTGAAATTTCCCAGCTTTACAATCAAATGGTCGGAATTGGGAACACTCAATTTAACGGCAAGTATATATTCAATGGTGAAAATACGGTTGAGCAGCCTTATCCTACGATGACCCTAGAAGAATCGGCTGATCCTTTGGCTACTCCACCGATGCTTAAGGCGTATCATGTCACTTCGGATACCGGTACTGTTAAATATGAATTGTCTTCTGGGATGAGCATGGCAATAAACATTACGGGGAACGAAGTGTTCGGTGAACCGATAAGCAGTGAAGGGGATACAGGAAGCGACAATATCTTTCAGCTCTTGCGCCGTGCTTATGATACGTTATCGACAGGCGATAAGGAAGGGGTATCTGACTTAATAGGGCAAGTGGATACCCGTATGAACACGATGTTAACGAAGCGTGCGGAAGTAGGAGCGAAGATGAATCGAGTAGAACTCATTCAAAATCGATTAAACGATATCGATATTAATCTTCAAACCGTTAAATCGAAGACAGAAGACGCAGACATGGCTAAAGTCATTACGAACATGAAAAATGAAGAAAATGTTTACCAAGCCTCTTTGTCAGTAGGGGCACAGATTATTCGTCCAAGTCTCGTTGACTTCTTAAGATAGGGGCGGTCGGCATGCAGATTCCACAAATTCAAATTCGGCAGCAGTACGCACAAATCTATATAGATGCAGATATCGGAAAACAAGAGCTGCAACAGCCTCAAGCTACTGTGGAAAGGGAGCAGATTAAGCCAGAGCAGCATTTTACCACCTCGAGAGGACAGCTTGAAATTAATCAGGATCCCGCGTGGGATGCGCTAGGGATAGGCGATAATTTGAAGACGATGAGTAAAATTTATTCCATGTCTTCTGAAATGGCTCTGCGCGGTCTCGCTCGAATCGTCGAGAATGGCAACCGTTTGGCGGATATTCATTTGGGCGGCAATCCGATTTCAGATATGGCCGGAGATTGGCAGCGTACTTACCCGGAATTTGATTTCCGAGGGGAAGCTTCTTACGATAATGTAGATATTACTTACACGCCGGGAGAGCTGACAATTGAAACAACACCTGGCCGAATCAATATGAATGTGGAAGTAAACCGACCTAGCCATCATTATGAACGCGGAAAGCTTGATATCTATATGAGCCAATATCCAAAGGTGGAAATCATACCACCGCAAATTAATGAGCTTTTGTAATAGAGGAATTCCAGTGAAATCAAACTATAGACCATCTGTAACCTATCAGGTATACGTGGTCTATAGTTTTATTTGTGAGAACGGGGTTATATTATAGGGAGGTTTTATTTTGAGCATCGAATCAACCGTGTATCATTTCGAAAATGGCATTCCTGGCTTTGAGCATTTACAACAGTTTGCGTTCTCTGAGATCGAAGGAGAGCTGCCGATGAAGCTTATGAAATCCGTTGAGGATGAAGAGATCTCTCTTCTAATAGTCAGTCCCTTCTTCATATATCCGGAATATGAGTGGGAATTGTCGGAATCTTCAAAGCAAGAACTATTCATTCATACTGAAGCGGATATAGAGATATGGTCAATCATTACGATTCCTTCAGAACCTATGCAAGCAACAATCAATTTGATGGCTCCACTTATTCTCAATAAAAATAAAAAAATAGGGAAGCAGCTCATCCTTCACGAGAACCATTTCAGCTCGCGCGCCCCGCTCATTAGAGCTTAAGGAGGGAATCCAATGTTAGTTCTATCCCGAAAAAGTAATGAATCCATCATGATCGGAAGCAATATTGAGATTGTCGTGCTTGGAGTTGATGGCGATACGGTCAAATTAGGCATTAGGGCGCCAAGAGAAGTGGATATATACCGGAAAGAAATTTACATGGCGATTCAAGAGGAAAACCGTGCAGCAGCGACCAACCCAATAGCATTTGATGAAGTTTCGAAATTATTTAAAAAATAACCAATTTTTTAATAAAGATCTATAAAAAAATGGAATGATCTGCCGATATATATAGTAGCACGGAAGATAGGGCGGCCGACCTAAATCCGTAAGCTTCCGCAAGGATGCGGAAATTCGAAAATTCAGGGAGGAAATATCAATGCGTATTAATCATAACATTGCAGCACTTAACACTCACCGTCAGTTGTCTACTAACACAGCTAACCAAAGCAAGTCTATCGAGAAGCTTTCTTCAGGACTTCGCATTAACCGCGCTGGCGATGATGCAGCTGGCCTTGCAATCTCCGAAAAAATGCGTGGACAAATTCGCGGTTTGGAGCAAGCAACTCGTAATGCTCAAGACGGTATTTCGTTGATTCAAACAGCTGAGGGTGCATTGAACGAAACGCATTCGATTTTGCAGCGTATGAACGAACTTGCAACTCAAGGTGCTAACGGCACTTTGTCCGCTACAGATAGAACAGCAATTGGTGATGAAATTACCCAATTGAACAGTGAGATCGATCGTATTTCTACTTCAACTAAATTTAACGGCCAAACTCTATTGGCTGGTACTTTTGGTTCTCAATTGGACACGACTGCATCAGGTATTGGAGTTGGCAATGCCGGTGTAACCGCTATTGATATTAGTGGCGCAACTGCATCTACTACATATACAATAGCTGTAGGTGCCGTTGGTGGCGCTGGTACTGTTATGTTAGATGATGGCAACGGAAATGTTCAAGAGGTTGCTTTAGCCGACAATACAGCTGGAGTATTAGATTTTGATAAATTAGGCGTTAAGATTTCTGTAAACAGTACATGGGATATTGCTACTCTGGCAGCTGCTAGCGTTGGTACAGGAACAGGCACAATTGATACAACTGCATCTGCAGCAGTTAATATTCAAATTGGATCTGAGAATGCAGCGGCACAAAAATTAGGGATCTCGATCAGCAAGATTGATGCGACGTCTCTGAGTACTGCAGGTGTTGACGTTTCTTCCTCAGCGACTGCAGCAACAGCAATGACTACAATCCAAAATGCTATTGATGTGGTATCTGCTCAACGTTCCAAATTGGGCGCATACCAAAACCGTCTAGACCACACAATCAACAACATCAGCACAGCATCCGAGAACCTGACTGCTGCTGAATCCCGTGTGCGCGATGTAGACATGGCGAAAGAAATGATGGAGCAAACGAAAAACTCAATTCTTGCTCAAGCTTCCCAAGCGATGTTGGCTCAAGCGAACCAACAGCCGCAAGGCGTTCTGCAATTGCTTCGTTAATCTTAAACAAACATGGAGAGACCCTGATATTTCTAGGGTCTCTTTTCTTTTTTCTAATTAATTGATCATCTATAGCCGATATATAAAGTAAAAGAAACGTTGGAGGTTGATTTGTGATGAACATCAATACATCGGCTACAGGCTCAAGCGGATCTGTTGATCGTGTAGCTTCAGGAAGCAAATCGTTTGAACCGGTCACAGATCCAGTACTTGTAACGGCACCTCATTCTATACCGGCAGTCTCTACCTTCACGAATGTAGATGCGCTTAAGAAGGCGGAGCTGCGTGGAGATAACTATACGGTTAGTGATGAACAAGTTGTAAAAGCGATTGAGCGGGCTATTAAAGCGATGCAGGGAAAGGCAACAAGTCTAGAGTTTTCGATACATGAGAAAACGAAATTGATTGCCGTCAAAGTTATCGATAGTGAGTCAGGTGAAGTCATACGTGAAATCCCACCTGAGAAATCATTAGATTTTGTCGCTAAATTATGGGAGATGGCTGGGATATTAATTGATGAAAAAGGATAGCTTTTAATAAGGAAGGGAGTATAAATTATGCGTGTAAGTGGTCTGGCTTCAGGTATGGATACCGATGAGATAATTAAGTCACTAATGAAAGCACAGCGAATTCCAATGGATAAGCTGTCTCAGAAGAAGCAGTTACTAGAGTGGAAACGCGATGATTACCGAACACTTAACAATAAGATATTGGAGTTCCGTAACGCTGCATTTGATATGAAACTTGAGTCAAGTTATTTAGCCAAGAAGGTAACTTCATCACAAGAGAGTATCGTATCGGTAACAGGCTCCCCAGCAGCAAATGAAGGACAATACACACTCAACATCGAGAAGCTGGCTAAATCAGCTTCTTTAACCTCAGGGGATTTGACCGGCGCTGCTAGTAGTACCAAGACAATTGGAAGTTTAGGCTTAGTCAGTGATACACAGTTAAAAATTACTGGGGAGAAAGGCATAAAATCAATAAATATAAAAACCGGTGATACGATAGAGCAGCTTGTTACGGCTATTAACAATGAATCGGCTTCTACAGGCGTAAAGGTTTCTTATGATTCGACAATGGATAGACTTTTCTTCAATTCTTCAAAAACGGGAGAGACATCAAAAATAAATCTAGAGTTAGTGAATGGTGAAAGTATAAACAATATTCTTGGTGTTGAATCTAAGGATGGGGCCCAAAGCTTTGCATCTAAAAGTTCATTAGTCAATGGGGCATTGGTTGGTACATCAGTATTCACGGTTAATTATGACAATATTAATTATGACTTCAATGTCACCAATACCACTACCGTCGGTGATTTAGTAGACCAAATGAATAATGATTTGAATGGGGCCGGAATTAATGTCTATTTAAATAGCAGCGGGAAATTATCTGTATATAACAGAGATACAACCAAGACCGTCTTTTACTCGGATGATCAAGGCAGCTCTGTAGTAAATGCGTTAGGCCTCGACGCTATGACAGTGAATAATTCCATTACAAGTGTTACGGGTTCAAATGCTAAGGTCCTCTTTAACGGCATTGAAACGGAATACGATTCTAACACATTTTCAATTGTAGGCATGACTTTTAATGCCAAGCAGGTGAGTGCCACCACTGTTGATATAGGTGTATCGCAAGATGTAGATACCGTTTTGGATACCATTAAGAAATTTGTTGAGAAGTACAATTCACTTATTGATGAGGTGAATAAAGAAGTAATAGAGAAACGAGATCGGGATTATCAGCCGCTTACTGATGCAGAACGTGAAGATTTGGATGATGATGAGATAAAGAAGTGGGAAGAACGTGCTAGAAATGGGATGCTCGCGAACGATGGAATAATAACGGGTGGATTAAACTCACTTCGTCGTGGATTATCTGATTCAGTAAGTGGACTCCCAGTGGGACAATTAAAAAGTCTGGCTGAAATTGGTATATCAAATATTAATATAAAGAGTTCTACGATCACTGGCTCTTATGCTGACCGTGGGAAACTATATATAGACGAGACAAAGTTGAAACAGGCGCTGACTGATAATCCGGATGAAGTTATGGCTTTATTTACTACAAATGGAGCGACCGAATCGACTGACGGCATTGCGACCCGATTGTACGACAAAGCATCGGCACTCTTTAATCAAATTACGGAGAAAGCAGGCGCAACAGCTTCAGTCGAAACTACTTATTTAATGGGGAAAGAGAATATTCGCTTAACGAAGCAATTGTCGAATCTAGCTGACCGCTTAGATGATCTGGAATCACGATACTACAAGCAGTTCACAGCAATGGAAACCTATCTTAGCCAAATGAACTCTCAAAGCGGATGGCTATCCCAGCAATTTAGCTCATAGGAGGCTTCAACATGCAACTGCAACAGCGTAATAAATATTTAGAAACGACAGTGCAAACGGCTTCGCCTGCACAATTGCTCATTATGCTCTTCGATGGAGCTATTCGTTTTTGTCGTCAGGGCATTGCAGCGATAAAAGACAAGAATCATCCAGACGCAAACACGAACTTGTTAAAAGTTCAAGAAATCATTAATGAATTTATTATTACAATAGATCGCAGTTCCCCGATGGCCGACAACTTGCTTCGCTTATACCAGTATTTTAATACCCGTCTTTTCGAAGCAAACGTGAAGAAAATAGTAGAACCAGCCGAGGAAGTGTTAGCTCATCTATTGGATCTGAAAGAAACCTGGATTCAAGCTGCCAAACAATACAATCAGTTAGCGGGACAAGCGAGTGGAAGCACTCCTAAAACAACTCACTCATCTGTCGTCTAATCTAATGGAGCGATTGAGCAGCTGCGGGCTTGAGGATATTGAAACCTATATGCAGGAGCGGGATTTAATCTTTGCTGAACTTCAGCGGCTTAATCCTGCTCCTGATCAAGCTGCAGCCTTGCGCCCTCAAGTATTGCATATTGTGGAGATGGACACCGTCATCACAGGCAGAATGACGGAGCTGCGCGATGAAGCAAAACGGGAGATGGACAAAATCAATCGGGGGAAACGCTCCAAGTCGATGTATGAGTCAAGCTCATATGGAGACGAAAGTCTATTCTTCGACACGAAACGATAAAGAGAAAAATTTGCATAAAATTTCATCTTTCGACATGATACGACAACCCTGAATGCCGCTAAAAATCTCAAATGAATTCGCTTACAATAAATTGTTTGACAATTCCGTGAAGTGGGTGTTATAGTCAAATTGTGGGTTATACAATGAGATGCCTCACAGTATTTGAAGATGAAGGGAATGTTTGCACATGCAAGGTAAAGTTAAATGGTTTAACGCAGAGAAAGGTTATGGATTTATCGAGACTGAGCAAGGCGGCGACGTATTTGTTCATTTCTCCGCTATCCAAACCGAAGGTTTCAAAACACTTGAAGAAGGCCAATCCGTGGAATTCGATATCGTTGAAGGCGCTCGTGGACCACAAGCTGCTAACGTAATTAAATTGTAATTATTCGGCTGATCCAGCCAACCTATATTTTGGATCATAAAACAAGCAATTACACAAAGCTCCGGGTAACCGGGGCTTTTTTTTGTAACGGAAAATGTTGTGATGGAATAAGAAAAACTCAGCTTATTGCTTCAGGAATAATGTTTTTTTGCGGCTGCGACAAGTCTACTTCCTCTAAATTAATTTTATCTGAATATTCCAAATAAAATAAAAACTATTTTGATCTAAGCGCTCACATATGCTATAATAAGACCATGTAAAGGAGGAGTTCCCCATGAACTACAACATTCGAGGTCAACACTTTCAAGTAACAGATGCATTGAGAGACTACGTCGAAAAGAAACTCAACCGATTGGACAAATATTTCGAAGCACCAATCACCTCCGATATTAACGTTACACTATCGGTCACTAAAGGGAAACATGCAGTTGAGGTGACCATTCCACTCATCGGCGTTATGCTCAGAGCCGAGGAGAAAAGCGAGGATATGTACGCATCGATCGATCTTGTAGCGGATAAACTCGAACGACAAATACGTAAGCATAAAACCAAAGTAAATCGTAAGTTCCGTCAAGGAAGCGGCGTACGCGCCTTGTTCAAAGAGGACGGCTCAGCAGTGAGCGTTCTTGAGGAAGAGGATGATCTGGAGCTTGTACGTACTAAGCGCTTTGCACTTAAGCCTATGGACGTAGAAGAAGCGATTTTGCAAATGAATATGGTTGGACATAATTTTTTCGTATTTTCGAATGTAGACAACAAAGAAATTAGTGTTGTATACAAACGCAGCGATGGCAAATACGGTTTAATTGAGCAAGGCTAACAGCAATTATACTTAACTCAACGAGCCTTTTCTCCTTTTTGGAGAGAGGCTTTTTCTTTTACAAGTGTCCTCGTTGCGGCAGTGTCGACAAACTGATACAATTTAATGCAAAGAGGCGTCATTACGAAAGGGGAATTCCATGCTCGGATTAGTGAAGAAGATATTTGGTGACCATAACGAGCGCGAGGTAAAACGGCTCCAGCGGACGGTAGATGAAATAAATGCGATAGAATCGAAATTTACGTCTTTATCCGATGAAGCGCTGCGCGCTAAAACAGAGGAATTTAGAGCGAGAATTGAAAAGGGCGAGACGTTAGACAACATTCTTCCGGAAGCTTTTGCAACGGTCAGAGAAGCATCCAAGCGTACGCTTGGCATGCGTCATTTTGACGTGCAGCTGCTCGGTGGTATCGTTCTGCATGAAGGCAAGATTGCGGAGATGAGAACGGGCGAAGGTAAGACGCTCGTGGCGACGCTTCCGGTTTATTTGAATGCGCTGCTTGGCAAAGGCGTTCACGTTATTACGGTCAATAACTACCTGGCACAGCGTGATAGCGAGCTGATGGGAGAGCTATACGGCTTCCTTGGCATGACAGTTGGCTGTAATCTGCATGGTTTGTCACATGATGAGAAGCAAGTAGCCTATGAATGCGATATTACGTACGGTACGAACAATGAATTCGGATTCGATTATTTGCGTGACAATATGGTGCTTTACAAGGAACAAATGGTACAGCGCCCGCTTTATTTTGCCATTATCGATGAGGTGGATTCCATTCTAGTCGATGAAGCGCGGACGCCGCTTATTATTTCCGGCCAAGCTGCCAAATCGACAGAGCTTTATTTTGCTGCTGACCGCTTTATAAGCCGTTTGAAGCCCGAAGAGGATTTCACGATTGATATTAAGCTGCGCAGCGTTATGCTGACGGAATCAGGCGTGGAGAAGACCGAGAAGGCTTTCCAAATTGAGAATTTGTTCGACCATGCGAATGTGACGCTAAACCACCATATTCAGCAGGCGCTGAAAGCTAACTTTATTATGAAGCGCGATGTAGACTATGTTGTTGAGGAAGAAGAGGTCGTCATTGTCGACGAATTTACCGGCCGTCTTATGTCTGGACGCCGCTATAGCGATGGCTTGCACCAAGCGATTGAAGCGAAGGAGCAGCTGAAGGTTCAAAACGAGAGCATGACGCTCGCGACTATTACCTTCCAAAACTACTTCCGTATGTATCGCAAGCTGGCAGGTATGACTGGTACAGCGAAAACGGAGGAAGAAGAGTTCAAGCGTATTTACGGGCTTGATGTAATTCAAGTGCCTACAAACCGTTCTATGATTCGTAAGGATATTGCGGATGTCGTGTACAAGTCCGAAAATGGTAAATATAAAGCGGTCGTTGATGAGATCGTTCAGCGTCACAGCAAAAACCAGCCGGTGCTCGTGGGTACTATATCCATTGAGAACTCGGAAAAGTTATCGGAAATGCTGAAGCGCAGAGGCGTGACGCACAAGGTGCTCAACGCGAAGTTCCATGCCGAGGAAGCGGAAATTATTTCGCGGGCGGGTCAAGCCGGCGCTGTGACAATTGCAACGAACATGGCTGGCCGCGGTACGGATATTTTGCTGGGCGAATCGGTTCCTGACCTTGGCGGCTTGCACATTATCGGTACGGAACGCCATGAAAGCCGCCGGATCGATAATCAGCTGCGCGGTCGTGCGGGACGTCAAGGGGATCCTGGCTCTTCGCAGTTTTACTTGTCGCTTGAGGATGAGCTGATGCGCCGCTTCGGTTCGGAAAATATTATGGGCATGATGGAGAAGCTCGGACTTGATGAGGATCAACCGATCGAGAGCCGGATGATTTCAAGAGCGATCGAATCGGCGCAGAAGCGCGTTGAGGGCAACAACTTTGACATTCGGAAAGTCGTGTTGCAATACGATGACGTGATGAATCAGCAGCGTGAGGTTATTTATAAGCAGCGCCGCGATATTCTTGGTTCGGAGAACATCCGCCAGGAAGTTATGGACATGATTAAGCCGGTCATCGAGCGCATCGTTGAAGCGCACTGCGCGGAGGATATTCCGGAGGAATGGGATTTGCAGGCGATTGTAGATTATGCGCATGCAACCTTCCTGCAGGAAGGTTCTTTGACCAAAGAAGAGATTTGGGGCAAAGAGAAGGAAGAGATCATCGACTACATTTATGAAGAAGTCGTTGCTTCTTACGATGAGCGCGAACAAGAGCTCGGGCCGGAAATGATGCGCGAGTTCGAGAAGGTCGTTGTGCTGCGTGCCGTAGACAGCAAGTGGATGGATCACATCGATGCGATGGATCAGCTTCGTCAAGGTATCCATTTACGCGCATACGGCGGCACAGATCCGCTTCGCGAATATCAATTCGAAGGCTTTGAGATGTTCAAGGAAATGATTGAGCACATTCAAGAGGAAGTCGCAAGATACATTATGAAGGCGCGCGTAGAAAGCAACCTGGAGCGTCAGGAGATAGCTCAAGGCCAAACGACGACGACGAGCGGCGGCGGAGAAGAGGCCCAGAAGCGTCCGGCGAAACGCGAGGAACGCGTAGGCCGTAACGATGCGTGTCCTTGCGGCAGCGGCAAGAAATACAAGCTGTGCCACGGCAAGTAAGGAACAGCGCTAGGCCGTACAGCATACGGTGAAGAATGAACAACTATTTTGAGGTGAAGCGGAAGCTATGATAGACATAACGGTTAAACAGGACCTGCGTGAAATGGCCAAGCGGCTCCAAGAGCTCAGGGGGTCTCTTTGACTTAGATCTCAAGCAGGAGATCATTGCTAACTTCGAAGAGAAAATGACGTTCCAAGGTTTCTGGGATGATAACGACAAAGCGCAAAGCGTTATTTCTGAGCTAAATGCGGTGAAGTCGGTTGTCGAGCATTACGATAGGCTAAACAGCGAGCAGGAGGATCTTCAGATGATGCTCGAGCTCGCGGAAGAGGAAAGCGACGAATCGCTTGAGGCGGATGTCGTGAGCGGCGTTGAGAAGCTCGTGCGTAAGGTGAGCGATTTCGAGCTTCAGCTTCTCCTTAACCAGCCTTACGATAAGCTCAATGCCATTCTCGAGCTGCATCCTGGCGCAGGCGGAACGGAATCGCAGGACTGGGGCCTGATGCTGTACCGGATGTATACGCGCTGGGCCGAGAAGAGCGGCTTCAAGGTGGAGCTGCTCGATTACTTGCCCGGTGATGAGGCAGGGATTAAGAGTGTTACCATTTTGATCAAAGGCTACAATGCTTACGGTTATCTGAAGGCAGAGAAGGGCGTGCACAGGCTTGTACGCATATCTCCGTTTGATTCCGCGGGCCGTCGTCATACGTCGTTTGCTTCCTGTGATGTTGTCCCGGAAATCGACGATAGTATCGAGATCGAGATTCGCACTGAAGATTTGAAGGTGGATACGTACCGGGCGAGCGGAGCGGGCGGCCAGCACGTCAATAAGACGGAGTCTGCTATCCGAATTACGCATATCCCTTCAGGAATCGTGGTCGCTTGCCAGCAGGAGCGTTCGCAAATCCAGAACCGGGAGCGGGCGATGAAAATGCTTCGTTCCAAGCTGTATGAGAAGAAGATTGAGGAGCAGATAAAGCACTTGGCGGAAATTCGCGGCGAGCAATCCGAGATCGCCTGGGGCAGCCAAATTCGTTCTTATGTTTTCCATCCGTACTCTATGGTGAAGGATCATCGCACGTCGGTGGAGACAGGTAATGTCGGCGCAGTTATGGATGGCGATATTGATGCTTTTATCGATGGGTATTTGCGGCATCAGATTCGTCATGATTGAATTAGCGTTAAATGCATAAACTTGGGGAAGAGTTCCAACACGGACAGCGTGTGGGGCTCTTCTTTTTGCTAAAATTAGCTTATAAGGAGATTGAAGGCATGAACAAAAGCACGGTGAAACGGAGAAAGGGCGGGCGAAGCTTAAGTCCGAGGGCACAGTCGGCTTGGAGCATCATCCAGCTCCTGATAGGCTCGATCATTGTCGCGATTAGCTTCAATATGTTCATGGTGCCCAATGGTATTGCTTCAGGCGGCATAGCCGGGGTATCTATTCTCGTGCAGAGAATGACGGGCATTACACCGGCGCTCACGCAATGGGCAATTAATATTCCGCTGTTTATCGTAGGCTTGTGGCTGCTTGGCAAACGGTTTGCGGTTAAAACAGCGCTGGGCTCGATCATATTACCGCTGTTTGTGCTGCTTACGGATGGGTGGCCGTCGCCAACCGATAATCCGCTTCTTGCGGCTATATATGGCGGTATCGGAGTAGGGCTCGGACTTGGTCTTGTTTTTCGGGGAGGCGCATCTACGGGCGGGGTGGATTTAGCAGCTCAAATTTTACATCGGTATACGGGACTTCCGCTTAGCTTAGCAATCGTTTGCTTTGATGGATGCGTTATCGCGGCTGCTGGAATCATTATTTCGCCTGAGATTGCCCTGTACGCATTGATTGGGTTATTTGTGACGAGCAAGACGATTGATTTTGTGCAAAGCGGTCTTCAATTGTCCAAAGTGGCCTTCATCATAAGCGACCATGCCGAGGCTGCAGCCGAAGCGATTTTAACTGATTTGGACCGCGGCTTGACGAGGCTTGATGGTCACGGCGGATATACAGGAGCGGGTCGTACGGTGCTAATGGTGGTCGTTGGGCAGAATGAGGTGACGAAGCTGAAGCAATTAGTGCGGGCTATCGACCCGGGCGCATTTGTTATCATTAGCAACACGGCAGAGGTGCTCGGGCAAGGGTTTAAGCTGGAGGGTTGATTAAATCCTTGTTCTTATTTTCGTTTAAGTTTTTCAATTTCTGTTTTTACGCTTAACTGCTCTCGGTTCAAAATATCGATTCCAAACTCATGCGTATGCAGTTGAGAAGCTACCTTGCGCTCTAAGCTTACTTGAGCGGACTCCAATCGCTTAGAAACATCCAGTGTTTCCAGCGCGGCTTGACGAACCAAGGGGATATCAACGACCAAGGACTCGATTTTGCGCAGCCGCTGGTTCGTTGTTTGCTGCTCCCGTTTCATATCCTTTTGCTCGTCTTCGATAGATTGGAGCTTATGACTCATTCCCGCCTGTTCGTTTTCAATGGAATCCAGCTTCCCGAGAATTTGTTTCATTTCCCTTTGTTCGCCTTCGATTGAATCCAACTTTTTCAGTATTTGCTGCAAAATTTGTCCGTCCATCCTGTCATCTCTTCCGTTCTTTAAGGATGAAGTATCTGTTGGCTTTCTCGCCGTTCTTGTTTCTCTGTTTGCAAATAGTATACCATGCATCATGTTTCTATGATATTATAAAATGAGAACATTTGTTCTCTTATTATTAGACGTTGCAGGAGCGAGAAGTCATCAATTGTTCATTGTATTAATATAAATTCGATTGTATAATAATACGAAACGATGTGAGTATTTCCATCAACAGTCGAATGTTGTACAATTATAAGTTGAGGAAGAAGACAACCTTTCCGCATGCGGAAAGAGCAATAGATGGAGCTGCAGCGCACTCGTCCGAAAGGGGCGAACTCAGCGCGCAGCATCTAGTTTCGGGGAGAGATTAACATGAGCACAAAGGTGAAAATAGCGATTATCGGTTCAACCGGCTACGGCGGTGTAGAGCTCATTCGAATGCTCGCATCCCATCCGCTGGCAGAGGTGACATCGGTCATTTCGTCATCCAGCGCAGGTACGCCGATTACGGATGGTTATCCGCATTTATCGGGCATCCGCGAGGAGCTGCTCGATGATGTCGAGCCTGCTTCTATTAAAGCGAAGGCAGATGTCGTGTTTCTAGCTACGCCTGCCGGTGTAGCTTCTAAGCTGGTTCCCTCCTTGCTTGAGGCCGGCTTGAAAATTATTGATCTTTCCGGGGACTTCCGGTTGAAATCGCCTGCTCTATATGAGCAGTGGTATAAGAAGCCTGCTGCGGATGAAGCTTATTTAGAGCAAGCCGTATTTGGACTGGCAGAAATATACGGAGATCAAGTGCCGGATGCTCCGTTTATTTCTAATCCGGGCTGCTACCCGACTGCGACGCTGCTTGGGCTTATTCCGGCGGTTAAAGAGGGCTGGATCGATCCGTCGACGATTATTATTGATGCCAAATCGGGCGTTTCCGGTGCTGGGCGCGGCGCTTCGCTGGGCACTCACTATTCGGAGCTTAATGAAAACCTCAAAGCTTATAAACTAAATAAACATCAACATATTCCAGAAATCGAAATGGTGCTGTCCGCAGTGGCTAATAAGCCTGTCGTGACGACCTTTACGACACATCTCGTGCCAATGACGCGCGGCATTATGTCCACGATGTACGCGACTATTCAAGGCGAGCGAAGCACGGGAAATTTTATCGATCTATATCGCTCCTATTATGAAGGACGCAAGTTTGTACGGATTCGTCCGGAAGGACAATGGCCGTCTACGAAGGAAGTATGGGGCTCCAATTATTGCGATATCGGCTTTGCAGCCGATGAGCGTACTGGCCGTATAACCATAGTTTCCGTAATCGACAACCTGGTTAAAGGCGCAGCGGGTCAAGCGATTCAAAACTTGAACTTAATGATGGGCTGGGACGAGACGCTTGGACTGCAATTCGTTCCCGTTTATCCGTAAAATAAAAGAAAGATTTCTTTTGATCTTATTATCAATACTCATACAGGTGAAGGAGATACGATTTTACGATGGGACAGGACAATACGGCATCCTTGTTCTCGGTCGTCGCGGACGGCTCGATAACAACGCCCCAAGGCTTTAAAGCAGGTGGACTGCACTGCGGTCTCAAAAAAACGACTCGTCATGATTTAGGCGCGATCGTATGCGAAGTTCCAGCCGCGGCAGCGGGCGTTTATACGACGAACGTGTTTCAGGCTGCGCCGCTTCAAGTAACGCGTGAGAGCATCGGCTCGGGCGGACTGCTGCGCGCAGTACTCGTGAACAGCGGAAATGCGAATGCCTGCACAGGCAAGCAAGGAGAGGCAGACGCATACGAAATGAGAGCAAGATTCGCGGAGTCGATTGGCGTATCAGCAGATCAAGTAGCGGTTGCATCGACGGGCGTGATCGGCGAGCTTCTGAAAATGGACAAAGTACGCGCCGGCATCGACGGTCTACCGGCTAAGCTGGATAGCAACCGTGAAGGGGCGGATGATTTTTGCCAAGCGATTCTGACGACGGATTTGGTTCAGAAGATGGTATGCGTCGAGATTGAGCTGGATGGTAAGCCCGTTTATGTAGCGGGTGCAGCGAAGGGCTCAGGCATGATCCATCCGAATATGGCGACAATGCTCGGATTCGTCACGACGGACGCGGCAATAGGCAGCGAGGCGCTTCAGCAAGTGCTGCGCCAGTCGACGGATCTGACTTTCAATATGATTACGGTTGACGGCGATACGAGCACGAACGATATGCTTGTAGCTATGGCGAGCGGACTTGCGGGCAACCGAGAGCTGACAGCAGGGCATGAGGGCTGGGCAGCATTCGCCGCAGCGGTCCGTCATGTGTGCGAGGTACTCGCAAAAGCAATCGCCCGTGATGGCGAAGGCGCGACCAAGCTCGTTGAGGTGCAGGTAAACGGAGCAGTAAGCGACGACTCCGCGCAAGCAATCGCGAAGACGGTTATCGGATCGTCGCTCGTGAAGTCTGCCGTGTTCGGAGCGGACGCGAACTGGGGCCGTATTATCGCGGCCGTTGGCCGTGCAGGCCAGCCTGTTAATCCGGAGACGGTCGATATCCGTCTTGGCGATATTTTGACATTGGAGCAATCTCGTCCTGTCGTATTTGATGAAGAGATAGCCTTGGAATATTTAAAAGGCGATACCGTTGTAATTCGTGTTGACTTACATAATGGCGAAGGACAGGCAACGGCTTGGGGCTGCGATTTGACGTATGATTATGTCCGCATTAATGCGGCATATCGGACGTAAGCAAAGTAGACGCTTGGAGGGTATGGAAAAGTGGCGGAGCAACGATTTGTAATGAAATGCGGAGGCAGCACGTTAGCGGCGCTTCCAAACAGCTTTTTTGACGAACTGCGGGAGCTGCAGCTCTCTGGCGTTCTCCCGGTCATCGTCCATGGCGGCGGTCCGGCCATATCAGAGACGCTAGGCAAGCTCGGCATCAAGACGGGGTTCGTGAATGGCCTGCGCATAACGAATGATGCGGTGCTTGATGTAGTCGAGATGGTGCTTGCGGGTCGTATAAATAAAGAAATCGTTCGTAAAATTCAAATCAACGGCGCGAAGGCGCTCGGCCTATCGGGCGTTGACGGAAAACTCATTCAGGCTCAGCCTGTTGCGAATGCCGATGAGATCGGCTTCGTAGGCGACGTTACGGATGTGAATGCTGCGATTATCGAAGGTGTGATGGCTATGGGCTATATTCCAGTCATTGCTCCAATCGGGATTGACGATCAAGGCCAGCGCTACAATATTAATGCGGATACAGCGGCAGGCGCGGTTGCATCGCATTTAGGCGTGGAGCGAATGATCGTCGTAACGGATGTTCCGGGCATTTTGAAAACGGTGGATGACCGGAAGCAGGTGCTTCCGGTTGTGTCCGTAGCGGAAATCGAAGAGATGATCGCGAGCGGTGAAATCTACGGCGGCATGATTCCGAAAGTACGCGCAGCCATTCAGTGCATACAGGGGCGTGTGCGCGAGGTTGTGATTGTAAGCGGCGAGGAGCCGGGCGTGCTGACAAGAGCTGTCCGCGAGGGCGGCGTCGGTACACGAATTGTTCAAACGAATGAAGGGCGGGTGTAGGGTCGATGAATGAGACAAAAACAGCGGCTGCTGTTGACCAATCTTTGTTTCCTACCTATGCAAGATATCCGATCACTTTGGTAAAGGGTGACGGAAGCTGGCTATGGGATGATAAAGGAAATAAATACCTTGATTTCATGAGCGGAATTGCCGTCACGAATCTCGGGCATGCTCCTAAACAAATCAAAGCGGCTTTAATTAAGCAGCTGGATGAGCTATGGCATGTATCCAACCTGTTTCATATCCCGAACCAAGCGGATGCGGGGAAGCTCATTACAGATAACAGCTGCGCGGATGCGGTATTTTTCTGCAATTCGGGCGCTGAGGCGAATGAAGCGGCAATGAAGCTGGCACGCCGTTACAATCAGAAGGTGCTGAACAACGGCCGTTTTGAAATCATTACATTCGAGCAATCGTTCCACGGACGCACGCTTGCGACGCTTACGGCAACGGGTCAAGCGAAGGTGAAGGAAGGCTTTGCGCCGCTGCCGGAAGGGTTCAAAACGGTTCCGCTGAACGATTTGGCTGCGCTTGAAGCGGCCGTATCCGATCAGACTGCAGCGATTATGCTGGAGATGGTGCAGGCGGAGGGCGGCATTTATCCGGTTGATCCGGCCTTCATGAAAGGACTTGTCGCATTGTGCGAGAAGCAAGGCATCCTGCTTATTGCGGATGAGATTCAGACCGGAATGGGTCGAACGGGCAAGCTGTTCGCGTATGAGCATTACGGCATCGAGCCGGATATTTTCACAATGGCCAAAGGCCTCGGAAGCGGATTCCCGGTCGGCGCAATGGCAGCTAAGGAAAAGCTGCGCGAAGGCTTCACCGCAGGCAGCCACGGCTCGACGTTTGGCGGAACGCCAATAGCGACTGCAGTCGTAAAGGCGACGCTTGAGACCATTGTGGGCGAAGGCTTGTCCGAGCGCGCAGCGCAGCAGGGCGAGTATTTAATGTCGCAGCTTCGGGAGAAGCTGGCCGGGAATGCTTTTGTCCGTGAGGTTCGCGGCCTTGGTCTGCTCGTCGGAATCGAATGTGCGGAGCCGATTGCGGATATTTTGACCTCGGCGCAGGAGCGCGGTCTGATCGTCATCTCGGCAGGGCCGAACGTGATCCGTCTACTGCCTAATTTACTGGTCACAAATGATGAAATCGACACGGCTGTTACGATATTAGCGGAATTATTGGATGCGAAGCGTACTGTCGTTTAACAACATAAGAAAGTAAATTGCATTAACCTGGAGGAGGGCTTTAACATGCAAGGAACGGTAAAAGAGGAATTGGCGCAAAGCTTAAAGGGGCGCGACTTTCTAATGCTGGTTGATTTCAAGCCGGAGGAAATCCGTCACTTGATCGACCTCGCCATTGATCTTAAGCAAAAACAAAAAGCAGGCGAAACCCATCATGTGCTAAAGGGTAAGACGCTTGGCATGATTTTCGAAAAGTCCTCGACACGGACACGCGTTTCTTTCGAAGTCGGGATGTATCAGCTCGGCGGACAAGGGCTGTTCCTTAGCGGGAATGATCTGCAAATCGGCCGCGGCGAGACGATCTGGGATACAGCTCAGACGTTGTCCCGTTATTTAGACGGCATTATGATACGTACATTCGCACATCGCAAAGTGGTTGAGCTGGCTCGTGGAGCAACGATTCCGGTCATTAACGGATTAACGGATCTGTCGCATCCATGCCAAGCTCTTGCAGATTATCAAACGATTCTCGAGAAGAAAGGCCGTCTGGAAGGCTTGAAAATCGCCTACATCGGTGACGGCAACAATATGACGCATTCCCTGCTTATGGGCGCAGCTAAGCTTGGTCTTCATATGTCCGTAGCGACGCCGGAGGGCTATGAGCCGGATTCGGATATTATTAAGCAAACGAAGGATCATGCTGCCGAGACAGGCTCGAAAATCCACATTTGCCGCGACCCGAAGGAAGCGATTGCGGATGCCGATATCGTGTACACCGACGTATGGGCGAGCATGGGCCAGGAAGCGGAGCAGAAGGAACGCGAGATTGCTTTTGCCGATTACCAGGTGAACGAGGCTTTAACGAAATACGCGAAGAAGGACTACCTGTTCATGCACTGCTTGCCGGCGCACCGCGGCGAAGAAGTGAGCGAGGGAGTGATCGACGGCGACCGTTCGATTATTTTTGATCAGGCTGAAAATCGGCTCCATGCGCAAAAAGCGATTATGGCTGCAATTATGTCCTAGCTTAATCGCTTCAAATATATGAATTCATTCGAAGGGAAGTAAATACTACTATGGCAAAAGAAAAAATCGTGCTCGCCTACTCCGGCGGGCTTGACACTTCGGTTATCCTCAAATGGTTGAAAGAAACTTATGACGCTGAAATTATCGCTTTCACGGCGGATATCGGACAAAAGGACGAGCTGGACGGCTTGGAAGCGAAAGCACTGGCAACAGGCGCTTCCAAAGTATACATCGACGATCTTCGCGATGAGTTCGCCAAAGATTTCATCTACCCGATGTTCCAAGCGGGAACGCTTTATGAAGGGCAATACTTGCTCGGCACCTCGATCGCCCGTCCGCTTATCGCTAAGCGTATGGTCGATATCGCCCGTGCAGAGGGCGCGGCTTATATTGCGCATGGCGCAACAGGCAAAGGCAATGATCAGGTTCGTTTCGAGCTGACTGCTGCTGCACTGGCTCCTGAGATTGGCGTTATCGCACCTTGGCGCCTTGAAGCATTCCGTGAGGAATTCCCGGGCCGTGCAGAAATGATCGCCTACGCCGAAAAGCATAACATTCCGGTTACCGCATCTGCGGCGAAGCCTTATTCGACCGACCGCAACCTGCTGCATATCAGCTTTGAGAGCGGCATGCTGGAAGATCCATGGTTCGATCCAAGCTCCGAAGAAAATGAAAGCATGTATGTGCTGAGCGTATCTCCTGAGAATGCGCCGGACAAAGCGGAATATGTGGAGCTTACTTTTGTAGAGGGCAATTGTACGGCTATTAACGGCAAAGAGCTTAGCCCGCTTGAAGTAATGGACACGCTCAACGAGCTTGGCGGCAAGCATGGCATCGGACGCGTTGATATGGTAGAGAACCGTTTCGTCGGCATGAAGAGCCGCGGCGTATACGAAACACCGGGCGGAACGATTTTGTTCATGGCTCACCGCAAAATGGAATCCTTGACGATGGACCGCGAGGTTATGCATCTTCGTGACTCCTTGATCGCAAAATATAGCCAGCTCGTATACAACGGCTTCTGGTTTGCGCCGGAACGCCTTGCCCTGCAGGCACTTGTTACCGAATCGCAAAAGAACGTAAGCGGCGTCGTTCGCTTGAAGCTTTATAAAGGAAATGTTATCGGAGCAGGCGTTCAAAGCCCGGTTAGCTTATACAATCCTGACATTGCAACGATGGAAGCTGATCCGTCGAAAGCATACGATCAAGGCGATGCGACAGGCTTCATCCGTCTAAACGCTTTGCGTCTGAAAGTATCCTCTGCTGTTAGCAATAAATAAGTTTTACAAGGGAGTGTGACGAACCAGTGAGTAAATTATGGGGCGGTCGTTTTACGAAAAAAACAGATCAGTTGGTAGAGGAATACACGGCATCGATCATGTTCGACAAGGAGCTAGCTGAAGAGGATATTCAAGGCAGCCTGGCGCATGTAACGATGCTCGGCAAGCAAGGCATACTTCCTGCGGATGACGTTGAGAAAATTAAGGACGGCTTACACCGCGTCCTGCAGCGCATCAAGCGCGACGATATCGAATTCTCCATCGGAGATGAAGATATTCATATGAATATTGAGAAGACGCTGATCGATGACGTCGGATCTGTAGGCGGCAAGCTGCATACCGGCCGCAGCCGGAACGACCAAGTGGCGACGGACATGCATTTGTGGCTTCGCAAGCGTGTTGTCGAGTTCGTTGATATGCTTTACAAGCTGCAATCTGCGCTTATCGAGCAAGCCAAAGCGAACATCGATACGATTGTGCCGGGCTATACGCATTTGCAGCGGGCGCAGCCGATCCTGTTCGCCCACCATTTGATGGCGTATGTATCGATGTTTGGCCGGGATATCGAGCGACTGCAGGACAGCTACAAGCGCATTAATGTGCTTCCGCTCGGGGCAGGCGCGCTCGCGGGAACGACGTTCCCGATCGACCGACATTTTGTTGCGAGCCAGCTGAAATTTGATCGTGTTTATGAGAATAGTCTGGACGCGGTAAGCGATCGTGATTTTATTGTTGAATTTCTGGCTGACGCATCAATCATCATGATGCATTTATCCCGGCTGAGCGAAGAGCTCATTCTATGGTCGAGCACGGAGTTTCATTTTGTCGAGCTGGATGATGCGTTCTGCACAGGAAGCAGTATTATGCCGCAAAAGAAAAATCCGGATGTGCCCGAGCTTGTACGCGGCAAAACCGGACGGGTTTACGGCGATCTTGTCGGCCTGCTGACGGTGCTGAAATCATTGCCGCTTGCTTATAACAAGGACATGCAGGAAGACAAAGAAGGCATGTTCGACACGGTGAAGACGCTGCAAGGCGCGCTTCAGCTGTTTGCGCCGATGATCGCAACGATGAAGGTGAACAAGGATCGGATGCGTCAAGCGGTTAATCAGGATTTCTCGAACGCAACGGATATTGCGGACTTCCTGGTCGGCAAAGGCTTGCCTTTCCGCCAAGCGCATGAGGTAATCGGCAAAACGGTATTGTACTGCATCGAGCAAAACAAATACTTGCTGGACCTGACGCTGGAGGAGTTCAAGCAGTTCTCGTCGCTATTCGATGACCGCATTTATACGGTGCTGCAGCCAGAGCAGGTTGTTAATGCGCGTAATGTTTACGGCGGTACGGCAAAAATACAAGTACAAGATGCAATCGGACGTGCAGAACTGGCATTAGAGCAAACAGCTGCATGGGTAACCGAATATCTTGAGCGCAGCAGATAAGGAATGCAGCTTCCCAGGGGGCTGCCTTTAAATGAAAAAGCAGTTCAGCGGAGCCTCTTGAGGCAATCCGCTGAACTGCTTTTTTTTGCGGCAATAATACTGACTACGCCTAATGGCCGATCATTAAACCCCATCCTCAAGCAGCGGCTCTGTGGTGCTCGGCGGAGGAGTCGGCGTTGCAGACGGGCCGCTTCCGTCCTTCATCGGGCCAACCTCGATTACGATAGGCTGTGCCTTGTACGTATCTCGCGATACACGTTCGCGCGACACCTCATTTCCGTCACGAAAAAGCGTTCGGTAAGTATCGACGACATAGCCCTGCTTGCCCGTCTCTACGGGAACCTGTTGGCCGGGCGATAAACTCGCATTGCTTATAACCTGAACCGCTGGAGCAATCGTTTTGAGCGTCGTAGACTCGATTTCGTAGCGTTCGTTCGTGTTCATCGTTCCGAAAAGCTTGATCGTGAGCTTTCGGTCCGCCACGACGGTGCGGATAAGGAGATGCTTGCCTGTCGTGTTTTTAAACCGGAAGTTAATGGCGCCCCCCGCATAAGTGGCATCCTGGCCGATAGGCAAATAAGCAACGGGCAAGGAATGGTTGCGTCGTTCCACGATTTCTAAGCCGGAGCGCAGTACCGCGTTATAAAGGGTGCTCGATACTTGGCAAATCCCGCCGCCGATTCCAGGAACAAGCTTTCCGTTCAAAATAACCGGTGCCTCGCGGTAGTCATATAATTCTTCCGCCCTTGCGATAAGCTTGCTGTAGTCGAATACTTCATCCTGCGCCAGCTCCCAATCATTTAGCGCCTCAGCGGTCACGGTTATGTTATGGGCACGCCCTTCAGCGCTCGTCCGGAATTCTGTGGAAAACGAAATAATTTTACGCTCGATGCCCTCGTCCTTGAGCTTCTCAAGCGTCACCTCGGGGTGAATGGCGGTAACCGGAAGCTTAGCATCCAAAGCCTTCTCCACAGGTGAACCAATTTGTTCTTTCTCCAGTACAACCCAATCATCAACCTCATCCAATAGCTTTCCGGTATCCAAGCGATAAGCGTCAACATGAGGCTCATAAATCACCTCATCATCAGCTGTTATGATGCGCGCAGCATTTTTAGTTTCGTTTTTTTCAATCCAGCTCCACTGCTTTCGAAGGGCGGCATCAAAGGCATCATGATTCCAGACTTGCGTTAGCTCGTATTTTTTTTGAAATTGATAGCGGTAGACAGCTCGTTCCCAAATATCACCGGTGCTAAGCCTTAATAAGGCTTCGCGCGCGCCTTTAAATTCCGCCTTATAGCCAAGCACTGCAACGGTCCACTGCTTGCTGTCACTGGCCGCAGCTGTGCCATGAATCGTAATCGTGCGCTGAAGCAGTGAGTTCTCATATTGCCCGAGCAGCTCCAAGGCATCGTCTACCGGCATGCCTCCGATTGAAATGCCGCCTGCATCAACCTTTGAGGGGACGGTTTTTTGAAGCGCATAATTCATAACAAAGCCCCAGCCGACAGCTGCAACGAGCAGCAGCGAAGCGATAACGATAATGCTGATATGTATACGTTTTACGATACGAATCACTCCTTCCTGCATGTTAAAAACAAGACAGTCTTACATGTATATGCATCGTGTTGTGAAATTTTGTCTATTGCGCGGTCTTAGCTCGATTCGACAAATGAATTTAATATGAGATTTGTGAAAAATGAGGAAAGCTACCTCCTTATGAAGGAATTCAGCACAAACTGTCGAAATAGTACTACTGACTATAAACAGGATGTGATAATGTGATTGAGATGCAAGACATATGGAAAACGTACATCGACGGAACGCATGCGTTAAGAGGCGTCTCTGTTCGTATAGATCGCAATGAATTTGTTTATTTAGTAGGACCGTCGGGTGCAGGAAAATCGACATTTATGAAATTGATTTATCGCGAGGAAGTACCGACAAAAGGACAGATTTCAGTCAACGGATTTAATATAGGCAAGCTGAGGCCGCGCAAAATTCCGTTTGTTAGACGTAATATAGGCGTTATATTTCAAGACTTTAGACTATTGCCTAAATTAACGATCTATGAAAATGTCGCCTTTGCCATGGAAGTTATTGAAGCGCCGTCCCGTGTGATCAAGAGGAGAACGATGGAGGTGCTTGATCTCGTCGGTCTGAAGCATAAGCATGCCAGTCTGCCTGCTCAGCTGTCGGGAGGCGAGCAGCAGCGGGTCTCGATCGCGCGGGCGATCGTAAATAACCCATCCGTCATTGTAGCGGATGAGCCTACGGGCAACCTGGACCCGGAAACGTCGCTTGGCATTATGAACTTGCTCGAGGAAATTAATTTCCGCGGCGCAACGATCGTAATGGCCACCCACAACAAAGATATCGTCAACTCCATGCGTAAACGCGTCATTGCTATCGAGAACGGCAATATCGTTCGTGATGAGGTAAGAGGGGAGTACGGCTATGAAGCTTAGAACCATACTCCGTCATCTCCGGGAAGGCGCCAAAAACATCATTCGGAATGGCTGGATGTCGTTTGCTTCCATGAGCTCGATTTTTATTTCCTTGTTCATTCTCGGCATGTTTTTATTGCTTGCAATGAATGTGAACCAGATGGCCGCTCAAATTGAGAGCCAGGTGCAAATTCGCGTGTTCCTCCAGCTGAATGTCGATAAAGCGAAAATCACGGAGTTGCAGAACAAAATCGGTAATCTTACCGAAGTAAGCAAAGTTACGTTTGTGTCCAAAGCGGAAGGGCTTGAGCTGCTGCGTAAAAACCTGGGCGATGAAAATAAGGATCTGCTAGATGGCTATGAAAAAGAAAAAAATCCACTGCCCGATTCATTTACGGTAGAGGTTTATGATCCGCAATCGATCGAAGCGGCAGCGAAGCAGATCGAAGCGATCAATAAAGCAGATGCGCTCATACCGATTGCCAAAGTCAAATATGGACAAGGCACGGTCGAAACGCTGTTTAAAATTACAAATGCTGTCCGTTACATAGGGATTGTCATCGTCATCGGATTGTCGGTAACTGCCATGTTCCTCATCTCGAACACGATCAAAATGACAATTCTCGCAAGACGCCGCGAGATTGGCATTATGAAGCTGGTTGGCGCAACGAACGCTTTCATTCGCTGGCCGTTTTTCATTGAAGGCGCAATGATTGGCATCATTAGCTCGGTTATTACGACGATAGCCGTATTGGCCGGTTATTCACAGCTCGTAAAGTTTACTCAAATGGAATTATCACTCATGATGATTAAGCTCGTCACGATCGAGGAGTCCGGCCTGCTGACCGCGGCGCTTCTCATCGGACTCGGATCACTGATCGGCATATGGGGCAGTACGATTTCGATACGAAAGTATTTGAAAGTGTAGGTGGAAGCGAACGTGAAGAAGAGAAAATGGTTACTATTCACAGTTACGATGATGCTCACAGTGTTTGTATTGCAGCCGACAGGCGGAGAAGCCGCATCCCTTAGCGATATCAAGAAACAAATTGCGGCCGCAAAGGCGGAAATGAAGGAAGCGGAGAGGCTTGCCGCAAAAACGGAGAAGCAGGCTGCAGATGCTAAGCGGCAGGCGGCAAATGCGCACCAGCAGGCGCAAAGCGCGAAGAATGAAAAGGGAAACATCGAGGATAAGAAGACGGAAGCCCTAAAGTCGATTGAGAACTTAATGGCCGAGATCGATAATGTCGTTATTACCAAAACGAAGACGCTTGCGCAGCGAGATGCCAAGGAAGAAGAGCTGCTTCAGACTGGTCTTGAGCTGGAACAGGCAGAGGAACGGGTAAAAACGCGCGATGCGCTTTTGCAATCGCGTATGCGCCTTATGTATACGAACGGTTTTGTTTCTTACATGGACGTGCTGCTCAGTGCGACAAGCTTTACTGATTTTATCGATCGCTTCGATGCGCTCCAATCGATTCTGTCGCAGGATCGCGATATTTTGGCAGAGCAGCGGGAGGAAAAGAAGCTGGTCGCCCTCAAAAAGGTAGAGGTAGAGAAGCAGTTTGCCGAAATGTCGAAAATATATGAAAAGCTGGAGCTGTATGAGGCTCATCTTGCGAAGAAGGAAGAAGAGAAGCAAACGATGATTGCTAGCTACAATAGCAATATCGAGCAGCTGGACGGCAAGCTTCAGCAAATTGACAGCGAGCTTGAGCATATTGACAGCACGCTGGAGGAGCTTGAGGGAATCAGCAAGGAGCAGGAGGAGCAGCTGATGGAAATCGCTGCGAAAGTATCCAAGCTGAATGCGGAGAAAAATAGAATTTCGAACCCATACTCGGGCGGCAGGCTGGGCTTGCCGGTCAAGGACGGCTACCGGATAAGCTCAAACTTCGGTACGCGGATCCATCCCATTACGGGCAAGAGGCATACGCATACGGGTATAGATTTTGCCGCTCCGCAGGGCACTGATATTTATGCGGCTGAGGATGGCGTCGTGCTCATCGCGCAAACGTGGAGCACCTACGGAAATTGTGTTATTATCGATCATGGCAACGGATTGTGGACACTTTACGCACATATTCGCAATGGCGGAATCAAGGTTGAAAAAGGCGAAGCAGTGAAGAGGGGCCAAAAAATTGCCGAGGTAGGCAGCACAGGCAACTCGACAGGGCCGCATTTGCATTTTGAAGTGCGTAAAAACGAAACGCCCGTTAACCCGAGCAGCTATTTAAAATAAGCAATCATTCATACTCATACATCTAGAGGCAGCCCATGTGGCTGCCTTGTTTGAAATAGGAGATCATGCAAATCAGGAAATGATCATCTTTACCGTATAAGACAAATAATTGTAAGCGGGTTGTCATATACTAGGGTGGTCTTAAATCTAAGACCGTGTAAGATGAGAAGGTGGTGTAGACAGGTGCATTTCAAAGGACGCACAGTATTCGCGTTTGTTATGCTGACGATGATTGCATCCGTACTCGTTACGTTAACGGTTGCGGATCAAATCATTATGCCGGACAAGCCGTCGTCGCCTGCACTTACGGCATCGGCAGCCGGTGAAGGTGAGCGCTTCAGGCTGAAAGAGGATGAGCTGACGAAGCTTAATGCGGTACTGGAATTAATCGAAACAAAATATTATCAAAAAGTCGATCGCCTTGAGCTGCTCGATGGCGCGGTCAGCGGAATGATGTCGTCGCTGGATGACCCTTACTCCGTCTATATGGAGAAGGACGCCGCGCAGCATTTTTCGGAATCGATTGAGGGCTCGTTTACCGGTATAGGCGCAGAAGTAACGCTTGAGAATGGACGCATTGTCGTCGTTTCTCCGATCAAAGGCTCGCCCGCGGAGCGCTCGGGCTTATTGGCCAAGGATGTGCTGCTCTCTGTGAACGGCGCGAAGCTGGACGGATTGAATTTACAGGATGCTGTAGCTAAAATTCGCGGGCCAAAAGGAACGAAAGCAAAAATTATGGTACAGCGGGCCGGTTTCTCCGAGCCGATTCAGCTTGTGCTTATCCGCGATGATATCGATGTGGAAACGGTATATGGCAGCCTGCGTCCCGACGGGACAGGCGTCATTGAAATCAGGCAGTTTTCTCTGCATACTGCGGAGCGCTTTAAGCAGGAGCTCGCTAAGCTTGAAGAGCAGGGGATGAAGGGGCTTGTACTGGATGTGCGCAACAATCCGGGCGGTGTGCTGCCGGTTGTCGTGGAAATCGCGCAGTCCTTTTTGGCCAAAGGAACGACCGTCGTACAGGTAGAGGATCGGGACGGAAATCGGGAGAAGACGCTATCGCAGGGACAAAGTAAATCGTACCCCATAGCAGTTCTCATGAATAACGGCAGCGCAAGCGCGTCAGAAATCTTAGCAGGCGCATTGCAGGAAGGTGCGGGAGCGAAGCTGGTTGGCGAAACCTCCTTCGGCAAAGGCACAGTGCAGGTGAGCTACAACAAGGCGCTAGGCGACGGAAGTCTGGTGAAAATGACGATTGCAAAATGGCTGACGCCGAAGGGCAATTGGATTCATGAAAATGGCATTAAGCCGGATCTTGCCGTGCAGCCGCCAGATCTATATACGGTAGCGAGATTGTCGTTGGCTGAGACGCTGAAGCAGGATATGCTGGGCGAGCAGGTGAGAAGCGTACAAATTATGCTGCACGGGCTCGGGTATGAACCGAGGCGCGAGGATGGGTATTATGGAGCGGAGACGACAGCGGCCGTTAAGATATTTCAAGCGGAGCACAGCTTGCCGGCTACGGGACAGGTCGATAAGCTGACAGGAGAGGCGCTCGAGAAAGCGGTCGTTAAATGGATTCAGGATGAAAAAAATGATACGCAGCTGCATGAAGCAATTAAGGCTGCAGGCAGGAAATAATGCGCGCATGTCGAATGAATAAGAGGTTGACTTTGTTTAACAGAGTCGGCCTTTTATTTTTTTATGCTTATAAGGACATGCGGTACGAGCGAAGGAGTGTTAGCTTTGGAAACGGCGATGGAGTTGCTTGAAATGCTCGGGCAAGCGGCTGTCCAATTGGTTGCACAGCCATTTTATTATATCGCGGTATTATTTATTATTTTGCAGTACACGAGACAAATACGGATGGAGCGTCAAATGTTTGCGGTAAAGCTGCACAATTGGCCAAGCTTGGTTTTAAAAGCGATGTTAGCGGGTCTGCTGATTGGATTAGCCGTGTCGGCTGCGGGAGCATTCGTTGGCGTGACTTTAACGGGCGAATCGGTTATTTGGCTGTGGGCGGTTGCAGCTGTCCTCATGCTTGCCCGGATTCGCTATTTATGCTTTGCGTATAGCGCGGGAGTCATTACTCTGCTTCAATGGCTGCTCGGGTGGACGCCGCTTTCGGAGAGGACGGATTGGATTGGATCCGTGGCAGCCTCGCTTGCAGGCATAGATGCCGCGGGCCTGCTCGTTCTGGTCGCACTGCTGCATCTGGCTGAAGCGGTTCTCGTACGCTGGCAAGGAGACCGGCTGGCTACGCCGTTGTTTCTCGAAGGAAAAAGAGGCAAGCTGGTTGGCGGCTATATGCTGCAGGGATTTTGGCCGGTGCCGCTGCTAATGCTCGTGCCGACTGCCGGAAGCGGCGCATCGACAGCGGCATTGCCATGGACACCGCTATTTGGAGCAGAGTGGTCGCAGGGCTGGTCGTTCGTGGCGTTGCCTATGATTATCGGCTTTACCGAAATGACAAGATCTTTATTGCCCCGTGAGAAAGCAAAGTACGCGGCCAAAGGGCTGCTGCTGTACAGCATTTGCTTGGCGGGCGCAGCTATCCTGGCTTGGTGGCAGCCTATGCTGCTGCCGCTTGCGGCAATCGCCTCATTATTGCTGCATGAAGCTATCATATGGCGCAGCCGGTCGGTAGAAGCGGCTCAATCGCCATTGTACGTCCATGACTCGCGCGGTCTGCGCATACTTGGCATCGTGCCTGGAACGCCTGCCGCGGCGATGGGACTCGTTACCGGCGAGGTTTTGCACAAGGTTAACGGGATGCATGTAAGAACGAAAGAAGACCTTTATGAGGCGCTCGTTCACAACTCTGCGTTCTGCAAGCTGGAAGTTTTGAATCTTGAAGGCGAATTGAAGTTTGCGCAGCGTGCGCGCTTTGCCGGCGAGCATCATCAGTTGGGCGTTATTCTCGCTCCTGACGAGCAGGCCAATTATTACGCTGCATCAGGACCGGCCTCGCTGCTCGAGCTGCTGCGCAGCTCCCGTACCGCGAATCGCCGCGATGCCCAGCTTTAAAGGGAGAGAGCTGAGCGAGGCATTATGTTCGATCATCACAAGCGTAAACGGCTGGCGCCGTTCTTGAAGGCAAAGCTCGTTATTGCGCCATAAGCATCGTATAAGATTCAAATTTGTAGGTAATATCGCCAAAAAAAAGCCGGTTGGACGAGTTCGTTCAACCGGCTTTTTTAATTATACTTTTCTGCGTTTGAATTTTAAGGCTAATTCTTGGGTATGGGCGTACAGATGGATATATCGCATCGCAAGACTTAAACGGACCATGCAAAGAGGATTTTTTTGTTTTGGGATCATTGCGCCGCTTGACAGATAACGGTATAATATACGGGAACAAACATTCTTATTTTTATAACAACAGATGAAATGAAATGCCTATAATTGACTATAATGATAAGAGCGTTCGGAATGATGGGGGTGGATGACAGGCGTGAGTGAACTTGCAAAGGAAACGAAGCTGTTTCAAATAAAATCGGATTATACGCCGCAGGGCGACCAGCCAAAAGCGATTGAGCAGCTATTAGAAGGAATTAAGGCGGGCAAGAGGCATCAGACGCTGCTGGGCGCGACCGGTACAGGCAAGACGTATACGATTGCGAACATGGTGGAGAAGCTGAATCGGCCAACGCTCGTAATAGCCCATAATAAGACACTGGCCGCTCAGCTGTGCAGTGAATTCAAATCATTTTTTCCCGATAATGCTGTGGAATATTTCGTGAGCTATTATGATTACTACCAGCCTGAAGCGTACATCCCTTCAACCGATACCTTTATCGAGAAGGACTCCAGCATCAACGATGAGATCGATAAGCTACGGCACTCGGCGACGAGCTCTTTGTTTGAACGCCGAGACGTTATTATCGTAGCAAGCGTTTCTTGCATATACGGTCTCGGATCGCCGTCGGAATACGGTGGGCTGGTGCTTTCGCTGCGTGTAGGGATGGAAAAGCCGCGCGATACGATTTTGCATAAGCTTGTCGACATTCAATATCAGCGCAACGATATTAGCTTTACGCGCGGAACGTTCCGCGTTCGAGGCGACATTGTCGAAATTTTCCCCGTGGCTAATAATGAGAGGGCCATCCGGGTGGAGCTGTTCGGTGACGAAATTGAGCGAATTTCGGAAATTGATGTCATTACCGGGGAAATAATCGGAGAACGCGATCATATCGCTATATTTCCGGCCTCTCACTTCGTTACGCAAGAGGAGACGATGAAGGTGGCGCTCGTTAATATTGAGCGAGAGCTGGAGGAGCGGCTTGTCGAGCTGCGCGAGGCAGGCAAGCTGCTTGAAGCGCAGAGGCTGGAGCAGCGGACGCGATACGATTTGGAAATGATGGCGGAGATGGGCTTTTGCTCGGGAATCGAGAATTACTCCGGACCGCTGACCTTTAGGGAGCGCGGCGCGACACCTTATACGCTGCTTGATTATTTTCCCGACGACATGGTTATTGTTATCGATGAATCACATGTATCCCTGCCGCAAATCAGGGCGATGTACAATGGTGACCGCGCCCGCAAGGAGATGCTCGTTAATCATGGCTTTAGGCTTCCTTCGGCGATGGATAACCGTCCTCTCCGCTTTGAAGAATTTGAGGCGAAGGCGAAGCAGCTGGTTTACGTATCTGCTACTCCGGGCCCCTATGAAATAGAGAATACCGACAAAATGATCGAGCAGATTATTAGGCCTACAGGTCTAATCGATCCAATCATTGACGTCCGCCCAACGAAAGGGCAAATCGACGATCTGCTGGAAGAGATCCGCGATCGCATGGCGAAGGATGAGCGGGTTCTCGTAACGACGCTGACGAAGAAAATGTCAGAAGATTTGACCGACTACATGAAGGAGATAGGCATTAAGGTTAGATATCTCCATTCCGATATTAAGACGCTGGAGCGATTAGCTATATTGCGTGATCTCAGGCTTGGCGTATTCCACGTACTCATCGGAATCAACCTGCTCCGGGAAGGACTGGATTTGCCGGAGGTATCGTTAGTTACCATTCTTGACGCGGATAAGGAAGGCTTCCTGCGCTCCGATCGCGCGCTTATCCAAACCATTGGACGCGCGGCTCGTAACAGCGAGGGACGGGTCATTATGTACGGCGACAAAATAACCGATTCGATGGATCGCGCGATAAAAGAAACAGAGCGGCGGCGTACAATTCAGCTTGCTTATAATGAAAAGCATGGCGTGACGCCGCAAACGATACGTAAAAAAGTGCATGATGTGATTGAAGCGACCAAGGTAGCCGAGCAGAAGGCCGATTATTTGACCGACGCAGGTGCCGGCAAAATGTCAAAGAAGGATCGTCTGGCGCTTGTTCAAAGGCTGGAAGCGGATATGAAGGACGCAGCGAAAAATCTGCAGTTCGAACGTGCAGCAGAGCTTCGGGATGCGCTGCTTGAGCTGCGCGCTGAGATGGGTTAAGTAGGAGGAGAAACGATTGGCTAGCGATAAAATAGTTATTAAGGGCGCTCGCGCCCACAATCTTAAAAACATTGACGTCACCATACCACGCGACAAATTTGTCGTGCTGACAGGTCTCAGCGGCTCAGGCAAATCCTCGCTTGCATTCGATACCATTTATGCGGAAGGACAGCGCCGTTATGTTGAATCCTTATCTGCTTACGCGCGCCAATTTCTCGGACAAATGGAAAAGCCGGATGTCGATTCTATCGACGGGTTATCGCCTGCCATTTCCATCGACCAGAAGACGACGAGCCGCAATCCGCGTTCTACAGTCGGAACGGTAACCGAAATTTACGACTATTTGCGGCTATTGTTCGCACGGATCGGCAAACCGCACTGTCCGGATCACGGTATTGAAATTACGTCGCAAACCGTTGAGCAAATGGTTGACCGCATTATGGAATATCCCGAGAAGACGAAGCTGCAAATACTTGCGCCCATTATTTCCGGGCGTAAGGGCGAGCATACGAAGCTGCTGGCCGATATTCAGAAGCAAGGGTTCGTACGGGTGCGCGTGAACGGCGAGCTGCGCGAGCTTAGCGAGAAGATTGAGCTTGAGAAAAACAAAAAGCATAGCATTGAAGTGGTCGTCGACCGTATTGTAGTGAAGCCGGATGTGCAAAGCAGGTTGGCGGATTCTCTTGAAACGGCGTTAAATCTGTCCGAGGGACGCGTAATCGTCGATATTATCGACCAGGAGGAGCTTCTCTTCAGCTCCAACCTGGCCTGTCCGGAATGCGGCTTCAGTATCGATGAGCTGGAGCCGCGCATGTTCTCCTTCAACAGCCCTTATGGCGCTTGTCCGGATTGCGACGGCCTAGGCCTCAAAATGATCGTAGATCCGGAGCTGCTCGTTCCGGATACGAGCAAATCGATTGAGGATGCGGCTTTCCTGGCATGGGCGGGAAGTACGTCCAACTACTATCCGCAGTTTTTAAGCGCGGTTTGCGTGCACTACGGCATCCCGCAGAACGTGCCGGTATCGGAGCTGGATGCCGAGCAGATGAAGAAGCTGCTCTACGGAACGGGCGGAGAGCGCGTTCGTTTCCTTTACGAAAATGATTTTGGACATCGGAAAGAAGCCTATGTGCCGTTCGAAGGCATCGTGAATAACCTGGAGCGCCGTTACAGGGATACGGCATCGGATATGATGCGCGAGCATATTGAGAACTATATGAGTGCTAAGCCATGCGGAGGCTGCAAGGGACAGCGGCTTCGCAAGGAGAGTTTGGCGGTAACGATCAACGCGCAAAACGTATCGCAAGTAACATCATTCTCCATTGGCGATGCGCAGCGTTACTTCGAGTCGCTTGAGCTGACGAAGAAGGAACTCACGATTGCGAGCCTCATTTTGAAAGAAATTAATAGCCGCCTTGGCTTCCTTGTCAACGTTGGGCTTGAGTATTTGTCGCTCAGCCGTGCAGCAGGAACGCTGTCCGGAGGCGAAGCGCAGCGGATTCGATTGGCAACTCAAATCGGTTCCAGTCTGATGGGAGTCCTATATATATTGGACGAGCCGAGCATCGGCTTGCATCAGCGCGATAACGACCGGTTGATAGAGACGCTTGAGCATATGCGAAATCTCGGTAATACGCTGATCGTCGTAGAGCATGACGAGGACACGATGCTCGCAGCCGATTACATTATCGATATCGGGCCGGGCGCGGGCATCCATGGCGGCATGGTCATCGCCGAAGGTACGCCGGAGGAAGTGATGGCGAATGAAAACTCGCTGACCGGTCAATATTTAAGCGGACGCAAGTTTATCGAGGTGCCGGCAGAACGCCGCAAGACGAATGAAAAATGGCTCGAGGTTCGCGGCGCAAAGGAAAACAACCTCAGAAACGTAAACGTAAAAATTCCGCTTGGCGTATTCTCGGCTGTAACGGGTGTTTCCGGTTCAGGTAAATCGACATTCGTGAATGAAATTCTTTACAAGACACTAGCGCGTGATTTAAACAAGGCAAAGACGCGTCCAGGTCAGTACAAGGAGCTTCGGGGCATCGAGCATTTGGAGAAGGTCATCGACATTGATCAATCGCCGATCGGCCGGACGCCAAGATCGAATCCCGCCACGTATACCGGCGTTTTTGATGACATCCGCGATTTGTATGCGAGCACGACTGAATCCAAAGTGCGCGGCTATAAAAAGGGCAGATTCAGCTTTAATGTGAAGGGCGGCCGCTGCGAAGCATGCCGCGGCGACGGAATCATCAAGATCGAAATGCATTTCCTTCCTGATGTATACGTACCTTGTGAGATATGCAAAGGCAAACGTTACAATCGTGAGACGCTGGAAGTGAAATACAAAGGCAAAAACATTGCAGAAGTGCTGGAAATGACGATTGAGGACGGCTGCTCCTTCTTTGAAAACATTCCTCGTATTCATCGCAAGGTACAGACGCTGCTTGATGTAGGCCTTGGATATATGAAGCTGGGACAACCGGCAACAACACTGTCTGGCGGTGAGGCGCAGCGGGTGAAGCTGGCCGCTGAGCTCTATCGTCGTTCGACGGGCAAGACGCTTTACATTTTGGATGAACCAACGACAGGCTTGCATGTACATGACATCGACAGATTGTTGACCGTACTGCATCGATTGGTTGATTCAGGTGAATCGGTGCTCGTTATCGAGCATAACTTGGACGTGATCAAGACAGCGGATTACTTAATCGACTTAGGTCCTGAAGGCGGCAGCGGCGGCGGCTTGATCGTTGCGACAGGAACTCCGGAGCAGGTCGTGAAGGTAGAGCAATCGTACACCGGCAAATACTTGAAGCCGATTCTTGAGCGGGATCGCGAGCGGACGGTTGCGCTGCACAAAGAGAATTTGAAGGTTGCTGCGGCAGCAGAATAGTTTGGATGGAGGCTGCTCCAATGGATTTAAACACCTTGGGGGCAGCCTTCTTGTTTCCGTTTTCCGTTCTATAAAGGCGCTTATACAGCAGGGAATAGCCGCTAATATTGCATCTAAACCATATAGCCTCTAAAGTGAAGGGTGTTCTTTTTGCAAATTTACAAACAAAACGATGCAAATCGCAATTCGTAAAAACACTTGTATTTAAGGTTGTAAATATATAAAAAAAATATGGAACTAAGTAGGGAATCCTTTTATATTAAAAGGTTTTCATTTTTACTATATGTGGTTATATAGACAAAAATATTATTCACATCTATTGGGTTATTGTGGCAAAAGTTCAGCTTCCTCTTGGTAAATTTCCCTTTTTATTGCTGGAACAGATAAAAGAACGTTTTATTGTGCCATCGGGTTGTTATAGATTATGGAAGCGAAGGACATTTTATATTTGCGGGACACAAAGAAGTTTTGGTCCATAGGATCCTTTTAGATACGATAATTAATGAAGAGATTTTTAAAAATTCGTGACAAAGTTGTTACGAATCCCGATTCGGACTTGCGTCGGAAGCCACAAAAAGCTAACATATATTAATATAGGTTACGTGCGAAAAAAAGGAGGTCCCTTCATGTTTTTAGCAGAAGAAGCAGCTCATACAGCAAGTAAAATCGGTACTTTCGATTGGTTCATGCTTGCCTTTACCATTTTGATCGCCATCGGTTTCGTTCGACTGTTGACCGCTCGTCCGAAGAAAAACATTTTCGCGATCGGTTTTACGGCCGTTTCGCTCGGTTTGTTTCTGTTGATCGACTTTATTATGATCACTAAAGTTTGGTTTGCATAACATTCCACATAGAAAAAGGTCTGCCGGACAAGTCCGGCAGACCTTTTTCTTCTGTATAAGATTAAACCCACCACATCTCGCCAAGCGGCTCGCGGATCAGGATTTGCTGAAGATTTTGAACGGCCTTCGTGAAGCCTTCGTCAACTGACATTAAGCCGTCCTCATGCTCGATGCTGACAACGTAGTCATAGCCGACAAGACGGAGCGCGCTGAGAATGTCTGCCCACGTTTTTAAGTCATGGCCATAGCCGACAGTACGGAATTGCCATGCGCGATCCAGCATTAGAGCATAGGATTGCATGTCTGTTACGCCATGATGGTTGACGTTGATTGGATCGATTGTCGTATCCTTCGCATGGAAGTGATGAATAGCTCCTGCACGGCCTAGAATATGAACCGCTTGAACCGGGTCGATTCCTTGCCACCACATGTGGCTTGGATCGAGGTTAGCTCCGATTGCATTTCCAGCCGCTTCGCGAAGGCGAAGCAGAGTAGCCGGGCTATGAACGGAGAAGCCGCCATGAAGCTCCAGACCGATTTTCACGCCGCCAGCAGCAGCAAGCTTGCCGATCTCAGACCAATATGGAATAACTTTTGCTTCCCACTGCCATTTCAAAATATCTTGAAAATCATTTGGCCAAGGAGCAATCGGCCAGTTCGGATATTTCGCATCCTCGTGATCGCCTGGGCAGCCGGAGAATGTATTCACGACAGCTACCTCAAGACGGTTAGCAAGCTCGATCGTTTTGCGGATCACCTCATCGTGCTCAGTCGAAATCGCTTTCTGCGGGTGCAGCGGATTAGCGTGGCAGCTGAGTGCACTGATCATCAAGCCGCGTGATTCTACCGCATGCTTAAACGCTTTCAGCTTACCCTCGTCAGCAAGCAATCCATCCAGGTCGCAGTGTGCGTTTCCCGGGTATCCGCCAGTACCGATTTCAATGGCATCAAGTCCTTTGGAGGCGATATAATCGAGTGCTTCCTCGAACGGCTTTTGTGCAAAAAGAACGCTAAATACTCCTAATTTCATTTGTTCATTTACCTCCCGAATCCATCAAATGGATTGATTTAGTAGTCCCACATAGTATACCACTTCTGTAATCAGAACATATATCCGAAACCACATTTGCCAAAATCGCATAATAATTAAACAAAACAAGCATAGTGCGGGAAAAGCGGCGATTATTTTTCTATCTTTTGAACTAGTAAACTAGCAAATTCCGTTGTTAAATATGGTAATATATGCTACATTACAACTTGATTACTAAATTTGGAATGCAGGATAGATAATAGCGTTTGGCCAACGCCTGTATGAAGAAGGATAGGGGAGAGTGTCTTCATGAAAAGCAGTATGCTCCGCATTTGCAGCCTCATCGTTCTTGGAGCGGTCGTTACTGCAGGAACGGCATGGGCTGCAGGTGCTGGCAACACGTCCATGCACGCAATGAGTGCCAAAAAGATTAACGGAGAGGTATATGTCAAAGCAAGCTCATTAACGGGCGCGCTTGGTGGAACGGGTACTTTTGATTCAAAGTCGAACACTTACCAGTACATACCCGCCGACATTCCATCCGTCATTAAAAAGGTGTCTCCTTCTGTCGTCGCGATTATTGGCAAGCCGGAGGATGTAGGGTCGGCTGATCCAAGGTATGCGCTGGCGCACGGAACGGGAGTCATCATTCGCGCGGACGGCTGGGTAGTGACGAATGCGCATGTCGTAGAGGATATGACAAATCTGGTTGTCGTAACGGCAGACGGCAAGCAATATGATGCGGTACGCACACATTCCGATACGGCAAGCGATTTAGCGTTAGTAAAAATTAAAGCAACAAAGCTGCCGATTGCCAAGCTGGCGCACTCTCCGCTCAAGGTGCAGGTGGGTGAAACAGTTGTCGCAATCGGAACGCCGGTATCGTTTTCGCTGCGCAATACAGCAACAAGCGGTATCTTGAGCGGTATGAACCGCAGTATTTCATCAGCGTACAATCTGCTCCAAACAGACGCAGCGATTAATCCCGGCAATAGCGGAGGGCCGCTCGTGAATATGAAGGGCGAGGTCATCGGTATTAACTCGTTAAAATTTGTAGAGGTAGGAATCGATAATCTCGGCTTTTCAATCCCTGCCGATACCGTGCAATATGTAACGGGCCATTTCTTCAAATATGGCTATGTGAAGCGTGCATCGCTTGGTATAGATCTGGAGGAAAGCTGGTCAGCCCTCATTGGCATTCCGACTACGGATCCGCTGACGGTGAAAAGCGTCTTTTCTGCTTCAGCAAAGAAGGCCGGCATCCAAAACGGCGACCAGCTGTACAAAGTGGCAGGCAAGCAAGTGTCCACGATTGTGGAAGTAAATGAGCTGCTGAAAAGCTATTTGCCGGGCCAGCAGGTCGAGGTCATGCTGCTGATCGACGGCGATCTTGTTACCCGCAAGTTGACGTTGGCTGCAGGTTAATTAGCGGTGCAACGATCCGTTTTCCCGTACTTATCCGACTTATAAGGAGCCATTATATATGAGATTTAATTTGTTCAAAACAATGCTTACATTTTTTCTGCCGGTATTGCTTGTATTCACGCTAATTCCGGTATCAGCATTTGCAGCCGATACGGATAGCAAGGTGGAAGTCCGCATGAAGGCAGGCAGCAGGGCGGTAAAAATTAATGGAAAAGCTTCGACCGTTGAAGCGCCGTTCGTAGCCAGCGGCACGACAATGGTACCGCTTAAAGTGATCACGAATGCATTTGGGGCGGGACTGAAGCTGGAGAACGGCAACGTCATTACACTTACATACAACGACCGCAAGGTTGTACTGACATTCGGCAACAAGACGGTTAAAGTGAACGGAGCAGCAAAGACCGTTGCAGTCGCTCCTGTAGTGGTAAAAGGCTCTACGATGGTACCGCTGCGTGTCATTGTGGAAGCGTTCGGCGCGAAAATTACCGCTGACTCCGTTACGAAAGAAACGGTTATCATCGGCGTTCGCGCACAGTCTTCCGGAACGGGCGGAACTTCGATTGATGCGGATTACGGTAAAACAAAAATCGGAGACAGCTATCACAAATGGACGCTGAACTATCCTGCCGGACTCGTGCTGGTTCAGCAAAGCGATAGCGGCAGTTTTGTAAAATGGGCGGATACGGCGGATGATTCCAAGGTGGCTGCGCAAGTAAACGTCATTACTGAGGATGTTGGTGAAGATGCGCTGTCTAGCGAAGAGCAGCGCGATACGATGTATTCCTATTATGATGAAGATGAGATCACGATAGACAAGCGGACGATTACCGTGAATGGTCTGACCTTTGAGAAGCTTGTCACTTTCACGAAACAAACCAAAATGTATTACGAGTATCGCGGCATTCAACTGGATGATACATATTACATTGTCATAGTAGGAGCAAAAGGCACGGACAAGTCAGTGCTGAACAGTTATGGAACGCTGTTAAACAGCTTTATTCCTTCCTATAATCAAGCGGATAAAACCATTAAGGATATTACAAAGGTTAAAGATGGCTTTATTACGTTCAAGGACGCTGATTATGGCTTGACGGTCAAGCTTCCGGCTGACTGGAACAGTGATCCGGAGAGTACAACGCCTTGGTTTACTAATAGAACGGATGCCTTTACATTCTCGTTCTCATCGCTCACTGCTGGCGATACGCTCGAGAACTGGGCAACCCGCAGGGAAGCGCGCGTTCGCGAGGATTACATCGGCTCGAATATCCGCAATTTCACAACGGCACCGTTAAGCTTGAAAGACGGGAATGCTTTGATGCTGAGCTACGAGCTTTCCTATGGTGGAGATATCTGGATAATCTATAATGAGATTTTCTTGATTTCCGGAAATTACCGGTATTCATTAGACTATATTTACCCATCTTCTAATGGTGTGAAGAGCAGCGCTGTGCTTAAGCAGATTGTTGCATCGGTTGATATCGACACGGCCTTTATCGAGAAAAATTTTGGGTTGATCGAGGATGATTTTGATCTGATCGACCGCAGCAAAAAAACAACCAAACGCAGCTCGCTCTATGGATACTCCATCGACATTCCTTCCTATTGGTACGGCGTGCAAAAAAACTTCAATGAGGATAATGTAAGCTACACATTCAGCGCGGGTGAGATGGGAATATATGAAACAGGAAATTCAGCAGCTGCAATCGTGCCTGCGCTTTCTGAGTTTGTGCGTTCTCCAGAAAACGTTTCGCAGGGGATGTCCATCAAGGAGTCTTCAACGGTAACGATCAATGGGAAAACGGCATATAAAGTAGTGTTAAGCGTATCTAAACCTAAAGATGACCTGCCTTATTCCCATATCTTCTATGCGTTTGATACTGCGGAAGGCTCGTTGGTATTCTCTTTTGCCATCTACGATATTCACGCAACCGACAGCAACCTTAAGCTTGTCAACGATGTTGTTCAATCCATTCGGTTCAATTAGATAAATGGTCAGCTGGCCGATTTCCGTATTACGGAAATCGGCTTTTTTAATGAAAGCATTACTGGCAGCAATGTATGGTGGAATAGACAGTCGCGGTTTGTTAAGATAGAAGGAGCAGGTTACAGGAATGTGAGGGATTGATCGTTATTATGACAGACACAATAATTAGATCGGATATAGAGCTGCTGGCTCCGGCCGGCGATTGGGATTGCATGCGTGCGGCTGTGGCTAACGGCGCCGATGCCGTATTTTTTGGTGTAGAGAAGTTTAATGCCCGTGCCCGCGCGAACAACTTCCGCAGCGAGGAGCTGCCGGAAGTTATGGCGTTTCTTCATACGTACGGCGTAAAAGGCTTTCTAACGTTCAACATTCTCGTATTCGAAGACGAGCTGAGGGACGCGCAGAAATTAATTGAGATGTGTATGGATGCGGGCGTGGATGCGGTAATCGTACAGGATTTGGGCCTCGTGAAGCTGATTCGCGAGCTGTCTCCGGATTTTCCGATTCACGGCTCAACTCAAATGACGATAACGTCGCCGGAGGCCGTAGAATTCACCAAGCCGTTTGGGATTGAGCGGGTTGTATTGGGACGTGAAAATAACCTTAAGCAAATTCGTACGATTGGGGAACAAGCAAAGCTGCCGATGGAAGTATTCGTACACGGCGCATTATGCGTGTCGTATTCGGGACAGTGCCTCACCTCGGAGATGTGGGGAGGACGGTCCGCGAATCGCGGCGAATGCGCGCAGGCTTGCCGGCTGCCGTACGATTTGATGGTCGACGGCGAGGTGCAGCCGATGGGAGACATCGCGTATTTGCTGTCGCCGAAGGATTTGGCGGCGATCGATATCGTGCCAGAGCTCATCCAAGCGGGCGTTAAGTCGTTTAAAATTGAAGGGCGTCTCAAAAGCCCGGAATATGTCGCGAATGTCGTGAGCAAGTATCGACGCGCGATCGATAAATATTTCGACGGCGATCTGTCGAAGCCGTCGGCGGAAGAGGTGCGTGAGCTGCAGCAAAGCTTCTCGCGCGGCTTCACGCATGGTTTTCTGTCGGGAACGAACAATAAGATGCTCGTAGAGGGCACGTTCCCGAAAAGCCGGGGCGTTTACCTCGGCCGGGTTGAGCGCATTATGCGCGATGCGGTTACGCTGCGGATCGAAGCGCCTCTTAAGCGCGGCGATGGTATTGTGTTTGACGCCGGCGACCCGACGAAGAAGGAAGAGGGCGGCCGCGTATATGATATTCGCCGTCAAGGCGTGAAGATCGAAGGTGAAGCGCAGGAAGGCACGATGATTGAGCTCGTAGCGGGCCGCAATGATGTTGATTTGCGCAAGGTGCATGTCGGCGACCGCGTCTGGAAGACAAGTGATCCGGCGTTGGATAAGCGTTTGAGAGCGACCTTTGAAACGGAAAAGCCATATCGCGTGTTTCCGCTTCATATTAGAGTGACAGGAGCGCTCGGACAACCGATGCGCACATGGTGGACGGATGTTCAGAAAGGGACGACCGTAGAGGTGGCCACGGAGCTTGAGCTTGAGCAAGCGCAGAAACGCCCGATGGATGCGGCTTTGCTTGAGGATCAATTGGGACGGCTGGGCGGTACCGTCTATCAGCTGGACAAGCTCGAGGTCGAGCTTCAAGGTGATTTGATCGTACCTATCCGTGAACTGAACCGGCTGCGCCGCGAAGCGGTGGAACTGCTTGCAGGCGAGCGTCCGAAGCCGCCCGTTTATGTGAAGCAAACGGTTGATGCGCGAGCGGATGTGTTTGAGGTGGATGTGGCGAAGAAGGATATATTGGCTCCGCACGGCGGTAAGGATGCGAAGCTGGTCGCATTATGCCGGAGCTTGGAGCAGGTAGAGGCAGCCGTTAAAACGGATGTATCCTTCGTATATGCCGATTTCGAATTCATTAAGCAATTTCCGGCTGCTATTGCAGCTGCCCGCGAGGCGGGTAAGCCGATTGCATTGGCAACGCCGCGCATTCATATGCCGGGCGAGAACGGCTATCATGCGAATATTTTAAAGCTTCAGCCTGATGCGGTGCTCGTTCGGAATACAGGAGCTCTTTATTATTACTTGCGTGCTCGCGCAGCAAATCCGGATAAGCCTTTCCCTAAGCTGATCGGCGATTTTTCGCTGAATGTAGCCAATCATAAAGCGGTAAATTTATTTACCGAGGTCGGTCTGGATCTGATCACGCCGTCTTATGATCTCAATATTCAGCAAATGGTTGATTTGCTGGAGAGCTCGGATACATCGAGGCTGGAAATGGTCATCCATCAGCATTTACCGATGTTCCATACGGAGCACTGCGTTTATTGCACCTTTATGAGCGAGGGCACTGACTTTACGAACTGCGGACGCCCATGCGAGGAGAAGCGCGCTTCCTTGCAGGACCGCATCGGCATGGCGCATCCCGTTCGCGTTGACGAAGGCTGCCGCAACACGGTGTATAATGCAGTCGAGCAGTCGGGAGCCGAATATATCCGCAATTTTGTCGGCCTTGGCGTATCCCATTTCCGCGTAGAGTTTCTGGAAGAAAAGCCGGAGAAGGTGCTTGAAGTTTTATCGTTATACCGCGATGCGCTCGATGGACGCATCAGCGGGACGCAGGTATGGCGCAACCTCAAAGCGATCAATCAGCTTGGCGTAACGCGTGGGCAGCTTGTGAAATAATAACCCCGCTCAACGACAATTACGGCATGCCGTCTTCTCTTTAATAGGGAGGGCGGTATTTTTCTTTACAATATAACCAAGTGTTTGACACGATATTTACGCTGGCATAGCATAGAAGGAAAGCGCAAATATGCGGCAACCGATTTTTGTGAAAAAGTGAGGCGTGATTATTTATGAATGGTTTGTGGTTTTCCGGCTGGAGGCATGTGTTCAAGCTCGATCCTGATCGGGAATTGTCCGACGAAACGCTGGATAGGATCTGTACATCAGGTACGGATGCGGTAATTGTCGGAGGCTCCAGTGGTGTCACTTTTGAAAATATAGTCGATCTTATGGCGCGTATCCGCAGGTACGAGGTTAACTGCGCCCTGGAGGTATCTACTTTAGACGGTGCTGTTCCCGGATTTGACGGTTACTTTATACCGCTCGTTTTAAATACGAACAGAGCAGAATGGATAACCGGCTGGCAAACCGAGGGCCTGAAGGAATACGGTTCCTTCGTACCGTGGGAAGAAACGGCGGCGCAGGGCTATATTATTTTGAACGCTGAAGCAACTGCGGCGAAATTGACGGAAGCGCAAACAGAGCTAACTGAAGAAGAACTGATTGCGCATATCCGTATGGCCGACCGTCTCATGAGGCTTCCGGTTATTTATTTGGAATACAGCGGCCGGTTCGGGGATATGCAGCTGGTGAAGCGTGCAAGAACAGCCATTGCCCACGCGCAGTTATTTTACGGCGGAGGCATCGATAATGCGGAGAAAGCGCGCCAAGCCGCAGAAGCTGCCCATACTGTCGTCGTGGGAAATATTATTTACAACGATCTGGATGCCGCCTTGTCCACTGTCGCTGCCGTACATGAGGTTGCTGGCGGCATGTATACCAGATAGCTTTTCAAGAACTTTTTTAAAAAAGCATAGATGAAGCCATAGTGCTGTGCAGCTGGAGGAAACACCAACCTCTTATGATGTACGGCGCTATTTTTCTGTTTGCGGGCTCCTTATTTCATGTGTTTATCAGCTGGTTGAACAAGGGAATAAATACGGAGTTTTTTTACTGTGCAAATTGACACAGGAGTGGCCGTTGTCTACACTGAAGAGAGGCGAACATATGCGAACAAAGGAGTCGGAGCATGTTGAATCATATTAGCATCGAGCAAGCGGTGCAAAAGCTGAATCCGCCGCAGCGGGAAGCGGTGCAAGCGACGGAAGGACCGTTGCTTATTATGGCTGGAGCGGGCAGCGGCAAGACGCGCGTACTGACACATCGAATTGCTTACTTAATAGAAAAGAAGCGTGTAGCGCCATGGAGTATTCTCGCTATCACCTTTACGAATAAAGCATCACGAGAAATGCAGGATCGGGTTAGCGCCCTCGTAGGATCATCGGGGCGGGATATTTGGGTATCCACCTTCCACTCGATGTGCGTTCGCATTCTTCGCAGAGATATTGACCGGATCGGCTTTACATCCAGCTTCTCCATTCTGGATTCCTCGGACCAGCTGTCGGTTATCCGGGGCTGCATGAAGGATATGAACATCGATACGAAGAAATTCGAGCCGAAGGCAGTCCAAGCCGCAATCAGCGGAGCGAAAAATGAGCTGATCACGCCGGAGCAATACGAGCAAAAGGTTGGCGATTATTTTGAGGGCATTGTTGCCCAGGTGTTCACGAAATATCAGAAGAAGCTGAGGAGCAATAACTCGCTTGACTTTGACGATCTTATTATGACTACGATTCAATTGTTTAAGGATGTACCGGAGGTGCTTGAGTTTTACCAGAACAAGTTCCGTTACATTCACGTCGATGAGTATCAGGATACGAACCGGGCTCAATACATGCTGACTCGTATGCTAGCGGATAAGCATCATAACATATGCGTTGTCGGCGACAGCGACCAGTCCATTTATCGTTGGCGCGGAGCTGATATTACGAACATTTTGAACTTTGAGGACGATTATCCCGAGGCGCGGACGATTATGCTGGAGCAAAACTATCGTTCGACGGCAAATATTCTTGATGCAGCGAATGCGGTCATTAAGCTCAATACAGGCCGGAGGCCAAAGAAGCTGTGGACGGATCAGGGCGCGGGCGATCTTATTTCTCTCTATCAAGCGGATACGGAGCATGATGAGGGTTATTTTGTAACAGGGGAAATTCGCAAAAATGTGAATAAAAGCTATAAATTTGCCGATCATGCGATATTATACCGTACGAATGCGCAGTCGCGGGTTATAGAGGAAATACTAATCAAATCCGATATTCCATATCAAATCGTCGGCGGCATAAAGTTCTACGACCGCAAAGAGATTAAGGATTTGCTCGGGTATTTGAAGCTGGTTTCAAATCCGGATGACGATATAAGCCTGGTACGGATCATTAATGTTCCGAAGCGGGGCATCGGGGATACGACGGTAGGGAAGCTTGCGGATGAAGCGGCGAGAAGAGGCACGTCGATTTATCGCGTATTGAATAATCTGGGTGACGTAGAGGTCAATGGCCGGACGCGAACGCTGCTGCGCGAGTTTTATGAGATTATCGACAATTTAACCCGGATGGTTGAATATTTGTCGGTGACGGAGCTTACGGAGAAGGTTCTCGAGCTGTCCCAGTACCGTCTGGAGCTGCAGCAGGAGAATACGCTGGAGTCGAAGGCCCGTCTTGAAAATATAGATGAGTTTTTATCCGTAACGATGGATTTCGAGAAGCGCAACGAAGACCGGACGCTTGTAGCGTTTCTGACGGATTTGGCGTTGATTGCCGACATCGATTCCTTGAACAAAGATGAAGAAGAAGCGGAAAAGAACAAGGATGCTATTACGCTGATGACGATGCATAGCGCGAAAGGACTCGAGTTTCCGGTCGTTTTCATTATCGGCATGGAGGAGAGCGTGTTTCCGCATAGCCGTGCGCTCGCTGACAATGAGGAGCTCGAGGAAGAACGCCGCCTCGCTTACGTAGGGATTACCCGTGCTGAGAAGCGGCTGTATTTGACCTGTGCTCGAATGCGGACCTTGTTTGGCCGAACGAACGCTAATTTGCCCTCGCGCTTTCTGCAGGAAATACCGGAGAGCGTGAGAGAAGGCGCTTCAAGCGGCAGCGGAGGGTACGCGCGCGCGGGCGTTCGCAGCGGCGGCGTCAGCGTTACGGGCGGTACCGGTGCGGCAGCAAGCCGCAGTATCGCAGGGCGTTCGCCTGCAAACGGCGCTCCTGGCGCAGGAGGCCGTTCCCCTGGCTTTGCCGGAACGGGCCCGGCCGCGATGGGCGGCAGAGGCGGCGTGCGGGTTAGCACGCCATTGCAGGATGCCGCTCGGGCGGTTCAGGGCAGCAGCGCCAGCGCGGCCGCGTCGGGTGATGCCGGGACTGGAAGCTTTGCTTCCGGCGAGAGAGTGTCGCATGCCAAATGGGGCATAGGTGTCATTGTCTCCGTCAAAGGGACGGGCAAGGACATGGAGTTAAATATCGCATTTCCGGCTCCTGTCGGCATTAAGCGGCTGCTCGCTGGCTTTGCGCCGATAACGAAAGTATAAGGAAGAACAGCTATTTTGGACGATTAGAAGGAGGAGCCTCCCATGAACGCTCAATTAGAGAGGATGCAACAGCTTGTTGCGATCATAACAGAGCATAACTATCGCTATTATACGCTTGATGAGCCCACGATAGATGATGTTGACTACGACAAGCTATACGACGAGCTTGTCGCATTGGAAGCCGAGTTGGGCTTGATATTGCCCGAATCGCCTACCCAGCGGGTAGGCGGGGAAATACTCAAAGGCTTTGAGCCATACAAGCATCGCGCCCGCTTGTGGAGTCTCGATAAGGCGCAAAATGCGGAAGATCTGCTCTCATGGAATACGAGACTGCTTAAAACGGTAGCTGACTACAATGCGAAGCATCCTGAAGAGGAGCCGCTGCCGCAACCGACCTATGTGGTTGAGCTGAAGTTTGACGGACTGACGCTCAATCTGACCTACGAGGACGGACAGCTTGTTCAAGCGGCGACGCGCGGAAACGGCACGGTTGGAGAAGGCATTATGCAGCAGGTTCGCACGATTCGTTCGGTGCCGCTCACCATTCCTTTTAACGATGGCATTATTGAAGTGCAGGGCGAGGGCATTATGCAGCTTTCGGTGCTGGCAAAGTATAATGAAACGGCGGCTGAGCCGCTCAAGAACGCTCGAAACGCAGCAGCGGGAGCACTGCGCAACCTTAACCCGAAGGTTACGGCCGAGCGGAAGCTGAACGCGTTCTTCTATAATATCGGCTATGCCGACGGGGTTGCTTTTACGGATCATCGCGAGATGCAGCAGTTTCTAAAGGATAACCGGTTTAAGGTGAATCCTTATGTAACCTATAAGAACACGATCGAAGAGGTGCAAGCAGAGCTGGCCCATGTGACGGAGCAGCGTGAGCAGCTGGACTTCCTCATTGACGGTGCCGTGGTGAAGGTAGTCGATATGCGGACGCGGGAGGCGCTTGGCTATACGGATAAGTTTCCGCGCTGGGCGGTTGCCTTTAAGTTCGAAGCGGAAGAAACGACAACGGTGCTTGAATCCGTATCGTGGGAGGTTGGCCGGACGGGCAAAATAACCCCTGTCGCCCGCGTAGAGGCAGTAGAGCTTGCGGGAGTAACTGTTCAAAACTGCACGCTCAACAATATTGGCGATATCGAGCGCAAAAACCTGAAGCATGCTTTAGGCACGCTCGTTACGATTCGTCGTTCGAATGATGTTATTCCGGAAATATTAGGCAAAGCGGATGAGGAGCCGGGTGTGGAAATCGAGTTTCCAACGGTCTGCCCATCATGCGGGACGGAGCTTGAACAACGCGGCGCTCACTTGTTCTGTAATAATAAGCTGGGCTGCCAGCCGCAAATTATCGGCCGTATTACGCATTTTGCTTCACGGGATGCGATGGATATCGATACGTTCAGTATCATGACGGCAGAGCAATTGTACAAAGACTGTGATGTCCGCGATCCTGCCGATTTGTATGCATTGACGTATGATGACCTCATTCAGCTTGAACGGTTCGGCGAGAAGAAGGCACATAAGCTGCTCGCAGCCTTTGAGAAATCAAAGGACCGGGAATTAGCATCATTTTTGTTTGCGTTAGGCATTCCGAATACCGGCAAAGCGACGACAAAGATGCTGGCCGACCATTACGGAAACTTGGATGCCATTATCCAAGCGGAGGCGGAAGAGCTCGTAACTCTTCCTGATGTCGGAGGTATTGTGGCTGAGAGCATCGTCGGATTTTTTAACGATCCCATTATTGTAGCCAGTATTGCCAGAATGCGCGATCTTGGGGTGAAGGCTGAAGCCGAGCAGCAGCTGGTTGCGAGAAATGACAGTGTGTTCAGCGGGAAGACAGTCGTTCTGACCGGTACGCTGCCGACTATGTCGAGGGATGAGGCTGCGAAATTGCTCGAAGCCTGCGGCGCCAAAATTTCAGGCAGCGTGTCCAAAAAAACCGATTTCGTCATAGCAGGCGAAAGCGCGGGCAGCAAGCTGACGAAGGCGCGGGAGCTTGGCATCGCCGTAATTGAAGAAGAAGCCGAACTAATGCGTCTGCTGGGCGAAACCGTTGTTTAGCGGCTGCGGCTTGTGAAAAGCACATGAAGGAACAACCAAGAAGTGTCCATGCAGCAGCTGCATGGGCACTTCTTTTAAATACGCCGAGCATAAAACGAGCATTTTTGAGCTATTACAGGTTTTAAAATACTCAATTGCAAGCTGTGCACTTGTAAAATATTTCTACTTGTATTCTAATTTCGTAAGTGGTATATTATTTCTTGTCGCTTCTGAGGCACACATGAACAACTGAATGAATCACAAACAAATGTGATACAAACTGTTGACAACGTCGAATGAAGATGATATTATGATTTCTTGTCACGACAAAATGTGACAAACATTGTGACAAACAAGTTCTTTGAAAACTGAACAAATGGATCACGTCGATCCGATAATGTTTTAAATAGCTAGTTAAGTAATGAGCAAGTCAAACACCAATTTGGAGAGTTTGATCCTGGCTCAGGACGAACGCTGGCGGCGTGCCTAATACATGCAAGTCGAGCGGATCTTGTCCTTCGG
>NZ_LMRV01000046.1 GCF_001428245.1 Paenibacillus sp. Soil522
TTGCTCATTACTTTTTATCGCTTTTTTCGCTTATCCCGAAGGATTTGCGAGGCAGTTATTACTCGTTGTTCAGTTTTCAAAGAGCAATCTTTTCTTTCGTGTCATCCGCGTTTGTCTCAGCGGCGACAAGAAATAATATATCACAGGGGCCCAATTAAATGCAACCCCTTTTTAAAAGTTTTTAAAAAAACTAGATTTATCGGTATGAACGTGCGTTTAGCGCATAGCGCGACAGTTCTTTCGGGGAGGCAATACGGGCATACATTCGGAAGATGATTTTGTATCTTCGTGTGATGGCTTGCTTAATATCTCCATCTAACCGGGAGTCGTTCAGGTCAAGCAGCATTTCATCCAATTCTTTGCGAAGGACGTAGTCGAGTTCTTTGCATTCTTTATCGTTGAACAATATTCCGAGCATAGCCGTGAGTGACCTCCTTTAGTTGTAAAGCGCAACTAGACCATTCATAACGAACAAAAAGCAACGTCTCACGCTAATGCGTTTCGACACTGCTTTACTGTTATGCTCAAATATTGGAAAATTTATTACATTTCTATTAACCAAGTTGTAATTGTACTTTCGATAACCGATGCAATAAGCAGTATTATCGTCAAAATAACCATTACAGGTACGGTACGGATAACAAAGCTTTCAAGCTCACGGGCTAATCCGGCTGATGAAGATCTAGCGAATATAAGGGAGCTTCCCGCTTTTAAGACGTGCACTCCAAAACGCATGCCATACGCGCATGCTATAATAATGGCCGGAATTTCCAAGATACCGTGCGGCAGCAATCCTTTTACAATAAGCTCCATCACATATCCGCCGCCATGCAGCTCTGCGCTCTCCTTCAGCAAATAACCGATCAGCATCCCGTTCACGACAAGGAAAAGGAATGGCAGGATTCCGAACAAAGCGCCTAAATAGATAACCAGTATGGATTTAATCGCATTGTTCAAAAAAATAATAACAATCATCGTTAACGTTGGATTGCTCGATTTATCGATCATATCGGCAAGCTGGCCGAGTCCCTTTAACTGCTCATTCAGAAATACTTTGAACGCCGGGTTCGTTCCTCCAATAACCATGCCTGCTAAAAACAATATAGAGCCAAACGCGATATAAGGTTTCATTTGCTTGAAATGATCCCAAATCAACCGCCATTTAAACATTTTATTTCCCTCCGCAGCCTATAAGTTTCACAACATAGATGAATATCTTTGTTGTACGAGCATAGATTGTACTACAAGCGTAAATGACTGCAGCCTTCCATGGAGGCAAAAGCTCGTTTCGCGGTAAAAAGATAAGCGAAGTATAAAGGTCGGATTTATACTTTCTTATCTTTGTACAAGCTTCCATTAGAGAGGAGTGCCCTTCCCGATGAACGTTTTTTATGTTTTGAACGGACGTAAGCTGAAAAGGTATTTTCTGATTGCCATCGCGGTTGTCTTCTCCATCGGTATCATTTATGCCGAACGCGACAACATCACAGTGTTCGCTCCGCAGCAGCCCGCTGCCATTTACAGTGTGCCCACTGACAAAAAGGTTGTTGCCCTTACCTTTGACATCAGCTGGGGCGAGAAACGAACAGAGCCCATTCTTAATGTGCTAAAAGAAAAGAACATTAAGCAGGCTACCTTCTTCTTATCTTCACCTTGGACCCAATCTCATCCCGAAATCGTCAAAAAAATTCAAGAAGCCGGTTTTGAAATTGGCAGCCATGGCCACAAGCATGATAATTACAGCAAGCTTAGCGATGAAGAAATTCGCAAGCAAATCATGACCGCACATACCATTTTATCCGACGTGACCGGAAAACAGCCGAATTTGATCCGACTTCCTAACGGCGATTTTGACAAACGGGTACTGCGCATTGCTGAAGAGCTTCAATATAAGGTCATCCAATGGGATACCGATTCACTCGACTGGATGAACATCGGCACAGACAAAATCATTAACCGGGTCGTTACGCGCGCCCACCCTGGCGACATTATTTTGTTCCACGCAAGCGATTCCGTTAAACAAACGCATGAAGCCCTGCCGGTAGTCATTGACCAGCTCCGTGAAAAAGGCTACGATTTCGTAACCGTATCCGACCTGATCACACAAACCGAAATCGACGGCAAAGCTGTGCAGGATAAGACGACGTCTACATTCCCGCAGCTCGATGCCGCCGAATTAAATAACTAAGCTATACGACCGGCTTTGCAGCGATTACTGCGGAGTCGGTTTTTTCTTTTTTGACCAGACGATGCATCATCATAATTTGGTATGCATTGCAAACGAATAATGGAACCATCATAAAGATAATGGCGGAAACGTTCGTTTCCCCCTGCAGCGCAGGCCATGCTTCGATAAATGTAATGACGAACATGAGAAACATCGTTGGGACAAAGGCTGTTTTGTTCGTTTGTTTAACCTTAAACCATGACACAACCGCGGAAAGTACAAGCAATACGGACGGCAGCGTCCAGAAAAACCAATTGTTCATGCGCTGCTCGTACAACAAATAGCCAAGTCCCGCAGCAGCGAATACTGTCGTGTAGCCCTGCAGAGCATTCCACAAATATTTTTTGCCAAAAACACTAAGGGCAATATAGTTTAAAGTTAAATAAGCGAAAAAGCCCATTTGGCTAAAGGCACCGATCATTAAACCGACCAAGGCCATCATTAATGCATTAAAGCCAACCGCTTTAAAGCCTAAAAAACCGAACTCCGGATCAACCCAAGCCATGACCGCCCCGGTTACCACGCAAGCGAGCGCCCCGATAATCATGCCGCTCCAAAATAAAAAGAACCACTTTTTTAAATTCACGTTCCTTATCCCCCTGAATACCGATAGCGGCGATAAATTGCTTCCGCATTACCCTTTATTTTACCACGTTCACAACAAAAAGCTAACGGCTCTCCATGATAATACGGTGAACAATGCGCATAATAAGATCATGATTCATCACTTTTAGAACGATTTGTTTATCCTCATGAAATACAGAAGCACTGACATAGAAGGGAGCATACGAAAAATGCGCAGAAGGTGGGCTTTATTGTCGGTAATCTCAGCATTGATGTTTGTGCTTACAAGCTGCGGTGCCGAGCAGTCAGGAGGAAATGAGCAGGTCAGCTATAAGGATTTAAAATCGATGGTTATTGATATTCTTAAGACGGGTGATGCCCAAAAGGCTTTGCAGGAGTCGTCAATGCAAATGTCCGGCTACAAATCGAAGCTGCTATCGATACAAGATCAGGAAGAAGTACGCCTTGCAGTCAAGGATGTGCTTGTGTCGCCTCAATACGATAAGGTCATCAAGAAACTTATGGTCGATCCCCGGTTCGCAGGGGAATTTGCAAAAGCTGTCAACAAGCAAAATAAAGAAATTCACAAAGAATTGATAAAAGATCCATCGTATCAAGCGGAATTGATTAAAGTGATGAAAAATCCGGAAATGGACAAAATGATTCTTGAGGTGCTGCAAAGCACGCAATACCGCAAGCAAGTCATGTCACTTATGCAGGATTCCATGCAAAATCCGTTATTTCGGCTAGAGGTACTTGAACTGCTGAAAAAAGCGGTTCAGGAGGAACTTAAACCGAGCCCTACAGAGAAGGTTGAAAAGAAGAAAGAAGAGGGAGAAGAAGATAGCGGTGATCAAGAACAAAGCGATTCGGGTATGTAGCATATTTAAAAGCTTATCGTTTTAAAGCAAAAAAGCCTGAACAGGTTGTCCGCTAAAGCAGCTTTGAACGCTGCAGCGGACAATCGTTCGGGCTTATTTTATACTTTCATTAACCGCCGCATTTACTTAATACGCGATCCGCCAATTCCAAGTACAGCTTGCCTGTTTCAGTATCCTCTTTGTAGACGGATGGAGCAAAGTCAGGCTCAGACACATGGTTGTCGGGCGCGCCTAACGGAATTTGCGCGAGCAGATCGGCATGAAGCGTCTCTGCAAGGCGGGCGCCTCCACCCCGGCCAAATACATATTCCTTCTCGCCGGACGTCGTAGATACGTAATAAGACATGTTTTCGACGATTCCGATAATCTCATGCTCGGTCTTGATTGCCATAGCTCCTGCCCTTGCCGCTACAAAAGCAGCGGTGGCGTGCGGCGTTGTTACGATAATTTCTTTGCTTTGCGGAATCATCTGGTGTACGTCGAGCGCAACGTCTCCCGTTCCCGGCGGCAGATCAAGCAGCAAGTAGTCAAGCTCGCCCCATTCGATTTCTTGGAAGAAGTTGCGCAGCATTTTGCCGAGCATCGGTCCGCGCCATACGATCGGACTGTTGTCTTCTACGAAAAAACCCATCGACATGACCTTTACGCCGAATTTCTCGATCGGGATTACCCGTTCATTCACCACTTCCGGGCGCTCCTCGATGCCCATCATATCGGGCACGCTGAAGCCATAGATGTCGGCGTCGATAATGCCGACGCGCTTGCCCCTTCGGGCTAAAGCTACCGCCAAATTGACGGTCACCGTCGATTTGCCGACGCCGCCTTTGCCGCTGGCGACGGCGATGAACTGCACTCCGCTGCGAGGGTCCAGCAGCGGATTGGCAAGGCCCGCCCCGTGGCCCTGTACGGGCGCGGGGCCGCCAGCTTTACCGGCATCGGCGCCAGCCGCAGCCGATGCTCTAGCTGCCGCAGGCGGCGGCGCAGACGCGCCTGCGCCCGCGGCTGGCGCTGCCTCGGCCCGAAACCGGAAGTGCACGGTTTCGCCGCCCAGGCGCGCCAGAGCCTCGCGGAGCGAGGCTTCCAGCGCAGGCTGCGCAGCCGCGCTAGCCCCAAGGACCGTCATCGAAACCTGACGGTCCCGAACCATTACATCGCGGATGGTTATTTCATCCGCCTTATGCTGCGCCGTCACGGATTCGACGGCCTCAATCACTTGCTCGCGTGTCAACATAGTATGTGTCCCACCTTTATGTAATTAATGCAATATAATAGCCATTATAGCACAGGAAGCCGATCCACCAAGTCGCTGACGAGTTGCTCCGCTCTTGCAATCACAGTATCACTTTGTCGTTACTTCGTCCTGCAGCACATTTCCGCTAAGCTTTTCCCCTGCTGCATATCTCAGTACGCCATTATATATCGATGCGGCCACCTGTCTTTGGTACTCGGCATCCGCAAGCCGCTGAGATTCGCCCGGATTAGACAGAAAGCCGACTTCAACCAAAGCCGTCGGTATACTGTCAATCGCCTTCAGCACATACACATCCTTAACCGTGGCGGCAACTCGGGTCGTATTTTCCAAATTGCGCTTAATCTCATTTTGTATGAAGGTAGCGAGAATCCGGTTATCCGGATGATTCGCGGGGTCAAAAAAGGTTTGCGCACCTGACCATTTCGTCGACGGTATGCTGTTCATATGTATGCTTATAACAGCTGCGGGCTTGCTTTCTTTAATAACCGCCACCCTCCGTTTCAAATCCTCCGTCTTTCGCTTGCTGTAGGCTCTAGCGTCACCCGTAGCGAGATCGTAGTCGCCTTCCCTCGTCATAACGACGATCGCCCCAGCCTGCTGCAAATAATCGCGTAAATAAAGCGCAATGGCCAAATTCAAATCCTTTTCAATAACCCCCTGCTTGCTGACCGCGCCTCCATCCACTCCACCATGACCGGCATCAATCGCGATCGTCTTCCCGGACAACGGCAGCGTCCAATAGGACCACGTTTTTGTCGATGGCATCGAATGGGTAAGCACCAAGCCCGTCAAAACGACTACAAGTAATCCGATTCCGATTCGGATTATTCCTTTATACGTCAACCAAATGACTACATGCCGACCGATTCGGCGCATAAAAAAACCACCCCGTTCCCATCAAATGAATAAGCGGCATCATTTGGCTCAAAATAAACCAATGGCACACTTTCATTTATATGGGACGAGATGGTCGTTTATGAGACAATCCTGTAAGGATGTATTTGAATTAGCCTACCGGCTGCTCGGACATACCTTCGATAAGAATTTTAGCAACCTCTGGACGGGAGAACTCAGGCGGCGGGCAAACGCCGTCACGCAGCAATGCGCGAACCTTCGTACCCGAAAGCGTCAAGTGATGCTCCTTGTCATGCGGGCAAGTTTTCGATGTTGCCATGTTGCCGCACTTCGTGCAGAAGAAGCTGTGTTCGAAGAAGAGCGGTGTAATGCCGAGATCTTCTGCTGGAATCGTTTTGAGCAGATCCTGCGCTTCGTAAGTTCCGTAGTAGTCGCCTACGCCAGCGTGATCGCGTCCAACGATAAAGTGCGAACAGCCATAGTTTTTGCGGACAAGCGCGTGAAAAATCGCTTCACGAGGTCCTGCATAACGCATAGCAGCCGGGAATACGCCGAGGAATACACGATCATTCGGATAGTAGTTATCGAGCAGCGCAAGGTAGCTCTTCATCCGTACGTTCGCAGGAACGTCATCCGATTTCGTTTCGCCAACGAGCGGGTTAAGGAACAACGCATCAACGATTTCCATTGCCGTCTTCTGAATGTATTCATGCGCGCGATGAACCGGATTACGCGTTTGGAAGCCAACGATTGTTTTCCAGCCCTTTTCCGCAAAAATACGGCGAGTTTCCGACGGGTCAAAATAAAACTCTTCGAACTTCTCAGGCTGCGGACGGTTCAATACCGTAATATCGCCGCCTACGTTTGTCGTGGAACGAGCAAACAGCTTTTGAACACCCGGGTGCTCAAGATCGTCCGTTTTGAAAACGTTGACTGCTTCAACTTTATGATCAACGGTATAAATGCTGTCGATGTTGATAATCGCGTAAATCACGCCATCTTCACCGACTAGCGCCGCACGCTCGCCAACGGATAATTCAGCTGCCTTCGGTTCTTCTACGGCAAGCGTGATCGGAATGCTCCATACCAATCCATTTGCTAGACGCATATCCTTCACAACCGATTGATAATCCGCTTCGTTCATGAAGCCGGTCAATGGGGAGAATGCGCCTACGCCGATCAAATCAAGGTCAGAAATGGCCCAAGTATTGATCGTGATTGATTTTAATGCTTTTGCTTCAGCCAGTAATGCTTCACGTTGTTCGCCGGCAGCGACACGGTTAACAAGTACGCCGCCGTGCGGTAGAATTTGACTCATTTTTGTATCCTCCTAAAGTTGCTTATAGCAGCTTATTTATGCAATCCGCATTCTGTTTTTTCTTGTCCGGACCAACGACCCGCACGCGGATCTTCGCCTGGCATTACTTTGCGCGTGCATTGCTCGCAGCCAATGCTCGGGTAGTTTTGATCATGCAGCGGATTATAAACAACATCATTCTCACGGATGTAATTCCATACATCTTCAGTTGTCCAATGAGCGATTGGATTAAACTTTACGAGACCGAATTTTGTATCGTACTCAATTTTTTTGGAATTTGCGCGCGTAGGAGCTTGATCGCGGCGAATACCGGTAATCCAAGCCTCATATTTGGACAAAATATGAGTCAAAGGCTTTACCTTACGGATGTTGCAGCATGCGTTCGCATCAGATTTCCACAGCTCTTCGCCAAACTGCGCTGCTTGCTCCTCGGGTGTAATTTCAGGCTTCACTTCAACGAAAGGAATTCCCGGGTAACGCTCTGCCATACGATCGCGCGTCTCATAGGTTTCCTTGAAATGAAAATCGGTGTCCAAATAGAAAATATCCGTTTTCGGGCTGACTTTTTGCAGCATGTCGACTAGCACGACATCCTCTGCTCCGAAGCTGCATGCGAATGTGATATTAGGGAAAGTTTCAACTGCAAACGCAATAATTTCTTCCGGTGTTGCGTTCTCGAGCTCAACTTCCTTTTGCCTGATAAGCGCTTCTTTTTCAAAAAGGTTCATGTTTATACCCTCCGTTTTTAAATCCTAGTAAGTTAGTCTGTAATAAAATTATACGTCCTGCGCGGTCAATGTTCAATAATAAGTTTTCACCAAAATGAAATAAAGTTTTTGGAATTTTTAATTCTGACACAAAAAATGCCCTCTCTGGTTGGCAGAGAAGGCACTTGTCGTATAAATATTAACGTTTCGAGAATTGTGGAGCGCGACGAGCCGCTTTAAGACCGTATTTTTTACGCTCTTTCATACGCGGATCACGTGTCAGGAAGCCTGCACGTTTTAGAGCCGGACGGAATTCAGGGTCTGCTTTAAGCAGAGCACGGGAAATACCGTGACGGATAGCGCCTGCTTGACCGGACATGCCGCCGCCGTTAGCGATTACAAGCACATCGTATTTCGACAATGTGTCAGTAAGGTTAAGCGGTTGTTTTACGATCAGCTTCAGCGTTTCCAAACCAAAATATTCATTAAGGTCGCGTTTGTTAATAATGATTCGTCCTTCACCCGGCACAAGACGTACACGTGCAACAGAGTGTTTACGACGACCGGTTCCATAGTATTGCACTTGAGCCATGAAACTTGTCCTCCTCTTTATTACCCGCGAAGTTCGTAAACTTCAGGGTTTTGTGCTTGATGTGGATGTTCCGCACCTGCGTATACTTTAAGTTTAAGCTTCATTTTGTCGCCAAGACGGTTCTTAGGCAACATGCCGTGTACAGCCAGCTCGATAACGCGCTCTGGTTTGTTTTTGATCATCTCATGTGCCGGAGTAGCTTTCAAGCCACCGGAGTACATGGAGTGACGGTAGTAAATTTTGTCCGACATTTTTTTACCTGTCAGATGGATTTTTTCAGCGTTGATAACAACAACGAAATCGCCTGTATCAACATGTGGCGTAAATGTCGGTTTGTGTTTGCCGCGGATCAGGGCAGCTACTTCACTCGCCAAACGGCCAAGCGTTTTGCCTTCCGCATCAACGACGAACCATTTACGATCAACTTCAGTTGATTTAGCCATATAGGTGGTACGCATGGATGATCCTCCTTAATTACATACATTAATCTTTTTTATAACAACGTAAACGTTGGTTTGTTTATTCATTGTTGATTGCCAAGTTTGTGACGATCTCAGTCGGGGCTGTGGGTTAGCCACTTCGAAAGCACAAGTTATATTCTACTATAAAGTATAGGTAAGTGCAAGTAATTTATAGTGGTTTATTCATGTTTTTCGCTGGAATAGTCAACATCTATCAGCATCAATCCATGCGGCATTGCCGTTGGACCTGCGAGCGATCTATTTCGACCCTCCAGAATGCTTTTTATCTCAGATGATGCCAATTTTCCTTCGCCAACCCATAGTAATGTTCCCATAATAACTCGAACCATATTGTACAAAAAACCGTTGCCTGTCACGTACATATGCACGATCGGGCCTTCCTGCACAAAGTCTGCTTCATAGATCGTGCGAATATGATGAGGCTTGGTTGAATGTATCGATGTAAACGAGGTAAAGTCATGCTCCCCAATAAGGTAGCTTAACCCCTCCCGCATCGCCTCAACATCAAGCGGCGTCGGATGATGAAAGCGGTACTGTCGTCCAAATACGTCAGGAAACTTTCCGGTATCTATCGTATAGCGATACGTTTTGCGTTTTGCGGATCTTCTTGCATGAAAATGCTCCGGCACGTCGAATGCTTCGATGATGACGATGTCCTTCGGCAATCGCGTATTAAGCGCGATCGCCCATCTTTCCGTAGGAATCGTAGACTCCGTGTAGAAATTGAACATCTGCCCCTGCGCGTGCACTCCCGCATCCGTGCGTCCCGAACCGATAATAATGGTCGTTTCGCCCGTAAGCTTCTTAATGGCCTTCTCTATTTCACCCTGAACCGTTCTGCCGTATGGCTGCGTTTGAAAACCGTTAAAGCCGGCCCCGTCGTAGCTGACCTTTACGCAAATATTCCTCAACCTGTTCCCCCCTTTTACTAAGGGGATTCCTAAGCCCCTGCATCCCCTTTATAAGGAAGACCTCGAGAACTTCCGCCCTCTGGACACCCGGGAGGTGCCGTACAAGCTCATCTGTCGCTCCCTGGTCACTTTTACCTGTAACAGCCGCTTTCGTCCATTACACCGCTTCTATGGCCTCATGGACACGCTTAAGCGTTAGACGAACCCGTAAACAGGACAATGAACTAAAGCAGCTTCCTGCAAGCAGGCAGCTTAATAGCAGTAACAGCGAACAGCAAATAAAAAAAGGTGGCCGCAAGGGTCCACCCTTTTCTCTACGTATAAGCTTGGACAAGGTTTAACGCTGTGGACAAGCTTATACCTTTTCGATTGTATTGCTACTACGCACGGTCAACCAATTCCAGGTAAACCATAGGCGCAGCATCGCCGCGACGGGGTCCTAGTTTTAGAATACGCGTGTATCCGCCTGCGCGCTCCGAGTAACGGCTAGCCAGTTCGGAGAACAGCTTTTGAATAGCGTCTTGTTGTCCGTCAACGGACTCGCGACGTACATAAGCAGCTACTTGACGACGAGCAGAAAGATCACCTTGCTTCGCTTTAGTGATCAGCTTCTCAGCGATAGAACGAACTTCTTTCGCTTTAGCTTCAGTCGTTTGAATACGCTCATAAAGAAACAAGTCAGTAACGAGGTCACGGAACAAAGCTTTCCGCGCACTAGCGTCACGTCCCAATTTTTGATATGCCATCTTGTTTTCCCCTCCCTTGCTCTTTTGTCTACACTAGTTGGTTTACTACTCTTCCTGACGAAGGCCCAAACCGAGCTCTTCAAGCTTCTCTTGAACTTCCTCAAGCGATTTACGGCCCAGGTTACGAACCTTCATCATGTCCTCTTCGGATTTCGTGATCAGCTCTTGAACGGTGTTGATGCCTGCGCGCTTCAAGCAGTTGTAAGAACGGACGGAAAGATCAAGTTCCTCGATCGTCATCTCCAGAACTTTCTCTTTCTTATCTTCTTCCTTCTCAACCATAATTTCCGCGTCTTTGGCTTCATCGGTTAATCCAACGAACAAGTCCAAATGCTCGGTCAAAATTTTAGCGCCGAGGCTTACAGCCTCTTCCGGTCTAATACTGCCGTCAGTCCACACTTCAAGCGTTAGCTTGTCGTAGTTTGTTACTTGACCGACACGCGTATTTTCTACGCTGTAATTTACACGAGTAATTGGCGTGTATATCGAATCAACGGGTATTACCCCAATCGGTTGTTCGTCCTTCTTGTTGCGGTCCGCTTGCACGTAACCGCGTCCCCGATTAGCAAAAACCCGCATATGGAGCCGCGCGCCGGAGGCCAAGGTTGCGATGTGAAGATCAGGGCTTAAAATCTCGACATCGCTGTCCGCTCGAATGTCGCCCGCTGTAATATTCCCTTCGCCATCCGCGTCGATTTCCAACACCTTTTCTTCATCGGAGTGGATTTTCAACGAGAGGCCCTTCAGGTTCAAAATGATCTCGGTAACATCCTCAATCACTCCGGGAACCGTAGAGAACTCGTGAAGCACTCCATCGATTTGAACCGAGGTTACTGCTGCACCCGGCAACGACGACAACAAAATTCGGCGAAGCGAATTTCCAAGCGTCGTGCCATATCCGCGTTCAAGCGGTTCGACGACAAAACGTCCGTAAGTTCCCTCATCATTCAGTTCTACGGTCTCGATTTTCGGCTTTTCGATCTCAATCACTAATAGTATCCTCCTTAAAACGTCGCTCCGTTACCTAACGTTAGTTTAAGCCAAATCTTGTAGTATGCCAAACCTTCACAACCATTATTCACAAGTTGTTGTTATTTGATACCACATCGGATCCAACTATACGCGACGACGTTTCGGCGGACGGCATCCGTTGTGAGGAACTGGTGTTACGTCTTTAATGAGGTTAACTTCCAATCCAGCAGCTTGAAGCGAACGAATCGCAGCTTCGCGGCCAGCGCCTGGTCCTTTTACCATCACTTCGACGGTTCTCATGCCATGCTCCATTGCTGCTTTTGCAGCTGTTTCAGCAGCCATTTGGGCTGCGAAAGGCGTGCTCTTACGTGAGCCTTTGAAGCCCATGTTACCGGAGCTTGCCCATGAAATCGCATTACCGTGCGGATCCGTGATCGTAACGATAGTATTGTTGAAAGTCGAGCGAATATGCGCAACGCCCGTCTCAATATTTTTCCGGTCGCGACGTTTCGTACGAACGACTTTTTTTGGTTTAGCCATTGTCCATTATCCTCCCTTCTTATTTCTTCTTGTTAGCTACAGTCCGACGAGGACCTTTACGCGTACGTGCATTCGTTTTCGTGCGTTGACCGCGAACAGGCAAGCCGCGACGGTGACGAAGACCACGGTAGCATCCGATTTCAGTCAGACGCTTAATGTTAAGTGAAATTTCACGACGCAAGTCGCCTTCTACTTTAACAGATTTGTCAATTGCTTCGCGCAGGCGAGCCAATTCATCTTCTGTCAAGTCGCGAACACGAGTGTCGAAGTTAACTTCAGCTGTTTTCAAAAGTTTTTGCGACGTTGTTTTGCCGATACCGAAAATGTATGTCAGGGCGATTTCGACGCGTTTATCACGCGGCAAGTCTACACCAGCTATACGTGCCATAGGCTATATTCCCCTCCTTCTATCCTTGTTTTTGTTTGTGTTTCGGATTTTCACAAATCACCATAACGTTGCCTTTGCGACGAATGACTTTGCATTTTTCGCAGATCGGCTTTACCGAAGGTCTAACCTTCATTGTGATTACCTCCCGAATCTTTCGTGAGCAAGCCGCTGCACGGCTTACTTACGATAGGTGATGCGCCCTTTTGATAAATCATAAGGCGATAACTGTATAACCACCTTGTCTCCTGTCAGGATGCGGATAAAGTGCATTCTGAGCTTACCGGAAACATGTGCGAGAATTTGATGACCGTTCTCCAGCTCCACCTTGAACGTGGCATTCGGCAACGGCTCTATAACCGTACCTTCGACCTCAATGATGTCTTCCTTAGCCAACCGTCATTCTCCTTTCGCATGTGCGAACTTCTGAATTGCATAACGTAACTTTGCATTGGTCACCCTGCCGGTTTCCTGCAAACTGCTTGAAACCTCCGGACTAATTGCAGGCTGTAACTCGAGATGTAGAACGTTCTTTTTCTTCGGCTGATCGAATCGGCGCTTATGGCCATCGGCAATCATGACGAATCGTTCATCGATAATTGCCAGGATAACAGCATAGCTTTCCTCATCTTTACCGCGAAGTACCTTGACGAACTGACCAATCTGGGGACGAGCATCCATTATCATGCTTAAGGCTGCTGCGGCAAAATGGTCAATATTTCAAAGCCGTCCTCTGTAACAGCTACTGTGTGCTCGAAATGAGCGCACCAGGAGCCGTCTTCCGTTACAACGGTCCAATTGTCTTCTAGCGTACGGACATATCGTTCTCCGATATTAACCATTGGTTCGATTGCAAGCACCATTCCGGTCTTTAGACGAGGTCCGCGGTCCGGTATGCCGTAGTTCGGTATTTGTGGTTCCTCATGGAGGTCCGCGCCGATTCCGTGCCCTACGTATTCCCTTACTACGGAAAATCCTGCATCTTCAATTACCTTCTGAATAGCATGCGAAATTGTATATAGTCTAATATCCGGTTTGATGAGAGCAAGGCCTGCATATAGCGATGCCTCTGTCACGTCAAGCAGCTTTTGTACTTCAGGGGTTACTGCTCCAACCGCATAGGTCCAAGCCGAGTCGCCATGATAGCCTTCAAACTGCGCACCGATATCGATACTAATTATATCGCCTTCGTTCAACTTGCGTGAACCAGGGAAGCCGTGTACCAGCTCGTCATTCACAGAAGCGCAAATGCTGGAAGGGAAACCATTGTAACCTTTGAAGGAAGGAACTGCATTTTGACTCTTAATGTACGCTTCAGCGATTTGGTCAAGCTCACGAGTCGTGATGCCTGGTTTCACAGCTTGCGACATCAATCGATGCGTCTCCGCAACAATGCGTCCAGCTTCCCTCATATATCGCAGCTCCGAATCGGATTTGCAAATAATCATTACAATGAACCTCGCAAGCAGGAAACGATGTCGGATGTTACAACATCAATGTCCTTCTCGCCGTCGACTTCGCGAAGGAGACCTTTAGCATTGTAGTAATCGAGTAGAGGCGCTGTTTTGGACGTATATTCATCCAAACGAGTTCCTACCTTTTCCTCTGTATCATCAGAACGCTGATACAATTCCCCGCCGTCCTTGTCGCAGATACCTTCGACCTTAGGTGGGTTAAAGATTACATGATAAGTCGTACCTGTCGTTCTAGATATGCGTCTGCCCGTCAAGCGAGCAAGCAGCAAACTGCGGTCAACCTTTAAATTTACAACATGGTCGATACTGCGGCCGAGCTCCGTAAGCATAGCATCAAGCGCTTCAGCTTGCTGCAATGTGCGAGGAAACCCGTCGAGTAAAAATCCATTTTTGCAATCGTCTGCTTCAAGTCTTTCTTTCACAATACCGTTGGTGATCTCATCGGGAACGAGCAGGCCTTGATCGACATACTCTTTCGCTTTGATTCCGAGTGCAGTCCCTTGTTTCATAGCGAGGCGGAAAGCATCGCCAGTGGAAATATGAGGAATACCGAACTCTTCAACGATCCGTTCAGCTTGTGTACCTTTGCCGGCTCCCGGAGGGCCCATGAATAAAATGTTCATTGCTGAGTTCCTCGCTTTAAGCACAATAGGCTCGGGCGGGCTGCCGCAGAGCGCATGTTGACGAACGCGGAAGCCCGGTCAGAACCTATTGTTATTTATTGATAAACCCTTTGTAATGGCGTTTGATCAACTGGCTCTCAATTTGCTTCATCGTATCCAGTGCAACACCGATAACGATGAGCAACGAGGTGCCGCCAAGCTGCACTGAGCGCGGTAATCCAGCAAGTGCTCCAAAGAACACTGGAAGAACAGAGATGACAGCCAGGAAGATCGCACCTGTCAAAGTAATACGCGACATAACGCGTGTCAGGTATGACGAGGTCGGTTTGCCTGGACGAATGCCTGGAATGTATCCGCCATTTTTCTTCATCTGATCAGCCATTTGTACCGGATTAATTTGCACGAATGTGTAGAAGAAGGTAAAACCGATAATTAACAATACGTACAATACCATACCAAGCGGTCTGTCATAGTTCATATTGTCAATAATCCATTTTGCCCAGACCTGAGTAGACCAGAACTGTGCAATCGTAATCGGGAACATGATAAGTGAAACCGCGAAAATGACCGGAATAACGCCAGCGCCGTTCACTTTCATCGGAATGTGCGTCGATTGTCCACCATACATTTTCCGTCCAACAACGCGTTTAGCGTATTGAACCGGAATTTTACGAATACCTTGTTGTACGAATATAACACCGACAATGATCGCGATGATCGCAATCAGGATCAGTACCATTTTGACGATGTTCAAGAACAGTTGATCTTGGGCACCTACGAACTGATCTTCAACGATCGTACGAATGTGTCCAGGAATACCAGCTGCAATTGCTGCAAAGATAAGAATGGAAATACCATTTCCAATTCCTTTTTCCGTGATTTGCTCACCAAGCCACATCAAGAAAGCAGTACCTGCAGTCAAGATGATTGCAATGAGTAAGTAGTCAACGAATGTTGCGCCAACAATCATCTCGTAACCGTATTGACGGTTAAAGCCGATTGCCGTTGCGAAGCCTTGGATCAGACCAAGAACAATTGTTCCATAACGAGTGATTTGTGCGAGTTTACGTTTACCGTTCTCGCCTTCCTTCGCCCATTCCGCAAATTTAGGAATAACATCCATCGATAACAGCTGTACGATAATCGACGCTGTAATGTAAGGAGTAATTCCGATTGCGAAGATGGAGAATTGGAACAAAGCACCGCCGGAAAACGTGTTAAGCAAGCCGAACAGATCCGCACCGGCTGCATCAACCTGCTTAAACACATCTTTGTTTACACCAGGTACCGGTATAAAGGAGCCGATACGGTACACTAGTAGGATGAAAAGGGTGAAGAGGATCCTTGTACGAAGATCCGCCACTTTCCAAATATTGGACACGGTCTTGAACAATTAGATCACCTCGGTTTTACCGCCGGCAGCCTGGATTTTCTCTACCGCAGATTGAGAGAACTTGTTTGCTTTTACAGTAAGTGTAACGCTAACTTCACCATTACCCAAAATTTTAATTCCTGCGAGCGGGTTTTTAACGATCCCAGTCTCGATAAGAACTTCTGGAGTGACTTCAGTACCTGCTGCAAACGCATTTAGTTCTTCAATGTTGACAATTGCGTACTCTTTGCGGAAAGGGTTATTGAATCCGCGTTTCGGCACTCGACGATACAAAGGGTTTTGTCCGCCCTCGAATCCAGGACGAACGCCGCCGCCGGAACGAGCGTTTTGACCTTTGTGACCTTTACCGGCCGTTTTACCGTTACCGGAACCGATACCGCGGCCTTTACGCTTAGGAGCTTGGGTTGAGCCCGGTGCTGGTGATAGCTCATGCAATTTCATCGTTCGTGCACCTCCTTATTTATTTCTTAGAACAACCATCTATCTTATACTTCTTCTACTTTTACCAAGTGACTAACAGTGTTAACCATGCCACGGATAGCTGGGCTATCGTTCAAAACAACTGCCTGACGAATCTTTTTAAGACCAAAAGATTCAACCGTTGCACGTTGTTTCTCGTTGCGACCGATTAAACTGCGAACGAGGGTGATTTGCAATTTTGCCATCTTATTTCCCTCCTTAGCGTAGCAGCTCTTCGACTGTTTTTCCACGTAGCTTTGCAACATCTTCCACGCGTTTAAGACGGGAAAGACCTTCAAGCGTTGCGTTAACCATATTCATGGAATTCGAAGAACCTAGCGATTTCGTCAAGATGTCGCCGACACCAGCAAGTTCAAGAACTGCACGAACCGGGCCGCCGGCGATAACGCCAGTACCTTCGGAAGCTGGTTTCAGAAGAACTTCACCTGCGCCGAAATGTCCGAGAACAAGGTGAGGAATAGTCGTTCCTACGATTGGAACATGGATCAGGTTTTTCTTAGCATCTTCGATACCTTTGCGGATTGCATCAGGTACTTCGCCTGCTTTACCGATCCCTGCGCCAACGTAGCCTTTACCGTCGCCGACTACTACAAGTGCACTAAAGCTGAAACGGCGTCCGCCTTTTACAACTTTAGATACGCGATTGATATTAACAACTTTTTCAGTCAGTTCTAACGTATTTGGATCTACACGCAAGTCGTTTAACCTCCTTATAAATAAAGTCGATTAGAATTCTAGGCCAGCTTCGCGAGCTGCGTTAGCAAGCGCCTGAATTCTGCCGTGATACAAGTAACCGCCGCGATCAAATACTACTTGGGATACACCCTTAGCTTGAGCGCGTTTCGCAATCAATTCTCCGACTTTGCTAGCTGCATCGATGTTGCCACCGTTGCCAATTGCTTCAGTCAATTCTTTGTCCTGTGTGGACGCAGAAACGATTGTTACGCCTGAAACATCGTCGATCAATTGTGCGTACATATGCTTGGAGGAACGGAATACAGATAGACGCGGACGTGCAGCTGTACCGTTAATTTTTTTACGAACACGAAGGTGTCTTTTTAGACGAGCCTTGTTTTTGTCGCCTTTCGTAATCATTCAAAGTTCACTCCTTTCCTTATGCCTTAAGACGCTATCTTAAGCAAACGATCTGTTTGCTTATTTTTTCTTACCGGCTTTACCTTCTTTACGGATGATGCGCTCGCCTTCGTACTTAATACCTTTACCTTTATACGGCTCTGGTTCACGTACGGAACGAATTTTTGCTGCAGTTGCGCCAACGAGCTCTTTATCGATACCGCGAACAGTAATCTTAGTGTTAGCAGGTACTTCAAACTCGATGCCGTTATCTGGAGCAATCTCGACTGGGTGAGAGTAACCAACGTTAAGAACGATTTTATCACCAGTTTTGTTTGCACGGTAACCTACGCCGACTAGCTCCAAGTTTTTGAAGAAGCCTTCTGTAACGCCACTCACCATGTTAGCGATGACGCTGCGAGTAGTTCCGTGCAACGAACGATGCAATTTATTATCGGAAGGACGTTCTACTAGAATCTCAGTTTCCGTTACATTCACTTTCATCTCTTTGTGAATTTCACGGGAAAGCGATCCTTTCGGTCCTTTTACAGTAATAACTGTGTTGTCCAAGCTGATTGTTACGCCGTTAGGCACTTGGATTGGTTTGCGACCAATACGGGACATTGTTACACCTCCTATCTTTGTGACTTGTTACTTACCAAACGTAGCAAACTACTTCGCCGCCGGATTTAACCTGACGAGCTTCTTTATCAGTCATAATCCCTTTGGAAGTGGAAATAATTGCAATTCCAAGTCCACCGAGTACACGAGGGATTTCAGTTGATTGTGTATAAACGCGAAGGCCTGGTTTCGAAATACGTTTCAAGCCAGTAATAACGCGCTCTTGGTTAGGGCCGTATTTCAAGAAAATACGGATAATCCCTTGTTTATTGTCTTCGATATATTCAGCGTCGCGGATAAAACCCTCGCGCTTCAAAATCTCAGCAATTTGCTTCTTCATTTTCGAAGCGGGCATTTCCACGGTCTCGTGACGAACAACATTCGCATTACGAATGCGCGTCAACATATCTGCAACCGGATCAGACATAACCATTGTGTTAACCTCCTTCCCAAACTAGGCTGATTACCAGCTTGCTTTTTTAACGCCAGGAATCTGGCCCTTATGTGCTAACTCACGGAAACAAATCCGGCAAATTTTAAACTTTTGCAAAACAGAATGCGGACGGCCGCAACGCTCACAGCGCGTATATGCACGCACTTTAAATTTCGGGGCGCGTTGTTGCTTCACTTTCATCGAAGTTTTTGCCACTGGGTTTTACACCTCCTAAAAGTGGATTACTTCGTGAACGGCATGCCCATTTGGGTCAGCAGTTCACGAGATTCTTCGTCCGTTTTTGCCGTCGTGACGATGACGATGTCCATACCGCGCACTTTATCGACTTTATCGTACTCGATCTCTGGGAATATCAATTGCTCTTTCAAGCCAAGCGTATAGTTACCGCGGCCGTCGAAAGCTTTGTTCGATACACCGCGGAAGTCACGTACACGCGGAAGAGAAATGTTGAACAGTTTATCAAGGAAATGATACATACGCTCGCCGCGCAATGTAACTTTAACCCCGATTGGCATGTTCTCACGAAGCTTGAAGCCTGCAATAGACTTCTTCGCACGAGTAACGACTGGTTTTTGACCGGAAATGATACGTAGTTCTTCAACAGCTACATCAAGGATTTTCGAATTGGAAACCGCTTCGCCTACCCCCATGTTGATAACTACCTTCTCAATTTTCGGCACTTGCATAACAGACGTATAGTTGAACTTCTGCATAAGAGCAGGAGTTATTTCGTTTAAGAAACGACCTTTCAATCTTGCTGCCATTGATCATGGACCTCCTTTCCTACCGTAACGATTAGTCGATTACTTCTCCGGAACGTTTAGCGATCCGAACTTTCTTGCCGTTGTCGAGCACTTTGTATCCGATACGTGTTACTTTACCGCTTTTCGGATCGATGTGCATAACGTTGGAAACGTGAATTGGCGCTTCTTGTTCGATAATACCGCCCTGAGGATTAGCCTGCGATGGACGAGTATGTTTCTTAACAGTGTTAACACCTTCTACGAGTACGCGGTTTTCACGCGGATACGCAGCGATAACGCGGCCCTTCTTACCTTTGTCTTTACCGGTAATAACGATAACCGTGTCGTCTTTTTTCACGTGCAATTTATTGTTATGGGATTCGAGAATTTTTTTCAGCCTTGGCATGAGTTACACCTCCTGCACGCTTGTGCTTTCAAGCTTATATGGGTTCTTAGATTACTTCTGGTGCCAGCGATACGATTTTCATGAAATCTTTATCGCGAAGCTCACGGGCAACAGGTCCAAAGATACGAGTACCGCGCGGGCTTTTATCTTCCTTAACAATTACAGCTGCGTTCTCGTCAAATGCGATGTACGAACCGTCTTTACGACGAACCGAACGCTTTGTACGAACGATAACCGCTTTAACAACGTCACCTTTTTTGACAACGCCGCCTGGTGTTGCTTGTTTTACTGAGCAAACGATCAAATCGCCGATGTGACCAACGCGACGTCCCGTTCCACCAAGTACACGGATACACATCAATTCTTTTGCGCCGGAGTTGTCAGCAACCGCCAAGCGCGAAAATGGTTGAATCATTTCAACGTCCTCCTTTCGGAAAAATGCTCAGACACTGCATACGCTCATTAAATAATAACAGCTACTTCAACAACTTCAACGAGTCTGAAGCGCTTGTCTTTCGATAGCGGACGAGTCTCCATGATTTTCACGATGTCGCCAATTTTCGCTTGGTTATTTTCATCGTGCGCTTTAAATTTTTTCGTGTATTTAATGCGTTTATGGTACAATTCGTGTTTTTTGTATGTTTCAACAGCAACTACGATTGTTTTATCCATCTTGTCGCTTACCACTTTGCCGATTTGAACTTTGCGGGCATTGCGTTCGCTCATGTTCTTCCTCCTTCCTTCAGCCGTGTTTATGCATTCATGCAAGGGATATACTAGCTGCTAATTCCGAGTTCTCTTTCACGCAAAATCGTTTTAGCACGAGCGATTCCTTTACGCACATCACGGATCCGAGTCGGGTTATCCAATTGGCCAGTAGCCAGTTGGAAACGAAGATTGAAAAGCTCTTCTTTAAAACCAGCGACCTGTTGTTCAAGCTCAGCAGAGGTTAGGTTTCTAAATTCACTAGCTTTCATTTGCTTCACCACCCACTTCTTCACGCTTCACGAATTTGGTCTTGATTGGCAATTTATGAGCCGCAAGACGCATCGCTTCACGAGCGGTTTCTTCGGATACACCAGCAAGTTCAAACAGGATTTTACCTGGTTTAACTACGGCTACCCATTTCTCAACGTTACCTTTACCACTACCCATACGCACTTCAAGAGGCTTTTGAGTAATTGGTTTGGCAGGGAAAATTTTGATCCAAACCTTACCGCCACGTTTGATGTAGCGAGTCATTGCGATACGAGCCGCTTCGATCTGACGGTTAGTAATCCATGATGGTTCTAGAGCTTGAAGACCAAATTCACCGAATGCTACTGTAGTGCCGCCTTTAGCGCGACCCTTCATATGACCGCGTTGTTGTTTGCGGTGTTTGACACGTTTAGGTACCAACATGATTAGTTGCCTCCTTCCTGGGGAGCTTTCTTCTTAGTCGGAAGGACTTCGCCGCGATAGATCCATACTTTTACGCCAATACGGCCGTATGTTGTTGCCGCTTCTGCTGTGCCGTAATCAATATCAGCGCGTAGCGTATGAAGTGGAACTGTTCCTTCGCTGTAGCCTTCCGAACGTGCGATTTCCGCGCCACCGAGACGACCGCTAACTGCAGTTTTGATCCCTTTAGCACCTGAACGCATGGAGCGTTGAATTGCTTGCTTCAATGCGCGACGGAAAGATACACGACGCTCAAGTTGTTGTGCGATGCTTTCAGCTACAAGAATAGCGTCAAGATCTGCATGTTTGATTTCAGAGATGTTGATGTGTACTTTTTTGCCTTTAGTGATTTTACCAAGCTCAGTACGCAGGTTTTCAACTTCGGAACCGCCTTTACCAATAACCATACCTGGTTTTGCGGTTTGGATCGTTACGTTCACGCGGTTAGCTGCACGTTCGATCTCAATATGAGAAACTGCTGCGTCTTTCAGCTTGTTTTTCAAGTATTCACGGATTTTAACGTCTTCCATAAGAAGATCGCCGAAATCTTTGCCCGCGAACCATTTGGACTCCCAATCACGGATAACTCCGACCCGGAAGCCTACTGGATTTACCTTTTGACCCACACGTAATCCCTCCTTATTTTTCAGATACCACCAAGGTAATGTGGCTGGTTCTTTTATTGATCCGGCTTGCGCGACCCATCGCACGAGGACGGAAACGTTTCATCGTCGGCCCTTGGTTAACGAACGCTTGAGAAATAAACAATTTGTTTACGTCAAGCTGATAGTTATGCTCAGCGTTAGCAATGGCAGAGTTCAACAGCTTCTCCAAAATTGGGGATGCAGACTTAGGCGTATGACGCAAAATCGCGATTGCTTCGCCAACTTGTTTACCGCGAATCAAATCCGCAACAAGCTGTGCTTTACGGGGAGCAATACGGATATATCTAACGTGCGCTTTAGCTTCTGGCATGTAGGAACCTCCTCTCGTTCAGTTAGAGATATTTAAGGGCAAATTAACGTCTGCCCGTTTTTTTGTCTTCACCAGCATGGCCTTTATAAGTACGAGTTGGTGCAAACTCACCAAGCTTGTGTCCAACCATATCTTCCGTTACATATACCGGCACGTGCTTGCGTCCGTCATATACTGCAAACGTGTGACCAATGAATTGCGGGAAAATGGTCGAGCGGCGGGACCAGGTTTTGATAACGACTTTTTTCTCGGTTTCGTTCAATACCTCGACTTTTTTAAGCAGGTAACCGTCAATAAACGGACCTTTCTTTAAACTGCGACCCATTTGTGTTCCTCCCTTCATAAGCGGTAGCGATACTTGCGTATCACGCGGTTTTTATCAAGCGGCTATTACTTCGTGCGACGACGAATAATATATTGGCTCGATGCTTTCTTCTTCTTACGCGTTTTGTAACCAAGAGTTGGTTTACCCCAAGGCGACATTGGCGATTTGCGTCCGATAGGAGCACGGCCTTCACCACCACCGTGTGGGTGATCGTTAGGGTTCATGACAACACCACGTACTTGTGGGCGATTTCCGAGCCAACGGTTACGGCCGGCTTTACCGATTTTCACGAGTTCGTGATCTTCGTTACCAACTGAACCGATTGTTGCACGGCAAGTGTTCAAAATACGACGAACTTCACCGGAAGACAAACGCACGGAAACGTAGTTTTCTTCTTTACCAAGAAGTTGAGCACTAGTTCCAGCTGCACGAACGAGTTGTCCGCCTTTGCCAGGTTTCAATTCGATGTTGTGGATAACTGTACCGACTGGGATATTCACAAGCGGCAACGCGTTGCCCGGTTTAATATCAGAAGCTGGTCCAGAAGTTACTTGATCTCCGACTTTCAAGCCTTTCGGAGCGATGATATATGCTTTCTCACCATCAATGTAATGGATCAAAGCGATGTTGGATGAACGGTTCGGATCGTATTCGATCGTCGCTACGTTACCAACGATACCATCTTTCGTACGTTTAAAGTCGATAACACGGTATTTACGTTTGTGTCCGCCGCCATGGTGACGAACCGTAATTTTACCTTGGTTGTTACGTCCAGCTTTTTTGAAAAGCGGAGCAAGCAACGATTTCTCCGGTGTACTTGTCGTGATCTCTTCGAAAGTCGAGACGGACATGTTACGACGCGCTGGAGATGTCGGTTTGTACTTTTTAATTGGCACTTCGATTCCCTCCTTTTCTAAACAGACGTTTCAAAGAATTCAAGTTCTTTGCTGTCAGCGCTCAGTTGAACGATCGCTTTTTTCCAATCTGGTCTGTATCCGCTATGTTTACCATAACGTTTTGGTTTACCCGCTACACGCATTGTGTTAACGCCGGTTACTTTTACTTTAAAGATTTGCTCAATTGCAAGTTTGATTTCGGTTTTGTTCGCACGAAGATCAACTTCAAACACATAACGTTTGTTAGCCATGTAATCGCTCGTACGTTCCGTGATAACCGGGCGCTTGATAATATCGCGTGGATTTTTCATTACGCAAGCACCTCCTGTACTTTCTCTACTGCTTCTTTAGTGATGACAAGATTGTCATACACCAAAACATCCAGAACATTAATGCCGTCAGCTGTAACGAATTTCACACCTGGAATGTTACGAGCCGATAATGCAACGTTATCTTCATAGTTAGCCGTAACTACAAGAGCTTTGCGGCTGACTTTAAGGTTATTCAAGATTGCTGCGAATTCTTTCGTCTTAGGCGCTGCAAGTGTCAATTGATCCAAAACGATAATTTCGTTTGCGATCACTTTCGAAGACAATGCCGATTTAATTGCAAGACGGCGAACTTTCTTAGGAAGCTTGAATCCGTAAGTGCGTGGAGTCGGTCCGAATACTGTACCGCCGCCAACCCATTGCGGGGAGCGAATGCTACCTTGACGAGCACGGCCAGTACCTTTTTGTTTCCAAGGCTTGCGACCGCCACCGCGTACTTCGGAGCGTCCTTTAGTTTTGTGATTACCGAAGCGCTCAGATGCTTGTTGATTAACAACAGCACTGTGCAGGACATGTACGTTTGGTTGAATACCGAAAACCGTTTCAGCCAATTCCAGTTCGCCCACTTGCGCGCCGCTCACGTTATATACTGTTACTTTAGGCATTTCCTGTTCCTCCTTTCCTTAAGAGCAATTATTTCTTAACTGTTTGTTTTACTTTTACAAATCCGTTTTTAGGGCCCGGAATCGAACCTTTTACAAAAAGAACGTTACGTTCTGCATCTACACGGATAACTTCAAGCTTTTGAATCGTAATTGTTGCGTGACCCATATGTCCCGGAAGGCGTTTGCCCTTCGGCACACGGTTCGCTTGGATAGAACCCATCGAACCTGGTCCACGGTGGTAACGGGAACCGTGAGACATAGGACCCGTGCTTTGTCCCCAACGTTTGATAACGCCGGCAAAGCCTTTACCTTTCGAAATACCTGTTACGTCAACGAATTCGCCCTCTGTGAATAGGTCAGCTTTCACTTGTTGGCCAACTTCATAATCACCCAGGTTAACTCCGCGAATTTCACGAACGTAGCGCTTAGGTGTTGAGTTAGCTTTTTTCGCATGACCAGCTTCCGGCTTGTTCGATCTGCTTTCTTTCTTATCGGAGAAACCGAATTGAACAGCTTCATAGCCATCGTTCTCTTGGTCTTTTTTCTGAAGCACTACGCAAGGTCCAGCTTCGATAACCGTTACAGGAACGACATTACCATCAGCAGTAAACACTTGAGTCATACCAAGTTTTTTTCCTAAGATACCTTTCATGTTGACACCTCATTTCCTTTCTATAATCACATATGCTGATATTACAGTTTGATTTCGATATCTACACCGGATGGTAAATCCAGGCGCATCAACGCATCAACCGTTTGCGGCGTTGGGTTAACAATATCGATTAGACGCTTATGAGTGCGTTGTTCGAATTGCTCCCGGGAATCCTTGTACTTGTGCACCGCACGGAGAATGGTGATGATTTGCTTTTCCGTTGGCAACGGAATCGGCCCGGATACGCCTGCACCGGAACGTTTTGCAGTTTCAACGATTTTCTCTGCGGATTGATCAAGAATTCTGTGATCGTATGCTTTCAAGCGGATACGAATCTTTTGCTTTGCCATATAAGTCCCTCCTTCTATCGCCCAATTTATTATCGGACATACTCCGTGAGAAAACCCTGCACATGCCCCATGGCAAAGGGGCCGGGTGTGTCGGCAACCTCTCACATCATCGCAACGTCAGACCAACAGTCAATATTATATCGAATTTAATAGGCAAATGCAACATAAAGTTTCATCTCCTTGCAAATACTATAAAGTAGCCCAAAATAAACGCTTAAGGATGCTCCAATTGGCTTTCACCATACCGATAAGCATAGCTTTTTATGCAGTTTAAGCCCACATATGGCCCATTATGTCCCTTTTTACAAGCATTTAGAACCTATCCATTATAATAACGGACTTAATGGGCGCTAACTGATTATAAACATCTAATGAACGAAAAGACATCCCCCAAATAACGCCAGCGTAATCCGATAAGCTTTTTAATCGCATTTGCATGCGTTCGAATTTACATACAAAAACGCAACGAGCGGATGCCGTTGCGTTTTTGTACTATTACAGATAGCAGCAGCACTTTACTTATAGTGAGCGAAGCCTTCATTTCCATTTGTCCGCCCGCTGCATGCTCTTACCCTAATACGATTCTGTCGTCGGCCAGCTTCTTGCCGCTAATTAACTCGAACTCACCAAGCAGTTGTTCGACGGTGAGATCTTTTTTGCGATCTTCCGGCACATCAAGGATGATCCGTCCTTTGTCCATCATAATTAAACGATTGCCAAGGCGAATAGCCTGCTCCATATTGTGAGTAACCATAAGAGTCGTCAAATTCATTTCACGTACAAGACTTTCCGTTAGTGTAGTAATGAGCTCCGCTCTCGCAGGGTCAAGCGCCGCGGTGTGCTCATCCAGCAGCAAAATCTGCGGTCTTGTAAAGGTTGCCATGAGCAAGCTAAGCGCTTGCCTCTCTCCGCCTGACAATAAACCTACTTTAGCGCCAAGACGGTTTTCAAGCCCGATACCAAGGCGCTGGAGCTCTTGCTTGAATATCGCGCGTTTCGCACGGGTAACGCCAAATGAGAACCCGCGAGATTTACCGCGTGCATAAGCAATCGCCAAATTTTCTTCAATTGTCATGCGAGGCGCCGTACCCGCCATCGGATCTTGAAATACACGCCCAATCCAACGGCTGCGTCGATACTCGGTAAGCTGGCTGATATTGCGGCCGTCAATCCGCACTTCTCCCGCATCCGGCTTCATGACACCGGATATGATGTTCATCAAGGTCGATTTTCCTGCACCGTTACTTCCGATAACCGTTATAAAATCGCCCGGCTTCATCGTAAGGTTAGCGCCAAAGAGCGCCGTTTTCTCATCCACCGTGCCTGGATTGAACAGCTTGGACACTTTAGCAATTTCCAACATTAGCGTCCGCCTCCCGGCTGCGTTTTATCCATAGAAGCAAGCATCTCTGCCGTACGCTTCCGCGCTGTATTTTTTTGCTTCCATAAACGGCGTGCAGAAGGCACAATCAATGCAAAAATAATGATAACGGCTGTAATCAGCTTCATGTCCGATGCATCTAACCACTCCACACGCAGAGCTAATGCATAAATTATCCGATAAATAATAGATCCAAGAACAACAGCTAACGTAGCTCTAAAAATAGTGCGTGCTCCGAATATCGCTTCGCCAATAATGACCGATGCGAGACCAATTACGATCATGCCTATTCCCATGCTGTTATCGGCGTATTTCTGATACTGGGCAACGAATGCCCCTGAAGTCGCAACAAGCGCATTCGACAAGGCTATTCCGAAAATCGTTGTAATATCGGTATTAGCACCAAAGCTGCGGATCATACGAGAGTTGTCGCCGGTTGCCCGAAGGCTTAACCCAATGTCGGTGCGAAAAAATAAATCCAGCACCAGCTTAACCACAACTGCAATAATAATCATAAGGACGAGTGTCGAAGCATTCGCGAAAAGGTTCTCCTGGCCTCGTAAAGAAACGTTGGGCTTACCCATAATTCTAAGATTAATCGAATACAGCGCAATCATCATAATAATACCGGACAGCAGCCCGTTGATTTTACCTTTTGTATGAAGCAGCCCCGTGCATGTGCCGGCTATAGCTCCGCCTGCAAATGCGCATAAGACAGCCAGCCACGGAGTTGTTCCGTTAACCGTCAGGACAGTACCGATGGCTGCGCCTGTAGTAAAGCTGCCATCTACCGTTAAATCCGGAAAATCAAGAATCCGGAACGTTATATAAACTCCAAGCGCCATAAGCGCATACAATAATCCGCTTTCTACAGCTCCCTGCATAGAAACGAGAGGTCCTAGCATATATGCGAGCAAATGACATACCTCCATTATCATAACAAAGGGGTGAACCAGTAGCCCGATCACCCCCTGAATGCTTTTCTTATTAATTTAAGCTAAATAGCAAGAACTTACTCGATGATGTTATTTTGTTGATCTTTTACAAATGCTTTCATTTCGTCAGTAACCGTAATGCCTTGCTCTGCTGCTGCTTTCATATTGAATATGAAATCAAGCTTCTGAGGAACGGTTACATCCATATCGCCAGGATATTTTCCATTTTTTAATATTTCAACTGCCATTTGGCCGACTTCATAACCGTGATCATAATATTTAAAGCCAACAGCAGCGAATGCGCCCTTCTCTACCGTATCACGATCAGCTGAGAAGAAAGGAATATCATTATTGTTCGCTACATCGATAATGGCATCTGCACCAGTTACAACCATGTTATCCAAAGTAATATAGATGGCATCTACACGACCTACTAAGGAATCAGCAGCCTGCTTAACATCTGAAGAGTTAGCTACAGATGCTTTGATCAGCTTAATTCCATGCTTGTCGAGTGCTTCCTCGGCAATGTTGCCCATCACGACAGCGTTTTGTTCACCTTCATTAATAATAAGACCTACATTTTTCACATCAGGCAACTGGGAAGCGATAAAGTCCATTGTTTGCGTAATCGCAACCGGGTTTGTATCTGAAGCGCCTGTAATATTACCGCCTGGCGCTTGCAATTGCGTAACGATTCCGGCATCAATCGGATCAGTTACCGCAGCAAATAATACAGGTATGTCCTTAACATCATCCGCAAGACTTTGCGCAGTCGGAGTAGCGATCCCTAGAGCAAGATCACTTTTGCTAGATGCGATTTTTTGCGAAATGGTTTTAATATTGGCTGCATCGCCTTGTGCGTTGTTAAAATCGATCTTCAGGTTTTTGCCTTCTTCGATTCCTGCATCCTTAAGCGCAGCGATAAAGCCTTCGCGCGTTGCATCCAGCGATGGATGCTCAACAATTTGGGAAATGGCAATCGTATACGTTTTTTCAGCCTCGCTGCCTGAATTAACCGTATTGCCGTCGTCAGTATCCTTTCCTGTTTTACCTGTGTTCGCACCACATGCTGCCGTTATAACCATAACCGAAGCGAGTGCAAGGCTAATCCAAAACTTTCTGTTCATCCGTTATACCCCTCTCATGATTAGGTCGTCTTATTGTGGAGCTCTATTGGGACTAAACATATACAGCAAAGCATTATCGCTTTCTCTCATTAAAGCCTATGACTGTACGCGAGTGACTGAATCTAACGAGCAAAGACGACCTTGTTTTAAACTATTCCCTAATATTAAATGGGCTTGAGGTATGCAGTCAATCATTCGCCGACTGTAAAATAAGTCAATACAACGATTAAGTGTATAAATCAAAAGCCCTCACGAGAGTGAGGGCTTCTGTTATTCATAGCGGCTAGAGCCGCCATCAATTATTTTTGGATAGAAGCTACAGCGCCAGCGCCTACAGTACGGCCGCCTTCACGAATAGAGAAACGAGTTCCCTCTTCAACAGCGATTGGAGAGATAAGCTCAACCGTTACAGTGATGTTGTCGCCAGGCATAACCATTTCAGTACCTTCTGGCAGGTTGATGATACCTGTTACGTCAGTTGTACGGAAGTAGAACTGTGGACGGTAGCCAGTGAAGAAAGGCTTGTGACGGCCACCCTCTTCTTTAGTAAGAACGTAGATTTGTGCAGTGAAGTTAGTGTGTGGTTTAACCGAACCCGGTTTAGCCAAAACTTGTCCACGCTCAATGTTGCTACGGTCTACACCACGAAGCAATGCGCCTACGTTGTCACCAGCTTGAGCGGAGTCAAGCAATTTACGGAACATCTCAACGCCTGTTACTACGGACTTACGGGATTCTTCAGCAAGACCGATAATTTCTACCTCGTCGCCGACTTTGATAACGCCACGCTCTACGCGACCTGTAGCAACTGTACCACGGCCAGTGATTGTGAATACGTCCTCGACAGGCATAAGGAAAGGCTTAGCTGTGTCGCGCTCAGGAGTTGGGATGTAAGTATCAACTTGCTCGAAGAGCTCGATGATTTTTTCAGCCCAAGGACCTTCTGGGTTAGCAAGTGCTTCACGAGCTGCACCGCGGATGATTGGAGTGTCATCGCCTGGGAACTCATACTCGGAAAGAAGGTCGCGAACTTCCATTTCAACCAATTCAAGAAGCTCTTCGTCTTCAACCATGTCGCATTTGTTCAGGAATACAACGATGTAAGGAACGCCAACTTGTTTCGAAAGCAGGATGTGCTCACGAGTTTGTGGCATTGGGCCGTCAGTAGCGGATACTACAAGAATAGCTCCGTCCATTTGTGCAGCACCAGTGATCATGTTTTTAACGTAGTCGGCGTGACCTGGGCAGTCAACGTGTGCGTAGTGACGAGCTGGCGTCTCATACTCAACGTGAGCTGTCGAGATCGTGATACCGCGCTCGCGCTCTTCTGGAGCTTTATCGATTTGGTCGAATGCGATTGCTGCACCGCCGTATTTTTTGGAAAGTACAGTCGTGATAGCTGCAGTCAAAGTCGTTTTACCGTGATCGACGTGACCGATAGTACCGATATTAACGTGCGGTTTGTTACGTTCAAATTTAGCCTTAGCCATTGAACTTGAGCCTCCTCAATATATCATGAATTTTTTATGTGTGGGCCGGCATCTGGTTTGCAAGCAAACTTAGCTGACGGCCAAAAGCAAATGGTTTATAAGGACAAAAACGATTACTCGCCTTTGTTCTTAGCAATGATCTCTTCAGAGATCGATTTTGGAACTTCTTCATAGTGAGAAAGCTCCATGGAGAATACGCCGCGTCCTTGTGTACCGGAACGTAGTGTTGTGGAGTAACCGAACATCTCGGAGAGAGGTACCTTGGAGCGGATAATTTGTGCACCGGCACGAGTATCCATACCTTCGATACGACCACGACGGGAGTTAAGCATACCCATAACATCGCCCATGTACTCTTCAGGAACAGTAACTTCTACCTTCATGATTGGCTCAAGAAGAACTGGCTTACATTTTTCTTTGGCAGCTTTAAGCGCCATCGAACCTGCAATTTTAAACGCCATCTCCGAGGAGTCAACATCATGGTACGATCCGTCAACAACAACAGCTTTGACATCAACGAGCGGGAAGCCGGCTACTACACCGTTCTTCATTGACTCTTCGATACCAGCCTGGATAGGAGCGATAAATTCACGAGGAATTGATCCACCAACTGTTTTGTTTTCGAATATAAAGCCTGAACCTGCTTCAAGTGGTGAGAATTCAACCCAACAATGGCCGAATTGACCTTTACCACCGGACTGACGAACGAACTTACCTTCAACCTTCGCAGCTTCACGGAACGTTTCGCGGTAAGCAACTTGCGGTTTACCAACGTTTGTCTCAACTTTGAATTCGCGGAACATACGGTCAACGAGAATTTCAAGGTGAAGCTCACCCATACCAGAAATAATCGTTTGGTTTGTTTCTTCGTCCGTATGTGCACGGAAAGTAGGATCTTCTTCTGCCAGCTTGGAAATAGCGATACCTAGTTTGTCTTGGTCAGCTTTCGTTTTTGGTTCGATAGCAACCGAGATAACCGGCTCAGGGAAGTTCATTGATTCAAGAATGATAATGTTCTTCTCGTCGCAAAGAGTATCCCCTGTCGTAGTATCTTTAAGTCCAACTGCTGCAGCGATATCACCTGCATAAACTTCGGAAATCTCTTGACGAGCGTTCGCATGCATTTGTAGAATACGTCCGATCCGTTCGCGTTTGCCCTTAGTTGAGTTAAGAACGTAAGAACCGGATTTCAGAATTCCTGAATATACACGGAAGAAAGTCAATCTACCCACATAAGGATCCGTCATGATTTTGAAAGCCAATGCTGCGAATGACTCCGAATCGGATGATGGACGTTCACCTTCTTCTCCGTCTTCAAGCGTACCTTTGATTGCAGGTACGTCAAGCGGAGATGGAAGATAATCGACAACCGCATCCAACATCAATTGAACACCTTTATTGCGGTATGAAGATCCAACGATTACAGGGAAGATTTTAACTTCGCAAACACCTTTACGCAGGGCTGCTTTGATTTCTGGAATTGAAATTTCTTCGCCTTCCAGATATTTCATTGTCAACTCTTCGTCAAGCTCTGCTACCTTTTCAATCAATTCCGTACGAAGCTCTTCCACTTGGTCAGCATACTCCGAAGGAATTTCAACTTGAATAGGATCTTTTCCTGTGTCGTCTTTATACTTATACGCTACACGTTCAACGATATCGATAACGCCGACAAAGTCAGACTCAGCGCCAATCGGTATTTGAATGGCAACAGCGTTTGCTTGCAGACGCTCACGCATATCTTTAATAACGTTTAGGAAGTCAGCACCAATGATGTCCATCTTGTTGACGTAAGCGATCCGCGGAACGTTATAACGGTCAGCTTGGCGCCATACAGTCTCAGACTGTGGCTCGACTCCTTCTTTCGCACTGAAAACTCCAACGGCCCCGTCCAAAACGCGCAGGGAACGCTCAACTTCTACTGTGAAGTCAACGTGTCCCGGGGTGTCGATGATATTAATGCGGTGTCCATTCCATTGAGCGGTTGTCGCGGCAGACGTAATCGTAATGCCGCGCTCTTGTTCTTGTTCCATCCAGTCCATCGTAGCTGCACCTTCATGCACTTCTCCGATTTTGTGGGTACGGCCCGTGAAGAACAAGATCCGTTCAGTTGTTGTGGTTTTACCAGCATCAATATGCGCCATAATCCCGATATTACGCGTATTGTTCAAGGAGAACTCTCTTGACATAAAATGGTCCCCTCTCGAATGTTAGAATCCTACCAGCGGTAGTGAGCAAATGCTTTGTTTGCTTCAGCCATTTTGTGAGTATCTTCGCGCTTCTTAACAGCTGCGCCAGTGTTATTGGAAGCATCTGTGATTTCAGCAGCTAAACGCTCTTCCATCGTTTTCTCACCGCGGTTACGTGAGTAGTTCACGAGCCAACGGAGACCAAGTGCCGTACGGCGCTCTGGTTTAACTTCGATAGGCACTTGATAGTTTGCACCGCCGACACGGCGTGCTTTAACCTCAAGTACTGGCATAATATTTTTCAAAGCAGCTTCGAACACTTCCATCGGATCTTTACCCGTGCGTTCTTGAATCAGTTTGAAAGCATCATACAATAGCGTTTGTGCAACGCCTCTTTTACCGTCAAGCATAATGCGGTTGATTAGGCGTGTTACCAGCTTGCTGTTATACAGCGGATCTGGAAGCACATCGCGTTTCGTTACAGGACCTTTGCGTGGCATGAGAAAGTCCCCCTTTCTTCTAATAGTCGCTATTTCTAGCATTTAAATGACCCGTTAGGGTTATACTTATGATTTTTTAACTTTCGGACGTTTCGTTCCGTATTTCGAACGAGATTGGTTACGGTTATTAACGCCTGCAGTATCAAGTGCGCCGCGAACGATATGATAACGAACCCCTGGAAGATCTTTTACCCGTCCGCCACGAATCAATACAACGCTGTGCTCTTGCAGGTTATGTCCGATACCCGGAATGTACGCTGTAACCTCTACGCGGTTAGTTAGACGTACACGCGCATACTTACGAAGCGCGGAGTTCGGTTTCTTAGGAGTCATTGTACCTACACGAGTGCACACACCGCGTTTTTGAGGAGCGCTGATGTTTGTAGCTTCACGTTTCAATGCGTTGAAACCTTTTTGCAATGCCGGCGATTTCGATTTAACGACTTTCGCTTGGCGTCCTTTACGGACTAGCTGGTTAATTGTTGGCATGTTGCCACCCCCTTCCCTATAATCATGTCTTTAATATGGTAGACATTTCACCTAAATTTAAGCCCACAGATCCAGGCGGTTCATTAAAGAACAAACAAAAGTTCTCGCCAGTCAATCATCGCAAAATAATCAACTAACAAAAACGGATATTGCGTTATTCTTCTTCGGTTACGAGCGCTGCCATTGCGGCCCCGACATCGATGCCACAGGTTACCCCGAGGTCTTCCATCGTATCGGTCCATTTAACCGGAACTCCCGCCCGCTCACATAGATGAACAATCTTCTCTTTCATCTGCGGATCTGCATCTCTTGCAACATAGACTTGAATGGCTCTTTGCTGCTCGAGCATCTTGGCCGTCTGCTTGGCGCCGACTTTGAATTGCATGAAAATCACCTTCAATTCTTCCATTCAGCGATCACACAATTAGGCACACTTCGATATAGTACCACCTACACTGTGATTGTGTCAAGAAACTTTAAGGATATTCATTTGCAACATTTAGTAAATAAAACTCATACTATAAACATGCAAAAGAGCGGCCATCTTCCGCTTCCAAAGAAAGCGGAAGATGTAACGCTCTTTCGTTTATGTTATTGTCCGGCTATAGCAACGGCATCTGTCTCCGACGATTAGTCGACGGTAACAGCTTCCGTTTCCAATTCGCCTTCTACTGCAGTAATGGTTTCATCTTCAAGGCCAGCAAAGCGAATGTTACGGTAACGAGCCATTCCAGTACCAGCTGGAATCAACTTACCGATAATAACATTTTCCTTGAGTCCAAGCAACTGGTCAACTTTGCCTTTAATAGCCGCATCCGTCAATACGCGAGTTGTTTCTTGGAAGGAAGCTGCTGACAAGAACGAATCCGTCTCAAGCGATGCCTTTGTAATACCGAGCAAAACAGGTTTTGCGACAGCAGGTTCAAGGTCTGCAAAAATCGCAGCGCGGTTTTGTGATTCATATTCATGAATGTCAACAAATGCGCCTGGAAGCAGAGTTGTACCGCCTGCATCTACGATACGGATTTTACGGAGCATTTGCTTAATCATGACTTCAACGTGCTTGTCATTGATTTCTACCCCTTGGTTCCGGTAAACGCGCTGTACTTCTTGCAAAATGTAGTTTTGAACGCCACGAATACCTTTGATGCGCAGCATATCTTTAGGGTCAATCGAACCGTCAGTCAGCTCATCGCCGGCTTCGATTTGCTGCCCTTGCGTTACGCGAATACGCGAACCGTAGGTTACGGCATACACTTTAGATTCCGCTTCGCCTTGAACCTCGATTTCACGACGGTCCTTAGCTTCACGGATTTCTTTAATAACACCGTCAAGCTCGGAAATAATCGCTTGACCCTTCGGATTACGCGCCTCAAACAACTCTTGAATACGCGGCAAACCTTGTGTGATATCATCGCCGGCTACGCCGCCCGTATGGAACGTACGCATTGTCAGCTGTGTTCCCGGCTCCCCGATCGATTGAGCTGCGATAATACCTACCGCTTCCCCAATCTCAACGTGCTTACCGGTTGCCAGGTTGCGTCCATAACAAATCTTACATACGCCATGACGCGCACGGCAGCTCAGTACGGAACGGATTTGCAGCTTTTCTACACCGGCATCGATAATCGCATCCGCTTTGTTTGAGTCGATCAACTCGCTGCGGTTAACGATAATTTCGCCTGTTTTTGGATTACGAACTGTTTCAAACGCATAGCGGCCTTCAATACGGTCATAGAGATCTTCGATAACCTCTTTACCGTCTTGAATTTTGCTAACGGAGAAGCCTTTATCCGTACCGCAATCCTCTTCACGTACGATTACGTCTTGCGCAACATCGACAAGTCGACGAGTCAAGTAACCGGAATCGGCTGTCCGAAGCGCTGTATCGGCCAAACCTTTCCGCGCTCCGTGAGTCGAGATAAAGTACTCGAGGACGGTAAGACCTTCGCGGAAGTTCGATTTAATTGGCAACTCGATAATACGACCCGATGGATTGGCCATCAGACCACGCATACCGCCGAGCTGCGTAATTTGCGATTTGTTACCCCGTGCTTTGGAGTCCACCATAAGCATGATGTTGTTGTAACGATCCATTGACTTCATAAGAACTTCAGTGATCTCGTCTTTACATTTACTCCAAATGCTGATAATCCGGTCATAGCGCTCTTCGTTCGTAATCAAACCGCGACGGTATTGATTCATAACGGTAGCAACCTTCTCATCTGAGCGTTTCATGATTTCGTCTTTCTCTACCGGAATGATAACGTCGGATACGCCGATCGTAATACCAGCCTTAGTCGAGTAAGTGAAACCAAGCTGCTTAATGCGGTCAAGAAGCATGGCAGTAAGCGTTGTGTGGTATTGACGGAAGCATTCCGCAATAACTAATGCGAGATAGTCCTTACCTACCGCACCCGGCGTACTGATCGCGTCCATAAATTTAGCAAGATCGGCGCCTTTTTCATATACAAAATATTTATCAGGTGTACCGTGCAGCAGATTCGTTTTCGTCGCTTCGTTGATATAAGGGAAATCCTCAGGGAAAATTTCGTTGAAGATTACTTTACCAACCGTCGTAACGAGCAACGAGTTTTGCTGCTGCTCCGTGAAATTAACTTTCTTAAGAACGCGCACCGGAATGAAAATTCTGGCATGCAAGGAAACAATACCACGCTGATAAGCAGAGATAGCTTCGTTAATGGTTCCAAATACGGAACCGCTGCCTTTAGCCTCTTTGTTATCCATCGTTAAGTAGAAGCTTCCCAAAACCATATCCTGAGACGGAGTAACGACCGGCTTGCCGTCTTTCGGGTTAAGGATGTTGCCTGATGCAAGCATGAGCAAACGGGCTTCTGCTTGTGCTTCGGCAGACAACGGAACGTGAACGGCCATTTGGTCACCATCGAAGTCAGCGTTGTACGCTGTACATACGAGCGGGTGAAGCTTAATCGCGCGACCTTCAACCAAGATAGGCTCAAATGCTTGAATACCTAATCTGTGTAGCGTCGGGGCACGGTTGAGCAATACCGGGTGCTCCTTGATAACTTCCTCAAGAACATCCCATACCTCAGGGCTTACGCGTTCTACCTTGCGCTTCGCACTCTTAATGTTATGTGCCAAGCCTTTATTAACAAGCTCTTTCATAACGAAAGGCTTGAACAATTCAAGTGCCATTTCCTTCGGAAGACCGCACTGGAACATTTTCAAGTTTGGACCTACGACGATAACCGAACGGCCTGAATAGTCAACCCGTTTACCGAGCAAGTTTTGACGGAAACGTCCTTGCTTGCCTTTCAGCATGTGGCTGAGAGATTTTAGAGGACGGTTACCTGGACCTGTTACGGGGCGACCGCGACGACCGTTATCGATCAATGCGTCAACCGCTTCCTGCAGCATCCGTTTTTCATTTTGCACGATAATATCAGGCGCACCAAGATCAAGCAGACGCTTCAGACGGTTGTTACGGTTAATAACACGACGATATAAATCGTTAAGGTCAGACGTAGCAAAACGTCCGCCGTCGAGCTGTACCATCGGACGAAGCTCGGGAGGTATTACCGGAAGCACGTCAAGAATCATCCATTCCGGCTCGTTGCCGGAATTACGGAATGCTTCGACGACTTCTAGGCGCTTGATGGCACGGTTACGTCGTTGCCCTTGAGCAGTACGCAGCTCTTCCTTCAATTGCTCCAGCTCTTTGTCAACGTCGATATCCTGCAAAAGCTTTTTAACAGCTTCAGCGCCCATACCGGCATGGAATCCATACCCGTATTTCTCACGGTAGCTGCGGTATTCTTTCTCCGAAAGGAGCTGTTTTTTCTCTAGCGGCGTATCACCTGGATCCGTCACGACATAGGATGCAAAATAAATGATCTCCTCAAGCGAACGAGGCGACATATCAAGCGCAAGACCCATGCGGCTTGGAATCCCTTTGAAGTACCAAATATGAGAAACTGGGGCAGCTAGTTCAATATGGCCCATACGTTCGCGGCGAACTTTAGCGCGCGTTACTTCAACGCCGCAGCGATCGCATACAACGCCTTTGTAGCGAACACGTTTGTATTTGCCGCAATGACATTCCCAGTCTTTCGTAGGTCCAAAAATTTTCTCGCAGAAGAGACCTTCCTTCTCCGGTTTTAAGGTCCTATAGTTGATCGTCTCCGGTTTCTTAACTTCTCCGCGGGACCACGAGCGAATTTTATCCGGCGAAGCCAGACCGATTTTCATATACTCGAAGTTGTTCACGTCCAACAAGGAGCAACCCTCCTCCGTCATGTATGACAATGTCTATCTAATCAGCTAGATTCCGTCATAGGCGCGTGACCATGTGACGGAATCCAGCAACTAGTTTATTCAGCAGCGCCTATTTCGGCACCTTCAATATTGAGATTGAGCTTATCGCCCGTTGCCTCGTCCTCATCGTCCATTTCCTTCATTTCGATCTCTTCTTCGTTCTCAGACAGGATCTTAACATCCATACCTAAGCTTTGAAGCTCTTTGATCAAAACTTTAAACGATTCCGGAACACCTGGTTCTGGTACGTTTTCGCCTTTGACGATCGATTCGTACGTTTTCACGCGACCAACCACGTCATCGGATTTAACCGTCAATATTTCTTGAAGCGTGTAAGCGGCGCCGTATGCCTCAAGCGCCCATACTTCCATCTCCCCGAAACGTTGACCGCCGAATTGCGCTTTACCGCCGAGCGGCTGTTGTGTAACAAGTGAGTAAGGACCAGTGGAACGGGCATGGATTTTATCATCGACCATGTGCGCCAGCTTGATCATGTACATGACCCCAACCGTAACTTCACGCTCGAAATTTTCGCCTGTCCGTCCGTCATACAGAACGGTTTTACCATTACGCTGCATGCCGGCCTCTTCCATCGTATCGAAAACGTCATTCTCGCGCGCGCCGTCAAATACCGGCGTTGCGGCGTGAATGCCGAGATGCTTACAAGCCATGCCTAAGTGAACCTCAAGCGCTTGACCGATGTTCATCCGCGACGGTACGCCGAGCGGGTTAAGAACAACTTCAACAGGTGTGCCATCCGGCAGGAATGGCATATCTTCTTCAGGCATGATACGGGCGATAACCCCTTTGTTACCATGACGTCCGGCCATTTTGTCACCTTCGGAAATTTTCCGTTTTTGAGCAATATAGGCACGTACCAACTGGTTAACGCCAGGCGGCAATTCGTCGCCGTTCTCACGCGTGAATACTTTCACGTCTACAACGATACCATCTGTACCATGCGGTACGCGCAGCGAAGTATCACGAACTTCACGAGCCTTCTCACCGAAGATAGCGTGAAGCAATCTTTCCTCCGCAGTCAGTTCCGTTACGCCCTTCGGCGTTACTTTACCAACGAGGATGTCACCTGCGCCAATTTCCGCACCGACACGGATGATACCGCGCTCATCCAGGTTACGAAGAGCTTCTTCGCCGACATTCGGGATGTCGCGCGTAATTTCTTCCGGTCCAAGCTTCGTATCACGAGCTTCAGACTCATATTCCTCAATGTGAATGGATGTGTAAACATCCTCTTTCACAAGCTTCTCGCTAAGCAGGATCGCATCCTCATAGTTGTAGCCTTCCCACGTCATGAATGCAACGACAACGTTGCGACCAAGAGCCAATTCGCCCATTTCAGTGGAAGGACCGTCTGCAAGAATATCGCCCTTCTTAATCACGTCGCCTTTACGCACAAGCGGACGCTGATTGATGCACGTTCCTTGGTTAGAACGCATAAACTTGTGTAACTTATGTTTTACGAGGTCGCCGGTAACCGGCTTGCCGTCGATTTGTTCAACGCGGCGTAGCCAAATTTCGTTAGCGGATGAACGTTCGATTATACCGTCATACTTAGCAACAATACAAACGCCGGAGTCTTTCGCTGCCTTATGCTCCATACCTGTACCAACAAGCGGCGATCTAGGAATGAGAAGCGGCACCGCTTGACGCTGCATGTTCGATCCCATGAGAGCACGGTTGGAGTCATCGTTTTCCAAGAATGGAATTAACGCTGTCGCAACGGATACAACCTGCTTAGGTGATACGTCCATGTAATCAACGCGATCGCTTGGCATCGTCAAAATGTTATCGGCTTGTTTATTGTAACGAACGATCGTATTTTCTTCTGCAAACTTATCTTCTGCAGTCAACTTCGCATTCGCTTGCGCGATAACGTAGTTATCTTCCTCATCTGCAGTCAAGTATGCGATTTGCTCCGTAACAATTCCCGTCTTCGGATCCACCCAACGATAAGGCGCTTCAATGAAGCCATATTCGTTAATGCGGGCAAAGGAGGACAAGGAGTTGATCAAACCGATATTCGGTCCCTCTGGCGTCTCGATCGGACACATCCGCCCATAGTGGGAGTGATGGACGTCACGAACTTCGAAGCCCGCGCGTTCCCGAGTCAAACCGCCGGGTCCGAGTGCAGATAAACGACGCTTATGCGTCAATTCAGCAAGCGGATTCGTTTGGTCCATAAACTGGGACAGCTGCGAGGAGCCGAAAAATTCTTTTATTGATGCAATAACCGGACGAATGTTAATTAACGCTTGAGGCGTAATCGCATTCGCATCTTGTATGGACATTCTTTCGCGCACAACGCGCTCCATACGAGACAAACCGATACGGAATTGGTTTTGAAGAAGCTCACCTACGGAACGCAGACGACGGTTGCCCAGATGATCGATATCATCCGTGCTGCCTACACCATGAAGCAAATTAATAAAGTAGTTAATGGAAGAAATGATATCCGCAGGCGTAATATGCTTCACGGATTTATCAATAATGCCATTGGCAATTACCTTAATAACCTTGCTCTCGTCATATGGCGAGAATACGCTAATTGTTTGCAGTGGAATACTATCCGCATCCAAAACACCGTTAGCAACGTGATACGTTTTGAAACCAACATCCTTCTCGAGATTTTCGAGAATTTCATCAAGCAATCGACGGTCAATCATTTGTCCCGATTCAGCGATAATTTCACCGGTCGTAGGATCTACTAGATTTTCCGCGAGCCGCTGGTTAAACAAACGGTTCTTGATGTGGAGCTTTTTGTTTATTTTGTAACGGCCTACATTGGCCAAGTCATAGCGTTTTGGATCAAAGAAACGAGCTACCAGCAAGCTCTTCGCATTATCCAAAGTCGGAGGCTCGCCCGGACGAAGACGCTCATAAATTTCGATCAGCGCTTTCTCGGTCGAATCCGTATTGTCCTTGTCTAACGTGTTGCGAATGTACTCGTCGTGGCCAAGCAGCTCTAGAATTTCAGCATCAGTACCGAATCCTAGCGAACGCAAAAGTACCGTTACCGGTATTTTCCGGGTCCGGTCAATACGAACGTAGATAATATCTTTGGCATCTGTTTCAAGCTCCAGCCAAGCGCCACGGTTAGGAATAACCGTTGCTGTGTAATTCTTCTTCCCGTTCTTATCGACCTTCGTGCTGAAGTACACACTCGGGGATCGAACCAATTGGCTGACTATGACACGCTCGGCCCCGTTAATGATAAACGTGCCTGTCTCTGTCATAAGCGGGAAATCACCCATGAAAACTTCTTGTTCCTTTACTTCGCCGGTCTCCTTATTAAAGAGTCGTACCTTAACGCGTAAAGGAGCCGCATACGTCACGTCGCGCTCTTTTGATTCATCGACCGAATATTTCGGTTCGCCCAAGCTATAGTCGATAAACTCAAGCGATAGATTGCCCGTAAAGTCCGAAATCGGAGAAATATCCTGGAACAACTCGATCAAGTCGCTTTCCAAAAACTTCTCATACGATTTTTGTTGGATTTCAATCAGGTTCGGGACTTCCAGCACCTCGTTGATCCTGGCGTAGCTTCTGCGCGCGCGCCGACCATACTGAACAAGTTGTCCTGCCAACTTAACCTCACCCCTCATGTCTGTATCACAGCATCGATACTTACTGCGTCACCATAGTCGGACCAGCCGCCTATATTGTCAAATAAAGAAAAGCCCTTATCGAATAGTTCGAAAAAAGAGCATGTTCCGGCAGTTAAACAATCACAGCACAGCTGTGATAGTCTCATATCAAATAATTTTGCCCAAAACGTAAACATTATACGTCAAATGTGTAAAACTTATGCATTCCGCACGAAAAATTCACACTTGACATTTTAGTTAACTAAAGAGATGGAGCCCAATTTAATGCTGACATTTTATAATTTTACCATATCCAAAAAGTCAAGTCAATAAATTTCGTTCTATTTTCTAAGATATTTTAAAAGCAAGTCTGGCGTTTTTTAACTAGCCTTTTACAGCTCTAAAAATACGATAGCCCTTGTCCTTCGTCACTTCTTCTACACCTTCGAACAACGACTCCAGCTTTGCTTGCGCAGATGGCGCCCCTTGCTTCTTCTGAATGACCACCCACATGCTGCCGCCTTGCTCAAGTAATTCATAGCCTTCTTCAAATATCCGATGCACGACTGCTTTACCTGCACGTATAGGCGGATTCGTTACGATCGTATCGAACTTCAAATGCTTAACGGCTTCATATAAATCGCTCTGCAAAACGTTAACATTCGAAATCTTATTAAGCTTTGCATTTTCACGCGAAAGCTCTACCGCTCTTTCATTTATATCAATCATCGTCACTAGCCCGTTCTCAGCAAGTTTTGCTGCTGTTAATCCAATAGGACCATAACCACAGCCAACATCGAGCACCTTCGCATCCGCATCAAGCTTGAGTGCGTCGATCAAAACTTGACTCCCATAATCGACACCCGATTTTGAGAACACTCCTGCATCCGTCATAAATCGGAAAGAAAAGCCCCGAAGAAACACTTCATGAACTTGACGATTATGCTTTACCTCTGGGCTCTGTGAGTAATAGTGATTCGACATGATTCATCACTCCCCGTATTCCATTGCGCTTTCGCACAACCGGTTGTCCTGTCTCGCGTTGAAAGATAAGAATGTATAAGCAAATAACTTATACATTCTTATCTTTTAACATAGAACGAACCCCTTGAAACCTGACGGATTCAAGGGGCTCGCCAGCCGATTCATCGTTCAACCGCATGATCAGCTTATTTTGTTGAAGCAATATTACTTAACTTCCACGGAAGCGCCAGCTTCAGTAAGCTTAGCTGCAACTGCTTCTGCTTCTTCTTTAGCAACTTTTTCTTTAACAGCTTTAGGAGCGCTGTCAACCAAGTCTTTCGCTTCTTTCAGGCCAAGACCTGTGATTTCGCGAACAACTTTGATTACGTTGATTTTCGAAGCGCCAGGGCCGTTAAGGATAACGTCGAATTCAGTTTGCTCAGCTTCTACAGCTGCGCCAGCTCCTGCTGCTGCTACTGGAGCTGCTGCAGTAACGCCGAATTCTTCTTCAATTGCTTTAACTAGTTCGTTCAGTTCAAGAACGTTCATAACTTTAATGGCTTCTAAGATTTGTTCTTTAGACATGGTTATACCTCCAGGAATATGTTTTAGTTTTTTTGGTTTATCAAACGGCCGGCTTTCGCCGGTTCAATGCAATAAAGATTTGTTGCTTAATATTAAGCTTGTGCTTCTTGCTTCTCACCGACTGCTTTAACCGCAAGCGCGAAGTTGCGCACTGGAGCTTGCAATACGCTGAGGAGCATAGATAGCAAACCTTCGCGGGACGGAAGTTCCGCAAGTGCTTTGATCTCTTCTTGAGATACGACTTTACCTTCAACAATGCCGCCTTTAAGTTTCAATGCGTCATTTTTCTTTGCAAAATCGTTCAAAATTTTCGCTGGAGCAACAGCGTCTTCTTTACCGAATGCAATAGCAGTAGGACCTGTAAGAATATTGTTCAATTCTACATAATCCGTACCTTCTGTTGCGCGGCGAACGAGCGAGTTTTTAAGAACTTGGAATTCGATTCCTGCTTCACGAAGTTGTTTCCGAAGTTCAGTTACTTGCGCAACGTTCAATCCACGATAGTCAGCTACAACTGTACTGGAGCTAGCAGCAATTTTCGCCGCGATTACGGCAACTGCCTCTTGTTTCTCTTGGATGATATTTGCGTTAGCCAAACTGTACACCTCCCGTAATAGTATACATTCCGTTAATTACGACGGGCTTTCCACGCCTCGATGCATGAGAAAGGCCTTCGCAGACACTGCGAAGGCCATGATGTCGTTATCGCGCATCAACCCTAAAGGATCGAATATTGCTTACAAACGTTTTATCATAACACCTCGGTAGGAAATTAAGCCTTCAGGCACCTACTGTCTACGGTATGCGTATTCGAATTTAATTCCGTTCTTCTTAGCGGTAAATCGCTGTAGAAACACGGGCACCAGGACCCATTGTCGAAGAAACGGCGATGTTTCTCAGGTAAATACCTTTTGCAGCTGCCGGCTTTGCACGATTAAGCGCATCGATCAATGCCTTGAGGTTCTCGTTGAGTTTCTCAGCGTCGAAGGATACTTTACCGATTGGCGCATGGATTTGACCTGCTTTATCAAGACGGTATTCAATCTTACCGGCTTTAATTTCTTGTACGGCTTTAGCAACGTCAAACGTTACTGTTCCTGCCTTAGGGTTAGGCATCAAACCTTTACCGCCAAGGATCCGTCCAAGTTTACCAACTTCAGCCATCATGTCCGGCGTTGCTACGCAAACGTCGAAATCGAACCAGCCTTGTTGGATTTTGTTAATCATGTCTGCATCGCCGACAAAATCAGCACCCGCAGCTTCCGCTTCTTTCACTTTTTCGCCTTTTGCGAAAACGAGAACGCGTTTTGTTTTACCAGTACCGTGCGGCAGTACAACTACGCCACGAACGGCTTGGTCTTGTTTACGAGGGTCTACACCCAAACGAACTGCTACTTCAACGGACTCGTCGAATTTAGCTGTCGCAGCCTTTTTAACAAGCTCGATCGCTTCCAAAGACTCGTAAGTTGCTTCGCTGTCGATAAGCTTAGCAGCTTCTACATATTTTTTACCATGTTTAGCCATTGTTATTTCCTCCTTATGTGGTTGTAGCGGAATATCCTCCTGAGGATGATCCTCCCACCCGCGAAAGCCGAAGCTTCGCAAAGCAAGCTACCTTGCGGTATTAGTCAACAATAGTTACGCCCATGCTGCGAGCAGTACCTTCAACCATACGCATTGCCGCTTCAACAGAAGCTGCGTTAAGATCCGGCATTTTTTGCTCAGCGATTTCGCGAACTTTGTCACGTTTTACAGTAGCGACCTTCTTCTTGTTCGGTTCGCCTGATCCTTTTTCGATACCAGCTGCGACGCGTATCAATACTGCTGCCGGCGGCGTTTTTGTTTCGAAAGTAAAGGAACGGTCTTCGAATACTGTAATAACGACTGGAATAATCAAGCCTGCTTGATCTGCTGTACGAGCATTAAACTCTTTACAAAACGCCATGATGTTAACGCCTGCTTGACCAAGTGCTGGACCGATCGGTGGCGCTGGGTTTGCTTTACCTGCAGGAACTTGCAGTTTGACCATCTTGATGACCTTTTTTGCCATGCCTGACACCTCCTAACCCTTTATTCCATGCGTAAATAGCATTTGCCGCCAAAAGAGGCATTACTACTTCGCATCCAAATTCCACCGGAATATTCCGATGGGTTCGGAAACCAGATATTATATCTTCTCCACTTGAGTGTAATCCAGCTCTAGTGGGGTCTCCCTGCCAAACATGTTCACATGAACCTTCAACTTCGCTTTGTCGAGCAAAATCTCTTCTACTGTACCGACAAAATCTGCGAAAGGACCCACTTTGACGCGAACTGTTTCTTTCAGATCGAACTCGATTTTTGGTTTTGGTTCTTCCATGCCCATGTGTTTGAGTATTTGCTCAACCTCATCAGGCAAGAGAGGAATCGGTTTTGAACCGGAACCTGTTGATCCTACAAATCCAGTTACGCCAGGCGTATTTCGAACAACGTACCAAGAATCGTCGGTTTGAACCATTTCCACAAGAACATAGCCGGGGTAGACTTTACGTTGGACAGTCTTCTTCTTACCGTCCTTCTCTACCACTTCATCTTCCATAGGAACAAGCACACGGAAAATTTTGTCTTCCATGCCCATCGATTCAACACGGCGCTCCAAATTGGCTTTCACCTTGTTCTCATAGCCGGAGTAGGTATGCACGACGTACCATCTTTTTTCCATCACAAATCCACCTTTGGACCCTTCTTAAACAATGAGTTCAACCAGAGACGAGATCCCGATGTCAAGAAGCCAGAAGTAAATCGTTACAAACGTGATCGTGAGCAAAACTACGATCGAGTAGCTTGTCAACTCTTTACGGCTTGGCCAGCGAACCTTCTTAAGTTCCGCCCAGCTGTCGGCAAAAAAACTAAACGTTGTACCAAAGCCCTGCTTTAGTTTAGCCAAAAATGCCACGGTCACACCTCCAATTGACTATCTCGTCTCGCGATGAGGAGTCTGCTCGTTACAGAACTTGCAAAACTTCTTCAACTCGATGCGGTCGGGGTGATTGCGTTTGTTCTTGCTGCTCGCATAGTTTCTCTGTTTGCAGTTTGTGCATGCCAACGTGATAATTACCCGCATTGAATTACACCTCCCGAACTGCTACAAAATACGAATCATGAAGCTCTATATGAAAGTTCATTGATTCCAACGCCAAAACGAAAAAAAACCTCGAATTTAGGCCTACCTAAACACTTTATCACACAGCAATTTTGATGTCAATGTAAAAGATACGTGTTTGGCCTACGAATATTTGGCAGCAACAGAACATCGGGCTCGTTTCTACCAGTATAGTCTACTTGTGCTCTTTTAAAACAAAAAGGACCTTATATTCCATCTGAACACCGCCAGATGGAAGACAGCCCTCATTAAAAACAATTACGGATAAATGCGGTCAACCGCTAATGTCTCTTACTTCCAAGTAACGTTCAAGCTTGCGCTTCACACGCTGAAGGGCATTGTCAATTGATTTCACATGCCTATCCAAGTCGACAGCAATTTCCTGATAAGATCTTCCATCCAAATAAAGCATCAGCACCTTACGCTCAAGGTCGCTTAATATTTCGGACATTTTGTCTTCCAAGCCAATGAATTCTTCTTGGTTAATAATTAATTCTTCAGGGTCAGAAACTCGCGTGCCACAAATGACATCCAGCAGCGTGCGGTCCGAATCTTCGTCATAAATGGGCTTATCGAGCGATACGTAGGAATTAAGCGGGATGTGCTTCTGACGAGTGGCTGTTTTGATGGCGGTAATAATTTGCCTAGTTATGCACAATTCTGCAAAGGCTTTGAAGCTCGCAAGCTTGTCCCCTTTAAAATCGCGAATTGCTTTATATAGACCAATCATACCCTCCTGCACGATATCTTCACGATCCGCGCCGATAAGAAAATAGGAGCGCGCTTTGGCTCTCACAAAATTCTTATACTTGTTAATCAAATATTCCAACGCTATGCTATCGCCATTGCGGACTGCTTCGACAATGTCCTCGTCCGTACTGCTGTCATACTCGAGCGTACTCCATTCTTTGAGGTCGATACTCACGAACTATCCCTCCGGCCTGCAAGGCGTACACCGCTAGATTCATATTCACGTTATCTAACTGTTCCCATCTCAGTGGGTTCAGCAATGTTTCACGTCGAGAGATAAGAATGTATATCTGATAAATTCCACACGTTCTTATCGCTAATAATAGAGTCAGTATACATGATGTCACCTTCCACCGTCAACCAATCGGGAACCCGAAAACTATCAATTTAGTAGCATTTTTGTAACTTTGTGGAATAGAAGCAGCATTCGTCCCGCTTCCAATGCTCCTATCCATAAGCCCTGCCCTTTTATTTTTCTCCCCGGCGAAGCTTTTCCAGCTGACTGCGAACTTCAAGGCTGACGATGCCGTCTACCGAGTTGCGTGTTCCCGGCTTATCCTCGCGCAGCGACTTCTCGATATTTTTACGATTTTGGCCGATATCAATCAGCAGCTCGCGTGCGGATACGCGAAGCGCTCCTTTGCCAAAAGCCACATGCTGCTCCACCAGATCAGACGTCGCTACATAAATGTTTCTGCGCCTGACAAACAGCTCAGAGCAGAGGCGCTCGATGCATTCATCAGCCGTTTCCTTTTCTTTCGTATACACAATTGTCAGCTTATGGTGTCGATAAGTGGCTCCAAGTCCTGGCACCTGATGCGCATCAAACACCACGTGCACTTGCATGCCCGTGAAGCCCTGATAGTCCGCTAACAAATCTAACAGCTTGTCCCGGGCTTCCTCCAGATCGTATTCCTTCAGCTTCTCAAGCACCGGCCAGGCACCAATCATGTTATAGCCGTCGACTAATAAAATATCGTCGCGCCGATTCATGATCTAAATGCTCCGGCGCTGCCGGACAACCTCATACATAAGCACGCCGGCCGCAACAGAAGCATTCAGTGAATTCAATTGACCGAGCATAGGCAGTTTAACGAGAAAATCGCATTTTTCCTTGATGAGTCTTCCCATTCCCTTACTTTCGTTGCCGATTACGACAACTAGCGGCATATCGAATTTCATCTTGTACACATCTTGCGACGCGCTAACATCGGTACCCGCTACCCATACGCCCGCTTCCTTCAGTTTATCGATCGTTTGTGCCAAGTTTGTCACGCGGGCAACCGGCACATGCTCAGCTGCGCCAGCTGACGTTTTCAGCACGGTAGCCGTCAATCCCGCAGAGCGCCGCTTCGGAATGATAACGCCATGTACTCCCGTACATTCAGCTGTACGCAAAATCGAACCCAAATTATGCGGATCTTCGATCTCATCAAGCAGCAATATAAACGGGATCTCATCACGCTGCTTCGCTCGCTCAAGAATCTCCTCTACTTCCACATAAGCGAAGGCGGCCGCTTGAGCGACAACCCCCTGATGTGTAACTCCCGGGGTTAAGCTGTCGAGCTTCCTCTTGTCAACAAACTGCACGACAATCCCGAACTTCTTCGCTTCTGCAACAATTGGCTGCGTTAAGGTTTTCTGTGCGCCGTCGGCAATCCATATTTTATTAATTTCACGGCCGGAACGCAGCGCCTCAAGCACAGGGTGCTTGCCGGCAATCATTTCGTCCTGAATGGTTTCTTCAGTCATCGGTCGTCCTCCTCATATCGTTTATAATTTCCATAAAGGCTGCGCGAGCCTTATTTCTTTTCTTGGCCTTCAATCGCAATTGCAAACAATTCATTCAATCTATTTATACGGCCTTCATAATAGAGATAACCGACTAAGCTCTCCAATGCGGTAGCGAGACGATAATCGGCGAGGTCCGCATTTTTGGGAGGAGCGCCCGACTTCGAATTGCGGCCGCGGCGAACAATGTCCGCCTCCTCCTCTGTCAAATGCGGCTGCCAGCGGTCCAATGTTCTTTTTTGTCCTTTGGCAGAAACCATTTTCGTCGCTTCACGGTGAAGATGATGAGACTTCTGATTCGGCAGCGAAATGAAATATTGCCGAACGAGAAGCTCAAAAACGGCATCACCGATATATGCCAGTATGACAGGGTTCATGAGCTGCGCTTTTTTGGAAGGCGGGTGAAAGAGCAACATGTTCGTATGGATATGCTCGCTCATTTGCGCCGCCAGCGGATACCTTGCGGAGTATCCTCAAGCACGATGTTTTTCTGCGTAAGCAGATCACGTATTTCATCGGCTCTCGCCCATTTTTTTGCCTGACGCGCTTCCGTACGTTCCACGATAAGCTGCTCGATATCCGCATCCAGCAGCGCTGCGTCAGCATGCTGCTGAGGCAGCAAACCGAGCACCGCATCCATACGCTCCAGCAGCGTTAGCAGAGCTTGGATAGCGCGGGAAGAAGCATCGGCACGGTTCAAATATTGATTAGCTTCCGTAACCAAATCGAATACGGACGTTATTGCGTCAGGCGTATTGAAATCATCACTCATTTTCGCATGGAATTGTTCGAATATCGCTTTAAGCCTCTCATCCAGAGCTTCATCACCAGAAGGAACAAGACCATTACCTGTCGTTTGAGCCAGCTCACCGTCAACGGCTTTGAGTCTATGCGTTAGATTTGCCGCACAGTTCGCAATCCGCTCTACGCTATTCTCGGCTTGGGCGACCGTATCGTCGCTAAAATTCAGCGGGCTTCGATAATGAGTCGAGAGCATAAAGTAACGAACGGCTTGGGGCTTAACCCGCTTCACCAGCTCATGCACCGTAATGCCATTGCCTAGCGATTTGGACATCTTCTCATTGTTAATGTGAATATAGCCGTTATGCATCCAATAGTTCGCAAGCGGCTTACCGGTCAATGCCTCGGATTGAGCCAACTCGCACTCATGATGCGGAAATTGCAAATCATGTCCGCCGGCGTGAATATCCAGCGTATCGCCAAGATACGTGCGGGCCATAGCCGAGCATTCGATATGCCAGCCTGGTCGGCCCTCACCAAATGGGCTATCCCATTTGATTTCTCCCGGCTTAGCGCCTTTCCACAATACAAAATCCTGTTGGTTCTCTTTACGGTCGCCAATCTCAACCCGAATACCGAATTGAAGCTCTTCCATATTTTGATGAGACAGCTTGCCATAATCCGCAAATGCAGCCGTGCGGTAATATACGTCACCTTCGCTCATATATGCATAGCCTTTGTCTATCAGGCCTTGAATAAACGCCACGATCTGTGGAATATGCTCCGTCACGCGCGGATTGATCGAAGCTTTATGAACGCCTAATGCTTCGATATCCGCATAAAATGCCGTAATGAACGTTTCCGCCACTTCCGGCACGGTCGTACCAAGCTGCTCCGCTTTACGAATAAGCTTGTCGTCCACGTCCGTAAAGTTCACAACATATTGGATCTCATTTCCGATATCCTCCAAATAACGGCGAACGACATCGAAGAAAATAACGGGCCGCGCATTCCCGATATGAATATAATCATAGACGGTCGGACCGCAAACATACATTTTCACTTTACCCGGCTCTTGCGGCACAAAAGGCTCTTTTAACCGCGATACGGTGTTGTATATAGATACTGTCATTATCGTTTTTCTCCTCCAGTTACAGGTTCACGAAGCTGCTTCAGCTCGGATTTCAAGTCGTCAATTTCCTTCTGCATCGTACGGAACATTTCAATGACCGGGTCGGGAAGCTGCGTATGATCAAGCCGATCGCCAACGCGCTCTCCATTTCGTTTGACGACACGCCCCGGATTTCCTACTACGGTGCAATTCGTCGGTACTTCCCGCAGAACAACGGCATTTGACCCTATGTTGGAAAATTCGCCTACTTGGAACGAGCCCAGCACCTTCGCACCTGAGCCAATAACCACATTATTGCCAATTGTCGGATGACGCTTACCTTTTTCTTTGCCTGTTCCACCGAGAGTAACGCCTTGATAAATAACGACATCGTCGCCGATTTCGCAGGTTTCACCAATCACTACACCCATTCCATGATCGATAAACAAACGCTCGCCGATTTGAGCGCCCGGATGTATCTCGATGCCCGTCATGAAACGGCTCACCTGGGAGATCAAGCGCGCCGCCGTAAACCATCCTCTGCGGTATAAGGGATGGGCGATGCGGTGAGCCCATATGGCGTGCAAGCCTGAATAGGTGAAAACAACCTCGAAACGGCTGCGGGCAGCCGGATCATTCTCGAAAACCGCTTGTATGTCCGATCGGAAATGACGAAACATAAGCAATGCTCCTTTTTCATACGCTCATTTATTTCTAATAAAAAGAAAAGCCTCCGCAGCATATTATGCTGCAGAGGCGTGTTATCTCGCGGTCCCACTCTGCTTGAACAAATCTACAGCTGCACGCTGAAGCTCGTTCATCTTATAGTCTTTAACGCAGACGATACGTTGTTGCCTACCCTGCGCAGCCAAATGTACGCTTGCATAAACGATAAAGCGTTGCCGCTCTATCCTTATGATCGTGCATTTTCTGCTGTAGCAGCTCGGAACAAAGCTCCCAGGTGCATATTTCCGTTCGGTGGACAGACAACTTGCAGCCCCATTCTGCTTTCCCATTGCCTCACATCATGATGCGACGCCGATTCGAATGACGGTTGTCCTCTCTGCGAATCCACAAGCAAACGTACTTCTCCTGTTCATGGCCGTTCGATTCATTCATTTATTAGTCATAGTATACCGAATACCCAAAAATGTGACAAGGGTATTATGTCCGTTTAATAAGACAGTACCTATAAGCGTCTAAGCCCCGTAGCCCGCCAAACGCCCGCGCAGACGGCTGGCAACCTTCTCTTTGCCGAGCAATGCAAGGGATTGATTCAAGTCGGGACCATGCGTCTGACCGGTAAGCGCCGCCCGAATCGGCATGAAGAGCTGCTTCCCTTTGAAGCCTGTTTCCTTCTGTACGGCCTTGATCATTTCTTTAATGCCATCCCCCTGAAATGCCGTTTCGCCCGCTTCTATCAAATTCAGGAAGGCTTGAAGCACAACAGGCACCTGCTCCTCGGCAAGGACAGCGACAGCATCTCCCTCATCCACGATTGTATCGCGGAAGAAAAGCTCAGTCATCGGTACGATTTCCGAAGCATAACGCAGCTTGTCCTGATGAAGCGCCACAAGATCCGTAACCCAGGCGCGGCCTTCCTCATCTAACTCTGCAGCTACGCGCTCCGCTTTTTGCAAATGCGGCAGGCAAAGATCTACGAGACGGAACAGATCCGCTTTTTTCAAGTATTCATTGTTCATCCAGCTCAGCTTCTGCGTATCGAATACGGCCGGGCTTTTGCTTAAGCGTTCCGGATTAAATATGGAAACCAGCTCGCTTTGGGTAAATATTTCTTGCTCGCCTTCAGGCGACCAGCCAAGCAGCGTAATAAAGTTAAACATCGCTTCCGGCAAATAACCGAGATCGTCATATTGGGAAATGAACTGAATAATTGATTCATCACGCTTGCTTAATTTCTTGCGCTGCTCATTAACGATTAGCGTCATATGGCCGAATTGCGGCGGCTCCCAGCCGAACGCCTCGTAGATCATAAGCTGGCGGGGCGTATTCGAAATATGATCCTCCCCGCGCAATACGTGACTAATTTTCATCAAATAATCATCAAGCACAACAGCAAAATTATAGGTTGGAATGCCATCCTTCTTCACGATTACGAAATCGCCCATCTCCGCTGTATCGAAGCTGATCGAGCCTTTAACGATATCGTCAAAAGCATAGGTGCGCCCTTCCGGCACGCGGAAACGAATACTAGGCACACGTCCTTCCGCTTCGTATGCTCCGCGCTGCTCTACCGTCAAATTGCGGTGCTGTCCGGAATAACGCGGCGTTTCGCCGCGCTCGATTTGCGCTTCCCGCTCCTTCTCCAGCTCTTCCTCGGAACAGTAGCAGCGATAAGCAAGATCACGGTCCAGCAGCTCCTGCCAGTACTTGCTGTAAATATCGAGACGCTCTGTCTGACGGTAAGGACCATACCCGCCTCCGATATCGATGCTTTCATCCCAATCGATGCCAAGCCATTTCAAATACTTAAGCTGACTTTCCTCTCCGCCCTCAACATTGCGTTTCACGTCTGTATCTTCGATTCGGATAATGAATTTACCGCCTTGGTTTCTTGCAAATAAATAATTGAATAAGGCCGTTCTCGCATTGCCAATATGTAAATGACCCGTCGGAGATGGGGCATAACGAACTCGAACCTCTGCTGTCATCTCAATACCTCCTAAAAGTTTTGCGAAGCAAAATCTTGCCTTGAAAGCACATACTAATAAAGTTTTGCGAAGCAAAATCTTGCCTCTAAATAATCCCGATCATAACACATCCTTGACCAGGCAGACAACGGATTGCGCAGCGATCCCCTCGCCGCGTCCAGTGAACCCGAGCTGCTCGGTTGTTGTAGCCTTCACGTTCACCTGGGTTACGTCTGCCTCAAGCGCCTTTGCAATTATATCGGCCATTTGCGGAATATAAGGCAGCATCTTAGGCCGCTGGGCAATAATCGTGGAATCGATGTTGCCGAGCTTGTAGCCGCGCTCGCGCACCAGCTTCCATACAGCCTCAAGCAGCTTCAAGCTGTCAGCATCCTTAAATGCGGCATCCGTATCGGGAAAGTGCTTGCCGATATCTCCAAGTCCGAGCGCTCCCAGTATCGCATCCGTTATCGCATGCAACAGCACGTCTGCGTCCGAATGGCCAAGCAAGCCCTTTTCATATGGAATCGTTACTCCCCCTATAATACAGGGACGCCCTTCCACCAATTGATGCACATCAAATCCTTGTCCAACTCGAATCATCCTTGCCCACCGTTCCCCTCTGCCCTATCGGCACGACGCTTCGCAAGCAGAAATTCCGCCCACGGCAAATCCTCAGGCGTCGTAATTTTAATATTTGTATACTCGCCTTCTGCTACGGTAACGCTCACGCCCATACGCTCCACGACCATCGCGTCATCCGTTCCTACGAATTGCTCCGCCAGCGCGCGCTCATGCGCCTCCAGCAGCAGGACACGTCGAAAAGCTTGCGGCGTTTGTATCGCCCACAAGCTTCGGCGGTCCGGTGTCGAAACGATAACGCCCGCTTCATTCACCTGTTTAATCGTATCTTTAACCGGAACAGCCAGCACCGAGGCACCGCTCTGCTCAGCTTGCGCGCAGCAAGCGCGGACGGCATCTGCCGTCACAAGCGGACGAACCCCGTCATGCACCATCACCCAGTCGGTTGTCAGCTCTTGCAGTCCGCAATATACGGAATGCTGGCGTTCTTTGCCCCCGGCAACGACAGCCGTTACCTTCGTAATTCCATACTGCAGCACCCAAGTGCGGCAGCGCTCTATATCATCGCTTCCAACGACAAGCACCGCTTCTTTGACTGTTTCCATCGACTGGAACAGCTCCAGCGTGTGCACGAGTATAGGCTTGTCCGCCAGCTGCAAATACTGCTTGCTTTCCTTCGTCCCCATCCTCGTGCCTCGTCCCGCCGCAACGATGATAACTCCCCAATCTGCTCCCATGCCTTCACCCGCCTCACACTGTGTTAAAATATAAGACTTTATAAGCTATGCACTTATAAATAGACTTATATTTCACCGCGAAACGAGCTTTGCCGCCTTAGACGGCGTCAGCCGTTTACGCATGAACAATAGTACTATCATACCTTGTTACAGCGCTTTTTCCAACAGCTTCGGCTTTGCAAATATCATTCGGCCCGCAGACGTTTGCAGTACGCTCGTCACGAGCACCTCCATCGTTGTACCGATATACTCGCGTCCTCCCTCGACGACGATCATCGTGCCGTCATCCAAATAGGCGACACCTTGACCATGCTCTTTGCCGTCCTTTATCACTTGAACGATAATTTCTTCTCCCGGCAGGACGACAGGCTTCACTGCATTAGCCAAATCATTAATATTCAGCACCGATACCCCTTGCAGCTCACATACTTTGTTTAAGTTAAAATCATTCGTAACGACCTTGCCATGAAGAGCCTTAGCCAGCTTTACAAGCTTGCTGTCCACTTCACCGATTTCTTCAAAGTCCCCTTCATAAATAAGAACCTTTACATCAAGCTCTTTCTGAATCTTGTTCAAAATATCGAGTCCGCGCCGTCCCCTGTTTCGTTTCAGCAAGTCGGAAGAGTCCGCAATATGCTGAAGCTCCTCAAGTACGAACTCCGGAATGACAAGCGTCCCTTCAATAAAGCCGGTCTTGCAAATATCCGCAATTCGTCCATCGATAATAACGCTCGTATCGAGTATTTTATGCTCCTCGTAGCCGCCCGCTTCATCTGCAGCCGATACGGCTCTGCGCTTCTCCAGCAGGGCGGCAAAGCCCTCTGCCAGCTCCTCCTGCTTATGCAGTCCAATTCGCATGCCCAAATAACCAAAGCATAGCATCATCGCCGCGGGAATAAGACTCCCTAAGCCCTCTAAGCCCGATACTGCGGGAAAGAGCAATACGGCGAGCAATAATCCTGCAAGCAGTCCGCCCGCCCCGGTAACCAGCTGCCGCACGGGAAGCGCTGCGGTTTCCTCCGCACCCTTCTGCATATATCGAATGATTTGCCCTGCAAGCATCGTTGCCACAACCACACCAAAAACCGCGCCAATTGCTACATTCATGTAATAAGTGCCGGATCGCTGTAGCATTCCGAAGGATGAGCCAGACCATACGGCCGCTCCATTTATCCACCCGTATACTTCACCGCCTGCCATACCACCGAACAACATACCCATTATTTGAATGATTCGTCTAACCATTATGGTTCACCTCCACTACAATTATGTTCCAATAATTGCCTTGCTAACCGTGGGGGTGCACATTAATTGCAAACATTTATTATTTTTAATAATTCATATTTTGAAAAGAGAGGGTAGGAAGCTTATAATGGAAATTAAGATTACATCACAAAGGTTGGTGAAAGAGGTGGAACCGATGAGCGCTCCTACACTGGATCAATTTCAGCGGCAAGTATCAGAATTACTGCTCAGGCACCGAAGCTTACTAGATGTTATGTCAAAATTCGGTCAGTCAGGCGCTTCTGTTAACCGTGCGGTCACGAAAGCAGTGACCGATTGTGGCTGTATCGAAATTAATGCCCGAAAACAGCAATACTCAGACGACTTAAATCTTGAAAATGCGAAAGCGACGCTGCAAAGTCATCTCTCAGGAATGGTATGCGAGCATTGCCGCGACGTACTGAAGGCCGATCTTGGCCGAAACTTATTTTACATGACTGCTTTATGTAATCTGCTGGATATTCAATTGGATGAAGTTATTGCAGATGAGTACGACAAATGCTCTACTTTGGGCCTGTTTAATCTAACGTAAAATGACACAAGAGAATATCGGCCGAGTCCGACAATTGACAAAAGCTTTGAGGAGATAAACTCCCCAAAGCTTTTTCTTTGTTTTATAAAATAATATCCCATTTTCCCTAGCGAAGACAGGCAGCACTTCATTCGCGAAAAATGTCATCACTATAATATTATGGTAAATAATTTATCCATTTTTCGTGTCCGATCTTGTCGTATAACTTTTATTACTCCGCTCTTCTCATTCATTTATTATCTTATTTTTATCGTTTTTATTGTGAATTTCATTAATATCAGATGAATTAATATAAAAAATAGCGTAACTAAGCGCAAATCTTTGCGCTTAGTTACGCTATTGGATTAAGCCGGCTTCTCTGATTGCACAGGCTCGTCGGAGATTTCATCCCGCTTCTTCCGCTTACGATTTCGCTTTGGCAAACGTCGATCAACGTTTTTTTTTAGGCCGTACAGCGCATAAAGCAGCAGCGGTACAAACAATATTTTGGACAGGTCATTTTTGAATAATAAGCCTAGGACGACAGCCACAACAATGACGATGGGCACAACCCAAACCGCGCTTTTCGGAATACCGACCTTTTTGAAATTCGGATATTTGATCGTACTGACCATAAGGATGGAAAGCACAAGCGTGCTCGCAAGCAGCACCGATACGTAAATGTCATCTTTAAATAATGCAAGCGTTGCTAGTACACCGCCCGCCGCCGGTATCGGCAGTCCGATAAAGTAACCTGGCGCGCTTGAAATCACATTGAAGCGGGCAAGCCGCAAAGCACCGCAAATCGGAAACAAAGCCGTTACAATCCAAGCGAAGGCTGGATTAAGCTCTTGAAAAGCGACCACATACATGATGAATGCCGGCGCTACACCAAACGAAATCACATCGGATAGCGAGTCTAGCTCCTTACCGAATTCACTTTGAACGTTCAGCGCCCGAGCAACGCGTCCGTCTACACCGTCGAGCAGCATGGCGATTAATACCATCATTGCCGCCGTATCTGGTTTTTCGTTAAATACAAGAATGATGGCGATTACTCCTAGGAATAAGTTCCCCACCGTGAGAAGGCTCGGTATCGATTTTGTGATCATCTTTTCCACCTCTTCTCTACTATGCCCCAAAACACTTAACGAATGTATATCCACTTATAGGACCACATTCCATCCATTGTATGGGATTTAGATTTGCCTGTCAATGAACATCTGCTCTTGGATCCGTTTGAGACCTTCTTTAATTGCCCGTGCCCGCACTTCACCAATACCCTCAACCTCATCCAATTCTTCGATCGTCGCCATCAAAATATGCGGCAACCGGCCGAAGCGGTCGATTAGATTGTTCATAATGATGAGCGGCAATCTCGGAATTTTGTTCAATAAGCGGAAACCGCGCGGGGAAACCGATTCATCGTTCATATTGTTCGTATGTGGATAACCGATCAGACGAATGATTGGCGGTGCATCCAGCAGCTCTTCCGAGCTTAGCTTCTTGAGGCCAGCACGAATTTCCCGGATCTTCTCATCCGAATTATCTTTGGCGTAATCCTTAAGTAAGTACCAAGCATCCTCTTCCACGCCGCCTACCAGCTCATCCATTTGCATGCTGATGAGGCGTCCTTCCGTTCCCAGCTCATTCACGTAGCGCTTGATCTCCATCTTGATGCGCAGCACCATCTCAACGCGTTGAATGACATGCGCCACTTCCTGCAGCGTGACGAGCTCTTCGAACTCGAGCGCGGATAAATTCGTAAACGATTGGCTAAGCACCGCTTTATATTTCTCCAGCGTTTGAATCGCTTGATTGGCCTTCGTCAAAATAACGCCCATTTCCTTCAGCGAGTAGCGCAGGTTGCCTTGATACAGCGTAATGATGTTGCGGCGCTGCGAGATCGATACGACAAGCTTGCCGGTTTGCTTAGCAACCCGCTCTGCCGTACGGTGCCGAATACCTGTTTCGATCGACGGGATAGAGCTGTTCGGAATGAGCTGCGTATTCGCATACAAAATCCGGCGCATATCTTCGCTCAAAATAATCGCGCCATCCATTTTGGCAAGCTCATACAAATAGTTTGGCGAGAAGTCGCAATTTATGGAGAAGCCCCCATCCACAACCTCCATTACCTCTGGACTATAGCCAACAACTAGCAATGCCCCCGTTTTGGCGCGAAGCACATTCTCAAGTCCTTCACGAAAAGGGGTACCTGGTGCGACTAATTGCAATAATTGGTTCATAATTTCAAGCTGAGTAGGTTCCTTCATCGTCTGCCCCCTATCCAAGCGCTGCCTTAAGTGCTTCCGACACTGTGGTTACGCCAATAATTTCTATGCCTGCGGGCGGCTTCCAGCCCTTTAAGCTTTTCTCCGGCATAATGACACGTTTGAATCCTAGCTTCTCTGCTTCTTTCACCCGCTGCTCCGCACGCGATACCGCACGAACCTCTCCCGTCAGTCCTACCTCGCCAAAGATGACATCATAAGGCTTCGTCGGCGAATCCCGGAAGCTGGAGGCTATGCTGACCGCAGCCGCAAGATCGACTGCCGGCTCGTCGAGCTTTACCCCGCCCGCAACGTTCAAATAAGCATCCTGCGTTTGTAGAAACATCCCGTTTCGCTTCTCCAGCACCGCAATGATAAGCGCCATTCGATGATGATCGATACCGGTCGACATTCTTCTCGGAGATGGAAAATTGGTAGTCGCCACGAGAGCCTGAAGCTCTACAAGCACAGGCCTCGTACCTTCCATGCTAGCGACGACGGTCGAGCCTGACACACCAAGCGGACGCTCGGACAAAAACAGCTCGGAAGGGTTAGACACCTCTCTGAGTCCATCCTCGCCCATTTCGAAAATTCCGATTTCATTCGTTGAGCCGAAGCGGTTTTTGACCGCCCGCAAAATGCGGTACGTATGATGACGCTCTCCTTCGAAATAAAGAACGCAATCCACCATATGCTCCAGCAGTCTCGGCCCGGCAATCGCGCCTTCCTTCGTAACATGGCCGACCAGCACCGTTGCGATTCCTTTGATTTTGGCGACTCTCATAAAATGTGCCGTACATTCGCGGACCTGCGATACGCTGCCGGGAGCCGATTGTACATTCGGATCGTACACGGTTTGAATCGAGTCAATAACGAGAAAATCAGGCTGGACCGATTCAATTGCATCGTTTATTTGCTCCATATTGGTCTCGCATAGCACATACAGCGACTCCGTCAACGCTCCCAGGCGGTCTGCCCGAAGTCTCGTTTGGCGCACCGACTCTTCTCCCGAGATGTAGAGAACTTTAAGTCCCTTTACCGCAAGAGCATGAGAGGTTTGCAGCAGAAGCGTTGACTTTCCAATACCGGGATCACCGCCAACAAGAATAAGTGAGCCTGGCACAACGCCTCCGCCCAGCACCCGGTTGAGCTCAAGCATCCTTGTTTCGATACGCGGCTCTTGCCCACTTTCTATATGTATGATGGACTGCGGCTTTTCTTTCGCATGAAACGACGACAAACCGACGCCCTTCGTTTTCACAACGGTTTCTTTCTCTTCTATCATGGAATTCCAAGCATGGCAGCCCGGGCATTTTCCAAGCCATTTTGGCGATTCAGTGCCGCATTCCGTACAAATAAACTTCGTTTTAATTTTGGCCATTCTGAACTCCTTAAATGTTATGGGCTAGCGTAAATAGATGAAGCCATCCCTTGCGATTCTGCTTAAAATGACACTACGTAAAGTTTACCATTTTATCCCCCATGTATAAACCCACATTGTTCACGAAAAAAAATGAAGATGCTTCTATTATTCGTTTCCCCCAATTAAACTTATCCCTTTTGGGCTGTAACGGTTTTATCCACAGTTTTATCTACAACTTATCAACATTATCCACAAGTCATCAACATATCCCCATCGTCCATCTGACTAAATGACGCATAAAAAAAGGCTCCCGTTATCCACAGTGGATAAGAGAGCTGAATGACAGTTTATTATAACTTTTTTCATCTGAGGCGTAAGCCTCATCCGTTAAGCTTCTATGCTTCGATTGCGGCTTGCCGGGCAACCAGCACGCGATGCGTTGACAGCTGCGAGCCCAGCATAACGCTTTCCGTCTGCTGGCCGTCAGCGCCCTGTTGTTGACCGCCTCTTTGGGCATGCGCTTGCCGGAACGAATCACTGTTCACCCAGCCCTCGAAAGAGGCTTTATTTTCCCAAGTCGTGCTTACTTTAAGCTCATCATATTCCTCCAGACCTTCCGTAAACAAAACCTCCATGCGTACGAAACCAGGCGATAAATCAATACCTTTCGAGCTTTGAAACCGTTTAGCTACCGTCTCCCCGTGACCCTTTTTTACTTTTATCGTATTTGTAACAACTATCATCGTTGTTCCTCCCATGTCCATCTCATACTCCATTTCTATTATACGATAATGATTCTCATTGTCAATTATTCATTATAAAAAAACTGTCCCGCAAACAGGATTACCGGCCGCGGGAACAGTTTGGAATTAAGCTTTATTTCGTAGTTGCGGACTCCTCAGGCTCTTGCTCCGAGATCGATTTGGAAACCGTTAATCCTCCGTCTTTCTCATCAATGGTGAACGTATCGCCTTTTTGGATAATGCCCATCAGCAAATCTTCGGACAACCGGTCCTCGATATGCTTTTGAATAGCCCGGCGAAGCGGACGCGCTCCATATTGCGGATCGTAGCCTTCCTTGGCTAGGAAGTTTTTCGCTGCGTCCGTCAGCACGAAATCGACCTCTTGCTCACGCAGACGCTTGCGCAGTTCCTCCGACATGAGCGTAACGATTTCGGCAATGTGCTCCTCGCCAAGCGAATGGAACACGATGCTCTCATCGATCCGGTTCAGGAACTCCGGACGGAAGCTCTTCTTCAGCTCCGCCATTACTTTATCTTTCATTTGTATGAAATCGCGTCCAGCGTCCTGTACAGCTGTAAAGCCGAGCGAGGAATTGCGTTTAATTTGGTCAGCGCCAACGTTGGACGTCATAATAATCAGCGTATTGCGGAAATCGACAACCCGGCCTTTGGAATCGGTCAAGCGGCCATCCTCGAGCACTTGAAGCAAAATATTGAATACTTCCGGATGAGCCTTCTCGATTTCATCAAGCAGGACAACGGAATAAGGCTTGCGACGAACCTTCTCCGTCAATTGGCCGCCTTCTTCATAGCCTACGTACCCTGGAGGCGCACCAACCAAACGGGAAGTCGAATGCTTCTCCATATATTCTGACATATCGATGCGGATAACCGCATTCTCATCGCCAAACATCGATTCGGCAAGCGCTCTGGCCAGCTCCGTTTTACCTACCCCGGTTGGTCCTAAGAAAATGAATGAGCCAATCGGACGCTTCGGATCCTTCAGGCCGGCACGAGCACGACGAATCGCGCGCGATACCGATTTAACGGCTTCATCCTGACCGATTATGCGGTTATGAAGAATATCCTCCATTTTGAGAAGACGCTCTGTTTCACCTTCAGCCAGCTTGCTGACCGGAATACCCGTCCAGCTAGCTACAACCTGAGCGATATCCTCAGGTGTTACTTCGGAATCGGTACGGCCCTGCTTTTCTTTCCACTGGTTTTTCGTAATGTCTAGCTCTTCGCGTATTTTTTGTTCCGTATCGCGCAGAGCTGCGGCTTTCTCAAACTCTTGGCTTTGAACCGCTGCATCCTTTTCCTTGCGGATATCCTCCAAACGGTTTTCAAGCTGCTTCAGGTTTGGCGGTACGGTGTAAGAATTTAAACGTACCTTCGAGCCTGCCTCATCGATAAGGTCGATCGCTTTGTCCGGCAAGAAGCGATCCGGGATATAACGATCGGACAGCTTCACCGCTTGCACAATCGCTTCATCCGTAATTTTCACACGGTGATGAGCCTCGTAGCGGTCGCGAAGACCGTACAAAATTTGAATCGCTTCTTCAGGAGAAGGCTGATCCACCGTAATCGGCTGGAAACGGCGCTCTAGAGCAGCATCCTTCTCGATATATTTGCGGTACTCATCCAGCGTAGTTGCACCGATGCACTGCAGCTCGCCCCGAGCGAGAGCAGGCTTCAAAATATTAGAAGCATCGATTGCGCCCTCCGCTCCGCCTGCGCCGATCAGTGTATGAAGCTCATCAATGAATAAAATAATATTGCCGGCTTGGCGAATTTCATCCATGATCTTCTTCAGACGGTCCTCGAACTCACCGCGGTATTTCGTGCCTGCTACAACTGAGCCCATATCGAGCGTCATTACGCGCTTGTCACGCAACGTTTCAGGAATTTCATTCTCGATAATTTTTTGAGCTAGGCCTTCGGCGATCGCTGTTTTACCGACACCTGGCTCCCCGATTAGCACTGGATTGTTTTTCGTACGGCGGCTAAGCACTTGAATCACGCGCTCAATTTCTTTGCTGCGGCCGATAACCGGATCCAAATTTCCTTCCTTCGCATATGCCGTCAGGTCTCTTGCAAGACCGTCAAGCGTAGGCGTGCTTACGTTCGCCGGTGAGCCGTGGTTGCTTGATACCGCTTCGCTGCTGCCAAGCAGCTGAAGCACCTGTTGGCGCGCCTTATTAAGGCTGATGCCAAGGTTGTTCAGCACGCGTGCCGCAACGCCTTCTCCTTCACGGATCAGGCCGAGCAAAATATGCTCCGTGCCAACGTACGTATGTCCAAGCTTTCTCGCTTCATCCATCGAAAGCTCAATTACTTTTTTCGCGCGTGGCGTATACGCAATGTTGTTCGGCTGCTCTTGACCACGTCCGATTAACGCTTCAACCTCATCTTGGATTTTCTCAAGTCCTAGACCGAGTCCAATTAATGCTTTGGCCGCTATTCCTTCCCCTTCGCGAATAAGACCAAGTAAAATATGCTCCGTGCCGATATTGTTATGTCCGAGACGAACTGCTTCCTCTTGCGCCAATGCAAGCACTTTCTGTGCTCGCTCCGTAAATCTTCCAAACATCATATTCATGCACCCCCATGGCCTTTTTCACCACGCAATTGCTTGCGTATGAGTTCTGCTCTCCTGAAATCTCTCTGCTCCGGACTCATCTTCTCATCGAAGGTTTGCTGCAGAAATCCGGGCTGAGTCATTACCAAAAGTTCATTCAACACCTGCGGCGAAACGTTTGACAAAATGCCGAGATCGGCACCAAGCCGCACATCCGACAACCGCTGTGCCGCTTCCTTGGAATCCATAATCGATGCGTGGGATAAAATACCGTATGACCGTCTCACACGATCCTCCGTCCTCAGCCTCGAATCTTGCATAAGACGCTTGCGAGCCGCTTTCTCATGCTCAATGATTTGTCTTGCAACGCTATAAAGATTGTCAATGATTTCGTTTTCGGATTGACCCAGCGTAATTTGGTTAGACACCTGAAACAGGTTGCCAAGCGCTTCACTGCCTTCGCCATACAATCCTCTAACCGCTAAACCGACCTGCGTTACTGCTGACAAAATGCGATTGATTTGCGACGTAAGCACAAGTGCCGGTAAATGCATCATAACCGAAGCGCGTATGCCAGTGCCAACATTTGTTGGACAAGTCGTTAAAAAACCGCGTTTCTCATCAAAAGCATAATCAGCCGCTTCTTCAAAAATATCGTCAATTCCGCTGGCCAACGACCATGCCTCCTGAATTTGAAAGCCTGGATATAAGCATTGGATGCGCAAATGGTCTTCTTCGTTAATCATGATGCTAACTGATTCGTTATCGCTTAAAATAACGGCCCCGCATCGTGATTCGTTCGCTAAATTTGGACTAATTAAATGCTTTTCTACAAGTACCCTTTTATCAAGCTCGCTTAGATCTGACAAAATAATGGTCTCAAATGAACCAATAGACTGCAGCTTACCGCTCTGGCTTACTTCAGTCAGCTGATCCATAACATCCTTAGATTGCTGATTCGTTGCAAGCAATGGAAAAGGCTGATTCCGTAAATTACGGGCTATGCGCACTCTGCTGCTAATAACAATTTCAGATTCCGGGCCTATGGCCTTCATCCATTCGCTAAGCGCGTGCTGTGAGAATCGATGCTTAGTCAAGAGGTTTATTCACTCCTTCTATGCCAGCCTACAGGTCTGCAATTTTGCGCTCAAGTTCACGTATTTGATCACGCAGCTGGGCTGCGCTCTCAAACTCCTCATGTTCTATTTTGGCTTGCAAATCCCGTCTCAGCTGTTCGATTTCACGCTTGCACTGAATTTGTCCGCCTGAGCGCTTTGGTATCTTCCCGCTGTGTATCGTACTGCTGTGAACCCGTTTGAGAAGCGGGTCAAGCTTACCTTCAAACGCCTTGTAACAAGAGCTGCAGCCAAAACGGCCGATCTTGCTGAACTGCGCATAGGTCAGCCCGCATTCCTCGCACCTTAGCGCTGGCTGCTTCATTCCGGCTGCTTCTGCACTGCCTAAATGCTCGAAATCAAGAAGCCCTGACAACAAGCTATGAATAGAAAAGCTATTCGGCGCTCCAGGAATGCCTTCCCCTTTCTCCCTGGCACAGCTTTCACAAATGTGAAATTCGGTCTTCTCACCATTGATGATTTTTGTAAAGTGAAGCGTAGCCGGCTTTTTGCCGCACTCTTGGCAATACAAGCCTGAATCCCTCCTCCCGGTACAAACGGTTTCGCGTTATTTTACCAGCAACGAGATAAGCATGGACCTGAGCAATCTTGCTCTGATTTCATCCCTTAGCGGCAGCTTGAGCGCGATCGTATCGCGGCTCACAGCCGCTCGAAGCAAGTTGCCTTCACGCTTCGAAATGAGTCTTGCTTCCTCCAGCTGATAAATAAGTCCTTCCGCCGCGCTTTGATCGACACATTCCCCAACCGTTTCTTCGATATGGAATTGAATCGCCTTCAATGCCGGAAGATCAATCCGTTGAATTCGGATATAGCCTCCGCCTCCGCGCTTGCTTTCAACCATGTATCCTTTCTCCATTGTAAAGCGAGTACTGATGACATAGTTAATTTGCGACGGTACACAAGAAAATTTGTCAGCCAAGTCATTGCGTTGAATTTCTACTGCGCCCTCCGGGCTGTCCAGCAGCATGTGCTTCAAATACTGTTCGATGAGATCGGAAATGTTTCGCAAACCACCAACCTCCCTGAGAAATAACCAAAAAAGCCTAAGTTGAAACTTAAAACAGGGAAATTAAATAAATCTTTTTCAGCCAAATTAGTCGTTCACCGAATATTCGGACAACTGACTTTGACTTTCTTTGACCTTGATTTTATTATATGCAATTTTTGCAAAAGGTCAAGTGCTCGTTTAAATTCATTTTTATATTAGCTTGGTGCGGTTGCACGATGTTTATACATGGACAGACCCGTTTGAATAGATAAAAACGCTCAACTGCCAGCCTCACAGGCCAGTCGTTTGAGCGCCATCAAATGCCGATAGCTTAACCGTAAACGTAAGAAGCCGCCCTACGGTCTTTTAAAATAACCATTGAACCCATACATACAGGATGACAAGCGTGAACAGCAAAGTAGGGGGGATGACGATGATCGTAACTCGCACATATTCCTTCCAACTGATTTTCACCTTGTATTGCTTCAAGATATGAAACCAAATTAATGATGCAAGTGTGCCTATCGGCAATAGCAGTGAACCGATATCACTTCCTATCACGGTGGCTAAATACGCGATTTTGAGGTTTAGCGGATCCAAATTCATTTCAGTCAGCGTTAGCGTGCCCACCATAAGCGCCGGATGATTATTAAACAAGATGGACATTCCCGAAAGTAAACCGCCCATGAGCAGGCTTGCATTTAATAAATTACCGGAAACGAGCGGATAAAAAAGATCAACGAGCACATTGGTCAGTCCAATGTTATGCAAGCCGTAAATAATGACATACATGCCAAATGCAAATACCAAAATATTCCACGGTATTTTGCGAAGCATGTCGGTTGGCGGCTTCTTTAAGTAGATCCATCTCCAGCCAAGCAGCAGCGAGGAGCCTGCAACCGCAACCCATTCGATCGGCACGGAGAAGTAGGAAGCGATGAATAGACTTATTCGAATGAGGAATACAAACAGCAAAATTTTTCTCATTAGTTTCGAGTCATAGTGTTCTCTTGATTCGGGCGTCTCTTGCTTTAACGGATGATGTTTACGGCTGATGAGATTAGGATAGAAACGGTGAAGGTTTGTTGGCAGCTTTCGAGGCAGATCACGATAAACACATAAAAAAATGAGGATAGCTAGAAATATGAGTCCCAGCGTCGCCGGAACCAGCATCATCAATGTGTACATATACAAGCTCATATTAACAATTTTCAAAGCAATAAGATTTACGATGTTACTGACCCCGATAGGGGCGCTTGAGGCAGTAGCAATAAGGACGCCAGATAACAAATACGGCACTTTCTGATGGTTTTTGAGACCTATTTTTTGCAATAAAATGAGTAATATAGGCGTTGTAATCAAAATGCTGCCGTCATTATTGAAAAATAACGTCATCAAAAAGCAAAGCAGATTCACATACCAGAACAGCCTGATTCCAGAGCCCCTTGCCCGCACTGCCAGCCCTTCGGCCGCCCAATAAAAGAAGCCGATACTCTCAAGCACAAGAGCCATAACAATCGTTGCGATAATGGTAATTGCGGCTCCGCTTACTGTTGTCGTAATAACGGCCAGATCCGAAATCGATACGCTGCCGCAAAGCAAAATGATAAGGGCGCCTCCCATTGCCGGAAACGCTTCATTCAAACCTCTTGGTCTCCATAAAATAAGCAGGATCGTCAATAAAAAAGTAAAAACTGTAATCGAAACGACGGCCGGTTGATACACTTCTGTTCACTCCCCTCAGCCACCCGACATACTGGAGCTTGTTACTTTTGAGTAGGCTCTATTTCGCTTATGCTCATAATGCTCAGTTCGTATTTTTCATCGTTCTGTGCTGCCTTACGAGCAATTCGTACGGAACGCTCCCCTGCATGAGCATGCGGAGGTTTGAGGAGCACATAAATGAGCAAGCCCGACAGCATTACGATCGATATAATGATAAACATATTCATCCCCTCCTCTGCCGCATCTCTAGCATCCACTTGCACTTGCATTTGCAGCTCCCTATCAAATATCACATCAGGTAGTTTATACTGTATTAATATGTTAAGAGGGAGCATATTGCGATAAGCTGATAACCTATTTATCAGAAAATGGATGATTCATAGTTCAAGAGGCTGCCGGCTCCATGCCTCAATTAAACTTTTATCAATGAGCCGTGACAAGTTTAACTATGCGCGCAAACAACAAAAAACCTATCGCATTACATGCGATAGGTCTCTCGTGCTTGGCGACGTCCTACTCTCCCAAGACCCTGCGGTCTAAGTACCATTGGCGCTGGAGGGCTTAACGGTCGTGTTCGGTATGGGAACGCGTGGT
>NZ_LMRV01000047.1 GCF_001428245.1 Paenibacillus sp. Soil522
AAAAAAGATGACCCCCGACGAATTCAGAGGTCATCTCCTTGCTAGTTAAGCCTAGGGCTGTTTGTTATAAACCGTCCACAAATAGGGTCACAGTTCAGAACCCAAGCGTTAGCGGTTTTATTTGTTATGGAGCCTAAGTTAGATTTTATGATCATGCTCCACCGTGATGACAACATTTCCCTTTTTGCGCCCTTTTTCTACATATCCGTGAGCCTCGCGAATTTGTTCCAGCAGATAGCGTCTATCGATGACCGATTTTATCTTACCCGTTTCAATAAGCTCTTTGAGGAAAATTAAATCTTCAATACGTACCTTTGCGATCCCCTGCCCATCAACTGTCACGTATTTCCCGTTCGGAGCTAATGCTTTCTTGCAATTCGATTTTGAGTTTTTCCCAACTGCATCAAAGATGATATCAAACTGATCTCCACTTTTCGTAAAATCCTCCTTCGTGTAATCTATTACCTTATCGGCTCCCAGAGATTTCACCAATTCCAAATTTGCGGAACTGCATACCCCGGTTACTTCTGCCCCAAAATATTTGGCAAGCTGCACCGCGGAAGTGCCTACCGCACCTGAAGCTCCAAAGATAAGAACTTTTTGTCCTTTCCGGATATTTCCTTTCCTAAGAAAATGCAATGCTGTCGTCCCCCCAAAAAGAACGGCAGCGGCTTCCTCATAGGTCACATTGGTCGGCTTTATGGCCAACATTCCATCTTCAGGCAAACATGAGTACTCGGCATAACCCCCGAATCCCATCCCGGTTAATGCAAAAACCCGGTCACCTTTCTTAAATCTTTTCACATTTTTACCTATTTGTTCGATTTCTCCAGCTAATTCCACGCCCAGTATAGGCTTTCTTGGTTTTCTGAGGCCTAAAAATATTCGCATGGGGAGCCAGTATAAGATAGGACTGTTGAAACTTCGAACTCTACAATCCCCTGATGTTACTGTTGTCGCATGAACCTTTACCAGTACTTCATTGTCCTTGGGAGTTGGCTTATCTACCTCTGCCAGCTGAAGAACATCCGGTGATCCGTATTTTGTGCATACAATCGCTTTCATGGGATTCCTCCACACTCAATTTGCAATAAGTATATCTGCAGCACGGTATTGGCATATAGATACTAAAGTATGGTTTTGGAAAATGTTGTAGTTGTTAATCGGGTAAATCTCACCTCACAACAGATCCAACTTGCGGGCACGTGCTACTGCTTCGGTGCGCCGTTTTACCTGCAGTTTGTCAAAGATAATCTGGTTATGCCCTTTAACCGTACTGAGCGCGAGGAAAAGTCGCTCGCTAATCTCACGATTCGAGAGTCCTTGAGCTATGAGGTGCAGTACTTCCAGTTCCCGCTCGCTCAGTGACTCGATAAGGGGCTTGGCAGGCTGGGCTAGGCGCTGATCAGATTTGACTTCACTTTTCTGTTCCCCGGCTTCATATTCAGCCAGCAGCTTACCTAGATAGTTCGGCATCATTTCATGAGCAGCTGCTTCTCTCATCAACATACGCATCGGAATACCTCCGTCGATAAAAATCCGGATGAAGCCGCCGGGCTCGGCAATCGTCAAAGCGTCTACAAGCAGCTGCACGGCTTTGAACTTTTCACCATGCGCATGCAGAGCAACCGCTTGCACAACCATTATCTTGAGCCGTTCATCCTTTAGGCCCTTTGCCTCCGCCTGCACACGCAATGGCGTAAGCACCGCCAGTGCTGCGGTCGAGTCTCCCTGCGCCAGATGCACCCGAGCTTGGCTGAAGTGACGCTCGTGCTTCTGCGCCAAATGAGCGGCTGCCGCCAAATTGCCCTGGTAAAGCAAAGCAAGTACAAGTGCGTCAGCAATATGGGGCATCTGATTCACGAAATTATGCTGGCGAGCGACATGGTCAGCCTTTGTTAAAATAGCGGCCGCGCCGCTCACCTCTCCCCGCGCAAGCTTCAGCCTTGCGAGAAGCACCTCACCTGCAACGACTCTGTCCGTATGTTCAAACTGCTTCGCCAGTTGGACCGTCTGTTGACCGTGCTGCATAGCGGCATCCAAATCGTTCCATTCATAAAATATACGGGCTAAGCCTAGGTGTGCTTCGCAAGCAACCGGCAGCGGCGGATTACCTGCCATATTAAGAACAAGCCGATAAGTCTCAGCCGCCGCATAAAGCTGGTTTTCTGCTTCCTGTATGTTCCCTAGGCCGAGTGTAGCCAAAATGGTGATCATGACATGCCCGATCATCTGACTGACCGATAACGCTTCGGCATAGGCCTTACTGGCCGCGGCACGATCCCCCTGGAGCTGGTAAGCATATCCCAGTGTCCAGACAGTGGCTGTACGGACAGGCAGGTTGTCTGGGTGCAAATATTCCAGAGCACGACGCGACTCGGCAATAATGGTATCTGCCTGATGCTTGCTGACAGCCAGCGTAGCGCGAATGGCGGCAATATGTCCGATAAGATCATGGGTCTTATCGTCTTGCCCGGCACCTTGCAGGGCTTTTTCAGCAGCTTGCAGTTTCAGTTCAACACCGGTCATTTGGCCCGCCATCAGCAATGCAGAAGCATACATCACCCATAACGCGGGTCTTGCATCCAGTTCCTCGATTGGCATTGAAGCCAGCCAACTCATTACAGGGGCCACTGCACCACGAAAGAGCAAGGGCATCCCCTCTCCCTCCATCAGGCGAGCGGCGCGCTGGATATCATTGGCGGCAGCGGCATGGTGAAAAGCTTCAATCGCAAGGCTATTGTCTTCATACCATATGCTGGCACGTATATGTAATTCAGCCACGACCCTCACATCATCCCCTTTATTCGAGATGATGCTCTGGTGCAGCCGTTTTCGCAGCAAATCAGCAAAGAGATGGTGATAACGGTACCAACGCCGCTCGTTGTCCAGCGGGACGATGAATAGGTTGGCGTGTTCGAGATATTCCAAGGTTTCTTGTCCGGAAGCAGAGGGGGCGAGGTGTTCCAAGGCTCCCCTGCGAAGAACGGCATCGCAAAGAGGACCGCACAACCGGTCGAGGATTGATGTGCTTAACAAGAAAGTCTGAATGCTCTCGGATTGCTGCTGCAGCACTTCTTCAACCAGATAGTCAACTACGAAATGATGGCTGCCTGTGAAAGATTGGATGAAGCTGGAAACGTCTTTATGTCCCTTCATAGAGAGCGCAGCTAATTGCAGGCCGGCAATCCAGCCTTCTGTGCGGGATTCAAGCAGGGCGATGTTTTCCGATGAAAGGTTTAGCCCCATCACCTGGCCCAGAAATTCGGCCGCTTCGGGGGAGGTAAAGCGCAAGTCTGTGGCGCGCACTTCAGTCAATTGGTCCCTGACACGTAACTGTGCCAAAGGTAGACGTGGATCCTCGCGGGTGGCGATGACCAGATGCATCTGTGGCGGCATGTGCTCAAGTAGAAAGGCGATGGCATTGTCAATCGGTCTGGCATCAATAACGTGGTAATCGTCAAGGACGAGTACGAATTTGTCCGGAATGGCGGTGATTTCATTGAGCAAGGCCGTTATAATCGTTTCGGTTGGCGGCGGCTGAGGGGATTGGAGCAAAGCAAATACGCCATCTCCAATATTCGCCGCAATCGTCTGCAAAGCAGCGAAGAGATATGTCAGAAAGCGTGCAGGATCGTTATCTCCCTCTTCCAGTGACAGCCAGGCGGCTGGTTGCGAGCAACCGGCAAGCCATTCGCTGACAAGCGTCGTTTTACCACAGCCGGCGGAAGCAGAAATGAGGGTCAGCTTGCCTTGCGTACCTTCGTTCAGACACTCGATCAGGCGGGGGCGGAGGACAACTTTAGACCGGGGCGGGGGGATACATAGTTTAGTGGATAAAATTGGTGTAGACATAATAACCACCGTTCTACGCCGTCAATTGCAGCGGTTTAATACGTACTATTCATATTATGTTCGACAGTTTAACTGTATTTCCCTTTTGTGTCCCATGTTCGAACCTACACATCAATAGCCGACCGGAAAGCATTCCCTCGCTGTACAACCCACGCTTTAGATATAACAGAGAGGAAGGCACAATGACCTTCCTCCCTTATCCTGGTGATATTTAGTTATTGTTCGGCTAGATCATGAGGCACTGTGACGGTTACAGAAATTGCCGTTTTGTTGCCCGCTTTGTCAGTTACCGTGTACGTAATGGTATAGATGCGTGCTTTTTCCGCACGCAAGGTGAATGAAGTGTCGGCGGTACCGAAATCAGCCTCAATATCGCCTAGACCGCTATCTGGTTGATCGCTCGTAATGGACGTTAAAACCACAGAATCAACGCCCGACTCATCATCGTTCGAATTCAGCACGGCATTAACGGTCACCATTTTGTGATTTCCCGGCCAAATTGACGTTTGATCCAATTGGACATATTGCTCCGGCGCCGTCTTGTCAACCTTAAATTCAACGGTTTTGATTTGTTCTACATTGCCTACCAGATCCGTGCTGCGGAAATTGACGGTATACACCCCATCACCAAAGGCTGGGATGGAACCCGCGTAAGCAATCCAGGACCCGTTGTTTACCTGATATTCGGTCATTCCCACACCGGATAAGTCATATGCAGACAGGCTTACCGTTACATCCGACGTATACCAGCCGTTGCTGCCGTTAGGCGCTGCCGGATTTAAAGTTGCGGCTGTAACAGGCTCAATCTTATCGATATTGCTTACAGCATAGCTGCTGACATTCGATACGTTGCCTGCGTCATCCGTGCTTCGCGCATTCACCGTGTTGTTTTCGGAAACAACCACAGGTGCGGTGTATGCTGTCCATGCGCCGCTGTCGCCTACTTTGTACTCCTTCACCGCCGCGTCCTCCGGATAGCTGATTGTTAAGGTGACAACTTGATTGGTTGGAACTATAGTGTCGGCCGACAACGCTGGGTCCGCCGGCGCTGTCTTATCGATATTGCTGAGCGTGTAGCTCGTCACAATCGCCACGTTGCCCGCAGCATCCGTGCTCCGCGCATACACCGTGCCATTGGCCGATACGACCACAGGAGAGGTGTACGCTGTCCATGCGCCGCTGTCGCCTACTTTGTATTCCTTCACCAACGCGTCGACCGGATAACTGATCGTAATAGTGACATCCTGATTAGTCGGCGCTGTGATGTCTGCAACGAAGGTTGCACCCTCAATCGTCTTGTCAATGTTCACTGTAACCGTATGCTGCTGTTCCACATTCCCAGCCCAGTCCACGCTCCAATAGACGATCGAATGCGTTCCCTCGGCTGTCAACGTAACCGTGTTCCCGGTTTGCTGCGCGCCGCCGTCAACTTTGTAATAGGTAACTGCCACACCGGAGCTTTCATCAGCAGCGTTGAAGCTGACCGTCGTATCCTGATTAACCCAACCCTGCGGCGCATTATCGGTTGTAACCGGAGACGTCACGTCTGCCGCTTTCACTACCCCATGCAGTCTCAGTTCAGCCATATTTCCATACCACGTACTCCAATTCCAAACACGGATATAACGGTACGGTACTTTACTGCTGACCGAGAGGCTTTGCCAATCTCCTGAAGCTACAGCTGCTGTTGTCAGATCCGTCCAGGTCGTATTATCGTTGGAGCCTTGGATCACAGTGTTCTTAATTCTGCCAAGCAGATTGCTTTCTTGTCTTCCAATCAGCTCTACACTCGAAAGAGTAGCTTGATTGCCTTGCTTAAAGTCAAAGGTAATATAGCTTCCCGTTCCAGTGCCGTTCAAACGGTAATCAGTTATTGAACCTAAATTACTGTCAAACAGACTATTCGTGATTGACAAGGTTGTTGCTGCAGTTCTTCCTGAAGTGGAATCAATGAGATTGGCGATGCTTGTTACATTGCTAATCAAATCCGATTCATCGACAAGATACAGCTTGGAGCCGTCTGTTGTCGATGCCGCCGGGTATCCATCCACTCCGCTTTGCGTCCTGTAATTAACGGCGAACGTTACGTTGCCTGCCGCTGCGCCTTGATTCAAGGTCGCCTCTGCTGTCCAGTTGATGTTATCGGCCGAACTAACCGTTGCATCCTGACCTTGAATCTTGACCTGTACGTTATTGATCACTTCTTTGGCTTTGAAGGTCAGTTTTACTGTATTGCCTGGCACAATCCTCGTTTTAAGGCTCTGAGCCGAGCTGATCGAAACCGTCTCGATTTTGTTCGTGGCTTCAACAGAGCCATACAACCGTAATTCCGCCATATTCCCATACCAGTTGTTTTCATTATAAATACGGATATAACGGTATGGTACAGTGCTGCCAATGCTTAAGGTCTGCCAATCCATCGTCTTTCCTGCTGCTGTGGAAATGGTCGTCCAGTTCGTATTATCGTTGGAGCCTTGCACCACCGCACCGTTGATTCGGGCATAATTGCTATCTTGCCTTGAAAGCACCTCTGCCTTCGACAGCGTGACGAGATTGCCTTCTTTAAAGTCAAACGTAATGTATCCGCCATATCCGCTGCCATTTACACGGAAATCGGTAATTGTACCTGTATTGCTATCAAATAAATTACCTGCCGTTGCCAAGAGATCTGCCGGATTTCTTCCGCTGGAATCACTTAAAGTAGTGATGGCCAGCACATCTTTAATCAACCCTGTCTCGTCGGTAATGTACAGCGATGAGCTGTCGGTTGTCGTCGTTTTTTCCGGTCCGTCGATTCCGGCTGCCGTTTTGTAATTGATGCTGAAGGTCACTGGGCCTGGACTTACGCTATTGCCCATCACGGCCTCTGCTGTCCAGTTGATATTGTCAGCCGTGGACACCGTTGCAGCTTGGCCATGAATATTGACATTCAAATTATTAATCATTTCGGTGGACTTGAAGGACAATTTGACCGTATTGCCCGGAATAATTCGTTTTTGGATGCTTTGTGCCGAGCTCATGGAAACCGAATCGAGCTTGGACATGATTTTAACATCGCCATACAAGCGTAATTCAGCCATATTTCCATACCAGTTGTTACCATTTGTTATGCGGATATAACGATAAGGATTGGTACTGTTAATCGTAAGCGTCTGCCATTCCGTTGTATTCCATGCTGCACCCGAGATGGTTGTCCAAGTCTCGTTGTCGTTGGAGCCTTGCACCACTGTGCCATTTATTCTGCCAGAGAAACCATCTTGCCTTGCAATCACTTCCACCTTAGAAAGTCTGGCCTCGCCGCCTTCTTTAAAGTCGAAGGTAAGGTATGCTCCATAACCGCTGCCATTTAGACGGAAATCCGTAACGGAACCTAAATTGTTATCAAACAATAGGCCTGCCGTTGCCAGGAGATCTGCCGGATTTCTTCCGCTGGAATCGCTTAAGTTCGCGATCTCAAGCAGATTGGACACATAACCTGTCTGATCGGAAATAAATAAATTAGAGCCATCCGTTGTAAAGATGGTTTCCGCCGCATCGACTCCCGCTGCCGTTTTGTAATTAAGCTTGAATTTGACTGTACCTGCTTGCACGCTTGGAGCTACAACCAGCGTTGCTGTCCAGTTCAGATTGTCAGCCGTAGAAATCGTTGCAGCTTGGCCTTGAATTGTGGCTGCTACATCTTGAATCTGTTCAGTTGACTTGAAGGACAATTTGATTGTATCTCCCGGAACGATTCGATTTTTCAAGCTTTGATCCGAGCTGATGGAAACGGACACCAGTTTGTTTACCGTCTCATCGCGCTGACCAAAGATTCTAAACTCAGCGATTTCCAGCATGCTACTCGACGGCTGAATCATTTGCATTTTCAAGAAGCGGAATTGCTGATTTTTGAGTCCTTCTTCGACCTCAAGTCTCTGCATTTCTTCCGTAACCGTCGTTAGGCCAGGTGTTAACCTTGTCCAATTTTCTTTATCATTGGATCCGAACATGGCAACGCCGCCTACACGTTCCGGAAAGCTGGCTCTTACCTGAAGCTCGAAGGCATTTGCCGAAATTTTGTAGCTTGGCCCAAAATCCATGTAATGTGTCCGATCTTGTGCTCTAAAAAAGCCTACAAAGCTGTCATTCGTACCGTCCAACCAGTTGGGAACGTCATTGCCCATGGTTGAACTAACAAACATATTCGTATAATTAACGCTTCCGTCATTCATCAAAGGCGTCAATTTTTGAAGACCTTGAACCGCACTATTCAAGTCAAATAGTTTCTGATAGAAAACCTCATCCGATGCACTAGCGATTTGATTCATTACGTCAGCATACACATTTTGATAGTGTTCAAGCGTTGACGTAATATAAAGTGTGTTTGCATCATAAGGTGCAATTACTGCGTTAACTGCAGATTGACGATCGTTTGCTACGACTATAGTAACGTCCCTGGTCGTAACCGAAGTGCCGTCTGACGCACTTACGACAAAGGAATACGTTCCCGCTTGTGTTGGAAGCCAGGAAAATGCCCCGGTGGTCACATCGAACGCTGCACCCGTAGGTAAATGATCCGCCTGATAGGCAACTACATCCGTTGCACCTGCATCTGTTGCTGAAAATTCGAAATTGACCGTTGCCGCAGACCCGACATAGGTAAATAAATTTAAGTCTTCACTGCCTGCTGTAAATGCTGGAGGCGTCAGCTGTACTCCAGCTTTTAAATTAACGTGGTCAATATCAACTGTAGTGCCGGCTCCTTTTACATTGAAATAAACGAGGTCGCCGAACCCTTGGAAATTATTGAACGCATAGCTGATATATCTCCATTGCCCCTTCGTATCCGGCAGCGTCACGGTATCGCCAAACACTTCCATTTTCGCTACGCCATTGGTCCGAATCTTGAATGCAATGGTTCTCTCGCCGCTGCCGGCACCAACATATGCAATTCTGCTTCCCTCTTCCGTTGCCGTAATCTGGACGAAAGCAGTATCTCCCTCTTGTATTGTGGTCGAATTACTGTCAAGCTTCGTGTACCTGTCTTCTATTTCTCTCAAATCTGGATTTGTTATCGCCTTCGGAATATTCTGTGTACCCTCGGCCTCCGCTTCTTTAGGAATATAAAGCCAATAATCCCCGCCTCCATCCGGCGACTCCCAGAAGAAAGGCAGTCTCTTGGCAAACATCTCGGTAAAGTATGGAGCTTCTGCCTCCATATTTATTCCTGCCGTATATTTATAGTAATAGTAAAGGTCATACACATTGCCGCCAATTCTTCCCCTATAACCGCCAGCCAGATGTTTATAAATGATGGTTGGACTTCCATTTACATCTGTATGTGCCGCAACTGGTATCCATGGTGTATAGTAACCAATCATGTACCGGCCAAAAAAGTCGGCAGCCTTTAAGATTCGATTATCCAGAAATTCGTAGGGGCCAACAGCATTCGGCGCTGTAGAAATAGTCCCTTCCACCGGATCTACCTTTGTTCCTTGGGCAAGCAATAAACGCGATAAAATTTCCATATTGGTTACGTCTCCGGCGCCATGCGCCTGATCCCTACCCATTTCGACATGCTGAACGACTGGAGGATTTACCGGCTCTCCTGTTACGATATTGGTATCTACCAATCTGAACAATTGTTTAATAGATCCATTCTGACCTTGGTCAACAGCTGTCTCGTTAACAGTAAACCACTCTACTCCCTCAGCATACCTTTCACTGTTGCCAGTAAAGATATAACCTGACATAGCTCCAATCAACGGATAAAGATGCTGATTCATAAAGCGGTAATTCGTATGCTGGAAGGTTTCGATTACTGGAGTGATCAGATTTGTCGTAAAATCGGTTGTATCTTGAACTGTCCACTCCAGTTCTGGTGTTTGAGTGCCTGTATACCGTAAGATTTCCGCAGCGGTAACCATCCGGTTGAGCGGGATTCCCGTGTGAATATGCGCATCATTAAAATACGCGTATTTCGTAGGATCCATATGCGACCAAATTCGGATAATACGCATTGCATTTGCCCGATAAGCCTCATCACCCATTACATAATACATAATGGCTTGGGTATAAGCCTTCAAACCGTCTTGTATAAATCTCTGATTAAAGCTCTGGCTATTAAAAGCATCAATGCCTGGTGTCGTTGGACCGGCGCCTTGATTGCTTGATCCGACGGTCTTTGAAGCGGTTGAAGAGTAGAGCATTTGATTAAAATAAGTATTCCAAGGTTCTTTTTGCGCCCGTACCTGTGTCCTCATATTTTCAAGAATATCCTTGGTAAGTCCGATACCAGGATGTTTGAAACCGCTTGCATCGATGGTCTCATTAATTGTTGGTTGGTAATCCGTAAAAATCGATTGTTCCGCTGCAGATACTTCCGCCGGAAAAGGCAGGATCGTTGCCAACAAACTTATGGATACAACTATGGACAAAAAACGCTTATTAAACCTATTTCCAAAATTAAGCCCTTTCAGAAACTTCATATGTAATTCTCCCCCTAGATATAATGTGCTTACAACTACTTGCGGCCCCCCAAGATAGAAATAGTTCTTAAACAAATGCTCCGAAACTTTAATCACATCCACAAAATTTCCTCTTATACAACATCTAAGCATCTTTCAGTATTTTCAGAATTAACTCTATCATCATGAAAGCGCTCTATCCATTGCAATATTATTCGTTTTCATCCGTTTTCTTTAAATCCCCTTGAAGCATCCTCCTAAATATCCATATTGCTCCAAACTTGGTTGATCTGTGCTTGCATAGGAAAAACATGTCCCCGAAGGGGCAATCGGCGTTAGGTGAAAATAAAAGCCCGCAAATGGCCTATCGTAAGAACAGTAAGACTGTTTGCTTTGTCGATGTTGAAACGCTCTCTAATGTTTTTATGTACAGCGAGAAACGCAAGGTGGATAAAGTTGGTTGTAAGCGTAAGAAGGGCGTTTGGCCAAGCCCATAAAAAACCTCAAACATGTGAGGTCTTTAAGCGGTAGATTCAGACGCCGTGCTCCTTAGTTAGTTGTTTATGCTTTGAAGTCTATTCACTTCATTCCGTCCACGCGGACTGAACCGGGATTCGCCCCTTGCTGGGCTCCACCAAAACAAAAAAAACCACTTCGCAAGAAGTGGTTTGAATTATTGTTTTGGTGGAGCCTAGGGGGATCGAACCCCTGACCTCATCGCTGCCAGCGATGCGCTCTCCCAGCTGAGCTAAGGCCCCAAATGACGACAAGATTGATCTTAGCATAGCGTAGTAAGATTTGTCAATCTCTATCTATCATACCGTTTAGCGGGTGCTTGGAGAGCAGGTTGTTGAGCTCCTTCATGAACATATCGATATCCTTGAATTGACGATAAACGGATGCAAAGCGGACGTAAGCTACCTCGTCGACAGGGTATAACTGGTTCATGACGATTGCGCCGATATCGCTGCTATCAACCTCGGCATGAGCTGTTGTGCGAAGCTCCTTCTCAACCTCGGATACGATAACCTCCAGCCGTTCAACAGGCACAGGACGCTTCTCGCAGGCGCGGATAAGGCCGCGTAATATTTTGTCGCGACTGAATTCTTCGCGGCTTCCGTCTTTTTTGATGACGATTAGAGGCGTTTCTTCAATCATTTCGAATGTCGTGAATCGGCGGCTGCACTTTTCACATTCACGGCGGCGGCGAATTGATTTGTTTTCGTTGGCCGGTCTGGAGTCTAATACTTTCGTTCCGGCATAGTCGCAGTATGGGCATTTCATGTTGCGTATTGCCTCCTTTCTTAGTTGCAAAAATCCTTTGAATCTGGCTTTTTAAAATTATTTTCAATTTCCATCTAATTCCTGTAATGAAGTTTTGATTTTTGCACATAATACGTTTACCAACCGCAAGGAGGTGAATATACATGAGCGCATCCCGCAGCAGTAACCAATTGGTTGTACCTCAAGCGACAGCAGCACTTGACCAAATGAAATTTGAAGTGGCTCAAGAGCTAGGCATCGCGATTCCGCAAGACGGATACTACGGCAACATGGCAACTAAAGACGCTGGCTCCATCGGGGGATTCATTACCCGTCGCCTAGTGCAAATTGCTGAACAATCCCTTGCTGGTCAATACAAATAATGATTCATTACAAGTTGTATGAATAAAGGATGCTTTGGCCGGGCCCGTTCATAAGTGACGGGCCTCCAAGGCTTCTTTGTATTTTCGTATTTGCTAAGCTAATGATGATCACTTAGAAGCTCGGATAGATATCCTTATACTTATTATAATAGTATATGACCCGTTGTACATAGTGCCTAGTCTCGCCGAACGGTATTTGCTTCACCGATTCCATTGTCCCGTCCCACACACCCGTATCAAGCCACTTCCGAACATTGCCTGGCCCAGCGTTGTACGCGGCTATGGCAGCGACCTTATTGTGATCAAATTGCTGATCAAGGGATTTCAAATACCATGCGCCCACCTCAATGCTAACGTCCGCACGATGCCGGAGCATGTCTTCCGTTACTTCCTTAAAGCCCGCCCTTTGAACGACCCAATCCGCCGTTTCAGGCATAATTTGCATCAATCCTAAAGCGCCCTTCCTCGACTCCTGGTCTGTCCGGAAGTTTGTTTCACTCCGGATGATTGCAGCTACCAAGTGGGGCTCAACGCCGTAGTTAGAAGCACTTGCACGAATGTCTTCCTTATAATAAACCGGATACATCCATGCGGCGAGCCAATCCGATTTGAGAAATAAAATCATCATAAGCCCCAGCAGCATGACAAGAAACACTCTCTTCTTTAGAAGCACTCTCATGGCAAGCACTGACTTTTCCAAAATTCGTCAAGCTGACGCTCCGTCTCGGCTAGCGTTCCGCTGTTATCGATGACCCAATCCGCATTCGTTCGCTTCTGCTCGATATCCATTTGCAGCGCTATCCGGCGGCTTGCTTCTTCCTCAGACAAATGATTTCTTTCCATCAAGCGCGTTTTCTGAATCTCAACAGGCACATAGACAACCATAATGCCATCGTATAAATTTTGCTGCCCGGTTTCGTACAAAAGCGGTATATCCGCTACGACTAATCGTTCGGGGAACTGCTCCTTGTACGTATGTATTCGCTGCTGCATTCTTGTACGAATGGCCGGGTGGGTGATCGCTTCGAGCTTCGCTAGCGAGGCTTTATCGCGGAAAACGATTTCGCCTAGCGCTTTCCGGTTAAGCGAGCCGTCCGCTTCAAGAACAGCTTGTCCGAACGTAGAGGCTATTGCCTCTAATGACGGTTCTCCGGGAAGGACAACCTCCCTTGCGACTTGATCGGCATCGACCAGCAGCGCACCGCGTTCTATAAGCATTTTTGCGATAGTGCTTTTACCGCTGGCAATACCGCCGGTTAATCCGATTTTCATCCAGTTCACCTCAAATTATAACAACTTCATGATTCCCATCATGATTAATAATATGCCTGGCAGAAAAGATAATGTTTGCATTCCTCTCCAAGTGGAGAAACGAAAGCCAAAACGGATGCCTCCTATTAGAAAGATCGCGCTCGCTGCCGCAATCGTTAGAGATGTAAATAAGGAAGGCAAACCGATCAACGCTGCCCCAAGCCCTGCTCCGAATGCATCAAGCGATAACGCAACCCCGAGCATCACCGCTTCCGAGGCGGAAATCGTTCCCGATTTGTCAACGTCTGCCGCTTGCGGAGTTCGTAAAATTTGAATCACAAGCCCAAGGTACTTTAGCTCCACCATCATCACAAGAGGCGGGTTTGCAAATTCTCCGGCCCGCTTTTTCGCATCGCCTTCAGCTGCTTCTGCGCTTCCTTGATCTGAGGCCCCCTCCGTCTCGTTCGCCTCATTATTTTGCTTCCCGCGCTTGACTTGCAGCAGTGCCCAGCCTCCAACCAGAATGAGTACGCAAGCTCCAATGAGCCGTGCGACAAATTCGGAAAGAAAACCGGTCAGCAAGCCGCCAACCTGCATGGACAAGTAAATGATAAGGCCGGAGCAGCAAGCAATGATCAACACCGACAGCAATGGAATCCGAATTCTCCGTAAGCCGTACGTAACACCAACGCCAAATCCGTCTAAACTAACGGCAAAAGCAAGAACTAACAGTGATGCAACATGCGCGAACAATTCCTTAGTCCCTCCCCGCACAGCGGCTGCCCTGCTCACCTTAAAGCTGTGAGTAGTCATCCGCCTATTGTTCGTAACACATCTATCATATGCGGGGAGTATTTGACTGTGCATGCCGATAAGGAATTGCTGCTAAACCATTACTTTATGAGCTACGGCAAGCGGCTGGCATTTGCTGCAAATATGCGTGCCTCTGCCTCCAACCGTAAATTTCCGAATTGGTCTTGCACAGGCCGGACAAGGCTCATCCTTCTTGCCGTAAACGAGCAGCTGATGCTGAAACATGCCCATCTCGCCTTGCCCGTTCACATAAGATTTGATCGACGATCCGCCTGCTTCAACGGCATGCGCCAGCGTCGAGCGAATCGCTTCATATAATCGCTTCCATTCAGCCGGTTTCAACGTATTTGGCGTTCGTTCCGGGTGAATTCGTGCTTGGAACAGCGCTTCGTCCACATAAATATTACCTAAGCCGACAATATGCTCTTGATTCAGCAGCAGCGGCTTAATCTTCGTTGCACGCTTCTCCAGCTTGCCGCGCAGCGCTTCCAGTGTAAAGGAAGGCTCCAGCGGCTCAATACCCAGCTTGTTAAGCGGCGGAAGCTCAAGTTCCTGTCCCGACTGGAACAGATGCATCGTGCCAAACTGGCGCACATCTTTGTAGCGCAGATCCGTCCCATCGTCAAAATGAAAAATCACATGCGTATGCCGCTCTAGCGGTTCCTCTGACGGAAACACCCCATAGCGTCCTTCCATACGCAAATGAGACACAAGCACAAGCCCATCCAATATAATTCGCAAAAACTTGCCGCGACGCTCAACCGTTTCAATCGTATGTCCAACAAGCGCATCCGCAAACTGCTCAGGCTCTGCCGGACGCTGTATAATACGCGGGAGTCTAACGGTTACCGATTGGATTCGTTTTCCCGCTACAAGTTCAATTAACGTTCGCCTTACGGTTTCTACCTCTGGCAATTCAGGCATATCTCCTCACCTCAACAACCATTATAACCGAAACTGCAAGGCAATGGGCTACTTTGCTTCGTACCAATTGTCACCGTAGCTCACATCTGCCTTAAGCGGAACATCAAGCTTGAGCGCTCCCGCCATTACTTCGGGCACAAGCGTCTTCATCAGCTCCAGCTCCTCCTTCGGCACTTCGAATACAAGCTCATCATGCACTTGAAGCAGCATGCGGCTCTTCAGCTTGCGTTCGCGCAGCGCCGTATCCATATGCACCATCGCCAGCTTAATAATATCTGCCGCAGTGCCCTGAATCGGCGTATTCATCGCCGTCCGTTCCGCGAAGGACCGCACGTTGAAGTTGGAGGCGTTTATGTCATTCAAATAACGTCTCCTCTCCAGCATCGTAGCCACATAGCCGTCGCGCCGCGCTTGCAGTACGATGTCGCTCATATATTGCCTGACACCCTTGAACACTTCCTTATAGTTCTCAATGAATTTACCCGCTTCTTTCGGCGATATGCCAAGGTTTCTCGAAAGGCCAAAATCGCTAATCCCGTAGACGATACCGAAGTTTACCGCCTTCGCCGAGCGCCGCATGTTGGAATCGACCTGATCGGCCGAAACGCCGAATACGTCCATAGCCGTCTTCGTATGGATGTCCATATCCTCGATGAACGCTTCCTTCATCTTCTCATCGTCAGCGATATGCGCAAGCACGCGAAGCTCGATCTGCGAATAGTCGGCTGCCAGAATGAACCAGCCCGGCTCTGATGGAACAAACGCTTTCCGGATTTGGCGGCCTTCCTCCAGCCTGATCGGAATGTTCTGCAGGTTGGGGTACTGGCTGCTCAGACGTCCAGTTGCGGCTATTGTCTGGCGGTAGTACGTATGCACCTTGCCGGTTTCCTTGCGAACCTCCTTTAGCAACCCCTCCACATAGGTCGACTGCAGCTTCGAGAGCTGACGATAATGCAAAATAAGCGGAATGATCTCGTGATAAGGAGCCAGCTCTTCCAGTACCTCGGCATCGGTCGAATAGCCTGTTTTCGTCTTTTTCTTAGCGGGCAGTCCAAGCTTATCGAACAGAATCTCGCCAAGCTGCTTCGGTGACCCGATATTGAATTCCGTTCCTGCATGCTTATACACATCGCTAATGATAACCGTTAACTGGCGCTCCAGATCGCGTCCGAGCGCTTCGAGCTCTTCCTTCTCCACCTTGATGCCCAAATGCTCCATGCCTGCAAGAATACGGGACAACGGCTGCTCCATGTCAAAATAAAGCTTGCTCATGCCGGTACGATTCAGCTCTTCCGTCAATAAAGGCACCAGCTGGCGAACCGCTTCGGCCTTCAGCGCCAGATGCCGGTAAAGCGTATCCGCGTCCGGCAGCTTGAACTTCGCGCCTTTACCATAAACGGCCTCATCAGACGGCAAGGTGGATAGTCGCTGCTTCTCATTGATTCCGCTAAGCGTCTGGCTCGCGTCTGTCGGATCAAGCAAATAAGCGGCCAGCTGCACATCGAACGCCGCTCCCTCGAAGCGGATCCCGCTCCATTTGAAAGCGAGCTCTATCTTATGCAGATCAAAGCCGTACTTCGGCTTGCCGGGCTGCTCCAGCCACTCGCGAAGCTTCGCCGCGAAGGGCTGCTTCAGCACGGAGAACGGAAGTGCAAATACCGCTTCCTCTGTGGCGACCGCCAGGCCGATTAGCTCTGCATGATGCGGATTTTCGCCTATCGCTTCTACAAACAAGCCGTTTTTGTCCGACTTCTCAAGCAACTGAACGAGCTTCTCCAAAGCATCCGCATCATTGTCCGAATCGATCACATAGATATTTAAGTCTGCAGCAGCAGCCTGCGCTTCCTCTTCCATATCTCCCGCTTCCGCGCCCAATTGCAGCCGCTCGATAAGCGATTTGAATTCGAGCCTGCGGAATGCCTCCGCCAGCTTCATGCCGTTATAGCCGTCATAGCGGATCTCATCGATACCCTGCTCAATCGGCACCTCACGAAAAATCGTCGCCAGCCTCTTGCTCATCGTGGCGTCATCCTTATGGTTCTCGATGTTTTCCTTCAGCTTGCCCTTCAGCTTGTCCAGATTTTCCAGAACGCTCTCGACGGTGCCATGCTCATGCAGCAGCTTAAGCGCTGTTTTCTCGCCAACGCCCGGCACGCCCGGAATATTGTCGGAGGTATCGCCCATCAGCCCTTTGAGATCGATAATTTGATTCGGTACGAGTCCGTATTTCTCTTGAATCGCTTCCGGCGTATACAGGTCAACCTCGCTGACACCCTTACGCGTAACTGCTATAGTTACCTTGTCCGATGCGAGCTGCAGCATATCCTTATCGCCGGTAACGACGACAGTCGGCACGCCCTTCTCGTCTGCCGCCTTCGTCAAAGTACCGATAATATCATCGGCCTCATAGCCGGACAGCTCGAACTGCGCAATGCTGAACGCATGCAGCAGCTCCTTGAGCACCGGAAACTGCTCCGATAGCTCCGGCGGCGTCTTTTGTCTTCCGCCTTTATATTCGCTATAGCCTTCATGACGGAACGTAATTTTGCCGGCGTCAAATGCCACAAGCACGTGAGTCGGCTTTTCTTGCTCGAGCAGCTTAAGCAGCATCGTCGTAAAACCAAATATCGCATTCGTATGCTGACCAGCTGAATTCGTGAGCGGCGGCATCGCGAAAAACGCGCGGTAAGCTATACTATTTCCGTCAATTAGCATCCATTTTTCCATATGGGATCAACACCTTCTTTATGTAGCATATATACCCATAAGTATACCACAAAAAGGGCTTTCCCCAAGCATCGCAGCCTAAGGAAAGCCCCTCTCTATTTAATACTGCACAGCCGAATGAAAAGCAGACGGCCTGCCCAGCAAATACCCTTGCGCGTACTCGATCCCCATTTCACGCACCTTGGCCAGCTCCTCTTCGAGCTCAATGCCTTCGGCGATGATTGATATATCCATTTTGGCGGCCAGCTGGATTAACGTATACAAAATATGCTCCTTCATCTCATCGAGATGAATGTTTTGAATGATCGACCGGTCCACCTTCAAATAATCCGGCCGCAGCTCGACGATCGATTGCAGCGACGAATAGCCCGCTCCTACATCATCGATTGCGATCTGATAGCCTTGGCTTCGATAATGCTCCAGCGCTTTCTTCACGGAGCCGAAATCGGCAATCGAGCTTCTTTCCGTAATTTCAAACACGACATTATGCGGCGACAATCGGTGCTGTTCCAGCAGGCTAAGCGTCTGTCCCGGCGAGAAGCTGGGATCCTCCATAATTTGCGCCATTACGTTTATGAACAGCTTCTGCTCATGCCCTAACGGCATGCAGCCATCAATCGCCTTCTCCCTTGCGAGCCGGTCAAGCGAATAGGTCAGCCCCTCCTGCTCCGCAAACAGAAACAGCTCAAGCGGTCCCGGAAACCACGTCCGGTCCTCCGTGCGTGTAAGCGACTCGTAGCCGAATACTTCTCCCTGATTTTGCAGTGAAACGATGGGCTGATAGACAGGCTGAATTAAACGCTCGCCTATTAAACGCTCGATAGCTCTGCGCTTTAAGCTGCGCTCCATCGCATCGGCCGATTGACCGTGCAAAATCGCTTTTTTCATCGCTTCATACCAAATCGATCCATCCATCATGTGCGTATCGGCCGTAACGACAGCAACGCCCGCATGCAGCTTTCCTTCCGCTTGATGCTTGTCCTCACTGCGCAGACCTTGTGCAAAGCGCTGCTCCCACACTGCAGTATGCTTATGCGCAAGCTCAAGAAGCCAGCCCTCCAACAGAGAGTGATGGTCGGATGGCAGGCGCATATGAATGAACAAATCATCATTCATCCACTGCAAGCCCTTATAAAGCAGGGAGCCGCTAAGTGCCGCTTCCACCTCATGCTCTGCAAAAACACGCCATTGTTCCTGCAAGGAGCACACATTGTTCTTCCGATTAGCTGCTGGAAAATGCCATGACAAATAAATGATACCGAGATGGCCTGAGCTCCCGTTTTCCGCGACGTTTAGCTGCACTAACTCCTGAAGTTGTCTCAAGTTCAATTTCGTTCCTCTCTATGATGCATTCCTTTTATTTGGTCCATGACATAGACGCTGCCCTTAAGCGCTTTTGCGTGCTTCTTCAGCTTTGCCGCCAGCCTCGGAATATCCTCGGTCGAAAGTGGTACCTCGCCATCCCATATCATGAGTGACAGCGAGAGGGTTACGCCCTCCTGCTCTACGAGATTGCCGTGCCGATCCTCAACAGTCGTTATTTGAGCGCCGCCGTAGAACGCTTTGATGCCGTCATCGAATCTTTTTATCAACGCTTGACACAGGCGCTCTGCGACCTCTGCACCCGTAACCGTGATGAAATCATCGCCGCATATATTCCCGATAAAATCGTCGCCGCCGCCGAGCAGACTTTGCTCCTTACGCAATACATCAGCTAAATATCGGATAAGATCATCGCCAAGACCGAAGCCGAAGAAATCGTTGTACCATTTAGCCCGCCATTTCCAGGTTGCTCTCCAAAACCGCTTCACTACGGTCAATGCCGGGTGACATATTATATGCGCTCTGCTCCATCGCATCGAGCAGCATGCGGTAAATAACCGTTTCCGAGGAACGGCCAGTTGCAGGAGGAAAGGCGGCAGCCATGCCGATGCTGACCTCAAATTCCTTGTCTGCGCGATGCTCGCTTGCTCCTTTTTCCCATGACTTCCGCAGCCTGGAGGTTAGACGCTCCAACGCTTTTTCAGTAAGCCTGAGAATCGGCTCGTCCTTCTCGATCAACCGTTATCTCGTTCTGTTATTTTATGTATAACTTTAACAGCCAATTGTGATTGGAGATGCATAAAAGAGTTAATTCTCGGTAAAATCCGGCAGATTGTAGTCCTTTTATCCTAACCTCATAAAAAAACCGTCTAAGCATAAGGGCTTAAACGGTTTTAAGTATCGTTTCGTTTTTCTTATACGTTCAAATCCGGTCTGCTGCCCGTTACGAGGTAAACGACGCTTTCACCGATGTTCGTCGCATGGTCGCCGAATCTTTCCAGGTAGCGGCCAACGAAGGCAAGCAGAGAAGATTGCGTAATGTTGCTGGGATTTTCCATCATAAGCGAATAAAGCTCGCGGGTAATTTGTCCGTAAAGGGCGTCGACCTGATCATCGTCCTTCGCCATTTTGTAGGCCAAATCCACGTTTTCCTGAATGAACGATTGAATCGACTCATAGGTCATCAACTGAACGATTTCTGCCATACGCGGCAAGTCGATCAACGGCTTAATAAGCTCCTGCCCCTCCAAACGCAATACAACCTTCGCTATATCGACGGAAAGATCGCCCATCCGCTCCAAATCACTGGCGATTTTGAAAGCGGACAAGATGCGGCGCAAATCCTTAGCGACCGGCTGCTGTGTCGCAATTAGCTTCGAACCGATTTCAGTAATTTTTTCTTCCATTTGGTTGAGCGTCGGATCTTTTGTTATGACCTGCTTTGCACGTTCGATATCGACCGCCTTCAGCGCCTCCATCGATTCTGCGAGCGCTTTTTCCACAAATGTACCCATGTCAATAAGCAGATCATGAAGATGCTCAAGTCCCTGGTCAAACTCTTTACGTATGGTCATACGGCATTCCTCCTATAAGGTTTATGAATCAAACCTACTTAGATAGCGTAGGCTTAAGGTTTGTGTAATAAAAGGATGGCTTAGCCGAAGCGTCCGCTAATGTAATCCTCCGTGCGCTGATCGGTCGGATTGGAGAACAGCTTCTCCGTATCCGAGTATTCAATGACCTCTCCATTTAAGAAAAACACGGTTTGGTTCGATACACGGGCTGCCTGATGCATGTTATGTGTAACCATCACGATCGTGTACTTATCCTTCAGCTCCTGAGCCAGCTCTTCGATCTTCAGCGTGGAAATCGGGTCAAGTGCTGATGTCGCCTCATCCATGAGCAAAATATTCGGATTTACCGCAAGGGCGCGGGCAATACAAAGACGCTGCTGCTGTCCGCCGGATAGGCCGAATGCGGATCGCTTCAGGTGATCCTTAACTTCTTCCCACAATACGGCGGATTTCAAGCTCGTTTCTACAATCTCATCGAGCTCCCGCTTGCTCGTAATGCCGTGCAGACGAGGTCCGTATGCGACGTTGTCATAAATCGATTTCGGGAAAGGATTCGGCTGCTGAAACACCATGCCTACCTTTTTGCGGAGCGTCTCTACATCCACTTCATTCGAATAAATTTCCGTTCCGCCTATCGAAATGCCGCCCTCGATCCGGGTACCGGGAATCATATCGTTCATACGGTTCAGCGTACGAAGCAGCGTCGACTTGCCGCAGCCGGATGGCCCGATGAAAGCGGTGATCGCTTTCTCCGGTATCGTTAGCGTTACATCCTTCAAAGCGTGGAAAGCGCCGTAGAACAAATTCAATTTGTTAATATTGATAAGTGCTTCCAAATCGTTCTCCTCCTATATATACGCAGTTAAGCTTAACCTTCATGCAGGCTTAAACTGAATTTTTTCATCGCAAAACGAACTTCGCCAGCTTTCGCCTCACAACCCGCTTTAAACGTTCTTCTGATACTTGTTGCGAAGCAGAATAGCTGAGAAGTTCATTAACAGCAGCAGCGCGAGTAGAACGATAATACCGCTGGCCGCTAGCTCCTTGAACTCAAGCTGAGGCTTAGACAACCAGTTGTACACTTGAATCGGAATAACGGTAAACGAATCCCTGAGACCCTCTGGCAAAAACGCGACGTAAGTCAATGCTCCGATCATAACGAGCGGCGCCGTCTCGCCAATTGCCCGCGACATCGCGAGAATGACACCGGTCAATACGCCCGGAAGAGCCGACGGCATGACCGACCGGTATACGGTTTGCCATTTGGTTGCGCCAAGCGCGAACGACGCATCGCGGCGCGATTTGGGAACTGCGCGGATCGCTTCCTGTGCGGAGACAATAATGATAGGAAGCACAAGCAATGTCATTGTCAATGCGCCGGCAATAAGGCTGCGGTCAAGCGCGAGAAGACGGACAAACAAGGTTAAGCCCAAAATACCGTATACGATAGACGGAACGCCTGCCAAAGTACTGATATTAAGCTGAATCATCCGGGTAATCCGGCCCTTCTTTGCATATTCCTCCAAATAAATCGCCGCTCCTACGCCGAAAATAAAGGAAACGGGCGCCATAATAAACAGCATATAAATCGTACCGACAAGCGCAGACTTCATGCCGGAGCCTTCCGCTCTACGGGACGGAAAATTCGTGAACAGGTCCGGCTGAATCCGGGAAATACCATCGATTAAAATATCTATGATTAGCGCGCAAAGCGCGATAACGCCGATCGAGGTAGCGACGACGAACAGGATATGCAGCATCCAATCCGTTTTCCGCCTGTTTGCGATTTGCTTACGGTTCGCATCTTGAAATAAGTTCATCTTAATACTCCTCTCTGAATTTTCTTGCGATATACTGGGCAAGAATATTGAGCAGGAACGTAATGAGGAACAACGTCATGCCGACCGCGAAGATCGATCCATACTCAACCGTTCCGTGCGGCGTATCTCCAAGGCTGACCTGAACGATATAAGCGGTCATCGTCTGGATACTGTCGAGCGGATTTGCGGTCATATTAGGCGTAGAGCCTGCAGCGACCGTTACGATCATCGTCTCGCCGATCGCGCGGGAGAAGGCAAGCACGGCCGAGGCCACGATTCCCGAGAAGGCAGCGGGCACGACAATTTTCAAAGCGACCTCGAATCTTGTAGCGCCAAGCGCATAAGCGCCGTCGCGCAAGCTGCGCGGCACTGACGACATCGCGTCCTCGCTTAGCGAGCTAACCATAGGAATAATCATGATGCCGACTACGATACCGGCACTCAGCGCATTGAACACCCCAGCGCTGTGGAATATGCTTTGAATAAGAGGCGTTACAAGGCTTAACGCAAAGTAACCATATACGATTGTCGGTACTCCCGCGAGCACTTCCAAAATCGGTTTAATAATTTTGCGGACACGCTTCGGAGCATATTCCGATAAGTATATGGCGCTTGCCAAACCAAGGGGAATGGCTACTAAACAGGCGATTAGCGTAATCATGAGCGTTCCAGACAAGAGCGGCAGAACACCGAAGCTTTTGGGCGGAATTAGCGGCGACCATTTTGTCCCAAACATGAAATCAAAAATCGGTATTTTTTGAAAGAACTGATAGGTTTCTGAGATGAGCGTTACGACAATACCTATTGTTGTAAGAACGGAAACGGAAGCACATAGAAACAATAGGATTGGCATCACTTTATTCATGATGCTTACGCGTTTATTTTTGAAATCATAAGTTTCCTTGCTTGTAGTTTGAGCCTCACTGATCGTTTGTATCCCTTGCCTTGGCATTACGGCGTCCTCCTTCTTGCCTTTACAATTCGTTTACATATGAGCCGTGAAAAATGTGATGTCTCGAGGGACATCACATTTTGTCATTCGGCATTTTAGCTGCTTATTGGATTTTTGCCGCTTCCGTTGCGTATTGCTCGTCTGGAAGAGCTACATATCCAACTTCGCCAGCGTATGTTCCAATGTTGTTGATGTAGTATTTCACGAATTCTTTAACTTCAGGGCGCTCAAGCTCTTTGTTGTTAGCGTAGATGAAGAGCGGACGGGACAATGGTGCGTACGTGCCGTCTTTGATCGTTTCATTAGATGGTGTGATAGCGCCTTTTCCGCCGTCAACCGGAACGACCTTCAATTTATCTTGGTTTTCTTCAAAGTAAGCAAAGCCAAAGTATCCAATGCCGTATTTGCTGCCGGATACGCCTTGAACAAGCGCGTTGTCATCTTCCGAGAAGCTGATTGCTTTATCGTTGCGGATGCCTGCTTTATCAAGGATTGCTTCATTAAAGTAATCGTAAGTTCCGGAATCAGCGCCTGGCGAGAACATTACGATCGGCTCAGCAGGGAATGAATCGCGAACGTCTTTCCAAGTTGTTACTGTGCTGCCCGTTACGAAAATTTTATTTAGCTCTTCAACCGTCAAGTGATCGATGAAGTCATTTTCTTTGCTAACGACTACGGACAAACCATCAAATGCTACAGTAAGTTCTGTATACTCGATGCCTGCTGTTTTACATGTAGCAGCTTCTTCGTCTTTAATTGGACGGGAAGCATCTGCGATTGCAATTTCGCCAGCGCAAAATTGTTTGAAGCCGCCGCCTGTACCGGATACGCCGACAGGTACACGAACGTCTTTATGTTCTTTGTTAAACTCTTCAGCCGCTGCTTCAGTAAGCGGGAATACCGTACTTGAACCGTCGATTTTAATTTCGCCTGACAATGCAGCAGTTTCTTCAGTTGGAGTGTTTGTTGCGTTATTAGCAGCGCCTGTATTTTTATTTGTTGCGTTTCCACCATTTGTATTGTTACCGCATGCAGCCGCGAATACCAGCACTGCCACCATCGACAACATCAAGATCCCCTTAAAGCCCTTTTTCTTCAACAACTCTACCACTCCTCGTATATTGTCTGTTAGGGTTGTCCCCCCGTGCCTCTTATACTACTATCCGTTTGTAAATCGGGTATTCTGTTTTTGTAAACTCCATGTTAAAAATAGGACTTCTGCAATTTCTTCATTTCGCCGGCTACATGAATCGATTGCTGATGTGCCTGCTCGGATAAAGAGCCGATCTGCTTCGCGCTATTCCGGTTATCTGCCGCTGCACGGAACAGCCGGTTAAATGCCTCCACCGCTTCATTGACATGCGCTTCGCTCGCTGTAGTTGCGGAACGGCCGTCATGCGCGAGTGTAGTCGTATGTGAGATTGCATCGACGATCGTTTTTGTTAGGGTTGTAATTTCATTCGCAAATTGCTTCGTTTGACTGGCAAGCTTCATGACTTCACCCGCCACTACTGCAAAGCCGCGGCCATGCTCCTCTGCGCGCGCTGCTTCTATTGAGGCATTTAATGCGAGTAAGTTACTCTGCTCCGCTAGTTCCTTGATTAATAAAGATACTTTGCTGATAGAGCCCGCTTCCGCCTGCAGCTCGTTCATCCGCTTTTCCTGCAGCTGCGAATTCGTTACGATAGCCTCAAAAGCCTTCGTTACTTTATCAAGCTCATTTTTCCCGGTAAGCGTCAAATCTACCATCTCAACCGACAAGGACTCACCCTCCGCTGTCGACTCGCGTACGCTGTTAACCGCCTGTTCGATTTCATTCACGCGCTGCTCCGCTGAGCGAATCGTGCTCATTTGGGCGTCAATCGCTTCCTGCTGCAGCATTCTGGATAGCTTAAGCATATCGGAGATGGTCAAAATGCCGGCGAGTTTACTGTTTAACGTGACGATGACACAATCATAAAGCACGCTGTCATGGCGGCTTAATGCGCTATCAATGAGCTGCTGCGGCGCATAATCATAATCCACAAGCAACGGGTTCGCATCCATCAGCTTCATGATTGGCTTATTATCATACAAATCCGCGCTAAAGCGATGCCCCAGCTTCAAGAAAAAACGGTTGCGCATCATCAAACCGGCAGGAACTCCTTGATCAGTCGTTACGATGACACATTCGCATTCCGGATGCTTCTTAAACACCGCAATCGTCTCCCGGCATGTTTGCTTGCCGGTAATCGTCGGTGCCTGTCGCAAAAAATCTTTTAGACGCACGGACTGACCAGCTTGAGGCTGTACTCCCTTTGTGACAGAATGAACCGCCTTTTGACCGGAAGCTTGTCCTGTCGATTCCTTCGCTTTGCCAATTTCAGATAAACAATCTCCGCTTATCAGTGCGTTCGGATTGGTACTCTCACTCTCCGCTTTTACTGCGTATTTATCTTTCTCCAGAACAGTCGCTGTCATTCACACTCACCCTTCCTACAATTTCCTCTTTCACATACTATAGGTCGTAAGCATCAAGCGGAATCCACAGAAATGTTTTCGGAATGTTAAATTCGACATTATTTTTTTATGATTCGGTAAATAAAAATAAACCTACGGACTTGTGACCGAGGTTATCCGACCTAATTAAATGTTTAAAAGCTGTGCGCAGCGTACAAAAATCTCGTACGTTACTCACAGCTTTGATTAGGATGATCAGCCTATTTCGATTCGCGCTTTAAAATACGGCAGCTATATGCAGCCAAATCTAAACTTGCGCTAACTTCTTCGCCCGCTAACAAATCAGTATAGCTGCGTCCGTCCAGCGCAACAGCGGCTTCATCTGCACTGAAGTTGGATACGAATACATAATCGCTTATGCCGTCAGTCCGCAATTGTGCGGTTACGCCAGGCGGCAGCTCCGAATCAAGCACGCGCTTGATGCCCTCCTGCTTAACAATGGCCGCAAGCAGATCGTTCGTAAATGCCGACTCGTTGCGCGATGCAATATAATAGGCTTTGCCCGCTCCAAATGGATTAACCGTTAATGCCGGACGGCCGGCGTAGAAATCTTCTCCGTATACCGCAAGCGCCTCTGCGCCCTCGAGATGGATAAGATCGCATAGCTCACGTGCCGTATACTCGCCGCTTAGTCCTAGCGCATTCCCGTCCGTTATGACAACGCGGTTCGAATCGTGATCATGCAGCGAATCGATTTCCTCGGACCAAATGCCTAGCGTCTTGCGCAGCGGTCCCGGGAAGCCGGTCAGGAAGCATAGGTCATTCTCGTCCACGATGCCGCTCCAATAGGTGGTCACCAAGATACCGCCATTTTCAACGAATCGTTCAATGCGCTCGCCAACACCCGGACGAACCATGTACAGCATAGGCGCAACGAGCAGCTTGTATTGATCAAAATCGCATTCCGAGTCAATAATATCGACAGGCACGCCGAGATCCCAAAACGGACGATAATGGCGCTTCGCCGTTTCTTCATAATGCAGGCCGCCATTACGGGGTCCTTGCGAATCCTTCACAGCCCAGCGATTCTCCCAATCATAAATAAGCGCAACCTCCGGCTTTACCGTCGTGCCCACGACCTCGGACAGCTTCGCTAGCGCAGCGCCAAGATCCGCAACGTCACGGAATACGCGTGTGTTCTCATGGCCGACATGATCAACGACTGCACCATGGAGCTTCTCGCTCGAGCCTCTGCTCTTGCGCCACTGGAAATATTGCACCGTATCGGAGCCATGCGCGACCGCTTGAAGGGAGGACATCATATGCATGCCCGGGCGCTTCAGCTTGCTTACCGGCTGCCAGTTCGTCATGCTGGGCGTGCTTTCCATCAGCATGAACGGCTTGCCGCCGCCTAGCGAACGGAATACGTCGTGGTTAAAGCCGATCCACGCAGCAAGCTCGCTATCGTCTCCGCCGTTGTCATGCCATGTCGGGTAAGCATCCCATGAGATCATGTCAAGCAGATCGGTAAATTTCCAATAATTAAGCGGCTCGAAATCGAGCATGAAGTTCGTCGTAATCGGAAGCTCGCTATTAGCAGCGCGCAGCGGTTCGATTTCATGACGGCAGAAATCTACCGTCTGATCGGTTACGAATCTTCTCCAGTCTACGTTCTGACCGTGAACGGCCTTCTCGCCGCGTTCAGTCGGAGACTCGATTTGACTCCAATCGGTATACGTATGGCTCCAGAACGTCGTCCACCAAGCATCGTTCAGCGCCTCGACGGTACTGTATTTCGTTTTCAACCAGCCGCGGAAAGCCTCTTCGCAATAGGAGCAGTGGCATTCGCCGCCGAATTCGTTCGAAATATGCCAGCCGATAACGGCAGGATGACCGGAATAGCGCTCAGCCAGCTTTGTGTTCATAATCGTTACCTTCTCGCGGTAAACCGGGGAAGTGAAGCAATGATTGTGGCGCGCGCCATGTAAATTGCGAATGCCGTTTGGAGCTACGCGCAGCACTTCGGGATATTTTTGAGACATCCATACCGGACGCGCTCCGCTTGGGGTAGCGAGCAAAGCATAAATGCCGTTAGCAGCAAATTTATCAAGCAGCGTGTCTAACCATTCGAATGTAAATACGCCTTCCTCAGGCTCAATGGCCATCCATGCAAATATACCGACCGACATGACATTGCAATGCGCAAGCTTCATAAGCCGGATATCTTCCTCCAGCACTTCAGGATATTTCTGCCATTGATCTGGGTTATAATCTGCACCATGCAGCATTTGCGGTATTTTCCCGCTTATCGGGGGAAATTTCAAACTCATCTCAGCAGCCTCCAGTTTCATCTTGATTGTAGACATTATTGGATATACTATAATGATATTCATATTATATATCGTTCATCGATCCAACTAAATAATAGTATTTTCGCATCGCTTTAAAAATATGAAACTGGAGGCTGCTGCTATCGATACGATGGTTTTTCCGATTTTGACAGAGACGGATACGACTCTCCCGGTTTATCTCACCAGCATCGGACATTGGAGCAATCAGGAGCCGATCGACCGTCCGAACGGGTATCCCCATTTTCAATGGCTGCAGGTCATCGCAGGATCAGGCGAACTCCACCTTGGCAATCAGAAAATGACCGTCCGCGCCGGACAAGGGTTTTGCCTTTTTCCGAACGAGCAGCATCAATATTTTTCGATTCAGGAGCCATGGGAAGTCTTTTGGATGAGCTTTAGAGGCGATTTATCCGATAAGCTGTTCAGGCAGGCCGGCATTACGCAATCCGGTGTTTATTCGACTGCCGATCATGATATGATTGTTACCCACATGAAAAATATTTTCGCGATGACGCAATCCGGCCGCTCCTTTCTCGGGCTCGAATGCTCAAAGCTGGTTTATATGTTTTTGCTCGATTTGATGAAGGTTATTCTTGTTAGCTCGCATTCGGTGGAGCAGAGCTATTTGAAGCTGCATCCCGCCCTTCAGTACATTGAATCGCATTACAACGGGCTCATTACGATAAAGGATCTGGCAAGCTGTATCGATGTAACGCCTCAGTATTTATGCTTGCTGTTCAAGAAGGCGCTGAAAATGAGGCCGATGGAGTATGTTAACCGGGAGCGCGTCAATCGGAGCAAAGAGCTGATGTTCCGCGAGAGCGATATCAAAATGCACGAAATCGCACATCGCGTCGGCTTCGATTCCCCCAGCTACTTCAGCTCCGTATTCAGGCGGCTTGAAGGTCTAAGCCCTGAGCAATTCAAAAAAATACACGGCATGCGGTAGGAGCCCGCTGTATCGCAAAAATTCAGGAGGTTAAAAATGTCCGATAAAAAATCTATCTTTAGCGAAATTGATCAATATGCTGAAGCGTTTCGCACGATATCACGCTCCGTCGGCAGCCGCCCGGAGCTTGGCCATGAGGAGTATTTCGCATCCGGGCTGCTTTGTACCGAGCTCACCAAATACGGCTTCGAGGTTGAACGGGGCATTCTTGGCATCGAAACGTCCTTCATCGCCGTATTCGATTCCGGCAAGCCCGGACCGACGGTCGGCTTCCTATGCGAATACGATGCGCTGCCGGAAATTGGACACGCTTGCGGGCATCATCTCATCTGCTCGATGAGCATTGCCGCAGCAGTCGGCCTCAAGGCCGCTCTCCAAGGCAGCGGAATCGGCGGAAAAATCCGCGTTTACGGTACCCCCGCCGAGGAGACGCGCGGCGCTAAAGTGCCGATGGCGGCAGCTGGCTTATTTGATGACTGCGATTTTGCGCTAATGGCTCATCCCTACCATACCTTCGAACGCTCAGGCGAATCGCTCGCGCTCGATGCGGTGCAATTTGAATTTACCGGCTTAGCCGCACATGCAGCCGCGAGCCCGTATGAAGGCATAAATGCGCTCGACGCCGTGCTCCAGCTTTTCAACAGCATCAATGCGCTTCGCCAGCAGACGCGCAGCGACACGCGTATTCACGGCATTATCGACAATGGCGGCAAAGCGCCAAACATCATTCCCGACTATGCATCGGCCAAATTTTATGTTCGATCGGCTTCCCGGACCTACACCAATGAGCTTACAGCCAAAGTGCTGCGCTGCGCGGAAGGTGCGGCTCTGCAGACCGGGTGCACGCTCACGACCAACCATTTCGAGTTTTCTTATGACGAGCTCCTTACCAATGAAGCATTGTCCGAGCAGTTCAACGCGAATCTGCTAGAAGCAGGCATCCGACCGGAGCAGATTGAGGTAGGCAAGGATCACGGCTCGCTTGATCTAGGAAATGTTTCCGTTCGCTGCCCGGCGATCCATCCTTTCGTCAAGGTGGTGCAGGATCGGCTGCTGCTTCATACCGAAGCGTTCCGCGATGCCGCTATTACCGATTATGCACTCGACGGCATGCTCTTTGGCGCCAAAATGCTCGCTGCTACCGCTTACGACGTATTTGCAGATCCCGCTCTGCTCGCCCGTATCCGCTCCGAATTCGAGCAGCAAACGAAGAACGTGCAATGACATTCACTTCGCTCGTTTAAGGGGGCAGGACAGAATGGATAAAACAATCATGAACAGCCACGAGATCACTCAAATTTGTTTATTAGCCGGTAAAATCATTTTGCAAAACGGCGGCGAAACCTACCGGGTCGAGGATACGATGGTACGGATTGCGGCAGCATACGGCATCGAAAACTCGCACAGCTTCGTAACGCCGACCGGCATTATTTTCGCGATCGACGGTTCATCCCAGTTGACGAGACTCATTCGGATCTCCGAACGCTCGACTAATTTGCTCAAGGTATCATTAGTAAACGATATTTCAAGAAAAATTAGCACAGGTAAGCTTTCAGCGGGAGATGCTCATCGTCTGCTGCAAGAAATAGATACGGCTGCCTATGTTTATCCCCCCTGGCTGAAAATAATGGCGGCAGCTATAGCGAGCGGCTGCTTTCTCATCATGTTCCAAGGCAGCTGGCGCGACTTTATCCCTGTCCTGCTGATCGGCGGACTCGGCTTCGCTTTTCTGGTGAAGCTGCACCGAATCGTTCCGATAAAGTTTTTTGCCGAGTTTATAACCGCTTTGCTGATCGGGACGCTGTCCGTGCTGTTTGTACGAAATGGGTTCGGATTCGATTTGGATAAAATCATCATCGGCTCGGTCATGCCCTTAGTGCCCGGCTTACATATTACAGCTGCTGTCAGGGATTTGATGGCCGGCCATCTCGTATCGGGGCTGTCGAAAGGGGCGGAAGCGTTTCTCACTGCGTTCGCTATCGGCGCGGGAATTGCCGCAGTGCTCTCGATCTACTAACCGGAATTGGAGGTGCATCACGTTGACGATACTGGAACAGCTATTCACGAGCTTCGCAGCTTCGGCCGCCTTCGGCATTATCTTCAACGTTCCGAAGCGTACGCTTGCGCACTGCGGAGCTGTCGGCATGATCGGCTGGTTCATTTACGTTTCTTGTACGCAGCTAGCTTTGGATGCCATACCGTCGACGCTTATTGCCGCTTTTGTCGTCACCGTAATTAGCCAGTTATTTTCCAAGCTGTACAAAACACCCATAATCGTCTTTAGCGTTTCGGGCATTATCCCGCTAGTACCTGGCGGACTCGCGTATGACGCGATGAGGAACGTCGTGGAAGACAACTATGACATTGCAGTACAGCTGGCCGTTGAAGCATTCATGATTTCGGGAGCCATTGCGATCGGTCTCGTGTTCTCGGAGGTCATTAATCAGATCATACGAAAGTCCGAACGTTAATCGAAATGAAATTTATCCGGCACATCCGGGAAAGGAGGAAACCTGATGCATCCCATCGTAAAGCCTGACGGCCGGATCGACGACGGGAAAATATGGAAGAGAGAAACGCTATATAAGGGAATGAACGGCAGCTGCGTCGAGCGGATTTACGTTACGCCATCCGATACGATGATCTTTAAGCCGCTTACGAACAATGATCAGATTGGCAAAGAGGCATGGGTGTACGAGCAAATATTGTCAGCCCTTCCTCCCATTAACCCAAAGATGCTCGCCCGTTCCCAACCGCATAATTTCTCAGTCAATTGGATTTTGTTCGAGGATTTAGGCCATTTAACGCATACTTTCGAGGAAGATACAGCAATTGCTTTACTATCTTATATAGCGGAATGGCATGCTTTACCGGTCACGCATTTGCACCATGCGCCGCTTCAAGGGCCGAAGCCTTCGGCAGAAGCAATACGCGTTGAGCTGCTGCTCCAAGATAGGCTGCCGTGTAAGTCCACGTTCCAAAGGCCAAGCATTTCTGCACCTGTACGATCAGCCTTGCTCGCCCTGTTGCGGCAAGAAAGCTTTGCAGCGGATGAACTTGTTCTTTCGCACGGAGATTTGCATCTTGGCAATTACGCAGCCGTAAACGGACAGGTTAAAGTGCTCGACTGGGAGCATGCTCATCTGAACAGCCGTTATTGGGATCTATATCATGTTATCGATTTATCTCATCCGATATTTCCTAAAGAAATGACGACAAATATACGCGAGCGATTGCTGAACCGTTACCTTGAGCTAAGCGGGCAGAACGGCCATCTCATGAATGCGCCTATGTTCAGACGCCGCTATTATTTATTTTCTTGCCTATTCTCACTCTGGATGCTGAAGCTGATCGCTAACGACATTCATGCGAACAATGGCATTTGGCCATTCGATCAGCTCAAGAAGCAGCTTCAAGAGACGACCGCCAACCTCATGCAATGCGCGGAATGCTTATTTGTCTGATCATCTTAATGCTCTTGAATCGCATACCTTGAGCGCAGTACTTTTACCATCGCCAAAATCTGTTCGGAGGTCGGCATCACCAGCCTCGCCTCCGCTTCTATCAAACCAGCCTCCGTTTGCTGCGACCTTATTATCCGTTTGACGGCATCCGCGAAAGCCTGTCCCGCTCCCCGGCCGAGCTCCGTCAATTGCTCCAGACTAGCCGTACTTTCAGCTCTTACCAATGGATAGTTGTTAACGCATTTCCCATCCGCGGCTTTGTCATAGAACGAACGGACGAAGCTCGCCCGCTCCTGTCCCTCCCCCTCGGCAACGATAAATGCTTGCACGATATAGGCATGTGTCTGACGCCGCTGCGCGATTCCGCAAAACTTATAGCCGTTAATGCTTAAATCAAAATCACCCGGACAATATGCGCCTTGTATTTCACCTTTGTCAACCCGGCAGCCAGTCCCCTTCAGCGCATGACGGATCAGCCCGTACATCCGTTCAAAATCGTCATGAAAATGAAAAGAGCCTGCGTTAGACTTAGGCAAAATAAGAGAAATATTAATAATGCCAAGGTCTAGAGGAACCGCGGCCCCGCCAGAATTGCGGACAGCAGTAGACCATCCCTCTGATTGCAGCAGGCGCTCAGCTTCAGCCGCTCCAGGCAATCGGCTGTCTCTAAGCCCCATTACAAATCCTCTTGGATGACGCCATATATGACAAATAGCCGGCCCTCCCTGCCCCGTCCCTCTGCAAAGCAGCTCATCTAATGCGAATGGATATAACACATCCGTCTCAGCCAGTTCATCCATCCGATCCAACAGCAATACGTTATCCAGCCTCAAATCCTTAATCGAATCCTTGTCCATTTGGCGTCATTCAGCCCTTTCCCGCTCATTTCTTCGAGGCCTTCCTATTCCCTATATTTTAACGCCATAATGATAATGATGCATCCCTTATTGCTAATAACGAGCGCTTTCACTACAATAAGGATATTGTCATGCAGCGCCAAGGGGGAACAGTAAATTGGAAGCCATAAATGAAAAAGTCGCATACGAGAACCCATTGCTGTCGCTGCGCATATTTCAAACGATGCGTGATCTTGATGAATTTACAAACTGGCATTATCATAAGCAGCTTGAGCTGTTGCTAATTCTTGAGGGTAATCTGGACGTTTATATAGATGAGGAATGTTACCATCTAACGACCGGGGATGTCATGCTCATCGGAGCCTCCGAGCTGCATTGCGATCGCAGCCTTAGCTTGCTGGATTATATCGTGCTTCAATTCGATCTAGAGCCTTTTTTTGATCAAAGCACGATCCCTTATATGCGTTATTTTTCGGAAACCCAGAAGCCGCTTAGCACAGCGAATTATATATTTCAGGAAAGCAGTGCCGTAAAGCAGCAAACCGCTTCATGCATTCAGCAAATTTTGAATGAAGCATCGCGCAAGGAAACCGGCTACGAGCTGGCAGTTAGCGTTCTCATTAAGCAAATACTGCTGCTCCTGCTCCGTCATGACAGCCGGAAGGTGCTGATCGAGCAGGATAATTTCGAACGCATCCGTCTTAAGCCCGTTCTTGATTATATAGAGAACCATCTGACCGACCGGATTCAAGTCGAAGAGGTTTGCAAAATCGCCAATATGAGCTACTACTATTTCGTTAAATACTTTAAAAAGACGATTGGCTTATCGTTTACGGAATACGTGAATTACCGGAAGGTGAAGTGGGCGGAGCGGATACTGCTGACGAAGGATTTAAGCATTTCGGAGGTTGGCGAGCGGATCGGGATGCCGAATATGGCCCATTTTTATAAAATGTTCAAAAAGTATAACGACTGCTCACCGAAGCAATTTCAGCGTAAAATGCTTGTGTGGAATCGGCAGTAGCCTTATGAAATCGAAAAAAGCTCGTCAGCCCTACATTTTCGGGGTAACGAGCTTTTTTGGCATTACGAGCTTATAGCCTACGCCGCGAATCGATTCGATTTGGACCGATTGCTGGCCCAGCTCCAGCTTTTTCCTGAGCGAGCTCACATGGACGTCAACCGTACGCTGGCCGCCAATGTAATCGAAGCCCCATACGACGTTCATAAGATCATCGCGCGTAATGACCATGCCCGGGCGCTGCACAAGATAAAGCAATACTTCAAATTCCTTCGGTCTAAGCGGAATCGTATCCCCGTTTAAGATGACCTCATACTTCTCCGGATAAATCGACAGCTCACCGGCTGTAATGACCTTCTCTGTTGATTCAATCGGCTTGCTTTCATCCAGCTGCGTCCGCCGCAGGACGGCCGATACACGGGCAAGAAGCTCTGCTACGCCAAACGGCTTCGTAATATAGTCATCAGCACCATGCTTCAGTCCTTGCACAACCTCTTCCTCCGCATTGCGGGCTGTCAAAATAATGACCGGTGTTCTTACGCCATTTTGGCGTAGACGGTTCAATATCTCGAAGCCGTTCATGCCTGGCAGCATAATATCGAGGATGACCAAGTCGAAATTGCGCTGCAAAGCGGTTTGCAAACCTTCACCGCCATGATCGATAACGGTCGTTTCATAGCCCTCTTGGGTCAAATTGTACGACAAGAGCCTTGCTAATGTCGGTTCATCTTCAATTACGAGCACTTTATGCGACATGTTACCTCCAGCTTGGCGAATGGCAGCGCTTATGACGCTGCATCATCCGCAAATTTAAACCTTTTGAATTTAGTTTATCATGGTTTCGTGAAGAATAGGTAAATCTTTTTTTCTATTGCAGGACAGGCAGCTCGATTGTGAACGTTGAGCCCACACCTACCGCGCTAGTTACCGAAATCGTTCCTTTATGAAGCTCTACCAGATGCTTTACGATGGAAAGACCAAGCCCCGTGCCGCCTGAGCTCCGCGAACGCGCTTTGTCCACGCGATAAAACCTCTCGAAAATGCGTGGCAAATCCTTTTTCGGAATGCCGATGCCGGAATCACTAATTTGGATGCGGATGTAATCATCGCCCAGCCCTTCAACCTTCAGCGATACCCGTCCCCCTTCAGGCGTATAATTAATGCCGTTCGAGAGCAAATTCATAATAATTTGCCGCAATCGATCCTCATCTGCTTCGACATACAAGCCAGGCTCGATGTTCATGGAAAGCTCGATCCTTTTGCGGGCGGCCTCCGGCTCCATCAGCTTGATCGATTTGTGGGCGAATGTGTCCACCTCAACAGGGGAGAATGCGAGAGGCACGCGGCGTGACTCGATTTTGGACAGCTCCAAAATATCTCCGATCAACCGGTTGAGACGATCGCTCTCATCGAATATAATTTGCAAAAACGAGCGGGCCGTTTCTTCGTCATTCACCGCGCCGCCAAGCAGCGTCTCCGCAAACCCCTTGACTGCCGTAATCGGCGTCTTCAGTTCATGCGACACGTTAGCGACAAACTCGCTTCGCATCCGCTCCAGCCTGCGAATGGCCGAGACATCCTGCAGCACGAGAAGCACACCGGAAAATTCATTGCCCTCCGGGTGAATCGGCACCAAATTGAGCTCAAGCAGCCTCTCTTCCGGGAAGTAGAACGTTATTTCCTCGCGCAAATGATCCTTGCTCTTCAGACCCTCCTGAATCATTTGCGACAGCTCGTACTGCTGCTTTGCTTCTGCGTAATGGCGTCCGACCAGCTCACGGGCTGAGAAGCCGAGCACCTCCTCCGCACGTCTGTTCATCAGCACGATTTTTCCGCCGCGATCGATCATTACGATTCCGTTAATCATATTATCAAGTACGCTCTCAAGCTGGTTCTCGTTTTGCTGAATGCGAGTCATTTGAATCTGCAGGCTGTCCGCCATCGCATTAATAGCATTGCCGAGTTCCCCGATCTCATCCTGTTTTGCCACCTTCACCCTTGCGCGGTAATCCATGTTTTTAATCCGCTTCGCAACCTTCGTTATTTGCTCCAGCGGGCGCGTTAAGCCAAGTGCAATTCGATAGCTGATTACAGCTGCGATGAGGAAGAGCACCAGCAAACCGGCGACCATCAGCATCGTTAAATTGCGAATGCTGTCGTCGACCTCTTTCAAGCTCATCGCAAGACGAATAACATCAGGCGCTTGATGAGGCAAGACTTTCACGGGAATAGCCACGTACATCATATTTTGCTTCACGGTATCACTCGCCCGAATAGCTCTACCGGTGCCGGTCGCGAGCGCTTCCCTTACTTCCGCCCGGTCAAGATGGTTGTCCATTTCCTTCGGATCCCCATCCGAATCGCCAAGCACGATGCCGTCATTGCGAATGAACGTTACGCGGGCGCCAGTATAATGCTTAAGCTCCTTCGCCTCGTTCGTATAATAGTTGTATAACGTTGATACTTGGCCTGATTTCCATTCCATTTTGGCTGAAATGATTTGCATCTCGCGAACCATATTATCTTCAAGCGCGTTAATATGGTTTTCTTTAAACGTGCTAACCATAAATATTCCAGCTGCACTCACCGATAATGCGATCATCGTGATCATAATAAGCGTCAGCCTGGTGCGAAAGCTGTTCATCCGGTTCACTCCCTGCGTTTTATCAAGCCCGCGCCGCTTGCGTGTCAAGCCGCTACATACAACTGTTATCGTACATGCGGCACTGCACTTTCGCCAGCTTTGTTTTTGTTAAGTTTTTGTAAAACGTAATGGTGTACCGTGGCGAGCGGCTGCTGTATGAGAATCGATAATACGACGGGCACTGCAGCGAGCGGACTGAAATAACCGAGCGCCAGCACGATGCCGAGCGAAATGTTGCGCATCCCTGTCGCATAAGATACGGTCACCTGCTGCTCGCTGTTGCGAAGCTGGGCCGTACCGATGTAACCGAATGCGTAGCATAGGCCGACAAGCACTACGACAAGCGGCACGAGCAGCAGCATGTCCTGCTTTAGCTGGTCCAGATGAGGCGCGATCGCCGATGCATTCAGCGAGACAACTCCAATGAAGCAAAGCTTGGAGAACGGCGACGTATAGGGCTGAACGACATTTTGAATGCGTCCCCGGCTCATTTGATTCAGAGCGACGCCGATAATGGTAGGAAGTACAATAATAACGAGCAAATCAATAATGATGGGTCCAGCCTTCACCTCCACTGCCGAGTTAAAAAACAGATGAATGCCAGCCGGCACGACAAGCGGACTAAGTGCCGAATCCAGCACCACCATCGCTAACATGAGCGGAACGCTGCCGCCTGACATTCCAACCCAAAGCACGGTTGAGACACCAATCGGTATAATGGTAAACAGTACGAGTCCTACCACATACGGTGAATCCGCTCCAAAAATGAACGTGCCAAGGCCGTAAGCAGCAAGCGGGGACAACATATGCGCGATCACAAAGGTGAGCAGCATAATACCCGGCCGCTTCAGCACCTCGCGCAATTGACCTAAACCGCAGCCGATAGCCATCGTCAGCGTTATATATGCAAACAAGTAAGGCACTGATTTAATGTAGGGCTGGAGCTGTGAAGCGAATATAAAGCCAAGAATTAAGGAGCCTGGAATAATAATAAACATCCATCGTTCAAAATGCCGGTTAAAAGCTAAACCAAATTCACGCATCACATTTCCCTCAGTTCCAATTTATACTTTCTTAAATTTATACGTAAGCTTTATAATAGCATAGACATTCCTGTACATGAACGGCAACTCCCGAATTGAAGCCAGCAAAGGAGAATTTATGAAGAACGGTAAATTCACGAACACGATCATCCGCATGCAATACGTACCCAGATGGAGTGAATATGCGCCGCGTTTCGAGGACAATGCCTCCACCCATAGCTTCAGATGCGCCGCTTTGTCCATTATCATTGGAATCATCGAGGTAAAAGTATATAAACAGCCGCTGGATAAATTAAAGCTGACCGGAAGATGTCTGTGGGGCGATCTGAATAACACCGGAACGGGCTCCATTAAGCATGTTACCAAAAAGGAATCGCTCGTCATGAATCATATCAGACACTTCGAAATGGAGCTAAGCAAGGAAATTGTCTCTTACCTCTCGAGGTCGCTGCAGCAGCAAGCGTTTGATTTTATCGTCAACGCGCAGGATGACACACATATCGGCCGGTTGGTCGACGCCATCGATACGCTCGATGCTTATCTTTATTGTCACCGGGAATCCCGTTACGATTCGAATCCATTCTTCCATGCGAAGTACAAGGAACTGAGGCAGGCTCTGCTTGAAACGGAGCTCGACTCGATCCGCTGGCTGCTGAACGAATACGACAAACAAGATGGCCTATATGAATTTATACAATATATCGTGAACCTGGATACGGTAAAAAGATGGAACGGCAGCTATAACCTCGTTCCGGACAATGACGCGACGCATTCCTTCCGGGTCGCTTCGCTTGCCCTGTTTAATGGTATGCTGGAAATGGAGCGCTTCGGCAATAAGAATATCGATCTATACAAGCTGCTGGCGAAAGCTACGCTGCATGATTTGCCGGAGGCGTTATCAGGTGATGTAGTAACGAACTTCAAGCACAACAACCCCGACATCAAGCACGCATTCGAGCAGTATGAGAGGGAAACCGCTCAATTTATGATCAATAAGCTGCCCGGGCTCTTTCACGAGGATATGATCGAGTTCATCGCACATAGCAAGTCTGATGATTATACCGGCGAAATGGTCGATATCGCTGATAAACTGGATGCTTTAATTAAAGCAAGCCTGGAAATGCGCAACAATCCCCATTACGCGGATACTTATTATAACCAGCTTGTAAAAATCCAGCACCGGTTTGAGAATCCGTGCGTTATTTTTTTCCTTGCCTATATTTTGCATGACTTAACTTACTCGAATCTGATTGGTCAGAATTAGGCTTTTATTTTTTAAAAAAGCTTGGGAAAATTTTATAGCCTGCCGGGTTACTTCTCCCGACAGGCTAATTGATTTCGTCTTGCCTATTAGTAACGCATATCGCCCGTTATCTCTTTGATAACCTCATAAAACCGCCGCCACTCCGGATTAGCGCCATCATTCTGACGGTTTTCGAGCGGCTTTTCCTCTTCGGTATGTGAATTAATATTCGCATTATTCGTTTTATTGCTTTCAAGCTGCAATTTTTCCTGTTTGGCGCGCAGGCTGTCTTTGGCCATTTATATCCCTCATCCCTTCAACCAGCTTTTTCGCAAGGCAAAAAGCTCTTTCAGATCCTCGGTAGACATTTCGGTAATCCACTGCTCCGATTGGCCGACGACTTGTTCATTTAACGACTGCTTTCGGTCGATCATCTCATCGATTTTCTCCTCCAGCGTGCCAAGTGTAATAAACTTATGCACCTGAACATTCTTCGTCTGTCCGATTCGGAACGCCCGGTCAGTCGCTTGGTTTTCCACTGCAGGATTCCACCAACGGTCAAAATGAAACACATGGTTCGCTGCAGTCAAGTTGAGCCCCGTTCCGCCTGCCTTCAGGGAGAGCACAAAAGCGCAGCATGGCTCCTCGGTATTTTGAAACTGATCGATCATTTGATCCCGCTTCGCCTTCGGCACCCCGCCATGCAAATATGGTACTGGCAAACCAAGCTTCTCCTCAAGCAGCTGCTGAAGCTGGTGCCCCATTTCGATATATTGGGTGAAGATGAGGCAGCGTTCGCCTTCGGCAGCTATTTCCTCGCACATTTCGAGCAGCCGGGCGACTTTATTGGAACGTTCTATTTCCCATACAGCCGTTTTATCCTCATCCGCAAGCAGCGAGGGATGATCGCATAATTGCTTCAGCTTCGTTAATGCGGCTAGAATGAGGCCTCTTCGCTGCATCGGTCCCAGCTTATCGAGATTTTCCAGAAGATCCGCAACTATATTTTCATACATGGCGCCTTGCTCTGCCGTTAATGTCATATATGTTTTCGTTTCATTCTTATCAGGCAGCGACAGCTGTATCGAAGGATCCTTCTTGATTCTGCGCAGCATGAATGGCTTTACCCAGCGCTGCAAGCCCGCAATCAGCTTCTCATCGCGCGTTTTCTCGATCGGCGTAACGACTTCCTTGCGGAACTCGTTAATATTGCCTAAGTAGCCGGGATTCATGAAGTCATAGATCGACCAAAGCTCCGTCAACCGGTTTTCCATCGGCGTGCCCGTCAGCGCAATTCGATGCTCTGCAGGGAGGCGCCTGATGGCCGTTGACTGCTTCGTATATACATTTTTGATGTTTTGCGCCTCATCAAGGCAAAGCGCATCCCATTCGACCAAGCTTAAATCCTCTTCATCAAGCTGTGCGAGCGAGTAGGACGTGATGACCAAATCGGCCCCCGAGACCGAATCGCGGAATTGCTCTCCCTTATCCCGCTTATTTCCGTAATGAAGCATGACGCGAAGCGACGGCGCAAACCGTTCGAGCTCCTTCTCCCAGTTGCCGATAACAGATGTCGGGCAAATGAGCAGCGAAGGGCCGCCGGATTGCAGCTTCCTTTCCTTGATATAGACGAGGTAAGCCATAAACTGAATCGTTTTTCCTAACCCCATATCGTCTGCGAGCACGCCGCCAAGCCCAAATCTTCTTAGAAACAGCAGCCACGATACGCCCTCTAGCTGATACGGGCGAAGCTCGCCCATAAAAGAAGGCGGAATTTCAACGAGCGGAATTTGCGAGGTATGCTGCAGCTGTTCAAGCCATGACGTTAAATGCTCATTCAGCTCGACCTCCGCTTCCAAATCCGAGTCCAGCTCGCCGCCGTCATCAAGCGGAATTCCGCCTCTTAGATGCATTTCCAGCACGTCGCGGAATGACAGCCCTTTCCGCTTGCCCATTCGCTTCAGCCATTGTTTAATTTGCGTCACATCCTGCGGGTCCAAATGAACCCATTCGCCGCCAATATTGAAGAGACGACGGTTCTGCTCCGCCAGATGCAAAAATTCCGCCTCGGATAAATTGACATCGCCAAGCGCAAGCTTCCAATCAAATTGAACGATTTGATCAAGTCCGAACATCGGCTGTGCAGCTGATCCTACCGACGACTTCATCTTCGCCTTCAAACGGAGCTTGCGTGAGCGCACCGCTTCCCACCATCCCGGCAGAAGCACCGGACAGCCGGCTTCCAGCAGCCGAACGCTTGATTCCTCCAAAAATTTCCACGCTTCATGATCCGACAGCTTCTCCCGAAGCTTGCTCTCGTCCTGCTTATCCCTCAGCTCAGGCAGCGCCGTCGTCCATTTCAGCTGTTCCTTGGCAAGCTTTCCATCAAGCAGCGGCAGCCATTCGGACGGAATTTGCCGATCATCATCCGTATCCGCCTCCCATCCATCCTGCCGTTCGTTCAGCCGGATAGGCAGCCATGGACCTCCCTCATGATCCTGAAGCGCAGGACGAAGCCGCCAGACCTGGGACTGAGCAGGCTCTACGAGCTGAAGCGCTGTACGGAAAGGAAGAAAATCTTTACGCAATCCGATTGCGATGAGCCAATCTTCCTCATCGGCAGATTTCCTTCTTAGCACGGCTTCGCCGGAAGCCGCACAAATATTTCTCCAAGCCTGTGCGGCCTGCTCGTTTTCTTCAATCATTTGCTCGACTGCGCCGCTCATCCACTGCTCGATCCCATTATCGCCATTTTGAACCGCAGCCTTCACATTTTCCTTCCATTGCCGGATAAATTCGGTTTCCTGCTCGGGAATGGCCATCCGCCAGCTGCGCTTCTCGTCAGTCCAACGCACCCAATCGGGGGCAAACCAGCCGTTTAGCAATGCCGTTCGTATTTGCCCGGCCATCTGAATCAGTACAGACAATCGTTCCGTCCACTCTAATTGAAGCAAACGGACATGCTGCGGCGAGGACAAATAATCCATTGCAAGCAGCGGCGGTATTTTCAGCAGCTTATGCTCCAAGGCGCTAATTTCTTCTATATCCGCTCCATACCAGGATGCCTTATGCCATGCAAACAATATAGAACGCAGCTTTCCGTCCGCCGCATCCTTCCGATCGACTGCGCTTAACAAAACGGAGGTTCCGCCTTCGTCCTCGTTCCAAAATCCGTCTATCATTAACTTGCGCGAGCCAATATATGTTCTCATGTAACAATTTTCCCTTTCCACAGCTCTTCTTGAAACGCTCTAAGACGCTGATGCTTTCGTACAAGCCCTGCAATATAATAATCCCATCTTGGCAAATCCTTGTCGGCTTTATATAAACGCTCCAGCTTCTTCAGCTGCTTAACAGCCATTCGGTAGCCTTGACGATTGCGAGTCTGAATGGATGCCTCAACCGACTGATGATACAGAGGCATTAATGCCCGCGGCGCAAGCTTTGCAATTTCACGCAGCGCATGGGCGCCAACGTCCTCGGGACGGGAGCCGACGAGCATCTGCAGATCGGCCCATTCCTCATAGCGCTTCTGATCCAGCCAATGATCAGATAATTCCGAATAGGAATATGGCAGCAATTGCGTCATATAGTCGGTCCACACCTGCAAGTCAGGACGGTCAAGATCCGCTCTGCGGCATAACGTGACGAACGGTCCTACCGATCGGCCGTTTTTCACTTTATTGACACTCTCGAACAAGAAGCTCATCCAATGCTCCACGAGCTCCCATTTTCCTTCTTCCATACGCTGTGCAGCGCAAGGATACATAACCTTCTGCGATCGCTCAAAACTCGTTAATGCAAAATGGCAGATCGCCTGGTCATCCCTCATATCAAAAAAGTACATTATTCCAATTGCGGTATGCAGAAACGCCTTATTTACATCTTCCGCTTCTTCAGTCTTCGACAGCCCGACCAGCGAGGCTAGCTCGCGTTCATACCAGCTTCTGCTTTCCGAAAGCTTCTCGCAAAAGGCCAAGTACATGTATTCCCAATCAAAGAGCTGCCGCTCCGTGCTTGAGGCCCATATCTTCACCTTAGCAATTAATGCATCCGCCCAAGCTTCCTCCCTTTGCTCCATCGCTTCGGGAGTTAGTTCCGATACAAGCGTATATAAATGCTCAACCCAAGGCTCAGCCATTCGGATGAACGACATTTCATGATAATATCTGCTGAACGAATCGACCGTATTAATGGCACGCTCCGCTTGCTCCAGCACGAATAGTATGGCCGTTGACCAATGCAACCGCTGCATAGGCTTCTCCCAATCCTTGGACAGCCCTTTCAATGAAGATAATAACGGCTGAAGCGCATGTAGAGAATGACGGCATTTCCGCCATACTTCGCCATGCGTCGCTTCCATCCATTCCAGCCATTCATCTGCAGTCGCTAATGCACCCGGATCACGGACAGCAGCAGGCACTTTCGGTTCAGCCTGTGTATTCTTAAGCAGCGTACTTGCAGAAGACAATCCTAACAAGCGGAAATAAGACCGCTCCGCTAATGAATGTCCGCCTTCCTGCTGGCTGCAGTATTGAAAATAAACGGCAGCCATATGCTTGCAAAATCCCGTATATGGACACGTACATGAGCTGTACCGCAAATTACCGGCATCCAGGATGACCGCATAAAGGTCCGAGCCTTGAACGACGCCATAAAGATTATCATGGCTTCCTTCATTGGCGCTGTTCACTTTGCCTTCCATGTAATATTGCCAGCCGCGCTTCATAATCGTCGTCTCGACATGGACGTTTAACTGCTGTTCAATCAGCGCGTGCAGCTTTTCGTTAAGATGCATGACAGACATTCACCCGCTTCCTTTCCGTTCACTTGCATTCTTACTATTATACCAAGCGGAAACGGCTGTTGCCATATTTTGATTAACGGCTAAAAATATTAAATAAAAAACGCCCGGCCGACGAATCGCTTCGTCGGTAAGGCGTCATTCTGGTTTATAATGGCATTTTTATAATAAACGTTAGTTTTCCCGTCGGCTCCGCTGTAACGTAAACGTCTCCTTTGTACTGCTTCGCAATCGTTTTTACAATCGAAAGCCCCAAGCCCTGATGATCCTGCTGCTTGGTCGAATAGCCTGCCTCGAAAATAGGCTGCAATACCGCTTCTTCCGCATGATCGCAGGTGTTCGTTACTATAAATTCAAGAGATGCGGGCGTCTGCTTGCCAACTAGCGTAACATGACGCCGATCCTCGGCATACTTAAGCACCTCGTCGAAGGCATTATCGATCAAATTCCCGAGCATGCGATTGACATCAAGCGTCCTAACGCCCATCTCCTGCATATTCAATCCTGTAAACGAGCAGCTGAATTGAATTTTAAGGCTCTCCGCCTGCGAAATTTTCGCGCGGACAAGCGCTGCAATAGCCGGATTACCGATATTAATAATATCGTTCATCATTCGTATATCGCCAGTTAGCTCCTTCGTATAGGCAACGAGCTCCCGCGATTTGTTCAGCTCCGCCAAAGAGTGAATCGTCTGCACATGGTTCAAGAAATCATGTCTCTGCGCTCTGATCGATTGGAACATTTGGTTGATCTCGTCAACATAGGTTTCTTGCGTGACACGAACAACCTTATCGCGAGACTGTCTGTAATATCTCATTGTAAGAATGGCTATTAACAAGCTGAAGCCGGTTACGGCAAGAATGATCATGCCTAAATTCAAAAACTGTGAATCCAATTTTTCTTGAATGACATGATAATCAGAGGTGAGCATCAGGACGTAGCTGTTCATCGGCTGTCCGTCCCGATCGGTAATGTTAATGCCGTTTTCGTTTACAAATACCGGAATGTACATTTTAAAAATTTCATTTCCGTCAATATTTTCACGCAAAGTGACGGTTTTCTTCGAGAAATAAGCTTTACGCACCAGCTTCGTATCCTCCGCTGACTTTATCTTATATGAGCCGTAAAAAATAGGCTCCTGCACTTTATGTCCTTGAACCAAGCCCTTCGGATTAATCGTCTCTTTACCATCAGGGAACGTTTCCGGATTAATGAAGGCGATCTCCTTCAATGAGTCGCTGCTTTGTATGGAGTTTTCGATCATCCGATGAACGCCTGTAGCCATTTCATACTCTTCCTGCCGTTCATAATCCACATACGGATCAATAATATAATTAGTAGCCCCGTCGTAATAATAGCCCCATTTGTTAAGCTTATCCACATCTGTCGTAGATACCTCGAAAGGTCCGCTCCAGAAATTCGGAAGCGATTGTCCAAGCCAGTCCACCGAGGCATTCTTATTCTCGAACAGCTGGTTAAATACCTCATACCACGGCTTCCATGTCTTCGTGCTCGTATTTAGCTGGTTCACGTTGGACGACTTGTATAACACAATATCATCGGGCAATTTCTTGAGAAGCGTAATGTGGCTAAGGCCCAGCTTGTCGCGGAGCTCCATCAATTGCTCGGTCGTTACCTTCTCAATATCAGGATCAAGGGCATATTGAATTGCAATCGATGCGGAGCGCAATTCACGCCCAATCTGATTTTGGAACTGCTCGGAGCCCTCGCGGGATTGCTCCAGTGAAATTTCCAGCCGTTTTGCATGAGTCAGGAGTTCTTCTTTAAAAGAGTCTTCCAGCGTTTTTTTCGCAAGAAAATAATAAGCCGTGTTATTCAATAAAACTAAAACGACGATAACACTGATCGCCACAAGCCAAATGTTGCGTTGCATCTCCTGCATCTTGCCCTTCTATCTATTATAGAGTTCATTATGTAGCATCCTAAACCAAACGGCAATAGAGCTGCCGTTAACAAATGATAGCAACTGCATATGCAAACGGAGAGGGCAGGCCGTGCTGCAGGCAGCCTGCATTAACCGGTTATCTTTCTCCAAAACAACCGAACGGCCCATTTGCGTTCCTGCCGTTTCTTATAGCGCGGAAGCATCCGGTAAATACGCAGCCCTTCCTCGATAGATCGTCTAGCTTCCTGTCCATCTCCAAGCTTCTTATAAATAGAAGCCAGCTGTTCATAAGCTTCGCAGGATGAGGAATTAATCGCCTGAAAAGCATGTATATGCTTAAGAGCTTGCTCCGTCCGGCCGCTCGAAAAATGCGACGCGAGACGCAAATAAGGAGCGCCGTATTTGACACGCGGATTAAGGTCCAGCCCGCGGAGCGTGAATACTACCCCGCGGTCCTCGTCTCCGCTATACAAACAGCCGGCTCCTAGATCATCCCAAAATTCTGCCGAGTCCTCGAGCGTATGCTGCAGCGGCTCAAGTAAGCGGACAGCCTCGCTATATTTCTTTCTCTCGATTAAAAGGCGGGCAAGCTCATGCTTGGAGGATACATCATTCGGCGAACGGTTTATTTGCTGTCTGAGCTTTTTTATTCTGGAAATCCTCTTTAACGGTTTAAATAGGCTTGGCGTTAACCCGACAAAGCGGCGGTCCAGCACATAAAGCACAATAAGCATGACGAGAATGGCGATAAATGGGTTGCCAAACAACCACATCAAAATTAGAAAAAGACTAATTTTTAACATCTTATCCTCCTATAGAGTTTGAGATTGGCTGTTCATTTCGTAAGCAATCACACAATTTATTGTTCAAATATGGTTCGATTATACCATAATCCTATTGATTATTGACCAAAAATAGCAAATTGTAACTATATCTATCTTGATTCCACTGCTTCGATCAACGGTCAGCTGTCTATTTTCCATAACTTAGAAAGCTTCTTCACAAGTTGAGCGTTACCATTCATGATTGTCCCCTGAAGCCGTTTTGGGCAAAAAATAAGACAGCACCCCTGTCACGATGCCGTCTGATTGTGTTGCTATGTCAGATTTGTAATTCACCAAGCTTGATTAGCTCGACAACCGCTTGTGAACGACCCTTTACGTTCAACTTTTGCATGACATTAGAAATATGGTTGCGGACGGTCTTCTCGCTGATGAATAGTTGCTGTGCAATATCTCTTGTTGTCTTGTCCTGTACCAAAAGCTCGAATACCTCGCGTTCACGATGCGTCAACAAAAACTTGCTCTTCTGGTCGCTACCCTTCAATGTTTGTCACCCCTCCTTGCGCGGGTTTTTATGGTTTAACAAGGTTAAGGGATACAGTCAACTTATATTATGAACGGGCGATAGCATTGGTGCTGTAACTTGCAGAAAATGGGCTCTGATGCCGTTTACATCGTAGCGTGAATGATTAAGCGATACGTGGGGTTTACGACTGGATCGCAGGTTATTAAGGTAAGCAGTATAGGACAATATTTTTTTCATCTTTCCCGCCTCCCGCTAACTGCTCTCCTTCTGCGATCCACCCGACGCGAAAACCCATCTTCTACTCCCGTAAAAATTCAGTAAAACGGTAACCGCCGTTACAATAAGCTTGGCGATTACTTCATTTATTCGCCACCACTCCGTTAAGACGGCAAGCAAGAGCAGCGTGATGCCAAGCAGAATTCCATTCCAAGCGATGAACCTAACGCTGATGCCCAGCTGCTGCCGCCTCTTGGTTAACCTGTCGCCTTTACCGAAGGTATATCGGCTGTTAAGTACAAAGCTGTTGATCATTCCTGCGCCGTAAGCGATCACCTGGGCCAGTAAATAATAAGTGCCTAACCAAATCAGAAGAGTGAACAGCAAGAAGTCGACCGCCGTATTAAGCAGTCCGACTATATTAAATGCTATGAATTGCGCAATGAGCCTTTTACGTACCGTTTTAGACATATTCTTTAACCCGGTCCGAATCCTTGGCTGCCGCCGTTATATTGCCTTCGTTCTCCGGGAAGCCCTGTAACTCACGCACGATATAAAGCGGCCTGTTTTTGGACTCGTCATAAATCCTTCCGATATATTCGCCGATTATGCCAAGGAGCATAAGGATGATACCGTTAAAAAATAGATTGACCGCGACGATCGAAGCCCATCCCGCAATTGTGCTGCCCGTAAACAGCTTCTGGAATATGACGACTATCAGGTAGAGAAAGCTCGTCAACGATAAGGCAAAGCCGATATAGGCGGCAATTTTCAGAGGCTTATAAGAGAACGAGGTAATCCCGTCAATCGCAAAGGCGATCATTTTCTTTAACGGATATTTAGTTTCGCCTGCAAAACGTTCCTCACGCTCGTATTCGACCATTGTCTGCCGGAAGCCGATCCAGCTAATCAGGCCGCGCACGAACCGTTTTTTTTCTTTCAAGCCGCGCAGCACGTCGCATACCTTCCGGTCGATTAAACGGAAGTCGCCCGCATCAACCGGAATATCGACATTGGTCAAGCCTCGCAAGATGCGATAAAAAATTTTTGCGGTCAGCTTCTTAAACGCGGTCTCGCCTTTACGCTTTAGCCGCTTGCCGTATACGACCTCAAAGCCTTCCTTCCACTTCGCAATCATATCGATAATGACCTCAGGCGGATCCTGCAAATCCGCATCGATGACGACAATCGCATCTCCCTTCGCATAGTCCATCCCGGCCGAAATCGCGATCTGATGCCCAAAATTACGAGAGAAGTTAATGAGACGGACGTTCGGATCGAAATTGCTGATCATGGAGACTAATTCAACGGTACGGTCTTTACTGCCATCATTGACGAATATAAGCTCATACGAGTCGTCCGCGCTATCCATAACCAGCTTTAGCCGCTCATACGTATGCTCGATGACCTCTTCTTCGTTATACATAGGAACGATAATGCTGTACTTCACAGCCGCTTGCTTCATTCGTATGCCCCTTTCTCAAGCGTAAACGGCTGGCGCTGTCTTTGACGGCAAAGGCTCGTTTCGCGGTGAAATATAAGCATCGTATAAGGTTCAAATTTATACTTTCTTATATTTTAAAATAACCAACTCGGGAACCAGCGCAGCAAATGCTCCACATACCAGTTTTTTACGGTCATACCGGATAAAGCGGGATAAAAAACGATAAATAACATAATCGATGCCGCCAAAAAGAGGTTCCGCACAAGCTTAAAGCCCGGCCTTTTCTCTTCGATCACCTTGAATATATACACCAAACTCAGTATGATAAACGGCACCATCGCAAAATAGTGATAAAGAAACGTAAGCCGGGTAACCAACATCCAAGGCACGTACTGCGCCGAGAAGGCGATCCATACCGGATACATCGCTTGGTCTCTTCGTTTGATGCTGATCCAAATCGTCGCCGCCATCGCGAAAATGCCTGCCCACCATATGAGCGGATTTCCCATCGCTACAATCGTTGATTTCATGCCCCCGGCCATATTATCGCCTGAATAATACCATACCGGCCTCTTCATAAACGGCCACTCCCACCAGGAGGAAGAGAATGGATGCGTCGAAACGAGATGGCTATGGTAACTAAACATATGCTTTTGATAATCGATAAAGCTTTTTACCGTATACCCTTCATCCATAACGGTCAGTACCGGAATATAGGACAAAGCATAAATCACAAGCGGTATAACGATATAGAACACGAGACAAATTGCAAGCGTTATGATCGTATAACGGGGAAATACCTTTATAATATGCTGCAGCTTTTCATTGTAAAAGGATAGATCATACGTGTTGGCTTTGCACAGAATCCGTTTGGCAGCCGCATACTCCCTGTACCTTGCAAATAGGGATATGCCGAGCATTACCGCCAGGCCTACGCCCCCATAGAGCACGATCCACTTGGAAGCAACACCTACTCCGAAAAACAACCCTGCCAAAAACAAAGGCAAAAGCGTAACGCCGAGCTTAGCCCGGTAAAAACTTAATGAATAATATTTGTGCATGAAATAGAACATCAGCATAATGAAAAATACGCCGTATACGTCAATTGTCGCAATTCTCGTTTGCGTAAAGTGCATAAAATCGGCAGCAAACAGCGCTGTGGCAAGTCCTGCATAAACGCTGCTATTAAACAGCCTTCTTGCGAATACATACATTAACGGCAGCATCCCAATGCCAAATAGCGTACCCGCTATGCGCCAGCCAAACGGATTAAGGCCAAACAGCTTAATACCGAGTGCAATGATAAGTTTGCCAAGCGGCGGATGCGTGTTCTCGTAAGCGACAATATGCTCCAAATGCTCATAGGCTGTACGGGCATGATAAATTTCATCGAAATAAGATCCGTTCATATAGGCCGCTTCAACCTTCGCCAGCTGTTGTTCATCGAACAGCAGCTGCACGCTGCCTCTTTTGGCATCTTTCGCAAGCTCATCATTTATTCCGACGATTGGCAGAGGTATTTTGTTGCTTGGCCCATAGATCGCGATCTCATGCATAGAGAACCCTGCTTGTACAGCAGTAAGCTTTATATAACGGGCTTGCAGCGCAGCCGGCTGGCTGGTCCAAGTAAACACGGCGACATGGCTGCTGTCTATTTCTATCACGTTGTCCCAATCGGTGCCATTTTGACTAAATTCGTATTTGAATTTCCCCGTGCCAACTCCGCCAAAACTGTTAATGCGGTCAAGCTGCTTCACTTCGCCCAAATCAACGAAAAAGCTTTGACCGGCCGCTGCAGGCTGCCACGCGGTTTCCGGTCCTTTCATCTCGCCAAGCTGGTATAGGGCAACAAACGCGTAAACGAGCGTTGTCGCCCCCATCCAAATCCAATCCTTGCGCTCCAGCAGCTTAGACTCCTGCTTCACTGCCGGGGGCGCTTCGATTTTAAACGCCGATAAAATGCTGCGGTCCGTCTGCAGCAGCTCGTCCTCCGATAACGGACTTACCGGCCTCACCCTGCCTCGTACATATTTATCATATCCGATATAAAGCAAGTATAGCAGCAAGCCAATATTGGCTAGAGAACATAATAAAACAATGCCGTTAAAAGGGACGTTCGTGCTTACTTTGCTGTAGTCCAGCACATAAGCAATATTGACGAAGCACGTCATGCTAAATCCTAAGTATACCATTAGCAATCTTCGGTCTAGCGACTGTATGTAGGCAAAGATTGCAAGCAGCAGTACAGGGAACAGATAACGCTCATGCATTTTCGTTACACCGATGAACACGACGACGATCAGCACCATAGCCACAAAATAAGCGCGCTTCGATGAATCGCCATTCCGCTTCCTCAATGCGAAAAATACTGCTAACGCAGCTGCTGCCAAAATAAAGATTGTCCCCCAGCTTTGGAACGAAAACAGCAGCCACATATCGGTAACCGGCTTCCAATTATCATTCGTAAGCGCATAAAGGTTAAACGCATTCAGCGTCGCATAAGGATAGGAGGTTAACGTTCCCTTGTACAATTGGATGAGACCAGAAAGTCCCCCATTGCCCCAGAAAAATGGCAGCGCGAGCAAAATAAACGTCGTAAAGCCATAAAATGCGCTCACCGGAATTTGCTTCCAGGCCCTCCGGCAAACGAACCAAAGCAGCAGCACCGGCATGAAAATGAACGCTTGCGGCTTGATGAGCGCCGCAATGGCATACCATACGGAAGCGCGCCCGATTTTATTTTCCGCAATGCCGTGAATGGACAGCACGAGTACTAGCGAAAATATCGAATCGACCTGCCCCCATGCGGCCGAATCCACAATAACCGCCGGATTGAATAAGTAGAGCAGCGCAAGTGCTAAAGATACGGAGTAGCCTGCTTTCTTTTTACCCGATTGAAATATAAAATAAGCAGCTGCCAAATCGGCTAATATCGCAGGCAGTTTGAACAGCAGCATCGCTGCATGAGAAGCGGCATCAAGCGAGAGCGTATTTTTAATGATGCCTAATCCATAAAGAATATAAATATAGCCAGGCGGGTAGTCTACAAACATTCCCGTATGGTAAAATCCGGAAAGCCCCTGCTTCGCGGCATGGTCGGCCCAAGCCATAAACAAAGCAATATCGTTGGCATAGCCTTTGCTCGAAACAGCAATCCATAGCCGTAGGGCTAGCGCCCCAATGAATACGAGAGCAACTATCATTTTATGCTTATGCGGCTTCCCGTCCAGCCAGCTTCGACCGCGAAGCAGCTTCTTGTAAATAAACGCAAAAAACAAGCTGAACAGAGCGGTAAACATAAGCAAAGGAAATACAGATCCGCCCGTACCGGCAGCCTCAGCACCTTGGCTTGTTTCCGTAGGCACCAGGCTAAAAACCTCCTCGCCGGCGGGAGCCTTCGATACCTTCTCTACGCTCACGTCATCGAAGTATGCTTTCCCGGTATTAATGCTCCCGTAGCCGCCAAGGCTTGCGCCGAACGTAATGCTGCTCTGATCCTTGCCCGTCTTCGCGTAAAAATGAACGTAGGCCCACTTTCCGTTCGTATCCAACACATCAGGGTATGTAACGGCAACGCCGTCAATAAAAAAATGCGCTCCGGTTGCATCCGGACCTATTTGCTCCGCCTTCACATATCCGGAAATCTTATATACCGACTTCCGCTTAACGCTGATCGTTTGCGTCCAGCGCGAGTGATTCGCTTCGACATTCTCGAGCACGGCCGAATAGCTGCCCGTATGGGCTTCTGCGCCGCTAATCGTATAGGAGGTTATATGCTCTTCCTTTAGATAGGCATCATGGCCCCAATCATTAGGAGCCGTTCCCGATACGTTTTCAAAGCTTGCATTTATTAATAGATTATTTGCGGCATGTCCTATTGCTGCAGGCCATATTAGAGTTAAGAGAAGAATGGTTATTATAGCGCGGATGGACATTTTTATCATCGTTCCCGTTTCCACCTCATATCGGCATTTGTAGCATATTTTACTGGTAAAATACAACTTAACTCTATAAGATAATAATACGATGGTCAATGAAATAAACAAAAAAAACGCAGCCGTCCTCTGAGAAGAACAGGCTGCTTTTAACATTAATAGTACTACTATTTTCTATTTAATAGCGGTGCTCAAAAGTTCAGGTTCAGGTTCTAATTCAAGTATTGGCTCTAATTCAAGTATTGGCTCTGCTTCGTCCTTCGAGGCTATGTTCGCGGTAAGACGGCGCAGTGAAGACCAAATGAATCGATTGCTGTTTCCTCCAGGTTTCACCTTATCAATGACGCCCATTCTTGTAAGCAGCGAGGACAAGTATCCCCGGTTCGCAATCGCTTTGGAGAATATCTGCTTGAGTCCAGCTGCCGAATGGAAACATACCGGCGCGTTTCTAATATAGTACACATATCCCGGCTTTCGATAAAATATAACGGGTTTAGCGCTGATAAGAGTCTCGTATGCGACAGAGGAGTAAGGAGTAATCACCACGTCCGATCGGTCAATCATCTCGTTGAGAGGCAATATGCCATGTCTAAAAATTTTAGACTTTCTGCATCTCAAGCTACTGCGAAAAGGTGAAGTACTGCCTTGATCCGGATGCAATTTATACGTAATAGCGATTTTTTCTTCGAATGGTTTGGCTGCCTGCTCAATGGATCGAATAAGAGTTTTATTGTATTGATTTCCTAATGGCTGTAGTGCAACAAGTACCTGTAGGTGAGCGCTGCCCATATTAGCCGCGGCTTTATTGCCTGTCGGTAAATTACGATAGAAACATGGTCCGCTGACGACAATTTTGTTGGGCGGCGCCCCATAAGATTTAAGAAAATCCGCATGAGACTTGCCCCATACGAAGTTAAGGTCAGCATTGACCGGAAAATGCGCGATCGGAGCCATTAGTCCGTGCTGGATATTAACCGTGTGCACTTTGCGTGATTGGGCAAAAGATGTTATCAAAGCCCCGTGATGATTGATCGTCGATCCGTAGACCGTACGGCGAATGGAATATCGATTGAACAAGGTATGCACTCTGCGTACATCTAACATCGCCTTTTTGACGCGCGCCGTGAGCCACGATCGAAAGGCAGATTTGCGGAAAACAGCTGGTGTGCGGGCGGAGGATAAGAGTGTGCGCAGCGCTCCCATCGTCTTTTGGGCCATAGCAGGAGAAAGCCGTGCCGGTGGAAGTCCATGCAAGTATATGAGCGGACGACATTCCTTTATCTTCAACATGGATCGGTATTCACGATGGTGATGGGCAACGAACAATAACTTTTCTCCACCTGAGCCTTTCGACATGCCGAATAGCTCAGCGCGGACAATCGTATAGCCGGATTTGTTAAGGTTGGGTTTTGCAGGCACGAGATAAGGACTGCAAGCGGCTTGCAAATTGCGGATTGGCCCTGCTTTTTTCAGCTTCGCATTTCCGAAAGCCTTGGAATGACGCAACATATATTTCTGAAAATCCCGGAGCATCAAGATGCCCAGCGGCACATTGTCGTAATGAAGCGACTTGAAGGCTTCAAGGAAATCAATACTATGCCGCCAAATAAGCCAAGTTTTATTATGCATTTGAACCTCTATTCCTCCCCATAACTTGACAAAATCGCAAGCAGTTGCTCGATTGAAACCTTAGGGCCTTTATCCGAACGGTATAAAGTTATTACGGACGGCTGGAAGTGTCGAAATTCAAGCCCCCCTCTGGATATAGGAAGAACGACATACAATTCATCATCCTCAACTAAAGTCGCTAATTCTTCTTCAGTAAGCAATTCCTCATGAAGCTTCTCCCCCGGCCGAGTTCCGACAATCTGCACGACCGGCAAAGGCAATCCTTTATTCAGGCAGTACTGCTGAACGGCTAAGCTCAAGTCCTCCAGCTTTAATGACTCCATTTTCAAAATAAACGTCTCTCCACCTTCACAATAGCAAGCAGCCTTAATTGTCAAATTGGCCGCCTCTTGAATAGACATAAAAAAACGAGTCATGTTGGGGTCCGTGATCGTCATCGGTTTCCCCGTTAAGGCTTGATTCATTAGAACGGGAAAAACCGATCCTCTTGAACCAATCACATTGCCGAAACGTACGGAGCAGAACTTCGTGTCCTTGTTGTTCAGCATGTAGTTCGCTTGCTTGAACAGCTTCTCGGTAATCAGCTTGGTGGCCCCCATCGTGTTGCTCGGATTGATTGCCTTGTCGGTGCTGATGTTGATGACCTTCTTTACTTTGTTCAAGATGCTGGCGCGAATGACGTTATCGCTGCCGTAATTGTTTGTTTTCACCGCTTCGAACGGGTTTTCCTCACAGATGGGAACCTGCTTCAAAGCTGCTGCATGAAACACGATATCCATTCCTCGTACGGCAAAGTTTACGGTTTCATAATCACGCACGTCTCCCAGTATGAAATGAAGCCTTTTTTCGTTCGCATATTTCTGCTTCATTAAATACTGTTTCGTATCGTCTCGGTTAAATACGACGATTTGCTCCGGCTCATAAGTAAGCAGCGTCGACACGATCCGTTCGCCGATGGAGCCGGTACCTCCAGTTACTAAAATTTTTTTATTTCTGAAAAAGCTTGATATTTTTTGGGATGATATGTTCATCATTCCCCCTCCTTCGAATGAATGGCTGCAGTCTGGACTCGTTTCAGGAAAGCGGCTCTGCACGGTTCGGGCGACATTTTAGAGACAGCCGCGGAGCGGTTGTCTAATACTCTATGTTATGTTTTGAGAGAAGGTATGGTTATAAGCAAATCATCTATTTTTGTGGTTTAAGAGAGAAGATAGGCAAATCTTCAGGAACAACAACCGATCGGAATAATACATTAATAGTAGACTTTTTCTTATCAAAACTGCACGGGAAAGGATCGATTATAAATGGAAGTTCCTTTATCTAAGCCGAATATCACCGCTTTAGAGAAAAAATACGTGATGAAGGTTTTAAACTCGGGGCAGCTCAGCTTCGGTGATACGCTTCTCCGGTTTGAACAAAGCTTCTGCGATACGTTTAATGTCTCTCATGCGGCAGCTATGAACAGCGGAACAAGCGCACTCCATGTTGCCGTCAAAGCGCTAGGGCTGCAAAGCGGCGACGAAGTGATCACTACGCCGTACAGTTTTGTCGCATCCGGCAACTGTTTGCTTTACGAGGGTGTCAAACCCGTATTCGTCGATATCGACTCGGATACGTTTAACATTGATACGACGTTGATCGAATCGGCTATTACGCCGAATACGAAAGCGATTTTGGTCGTCCATGTATTCGGTCAGCCGTGCCATATGGACGAGATTAAGAGAATTGCAGATAAACATAAGCTCTTTATTATTGAAGATGCATGCGAAGCAATAGGCGCGACCTGGAAAGGCAACCCGGTCGGAACCTTGGGAGATATGGGCGTCTTCGCTTTTTATCCGAACAAACAAATTACGACTGGGGAAGGCGGCGTACTGCTGACTGACAACGAACATTACTTTAACCTTGCCTGCAGTCTGCGCAACCAAGGACGAGATCCTGGAAGTGACTGGCTGACGCATGATCGCATCGGTTACAACTATCGGATGTCCGATCTGCAGGCTGCTATCGGATTGGCTCAGATGGAAAGATTGAAGACAATTTTGACCAAGCGCGAACGAGCAGCCGAAAGGTATATTCGCTTGATTCACAAAGCCGGGCTGCCAGTGAAAACATTAAAGCCGCTGCCTGATTCGACAATGAGCTGGTTCGTCTTTATCGTGAAGCTTCCGGAAGACGCAGACCGCGAAATAGTGATCGAACGACTGGCGCGGAGGGGCGTCCAAAGTAAACCGTATTTCCCTTCCATCCACTTGTTTCCGGTCTACCAAAGTCAGTTCGGGTTTCAACCCGGCGATTTTCCGGTCAGCGAAAGCACTTCCGATCGGACGATTGCCATCCCTTTCTATACAAATATAACTTTCAAAGAGCAAGCACATGTCGTAAAGAGCCTTGCCGAAGCATTAAAAGGAGAGGAATGACTATGGAGCTGAGGATCGGAAAACATACCATTTCGAATATTCAACCGATGTACGTCATCGCGGAAATCGGTGTCAACCATAACGGCTCGCTGGAGTTAGCCAAAAAAATGGTCGCTTCCGCCCGTGATTGCGGCGCTGACGCAGTGAAGTTTCAAATGTTCCGCAGCGAGGAGCTTGTATCCGATCAAGCGGCGCTGGTCGAGTATCAGAAGGCTTCTACTACCGATTCGACACAATTGGAGATGCTGCGCCGTCTGGAGCTGGACGAATCCGCGTTTCTCGAGTTGAAAAGCTTCTGCGATACGTTAGGCGTAACCTTTCTCGCCACCCCATTCGATATTAAGAGCGCCTACACGTTAAACCGAATGGGGATCGAGGCGTTTAAGATCGGGAGCGGCGACATTACAAATTTACAACTGCTTGCAGCAGTTGGCTCCTTCCACAAGCCGGTCGTCCTTTCGACCGGAATGACGACGTTAGGCGAAATAGAAATAGCGCTTGCCGTGCTGAAGCAAGCGCCGAAAGTGGCGCTGCTGCACTGTACTTCTGCTTATCCGGCTCCCTATGGCAGTATTAACCTGCGCGTCATCGAAACGCTAAAGCCGGCTTTCGGCGGTATAATAGGCTACTCCGACCATTCCGTTGGAATGGAGGTGCCCATTGCCGCAGCCGCCCTCGGATACAAGATTTTGGAGAAGCATTTTACGTTGGACCACACAATGTCCGGACCGGATCACCAAGCTTCGATGGAGCCGGAGCCGTTTAGACGGATGATCGAGGCGATTCGGCATGTCGAGCTGGCGCTTGGCATTACGCAAAAACGGGTGACTGAGGTGGAAGAGCAGACGAGGGAGCTGGTCCGCCGGGGCGTATATGCAGGGAAAGATTTACCTGCCGGTCACGTGATCCAGGAGTCGGACCTTCAACTATTGCGGCCTCTTGGCGAGATTGACGCGGCTCAATATAAGCAACTGCTCGGCAAAAAAACAACGCATTCGTTCAAGAAAGGCGAACCGCTCTCTTGGCAAGGGCTGGCGTAAGGAGGCAAATATGAACATTCTTTGCATCACGGGAACGAGGGCGGATTATGGCATTTACCGTCCTCTTCTGCTTGAGCTTGAGCGTGATCCTGATATTAAGCTAAAGCTGGTCGCCACCGGCATGCATGTGCTGGACGAATACGGGTACACGCTTGATCAAATTCAAAAAGATGGTTTATCCATAGCAGGCACGCCGTCCATATTAGTAAAAGGCGATTCCACCTATGCGATGTCCCAGTCGGTCGGACTCGGGATCATTTATTTTTCCGATATCATCCAATATAACAAGCCTGACATCGTTCTGCTGTTAGGTGACCGAGGCGAAATGCTCGCAGCAGCGATTGTTGCACACTATCAAAATATCGGCATTGTCCATCTTCATGGCGGAGAATGCAGCGGCTCAGCGGACGATACGGTACGCCACGCGATTTCGACATTTGCTCACCTGCATTTCGTCTCCAACGCAGAAGCTCAGCATTTCCTAGTAAACCGCGGCGAAGCGCATTGGCGGGTTATTCCGGTCGGTTCACTTAGAAAAACGGAAGTGCAGCGGGTATTCGATCTACCGAATGTGGAACGCGAGCGGCTCATGGCCCTTTATGAGCTTGCGACGGCGCATCCCAAAGTGCTCTTGGCTATGCACCCCGATTCGAAGGATCCGGTTTCGTTTGATGCGCAAATCGAACCGGTGCTGAATGCGCTGCGCGACATGAAGCAGACACAGTTTATTGTCATCGGCCCGAACAGCGACGCGGGCGGGGAAGTGTTCAAGGAAAAGCTGTACAGCTTCGTCCAAGAAAGCTCCCTTCGCCGCTACTATGCTTCGGTTCCTTCGAGCGATTATTTGTTCCTCCTATCTCAGGCTAATCTGCTCGTCGGAAACAGCAGCAGCGGCATCATTGAAGCGCCGTTTTTCCAGCTGCCATTCGTCAATGTCGGCTCAAGGCAAAAAAACCGCACACATGCGGCCAATGTTATTCATGCTGAATATGAAGAAACGAATATAAAAGAGGCGGTCTCCGCTTCACTGGAAGCAAGCAGAGGGACGATCGTAGAAAATCCATATGACCTGTGCGACTGCCCAGAGCAGGAAATCGTGCGCGTGCTGAAGCAGCTGTCGGAACATCCACAGCTTCTAAACAAGCGTTAAAAGCGGAACATTCCCTAAGCCATGACTCATGACCATCCCCCTCAACTGATTACCGCATATCTTATTATCACAATTGCTTAGTTTAAGCATTGATATTGGATAAAGGAGGGATAGCCCTGCATCACCCATATGTAGGCATTCTAGTAGATAATAGTGTGCATCGTAAGATTCCCACCAGCGYATCGAAATCTGAAAACGTTGATCTTTACGTAAAGGCTGGTAAAAAATATGGCRTTACCCCCTGCTTCTTCCGACTGTCCGATCTTCGGACAGGACAATCGACTGTGAAGGCTTACGTTAAACGAAATAATGGTTACGTTCGAACGACTGTCACTGTTCCGTCGGTCATACACAATCGGACATTCTTTTCAAACAAACATCAAATTCGTCTTTTGTCTTCTTTCCTGCGCAGAGGACGCCTTCTGTTTAACCGCCGAAATCGTTACGGCAAGCTGCAAATTCACCGCTTGCTATGGCAAAACGCGAACTTGCGTCCGCATATGCCAACGACCAATCGGGCCACAGCGGCCTCAATTCTAAGGATGATGAGGCAGTACGACTCACTGATCGTCAAGCCGGACAGCAGCAGTGTTGGGCGCGGCATCATGCGTATAGACCGAACGAAAGCTGGTTGGAAGCTGACGTATCCGGTATCACTCAGTTCCTTGAAACAGAAGTGGCGCTCCATAGAATGGAAAGGCGGGCATCTTCACT
>NZ_LMRV01000048.1 GCF_001428245.1 Paenibacillus sp. Soil522
CAAGTACTATTCTTCTGCACGCATACTCCACAATTTCCTTGGGGTTCACCATCCCATAGCTCTACGGGTCTATGCCCTTACATTCCTTCGTTACACCTGGCCAAGGCGTGGAGACCGATWGCGTTTAGCTGACGGGTCTGAGCCCTTATCGGGTACGAACTCGGTCCTCCGTGCTTTCTTTGTGAAATCCTGCGAATGAGTCAATATACGTGATCGTTTAWTCYGTCTTAGGCAGCTTGAATSYAGGTAGRGACAGCTTTTTCAGGAGAAAAAGTTYCCCCCCGACTAACAATGCCGATGATGATTCGTGCCAATTTCCCAATCAGTTTAAATACCGATTGATGCTTCTTCATTTGCTTGACTTGAACATTATTCTTATGCAGCTGTCGGAACACAGGGTTGTTTCCAACAAGTTGGAGCATAGCCAGATACAGATATTTTCGCAGCATAGCATCACCTCTTTTAGAAAGYACGATCTGTCCCTTGCGCTTCCCCGAAGTGCTTTCGGCTAGGTTTAAGCCTGCCTTACGCAATAATTGACGTCCATGGGCATACTGCCTGAGGTCGCCAGCACCTGATAGAATGGCTGCAATGCAGATCGTGCCTAGGCCRATAGATCGAAGCTGATTGGCCATAGGAATTTCACTGAGCAACACTTGTATATCCTTTTCTATTCTTTCTAGTATCTCAACAATCCGTTCGAACTCTTGAAATAGCCGCCCCAAATCCTGCTTTGCTTCATCGAGGGCAGTCGTTTCGCCTACRCTTCGCTTAGCTTGAGCGATGAGCTGYGCAGCTTTCTGCATGCCAGTGGAGCCACCGGCTCGCTTCATATGTTCTCTCCATCCTGTRATCACTTCTGATACGGACAGAGWCGCTAGATCCTGCGGAGAAGGGAATTCTTTAAGCGTAGCTAAGGACCGTTTGCAGGTCCAGTCTTCAAACACTGAGAAATACTCAGGGAAGCGAATGTCTAACCAGCGAATGATCCGGTTCTGCAGCCGTACACTATTCGNTAGCTAAGGACCGTTTGCAGGTCCAGTCTTCAAACACTGAGAAATACTCAGGGAAGCGAATGTCTAACCAGCGAATGATCCGGTTCTGCAGCCGTACACTATTCGWCACCCAAAATTCCCGRTCACTCATAATCGTTTTCAACCTTTGAAAAACGATAGCTTGTTGCGAGTATTCATAGTAGTAGCCTCGGCTAACCACGTCAGCAATGACAAGCGCATCCTTCGGATCACTYTTGGAGGGAGAATTATCCYGGTTCTCCTTGTTTCGTTTGGTGGTGGCCGGATTCACCATGACAACGCTCTTGCCCTTGTCGGCAAGCCAATTCGCCAGGTTATACCCGTAGTGCCCTGTCGGCTCCATACCAATTATGAGYCCTTTTAAACGGTRTTTCTGTTGTAATCCATCKAYCCATCGTTCTAATTTTTCGAATCCTTCAATTGTATTTGAGAATGATAGATGTCGCTTACTAAGTATGATGCCGCGAAAATTAGTTGCTTGTGCTACATGAGTTTCCTTCGCGATATCTATACCCACAACAAGGTGAGATGTAGATATTCTTTCAATGCGTTGATTTTGTCTGGCTGATTGCTTAAACTTCATAGTAAGAGCGCCTCCTTGATGGTGTTGGGTTATTAGACCTTTCGACAAACCCATCATACAGAGGCGCTCCTTTTTTGACAAAGGCCAAATCTTAGGCCCTACAGGAATGTTTAGCTTAATTACAGTCCTTTCTTTCAAATCTCGAANATGGTGTTGGGTTATTAGACCTTTCGACAAACCCATCATACAGAGGCGCTCCTTTTTTGACAAAGGCCAAATCTTAGGCCCTACAGGAATGTTTAGCTTAATCATATCATTGTGTAAGAGACTTCAAATCCTTTACAACCATTTCAACTCGTTCATCTTTAGGGGTATGGGAACCTTCGTAGTTATAAAATATCAAGACATTCGCGACCTGGTATCTTCCATGTGCTACCACATCCGCCGTTGCCGTATTATCCTCGAAATCCTTTATTCCTTTCTTAACGCCAGCACTGGATGATATAAATACTGATTAACTGTTCATCATTAATAAGAAAAGGTTCAGGTGTGACACCATTTAAAGTCATTAGAAATACACTATCTGGGTGTAATTCGGTCGGCTCTGCTAAAGGCATCCCATGTTTTTTAAATAAGTCTTTAATTTGAGTTGATGTAATTGTTTTCTCCTTATTCATGCATCCTGTAATAATGAAGCACATTGCTAACAGTGTTCAAAAAAAATCGCGAAGCCGGCCGCTTCGCGATTTTTCATACCTATAACCGCTTCAGGAACGATACGATCGTCAGAAGCCCTTTGTCGAAATTGCCCAGATGAAAATGTTCGTTCGGCGCATGCAGATTCTCGTCCGGAAGACCAAAGCCCATCATAACGACAGGAGCTGCCAGTTCGCGGGAGAAAGTTGCGACGATCGGAATCGATCCTCCGTCTTTCGTGAACAGAGCGCGCGTGCCGTAGACGTCTTCGTAAGCATCCGCAGCCAACTGCAGCATCCGGTCGGAAGGATCGATGTTGAAAGCGCGGGCCTTCTCGCCGTCTTTGATTTGCAGCTTCGCGCCGGGCTGAACATGCTTCTGCAAATGCCGTTTAATCTTGTCCAGAATGTCCTGCGGGTCCTGGTCTCCAACTAGGCGGCAGGTGATCTTGACATGCGCCTCCTTCGGAATGACCGTCTTGGTGCCTTCGCCCTGAAAGCCGCCGTAAACACCGTTCAGTTCAAGCGTCGGCCTCGCTCCGACGCGTTCCACAAAGGAGAAGCCTTCTTCGCCGTACAACGCGTCAAGACCGAGACTTGCCTTCAATTGATCTTCATCCAGCATCTGCTTGGCGAACTCTTCTCTCATGAGCGGTGAAAGCTCCGGCACACCTTCATAGAATCCGTCGACGCTTACGCGGCCCCGATCATCGTGCAAAGTCGCAAGCAATGAGACGAGGGCATGAAGCGCGTTAGGAACGCCCCCGCCATATGTTCCAGAGTGCAAATCGGTATTCGCGGTGTTCATGGTGACCTCAAGCGAACACAATCCCCGAAGTCCCGTACTGATGGCGGGCTTGCCCGGCTCGAGCAGCGATGTGTCCGAAATCAGGATGACGTCAGTGGCCAGCTTATCCCGATTCGTCGTCAAGAAAGGGGGGAGGCTCCGGCTGGAAACTTCTTCTTCGCCCTCGATGCACAGCTTGATATTGACCGGAAGCCGCTCTTCCTGCTTCAATATGGCTTCTATCGCTTTGATATAGAGAAACACCTGGCCTTTATCGTCCGTCGCGCCCCGCGCGTACAGTTTGCCGTCCCGGATGTCCGGCTCGAAGGGAGGCGTCGTCCACAAATGCAGCGGATCGACTGGCTGCACGTCGTAATGGCCGTAAACCAGCACGGTGGGTTTACCGGGAGCATGAAGATGATCGGCATACACGATCGGATGGCCTTCGGTTTGATGCACTTCCACGTTCTCGAGGCCCGCGCGGGTGAGCGCGTCCGCAAGCCATTCGGCCGCTTTGTTCATATCCGCTTTATGCGCGGACAGGGCAGATATGCTCGGGATGGACAACCATTGCTTAAGCTCGTCCAACTGCTGTTCCTTTAAGTATTGAAAATAGGTTTCATAACTCATCGTGATTTCATCCTCCCTTTCAATTTATATCCATATCATATACCTCCGCCAAGCAAAGATGCCAGAGACTCGGCGTAAATTGTTGGCGTAAACGGAATAACGGTATATTCCGCGAGTTTTTCTTTATGGAAAGGATCTTCCTTAATAATTTCCTCAATCTCCGTCTTGGATTCTGCGCGCGCGATAATAACTCCGCACGTTCTTGGCTTCAGTAGGCCGGATGCGATAAATCGGGAAGCCCCATAGTATGTGCGCTTCAAACGAAGCCGGTGATCACAAAAATTCGAGTACAGTACCGCTATTGGGATGTGGCTGATACGTGTTCTCGGCGTCTATGGTTTATGTATTTACTTGCAACTGGAGATTACCTGCCATCGATTTGTTGAACAATTTCATTTTCAATAGCAGCCATAATATCGAACGCACCTGTCGACTTATTTGAACACACAGCAACTTTTATCGACTCTCCAGGATAGAAAGCGGAGTGGAAGTTAACTCCTGGGTCATATCCCATTACATGATATTTTAAAATGGTATCATTTTTCATTTTCTTAATCCATACACCATAGCCATAGAAGTCATCGTCCTCTTTCTGAACGTGTGGTGTGAGTAATTGCAGTGTATAAACTTCACTTAGAAGGAGATTATTTATTAGTGCTTCCCACAGTTTAACCATGTCATTTACCGTTACAAATGCTCCACCATCTGAACCTCCTTTTACAGGCAATGAATAAATGTTTGTTCTCCAGTTTCCATCGTGATTATCAATATAGCCTTGTGCTGTATTTGGAGGGAGGGCATCTAATTCAAAATATCCTGAATCCTCCATGCCAGCTCTTTTGAAGATATTTTTTTGAATGTACTCGTCAAAGTTAAGCTGACTTGCTTGTTCAACGATTAAACCAAGCAAAATGTACCCTGCATTATTATAATGAAACCTTTCCCCTACTTTAAACCTCATGGCCTGATACTGAAATAGTGGTAAGAAATCTTTCAAACTTCTTATTCGATACATTGGGTTTTCTACCCACAATTCTTCAAAGTCATCCATTACTTCCTCATCAAAGTAGTCGGGTATTCCAGATGTATGCGTTAGTAGATGATGGATAGTTATTTCATCCTCAAAATTCGGAAAGTTAAAATCAAGACATTCTTTTAACTTGGAATCAAAGGAAAGCTTTCTCTCCTCCACAAGCTGACAAATTGCAATTGCAGTAAAAAGCTTACAACCCGAGGCTATTCCGTACCGAGTGAATGTATTATTCTTTAATTGTTCCGATCGATTGGCAAAGCCAAAGCTTAATTCTGTTAAAATTCCCTTGTCCTTTTTAACAAGTATCGTTCCTGAGAAATCTTTATTGTCAGCAATACATTTTGCCACATCCATGTTCATTATTACCTCCATTTTGATGTACCACCAAAAAAAATAATTCTCCACGAAGCACAAAACTAACTGTCATTATAATGGTATGCTTCAAATATAAAAGCATCAAGATACAGTTTGTTTTTACTCAACGAAGCTGCCGTTTTTACCGGCAGCCTCGTCCTGATGTTTATTGAGCTATAGTTACCCGTTTAGTTGAAAAGACAATATAAGATGATAGCTTGTTGTACATAAACTAAATTCTTTTTGAATTCATGACCAACAAAATAATCTGAGGATATTACATCTTCGCTTACTTCTTCATTTCGGAAAAAGGGAGGGCATGGATTCAATATTGAATGCTTTTTAGTTAATTTCATTCTTTCTAAGGTAATTTGATATTTATTTATGTACTCCTCTGTTCGAAATTGATTCGGTAATGAATCTGTCAAAATTACATCACTTTTCTTCAATACAATTTCAAGTTCTGTATGAAATTTATAGTTATGTGAATGCTCGGCAAGTTCATTACCAGCTAAACAGACATGATTAAATTCTAGATTCATTATATTAGCAATATTTGTCCATGACCGAGAGATATTACCCGCAGGACCAACGAATGTATAAACAAGTTCCTTATATTTCTCTTTTTTCTCACTAATTGAGTATAAATCCGCCAAAATCTCGCATGGATGATTATCGGAAATTTTGCGCGCTCCCCATTTCTGAACCAATCTCCCCCATACGTAAACGCAAGGAATACAGCGATAAATATCGCGCCAAGCAAAATCGTATTGCTGTCCTCCGCGGCCGCAAGTACATATTTGGTGTAGAAGGGTATAGCAGCCGGCAGCATTGCGAAGGTAAATTGCACAAAGAAACTGCCGATGACGTATAGTACGAACGCCTTGTTCGAGAACGTAAATTTTAAGGACTTCAGAAAACCGGTTTCATCGGCGCGAAGCGACGTTTTTCTCCTTGCTGGACGACACCATGATGATGAAGAAAAGCAGCGCTATGCCCGCAAAAATAGCTCCCATCGGTCCCCAGCCCAGCGTTCCGTAAACGAGAGGAGGCAGCGCCACGCCAATAATCATCCCGACGATGCCGAACATTTGCCGCCATGAGGACACGGCCGCACGCTCCTTCATCGTCGTGAACATTTCCGGAAACGCCAGCGGTACCATTCCAAACAGCATGTAAGGTATGCGCCTGCCTAAACGGGAGCTCGTGCGGTCGGAGATATGTAGAACTAGACTATCCGGCTTACGCCTCTTATCCTAATTCTTCTGCTTCACCATTCGAATATAGCGGTTGCCGCTGACTTGAATCGAGCCATCTTCGATATAATTCAGCTTTTTATAAAGCGCATATGCTCTCGTATTGCCTGGCTCCACAATCAGCGACAGCCTGCTGTAGCCTTCCTCCATGCCCTTCTGCTCAAAAGCGCCGATCAGCGCCTTTGCGATGCCTTGCCCCTGATAACGCTCTGCGACCGCGATCGAATCCAAATAATATTCGCCTTCTTTAGCCTCAACGGCAATAATCTCACCAGCGCGGGCACCCGAATCCCGTCCCGGCCGCGTCACAAAAGGGACATCGAGCGCTGCCGCCCCGTCTCCTGCATAGCTGAGCAGCATGCCTGCAACGCCATCTTCCCCTCTATCGACGAGCACATGCTTATAGCTAATCCGATTGTCCTCGCGAATATAAAAGCCGGCTAAAATGCGCTCTGCTTCACCCTCATCCTCGCATCCCGCTAAGGAGTAAGCGATGCGGCCAATCGCCGCAAGCAGCAGCGGCAGCACCTCATGTACATCTTCTTTTCTGGCAGGTCCAATCATGACGGCATCCCTCATTCTTTTTAAGTTCTGTTATAATAAATAAATATTATTTCTGAAGGTGATGAAGCAGTGAGCAATGACTATTATACATTCCCCATAGGCATCCGAAACAGCGAGGTTCCCTTTGCTCCCCGTGCAGAAGCCGAGACAAGCCGTCAGCTTGTCGGTGCCGGGGAGACGGACGCCCGTTTTTTCCGCGCTTTGGAGCAGTACGGCATTTCACTTAATAGACCGCAAATTGCTGCGGTTCGCCATAATATAGGGCCTGCGCTTACACTTGCGGGAGCCGGCTCGGGCAAGACGTCTGTGCTCGTGTGCCGGACCGCTTATCTGCTTGCTGTACAGGATGTGCAGCCCCAGCATATTTTATTGATGACCTTTTCCAAGAAAGCTGCCGATGAAATGCGAAGCCGCATTCGCTTACTTCCCGTCCTTAGCCCGCAGGCGGCGAGCGGCGTAGAGGCGCGCACCTTTCACTCCTTCTGCCTCCAGCTGCTCCGGGGACGCGGCTACCGCCAAGGCATACTGGGCGAAACCGGACAGAAGCATATATTTTTCAAGCGGCTCATGCGCGAGCTTCTGCTGCAAAACGACTACGAGCCCGAAACATTGCTTTCCCAGCTTTCCGCTATAAAGCTGCGGATGATCAACGTAAGCGACCTTCCCGTATCAACGACGGAGGAAAGAGAGCTAAAGCTGCTTTTCACACGCTACGAGCAGTGGAAGAAGGACATGGATAAGCTCGATTACGATGATCTTCTGCTCGAAGCCTACAAGCTTCTGAAGGATGACGAGGCGCTGCTTGCTGGGCTGCAAAGACGCTTTCAGTACATCATGATCGACGAGTTCCAGGATACGAATCAAGTGCAATACGTGCTCGTGCAAATGCTAGCAGACAAGCACCGCAACCTTATGGTCGTAGGCGATGACGATCAGACGATCTATTCCTTTAACGGGGCGAAGAACGATTATATATTGAATTTCGAGCATCAATACCCCGGTGCAGCAACTTATATACTCGATATCAATTACCGGTCGACCAGTACGATTGTCGGTCTTGGCAATGCAATTATTCAATATAATAAGCTGCGCAAGGAGAAAACGCTGCTGGCCGTTAAGCCGAAAGGTGTGAGCCCTTCCTACGCGCGGCTCAAAACGACGCAGGACGAGGCAAAGCTCATTGCGGATACCATTTCCCTGCAAACCGGGCAAGGCAAACGCTCCTTTGGAGATTTTGCCGTATTGTTCCGTACTGCGAGCAGCGGCAGGGCACTTGTCGAGGTGCTTCTGACCAGAGAGCTTCCGTTCATCGACTTCGGCGACGGCCAGCTCTTTTATGACCAATGGGCCATTAAGCCTTTGCTTGCTCATTTGCGGCTTACGCATAATCGCCGGAATTTCGATGCGATGGAAATCCTGCTTCCCTCGCTTTATGTCAATCGCGAGCAGGCTATGGCTTTCATATGGAACCAGGACAAACAGCGCGCGAAGAAATGGCCGCTCATTCACCTTCTGGAATTCCCTCAGCTGAAGGAATTCCAGAAGGACAAAATCAAGGAGCGCATCAAGCTTATTAAATCGTTGACCGATATGAAGCCTGCCGCCGCTATTATACAGCTTCGCCAAGCCTTTTATGACCAATTTCTCGAAACGAGCAAGCGTCATGAAATGACGGAGCATAAAGAAGGGCTAAAGGAAGTGCTCGATGAGTTCGAGGCTGCCGCCGGCAGCTATGACTCTATTGAAGCTTTCCTTGCCTATATAGATGATATCACGGACAAGCACGCTGCCGTGCAGCAGCTCCAGAAGAATGAGCATAACCGCAGCGCCATATCGCTGATGTCGATCCACAAATCCAAGGGGCTCGAGTTTCCGGTCGTATTCGTTATTGGCGCCTCGGAGGGCATTCTTCCGCATAGCTCTGCGCTCGCTGCCGATAAACACAGCGATCGAAGCTCCATCCAGACAGGCGATGACGCACTTGCAGAAGCGCTGGAGGAAGAAAGGCGTCTCGCATACGTTGCCGTTACAAGAGCTCAAGAGGAATTGTACATTAGCTCTCCCGCCCTGTACCGGGGAAAACCCGCTGAATTATCGCGGTTCATCCGCTCTGCCTTCAAGAACGGACAGGAGGAGGACGGCGATGCCGCTTCGGCCCTTGCATGGCTTTGCACAAGCGATTCCTGCCAAGTGTGGCAGCGGATTATAACTTACGAGGATTCGCAAGCGGAAGCCCGGACATGCCCCTTGTGTCAGTCCCCAATGGAGCAAGGAACAAAGGTATTGCCGAAGAAAAAGAAGTGAGGCGAAGAAGCTGCGTACTTCCTAGCGCCCAAGGAGACGCATGAGCAATTGAAGCTGGCGCTTAAGCGTCGTCGATGTATACGATTTGCACTCATTCATACTGGAGCTGTAAATTAAAAAAAGCGGCAGCCTGAAACATGAACATCATGTTTTGGACTGCCGCTGCCTTTATTTTTGTTCGCATTTACTTAAACGGGATACAACATTTTCGATTATTTTTATGCCTGCTTCCCCGCGCAGGGTGGCAATTGATTCGGGATGGAATTGCACCGCTGCAATTGGCAGCGTTTTATGCTCGATTCCCATGACAATCCCATCTTCAGAAACCGCATTAACATCTAAGCAGCTTGGCAGTTCCTTTGCGTACAAAGAATGGTACCTTGCTACATGAAATTGCCCGGGCAATCCCGCCCAAATATGGCTTAACCCGTCGGTCTTAACTAATGAGGATTTACCATGCTGAGGATAATCCAGAACATCCAGGCTCCCTCCAAAATATTCAACAATACCTTGCAGTCCCAAGCATACGCCAAAAATAGGTATTTTCTTCTCCAAACAGATAGCAATCGTTTTATTTAATGCAAATTGGGAAGGCTTGCCGGGACCAGGTGAAAGCACGACCATATCGAACGTCTTTTCTTTTAAAATATCCCGGGCATAGGGTGCGCGCAAAGTCATTACGCTCGCGCCGGTTTGCTTAATATAATTGGACAGCGTATGGACAAAGGAATCTTCATGGTCGATAAGCAAAATATTTTTGCCCTGCCCAACATTCGATCGAGCCGGTTTAGATGGTTCCGCTCCCCCAATATGGGGTCCGCGCACAGCTTGAACTAGAGCAGCCGCTTTGGTGAGCGTTTCCTGTTCTTCCGCCTCCGGCACAGAATCGTATAATAACGTTGCCCCAACGCGAATTTGTGCGACACCGTCTTGGATTCTGATCGTCCGCAACGTCAAACCCGTATTCAAATCACCATTGAAGGCAAGATAGCCGACAGCCCCGCCATACCATCCCCTTGGGGATGTTTCATGATCTTCAATCCAACGAATAGCGGCGCGTTTAGGAGCGCCGGTCACCGTAACAGCCCACATATGGGACATAAATGCATCCAATGCATCAAATTCAGGACGTAAGATTCCCTCCACGTGATCGACAGTATGAATAAGGTGGGAGTACATTTCAATTTGGCGTCTCCCGATAACTTCAACGGAACCGGGTTCGCAAATACGGGATTTATCGTTCCGGTCCACATCCGTACACATAGTCAACTCAGATTCTTCCTTAACGGAATTCAACAGCTCTCTAATCTGGTCTGAATCTTCAATCGCGTTATTTCCGCGTTTTATCGTTCCTGATATCGGACAAGTCTCCACTCTTCTGCCCTCGACTCTAACGTACATCTCGGGAGAAGATCCGACTAAAAATTGATTTCCTAAATTAATAATGAAGCCGTATGGGCTCGGATTAATCCGCTGCAGACGCTCGAATATCGTGGATGGAAGGCTGGAGCATGACTCATACAGCGTGTGGGAGGGAACGACTTCAAATAAATCCCCCACCTTAAAGGATTTAATGGCTTCCCGCACCATATTGGCATAGTTTCCTTCGGTATAACGGTTTAACGGGATTTGCCCATGCAGCTCCGGCTGTATAAGCTCCCCCGTTCTTTCGAGTCCGGCGGTACTTTCATCATTGAACCTGAAATCATAAGATACCTGATAGGCAGAATTCAGATGGCGGTCAACAATAATGATCTCGTCAGGAAAATAAAGAATCACATCTGAGTCACGGGTCTCCCGCTGATGCTTGAGTTCCATAGGTTCAAACTGAAAAACCAAATCATATCCAAACGCCCCATACAAGCCAAGAAAAGAATCCTCGGGCGAATAAAAAAAATCTCTGATCGCACGGATTACAGTGAAAATGGAGGGCTGTTTCGTTCTTTCCTCTTCATTAAACATCGCTTTATTGGTTTTAATGTTTCCTGAAACTTTACTTCCCGTATATTCGAGATTTTCAATAACGTCGATTTCTCTAAGTTTGTGAAAAATGGCATTTATCAATATTTTCCCTCTTACATTCTCGGCCGTCATACTGAACCCGTTTCCACTAGCTGCGAGCTCTAATGCGGGGTTTTTAAAACCAATGTCCCAACGCGAATAACGCCCAGGATATTCAAAACCGCTGGAAAATAATGCACCTTTTTTATTATCGATTTCTTTTAAGATGACTTGATTGGCCGTTTCGACATCAATGTGGTCTGCCGTACGGGTAACTTCAATGTTTCCTTTGGTAATGTATACGCTTTGGCGGGGAATAGAAACGAACGATGACAAAATACTCATGCGGATTACCTCCTCTAAATTTTAGAGGAGAACAGGAATAACCTAAGAGAGGAAATTGGGAATTGAAAAAACTCAAAACTAAATACACTTCGCATCTCTCGACTAGTCTCATCTCTTCTCGGCTCAGCTAACCTGTTCTCGTCTCAACTGCTTAAAGTTTAATGGATTTTCCAAATATTTTCAAGATACAAATGGGAACTCTACCATTCTGTAGGTGCAGATTATTTTAAATAGCTGGTATATAGATGTCAATTTGAGAGACTTCACTTTCCAATGCATGAATATCATTCCAATATTCAATATCAATTGGTCTGCCGCCATACGTGTTGTTTATAAAATCATAAGTTGTACTAATCTGAGATTCGGCACCTTTATGTATAATTTTGATATAACGGCCGGAAGGTACTGTATGCGTTATCATGTCATTAGGGATTTCGCCATATGAGGTTACTTCAAATCCGATCACATGTTGATATGGCACATAGGGAGTCCAATGACCGTCATGAGGATAAATTTGGATCAAGTAAATACCTGATCCTTTCCTATTTTCGATTTCATTCATCCGTTTCTCCAAATCCTCGCGTAACGGTCCAAGAATCTTCGATTCTAAAACATTATTTAGGCTTTCGGTTATTGAAAAACCAACCAGCCTGATTTCTTCTCTTTCCAAATTATCGACTTGATAAGTATTCATTTTTATATTCCTCCCGTTATGTGGAAATATAGTTGAGATAACGATTATTTTACTTGGACAAATCAAGGATCAAAGTAAGTAATTTTCAATCAGCCGCTTTATTGAAGAGCAATGATTGTTCAGCCAGTCATTCCTTGTTTGAAATTGATTTAGGATGTAATTGAAGTTCTGCTCGATATTTCTTCCAGAATAATGCTGGCCGATGTAAATATGAAGTACAGCAATATGGTAAATTTGAGTCAATAGTTGCAACTGATTCATTTCTCGATATGTACATTTTCTAAATTGAGAGTAGCCTTTTATAAATGCCTCAGTCATATCCCATGATCCGTTTGTCAACTGAATGACGTGATTAAGGGAAATCGCAAATTCCATAAAGCTAATATCAATTGACGTAAAATCAAAATCCAAAACACCATGGATTCTGTTGTCTTTTGAGAGTAAGTTGTAGATTAACACATCATGATGAACTAGTTGCTTGGGCAATGCCAACAACTCAAGTTTATTTTTCTCCACGAAGGAGACCGTTTCTTTATAAAAATTAAGGGCTGTTTGAGGAATTTCAAAGGGTGGGGCCTTGATAAAAGATGCAACAGCTTGATAATCGGCTAGTGGATGCAGACTATAAATTTCCGTAAAGGAAACCCCGTCGAATAAGCTCTGCTTCATATTGACTAAATGCTGAAGTAATTTCACCGATAACAGAGCCAAACTCTGTGGTTTGCTGAATACTGGACATCTCCGGAACGGCCCCTTCAATAAACGAAACGACCGCACCTAGTGTTCCATCTGACAGGTGTACGTACTTTTCGCCGGCTTTCGTATTTAAAAACACTGGTACGACAAATGAAAGATTCTGTTTACTTAAATACGATGTTATTTGGGCTTCAAATTTAATGCTCTCTACATTTTTAGTATGATGATTGTAGATTCGAATGACATATTTTTTGTCATTCATTGTTAAAATTTTCGTTAGGTTAGTCAGACCGAATGGTACTGGCTCGATTTCGTATACAGAATCCTCAAAGTAATTACGAACGATCTCATCGATTTTTTCTTGCATCATAATCCCCCCTATCCGACATCCTTTCTTTATCAAATCAGATACTCATAACAGAGTATCACAATGAAGCGATTCAGGGAATGTTTACCATCCAAACCTGCTCGTTAGCTTAATAAAATGAGCAGACCACCGCAGCGCCTGCTCATCCATGTTTGTTTTTCAACGGTAGTTGAATAATAGATCCATTTATTAATTTTCTTACTTCTTCTTAACTCCGCAAATACCGGCATAGACGGCTTCGCATATTTCAGTTGTAAACCTGCCTGACATCCCCTCGAGCGCAGTATTCGTGAACGCTACAACACTAAGCTCTTCTTTAGGATCAACAAACCACGAATGGCCATAAGTCCCGCCCATCCGCCACGTTCCCGCCGATTCCGGCGTATTGGCAGCTACGGGGTCTTTCAGTAACGTAAAGCCTAAGCCAAAACCTCTTCCCGGCCAATACGGCATAATAAGGTCACCAATTTGATTGGTCGTCATTTCAGTGACAAGAGCCTCCGGAAGAATAGGATTCCCTCCTTGTCTCAAAGTCTCCAATAATTTAAGGAAGTCTCCGGCACTGCCAACCATACCGGCTCCACCGGAAGGATAAGCTGACTTATCGCTAAACCGGTTTGGCGTAAGACGGAAACCGGCCATACCCTCTATAAAAGGAACGGTGTCAAAATCGCGTAGACGGCGAGGTTCCTCAGAGCTATCGGCGTAGGCAGTGGTCAGTCTATCTATGTCCACAGCAACAAAATCAGTGTCTTTCATGGCAAGCGGATGAGTAACGAGCATTTGTACAGCTTCACTTAGCGATATCCCGGTAACTTTTTCGATGACCGCTCCGAGCACATCAGTTGCAATAGAATATCTCCACATTTTTCCTGGCTCATAAAGAAGGGGGACAGAAGCGAGCCTTTGGAGATTCTCTTCAAGCGTAATTTCAGCCAGATCCATGCCATCCGATACCCCGGCAAGCTCGTATGTTCCTTTGTCTTCTTGGAAAAAACGGTAAGTTAAGCCGGCGGTATGCGTTATCAAATGATGTACGGTTATTGAAGCATAACGGCCGTTTGGCAGTTTAGGGCGGAATGTAGGCAGCCATTTTTCCACTAGGTCATTTAGACGCAATCGCCCTTGTGAAATTAAAACCAAAGCTGTCGTTGATACAATAGGTTTGGTTACGGAAGCGTACCTAAACAAAGCGTTTTCCTGCATCGGCCGCTTCTGCTCCCGGTCGGCTAAACCTGCAGCCTTGCTATATACCAGATTACCGCCTAAAGCAATTTGAACAACGGCACCCACTATTCTTTTTTCTTCTAGTGTCCGGTTAATGACTTCATTCACGCATGTATCCATAAACTTCATGTCCGTATTTCTCATTGCTCCCAATCCTCTCCTAAAGTTATTTGCTTGATTATTTAAAGTAAGTGTGTTAATTATATTAATAATTTCACCTGATTTACATAAGGCGTTTAAGTTGCATATGGTAAATGACGACGATTATGAAGGTATTTAAAAGGATTATCTTTTAAATTAAAAGGAGACGATTTCATGGATCAAATCGATAAAAACATTTTGTTCCATTTACAAAACCAAGCGAGATTATCAATGACTGATTTAGGAAAGCTGGTAGGGTTATCTCAGCCTGCCGTAACCGAACGCGTGAAACGAATGGAAGAAAAAGGGGTTATTGAGGAATACCGTACGGTGATCTCTCCGCAGAAAGTGGATAAACAAAGCACCGCTTTTATTCTTTTTCGGACGCGAGATTGCCGTGCCTTCCTTGATTTTTGCCGTTTATCGCCGGATGTGGTGGAATGTTACCGCATAAGCGGAGAACATAACTATTTATTGAAAGTCATGACGGAATCAACCCAAGCCCTGGAAGAGTTCGGAAACCAGTGCGATAAGTATGGAACCTATACGATTCTAATCGTGATGTCCTCTCCTATCCCTTATAAAAATCTCATTGATGGAATAAATATACTTGCTTCTAAAGAATAGCCAGGCGCTTAAAAGATTCCTGTTGAAATCAAAAAAAAGAATCCGTAGCCGTACCGGATTCCTGACATTCTTATTAGGGCCACTATCATGGTGCACCTCTTAGCTCCCTTTAGGAAACCCATGCTTTTTAGCTTGCCAAGCTATGAGCAGGGCGAAAAATAGCAGAATGAATAATGAGCCTGGAAGGAATCCGGCCCCAAGCAGCTCGAGTAGGATACCACCTATGATGCCTCCCCCGCCGATAGCCAAGTTCCATGCCGTTACGAGCATCGATTGCGCTATATCTGCGCTCTTGCTCCCGGCTTGAGCAATCGCTGTTTGCAGCAATGTCGCCGCCCCGCCAAACGTAAGTCCCCACAAGGTGACTCCGAGGATGATGATTGCCGGTTGAGCGATGCCGATCCCCATTGCTACAGATGCCAGGGCAAATACCGTGATGCTGATCAAAACCAATAATCTCATAAATCGGTCAATCAGCAGGCCAATAACCCAAATGCCAATAACTGAAGTGATGCCGAAAATAAGCAGAACCAAGTCCACCCTCTGAGCAAGCGCGGTCTCGGCAAGGTAGGGTGAAATATACGTGTATAGAATATTATGAGCCAGCACCCAAGCCAAAACGACGAACAAAATCGGCCGTACCCCGGGGATAAAGAAGACCTTATGGAACGGAAGTTGAACATCGGCGGGCTCTCCGGCATAATCCGGTACCTTCCAAAGCACCCAAACGACCAGGGCTACTGTCAGCAACGATACGGTTCCGAAGATTAAGCGCCAGCCCACGTGATTGCCGAAAAAGGTACCGACCGGAACGCCAAGCGCCAACGCCAAAGGTGTGCCCACCATAGCCACTGCCATCGCTCGTCCTTTCAGCGGATCAGGCACCATGTGACGCGCATAACCAGCAGTCATCCCCCATAAAACTCCGGCAGATACCCCTGCAAAAAAACGGGCGGCAAGCGTCAATGCATAAACGGAAGATAACGCGGTAACGGTGTTAAATACAAAAAAGCCAATGATGCACAGCAATAGAAGCGGCCGGCGCCTCCACCCTCGTGTAGCGGCAGTCAAAGGAATGGCTGCCAAAAGAGAGCCAACTGCATAGAGAGTAACGAGTTGTCCGGCCAGAGCCTCCGTGACATCAAGATCTTTTGCAAGCTGAGGCAGCAATCCTGCCGGCAGGCTTTCAGTAAGGATGCAGATAAATCCAGCCATGGCTAACGCAAGCAATCCTACCCATGGAAGACCTTTTGAAGACGTAACGTTTATTTCGCCTTTGGCTAGACTAGTTGTGTTTAGGTTCACGTAAAAAGTCTCCTTTGTCCTATATTTAAATCAGAGAATCTCTTTCAATGATCCATCCTCTTTGTGTATAAGCTTACATAATTAAACTGCTCTTTTGCATACATGAATATAGGTAATTGAAGCGATTTAAGATGATAATCGATTTATTTTTTGAATTTCTCTTTTAATTTAAATGCCAGACGGATTTCTTCTACGCGCAACACTTTATCCTTGCTCAACAATTGCGATTACCTTTCTAAAACAAAACAAGGAAATAGGCCACATCGTTAGATGCCACCTATTTCATCCTCTATTACTGGAATAACTTGTGCTTGAGGCGTGTAAAAAAGTTGTGTTCTCACCTGTGCGTACATTTAAATCTGCTTGAGGATTGAGCTAACAGGCAGGTTAGTTCAGTTATAGAGCATTTCTTTGTAATGAGGAATGCTCTTTTTGGTTAAAAAAAGGATATCTCTATAGCAATAATAATATATTTAATAACAGTAATTTTTTATTGTAAAACGATAAATATTGTGTTAAAGTCAAATCAAATTTAATAATAAGTGAGGGGCTTTTTATGGAACGAGGAACAACACTCTTTTTAAAGGTAGCTGTTATTGTTATTGGAATCCCAGTTCTTGCTTTGTGCATATTTTTGGTGCCAGAGATAGCGAATTTTGCAGCAGAATTGTATCCAGATCATACTTATTTGAAATATCTCGTTTTAATCGATTTGTATGCAACGGCGATACCTTTTTACTTTGCTCTGTATCAAGCTTTTAAACTTTTAAGCTATATTGACAAGAACAAAGCTTTCTCGGAATTTTCTGTACGAGTTTTAAAGAATATAAAATACTGTGCAATCACAATCAGTAGCTTGTTTGTGGTAGGCATGCCACTCTTCTATCTTATTGCGGAGAAAGACGATGCCCCAGGTATCATAATAATCGGAATGGTCATGATTTTCGCCTCCATGGTGATTGCCGTTTTTGCTGCTGTTCTCCAAAAGCTTTTAAAAGAGGCTATTGATATAAAATCAGAAAATGATTTGACGGTCTGAGGTGAATAACATGGCGATTATAATCAATATTGATGTGATGTTGGCTAAAAGGAAAATGAGCGTAACAGAACTTTCGGAGAGGGTTGGAATAACAATGGCTAACCTTTCTATATTGAAAAATGGAAAGGCAAAAGCGATTCGATTATCAACTTTAGAAGCGATTTGTAAGGCTTTAGAATGTCAGCCTGGAGATATATTAGAATACAAAAGTGACGAAGACAGCACCATTATTCGTTAATGTGAGTAGTGATAGTGCTCCAGGAATAAAATACATGTGGCATGTATTAGTTCAAATGGGAACCCTTACGGTATTCTGGAATTCTCATTTGATCTCTTATCATGTCGTGGACTTTCCAACTCCTGCTGGTCCCGAAAGTAGATAAACGGTTTGCATTTATAGCCTCCCCTTCACTTCTTATATCGTCCAATTCATTATTCGTGGTCTGAAAATAAAAACCCTTTAGCGGTTTTCTCGTTGGCTAGTATAGCACTATACGCATCTGGACAGAAAACATTAGCAGTCGGTTTTTTCGTTGTTGCATTGATTGTTGTCTTATTGGTCTATTTGATAAAAATATGAAATACGAATGAAGAATATGAAGACAAGGAATCGAGGTCGGTGAGGATGAAAATCGTCGTCGTATCTGATACGCATATGCCCAGAATGAACAAGAAACTGCCGGATCGATTGCTTCGCGAGCTAAAAACGGCAAAAGCAATCATTCATGCAGGTGATTGGACGAACCTTTCCGTGTACGAGGCCTTGGTCGCATTCGCTCCGATCTACGGTGTCGCAGGTAACAATGATGGAGCAGACATTATTCGCAAGTTTGGATTGCGGAGGCAATTAGAGCTCGAGGGTGTAAGAATGGGTATCGTTCACGGACATGGCGATGGGAAAAGAATAAATACGGAAGCGCGTGCGTTAGAAGCCTTCAAGAATGTTCATTTGAATGTGCTGATCTATGGCCATTCCCATATTCCAGTACTTAAGCGCTCAGCTGGCCTGCTGGTATTTAATCCCGGGTCACCAACTGATAAAAGGAGGCAGCCCATGTATTCGTTCGGCATTTTTCAACTTGCTGGTGGAACAGTGTCTGCCAAACATATCTTTTACAATGACAAATCGTAGGATTTGAAATTGGATCAAAATAAAGGCCACGCGCTTAATTCGGTAAATCTTTTAGAAAACAGTCTAAAAGAAAGACAGCCCAATTGAATGGCTGTCCTTGTAGTAATTACCCTTCCTTTCAGGGACCAATGCAAATTGGGTCCTTTTGATATGTATCAGGAGTTTATTCTTCAATATGTGTCCCTTGTCCTTCTTTGTGAAACTATGCTGTCCGTTAGCGTGGAAAAGGCAGCAGATCATTGTGGTCGGCTGCCTCCGTGTCTTTATTGAACTCCCGATAGCTCAATGCACACCATCTTGCACTGGCTTCGAGACCAAGCTCGGTGCCTAGTTCAACCCGCTCGTCTTGTCGTCATGCCCGTCTGAGAAGCCGACCGCCTGTCCGGTACCCGGCTCCGGCACTCGCATGAGAATGACGATACCTACGATGAATAGGATTACGAGGCTGAATACGCCCATGCTCGTGTGGCCGGTGAGCTGCGCGGTTACGCCGACGAGAAGGGGGCCCAGAATCGAAGCAAACTTGTCGAAAATATTATAAAACCCGAAAAACCGGTTAGCGTTCTCCTTCGGCACCATCCGCGCGAAGTGAGCCCGGCTCAGCGCCTGGATGCCGCCTTGCGAGGTGGCGACCAGCATCGCAAGCACCCAGAAGTCGAACGCCGACTTCATGAAATACGCGTAGGTACATACGATGATGTAGACGCAGATGCCGACGTACAGCATGATTTTGCCTGAGAACCGATCCGCCAGACGCCCGTACAACATCGCGAACGGAGCAGCGACGACTTGCGTGACGAACAATATAATGAGCAGGTCCGTCGATTCTATGCCCAGATCGGTCCCATAGGCGGTGGACATCGTAATAATCGTCCCGACGCCGTCGATGTAGAAAAAATAAGCGAGCAAGAAAAGGAAAATCGCGCGATGCTGCTTGATTTGCTTTAAGGTCTCGTAGAGGCGCTTGAAGCTGTTCGCGACGATGCGAGGCTCGCGGTTCAAGTAATGCTTCTGGCGTACGTTGCGGAGCATGGGCAGGGTGAAGACGCCCCACCAGAGGGCCGTAATGAAGAACGCGATTTGGCTCGCCGCCGTGACGGAGATCGGCAGAACCTCTTGCTTAGCAAGAAGAATGATCGCGATGCTGATGATAAAAGGAATCGTGCTCCCTATATAACCGAGCGCAAATCCGCGGGCAGACACCTTGTTCATCCGTTCGTCGTCGGTGACGTCCACGAGGAAGGCATCGTAGAACACATTGGAGCCCGCCGAGCCGATAGCGATGAACATATAACAGACGAGCAGCAGCTCCCAACTATCGTTTGGAATAAACGTAAGCAGTGCGGTGGCGACGATGCCAAGCAAGCTGAAGCCGGCGAAAAACGTTTTTTTGAACCCTTGGTAATCGGCAATCGTGCCCAAGATCGGGCATAGCAGGGCGAGGATAAACGTCGAAATCGCAATCGCATATCCCAGGTAAGCCGTAGAATTCGCGGCGCTAACGCCAGCGTCCTCGGCTGCCGCTTTGTAGAAGAGCGGGAAGACGGCCGTCGAAATGATGATGGAGTAGGCGGAATGGCCCCAGTCGTACCACATCCAGCTTTTTTCTTCCTTCGAATATGACCTCATAAGCTTGGCCTCCTGAATGAACCGAATGCTCTTATTGTATAGGAAATGTGGACTTCCGGGTGCAAAGAACAAAAAATTTTTCCGATCTGCGATAACTGGTGGACTTCACCTGAACAAAAAAAAAGTCCCGAGGATAAATTCCCACGAGAACCTTTTTTACCGATGCTTTCGGATTCCTACCATACATTCATATTACTTTACAAACATAGGCCACGTCCGTAACGGTTAAAGGAGTCTCCGCTGGCCATACGGGGGCGGTAGTATCGGAGTATTAGATTTGAATGGCGAACAACGAATTGCTGGTCAACCGGTACCATGCGCTATTCCGGTAATGGAACTCCCCTGGATCGCTGGACACACGCACATGTTGATTCGCCTGAGTGGAATAAAGGTACGTTTTGGTGTTCGTAATCGACCTCGTGTACACCGTGTACACCACCGAGCCGTCCGCGCCCAACTGGTTGATGGAGAGGCCATCTCTTGCGTACCACGACTGTTTCCACGTCTGTGAAGGGGTTTCAAAAATCGGTTTGGTTTCGCCCTCCGGCGACCGGACATACAAGATCCAATTATCCTTTTCTTTATTATACTCCTGATAGGTAATCCAGCCATTATTGATCTGATAGTCTCTTCTTGGGTTGGTAAAAAAACTATAAAAAGGGTTTAGGGCTAATGTGGTAATCTTGTCATCGGCGTCACGCAATCGGACCACCCACTTCTGTCCGATACTCGTCCATATGAGTACCTTGTAGATGATGTTTTTTCCGTCCGTCAAGGGCCCGCCGTAGCTTAAGTAGCCAGCAGGCGGCACCAGCATCGTCAACGTACCGTCGGGAAGCGACTTGTAGAGGTTCGATCTATAAGTTCGATCCACATAGACCACGGTTCCGTCAGCTGATAGATCAAAGCGGTTCGTATTTACAAAATGCGAATTCGGCAATGAACGTGATTGTCCCGTAGTTAAATCCACAACACCGTTGGTAAATACCGCAAAATTCCCTTTTACTGCGTGTAGACTCTGTCCGGCGACAAGCTGTCGAACCTCACCATCCTTCCAATAATAAATCACATGCCCGGTTGAGGCATTAACTGAGGCAAAAACAATACCTTCAGCGGATAACTTCGCATTCCCGATAAAATCATCGGACCCGGCAGCATCGTAAATCTTTACTTGGCTTCCATCCGTACGGTTGTACAGCCAGAGCACCTTATCGCCGACTTCTTTCCAAATAATACGGCTTTCGTCAAAGTCGAGGATGGTTCCGTTGAACTCGTTAAGGAGCACCTCGGAACTAGTCTCGGTCTCTGTATCCCCCTCAGCGGCAGCGGCCTGCAACGGCGGAAGCAGAATCAGCATCAGCAGCATAAATGCCCAAACGAAAGGTATAAATCGTCGTTTCATTAGAATACCCCTCACCTATAATTTATTTTTGTTAACTATCCATCGGTATTTCGTTTTTAAAATGACATTAACTCTACTTGTTTTGAATTAAACACCTCCTTGTGTCGAATTCACAGTAAAACATGTTGTAGTTGAGAAGACAAGGTCAGGAAAGGCTAACACTTAGCAGAATCACCGAAAGAGTATGATCGCGTTGTCTAAGGCCCTTACGGGAATTCATGTCTTTATTATTTCTTCCGGAAAAATGAGGAAAGTCTTCAAATCATTATTCAATTCGAATAATAGTATACAACAATATAGTTCATATTGAATATCTTTTTTCGTGGTTGAATAACAAAATTCACCCAGCCGTATGAGAACTTCCTCCGGATCCTTGGTAACGTTCAGCATAGGGATCAGGAAGTTGAAACACAGTCGATTCCAGAATACGAATGCGATGAAAATACGCGGTACACTCACAAGGCAACGAGAAGGAAGTTGAGATTTTTTCTTGGAGAAGCGTTGAAGTTGGCTACATAATCGTGCGAGGGGAGTCACAGATAAATGATCATTTAAAATGACACATAAGGAAACTAAATCTTGTGCGGTACATTTGCTTATCCGTTGGACAAAATTAGTTTGTCTAGCGAGCACTTCTAGCTGGGAAGGAGAAAAGTGATGCTGTAATTCTTGGGGTAAACAAAAATAAAAGCGCCGCCCCTTGAACGGAGCGGCGCAATCGAATAATCTCTTAGTATTGGTTAAAATACTCTTGAATCTTCTGTGGATCTTGGGTTTGGGTGAGTGCCAACATCAACAAGATGCGTGCTTTTTGAGGACTGAGATTGTCGGAAGTGACAAATTTATTTTCGTCATCGATTTTTTCTCTGGTAACTATGCCTTCAGGCACGCGGGTACCGCGAACAACGACAACTCCTTTCTTTACAGCATCCTGCAGACCCGGAAGCGTTTTTTCATGAATGGAGCCGTTGCCTGTACCGGCGTGGATGATGCCCTTCGCTCCGGCTGAAACCGCGGCGTCAACCATGACACGGTCGTCATTGGCATGTGAATAGACTATATCTACACGCTTCAAATGATCTTCAGTAATATTGTGAATGTCAAAGTCGGACTGGTTTGTATGTTTTCTAACCGGCAAGTTGTAAAAGTAAGGTTTACCTCCCAGCATATATCCGAGGTAGCCTAGTTCCGGATTTTTGAAGGTATCCACGCCGGTAGTGCTGGTTTTAAAATTATCACGGGCGTTTCCAATCTTGTCGTTCAAGGAAATCAGGACGCCTTTACCCTGAGCTTCTTTAGAACCGGCCAACGCTACAGCGTTGTATAAGTTTAACGGGCCGTCAGCAGACATTGCCGTAGAGGGACGCATGGAACCGACGATCACGATCGGTTTATCGGAATGAACAGTCAAATCGAGGAAGTAAGCAGTCTCCTCCAATGTATCCGTACCGTGGGTGATGACAACGCCGTCATACTTTGGATCATCCAATGTCTTTTGGACTTCCTTCGCCAGCTTGACCATGATGGCATCGGTATTGGATGTGCCTGAATCGATTTTCGCCACTTGAGCAGCGGACAGGTTAGCAATATCTTTTAGCGATGGCACCGCTTCAATGAGTTGATCCGGAGTCAGAACCCCCGCTTGATAACCGGTAGTTTGAGTAGCAACAGAGCCGGTTCCGGCGATCGTGCCGCCCATTGCTAAAATTTGAATGTTGGGCAAATTGGGTTTGACAGCATTGCTCGCATTTGTGACGGAAACTGGTTCATTTCGGGCCGTACTCTTTGCTTGTGCATCCGTTTGGTTTTTTGCCGCACATCCTGAAGATATGAGAGATAATGCCAGTACAGTGACAGCCACGATTTTGTTTCCGGTTAATTTTTTCACTTGAAAAACTCCCCCTTTAAGACATTTGGCCCATCTTTAGATTAATATTAAAGCGCCTTCATTAATCAGTATAAAAACTTGACTATAATAATCTATAAGAATCTACAAAACCAGTTCGAGTATTTTTTACGAATTGACGCAAGCTGTAGGAGAGTCGTATTCGATGCCGGATTCTGATGGGCATGTGGTATTACCCCTTATTCGCGCACAAAAAGACACCTCCCGTATGGAAGATGTCAATCATTAATGCACTTAATCCTCAGAGCTCTAGCCTGAGGCTCTGCAACCCAAATTGATCATTCACAGTTCGCCGGCAGATTTAGCGCCTTGACTACGCAGCCACTGAACCAGATCAGCAGCGGAACTACGTTGCGCTGCGTCCAGTGGGGTTAATCCATCCCAAACCGAAATCCAGTTCAGTTCAGCACCTCGGTTGAGAAGGTATTCTGCAGAGCGCCGCTGTCCACCGTGGCAAGCGCACCAGAAGGCGACGATAATCTTGTCCGGAGGTGAAGAGCATCTTGCTCCCCAAGGGTATCGCTCCGAAAGTGTGGCACCGGCAAAATAGGCCTCAATTGCATCCATCTGTCCTAGCGCAGCCGCATGCCAGAGTGCGATCTGGGCTCCACGTTTAACCAACCTATGCGCTGTCCCCCACTGTGCGAACGCTACTGCATCATCTAGTGGTGTGCCACCTGCGATCACTGCACCTGGCGCTTCGATGTCGGCTCCAGCATCAAGAAGCGCGTCAAGCACTTCAATGTCATCGCAGCTCGAAGCCCAATGAAGCGGTGTCTCGGTGTTCGATCCAGTGAACCGAGCGTTCACCTCAGCACCGAACTCGACTAACGTACCCACAGTAGCAGCACCGTTAGGAAAATGACCGGGCCAGTCGGTCACCACATGCAACAGTGTTCGAGACATTCCACAACTTTTGCCTTCGTTGTTATTGTCTCTTCCGATAATTCTTACCGTAGCCAAGCCCGGATTCTCGTCAAGAAGTTGGTTTAACAGTGAGATATCGCCAGTGTGGATCGCTTTAACAACATTTACTGTCAGCGTTTCATCTTCGTAAATAAAGTCCATGTCCAAATCTCCTCTCACACCCTATAGAGTGAAACAAGCAATCTAATAAATTCGGGTAATTCCTCATGTCTAACTCCTAAATGAATAATCGTCTACATGACGGACATACTAGCGCCTGAAAGGAGTGTTGAAGATGGATCGCGCGAAAGAGACCGCAAGTGAACGTCCGCTTTCGGACAAGTCGGAGATTGAACAAGCAAACATACGAATGGATCGCGAATTCTACGGAGATACGGACATCGAACATCCGGAAGAATCGACGGTTCCGTTCATTAACCGCAATCAGAGCTGATTCATAATCTGAATTTATCGAAAAACGGAGCGGGCTGAATAGTCCGTTCTTTGTTGTGTTTTTAAAGCAAGTTTAACAAAGGATGCCTCGTATTATCCGTCGGCATCCTAATTTTGTTATTGAACTTCTTTTTGAGTAAAATGCATAATTGTCACACAAAATCCAATTGCTCCGGCAGTGCAGCCCAGTTATCTTCGATCCAATGCATTTCTTCGACAAACCGGCCAAGTAATCCGCGTAGCTCGCTTTCAGCACGAACCTCCGTACGAAGCCACCAGATGGATTCGATCAAATAAAGCATGCGCATAGCCCGGGGAAGCATACCTTGTGACACTTCTGAATGTTCACAGTATCCATCCATAAACGATCGAGCTGTCTCCATCCGCATCTGGCCGTCCCGCAAAGCACCTGACAAGACTGCGCGGGCCACATCGATTTCCGGGTACGCCATCGTCATCCGGTTAAAATCGACAATGCCGGCCAAACCATGCCTATGCACCAAAATATTATCCACCCACAAATCCCAATGCAGCCATCCGGTAGGACATGAATCAAACATACGAAAATCCATTGATTTTACAATGTCCTTTGACCGCCTAAGCCACTCCATTACAGTCTTATCTCCCGCATCTTTCGCCTTCTCCCAGTTGCTCTGCCATTCTCTCAAATAGATATCCTTGTCTGGTTTCCAGGCAGGCTCGTCTAACGGCGGTACGGACCGCAGCCACTTATGCATTCGCCCAGTAGCCACGCCTAATTCATACATTTGAACGGCATTTAAGCACCCAGCTTGAGCGGTATGACCGTCCACCCAATCCAGCACGGTATAAAATAAATCCGACGGCGTTTCCTGTATGAACTGTTCCTTGTAAAGATAAACCTTTGGGCACGGTATTCCGGCTGCGTTTAGTCCATGCTGCAGTTGGAGCGTTTTCTCGATCGCACTTCTTCTCTCGGGACGCGTATTTAGCTTGTATCGCTCCGGGTGATAGTACTTTACAAATAACGGCCCGTGGTCCGTTTCCATTTTCCACTTGACGTTGAGCCAGCCCTTATCGATTGGCAGCACTTCTCTCACGTATAATCCGAACCGTTCCTTAAGATGAACCGCGATTTCAGCTGACCAACGCTCTTTCGCATCATGAGTCATATGACGGCAAACATATCCTTTCATCGGTTAGTTTTTTCCCAGATTACTCAATCCTCCTCCCCTTGCGGCGTTCTAATTTCGTTAAGTCTGATTTTATAAATCTCTCCCCATTCTTTCATAGATTTTATGATCGGTTCTAACGTTTTTCCAAAATCAGTGAGAGAGTATTCCACTCTGGGTGGAACTTCTTTATAAACTTCTCTGTGAATGATGCCGTCCCTTTCAAGCTCCCGTAACTGCAGTGTAAGCATAAACTGCGTAATACCCGGATTAAGACGCCGGAATTCATTAAATCTTTTCGTCCCGCCAATGAGATGATAGAGAATGATCCCTTTCCATTTTCCCCCGATAACATCCAGAGTTGTCTCGACATGACATCCTTCCATATTTGGATTAGCACCGTATTTGTTTCTTCGATCTCCCATTATTCTGTCTCCTTACAATAGTATGATTTTTAATACTATGTAATAAAATTATGCGCACTTTCTAAAAGTAAGTATACATCATATAATTCAAATGCACGATATACCAACTTGAAAGGAAGAAAAATATGAGTAATCACCAAAAAATGAAAGCAGTCGGAGCTTACCGATATCTCCCTTTATCCGATCCGGAATGCCTTGTTGATCTGTATATAGAAAAGCCGATTCCAACTGGCCGTGATCTATTAGTAAAAGTAAAAGCCATCTCTGTTAACCCTGCAGATTTGGGCGTTCGAGAGAAAAACAACTATGAAGAAGAATCGCCTAAAATTCTTGGCTGGGATGTAGCCGGGATCGTGGACCAGGCTGGACCTGATTGTCAATTGTTTAAACCTGGAGATGAGATTTATTATGCGGGAAGTGTAACTCGTCCTGGGGGCAATAGTGAATTTCATTTGGTAGATGAACGAATTGCGGGAAACAAACCGAAGAGTTTGGATTTCGCACAAGCTGCCGCTTTACCGCTTTCTTCGATTACGGCTTGGGAAGGCTTATTCGATCGTTTAGGAATCAGTCATAGCGTAGAAGAAAACATAAATAAAAGCTTACTCATTATCGGTGCAGCAGGAGGAGTAGGGTCGATCGCAACACAACTTGCCAAATTAGCAGGCTTAACGGTAATTGGCACTGCTTCACGCCCAGAGTCCATTCAGTGGGCCAAAGATCAAGGAGCAGATATTACAATCAACCATAACAGCCATTTTGCATCGCAGCTCAAAAATAGTGGGTTTGAGACCGTGGATTATATATTTTGCTTAAATGACACGGTACAGCATTTTGCGAATATGGTTGAAGTCATAGCCCCGCAAGGTAAGATCTGTTCAATCGTTCCTGCAGATAAAGCTTCTTGGGCCGGAAGCCTGGATATGGACATGCTTTTTTCTAAAAGTATCACATTCGTATGGGAGCTGATGTTTACCCGTTCCATGTACCAAACCGAAGATATGATCAAACAACATGATCTACTGAATAAACTGGCTGATTTAATCGATAACGGGAAGTTGAAATCCACTTTGACTGAACGAATTGAACCCATTAATGCAACAAACCTGCGTTTCGTACATGAAAAAATAGAAACAGGAAGATCGATAGGAAAGATTGTGTTGGAAAATTTCCAATAAGCTTCAATAATAAAGGAGCAGCAGCTGGCATGCTGCTCCTTTATTATCTTCCAGGAAGCACATACAAGCATTTTGATAAGCCAATATTTTCCACATTAACCTCCCTCTATGGAGAATCACTTTCCTCTTAAATGCTCTGATGAGCGATTGCATCTTTTCAGCGGCCCAATTTTTATCAGGTAACTGAGCTGCAAGCCATTCTGCATCTGGTGAAATCCTAAATATGTAGAATGTATTGTCTTGAAGTTCATTCCAAGTTGTATAACCGAGACTCTGATTAAATTTGTCTAAATCCCCGAAAAAGCATCCCTATATAGTTTGCACTGTGGAAATTCCCACGTTCATACCCGACCGGTGCAATTCACGCTTGGAGAATGATCATTATTTTCAGTTTTTGTTCGTATGATTGCTTAAACTTCATAGTAAGAGCGCCTCCTTGATGATGTTGGGTTATAAACCCGTCTCATACCGAGGCGCTCCTTTTTAATGAAACGTTTGAATTGGGATTGCATTCGCGGATCTTGTTAGAAACCAATTAACTACATCCTTTTTATAACGTCAACAGCACTTCCCTGTTCTTCCCGTCCCAGACCACTTTTGCCCCCATCGCTTGAGATACAAAACGCAGCGGCACCATCGTCCTGCCTTTCACAATCTGAACTGGGGATGGGAGTTTCAAAGTGGTACCGTTTACTGCCGCTTCCTGTATCCCAACTTCCATCTTAATTAAATTAGAGCCATACTTGATTGTAACGATATTGTTGGCATAGTTGACTGAACCGCCTAGCGATTCGAACAGGCCTCGAATTGGAACAAATACTGAACCGTTTATCATCCTAGACTGGTTTTCCATAAGCAGGTATTTTCCGTTTAATCGAATTCCGATTCCTTTGACGACCTTTTTCGGAATGATTTTATGATCGTATTTGTATTTATCGTCCCCGTAAAAGTTACTCATCTTTCCCCATGAAGATACCGTGCCATCTTTGTGAAGCACTGTACCTCCTCCTTCACCCTTAGCGCTAATTGCTATAGCCTGACCGATTCCTTTTACTGGGTACAACTTCTTATCTTCTGTTGGCCAAATCCAGTATGACACCGTGCCGTCCTTCATGAGAACAAAAGAGAATGCATAAAAATCTCCTAAATCGTCCATAGCCCCCGATACTGCCGTAACACCCGGGGCCAATTTTGCAACGTTAAAATTTGGCGTTGTTAACCCATATACGGCATATCGATTAATAATATAGACATCCCATGAAGCGCTGAAAATCATTCCAGTAGAGATCGATGCGGCATTCTTGAAATCCGTTGGCTCGATGCCAGATCGATAAAGTTTACCGGGAAGGAACGGATCGCTGTATTTGTCTCGTCCCCAGAACCAAACTGTCCCGTCCTTAGCGAGCGCTACCGGAAAATACCCTCGTCCCTCAATCGCGATGATATTTTCTAACTGACCAATCCGACCCGGCTTTCGTCTTTCTTCTATACTTGCGTCAGGAGCGCAAGCGTCGTTAGGTGTTTGGAACTCACATAATCCTTCCAGCGACCAAACTGTTCCATCAGCTTTAAGAACATAATTTCCTGAAATGCCGACAGCATTATCCAATCCTTCAACACGACTTGGTTGATCAAAGGAATTAAAATAAATGGTCTCTCCGTTTGGACCCGCTATATTTCCGACCTTCCTGCCCCATGTCCATACACTGCCGTCCATTTTTATAGCCGCATTGCCTTCGGATATGGTCTTTACATCCTCAAGGATCGGCACTGCCTCGAAGGTTTCATCATTCCACGACCATAGTATTCCCTTATCGTCCAGCGCGTTATTTCCAGCAATGCTTACAATACCATTCAGAAATGGATCCTGTGCTGCATTAGCATAAGTAGGTATTGCAGATAGAATAATTGTGACTGTAATCGTAAAAATCGCCAACTTTTTCATAATCCCACGCATTGGTTCACCTCATCACCTTTTTTATAAATAATAGAACGCCATTATTTGTAAAAAGTTGCAGGAGTCTCAGCAAATGATTCGCATAAGATCGTTCGTTTAGAATTCAACTGTCGCCATGTTGGCCAAATTTTTCCTGGGATTTAGTAAGGCTTTCTGGTAAGCGCGGGCAACATCAATGTCCCAAAAAAACTTTTTCAGTGACAAATGCTCGGGATCTTTGTAGCATTAGAAATGGAGTATTATAGTCAGGAAGGGTGTTAAATGGTGAAAGTTATACGATTCAAACTGGTGGCTCTGCTGTTGGCGATGATCATGTTCGTCCCGTTGACGCAGGCATCAGCTGCAGGCGAGGTGTACAAGTACGATTTTGATCAGATCAGAGTTGTGTATGCCGCCGAATTTACGATGTATCCCGACTCTGCCCCTTCAGAACACTGGCTGACGCAAATCGCTGGCGGGCCGAACAAGCCGATTCAAATTTTGTACGGGATTCTCCACCTGTACAACGGAGACCGCTACATCGATGAGCAATTTATTAAAATGTCCGGCGAAGGCGGTTCGGAACGTTTCTTAAGCAACTCGCTCCGCAACGATTATTACGATGAGACCTATACGCTGAAGCGGCAAACCTCCGTTCAGTTCTGGTCCGGGAAGAAGCTTGATGGCAATGCGGTCGTGAAGGACTTTAACGAGCCGCTGAAGTCGGTTACGCTCGTTCAATCGTTCGACCCGCAAGGGCAAGTAACGGGCTTCAATCTCTACGCGCAGCCTCTTATTATGCCGGGAAGCGAATGGGATCCGTTCTCGAATTACGTCAGTTCCTACACGTACGATCCAAGCAGCCTTCTGCATGCCGGAGAAGCGAATGGCAAGGAAGTAGAGCCGAAGCCTGAAGAGCAGAAGGTTGGAGAGCCACAGACCGCGGAGCCGAAAGCCGAGGTGATGCAGCCATGATGAAAAAAAGCGTAACCGTTTCCCTTCTGCTGGCTATGTTTTTGCTGCTGTCCTCCTCGGTTTACGCCACATCGGACAGCCGTGTGAAGCAGGCTGACACCTTGAAGCAGCTCGGTCTATTCACGGGTACTGGACAAGGCTACCAGCTCGAAGCCGCCTTTACCCGCGCACAAGGGACAGCTATGCTGCTTCGTCTAGCAGGCGAGGAAGCAGATGCTTCCAAAGCTAAATTGAAGCCAGCCTTTAAAGACGTGAAAAGCTCGTATTGGGCTGCTTCCTCCATCGCATTCGCCGTAAAAAAAGGGTATGTGAAAGGTGTTAGCAGCACCGCCTTCGCCCCGGAGCGCATGATGACGGGCAAGGAGTTTCTGACGCTGGTCAACCGGCTGCTGGGTTATCCTGACGCAGTGCCCGCTAATGCGGCCGAGCTGTCTCAAATGAATGGTCTTTTGCAAGCGGATGCTGTTGCAAGGCTGACTGCAGCCAGACCGTTCCTGCGCGGCGATATGGTCGAAATCGCTTATGCAGCGCTGCTCGCCAAGCCAGCCGGAAGCAAGAGTACGCTTCTCCAGAAGCTCGTAGAAGAAAAAGGTACAATCACGGTTGCAGCCGCCGATGCAAGCGGTCTTTACACCCCTTCCGCCAAGTCCAAGGATACGGCAGACGTTTACATTCCCGAGCCTGGAACAGATCCGATGGATGCGATCGAGGAAGCCATCCGGCAGAAGCTTGATGGGAATGAATAATACCCTCAATCTCTATTATCAAGCCCAACAACCTTATAAGGTTGTTGGGCTTTTTATTACTCAAATAAATCACCCATGAGCTCGTCAGGTTCAGTTTTTTTGGTTTCACTAAGTGAACTTATCTGGCAGCGCCTTAATGATTTCTTCATACTGTAGAGCAACTACCACTTCTAAAATATGTATAGGGTTTTGATGAGCGTAAGCTACAAGCAATTCTTTATTAAACTCATCATCATTTAATTTCAAACTTCTTTTTATCAATTCCATCATAGCTCTTTGATTACGAAAATTAAGCTGCTCAATTTTTTCCATTGCTAATTCAATATCACCCTGCATGGTACACCCCTAATATCCGTGATCCGTGACTTTAATTTATTTTTATCAGTTCGTTTACATCATACTAATTCGGTGTACTTCCATTTTTTCGGGGGGTGTATAAGACGAGAAACATGAGAAAATTTTAACAAGATTATACTATTAAAGCTGTGCTAGAATAAACGAAACCTAGGACATTCTATAAATTTACATTATTCGTAACGGAGGAATTCAAACATTATGTACAGATTTCTGACTCTATTCACTCTACTCGTACTAGTTATCGCGACCGCATCAAATCACAAGATAGATGCTTCGCCTGTCTTGAAAGCCGGCAGCGAGGGACAAACAATTTCGGATCTGCAGTTCCGGCTTCAGACGCTCGGATATTACAATTTACCCATAGATACAAATTTCGGAAAAGTCACCCTCAGCGCGGTTCAACGCTTCCAAATAAATAACGGACTGCAGAGTGACGGCATTGTAGGCCCGAAAACATGGAGGAAGCTCAAAAAATTGACAGTCAACAAAAAAGAGCTTTCCATGCTTGCGCGTGTCATCTATGCCGAGGCAAGAGGGGAAAATTATAAAGGTCAAGTGGCGGTCGGTGCGGTTGTCATGAATCGCCTGCAGTCTCCAAAGTTTCCCAAAACAGTGAAAGAAGTCATTATGGAGCCCAATGCTTTCTCAGCCGTAAGGGACGGACAGTACTGGCTAATACCCAATCAAAATGCATTTAAAGCGGCCAAAGCTGCGGTAAAAGGTATGGACCCGACCGGTAATGCATTGTTCTATTATAATCCGGATATCTCTAAATCGGGTTGGTTCAAGACGCGTACGGCCACCAAGAAAATCGGCAATCATCTATTTACACTGTAGGCACAGACAAGAGAAAAAAGAAATTATCCAGAACAGGAGAACAAAAAAATGAGAATTGATACCAAAATCCGACAAAAGGCTAGAGTTGAAGTGGCAATTGATATTATTAAAGATATTTCTGAAAAAGAGGCCGTTCCGGAAGCTTTCAAAGATAAATTGAACGCAATGAGCTATGAAGATTTGGGAGCCTTGGTTATGCATATCGTTAAAACCCGATCCGTTGATGAAATCCTTAATTAAATGATAAGAGCACGCCTGTCGTTCTCATTAAACCGTGATTCTGATCTAAGAGCAAAAAGGAGGCGACAGCTGTCGTCTCCTTTTTGCTCTAATTTATTTGCTTGCAAGAAAAGCGTCGATTTGCGCTTGAAGTTCTGTCTGAAGCTTATCAATGCCGGCCGCTTTCAGCTGCTTGATCAGATCCGCTTGACCTTTATCAATATCCTTGATAAGGCCGTATTCGAGAGGAATGGCATAACGAAGCATGACATTGCCGATGTTGGCTACTTCATTCTTCACATTCGCATCGTTGAACACGAAGGTTTCCAGATTGAAGTTATAAACCTTTTGCTGCCAAGCGTCAGCGATAGCGTCCGCTTCAGCAGGGTAAGAAGCATCCTTGCGGTTCAGCGGCGAGTTAGCGCCCCAGTTGGAGAAGCCCGTAAAGTTAGCCGTGCCTGCAGTCGCGTTGAATTTATCGTCGCCTACCGCTTCATAGTGGGTGTCTGCAATGCCGTACATGAACAGATCGTGAATTTCTTTATCGTTTTGCAGCAAATCGATGACCATCAGTGCGCGCTCCGCTTTTTTGGACGTTGCGTGAATCGAAAAGCCGTTTTGCGTTGAGATCGCGGCAATTTTCTTTTTGTCAGGCGTAAGATCCGCAATTGCAAGCTCCACCTCAGGCTTCTCTCTGCGCAGCTCGGCTAGGTTCATGGCTACCGTACCAAGGTTTTGAGCGTAGGATGCCGTTTTGCCGGCTTTCATATCCTGCCATACGTCATTCTTATTGCTGACTATGTTTTTCGACCATGCATGGTTTTCAGCCAGATCTTTGTAGTATTTCAGAAGCTCTTTGAATTCCAGCGTATCGTAGATGTTGAATACTTTACCGCTTGCATCGTCAAGCTTGTAAGCCAGCGGCATATTGTAGTCTACAAGATTCCACTCATTTTTCTGCTCGAGCAGAATTTGATCCAACTCATGCCATTTCCAACCGTCAGCCGCTTTAGCGTTGTAAGCGTTGATGCTTTTCTCGTTAGCAGCGATCGTTTTTACGTAATTTGCAAACGTTTCAGGGTTGTTGACAGGGTCGAGATTGTATTTTTTGCGTAGGTCATCTCGGATTAGAACCGCTTTGTCTATCACCTCAGGATTGTTGTTTGGAACCATGTACTGCTTGCCGTTCACCTTCGATTGCTCCCATGCGACTGATGGCATCGCTTTCCACGTAAGCGGCATATTTTTCTGAAGCAGCTCGTCGGTCAGCTCAAGGAAGCCGCCTTTTAAAACTTGATCGTTATAGAACGCCCAGTTTGCCGTATAAGCGATATCAAAGTCTTCACCAGCCGCGAATTTCAAAGGATATTTTTGCGTCCAATCGGACCAATCCAAAAATTCCGCTTGAACTGTTGCATTGATTTTCTCTTTCAGCTTTTTGTTCAGCTCTCCAAATACCGTATCGTAGTCAATCGGCTTACCACCAACGAGAAGCATCTTAATGACAAGCTCCTCGGAAGTTCCGCCATTAGCTGCCGGCTCCGTCGTTCCTTCGGATGGCGTGTTGCTTGCTCCGGTATTTTTGTTTGCAGTGTTGTTGCTTCCGCAAGCGCTTATTACCGTTGTAAGCACAAGCATTAAGGCGAATAATAGCATGAGTGTTTTTTTGTTCTGCATGACGGGTAAATCCCCCTTAAAATAATTTTTATATGATAACCAGGTTGCCCTGAGGTCATCCTTTCACAGCGCCAATCGTTAAGCCTTGCACGAAATACCGTTGAATGAACGGGTACGCGAGCAGAATCGGACCGGTTGCGATAATCGTCATCGCCATCTTCAAGCTTTCGGTCGGGATATTCATCGTAACGACCGCTCCGGAGCTGGCCATCGCCTTGCGCATGCCGTCCATATTGCCAAGCATTTTGTACAAATAGTATTGAAGCGGCATCAAGTTTTCACTGCTGATAAACAAGAGCGCGTTATACCAATCGTTCCAGTAAGCTAGGGCGATGAACAAGCCGATCGTAGCTAATGCAGGCTTGGACAAAGGCAGCATGAGCTGGATGAAAATCCGGAAGTCGCCCGCCCCGTCGATCTTTGCCGATTCCGTAATGGCTTCGGGAATGCTGCTCATGAACGATTTCATAACGATAATATAGAACACGTTCAGCAGCATCGGGAGAATGAGCACGATTAGCCTGTCCTTTAGATCAAGATAGTTGACTATCATCAAATACCATGGCACAAGCCCCCCGCTGAACAGCGTCGTAAAGAAGAAGAAAAACGAAAACTTGTTGCGCCATTTAAAATCCTTGCGCTGCAGCACGTAGGCCGTCATCGCCGTTAAGAACAGTCCGGCGAGCGTTCCGAGCGCCGTTACCGCGATCGTTACTCCGTACGCCTTCAGCATCTGCGCAGGGTATCTAAACAAAAGCGCGTAAGCCTCTACCGAGAAAGCGGTTGGAAACAGCTGAAAGCCGTTTTCCACGATTGTGGATTCCTCTGTCAGCGAGGAGGAAATGATTAATAGAAAAGGTATGATGCACATAATCGCAAGCAGCGAAATAAACACATAGCCGAGTATCGTAAGCAGCAGGCGGTCCATTTGCTTTTTACCCGCGCCTCTCGGCGAATTATCTAATTTTCCAGTTGTCATAACAGCACTCATGTCATACCTCCGTTTTAGAACAAAGCGTGATCTTTGTCATACTTACGTACCGCGTAGTTTGCCAGCAAGATTGTCGCAAAACCAAGAGCGGATTGAAAAAAGCCCGCGGCGGCCGACAGTCCGATTTCATTCGACGTCGTCAGTGACCGGAATACGAAGGTGTCAATGACGTCGGTCGACGAGAACAGCAGTCCATTATTGCCAACCATGTTGTAGAACATGCCGAAGTCGCCTCTAAAGATGTTACCGACAGCAAGCAGTACCAAAATAATAATCGTTGGATACAGGTTTGGAATCGTAATATGGAAAATCCTTTGGAAAACGTTCGCGCCGTCGATCTCGGCCGCCTCGTACATTTCGGTATCAATGCCGGTGATCGCCGCCAGGTACATGACCGAGCCGTAGCCGAGCGCCTTCCAGGCAGATACCAATACGAGAATGAAAGGCCAGTAGGAAGGCGTATTGTAGATGTCAATCCGCTCAAGGCCAATCGCTGCCAGGATGGAGTTCAACGTTCCTACATCGTAGTTGAACAGGTTATATGCGATAGCACCTACGACCACCCATGAAATGAAGTATGGCAGAAACATAACGGTTTGAGATAATTTGCGGAACCATTTGCCCACCGCTTCGAATAAAAGAATCGCCGCGGCGATTTGCAGCACGTTATTTACGATAATAAAAGAAATATTGTAAAGAGCGGTATTTCTCGTTACAATCCATGCATTGCCCGATTCGAAGAAAAACCGGAAATTGTCCAGCCCGTTCCAAGGGCTTCCGAATATGCCGCCGCCGTAATTAAACTGTTTAAAAGCAAGCACGATACCGGCCATTGGCACATAGGCGAACAAAATAAAAAACAGGACTGCCGGTGTCAGCATTAGCAGCAGCGATTTATTTTTTTGTACGTCCCCCCAAAATCCGTGTCGGTTCATTTGTACTCTCCTCCTACTAACTCTTTGTATATGTTCATTATATAAAGAACACGAGAGCGAGATAATGAAGGCAAACAACTAAAAGTAATATATAATCTACGATTTGAAATAAAGAGGTTAATAATCTTAGGTCAAATAGCAAAAAGCCCGCTATCAGTTGCGACACGGGCTTACGTTTTCCATTCCGGCTATATTTTATGTTTTTTGCGGTATTCTCCCGGCGTCATTCCCGTCGACTGCTTAAACTGGCGGTTGAAGTATATGATGTTTTTGTAGCCTACCCGGTCGGCGATCTCGTATATTTTGAGCGTAGGATCGGCAAGAAGCTCACATACCCGGTTCATCCGCCTCTCGTTCAAAAAATCGCTGAACAGCATGCCCGTTTCTTCTTTGAACAAGGTTCCGAGATAATTTGGCGTAAAATCAAAGAAGGCCGCAACTTCCTTGAGCGTAATGCGCTGCTCCAGCCCTTCGTCGATATATTTCATAATTTCCTCGATCAGCTTACGCTTTTGCTTTTGCTTTTTGACGTACAGGAACTCCGATAACTCGAAAAATCTTCGTCTTAGCCACGAAAGAATGTCATCCATCGTCTCAAATTGAAACAGAACGGCCGGCTGGTGCGATTCCCATTTGAGCAACTCATACAGATTTTCGTTTTTTTGCAGTAATTCTGCATGAAGCTTAGACGTAATTCTAATAATAAGATCATAAATGTCACTCTTATGGGACATAGACACATGACGGTTAAATAGCAATAGCAGGCAATCATCAATCTTAACTAAATCATATTCCAGAATGGCCTCAAGCATCTTCTCGACGTTCTTGTCTAAATTGGGAGCGAAAACTCCTGTCTGTGTTAATGCAGAGACATCCTTAATCAAACGATTCTTCCCTAGCAGCCACTTCGCGCTTAAGGCAGCTAGAGCTTGTCGATAGGAATTGTGGAATTGACTCATCTCATACGTATATAAACCGGCACCGATCGTTATCGTAACGGGGAATGCTTGACGTACCGCTTGAATGAGTTCCTCGAGCAAAGCTGTAAAATAATCCTCCTTAACTGCCGACAGTATGACGAAGCGAAAATCGTGACTAATGATCAATGTGCCTAAGCCTTTTTTCTTTATGAATTGTTCGATAAATTGTGAAACATCCGTCATGAAGGCCCGTCTTTCTTCCTCCGGAATTTTCCATTCCACATCGTCGGTTTCGATAATGGCCACGGCCGAACCGAATTTCAGCTGCGGCTCCAGAAATTGTCTGATATGGTGCTCGCTAGCTTCCCCCAATGACGGGTCATTGAACCAGCGCAACAGCAGCTCCTGATTCACAAGCGATAAGGCCTTTGCCACACTGCGGGTTTGTTCCCTTTCCTTTTCCACCTTATCGCGTAATGAGGCGAGCATGTCGTACAGCTCAACATCATCTACGGGCTTCAACAGATAGCCGGAAGCATTGATTTGAAGCGCCTCTTTGGCGTAGCTGAAATCCTCATGTCCGCTAATAAATACGATTTGAACATGCGGAAGGAGCTCCTTGGTCTTGCGCGCAAATTCCATCCCGCTCATGATCGGCATCCGGATATCGGATAGAATGATATCCACATGCTCCGACTCCAAAATCTTTAATGCGCTAAAGCCGCTGTTGGCCGTTCCGACCACATTTAAGTTTAAATTACTATTAACCACCCTGCGTCGAAGCCATTCGAGATCGACCGCCTCATCATCAACCAACAAAATATTCATCTCTGCCTGTGCCCCTTTGCTGTAAAGAACGCCTTATTACTCACACTCGCCGTCATGAAATTTATCGCCCAGATCGAACGGAAGCCTGATTCGCACCGTGGTTCCCCCACCGTAGACGCTCCCGATTTGTATGCCAAACTCATCGCCGTACCTGAGCTTTATGCGGTCATCCACATTTTTCAGTCCATAACTATCCGATTGGCTAGGCCCGACCAGAAGATGCTTCACCGTATTTGGCTTCATGCCAATTCCGTTGTCGATGACTTTGAGCTCGATGTTTGCTCCTGTACGCCTGCCGGTAATACGAATCGCGATCCGGTCACCGAACCAAGCATGCTTAAAAATATTTTCAACGAAGGGCTGTAATATCAATTTAATAACCTGACAGCCTGCGATATCCGATTCGATATCAAAATAAACACTAAAAGCATCCGCATACTTGATTCTTTGAATATCCAAATAGGTTTCGATCTGTTCCAGCTCTTTCTTGAGAGGAATATAAACGTTCCCTTGATTTAATGACAGCCTATAAAATTTCGCCAGACCGCTAACCATGCCCGTAACCTTCTGCGTTTCACCGAGATTGGCCAGACTGCTTATGGTTGAAAGCGTGTTATATAGAAAATGGGGATTGATCTGCGCCTGCAGCGCCTCAAGCTCCGCCTGCTTCTTCTGTATGCCCTGCAAATAGACGCTATTAATGAGCTCCTGAATATTGGAAGCCATAATATTATAGGCATCGGCAATATGGACAAACTCATCGTTTCCGCTGAAGCGCAGCCTCTTCTGGAAATTATCCTCCTGGAAAGAACGCAGAAAGGTTACGATCCGTTTCATCTTGCGCCCGGATAAGCGCGCCACGATAAAGCCAATAAAGGTCATAACGAGGAAGCTGATTGCACATACTGTAAAAATAACGGACTGCAGCCGGCTGGCGTCTTTGGAAAGATACGAATAAGGGACAAGCGTCTCAATGACAAACCCCGTCCCGGGAACATTTTCCCTCAATATAAGGTAGGAGTCCGAGCTGAGCGGTTCGCTCGTTTCACCGCTTTGATACAGGCTCGTACCAGAAGTTTCGTCAAGCAGACGCAGTACGATACCTTCTTCAACCGGGAACGTATTGAAATCGCCTAGCAGATCATCCAATCGGGTTGTTATTCTGACGTAACCGATCATGGTCTTATAGTCGCTATAGGATACCAGCCTGCGAATATGTGAAATATTATCCAGTTTCTGATCTGTTTCGATCTGCAGCCATAAGTTATCCTTTCCTGAGCTTTGAAGGGATCGATACCACCCACTATCTGCAATATCGGTAAGCGGGAGCACGTAATAATCACTGTCCTCTATCTGCTCCGCCATGTTGTCGCCAAGAATATAGTTAAGATTCTCGTTTGTCGTATATACGGCCAGTCGGATATGATTTCCGAATAAGTGCAGCGGCGCTTGCATTTGCGGAACAATTTCATCCAGCATCGTCAAATAAACTTCCAAAGAATCACCTTTTTTCTGAAGTGCACGCTGAAAGGGCTGACTCCCGAAAAAGGTATCGGACATTCGTTGGATTTCGTCCAGCTGGTATTTTAAATTATTTCGAGTCTGTTCCATCGTGGTGCGAATATTGGTTTCGGCCATTTCGGTCCTCGATTGAATCAGCATCGAATAGGATATATAGCCAATAAATACGTCGGTCATTAACACCAATATGAGGTATGGGATCATCATCTTATAAGTGAATGGCATATAGTTTTTTTTCTGATTCTGATTCGTCATTGGCTCCCCCTGCTCTTATCGCAGTAATAGGACAAATAATAAACCATCTCTCAAAAGAAATAAATAGCGCGCCGCAGGAGACGTAAAAAAGCGGCAATCCGGAATAGGTTAGCCTGTTCTGGATTGCCTAAGTAAACTTGTTATTCCAAACATAAATTTCAAAGAATGGATAATTTAAAAATCCAGAGGAAATGATACTCCTAACAAAAAGGGGGTGGATAATAATGCCAAACAATAAAATAGTTGCAGAAACCGATGGTGATCAAAAAACAGCTTATGAAGATACCACTGCACATGACCGACCAGGCTTTATACTTGACGATACGGAGCAGTTAGGTAAAGAACACAAGAAACATTCTGGTGAACCAAGCAACAGCTAATTAAGCAGCCTCTGAGTTAAGAAAGGCTGCCCGTATGGCAAGAAGTAACCATTATCGTTAAGGGCACTCAGTTGTGCATCGACACAAAACTGTTTTTCAAGCAGTTTTGTGTCGTGTTTTTTCGTTGCATAACCAATTCACTATTTATTAATAACAATCGATAATTTATAGTTTCGTATTCAGAACATATCGTATGTCATTGAACACATGATGACTTCCCTTTGCTGCGATAAGTTTACTTCACAGAATACCAAACCGCTCCGGACCGGAGCGGTTTGTTTAGTATTGATGATCGGCTCTCCCAAAAGCCAGCAGTAAGCCGAAATAACCGTTTAGTTATATTCCCGTCGGAACCACGGCAGCCTGGAAAGCGGAGCCTCGACTTCCGCTTCGCACGGCCCGCACACTTGACTCCCATCCTCTCCTAGCCACGTTCCCTGCGGGAATACGACCTTTCGGGCCGTTGCGCCTTTTCGTAACACCGGTGCAACTAAGATGTCGTTGCCCAGCATGAATTGATCGATTATCGTGTCATAGTCTCCTTCCGGAAACACGTAGGCCATGTGCCTCATGATCGGTTCGCCTGTCGCTGCAGCGTACCTGGCCAGCTCGGCAATCTTGGCTCCCATTTGGCAGTGAAGCCTTGCAGCTTCGATGCAGTACGACAAATGCGTATTATCAAGCACCCTCCATGGCGCCGTTGAAAATTGCATCATCGGAAACAAGGCCGAGCATTGTGCGTAACGGACAAATAGCTCTTCGTCCACCTGGAAGTCTGGCCGGATTAAATCCTCATACTGACCGCCGCCGACCATGTCGGGACAGTTAAACGCGTATCCGACAAGTCCTTGCGCAAGTCCGTTCGGAATCAAACTGGCCAGGCCGTCGGAACCCCAGCTGTGGTTTTTGTCGGACTGCCGCTGGACAAGTGGTTGACCCGCGAGCTTCCAACAAGCCCGGTATTCGTTAAATGAATAGTTAAGGCCAATCCGCGCCCATGCTTCACACTGGTCGTTCGGCGTCGCTGGTCGTGCACTGATATCCGTCGTCTTGTAAAACTGAGGGTCTCCGGCATCCAGTTTAAAACCATCTACTCCGTACTTTTCCATAAGCCGGTCCAAATTCCTTGTAAACCAGCTTACCGCATCGGGATTCGTACAGTCCAAAATAGCGCTGTAACCGTTCCACCATTTGCGAATAACCGGCTCCCCGTGCAATTCCCTTAACAGGTACCCTTGTTTTTGTAAATAGCGGAACACTTCTCCATCGGGGCTAATGAACGGGCAAACCCATAGCATGACGCGGAATCCAAGCGCATGCAGCCGGTCTATCATCGCCTTGGGATCGGGAAACTTACCTTGGTGAAAGGTAAGCGTACCGTAGTCTTCATGCCAGTTGTCATCGATTATCAGGATGCCAGGCGGAAGCCCGTTTGCAATAATCGCTTCGGCGTAAGCGAGCACTTTATCCTGCGTAGGATGATAGCTCATCTCCATCCAGATGTTGTACTGGGGAACGGTGAAAAACAATAAATCTGGAAAGGTACTAGATGGCGGGAAGTACGATTGCGATGCATGAAGAAAGGCATCGCGCAAATGATTGCCGCCTTGCTCGACCTTGATCGTTCCCGCCACTCCTTCGACGACCAGCTCTTCGCCATCAAAAGTAAATCGGAACGGTTCCTCCGACCAAACATATCTTCCCTTATTCGAAAGTAGCAGCGGGCTTGCCTGGTTATAGCCAGCGTTTCCGAACAGATCTCGCTGATATATCCGGCTGCCGAATGGCATTTTCGTTCCATCGCTGATGACCCCGCCCCACCAATATTCATTTTCCATCAATGGAATACTAATGGTTACGTTATACATATAGCCTCCTATTCGATGTTATGGCCTTAACGTAGATAGATCGCCGATTCGACTCAGTCAGCGGTCAGTGGTATAAAATAACCGAATCTTACCCAAGGGATATGCCGTATAAGCGTAAAGTATTCGCTACATTCCATGATACACTCGACCTGTTTAACGCTCTCCCATAGCTTGGACAGAGCGGTATTCGTGACCAGCTCACCGATCAAAGAACGATCCGAGGCTACGATAATCCGATCGTGCTGGTCCAAGAGATACAAGCTTCCCGAACCGATATAATGGTCGACCGTTCTCGTCCATTACTTATCCAAACACGTGCAACAGACGACCGAGGCATGGTGATGTCCGTCTTGTTGAGTATGTTACACCAACAAGCAAGGGCCGCCGTATCATTCACGGCAGCCCCATATTAGAACACTATTTATCTTCAATTAGCACAACACCAGGTCCAGGAATCTTCAGAACCTGTACCCCCTTCGCGAATGATGCTGTCTCTTCACGGACGATCTTACCACAGCAGTCCAATACTCGAACCTTTCGCGCAGCTAATTCCTCCTCGAAAGAAACGACGATTTCATCCTGCAGCGTTCCATTAACCAGGATCAGCTTCTTAGGCACCTTCAATCCAGTACGTACGACCACATCCGCATACACGGCAATCAACCTTTTGTACTCCGCATCGGCTTGTACCAGCGGATACATGGCTTCGGGAGAACGGGCCGACAGCTCGCCGTCTAGCAATACATCCCGGTGTTCTCGCCAAAAGGTCAACCAGAACCTCGTCATGTCGATATGAAGCTCAGGAAGTGCCTCAAATCTCATCGAGAACTGCGGAACGGAGAATAAAATATTTACCATCTGGAGAGCGGCCGCTTCTACTGGCTCCTCAGGATTCCACATGACCATATCCGAGTGTACGGGCGTGGTCCCGGATAACAAGCGGATATCAAGCGTTTCCATGCGATTGGTAATTGCATCGTTCGGACAATCCGCTGCACGAAACATGTTACCGTATTTTCTCATTAAGGGCCCGATATAGTTCTGTCTGAACTCAATCATGATATCCGGCTTAATCAGTCTCAGCCGCTCCATTACATCGGTGAGGAAGCGATCCACTGCCTCTTGAATGGAAACGTAATCCATACCTGGCTTCGGTTCGGCTTCCTGCTCCACGTCCAAGTAAAATTCATCGACGAAATCCAGTTTGAAGCCGTCAAGATCCCACTCCAATACAGCCCGCTCATAAGTGGAGATCAAGTATTCCCTGCAATCGACGTACCTTAGATCCAACACACCCGCCCCTAGATTTTCCTTAAAGCTCAGTAACTTATCCTTGAATCTCGGCCAAGCTTGGGAGTGAATGCCGACGAACGGTACGCTGTACCACAAAATATACTTCAACCCAAGACGGTGGATCCGCTCGACATGCACACGCATATCCGGAATGCGATCCGGGCAAACCTGCCAATCTCCGCAATAGGCGTAACCACGATTCGAATCCGACGTCTGCCATCCATCATCCACGATCACTGCCTCTATCCCCAATTCCCGTGCCGAACGGCATTGCTCTTCAATGTCCTGCGCGGTGATCTGTTGATGAAAGCTATACCACGTGGAGTACATGGGCGCTCTTGCAGCATCGGGTACAGGAGCAGGCCGGTACCCCTCCATCCGTTCCCACCAGTTGGATACCAACCTGAGGCTTTCGTAGTAAGGAATGCTTCTCGTATCGATTCGCAGCACAACCTGGTATGACATTCTCGGTCGTGTCGGTTCCGTCAGCAGTCGCACCCGGCAATTCAGTGTGGCATCCTCCTCGTGGACACCCATCGTGAAATCGGTTTGATTCAAGGCATCGGAGAGTGCATACGTCAGTCGGTTCAGACCGTTCAAATTATAAAAGCAGCCGACCGGCGCTGAGACTGTCGCTTTGGAGCCGATGTGATGATTGAAGTCGGGAACGAGGCTCTTAGTACGAAATGCGGCAGGTTGCCAATACGATTGGATATCCACTATCGAGTGCTTCCAGTACAACTCAAGCTGCGGAAAATGTCGCTCCACCTCGGATTGAAAGCTGACCTGAATGTGAATCAATCCCGGCTCAATCTCCGAGACTGCGCTCTCCACCTGAAGTTCGTCCGCGCCGGACATATAAATCGTTTGATATGGTGTTTCAATCTGCTTCAATGTGAATCCTCCATTCCTAACCTTATTTGACGGCGCCCGCAACCCCCATAGCCCTCTCCACCTGTTCGCTAAAGATCAGGTAGAACAAAATCGTAGGAATACTGGAAATGACCAGCGCTGCACCCATAGCTCCCCAATCGGTATTGAAGGCACCTTGAAAGCTCATCAGCCCTAGAGGCAGGGTCTTCAAAGATTCCTCTGAAATGAGAATCAGAGCAACGGTGAACTCGTTCCAGGCTGATAAAAAGACAAAAATCGCAACCGTAGCGACCGCCGGCGTGACGATCGGAACAATGACCCTAAAAAAGGTCTGAAAAATGCCCGCACCGTCGATAGCCGCCGCCTCCTCCAATTCAAAGGGTATGGAGCGTAGAAACCCGTATAAAATCATCGAAGCAAACGGAATTTGAAAGGCGGTATATGGGATAATTAAGGACCAATACGTGTTGGTCAAATGGAAATCCTTCACCAGAATCAATAGCGGAATCAAGATGATCTGAACGGGAATAAACAGGCCGGCAGTCATATAAATCCTAGCGAAGGACGATAGCTTCCATTCCATTCGGGCCGTTGCATAGCTGAACAGCAAGGCTATCACGAGAGTGGCCGCTACCACACTGAGACTGACGATGAGACTGTTGCGGAAATAAATCACAACATTAAATTCCGTTAGTGCCTTTACATAGTTCTCGATCCGGAACACTGTTGGGATCCCGAATGGATTCGTGACGAATATTTCATTGTTATTCTTGAAAGAATAAAAGAGCATCCATACAATCGGATAAGCCGAGATTAGTGCATAGAGGATCAGAAAACCATAGGTCAACGTCTCACTTCGGAACGGATTGATTCGGATTTTAGAGCGGACGACGGACGATCTCAATTAGTATACCTCCCTAATATACGATTCGTTCTCTCGCCACGAAGCGATTGATGAGAATCGTGAATATCAAACACTCGAGCACCAACAGAACTACTGAGGCTGAAGCATATCCGTATTCATTTAGCCTGAAGGCCGCCCGATACATGAAATACGTCAATGTATAGGTGCTCGTACCAGGTCCGCCTCCTGTCATGATCGCCATATGCTCAAATGCCCTCAGTCCTCCCGTAATAGCAAATATCAGACAAAACTTGAATGTCTCCGCAAGAAGCGGAAGGGTGATGCGGAGGTGCGCCTTGAATTTGGAGGCGCCATCAATGTTTGCCGCTTCGAAATACGATTCTGGGATCGCCTTAATTGCGGTGTAAATTAGTACAAAATGGAATCCCATATATTGCCAAGCATTGACCCCGGCTACGGCCCAGATCGCCATGCTCTCATGTCCGAGCCAATCCTGTCGATAGGACAAGCCGAGCGACTCAAACGCTTTATTCAACAATCCAAATTGGCCGTTGTAAATATTCAGCCATAGCTGGCATACGACCGTTACAGATAGGACGACGGGAATAAACAGAGTATTTTTAAAAAAGCGCTTGCCTCGTATTTGTCTGGACGATAGCAAGATCGCTAGCACGGTTGCCAAGCCGATCTGAATCACCACCAGCACCGCTGCAAATATAAGCCCATTTTTAAAAGCGATATAAAAATCAGGATCTTGAAAAAGACGAATATAATTATCTAATCGGATAAATACAGGCTTGCTCAGTCCATCCCACTCAAATAAACTCCTATAGAAGGTTTGCAGCATAGGATAAATCACCACAACACTGAACAGCAGCAATGCTGGCGACACAAAGAGGAAGATTGCCGCTTTGTTCCTTCTAAGCTTGTTCATGGTCTACCTCCCCTAACAGTTTTCTTAAAAAAACATTCGAATGTGCAGTCCCATTCGAATGTTTCCGCTTCTTGCTTATTTATTTCTTGCCCGGTTGATCGCTGCGTCCATATCCTTGACGAAATCTTTAGTTTCTTTGTAGCCTCCAGCCATCAACTTCTGAACGTTATCTTCCAACGCGGTCTTTACCGTCGGATTCGTCATCCCAAAGGTGAAAGCGCTAAAACTCTTTGCTTGACTAGCATAATCCTTGTATTCATTTTGTATGTCCGAGTAAGGCTTTTCCGGCTGAACCGCATTTTTCACAATCGGGAAAGCTCCTCTCTTCAGTACACGGCCTTCGGACATTTTGAGTGAGAGCTGGATGGCATATTTGGTCGCAATATCTTTATGCTCGGAATTAGGTGACACGGCTATGCCGCCGATTGTTCCGCCGCCGCTCATTTGACTTGCTACTGCACTTTCTTGTCCAGGATCGGCAAAAGGATACTTCAGGATTCCGGCTTTGCCGGGCATTTTGGCACCCAAATCCTGTACCGCCCAGCCGCCATTCAGCATCATTGCCGCCTTGCCTTCCACAAACAGCGAGAGTACTTCATCATAGCCCATATTAAATGCACCCGGTGCAAGAACACCTGCATTAACAAGTTGCGTGAGTTTGTCAGTTGCCTTGGAGTATGCAGGGTCAGATGTCAATGCGGTACCCTTATCCAATCCTTCGATACCCTTTGGATCCATTCTCGTCGCAATCATGTCATACAACTGAACGCCCGGCCATTTTTCTTTAGCGAACAAGCCTAGCGGAATGATATTTTTTTCTTTCAGCTTCTTGACGACATCGAGGAATTCATTGAAGTTCGTCGGAGGCTGCAGCCCATTTTGCTGGAACACGTCTTTGTTGTAATAGATCATTGCAAACCAAGGAGCGTCGGACGGAATGCCATAAATATGGCCTTCGTCGTCTCGCAGAGTCGCCTTCGTAGAATCCTGCAATTGATCCTCGATGTTCAATTCCTTGACATAAGAGTCAAGCTGAAGGATGTTATTCGATTTTTTAAACGTCTTGATAATATCCGGATTAGCATCGAAGATATCCGGTAAATTCCCTGCCGCTGCCAGTGTTTTTAGCTTTTGGTTGTCGTCTCTGGCTGCCGGCATAATTTCCGCTTCGACTTCCGGCATGACTTTTTTCATTTCAGCAATGGCATAATCCAGAGGAACCTTCTCCGAATCATCTGAATACTGAAGATACAGTTCCAATTTGACCTTTCCACTCGCAGTCTTGTCAGCTGTGGCTTCTTTCTTTCCACTATCCTGCCCGCTGTTGCTGCCGCAGCCCACAACGGCCGCGAGCATCACCGAGGCAAGAGACAGCGCCATGATTCGATGTAGCCCTCTTTTCATATCCGTAAGACCCCTCCTGATTAAGATTAATTATTCCCCTTGAGGATGACTTTATTATACGAACATGAACCAGCGAACTGAATGGATATTCCGCACCGAACTTGGAAGAATCGCATCACTTTAGGCTGCTACGAAAATCTGTTCAGACTTTCATATTCCCGGGGGGAATATCCAAAGTATTTTTTGAACACTTTACTAAAATGGCCGGGGTCGCTGTACCCCACCATCAAAGCAACCTCTGCGATTTTGATCGTATTCTGCTTGAGCATTTCCTTAGCCCTCTGCATGCGTACATTTAACAGATATTTTGATATTTGTAAGCCCATCTCCTTTTTAAACACACCGCGCAAATAACCGGCATTGATGTAAAAATGATTCGCAATGGCTTCTACATTGAGATCCTCTTTACTATATTCCGCTTCAATATAGCCTTTGGCTGCCAAGGCAATGTTCTTGGATTTGGACGGTTTCGAGACACGGTTATAGGCCGCTACCTTCTTGAAGATATCGGTGATCCAACTGTGGATAGCTCCAATCGAGCTCTGGCGCTTCAATTCCAAATAAGGGTAAAAGTCCGCGCTGAATACATCCTCCACACTTCCGCCCAGCTCCTCCAAGTACGTCAGACACATCGAGATAAAGCCCATGTAGATGACGAAGATATAATCCAGCGACAGCTTGTTTTCGATAATATAGGCCTGTACCTTGACCAGCTTATCTTGAATGGCCTCCCATTCGTTCATTCTCAGATGAATGAGGATCTCTTCATTCACGAACAACGAGTAAGACCCTACGTTGGAATCATTTGGCGCAAGCTGATCGTAAAATACTACCCCTTCGTTCATCAACCGAAACCGGTTGTGCAAGGCGAGTATCGACTCTTGATACGACTTCTCTATCTGCTCCAGTCCGCGGTGAGGCTGGCCTACCCCGATGGTAATCGGGATCTTCAAATACTTCTCAATCAGCTCACAGAGTCTGCGGTACAGATCCGGATCGAGTTTCTGGCCCTCCTCAAGGACCATGATGGAAACAATGCGATCCTCATCACCATAAAACGAAACTTGGCGGCACTCTTCCTCACTTAGCTCATCCCAAATATTCATAACGGCAAATTTCCATAGCAGCCTCTCCTTCATCTGATCCCAATTGTATTTGACCGGGTTCAATTCAATGGAAATGACCTGAAACCAGTCCTCCTCTTGGAAATGAACCCCGTACTCGGCCAATTGCTCAAGGATCGCCTCACGGTCTTTCTGCTCCCCTCCAATGACCAGGTCGTTCAGATGCATTTCTCTCATGCTTTTCTTGTAACTTTCCGCGATTTTCTGGCTCTTGGTCATCTCATCATGCCGAGCTTTGATTTTGAGCAGCGTCAGGACCAACTCTTCCTTATCATAGGGCTTCAGTAGGTAGTCCGATACGCCATATTTGATTGCTTGTTTGGCATATTCAAACTCGCTGTAAGCCGTAATAATGACAATTCCCATGTTGGGATACATGTCCTTCAGATGCTTCGAAAGCTCGAGCCCATTCATAAAAGGCATGTAAATGTCCACTAATGCCAGATCAATATGGCGTGATTTGCACTGCTCCAGCGCATCTTCGCCATTCTTCGCTTCCCCTACCACATGAAATCCGTAATGTTCCCATTTAATCTCTTTCCTCAGACGCTCTCGGAACATAGTCTCATCATCCACAATGATCACGTTCATGATGCCTCCACTCCTTCGATCAGTGGTATTTTCACAATCACGGTAGTGCCCTCATGGACCTTTGATTGCAGCTCGATCCCGTATGGTGTACCGAAGTACAGTTTGATTCGATGATCGATGCTGAATAAGCCGAAGCCGTTGCCAGCTTCGTTCTGGCTGGTATCGGACCACAACGTCCTAAGTGCTTCTTCGGACATTCCGATACCATCGTCACTAACTTCGATCCAGAGCATGCCATCTTTCTTGTAACCTGTGATATCCAGATGGCCAAAGGCTCGTTTCGGCTTTAGCCCATGATAAATCGCATTTTCCACCAACGGCTGAATCGTCAGCTTCAAGATTCGATAATCCAAGCATTCCGCCGGTATGTGAATCGTGTAATCAAATTCATCTTTGTAGCGCAGATGTTGGATATACAAGTAATTGCGAATCATTTCGATCTCTTCTCGTACCGTGATGATCTCGTTCCCCCCGCTCAAGGAACGCCTGTAGAAGACTGCCAGCGCCTTAGTCGCTTTCTTCGCTTCTTTAGTCCGGCCTAATTCGGCCAGCGTATAGACAACATCTAGTGTGTTATATAGAAAATGAGGACGAATCTGCTGCTGCATCAGTGCCAGCTCATATTTTCGCTTCGTCTGCTGCTCCTCCCTGATGTCATCGATCAACTGCCGGATATGCTCAGTCATGCGATGATACGTGAAGGTTAATTGGCCAACCTCATCATGACTGAAAACAGCTGGGACTACCTTATACAGATCCCGCTCCGTCTCACGCATGGTTTGGATCAGACGTTGGATGGGATTCACGATGATGACGGATAGTTTCACCGCAACGAGCACGGTAACGAGTGCGCACACTAGGATGACAATGAGCGATATCTTTTGGAGGGATTGATAATCCTTCATCAGCTCGTCCAAAGATACTTGATAGAGGATCAGCCATTTGTTGCGGTTCAGCGGGTATTTGGTGTACACGATCCTCTGGTTGTCGATGTTCATTACGTCACCTTCTGACTCACTGCTCTGAAGCAGCGGATTCAGAACCGGATTACTAACCGCATGTAAGACTTCATTGCGATCTGTCGAGGAGATGATCCTGTGATTTTCATCAATCAAATAGAAATTGCTTGTTTTCAAATCATTCATCTGCTCAAACAAAGAGGAAATCTGGTCCTCGCTGACGAACAGGATTAACTCTCCCAGCGTTTCGCCTGACTTGATCTCAGTTATCTTCTTACCCAGCGGCAGAACAATTTGCGATTGCTCTCCATTGCCAAAGGGAAACCGAGTCATCTCAAACCCTTTGCTATATCCCGATGTCGCTTGCAGTTGATCGATATAGGCTTGAATCTGTTCCTTTGCATTTACTGAAATTATCGATCGGTCATTCGCAGCGTATATTCTCTGTTGATTGTCAACAAAGATCGCTTCTTTCACATCGGTGAATACGAGCAAAGCAAAATTCAGCTTATTTTCTATCGCGTACTTGCGGTCGATCTCCGATGTGGTACCGACGCTGCCCTCCGTCAAAAATCCGGACAGATCATTCATGTAAAATGTGATCATATCCAGACAGCTTTCCGTATTCTGAATCACATTTTCGATTCTTTGCTTAATAAGATAGGAGCTATTCATACGATCCTGGATCGTCTTCTTAACTTCATTATGTTGAAAGATATAATATGAAATCAGTCCAACCAGCAGCATCGGAATAATCATGAGCGGCAGAAACACAGTGAGCATCTTATGCCGGATTCTTAAATTGGTGAACATTATGTTAAGCTTCTTCATCCTGTAGATCATGCTCCTTTCTTGCATTTTTGCGGCCAACAAGCGCCTTCATTATTAAAACAAATAAACTGACCACGGAATTATGGTCAGCCTCGGGAATGGCCATGATTTTTCTTTAAAGTCCTCACGCTCACCCTTATAACCCTTGTATACGTCGGTAGTATCAAACCATGGCGGCTTTTCGGTTTTGAATTGGACATGAGTTGTGAGTCGATAAGGAGTAGCTTCTAATTGTCTATGATAAACGAAAGGAAGGCGGCTGTGAATAGAAATTACTTGCCGTTAATTTTCTCTAACAAGATTTGATGCTGTTCCGACATCTGAACCAAGACTGATGTAAATATCTCTTTCATGGTCGCCTGCTGCTCTTCGGTGGATGCAGATACCTCCTGTACGATTGATGCTGTATTTTCCGACACCTTGGTAACATGGAGCACAGACTCATTTCTGCGGTGTCTCTGTTTGATGCTCATTTCGTTTGGATACAAATAATATAGTTCGCAGATTTGGGTATTTTATGTAAGCTGAAGTACTGGATTATTTTCCTATGCCCATAATGTTTGATCCACGGAGCGCCAAAAACAGCAAGGCCGAACTTGTTATTCCATTGTTCAAGCGGAGAGCCTTGCGGATAAAGAAGTCCATGCGTGCTTGAACGGAATCCGATAACCGGCTTGCCCCGTTTAAGGTAATTCCGGATATAACGAAATTGTTCCTCTTACAGATCGCGGTACCGAATAAAAAATACAGCCAAATCCGCGTTCTCCGCTGTGATCAGCGTGAATGCGCTAAAAATCTATAAACCTTTTCCGGGGTATACCAGCTGGCCCTCACTAATCTAAATGTCAGAAAAGAAGAAGTTCTATTTATTTCAGCCAATTCATTTGATGCGGCAGGTGCTAAAAATTTCGGCTTCAAGGTATGCTGGGTCAACCGGTTTAATGCGATCTTTGATGAATTAAATGTGAAACCCGACCTGATAGTCAACAACTTAAATCAATTAACGAATATATTTGCTAGCGGCAACAGACTATTTTGAAATCGCCATCATTGGATAAAATAGAAAAGGGCTGCCCACCGACAGCCCTTAAAATATTGAAAGCTCATGTCGTTAATTTAGCATATACAACAAAGAATACCGCCACTTCTCCAATGATCACAAGATTTGAAGTCTGGAAAAATAAATCCAACGTAAAAAATGCCCCAAGTAACCCTAACAATAACGCCAAATGATATGTCCCGAGTCTATGATGAGTATGTCTATACTTATGGAACACCCATGTAGTTGAAAAAAAGTAGAGCAGCACCGATCCAAATATAAAGCACAACATAAAAGCATCATTTAATTGTTCCATAAATAACAATTGGATCGAAGCCGCAATCATACACATGGATAAATAAATAAATAAATGGCCATAAATAATGGTTTGCCCGGCAGTCATGATCGTTTTATTCACTTTTTTCTCAATATTGTCAAAGTATTGCCACCACATTGCAATAATTAATAAAAATGTGATTGCCGCAAATAGAATCGATTGCCATGTCCACTCGCTCGACTGCAATACGGCAAGTATACTGATTACGGATTCGCCTAGCAGAATCAGTGTAAACAACGAAAAGCGTTCTAATAAATGATGAGTATTAATAGGCGTTTTCACCAAAAACCGCCTGCCGATTAACGGGAGAAAAATGTCTACAACAATTCCCGCGTATAAAACGGCATAACGAATCCATGAGTCAAAGAAAAGTGAAAAAGAAGAGATTACCAGTCCAATCCAAAAGCGGCTGCCTAAATAACGGGCGGTAATCTTTCTATGTGCCGCTTCTTTTTTATGTACCGATAGATATTGAATGGCTGTCATCGCTCTTAAACCAACATATCCTATAAAAAATGAAACATAGTATTGATCAAAATTAACCGATAGGCTTGCCGTCATTATTAATACAAAAAACAATTGTAAAATTAGAAATATCCGGTGTGAAACGGTATCTTGTCCAAAACGATTTACAAAAAGAGACTGCCCCACCCAAGCCCACCAGATCGGAACAAATATGAGGACGAATTTGATTAAATACTCAAACGGAATTGAACCATGTTCGACATGCAGCAAAACATGGCTCGCTTTCGAAACCGCCGCTACAAACAGAAGATCATAAAAAAGCTCCAGCCAAGTCACTTTCTTCTCAGCAAATGCAGTGCTTCGTTGAATATCCGGTGTGTGTTTATTCATCGTTTTACTCCTTTGCTTTGATTCTAGCGAGCATCTTTCACCCCCCGCTAACTACTAATTTCTCTTTTGTTACTCTATTTCCTTCCAGCAGACCAAACACCTCATCAGGCGGCAAAGGTCTGCTTATTAGGTAACCTTGTACTTCGTTACACCTTCTGGAAGATAGAAATGCGAGCTGTTCTTTTGTTTCCACTCCTTCAGCAATCACTCTTAAATGGAGTCTTCGTCCCAAAGCAATGATCGTTTTGGTGATTGCCGTATCTTTAGGTGCCATGGGAATATCTTTAATAAACGACCGGTCTATTTTTAGACTGTCTATCGGAAAGTGCTTCAGATAGTTTAACGATGAGAACCCTGTACCGAAATCATCAATAGATATTTTGATACCCAGCTCTTTCAATTGCTTCAGCTTTACAATAGTCATTTCTCCATTATTCATAACGACGCTCTCCGTTAATTCAAGCTCCAATAAATGAGGTTCTATGGATACCTCTTCCAGCACTCTTTTTACGGTATCGAGAAAATCACTATCTTGAAATTGAAAAGCTGAAATATTAACGGATAAGCTTACAGGTGAAGTCATCTTCGTAAGCCAGGCTTTGTGCTGGATACAGGCCGTACGCAGCACCCATTCCCCAATCGGGATAATTAAACCCATTTCTTCGGCAAGCGGAATAAAATCTGCCGGAGGTACGAAGCCGATATCCGGATGCTTCCAGCGGATCAGCGCCTCCACTCCGGTGATCTTTTCGCTAACCAAATCGAATCGGGGCTGATAATAAAGAAGAAACTCTTCACGCTCCAAGGCTCTGCGCAAACTGTTTTCCATTTGCAACGTTTTTTCAGCTTTAATATTCATTTCGCGATTATAAAAGCGATAGTTGTTTCTGCCTTGGTTCTTGGCGGCATACATGGCAATATCGGCATTTTTAACTAAAATCCCAATTTCATCGCCGTCGTACGGATACATACTGATTCCAAGGCTTGCCGAAATGAAAAGTTCATGTGAATTGATCTTAAAAGGCATTTTTAACTGGTTAATTACTTTTTCTGCAACGATCCTCGCTTGGCTGATTCCACCGATTTCCGGAAGCAGAAACAAAAATTCATCCCCACCCATTCGGGAGATCGTATCGCCCTGACGCAAACTTTCCGTCAGCCGCTCGGTAACCGCTTTCAACAATAGGTCTCCTGTTTCATGTCCAAGCGTATCATTAAAAACCTTAAATCGGTCCAGATCCAAAAAAATAACGGCCAGCAATTTTCCGGAGCCGTGTGCATCGGATAAAGCGATTTTAAGTCGATCGTTAAACAGAATACGATTAGGCAGTCCGGTTAATGCATCATAATAAGCATGGTATTCAATCTTCTCCTCATAGCGTCTTCTCTCTTCCATCATATCGGAGAAGGCATCCACCATCGTATTAAACGCATGGCCGACATGCTGCAGCTCATCTTGTATTTGAAGATCAATGCGCGTTGACAAGTCTCCCCTCGAAAATTGAAGAGATGCCTTTTTTAACAAAAAAACAGTACGGATAATGGATTCATAAAATGCACTAAAGAGATAGAATATGAATAAAATTACAATCAATGCAAATCCGATGACATACTGTTTCTTCTTGGACAATTCATGAATCCGCTCTACTAGCAAGCTGTTTAGGCGAGGGGATTCCACATCATAAAGTTTAAACCCCGAATCAATCGCATTTGTCGATATCCTGTAAAATTCACCTGATTGAATATGGATTGTTTTTGCATCAATAATATCATTTTTAAGTATTTCCAATAGTAATTTCGTTGCAGTGAAGTGATCCAGAATATAGGGTTGTAAAAGTTCATTTAAATAGGGGCTTACGAATTCGTTCCTATGGCCGCTGACATCATTTATCGCGGATTGGACCATTCCGGTTAAAATAATTAATTGTATTTTTTCTTCCGGTGTGAGTTTCTTTTTTGCAGCAATCCCTGAGCCTAATCCCCTTAATTGGCCTGTCGATTCAATAATCAACGGAAGCTTATTGACGATCGTGTCCATCAGAAGATAGCTATCGTCGCCCGGGTCTAGTTTAAGACTAGAGATATCTCCAACATGAACAATAAGAGAGAGCAGTTCCGATATCATTGCAGTATGTAATTCAAAGTTTTGTTTAATCATCCCGGTATGTAATTCATCATTTTGTTCCGGCCCTAGAAGAAATTTTTTTTTATCAAGTATATACCAATTATCTTTAATCGCTTTCCATTTGGCTGTTGTTTCTAAATAACTCCCTAATTGCTGGTCTAATCGGTCAATGTTACGGATGTCCTCCTCTATCTCGACCTTTTTACTTATCAGCACTTCCTTAAAGGACGTATCCCCGTTTAAACTTGCGTTCATCATGCCTCTGTGCTGCTGGAGATGCTCCAGCAGCTTTCGAATCCCGTCGTTATACTCGATTCCTAATCGTTCATTTTTAGCAAAATTGATTTCCTTGTCAATATTGGTGACGAGCATATACATCGTTAACCCCACAGGAAGCATAAAGAGTACAGCAATCAATAAAAACTTCTGCAAATATTTCAGCCGGTTCATTAATGCGACGGCAGGAAAAAGCAAACCTCTCATCATATAAAACCTCTCCAATAACAGCTATAGTTCTGCCAGTAGATCTAAGTGTACGTTTCGCAGAATCTCCGAACGGTTTCCGATTAGATTGCATACAGCCATGCTTGTTATGCCATTTTCTTCGCCGAAATTTTGGATATATTGATTTTATAGAAGTGTTCAACCACATCAGGATGATAGCATGTTCCGCTCATTCGTTTGATCTCTTCCAACGCCGTCATAGGACACATCGGATAATGATAGGACCTTCGCGACGTCATCGCATCAAACGAATCGGCAACGTGAATAATACTTGCTGAAAGCGGAATGTTATTCCCCTTCAGTCCTTCCGGATATCCGGTTCCATCCCAGTTTTCATGGTGATACAAAACTCCGCCCAATAGCTTATTGAACGGGTCAACCGGTTTAAGAATATTGTATGAAACGATAGGATGCCGCTTGATTTCAATAAATTCCTCGTTCGTTAAAGGACCGCTTTTGAGCAAAATGTTGTCTTGGATGCCAATTTTTCCAATATCATGAAAAAGAGCTGCCAGGCGCACTTGCTCGCATTTGGAAGAGGATAAGCCCATACTTTTAGCAACTTCCCTTGAAAGTTCACTAACGCGCTGGGAATGCCCTAAAGTGTAAGGGTCCTTCACCTCTAAAGCGTTATTTAAAGCTTCGACAATGCCCACCACCAGCTTTTGATTGGCGATCACCTGATCGTCCAAATCAAGCTTTGTATCAGACAGCTGCTTAATCACTTTAAAAAATTCTCTTTCTTTCTTTACCAAATCCCGTTGAAACAAGGAAAACAAGTAGTCATTCATTACGGTCACTCCCAACAATGTTTTATCATGAAAAATCACATTGCTATCCAAATTTTATTTATTTCTCTCTCTCTATGACACTCTCTCAATCATTGCTTTATTAAGACTCCATCCATTCATTAGCGATATCCATTGCCCGCTTGAAACGTTCTCTGCCTTTATTGATTAGACCCTGCTTGGCTTTTTCATACTCGCCTTCGAGCATCCATTTGGCATTTTGATCCTTCACTTCGCTGAATTGCTGCCATGCACTTTGCAACGAGTTAAAATATTCCTTGTTTTTGTTGTCGGCCGATTTTGCTCCAAGCTGCTGATTGCACGCTGCCAGCTCGCTCTCCATCGCTTCTTTTTCCTGATTCCAATAGCGGATTTGCTCAGCGTCCCGCGAATCAATCATGGACACCATGACGGACCTGATACCCAAAGAACATTCCACCCACCGGTCCAATTCCTTTTGCAGAGGATGGAACTCGCTTTTAGAAGGAAGCTTAAATTGTGATACGATGGAACGCAGCGAAAGACTGCTGCGCGTAGCCTCGCGAATGTCCTCGTTTATTTGTAAAATATTGTCCTGCTGGATTTCGGTCGAAGCGAGCACTTCTTCGCATCCCGCAGCTACTTCCTCGATCATTGCCGAGGTTTGATTGAGGGAATCGGCTATCGAAGAGCTGTTTGCCGTAATGACTCTGAACTGGCCATCCACTTCCTTCATTTGGTTTAAAATGCGGCCGAGGAACATTTCCATCTCCGCATATTTGTTTACTGACGCCTCCATCGTATGTACGCCTACACCCACTGCCTCATGCAAGTTATCGACACCAGCCTTTAAACCTTGAGCATTGCCCGTTACCCACTGGATCTGATCATTAATGCTTAAGGTAGCCTGCTTCGTCTGAATAGCCAGCTTTGAAATCTCACTCGCCACTACGGCGAAGCCCTTTCCTTGCTCGCCTGCCCGTGCCGCTTCAATGTTCGCATTCAAAGCGAGCAGCTGCGTCTGGCCCGATATTTCCTCGATCAGCCGAACAATATCCGTTATTTGACCCAACGCTTTATTTAATTCGTTCATTCCTTCATGAATGTCCGTGCTTTCTTCAGATATCCGATTCATTTGTTCCTTCGTGGATATCATTTCTTGTTTGCCAGCAGCGACTTCTTCCGAAAAATCCAGCGTTTCCCGAACCAGCGAGGCATTATTTTGGCCGACTCCCTGTAGAACGGCATGAATTTGAGCCATGTCATCCGCCATCTTCTGAGCATGCTCAGAAGTATCCTGCATACCGATCGCAATTTCCCGTATTGTGGTTGTGATTCCTTCCACATGCTCGGTAATCAGCTCGGATCTGGACCTCATATCCACCAATTTTTTGTGCAAATGCTTGGATGACCGATCCACCAAACGAATCAATGCCTTTAAACTGCTTATCGTTTTTTTGAGCGCAACCATTAACAAATGGTCTTTACCGTTCGATGAAAGATTCATACTAAAGTCACCAACTGCCATGCTCGCCAATTTTTCTTCCATCCATCGACTTGTTAAAGACCGAAACAGCTTCATTCCATATCCCCCTATAATGTTCGCTTCACAACCGAAATACCAAAAACCCTGCAAAACCTCTTTGAAGCTAGACAAAAACATCTTTGTCTATCCGCTTAATCAAAAGGTCGTACAGGGCCCCATTGCCCAAGATGGCATTAACATCAATGTGAATACCTTCTCACTTTTGTCGATCGTATATAGTGAAATTATACTAATTAGCTCGAATTTTGTCTAGTAAAAGCATAATGCTGGAAATTAACTAGTTCTTATTAACTACTTTCGTCTCCAAGAAATCCTTCAATAGGGCACTACTCTCAACATGCTTACCCTTATGGCGGATTTTTTTAAAATAAACACTTATATGTTAAGTTATCTAACATAAAATAATGAAAACGCTGTGATTTTAGACCTAAAAATTTTTTTCACTTTTTGATGTTATATTAGTTGACATTATCCTGAAAGCTAATTATAGTAATTCCATAAGCACAACGACACAATGATGTGTCACCTTATGGCAACGCAGCCTATCCTATAACAAATTGTACGGATAGGCTTTTTGTGAGTTTTTTCCTATATCGATTATTAACAAAGTCAGTCACGACGGCGTGGCTGCAATGGCAATGGGGCCGATTAATCTGGATTCGCAATTGCGCGATTCTATTAGTCGGCCCTTTTTTGCCTAATGATTGCCGGGAACTGGAGGGAATAAGGGGAAATAAAGAGAACGGTTGTATAAAGAAGCATTTATAAAAGAAGATCGAACGCAAATTATTCCCGAAAAAGCTTCAATTTATCCGGGACAAGAGAACAGTGGTATACCAATAATAGGGGGCATGAAAAATGGATGCTAAAGGATTTCGCAAGTCTGGTCACTTCCCGAGTTTGTTGTCAGCTTTTCTCTACTTTGATGTAAGCTTTATGATTTGGGTATTTATTGGTGCTTTATCACTCTTCATTACCAAAGATTTCGGGTTGTCGGATACTCAGAAAGCTACCATG
>NZ_LMRV01000049.1 GCF_001428245.1 Paenibacillus sp. Soil522
AATGCTGCTACAGCTATCCGTTTTCTTCCCTGATCGTGTTGGGCAGCACCTTCGGTAGGGGGCGGAGCTCCCTTGCCTTGACAACATCAATAATACGTTTACACAAAATTCTTGACAGACCCAAAAATAACCTTTAATTACCGTTTAGCCATGGCACCGGTTGAAGTTATTGATTATGTAATCATCCATGAATTATGCCATCTCACTCATATGAACCATGACCGGTCCTTTTGGAGACGCGTAGGAAGCATTATGCCGGATTATAAAGAAAAGGAAGAGTATTTGGCAAGGCATGGGCATGCTATGACTCTTTAGGACTTATGCAAGTTGCTGAGAATATTATCAAGTAGCAAAAGGAGATAGGAAATGCCAACTATTATTACAAAACCGTTCGATCAAGACATGCAGACCCTTTTAAGCGAATTAAAATCAGGTTATCATGCAGGGGAATTGAGCAAGAAGGAAAAGTCGGAAATACCGGAAGAAATCTATGTGATTGAAGCTGAAAATAATATGGTCGGATACGGCGTGGTTTGGGAATACGATAATGGGAAACAGTTAATCCATAAGGCGGAAAAGGATTATTTTAGCAGCGACGAGAAGTACCTGGAAAAGGACTTCTATATTGATATTAAAAACAAAACAGATTTTGTATTTATTGAAGCATTGGATGTTTTAAAGGAGTATGAAGGTAAGGGGTATGCCGCATTCTTTATGAACTGGCTTAAAGAGAAGTATCCGAATAAAAAAATGTATGTGTATACACTAGATAAATCACGGAATTTTTGGTTTAAGCAGGGCTTTGAGGTTGTGGGAAATACGATATGGATGTCCTATAATTAAAGCTCCTTAAATGAAAGAAACATCGCTGTTCGGACCCTTCCTAATTCGGAAGGGTTTTTCTGTTGGAAGTGGAATTTTATAGTAAGTAATTCGTTAGGATATCATCTGCATCGAATGTGGAAGGAGACAGTTAATGACCAGTCGTAATCAGCAGCGGTTGTCAACTGCCGAAATGGTCGCTAAGGACCGTGCGGGAAGAGGCTACCGTGTTTGCATAAGCGCATGCCATATACCGCTCATTGAGAATTGTACCGAAGCGGTTCAGCTTTTACACCCCAATGAAGTGGAGTATTTCCGCTCCCTGCAGTATGTGAGGAGACAGCGGAGCTACCTGCTGGGCAGATATTCTGCAAAACGCGCAGCAGCAGTGTTGATAGGCGAGGATCAGCTTGACAAAATCATGATTGACCGGGGGATCTTTACTCAACCGGTCGTTGTACATGCTAACCATTCCAACATTCAAGTTAGTATAAGCCATTGCGATAACGTCGGCATTTCGATAGGCTTTCCGGAAGCTATGCCGATGGGCATCGATATAGAGCGGATAGACAACCGGAAAATAGAAACGCTGGAAGCGCAGATGACAGCTCTCGAGCAGGAAGTGATACGCTGGCTTCCGTATCCGGCTCCGGTGAAGCTTATGCTGCTGTGGACGGCGAAAGAAGCATTGTCCAAAATATTGAAAACAGGCTTGATGATCCATTTCAAGTTTCTTGAGATCGATCATTTTGAGGTAAAGGACGGATTCATTTATAGCTGCTTTGAAGGATTTCCTCAGTACTGTACCCTTTCGTACATCATCGAGGATTACGTATGCTCCATCACATACCCCAAAAGGGCATCGTTTTCTATTGAGACGCTGCATGGACTCCGTCAGAATCTCATCAAAGTGATTTCCGATACGTAGTGGATAAAAGTGTTGACATATCGTTAAATATGTGCATAAAATTTAGTTAGAGATCGAATCATTTATTTGGAAGGGAGGTGATACATGTGAATTCCTGTTCGATTAACAAAAGCGGTTCAATCAAAAAACCCCGGTTTTTCGGCTGTATGATCTGTTATACGGGGGGGTGGATTTGGTATGGCATTCAGAAGCTTAAGTCACTGAGAAGCTAATGTTTTGGAAACCGGGGTTAGCCTGCTGAGCCTTACACATCGAGCTGGTGATCGTGTATAATATAGGAGCGGACTTACTTTGGACGATGAGGGTGAATGAATGAACACGACACTGTACGGATCAATAGGATTTTGGTTCAAAAAGAATTACCGCAACGTGTGCAATTTTTTGGACCAAAGGTTAGTGGAATTTAACGTGACGAACTCGCAGCTGGGCGTCCTGATGATTTTGTGGGAGAAAGAAGGACTCACGCAAAAGGATATGGTGCAAGTGCTGGGTATACAGCCTGCCTCCATGACCTTCCTGTTGAAAGGTCTTGAGGATAAGATGATGATCCGGCGCGAACACGATAAGCTGGATACTAGAATCAATCGCATCTATTTGACCGCAGCAGGCTTGGCCTTGAAGGAACCATGTCTTGCGATTGTAGAAGAGGGAGAGAAGATTGTCCGGCAAGGATTCTCGAAGGAAGAGATAGCCCTCTATCTGTCATGGATGAAACGGGTTGAGGAAAACTTCAACAAATAATGAAGTTGATTTTTTCTTGTTTTATAGTTAGATAGCTAATTAATTAACTGGTTAAAGTAGTTTATGATTAAACCTGAATTAGTCGAACTTATCCATTAAAAGCGACTAATTCGGGTTTTTTTCTTTTCAAAATAGTTAGATATAAACATATTGACAGCGTAATTATGCTTTGATATCATAACAACTGTAAATCGAAAATATGGAGGAATGTGGGAATGAGTCAAAATAATTCAAGTTCATTGTATGAGCGGAAAAATCTTTTGAGAGTTCCGGAACTCGAGCAAATCGTACCTGAAGGCTCTAAGGCGTTTTTTCAATTCATGGGGGAAGCGTTTAGTGAAAAAGCGATTTCATCCCGCACAAAGGAATTGATCGCTGTAGCCGTAACCCATGTCACAGGCTGTCCGTATTGTATCGACGTTCATACCGGAAAATTCAAGAAGCTTGAAGGCTCGAAGGAAGAAGTCGTTGAGGCTATATTAGTCGCCGGGACCGTAAACGCCGAGACTGTCTTGTTTCACAGTGTAAATGCATGGAACACGATCGATAACAAAGTAGTAAATGAGCTTTATAGTACAACAAATTTAGAGCGGTTCGCCGAGGTGCAGGATACGAAACCGGAAGCGTTCGCTGCTTTCGAACAGTTTCGCAAGGCTGCGCTGGCTCCCGGCGCAATCGATGCAAAGACGAAAGAGCTGATCGCGGTAGTCGTATCCCATGTCAATGGCTGTGCCTACAGCATTGACGTTCATACGAAGAGCTTTAAGAAGCTGGGCGGAACAGAGGAGGAGCTGATAGAAGGACTTTTGGTTGGAGGTGTGGCAAACGCAGGGTATGTGCTTACGCACGGGATTAATGCATTGAATGCATTTGATTATCAGGCGGGTCCGAATCCATCTGTAACCAAAGTTTAGGAAGAGGAGGAGATGATCATTATGAACACGACACTGCTTATTGTTGCCGGATGCGTTCTTGTATGCTGCTGCATATTTGTCTTTTCGAGATTCATGCGCAAGAGGAACAGATAGACACTTTGACGGTAACTGTTCAATCATGAGTTGAGAGCCTATTATACGAAAGCGGGTGCCGCATGCAAGCTCAGGCTGAACAGCATCCATCATATTCAACAGGGATGAGACAGGTCTTCATTATCGGTTTAGGATTGTTCGTCATCTTCCTGGACAGTACAGTCGTAAATATTGCGCTGCCCAGTATGGTCGATCAATTCATGATCCCCTTGAGCACGGCATCGTGGATCATAAATGCTTATACGATGACGGTAGCGATCCTTCTTGTGTTTATGGGGAAGGCAGCGGATTTATACGGGAAGAAAAGGATGTACGAATTAGGGCTTCTGCTCTTTATGTTAAGCTCGTTACTGTGCGCGGTTTCGTCAAATGTGGAGCTGTTGATAGCGGCGAGGGTGCTTCAAGGCATTAGCGGAGCGATGGCGATTCCCGCAAGCATGACGCTCGTGCGCACAATGGTGCCGAAAGAGAAGGTCGGCATGGCAATGGGGATTTGGAGCGCGGTTGGCGCATTGGCGATTGCGATTGGTCCGAGCGCAGGCGGGATACTAACTGAGGCCTTCGGTTGGCGATACGTTTTCTATATCAATGTTCCAATCATTTTGCTCGCGATCTTCCTGACCCGGGTATCCCTGCGTGCGCATACGGATCAACGGGTAAAGGGGCGGCTGGATATTGCCGGAACCCTAATGCTGAGTATCGGATTATTTATTCTGATTTATTCTTTTTTGCGGGCACAGGAAAGCGGTTGGTTGAATGCGGCAACGATCGTTATGATCGCTTCCTCCTTGCTCCTTTTATGCTTATTTACATGGTGGCAGAAAGCCGCTAAGGCTCCTCTGATTGAGCTTAGTATTTTTCAGGACAGAAATTACCTCACGGGCGTTCTGTCCAACATGCTAGGCGGCATTCTGCTAATGGGAACGATGATTATTTCTCCGCTCTATTTAACTCAGGTCAAACACTTTACCACGCTGAAAGCTTCTCTTATCATGACACCTATGTCAGCAACCTTACTACTCGCAGCACCCCTAATAGGCAAAATCATCGATAGATATGACAGCCGGCTGCCGATTCTCATTGGTTATTTGCTTACTTTGGCCAGCTTTACATCTTTCGGCATGCTCGACAGCGACACTCCTACCGCCCTGCTTATTCTCCTATTAACGTGCGCGGGAATCGGGATCGGAATCATTGCGGTAGCCAGCCTGACGATGAGCACTTCGACTATCCCGCCAAATAAGCTGTCAACCGCATCCGGGATATTTGCGATGTTCAGAAATTTGGGAGGCGCGCTAGGGGTAGTCATCTTTATTTCCATTACGATGACCTCCATGAATATGAACGCGGCCGGGCTGCAGAAGGATGTTGCGCATAAGATCCGGCAGGCTGATATTTCTGAAGCATCGAAAGCAGCATTCCTCGAGCGGATCAGCGAAGCGGACAGCCTCACAGCTGCAAACAAGATAGCTGGCGTGGAAGCTGTGTTTATGCAGGGAGTTGGCGGGAATGAATCAGAGGTAATGCTGGAGCTCTATCAGTCTGAATTAAGACGGTATGAAGCTTACGGTATTCGCAATGCGTATCTCGGGGGAGCCGTTATGTCCTTATTATTTATGCTATCCCTTCTGCTGCTGCGCAAGAAGCCTATGCCGGAGCCTGTGATGAAATAGGGTAATTCCAAATTGGGAGGTCTACATGTCAACCTATTCAAATGTTTTGAAGCTCGGATCCGAGCTTGGCATCGATCCGGTAGGGAGTATTATCGCATCCGCTAAGTCGGTATTTCGCCTTGAAGCGGATGTGCAGAATGAAATTAAGCTGCAGCTGATCAAGGATAATTTCACCTTCCATTATGAGAACAATGCCTTATATAAGAAAGTATGTATGGAAAAACAGGTTTCCCCGAAAGACATTCAAAGTATCGGCGATCTTGTGAAAATTCCTACGATTGCGATCGCCAAGTTTAAGGACGTAAATGCTCATTTGCTGCTGACCAAGCCGATTACCGAGCTGCAGCATGAGCTACGGAGCACGGGAACAAGCGGAATTCCGAGTATTTCCCGGCGCGACGAACAGACGTTGACCCGGAGCGTACACAGCATTTATGCCATGTTCCGGGAGATGTTCGGATTTTTTGGAGGCGGTGCGGTCTTTCTGGCACCGTCTGCTGAGGATATGCCGGAGATGGGACTAGTCAAGCTCGTAAATATGTTCTCCGGTCTCCTCGACTCGAGCAAGTTCTTTGTCCATGATTCTTCCTTTGATCCGCAGACTGTGCTTGACCAGCTGGATAAGTGGAAGCATGTTCATACGCGTCATATTATAGGCCCGCCGTTTCTAGTAGAGCGGCTGGTCCAATATGCGGCCGGGCAGCAAACGCCGGTAAAGCTGGACCGGCAGTCCAAAATTATTACGCTTGGCGGATGGAAGAGCTACACGGGCCGCGAGATCGACCAGCTTGCGTTCAACAAGGAAACGGCTATGGTTTTCGGAATTCAGGAAGATCAGGTCCGTGACATGTTCGGCTTAGTAGAGACCAACTTCATGGCCATTGACTGCGAGGAGCACGCCAAGCATGTGCCGCCTTGGGTTCATTTCTCCGTCAGGGATATGGATCATCCCGAGCGGGAGGCGGAGCCGGGAGAACCGGGCCGGTTGGCTGTATATGACCCGTCCTCGCTTGCTTATCCCGGTTTTATTATGACGGAGGATCTGGTGTATGTGAGTAAATGCGGCTGCGGCCGGCATGGCCAAACGGTCCATTATATGTATCGCATTAAAGGAGCCGAGATTGGCTGCTGCGCGATCAATTTGGAGAAATATATGTCGGACAAGGAAGCAAGAATTACGCAGTGCCCGATTGGTTAGGTTGGTTAAATCGAGAGAAGAGTGGTGGGTGTGCATGTACAACGCAATCATCTCCGAGCATTTTATGAGTCCCCGGAATATCGGAGAGCTTGAGATGCCGGATGAGCGGATCAAGATTGGCAACCCAATCTGTGGAGATACGATTCATGTGGGGATCGAATTAAAGGATGATCTGATTTTCGACATTAAATATAAAGCATATGGCTGTGCGGCGTCTATCGCGACCGCCAGCATTTTTAGCGAATATGTGAAAGGAAAGACGCTGCAGCAGATCAGGGATACACCGCTGGCTGACAAAGAAACGATGTTAGGCGAGCTTGAACCGAATCAGATGCATTGTTATGAGATCTTATTGGAATTATTTCATTCTTTGTGTCTTGTTAAAGCGGTGTAGCTGATGGACGGCACCTATTTTGATTATAACGCGACAACGCCAATCGATCCCTCTGTATCCCATGCCATGATTGAACACCTTTCTTTGTACGGAAACCCGTCCAGCAACCATCAAGCCGGACGTTCAGCCAGAGCTGCGGTACAAGATGCCAGAGAGCAAGCGGCTGCTCTGCTTAACTGCAAAGCCAGCGAGCTTCATTTCACCTCCGGGGGAAGCGAAAGCAATAACTGGGCGGTGAAAGGCTGGTTATCGCAGTGGAAGGGGACGAGACCGCATGTGATTACCTCATCGATTGAGCATTCATCGGTGCTTGAGGTGCTTCACTATGCAGCCCGAGAGTGCGGGGTTGATGTAACCTATCTGCCGGTGAATGCCGAAGGATATGTATGTGCTGAAGCTGTGGCTACAGCCTTGCGGGAAGAGACGAGGATGATTAGTATCATGCTCGCCAATAACGAATTAGGCACCATTCAGCCGATTCGGGAAATTGCCCGCATTGCACGCTCCAATCATATTTTCATGCATACCGATGCTGTGCAGGCAGTCGGAAAAATCAACGTTGATGTACAAGAGCTTGGCGTACATGCGCTTTCCTTTTCCTCGCATAAATTTTACGGGCCTAAAGGGGTAGACGGGATTTATTTGAGCAGCGGCTATCAGCTGGAGCCCCTCGTTCATGGCGGCGGTCAAGAATCCGGCATGCGCAGCGGAACGGAGAATGTGCTATCGCTGATCGGACTCAGCGAAGCGTGCCGGCTTGCGCGTGCGGAGACGGCTGAAACGGAACAGCGACTGGCTGGATATAAGCTATTGCTGGAGAAGAGGCTGAAGAAGCTGTCGCCGCAAATCCGGATAAACGGATCGATGGACGCTGCAAGGACGCTGTCCAATACGATGAATATACAAATACCGAATATTAGAGGAGAAGCGCTGGCGGCTTATCTCGATCACCGCTTCGGAATCGCGGTTTCAGTCGGCTCGGCATGCAGCTCCAACCAGGAGAAGAAGCTCTCCGGCGTGCTGATGGCGACGGGGCTTACGGAAGCGGAAATTCAGACTTCCATTAGAATCAGTATGGGAAAATTCACTAGAAGAGAGGATTTGGATTACTTCATTGATTCAATCGAACAGGCGCTGGAGCATTTCTATCGGTTAATGCCGGCCTGACTTACCTATCGAAAGGAGTTCAGCGATGAATATTAAGTTTCAAACGTTTTCTAAGAAAAATATGATCGAGCTTTTGAAGGCGAAGGTGTTAATCGGAAATTTGCAGCTGCAAGACATTAAGCCGGAGGATATCGCCGATGATGCGCCATTGTTTGGGGAAGGGCTCGGGCTTGAATCTATCGACGCCTTCTACATTGCCGGCGGGATACAAGAAAGCTTCGGTGTAGTCATTGACCGGACAAAGCTGCATCAATTGAAAAATCATTTTCAGTCTGTAAACACGCTGGCAGCCTATGTATCTGAGCTTCTCGGAGAACGTTTTGCCAAGCAAGGTGGAAACGAATGAGTGTTGAAACGCAGCGGCAAACTTTTTTTAGCAACCTGGTAGATTTGTTGCAATACCGCGCCGTTATTCAACCGGATTTGAAGCTGTACACGTACTTGACGGATGGTGAAGAGCAAGCTGTCTCCATTACGGCGTCTGAGCTGAGCAAGCGGGCAATGGCTGTCGCAGCAGCCATGATTAGGGAGGGAAAGCGGCATACGACAGCCCTGCTGCTCTATCCGCCTGGCATTGACTTCGTTGTCGGGTTTATGGGCTGCTTGTATGCCGGCGTAATCGCTATACCCGCTTATCCCCCTCATTTTCGCAGGCCTACCCCGAGGCTGGATAGCATCATCACAGACTCGGGTCCAACCATTGCTCTGACGACCGAGAGCATGATGATGGATATCCAAGCGCATTTGGATCCTTCTTCCCGTATCTCTCATCTTAACTTGCTGGCTACTGATCGTCTTAAAGCTGCGAATCAATATGCATGCGCTCCTTGCTCGGGCAATCAGTTGGCCTTTCTGCAGTATACATCCGGATCTACGGGCAATCCGAAGGGCGTGATGGTGACACATGGAAATCTCATTCATAATATGTCGCTAATCGCTGCCTATTTTCGGTTATCGCCACAAACCAAAATTGTTAACTGGCTTCCCGCTTACCACGATATGGGCTTAATCGGACAATTATTAATGTCGCTGCTGCTTGGCTGCGAGCTTGTCTACATGTCGCCCGTAAACTTCATGCAGAAGCCGATACGCTGGCTCAAGGCGATAACCCGGTATGGCGCTACGTACAGCGGAGCCCCGAACTTTGCTTATGAGCTCTGCGTGAACAAATTTAATCCGGGTACAGACAGCGATATTGATCTAAGCAGCTGGGCGCTTGCCTTCAATGGCGCCGAGCCGGTTCGCGAGGATACGCTGCGCCGGTTTGTCGAGACATTCGCGCCATATGGCTTCAATGCGAATAGCTTAGCACCTTCGTACGGTTTGGCGGAAGGCACTTTGTATGTAGCAGGCTGCAAGAGAGAGGAGCCGTACACCAGCTTATGGGTTCGTTCGGATCGCTTGGAACAAAACGAAGTGCTTGTGACTGAGGAGGGCGCTCCCGGATCGAGGCCGCTCGTTGCTTGCGGCGTCATTGTGCCGGAGCAGCGCGTGCTGATCGTTAATCCGCAGTCCGGACAGCTATGCGCTGAACAAGAGGTAGGTGAAATTTGGGTCAGTGGCCCGAGTGTCGCTGGGGGGTACTGGAACAATCCGGAAGCGACGGAAGAGGTGTTTCAAGCGGCTCTTGCGGCATATCCGGAGGAGCGGTTTCTCCGTACGGGAGATTTGGGATTCATTCGGCAATCTGAGTTGTATATTACAGGGCGAATCAAGGATGTGATCATCATTGCCGGCCGGAATCATTACCCGCAGGATCTTGAGCTGACCGTGCAGGACAGTCATCCGGCTATTCGCAAGGAGTACATCGCCATGTTCCAAGCAGTCAAAGGGAATAAGGATATTGTCGTGGCAGTGGCCGAATTGAACAGGGAATACCGTCACCGTACCAAGCATGATCCAGATACGGATTTGTTACATAGGGAAGTTCTGGCGGCTGCCAGAGAGGCGGTGGCGGAGGCGCATGACCTGATGCTGGATGAGTTAATTCTGATTAGGACGGGGACGATTTCCAAAACCTCCAGCGGGAAAATTCAACGGCGCTTGGCCAAAAGCCAGTATGAAGAACAAAAACTTCAAATGTTGTAAGGGGGCCGATGATGAATTCAATAAATGAGCCAAACCGGATACAAGAATGGCTGGTTGAGGAAATAAAGGAGATGCTTGAGATGGACAAGAGCGAGATCGACATTCATCAGTCATTTAGCAGCTTCGGACTCGACTCTGCAGCCATCATGATGCTCTCCGGCGAACTGGGCAGACTGCTGCAGCGGAAAATATCTCCGACTATCTTCTGGGAATTCACGTCTATTCATGCGCTTGCGTCTGCTCTCGAGGGGGAGAATGGCCGCGATATGCCGGATGCGGAGCGGGCAACACGTCAACTTAACGCTTATGACCGGGAGCCGATCGCCATCGTCGGCATGGGCTGCCGGTTTCCTGGAGCGAATGGGGTACGCGCGTTTTGGGAGCTGCTCGTTCAGGGCAAGGATGCCATAGGAGCCTATCCGGCGGACCGGCTTAAATTGAATGAGCCCGTTGTCGGCCGTGAAGGCGGCTATCTCGAAGGGATTGACGGCTTCGATTATTCGTTCTTTAACCTTTCCTACCGGGAAGCCATTCGCATGGATCCGCAGCAACGTATTCTATTGGAGGTAGTATGGGAAGCTTTCGAGGATGCGGGAATCCCTCCTTCCGATTGGGCAAATACGATGAGCGGTACATTTATCGGCATATCGGGCAATGATTACGGCAGGAAGGATTTGCTGGCCGAAGAACCGCATATTTTATCCTTAACGGGGAATGCCTTGAGCATTGCTGCGAATCGTCTATCGTATCTTTACAATTTAAACGGCCCCAGTTTAGCTATCGACACAGCATGCTCCTCCTCGCTTGCAGCCGTTCATATGGCATGCCAAAGTATTTGGTCAGGCGATTCCAAGCAGGCGGTCGCAGGAGGCGTTAATATTATTTTGACGGATGGTATTACAACCAGTTTATCCAATGCGGGTATGCTTGCTGGAGATGACCGCTGCAAAACCTTCGATGCGAAAGCCGACGGTTATGTGAGAGGAGAAGGCTGCGGGGCCATTCTTCTGAAGCCTTTGTCCAAAGCGGTAGAGGACGGAAATGACATTTATTCGGTCATTCGGGGAAGCTCGCTCAACCAGGATGGACGGAGCAACGGAATAACCGCACCGAATCAGCATGCGCAGGAGAAGCTGCTTCAGGCCGCTTATACGCAAGCAGGGATTCGGTTTGATGACATTGGTTACATCGAGAGTCATGGAACAGGGACTTATTTAGGTGATCCTATTGAGGTTAAAGCGCTCGGAAACGTAGTGTCTACAGGCAGAACGACTGCTGACGCTTATTATCTCGGATCAGTCAAAACGAATATCGGGCATCTTGAGGCGGCAGCCGGAATTGCGGGCTTGATGAAAGCCGCTTTGGTCCTAAAACACGGGATCATTCCGCCAAACCTGCATTTCGAGAAATGGAATGATGAGATACCGCATGCGAAGTATGCCGTCCGCGTACCGCTCAAGTGCGAGACGCTGACACCCGGATTATGCGCAGGAGCTAGCTCATTCGGCTTCGGCGGCACAAATGTTCATGTGGCTATGGGCCCTTTCATGGCTGAACAGTCATACGCAGCGCAGGACTTAGCGGAGCAGCCGGAGTTGTTCGTGCTGTCTGCACGCCGCAAGGAAGGGCTTTCCCGGCTGGCGGAGCAATATATTCATTTGATCCGCAGCGGATACGCAGAGCAAGAATGGCAGCTAAGCGAGCTCTGCAGCAGCCTGTGGCAAGGACGGCAGCATCATAGCCACCGGCTGGCGCTGGTCGCCTCCTCTTTCGACGAGCTGGCCGAAGGTTTGGAGTCGTTTCATGCTGAGGAAGAGCATACGGGCTTGAAGGTTGGAAATACCGTTCTATCGGAACAAGAAATCGTCTTCTGCTTTTCCGATACAGGGTCTGATGAAGAAGCTTATGTGCAGCCCGTTCAAGATCAGTCCTTTCAACAAACTTTTTTTGTCGTGAATCAATTCGTTCAGATGCAGGGCGCTTCTAATATAGAAGAAAGGCAGCGATCGGCATTTTATGTGTTCGCGTGGCAGTTTGCTTTCGGACGGATGCTTCGCGACTGGGGAATTGTTCCAAAGTTCTCTACGGGTGCCGGGGTAGGGGCGATCACGGCCGCAGTCCTGAATGGAACGATTACAATGGTGGAAGCCGTTCAATGGCTAAAACAAGTGGTTTATTCGGCCGAGGATAACCAAGAGCTTGAACAGAGCGCTTCCGAATGCCTCATTTATATAGGTCCGCTTTCTTCGCTCTCCGCCGAAGATGTGAACCGGCAATCGCATGCTTCCGGGTCCCGTAAAATCATCCTTGGTAATGGGCAGTCCAGATTGGCGTTACTGGGGCTTGCGGGTGAATTACACGCAGCGGGCTTCCGTACGAAGCTGTACGAGGGTAAAGGCCGAACACATATGCTTCCCGTGTATCCCTGGCATCACCAATCCTGCTGGAGAGCGGCCGAACGGCCGCAATCAAGCTCATTTGAATGCTTCTGTTAGCGAGGGGGGATGAACTTGCTGACTAAGGATGTCATTGTGATTGGCGGAGGGCAAGCGGGTTTGGCTGCCGGTTACTATTTGCGGCAAGCGAACCGGGATTTCCTGATTTTAGATAAAGGAGAATCCGTCGGCGAGAGCTGGAGAATTCGCTATGATTCGCTGCAATTATTTACGCCTCGCCGTTATAGCGGGCTTCCGGGCATGCAGATGCAGGGAAGTCCATGGGGATATCCACATAAAGATGAGATTGCCGAATACTTAGCGGAATATCAGCGTAAGTTCCTTCTTCCTGTTCAATTGCGAACGGAAGCACGAAAGATCGTTGTTCGAAATGGTCAGTTTTGCATCACGACTCCTGAAGGGAAGATGACGGCTAATCAGGTTGTCGTCACGACAGGACCTTTCCAAAGCGCTAATTATCCTCATTTCCGCAGCCAATTATCTTCGAAAATCATGCAGCTTCACACGGTTGAATACCAGAATCCCGGACAGCTGCCGGGAAGCAGCGTGCTGGTTGTTGGAGCGGGAAATTCGGGCTCGCAAATCGCCTATGAGCTGTCCAAGACTAAGAAGGTATACTTGTCTGCGTCAGGCGCTATTCAATATTTACCTTACCGGGTACTGGGGAGAAGCTTGTTTTGGTGGTATGACAAAATCGGTCTGCTGCAGAAGGGACCGGAGACACGTCTCGGTAAAAAGTTGATGGCCAAAAAGGATCCGTTGTACGGGTTTGAGCTCAAAAAAGCGATTGCGCGCGGAGAGGTTTCTGTCGTTCCAAGGGCGGTAGGAGCAGAGGGAGAAAGAGTCATATTCGAAGACGGCTCCGACATGCAGGTCAGCGCAGTCATTTGGGCAACAGGCTTCAAGCCGGATTACAGCTGGATAGACATCCCCGAAGCTTTTAACGCGGATTCGGCCATTGCTCATGAACAAGGGGTTAGCACGGTGCCGGGCTTATATTATGTCGGGCTTCCATGGCAATCCGCCCGCGGGTCGGCATTAATCGGCTGGGTGCATCGCGACGCGGAATACATAGGGCAAGTGATAGAGCGCTACGGAGAACGGCAGCAGGAACGAGGGCTTTATTATGAAAATGTTGCTTCAATGACGCAATAGGCAGCTTGCTGGCTTCCTTTCTTATAAACCCGAAAGATAGACACTTTGATAAACAAAGTGCCCGTCTTTCGGGTCTTTTTTTGCTTACTTGGATGATGTTGGATTTGTCCCCGCGATATCGTTTCAGCCTATGCAGCGAACCCTGACCATGCTCCAGAATGGTATGTAAATATCAAATCTGCACAATGGCAAACGCCAAAACCGTTGGAAATCGGCTCTAAAATCGCATTTAAAGCACATTTCCTGGGAAAAGAACTCTCGTACGTCTATCAGATAACGGAGTATATCCCGGGAGAAAGGCTTACAATGAAAACGGCTGACGGACCTTTTCCAATGGAAACCACTTATACTTGGGAGACTACTGATAGAAACGCAACCCGAATGACTTTGCGGAACAAAGGCAATCCGGCCGGGTTTTCCATGTTGTTTGCCCCGTTTATGTCGTTGATGATGAAACGAGCAAATAGCAAGGACTTGAAAAGAATCAAGCATATACTTGAAAAACAGGCTTTCAACGATGTCTAGACGGAGCTTGATCAGCTCATTCCTTTACGGCACCGATCACTATCCCAGCCGGACTTTACATATTGTAACTACATATAGAGCCAATATTCATCATTATGTATGATGAAATGAAACGGTATTCAAGATAACATTGGATTATCTGTATGCAGCGTTTAAAAATTATTGCCGGAGGCGGGGATCGCAAATGACGGAGGAGCAAGTTGAACCCATTTCGAAAGAACCGATTCTTTTACAAAACTATATTGGCGGTAAATGGATTGATTCGTCATCCGGCAAACAAGAGGCCGTTATAAATCCGGCAACGGAGGAAGTGTTGGCTTATGTGCCGCTTTCGGGCCGGGAAGATTTGGATCAAGCGGCAGCGGCGGCGCAGGAAGCTTTTCAAATATGGGGAAAAACGCCGGTACCGAGAAGAGCCCGCACGCTCTTTAAATATCAGCAGCTGCTGGTTGAGCATTGGGAGGAACTGGCCCGGCTGATTACGACTGAGAACGGAAAAAGCTATGAGGAGGCTTACGGGGAAGTACAGCGCGGCATCGAATGCGTCGAGTTTGCCGCCGGCGCGCCCACTCTTATGATGGGCAAGCAGCTCCCGGATATTGCTTCGAATATAGAGTCCGGTATGTACCGTTATCCGATTGGCGTTGTGGGAGGCATCTCGCCGTTCAATTTTCCGATGATGGTATCGTGCTGGATGTTTCCGCTGGCTATCGCATGCGGCAATACCTTCATTCTGAAGCCTTCGGAGCGCGCTCCGCTTTTGGCAGTCAGATTGGCTGAGCTGTTCACTGAAGCGGGCTTGCCGGCAGGTGTGCTAAACATCGTCCATGGCGCTCATGAGGTGGTGAACGCTTTACTTGCGCATCCGGATGTGAAAGCCATATCGTTTGTCGGTTCGCAGCCGGTAGCGGAATATGTGTATAAAACGGCCGCGTCTCACGGCAAACGCGTACAAGCGCTGGGCGGCGCCAAAAATCATTCCATCGTCATGCCGGATGCGGATTTGAGTCTGGCTGTACAACAGATCGTTACTGCGGCATTCGGGTCGGCAGGAGAAAGATGCATGGCCGCCGCCGTAGTTGTTGCAGTGGGAGACGTTGCCGATGCCTTGATTGAGGAGCTTAAGAAAGCGGCAGACGCTCTAAGCATCGGCAATGGCCTGACACAAGGTGTTTTTCTTGGTCCGGTCATCCGCGAGTCGCATAAACAGAGAACGGTCCGCTATATCGAAACCGGAGAAGCCGAAGGGGCGTTGCTGGTACGGGATGGACGCAGCGATGCCGCTTACGGCGAGAAAGGCTATTTCATAGGTCCTACACTGTTTGACCGGGTAACAACAGATATGACCATTTGGAAAGATGAGATTTTTGCTCCTGTCCTCTCGATTGCCCGTGTCGGCACCCTTAAGGAAGCGGTTGAAATGACCAACAAGTCGGCGTTCGCTAACGGAGCTTGTATTTACACCCAAAGCGGCAGCCATGTCCGTTACTTCCGGGAGAATATAGAGGCCGGCATGCTTGGAGTCAACCTGGGTGTCCCTGCCCCGATGGCGTTCTTTCCGTTCTCGGGCTGGAAAAACTCATTTTATGGTGATCTTCATGCGAACGGCTCTGACGGCGTCGAATTTTATACCCGAAAAAAGATGGTAACTGCCCGGTGGTAGAGGTTGGGGCCGGCTGATGCAAGGAAAAAAGATATCATTATTAAAGGGCCTCATTCGTTGCGGATGAGGCCCGTTTTTTTGAAATGCAGCTCAAGGGCTGAAAGGAGTGAAGTGGCTATAGTAGGGGAGCGCTTCTTTTTGTATGGTATACGGCTAAGGGAATCTCCCCATAAGCTGTTTAATAAGGCAATCTCCATACATGATTTTATTGAATAGTTATATGTATATATAAACCCGTTGAACGTTCGTTTAGCTCCTGAAGGGCCGGAAGGAGGACGTCTATGAAAGCGGATGCCGTGTTCGAAGGCGGAGGCGTAAGGGGTATTGCATTTATTGGCGCTATTCAAGTGATGGAGGAAAATGGATACGAATGGGAACGCATAGCCGGAACATCTGCAGGAGCAGTTGTGGCGGCGCTTCTGGCCTGCGGGTATAGTGCCCGCGAATTAATTGAAATTATGAATACGCTCGATTACTCCCGTTTGCTCGGAAAAACATGGGTTCATTATTTACCCTTTGTCGGGAAAGCGCTTCCGCTTCTTTTCCGGTCAGGAATTTACTTAAACACACCGTTGGAAGAGAAGTTAACGTACTGGCTGAACCAAAAAGGTGTATCTACCTTCGGCGATTTGCCGGATGGAAAGCTGAAAATTATCGCATCCGATATCAGCAGCGGAAAGATGCTGGTTCTGCCGGACGACCTGGTACGCTATGATATTTTACCTTCTCAGTTCCCGATTGCCGCCGCGGTTAGGATGAGCACAACGCTTCCCTACTTTTTCCAACCGTACCGGTTGCAAGCGAAAATAAGAAGAAAACCGTTTTATATTCTCGATGGGGGGCTTCTCAGCAATTATCCAATCTGGCTGTTTGATGTAGAGGGGATTCCGAATTGGCCCACTTTTGGATTCCGGTTATTAGGAGCACATACAGAAACCCCGTTTTATGATATTTATGGCCCCTTCTCGATGTTTCGCGCTATGTTCCAGACTATGCTTAGAGCGCATGATCAACGGCATGTGGACAAACACGCCAGAAAACGGACTGTTTTTATCCCAACGGGCCGGGTGACGACCACTCAGTTTTCTCTAAGCGCAGAAGACCGGGATATGCTGTTTCAGTCCGGGCAGCAAACAGCCCGTAAATTTCTGGCAGGATGGGATTATGAGAAATACGTTAAGGAGTTCCGAAGCTCTCACGAACCGGTGTAGGCGATAATACGTTTCAACCCTGTTCTTATGCTCATACCTTAATGGAACAGGGGAGGAATGAAAGTATGGCAAATAACGGATCATTATGTGATCGGTTCTCAACGATTATCGGTGGCCAAGCCGGCTTCGCTGGCGGAAAGTGCGTATCAACAATAAACCGGGATCAGATCAGAGCAACTATCTTGGGAAAAAGATTTAGAGCAACGTCTTCGTTTTCATTCGAATCCTTAAATCATAAAACGGGCAAAGCACTTTGTGTAGGCAGAGCAGTATTTTTACAAAAAGAAGTAAATACATTTATTTCGGCCATTCGCAATCAAGGAATAAAAGTGACGTCTGTACGAAATGAATGGCTGTTCGAGCAGCCCCGATTGATTTATATTAATATCGAAGCAGTTGAAAATCCGCTCTGTTTCGCAAGAAAAGTCAGGAAAGCGCTGGATGCTATTTAATGTAAGGGAAATTCCGGTTTTCAGGGAGTCGCGTGCTTGCACGCGGCTTCTTTTTATTTTTAGCTCCCAGGAACGAATTTCATCCTTATTTGCCTGGTATCGTATGTTATCCCAATTGTCCCCCTTTACAAAAACTACGTCCCCGTTTAACGGATACACAATACTTGGCCTATACCATTAAGGAGGGAAGAAAAAATTCGGATAGGCCGGGAGGAGAATAAATGATGAGATTAGTTCTGATGGGAGATTTGCATTATCACGAAATCGATAAGTCGGTTCCGGGATTGCTGGAGGCGCGGACTGCTTTCTATCACACCTTGCTGGGACGTTTTTTGGATATGGATGCCGACTTGCATATATCGCTTGGAGACCTTACGAATTTTGGATCATCCTTGGAGCTGGAGGAGGTTTACGGGCTGCTGCAGCGTGAGGATAGAAATTTTATCCATGTGCTGGGCAACCATGATCTCTATTGGCAGACAAGAAGGGAAGTGCTGGAGATTACGGGCCAGCAGCGTTATCACGCGATTGATACCGAGACCGCGATGCTGGTGTTTCTCGACACGGCCAAAGAATTGGACTTTGATGACTGGGGCGGCTGGCTTGACGATGAACAGCTGCAATGGCTGGAAAGCAAGGTAGAAGCATCCGGAACGAAGCCGCTGCTCGTCTTCGGCCATCATCCCGTTTATAACACAACGGCAAGATCGGAGAGAGAGAAAGGCTCAATCCATCCGGACATTGACATGTGGCGCATTTTGAACCGTAAAAAAGGGGTAGGCTTCTATTTCAACGGTCACACGCATGTGGATTCGATCGTTGCTCAAAACAACTGGACCTTCGTACAGTTATCCGCCTGTCTGGATCAGCATGGCTTCCGGATTGTGGAATTAGCGGATGAGGCGATAACCATTTCGGCAGTAGATATTACGGATGCAGACGTTCTGGAGAACGCCCCTCTGCTGCATCAGCATATGGTGCATTTCAGCCATAACCCTGATGCCCGGGGGACAGACGCGGACCGCGAGCTAGTTATTCCCTTGCTGACCGCTGCACAGCCGAAATAATAGGAGGAGGCGGCAGAGATGAAGAACCCAATGAACCATGACGTCTTTTTCAAAGGGCTCGTCACGCACAGAAGGATCGCTTCCATCAAGGATCCGAGACATATCGAAGTCGCTCTATCGCTTCGCAGTCAATTAAGCGGCATCTTTCTGTTAACGGGCCACATCGGAGTCGTAAAGGGCTATGTCGACGTGTTCAAGGAGCATCAGCTGCCGATCTTCCTGCATCTGGATAAGATTGGCGGCCTCAGCACGGACAACTATGGACTCGAATATTTGGCGAAGGTCATCAAGCCGACCGGCATTATTTCGACGAAAACCAATGTGGTGAAAACCGCGAAGAAAATGGATCTAATCACCATACAACGCTTCTTCCTCGTCGACACCGAAGGGCTGGACAATATCGCCAAGAGCCTTTGCCAGATCGAGCCTGACATCATTGAAGTGATGCCTGCCCGCATTCCCGACATGATCGGCAAGGTGAAAGCATTCACTTCGATCCCTATTATTACCGGGGGTTTATTATATGAGCAAAGCCATGCGGAGGAATGCTTGAAATATGGAGCAACGGCTATCTCATCGTCTAAGCCCGAGCTGTGGAGTGGTGCGGCACCTCTTCCAAACAAGAAGAAAGTCCGGCAAATCATATAAGTCTACCGACCGCGGGCGAATTCATATAATCTTTGCAACCCGATAACACAGCGTTAATAGTTGCCGAGTATCATTCATTATGAAAAGTAAATAGCAATCGGTTGGAGCATTGGAGAAACCTTATCCGCTGTGGACGTTTATGTCTACGGCAGGATTAAGGTTTCTTTTTTTATGCCGCCGGCCTATTCAAACAAAGAAAAGGTGGAGGATTGGACAATGGTTAAAAAGCTTACTGCACTCTCGCTGGCGATTTTCATGGTGGTGGTATTGGCGGCTTGCGGAGCGAACGACACGAATGGCAGCACGGGCAATGCAAACCGCGGGGCGAATGCGGAGAGCACGGATTCCGCGGCGTCCGAAAAAATTGTCATTAAGTACTGGTACGCGTTCGGCGACAAGATCGAGGAAGCAAAGCTGCACATGGTCAAGGAATTCAATGAATCGCAGGACAAAATCGAAGTGGTAGCCGAGCATCAAGGCGACTACGACGATCTTCATGCCAAAGTGCAAGCGGCGTTCGCAGCGGGAGACGCTCCTGCGGTATCCGATCTTGAAATTGCCTCTACCGGCGTATTTGCCCGCTCGGGCATGCTGCAAGAGCTGACGGCTTACGCGGAGAGAGATAAGGATCAGCTTCAGCTAGACGATTTCAATCCGGGCTTGATGGGGAACGCTTATGTGGACGATAAACTGTTTGGCCTTCCTTTCATGCGAAGCACACCGATTTTATATAAAAATGTCACGATGCTGAAAGACGCCGGCCTCGATCCGGAAGGTCCGAAGACTTGGGATGAGCTGGAGCAGTATTCCCGCGTTTTGAAGGAGAAAGGGAAAGTCGGAATGACGGTGGCTGCCGATATCTGGTTCTACGAAGGTCTGGTTGCTCAAAGCGGAGGCCGAATGCTGAGCGAGGACGGCAAAACGGCTGCATTCAATTCGCCGGAAGGCGTGGCGCCGGTAGAGTTTTGGAAGAGATTAGCGGGCGAAGGCCTCATCAAAATTCCTGTAGGCGACGAAGCGGGAGCCACGGCGGAGAAAGATTGGGCGAATCAAATGTCGGCCTTCAAGTTCGGCTCGACAGCAGGGGTAACCGCAAGTTTGGAAATCGCAAAGGGCAATGGCTTTGAATTGGTTACGGCGTTTATGCCTGCTAACGTCAGCTACGGCGTTCCAACCGGCGGCTGTCAGCTTGTTATGACGTCGAAGAGCAGCGAGGAAGAGAAAGAAGCGGCTTGGGAGTTCATTAAGTGGATGACATCCAAGGAAAACACGATCTACCAGCATAAGCATGTCGGTTACCTGCCGACAAGGCTATCTGCTGTGGAGAGCGAAGAGCTGAAGACACATTTTGCACAGTTTCCGCAGTTTAAAGTAGCCGTGGATCAATTGGAATACGCGAGACCGCGTCCGATGGAGAACGCATATCCGGAAGTAGCCAAGATTATTAAGGAATCGATTCAGAAGGCTATTCTTGATCCGAAAACGTCCCCGCAGGACGCGCTCAATGAAGCGGCTGAGAAAGCCAACAAGCTGCTTAGTAAATAATTAAGCTTTTGCACACGGCAAGCTGTTCAGTCGGGAGAAGGATTCCGGTCCGGGAGTCCTCTCCCTCTAAATCATAAGAGCTGAGAGGTTACACCATATGTTCAACGATAATTGGTTGTCCGAGATTAAAGTTATTATTTTCGACATGGACGGTACGCTGTACCAGGAAGACACATACCTGGAGCGCTATATTCGTTATCTGCTGGAGGGAACGGAGCACGAGGGGGAGACCGAGGCGGCTATCCGCGCGGGAAGAGCCATTTTAACAGGGGAGCATCCCTTCCAATTCGGCCATTTCTACCATACGCGGGATGATGTGGCGCTGGTGCGGCAGGAAGAAAGCTTCGTTCAAGGCTTCTCGTGGGAAGGGAACGCGATCGGTGAAATTGCCCGCTCATATGGAGCTTTATCGTCCGAGGCAGCTCATCTGATTCATATCGGCGATCCGTGGGGAGTTGCGGCGGTCGTCAGTCACAAATACAAGCTTCCCGAAGGGAAAAGGCAATCGGCGTTCGAGAGGGTCCGCAAGGAGATGGTTGCTGCACCCTATCATTTCGAGTTCCGCAGCGAGTTGTTTCAGGCCATTGAAGAGCTTGCTGCCGTTGACCGGAAGATCCTTATGACGAATACGTATTTGGAGTCGGGAATCGAGTTTCTGAATTACATGCAGATCCGCCATTTGTTCACAGAAGTGTATTGCGGCGCGGAGAAGCCGCTTGGCTTACGTTATTATTTCACGAAGCTGCTGGGACAGGGGTATCAGCCGCATGAAATTTTGTCGATCGGCGATAACCCGTGGAATGATCTGCACCCGGTCAAGCGGCTTGGCGGCAAAACCTGCTTTATTTCCCCTTATTCAAGCAGTGATCCTGAAAGCTGGAATTTGCGCCTAACGACTCTGGATGAGCTGGAGCAGCTCATGCGTGCGATTCAGGAATCCACTACAAGGAGGACATTAACGGATGGCGAAGATCGAGCTGAAGCATATAAGTAAGAAATTCAAAGATGAAACCATCATTGAAGACTTGAATTTAACGATCAAGGACGGGTCGTTCACCGTTCTTGTTGGACCTTCGGGCTGCGGCAAATCAACGACCTTGCGTATGGTAGCCGGACTTGAGAAGCAATCCGGCGGCGAAATATGGATTGACGACAAATGCGTGAACGATACGCCGCCCGGGCTGCGGGACGTGGCGATGGTTTTTCAGAACTACGCCCTGTATCCGACGATGACCGTTCGCGGCAATATCGAGTTCGGCCTGAGGAATAGAGGCGTTGCGAGGAACGAGCGTGAGAAGCTGGTGAAGGATATTTCGGAGATCGTCGGGTTAACGCCGCATCTGGATAAGAAGCCGCAGAGCCTCTCCGGCGGACAGCGTCAACGGGTGGCACTCGCTCGCGCGATGGTGAAGCAGCCGAAGGTGTTCATACTCGATGAGCCTTTGTCCAATCTGGACGCCAAGCTGCGGAATCAGATGAGGACGGAGCTGATTCAGCTTCATAAGCGGCTGGGAACGACCTTTGTCTATGTGACGCATGATCAGGTGGAAGCCATGTCCATGGGGGATGAGATCATCGTGATGAATAAGGGAGTCATTCAACAGGCGGACTCCCCGATGAAGCTCTATCATGATCCCGCAAATTTATTTACCGCTGAGTTTATCGGGACCCCGGCAATGAACATGATGAAGATGAAGGATGTGCATGGTTTGGATATTCAGACGGCCGCCAACATCGGTCATGTAGGGTTCCGTCCTGAGCAAGCAATCATTCATGCAAGTGCGGATATCGAAGGTTACGCCATAGAAGGCGACATCCTAACCCGCGAGGGCTTAGGAGCGGAAAATATTTACCAGATCCAAGCGCGGACCGGCGTCTTTTTTATCAAAACGTTTCTTACGCCCTTAGAGACCGCTGATCGCGTGAAAGTTACGATCCCATACGAGCAGCTCTATTATTTCGGGCTGAGCGGGGAAAGGCTGCGCGGCATCGAGGCAAGCACAAAACGTTTTGTCGCAGCCGGAGGGAACTGACATGACATTATGGGAGAAGCTGCGTCCGTACGGGATGGTAGCCCCGGCCATTATCATCTTTTCATTGTTCTTTATTTATCCGATTTTTTACATGATCTACTTAAGCATGTTCGATTGGAACTTTGTCAGCCCGACCAAGACGTTCGTCGGCTTTCAGAATTTTAAAGATCTTCTGCTGGAACCGGATTTCCGGCAGGTGCTCTCGAATACGACGCTCTATACGGTATTGACGGTGACGTTAACGACCGGAATCGCGTTGCTGCTTGCACTGTGGCTGAACAGGAAGAGTTTCTTCCACGGCTTCGTGCAGGGCGCTATCTTCAGCCCGCATATTATTTCACTCGTATCCATCTCGCTGCTTTGGAGCTGGCTGATGGATCCCGAATACGGGCTGCTGAACTGGGTGATTGGGCTCGCCGGCTTCGGCAAGCTGGATTGGCTGTCCCATCCGAGCACGTCGCTGATCTCGCTGGTCATGGTGGCCGTATGGAAAGGACTCGGCTACAACGCCCTTGTGTTTATCGCAGGTCTGCAAAGCATCCCGGGCGATATTTACGAAGCGGCTTCCTTGGACCGTTCCAAGCCTTGGACGACCTTCATGAAGCTGATCCTGCCGATGCTGTCGCCGACGATTTTCTTCCTCGTGATCATCAACATGATCGGATCGTTCCAAGTGTTCGAGACCATCGCGATCATGACGCAAGGAGGACCGGTCAATTCGACCAACACGCTGGTGTATTACATCTATGAATATGGATTCCGTTTCTTCAAGATCGGCTATGCCTCGGCTGCCGGCGTCATCCTGCTGGTTATCGTAGGGATATTAACGATGATTTACTTCAAGTTGCTGTCGAATCGCGTTCATTACCGTTAGAAAGAGGTGAAGCTGTTGAAAGCTGCAAACAATACGATCGGCGGTACTCCAATCGGGCCGGCTGCCGAGGACAAGTGGACGATTCTGCGCAGTAAACCGGCGATTTTGCGAAAAGCGTTACGGGCTGCGCTTCGCGTGTTTAATGTGGCCGGCCTGCTGGCACTGGTGCTGATCTTTGCCATGCCATTCATCTGGATGCTCTCCACGTCGCTGAAGACGCTGCCGGAGACGATGATATTTCCGCCGGAGTGGATTCCCAGCAATCCTGTTTGGCAAAATTACGCCGATGCATGGAATACAGGGCCGTTCCTGAGCTATTTCGTGAACAGCGTCGTTATCGCGGTCGGCATACTCATTCTGCAAATGCTGACGATTATTCCGGCTTCCTATGCTTTTGCAAGGTACAAGTTCAGAGGCTCAAGCTTTCTGTTCGGCATCGTTATGGTGACGCTGATGATCCCGGCGCAGTTAATCTTTCTTCCCGTCTACCTGGAGCTGAGCGCCTTCAAGCTGCTTAATACGCATCTCGGTCTCATTCTTCCCTTTGCGTCGAGCGCCTTCGGCATCTTCCTGCTGCGGCAGGCGTTCATGCAAATCTCGGATGAATTGCTTGAAGCGGCGCGGCTCGATCAGGCGGCCGAGTGGAAAATCATCGTCCGGATCATGGTGCCGATGGTGAAGCCGGTACTCGTCACCTTTGCTTTGTTCAGCTTCATTGCCCATTGGAACGACTACTTCTGGCCGCTCGTCATGACGACGAATGAAACGGCGCGAACGCTGCCTCTCGGCATCGCGAAGATTAGAGAAGTGGAAGGTGTCGCGACATGGAATATTTTAATGGCCGGCAACCTGATTCTGGTGGCACCGATTCTTGCCGTATTTTTCCTGTCGCAGCGTCAAATTATAAAAGCATTCGTGTATAACGGCGTTAAATAAAAGAACGGAAGGACTGAGACACTATGATTACAATCGTTGCTCACCGTGGATGGTCGGGGGAAGCGCCCGAGAATACAATGGCAGCATTCAAGCTGGCTTTGACGGAACCAGATATCGCCATCATCGAGCTCGACGTGCATCTATCGAAGGACGGAGTCCCTGTTGTCATCCATGATCACACGCTGAATCGCACGACGAGCGGCATAGGGCGGGTCAAAGACTATACGCTAGAGGAATTGCGCCGGGTGGATGCGGGCAGTTGGTTCGATCCGCAATTCGCGGAAGAGCGGATTCCGACGCTGGAGGAAGTGCTAGAGCTCGCGAAGGGACGCTGCATGCTGCATGTGGAGCTGAAGACGATGGGCGATGAGTATGAAGGAATGGAGGAGAAAGTGATTGCGGTCATTCATCGCCACGGCATGAAGGACGAGGTCGTACTCTCCTCCTTCGACCATGATTCTATGAAGCGGGCGAACGAGATCGATCCGTCCATCCGGACGGGGCTGATCTTCATGGGCAAGCCGATGCTGCTCGCTGAACAGCTCCGGTATGCGGGCGCAACGAGCGTATCTATGCATTATGCTTTCGTTACGCGTGATGTGGTGAATGAGATGGCCGAGAATGGGATCGACATGGGCCTGTGGACAGTCGATGACCCGGACATTCTTGCCGGCATCATCGAACAATATCCCGATATGCGCATTACGACGAACTATCCGGACCGCGTGCTCCGAATTGTGAGGCAAGCTCGTGTAACCTTTTAAGTCAACGGTTCAGTCAGGAAGGGGTGGAATGATGGCAAACCGAAAAGCAACTTATGTATGGCTTCGAGCCGGAATGCTCTTATTGATCCTATGCGGTGCGGCGTTAACCGTGTCCGCCTTTAGTCGCTATGCGGCGGAAGGGCCTCTGATCATCGCGCATCGCGGCGCTTCAGGCTACGCTCCCGAGAACACGATGGCCGCCTTCGAGCTGGCCGAGCGGCTTGACGCCGACTTCATCGAATTCGATGTGCGGATGAGCAAGGACGGAGAGCTCGTTATCATCCACGACGAAACGGTGGACCGGACGACGAATTTTAAGGGTAATGTACGTCAGTTTACGCTGCGGGAGCTGCAAGGCATGGATGCGGCCAGTCATTTCCACCCCTTATATGCAGAGCAGCCTATCGTAACGCTTCCGGAAGTGATGAGCCGTTTTGCCGGAAAAATCGGCATGCTTATCGAGATCAAGGATCCGCGCGCTTATCCTGGGATTGAAGAGAAGGTGGCTGAGATTGTGCGCCGGTACGATCTTCTTCAGGGTATGGAAGGAACCAAGGACAGTGCAGGTACAGAAGGCAGCGCAGGCATCATCATTCAATCCTTCGACTTCGAATCGGCGCGTAAAATTCATAACCTGCTGCCGGACATTCCCGTCGCCGTTCTTATCCATGCGAAACAGCACCCTTTGTCTGGCGGGACGCTTGATAAGCTCGCTTCTTTCGCGTCATATATGAACTACAGCCATGATCTGCTTGATAAGGAAATCGTCCGGGAAATCCATGACCGGAACCGGAAAGTAATGGCTTGGACGATCCGGAAGAAGCAGGATATGGAGCGGGTGAAGAAGCTGGGAGTCGATGGGATCATAACGGATTATCCGGGCATTTAAGGTAATGAGCGATCCCGCTGCTAAATGCAGAGGGGCATATTTACCATGCGAACGCAAATCCTTCTTCATTGCCGTAGATTGCGTTAATGTAGAGATGCGTCACGTGTTCGATTCCTTTAACAGGAATGGCGTAAACGAGGTCCCCGTCTCTTACCTGAAGAGCCGGGGGGCCGGATATCTCCAATAAATCGTTTACTTTTGCAGCTGCCTCTTCGGGAGACAGCTTCGGTTTTAACGGATCGTCTTGTTTATAATAAATAAAATAATTCGTGGCATCGAGCTCTAACAGCCTGCCTTTCTTGCGGTCGATCACGATGTATACTTTCTGCTGCACCATCTGTATGTTTTCCCTGATGGGAATGAACGTCAGGCGGAGATTCGTGTATTCGTCTTTGGTTTCATAAAGCTCGAGGGGTTCCTCGCCCCATCTGTCTATCCATTCTTTTGCCAATAAGATCGCTTTGTCCTTATCCAACTCGCCCAATGGTTCGTCGTGTTTCTCCCCGTTCAGCTTGTCAAAGCGCACCCGAAGAATATGGCCTCCTATTTTCGTAACATCAACGATATAAGGGCTGCTCAAAGCCTGTTTGTCATCATGAGCTGCGAATGAGGGCACCTCACCGAATAAGTTGTCGCCTCCGCCTCCGATGGAACGGATGGTTTGCCCGCTTGTCTTAGACCAGAGATCCCCCATAAACGTCTTGGCTCGCCGCGCCAGTTCCGCTCCAGTAAACTTTTTTTCGTCTTCGAATACAATGCCGGCTTTTCTTATTCTGTACGGGTATTTACTATACCAGAAATCATTGAATCCTTTGTCATTTCTCCCGATTGCCGGTAGAATGCTGATCTCTTGACCGAGATTGCTTACGATTTGTTCTACTTGTTCACTGCTGTCCGATTTATACTGCGTTTTATTAGCAATATCAAACAATTCCTTCATGTATGGACGCATCTTGCTCGCGTATTGACGCATGAGCTGTAAATTGTCCAATTGAGACGGTTTTAGCGCCGTCATCTTTTCACTGCCTGCGTATTCTAAATACCTGCTGCTCTCTCCCCAAAAAGAAGATGTATTCCCTGATAACGAATGTAAAGAAGGGACTGCTGCAGCTCCATACGAAGTATATTGGGCCAAATAGGAGGCCTGTTGATTGGCATCCTCAAGATAGGCTTGCCGTTTGGCAACGGAAGAAGCGGAGAGGGCTCCTGCGAGCGCGTAATCAAACTGGCCGAACGCGAACCACTGCATACTGACCCAAATATTCATATTATGATGAAGCTGCTGTTTGAGCCTGCCAACTTCTTGGTAAGTCCGGTACCCCCAGTTACTCCCGATCAGCAGAATGAGTACAGCAATCCCTGCTAAAAGTTTAATCTTTACCGGTGTCATAAAAAGTTCACCCAACCTTCAAGCGATTTGCTTACTGGCTTCATTAAAAAACCATTCAAAACATGAACCTAAATAAAAAGATAACAACTATCATTATCACCAAAGTAATAATAAAGCCCTTAAGATAGTTTTTTAAAAATTCGAACCCTTCTTTCCACTTTGAAAGTACAACAACGCCTGCTGCAATGATAGAACAATATGTAGCAAAACGTATAACTTTAAATATATATTCTCGTAGAGGTACTGTGTATGAAGTGAATACCCCATTTGATTGTATTACTTGTATATCAGGGTAATACAATATAGCGATAAAAATTCCTACAACAAAACTATAAATTATTGACTTAAGAAATAACTTTTCCATTAAAATTCTACCCTTTCCATTACCCTTACTGGAACAAAAATAACTTAAAAAACTTTTTTCAATAGTTGACTTTGTTTCCTGTACCATATTTTGCAACTTCCTAAGTTTTTAGTCTCCCTGTACCCACTCAATTTTACTATATTTCGGAAAAAATGAGTAATATTTCGCAATTCTAAATTGAATATTCCATTAGCCAAGAATCCCTCAGTTCGCCTTCATGCCATTCATTTTTAGGTAATAACTTTATCTTTTTGAAGCCACATTTTTCATAACATGCTACCGCCCGTGTATTCCAAGTCTGCGGGTCCATTACAATTTTATCTGCTTCCAGTACATGTATTAAATAATCGACCATTGAACTAACTAATAATTTACCAATTCCTTGATTCCAATGACTTGCTTCGCCAATAAATTGATCTGTACCATAGATTTTTTCTTTCATATCTGTATAACCATATTCCTTTTTACCTTCATCATCCAGTGCGTAGAATTGAATATAACCTATTGCTTGAGAATCATATTCTACGATACATCTCGTTTCGTCATCCTGTTGAAGAAAACTCTCTCTTACCATTTCAAAATCATGAGGTCGCACGAGACTATTTGGATGTGAATGCTGCCGTGGAAGCGGATCGGAAAGTACATGGAAAAAAGCTCTAAAACCGCGAGAGGAGGTGAATGAAGACAAGGAAGTGATGAATCTTCCCAATGGTTCAACGAAATCGATCTATGCAGTCTGTTTATGTGAGAGGCCCATGCAATTGCGCATGGGCCTACTCGATTTTGTCGGCTCACTTCTTCTTGAAATTTTATTTTTTAATTTTTTTTTTCGAACCAGCGACTTCGGAGTCTTTGTTATTCCCAGGGCTTGTTTTTTGGGGGGGGTTAATATTTCGGGACATCATCTTATCCTCCTCTTTTTCAATTCAAATTCCATTGTGCCCCTTACTTCATTTAAATATGTAAAGATTACTGGCTTATACGATTATGTGTAAATCGACCGAAGATTGTACGCAAAAGTATCCAAAAAAACTTTTGTACATAAAAGCGTACAAAAAAACTTTTGTACATAAAAATGTCCAGAAAAACCTTTGTACGTAAAAGTGTAAGAAACAAGTAACGCCATGCGTATGTGTAAATGGATGTTTTGTGATAAGCTGAAATAGATGACATCTACCTTAAAAACATCAAATTGCGAGGAGGTTTTTTAATGGGTAGACAATCTTTTATTACTATTGCGCTGGATGTCAAAAATTCAACGAAACAGGAGTCCGTCACCAAAGAACTGCAGGATATTGCGAAGAAATTAAATAAGAAGCTAAAAGTTCAACGATTTGATAAAGATTGCTTAGTTCCATTCACCATTCGAAGAGGAGATGAGCTGATTGCTATATTCTCATCTTTTTCAAAAGGTTATGATGCTTATTTTGAATTGTACACGTTGATTAATACAGCTTCGGAAAACGGACTGAAATTATCAGCATACATTGGACTCGGTTTAGGTTTTATGGATGATTCTGCTGAAACCAATCTTGATAGAATAAATGGTACATCCATAAATAGCGCCTTTCGTGCAAGAGACTACTATTTGAAAAAAAATAAATCGTATTCCAGACAATACAATCAATATAATAAATGGATAAACACATTTGCTTACTCGCTGGATGAGAATGTGCCTTACGAAGTTATTAATCATTTAATAAGCTACATAAATGAAAATTGTGAAAAAAGAACAGAAAAACAAAAGGAAGTCGTTAATCTCATTGAAATCAATCCGGAAATAACGAGTGTTGAGATTGCTGCTATCATTGGCATTACGGAAAATGGTGTCTACAAGATTTTACAGAGATCGAACTACCAATTAGTAAAGGACGCCCAGTTCAGCCTTCGAAAGCTTCTGGATTTTATCCAACAACATTATAGAGGAGAACAAGATGCTTAATTTGTTTGTCGTTATCATTTTTGCATTTTTACTGGTGGAGTATTTTAAATGGCCCGAGTTTGTACGAGCTGTTATTCACCTTGCTGTGATGGTCATATTAATAGCTGCTTACGGCATGTTCAAGCAAATGATAGTTGCGATAACGATAGTTTTTACGGCTCATTACCTATTAAAGTGGTTAAAAAAGCTGCTTGTTTCCAAGAAGACTATACAAGATTATTTCAGCAAAAAAAGAACGGTACTGTTTGTGTTTGAGCTAATTTTAAATATACTCATTATTTATTTTGGCCTTTATTTGTTCGTCGACGGATTTAATACGGACAGTCACCTCGATAACCTGAATAAAATATACAATTTTTTGTTTGGGACAAGCGTTATTTTATCGATTAAGACCAAGATTTTTTGTTTCCTGATCATTATTTTGCTCTCGTCAAAAGTCACTTCTGAGTTTATCGCTCTTATTACCGAAGATTTAATTGAATCAAATTTAAATGTGTCTAAACATAAAGAGAAGGATGATCAAGCAGCAATGGCCGAGCTGGCAGAGGGCCAACAGCTAACTGCCGCCGCAGCTGCGCAAGAGAGTGCTGAGGGGTATTCGAGAAATTTATTTATCCCGCCTTTTCCAAGCTTCCCTTCGGAACGACTGTCTATTAAAAAGCAGGCAAATGTCGAGCAATATATTAAAAGTGAAGTGGATGCGCTTCATAAACTCACGAAAGATGAGTTTAAAGATTTTCATATCGAAAGGACATTAGAGATTACAGAAAAGGCCGATGATGTGATAGAAGTTAAAAATAAAATATCGTACAACACAAGCAGATTTAACGATTCCTCTCCTTTAATCGCTAGTTATATCGGGATATTTGAAAGACTTCTTATATCTGCGTTAGTTGTGAAGGGGGCTTTCACAGGAATTGCTTTTCTGGGTGCGTTGAAAGCGATGGCGCGCTATAAACAATTCGACGAAAAAAGTTACGCCGAGAAATTTTTATTAGGTACATTAATAAGTGCTTTATCAGGGCTAATATGCGGATTATTAATCATGCGGGTATTTGATTTAGACATCATATAAGGAAGAACAAATAGGTACGGGCTCAAGCCGAAACGGCTTGAGTTTTTTTGTGTTTCTTGCAGAAAGAGAAAGTCGAATAGGGTCTTCTGCTGCGCCATACAATGGTTATAAGGAACAAGGCGCCGGATGATTGGATTTCGAAGGGGGGATGACATGAAACAAATCCGGATCGGGGCAGGACAAGGATTTTACGGGGATTCCCTTTTGCCTGCAATCGAGACGGCGAAGAACGGGAATGTCCAATATTTATGCTTCGACAGTCTGGCTGAATTAACGCTGGCTATTCTGCAGAAGGACCGGCAGAGAGACCCTGCCAAGGGCTACGCAAAAGATATTTCCGTTACGATGAAGGAGCTGCTCCCTCTAGTCAAAGAGAAGGGAATTAAAATGTTGACAAATGCGGGGGGGATGAATCCGCTGGGAGCCCAGCAGGAGGTACTGCGTATTGCGGGCGAGCTTGGCATGGCAGGGCTTAAAGTGGCGGTGGTCACTGGCGATGACGTCTTCGGTCAATTAGAGGAATGGAAACAGCTGGGGCTATCGCTTGCCCACATGGAGGATGGAAGAGACATAGCGTCCATTAGCAGTCGCATCGTATTTGCCAACGCCTACCTGGGAGCGGGTCCTGTTGTGGAAGCGCTTCGGCAAGGGGCAGACGTGATCGTGACCGGACGAACAACCGATTCCGCTCTATTTCTAGCTCCGCTCATCTATGAATTTGGCTGGGGAGAGGAGGATTGGAACCGATTGGCGCAAGGCCTATTGATGGGCCATCTCATGGAGTGCTCCGGGCAGGCAGCGGGCGGCAATTTCAGCGGAGACTGGCAAGCTGTTGAACATTTAGACCGTATCGGCTTTCCGGTAGCGGAGGTTTGGGAGGACGGACAATTTATCTTAACAAAGACGGAAGGAACCGGCGGGCTCGTTTCCGTAGAAACCGTAAAGGAGCAGCTGCTGTATGAGATTCACGACCCGGCGGCTTATATAACGCCTGATGTTGTGCTTGACCTGACGGAAGTTCAACTGCAGGAAACAGGCGAGAATCGTGTTCGGGTGACTGGCGCCCTCGGAAGGGAACGCCCCGATACGCTTAAGGTTGTCATGGGCTATACGGACGGATGGCTTGGGCAAGCGATATGGGGATATTCCTGGCCGGATGCATTAGATAAGGCCAGAGCCGCAGACCGGATTATTCGCAGCCAGATGCAGCGGATGAATTTGCAATATGAAGAAATCCATACGGATTACCTCGGCTATAATTCCTTGCACGGACCGCTCGCGAAGGCGCCGGCGGAGGAGCTGAATGAAGTATATTTGCGTATGGCCGTGCGCGCCGGCAGCAGGGAAGAAGCAGCCAAGCTGAGCAGACTGGTTCCCCCGCTTATGCTCAGCGGCCCTCCGGCAATGGGCGGATTTCTAGGTATGCTGAAGCCGCGTGAGCTGCTTGGGATGTGGTCTTGTCTCGTTCCCCGGTCAATCGTTGAAAGCGGAGTTCAAGTGAGCGTATTGGAGGTGTAAGCAATGGCACGGGTACAGCTTCGGCATATTGTGCAGGCGCGATCCGGCGATAAAGGGAACACCGTGAATATCGCTGTTTTTGCGCCAAACGCAGCCCTCTATGAAGTGCTGGTCAGAGAAGTAACCCCTGAACGGGTAAAGGCGCATTTTGACGGACTGGTGGCAGGAGAAGTGAAGCGTTATTTGGTGCCGAAGATGCTGGCGATGAATTTGATATGCAGGGGAGCCTTAAGCGGGGGCGGCTCGGCGACCATGCGAATGGACAATCTCGGAAAATGTTATGCCGCCAACTTCATGCGGATGGAAATCGAAGTCGAGGACAGCGTAAATCTCTCCCAGTCATCATTAGAGAGGTTGTGAGCTTATGCATTTTGAATTAACGGCAGAGCAGTCGATGATCAGAGATTTGATCCGTGATTTCGCGTTATCGGAGATTGCTCCGGGGGCGATTGAAAGAGACCGCACAGGTGCTTTTCCAGCCGAAATATTCGGGAAATTAGCAAAGCTCGGACTCATGGGTCTTCCATTTCCTGAGCAATACGGGGGCGGAGGAGCGGATGCGATAAGCTTTGCCATCGTCGTGGAAGAGTTAAGCCGGGTGTGCGCTTCCACGGGAATTACCTATTCCGCGCATATTTCTTTAGGGGGAGCGCCGCTTGAGCGTTTTGGAACGGAGGAGCAAAAGGTCAACTTTTTGACTCCCTTGTGCCTGGGAGAGTATTTGGGCGCTTTCGGGCTGACAGAGCCGGATGCCGGATCCGATGCGGGCGGAACAAGGACAGCTGCCGTCTTTGACAGGGACCAATGGGTGATAAGCGGAACCAAATGTTTTATTACCAATGCCAGCTATGCTGATAATCTCGTCCTGACCGCCGTAACGGACCGGTCCAAAGGAACGAATGGCATAAGCGCTTTTATCGTGCCGACGGATGCGCCTGGTTTTACCGTGCTGAGTCCGTATGAGAAAATGGGGCTGCACGCTTCGAATACGACCGAGCTTGTACTTGATCGAGTGGCTATACCGAAAGAATACCTGCTGGGCATTGAAGGCAACGGCTATAAACAGTTTCTGGCTGTGCTGGACGGCGGAAGAATAGGAATCGGCGCGATGGCTGTCGGACTTGCGCAGGGCGCATACGAGAAATCTCTCCAATATGCGAAGCAGAGAAAACAATTCGGCAGTTCATTATCTGCCTTTCAGGCGATCCGGTTTAAACTGGCGGATATGGCTATGAATATCGAGGTAGCCCGCAACATGGTCTATAAAGCAGCTTGGCTTAAAGATCAGGGAAAAGCGTTTAAGAAGGAGGCCGCAATGGCCAAGTTGTTCGCTTCCGAGATGTGCATGCGGGTTTGCGATCAGGCGGTTCAGATCCACGGCGGCTACGGCTATATGAGAGAGTATGAGGTGGAGCGCTTCATGCGCGATGCCAAGCTTTTGGAAATAGGGGAGGGAACCTCGGAGATCCAGCGGATGGTGATTGCGGGTCAAATCGGATGTTAAGGAAGCTGATCAAATGCCGCCCGGTATTGGAAAGGGGGGAATGAAGCATGTCCCATGCATTCGAATCGGGGAAGGATAATTTGCAGGAGCGGATCGATGGGATCAAGCAGGGAGGCGCCTCCCGCTATCATGAGAAAAATGCGGAGCAAGGAAAGCTGTTCGTCCGTGACCGGTTGAAGCTGCTGCTCGATTCGGAATTCGAGTTCGAGGATGCGCTCTTCGCCAACTGCAGCCAGAAGGACCTGCCGGCTGACGGGGTCGTAACGGTGATCGGAAAAATACATGGCCAGACCGTTTGCGTGATTGCGAACGATTCGACCGTCAAGGCCGGTTCGTGGGGAGCCCGAACGGTTGAGAAAATCATTCGTATGCAGGAAACCGCCGATAAAATGCGGGTGCCGCTGCTCTATCTCGTCGATTCGGCGGGCGCGCGGATTACAGACCAGGTGGAGATGTATCCGGGGCGGCGCGGCGCGGGGAAAATCTTTTACAATCAGGTGAAGCTGTCGGGAAAAGTCCCTCAGGTTTGTATTCTATTCGGTCCGTCCGCAGCGGGCGGAGCCTATATTCCAGCGTTCTGCGACATTGTCATTATGGTCGAGGGAAATGCATCCATGTATCTCGGCTCCCCGCGGATCGTGGAAATCGTGACAGGGGAGAAAGCGACCTTGGAACAGCTGGGCGGCGCCAAAATGCACTGTTCGGTATCCGGCTGCGGTGATGTCCTCGCTTCCAGTGAAGAAGAAGCGCTTGCGCTTGCGAGAGATTATCTTAGCTTTTTTCCCGCCAATTGCGCGGTAAAGCCTGCTGTACGGGACGCTAAGCCGGCAGTCCGTTTCGAAAAATCGCTGAAAGACATCATTCCGGAGAATCAATATACGGCGTTTGATATGTATGACCTCATAGAACGGATCATCGACGAGGATTCGTTTTTTGAAATAAAGAAGCTGTTCGCCAAAGAGCTGATTACCGGATTAGGACGATTTGCCGGGAGGCCGGTCGGCATCATTGCCAATCAGCCGCGGGTAAAGGGCGGGATCTTATTCCACGACTCTGCCGACAAAGCGGCTAAGTTCATCTGCTTATGCGACGCCTTCCACATTCCGCTGCTATTTCTGGCAGATGTCCCCGGCTTTATGGTCGGCACAAGAGTAGAACAGGCGGGCATTATCCGGCATGGCGCGAAAATGATTACCGCCGTATCGGAAGCGACGGTTCCCAAAATATCCGTTATCGTCCGCAAAGCCTACGGAGCCGGCTTATATGCCATGGCGGGGCCGGCGTTCGAACCCGACTGCTGCCTCGCTCTCCCTACCGCCCAAATTGCCGTGATGGGAGCGGAAGCGGCGGTAAACGCTGTTTATGCGAATAAAATAGCCGAGCTGCCGGAAGCGGAAAGAGCCGGGTTCATAGCAAGCAGGCGTGAAGAATACAATAGAGATATAGACATTTACAGCCTAGCTTCCGAGATGGTCGTCGACGGGATCATCCCCGCGGACTCCTTGCGCAGCGAGTTGATCAAACGGTTTGAAGCCTATTCCCTGAATAGCGCTGCTGCAGCTGCAGAGCGGAAGCATCCCGTTTATCCGGTTTAAACCGGAAGGCTCCGGGGGGCCTATGAGAGACTAAATGCTATTTGTTCTCGCGGAGGTGGGAAGCTTGATCAGACCGGTGCTCTGGGAGCAGCAGGGACATATCGGATATATCCGGCTCAATCGTCCGGAGCATTTGAACGCCTTAAATTACGACATGCTGGTTGCTCTCGGCGAAATCCTGGAAGCGATCGGGCAAAGTCCGCGCGATATCCGCGTAGTGATCATTGGAGGCGAAGGCCGGGCCTTCTGCGCGGGTGCGGATTTAAAGGAGCGCAGAATGCTGAACGAACAGCAGGTCCGGCAAAACCTTAACAAGACCAGAGAGGTGTTCTCCGCGCTTGAGTGGCTGCCGCAGCCTACGATAGCAGCGATAAACGGTTATGCATTCGGAGGAGGAATGGAGCTTGCGTTATGTTGCGACTTCCGTTATTCGCTCCGTGAGGCTCAGATGGGGCTTACGGAGGTCAGTCTTGGTATCATCCCTGGCGCGGGAGGCACGCAGCGATTACCGCGTCTCATTGGAGCGTCCAAGGCGAAGGAGCTTATACTAACTGCCCGGAAATTATCTGCGGAACAGGCGTATGAGCTAGGACTGTTAAACGGCGTCGCAGACGATCATGAGCAGCTTAAGGGGAAATGCGAGGAGCTAGCCGCTGAAATACTCGCCCAAGCTCCGCTTGCCGTCTTTCAAGCAAAGGCTGCGATTGACCGGGGCCTGGATACCGATTTGCAATCGGGGCTGGATTTGGAATTCGAAGCCTATGAAGCGACCCTAACAACCAAAGACCGGCTGGAGGCGCTGGAAGCTTTTCGGGAGAAGCGGGCTCCTCATTTTAGAGGGGAATAGTAAGGTGGCGGAATGGTGTGAGTGGGGAATGGAGGAGCATTGGGAGCTGACGCTGCTAGACAAGCGGCGTCAGCTTATTTCGTTTTCGTCGTTGCCTTCGTACAATAACAAAGCTTGATAGGTTGAGCTTAGAACGGAGGTATCGATTCCTAAAGCGCGTCCTTTATGCACCAAATAGCCGCAAAGCGATTCGATCTCCATCTTTTTCCCCTGTTCTCTGTGCTGCAGCATCGATGTTTTATGATGTCTTGCCGATTCAGCTATAATAAAAAAACGATCGATGAGCTCTTGTCTGATAGGGATGCCCAAAGCCGTCCCGATCTTCACGGCTTCCGCCAACGACCGTTCAGCGGTTTTTCTCAGTTTCTCATTGTCTAAAATTTCGCCGACCGTTACGCTATTTAAAGCGGATATGGGGTTGAAAACGGCATTAATAATCAGTTTGTTCCACTTTTCTTCAAGGATGCACATGGATATTTGACACTCAAGTCCGGCTTGTTGAAATAAATGAACGATCATTTCAGCTTGTTCCTTTCCGGCTTCTTCAGCTAAGGAACCAATCATAAAGGATTGCAATTGTTGTTGACGAATGACGCCGGGTGCTTCTAAGGAGACGTTAAGATAGGCTGCGCCTGAGAACACCCTCGCTTTCCCGAACCATTCGGTAAGCATTTCTTCGTTATCCACGCCGTTCTGCAGAGTGAGTATCATGGAATCGGCCTTCAACAAGGGAAGGAGCTTCTCAGCTGTTGCTCTGGTATCGGTAGAACTAACCGTAAACAGAATGAGATCAGCCTGATTTAAATCCTGAACATCATTCGTGAAATGCCCATCCACACGAAAAGAGCCGGAATCGCAATGAATAAGAAGTCCTTGTTCCTTCATCGCATCCAAATGTTTTCCTCTAGCCACAAAAATGACGTCATGCCCGGCTCTTTTCAACATCGCCCCACAGTATCCGCCGACTGCACCCGCTCCAATAACACCGATGATCATCTTCCTTCTCCCCCCTGTAAAGGTATAACAGCCCATATGACAAGATATGAGCCTAAAATCGTTTTGACACTTTATTTTCCAGGGGAGTTAATCATACTTAGCACAACATCATATGACGTGAGGAGATTGGGATATGCCCGTGCGCATATTCAAGATGTCTCGCAGCGGTTTGCCTATCGAAGGATAAGCGCCGGCGGCACACTGCTCCGCGATGGGCATATGTTGTGGTATCTCAATTTTTAGAAAGGATAGGATATCATGAAGTCCATTTACGGAAGTTATACCGAGTGTGAAACGATTCCGATTTACTATCCGCCTCAGTATCAGCCCCAGCAGCCCGGTATCGAATCCATTATGATTCCAAGACCCGTTTCCGAAAACCCCGCATATGTCGGAAACGGAAAGCTGCGCGATAAAGTTGCGATTATAACGGGCGGAGACAGTGGAATCGGAAGAGCTGCAGCGTACGCGTTCGCCAAAGAAGGGGCGGACATCGTCGTCGTCTATTTCAATGAACACGGGGATGCCCAGGAGACGTTGACAAGGATCAATCAGTTGGGCCGAAGTTGCCTCACGCTCGCCGGAGATATCGGAGATGAATCGTTTTGCGGGCATGTGGTGGAAATGACGATCCGTACTTTCGGCCGAATCGACTGCTTGGTCAACAACGCGGGGGTGCAGTTTTATCAGGAGAGCATCGAAAGCATTACGCGCGAACAGCTGGAACGGACCTTTCGAACGAATATTTTTGCGATGTTCTTTCTTACCAAAGCGGCCCTCCCTTACTTAAAACCGGGAAGTACGATCATCAATACCTCTTCCGAAACCGCAAATGTCGGATTTAAAGGGTTGATCGACTATTCAGCGTCCAAAGGCGCGATTAACACCTTTACGCGTTCCTTGAGCATGTCGCTGATCGACCGCGGAATCCGTGTAAATGCAGTTGCTCCTGGAAGAACGTGGACGCCTCTTCAACCGGCATCGATGCCTCCGAAGCTTTATATGTCGGCCGGTTTTGATCAACCGATGAAACGGGACAGCCAACCGTGGGAGATTGCACCCGCATACGTCTACCTGGCATCCGACGATTCCACTTATGTGTTGGGGCAGGTGATTCATGTGAATGGGGGGGGGTATTTCGGTCAATAACCGTTTTCAGGGCTCCCGCCAACAAATCGGATTTCGTACGCTAAGGGATGGCCCGGCAAAGCATCTGAAAAAAAGGTTCCGTGAAAGATCCTCGGGGCCTTTATTTGTGTTCAGATTTAGTCCAGAGAGCATACCGTAACGCAGAGCAAATTTAAAGAAATCTGATAGAATCGAATAATGTTGCAATAGATAGAGCGTTTTTATTTTGATAAAGTTTATTCTGAAAATACGCGAATGATGGGAGGCCGCAGGAGTAGTGAGCAAACTAATAATTGGGGGAGTACAGTTGAATTTCCGAAAAGAGCGATATTTTGGAAAAACCTTTATGCGCATTTTGTCTATCGTTGTTTCCATCTGCCTTCTGGCAACGTTCCTTCCTATACCGACGGAAGTATCCGCAGCGGAAACGACAGATCAATCGATGTTTACAGATTATCAACCGACGATTTATGAAGTCATTGACGAAAGCGGATTCAAACATCCCGGCATCGGGCTGACGAAGAATATTCTTGAAAATATAAGGACACAGGTTAGGGAGCAAAAAGAACCTTGGAAAACTTATTTTAATCAAATGCTATTATCTTCGGCCGCTGCGAAGAACGTCACGTCCAGCAATCAGAGCAGTGCGGATCCGACGAAACCAGCCAGTAATGCGTTTAACAGCCAAAGCTTTGATTCAAGATTTATAGCCGATGGTTTGAAGGCATATACCCAGGCAATTTTGTACTACATAACCGGTGATGAAGTTTATCGGGCTAATGCCATGCATATTATTCGCATTTGGTCTCAGATGGACCCCGCAAAATACGCGTATTTTCCCGATGCGCACATTCACACGGGAATCCCTCTCAACCGAATGGTTACCGCTGCTGAAATCTTAAGGTACACGAGCACTCAAACGCCAGAACTGCAGTGGACGGATAAAGATACAGCCGATTTCACGAACAACTTGATCAATCCGGTCATCGAAACCTTCCAACATACGAATTACCGCTTTATGAACCAGCATCTTTATCCGCTGCTGGGAGCCGTGTCGGGTTATATTTTTACCGGCAACAGAGACAGGTATAATGAAGGAGTCGAGTGGTTTACCGTTAACAAGACGGCTGTAGATCAGGGCCAAAATGGCGCTATCAAGGCACTGTTCAGATTGGTAGATACCAATGTAATGACAGGGGAGCAGGTAGATCCCCCGGTAGTTCAGCATGTCGAAATGGGCCGGGACCAAGCGCATGGCGCCGGAGACGTAACCAACGCGGAAATTTTATCGCGTTTATTGCTTGCCCAGGGAACAAAAGTTGACCCGGTAGAGGGCATGGTTTCCACAGCGCCGAATGCTGTAGGCCCTTACGAATTTTTGGATAACCGCATTTTGAAAGCTGCCGACTTTTTTGCCCGGTTCATGATTGGTTATGATACGCCATGGATTCCTGTCGCGGCACATACGGATGCGAGTGGAAATCCGACCATCATTTACAAGGAACTATCAGAACAATACAGAGGAAGAATTGGCGGTAACGTTTATGACCTGTACTATTACTATAAGTATAAGGCAGGAGTAAACATGGAGGAAGAAGCTCCATACTTTACCGAGATGTTTGCGGATAGACTGCCTTTTTATTGGGAGTCGCCGGACGGAGGAGCGGATTATTGGCTTTATATCCCTAAAGAAGCCGAGGCCGAGGGTGCTCAAAATCTTCCGAAACCCGTAACAAATACGAATCTGAGAGAAATTGAAAATCGATACACCAGGTTTGACAGTAATTCGACGACAATGCAAGAAGGAGATACTTCTTTCGTCAGGATCACGGCAACAGAAGAGGGAAGTAAAATTGCGCTTGTTGCTTCCGGCACCGGCGAGAAAACCATTGGGTTCAAGATTCGGACCAATGGGGTAGCCAAACTGGAAATGAGCTATAGTATTAACGATACGTTGACGCTGCCGGATACGAAGGGGCAGTGGCGATATGTGACCTATAAGATGAATGATCTTCAGGGGTTGGGTGATCTCGCTTATTTAACAGTAAAAGGAGCCGGCACTACGGTCGACATTGATCACATTAATGTAAGCGCAGGATCGCAGCTGACGCCGCCGGCGTTCCATGCAGGGAATGCGGCATTAAAGTTGTTTGCCTATGTCGGTTCTGAGGCAGCGGCTAACCTCGATTTTTCGGCAGTAGACGCGAGTGCAACCGATGTCGTTACGTATCAGATTGACAATAAACCCGAGGGTGCCGTGTTCAATGAGAGCACCGGCGCATTTTCCTGGACGCCGGCACAAGCCGGAACCTACTCCTTTGTAGTGGGGGCGTCGGATGGAACAACGGTTACAGCGAAGGAAGTTACGGTTGTAGTTACGAATGACCGGCAATCCGCAGTAGACGCTACAATTGCTCTATATAATCCAAATACAAGTTATATTTCGTCAAGTCTTGATTATTATAAAATCGTGTATGCAGACGTAATGAATCAAATCTCAAGCGCGTCCGATGAAGTTTTCTTTCAGCTATTAGCTGACTTGAACAGTGCGGTTAAGAGTCTAAAAGAACTGACACCGTTATTAAAAGACGGAAGCATAGATTATCGGGGTATGTTTGCCAGTTCAACCTTTGGAACACAATACATCAGCCTTATGGATAATTATGCAGGCAGCTTTGCAGGATATTATTTGGCTCAGAATTTGAGTTATATTATGGATTTTGGATCTAGCTTTAAAGTTTCGGCCAACGCCTTCGAGCTTCAGGTAAGAGCGAGCTTTCCTGAACGTATCGGCGGTACTGCCCTTTTCGGATCCAATGATCGAATAAATTGGACCCGGTTAACTCCCGGCCTGACAACGGTTTCGGAAGACATGCAAAGACTTGGGGTGCAAGACAGTCTCCAAAATGAGCAATTCCGCTACCTGAAAATTCAAATGATTGAGCCGTCGAGCACCATGCTTGAAATGGCTGAGTTCAGAATCTTTGGAGAGCGTCATGAGACGGTAGCCCAAATTCCGGGCACGATTGCCGAGGCGCTGGCGGAAGCAGCGAAGCTGCCTGCCGAAGATTATACGAAACAAAGCTATTACCTGTTCCAGAAAGAATTGGAATATGTGAAGAACGCTGTCGGCAATCCCGATTATAGCGAGCAAGAGCTGATTAACGAAACTTTTGATGCCCGTAAATTGTTGGTACCATACACGACGTCGCTATACTCGTTCGAAGGAAACCCAAAGAATACGTTCGGATTTTCTTCGTCCACCGACGGAACCGTCTTTGGAACCGCAGCCTACTCAGCAGGAAAGGTAGGGCAAGCGCTCTCTTTAAACGGCACGGATAGCTACGTTATGCTGCCGGCGACGCAGCCTATGTCCGCTTACAACGAGATCACCCTCGGGGCTTGGGTGAATTGGAATGGTAGCAGCCAGTGGCAGCGGATCTTCGACTTTGGCAACAACACCAGTCAGTACATGTTCCTTACGCCGAGATCGGGCAGTAATAAGCTGCAATTCGTGATCAGGAACGGCAGCAGCGAAAAAGCTGTAGAAACTGCACAATTGCCGGCCAATCAATGGGTGCATGTGGCGGTAACGCTGGGCAACGGCACGGCGAAGCTATATGTGGACGGCATACTTAAGGCAACGACGAGCGGTGTAACGATCAAACCGAGCGATATCCAGCCCGGCATGAACTTCATCGGAAAGAGCCAGTTTCCCGATCCGCTGTTTAAAGGCATGATCGATGAATTCCGCGTCTACAATCGCGTCTTAAGCGATGCCGAGATTGGGGCCGTGTATAACCAGACAGGGTATGGGTCTGACAAGAGCTTGCTCACGTACTTGCTGGATCAAGTTGCTGCTGCAGGCAACGCCGGCATCTATACAGCTGACAGCTTGCAAACCTTGCAGGAGGCTATCCCTGCGGCGCAAGCTGTAGCCTCCGACACTGGCGCAAACCAGGATCAAGTAGACGGCGCAGTCGACAGCTTGCAGGCGGCCTACGAAGGTCTGGTCTATCTGCCGGGCGTGCCGGCGATCGCTCCTGTTATGGACAAAACCGTGATAGCGGGCAATCAGATCGCCTTCAAGCTTCATCAGTTGAATTCCGTTGCCGGCACCGTATTCAGTGTCAGCGGACTGCCGCAAGGAGCGGTTTTCGATGCGGATAAGCGGACCGTCGTATGGACACCGGATAAAACGCAAGGAGGAGTCTATACCGTAACCTTAAAAGCTGCAGCGGACGGAGGGGCCACTTCCCGTACCGTCAAGCTCACCGTAAAAGGTCAACCGGTCATCGCCCCTAATGAAACTGTGGAGCTTGCGTCAAGACAAGCTTTTACGTATCAGGTGAAAGCAACGGATAGGGCGGGTGCGACGCTGAGTTACAGTGCTGCCAAGCTGCCTTCGGGCGCTGCGCTCGACCCGGTCACGGGCGTCTTCACATGGTCTCCGGCTCATGCAAATTACGGCGACAACTTTATCACCTTTATCGTGAGCAACGGCTTGTACAAGGTCAGTCAAACGGTTAATTTTAAGGTCAATCTCGGCGTTTTGATGCCGGACGGCTATACCAAGGGCAGCTACTACCTGTATCAGAAGGAATTCGAGCGAATCCAAGCTGCGCTCGCTTTGCCGGGTGCCGATAAAGCTGCGCTTGTCACGCAGCTCACTCAAGCTGAAGCGGCGCTGGTGGCAACAAGCACGCTCCCTGCCGAAAAAATCGCTCTAACGCAATCGATGGTTGTCGCCTCCCACAGGTCCTGGGATAAAAATTACAACGCCGCACAGAACGGGTGGTTTGCGTTCGACGGCAATACGGGCACCTATACCGATAACGAATTCAATCCCAGTTGGATTCTTGTCGATTTGGGAGAGGGCAACGAACAAGCGGTCGGAAGCTTCAAGCTATATCCGAGAACGAATTTTCCAGCCCGGATGAACGGAGCGATCGTTCAGGGCTCGAAAGACGGAACAAACTTCGTCGATCTGTATACCATCAGCGGCATTACCGGGAACCAATGGTATACGTTCACGATAAGCGACCCGGCGGCTTACCGTTATATTCGCTTGTATTCCGCAAGCGGTAACGGCAACGTGGCAGAGCTCGAGTTCTACAAGAAGCCGATCGACAAGACCTTGATTACGGTTTTGCTGGATAAAGCTGCAGCGGTAGACGCCGAACTCTACAAAGAGGAGAGCGTACAAGCGCTTCAGGCGGAAGTATCGAACGCTCAATTGGTGTACAACAATGCAGGTGCAGCGCAAGATGAGATCGATGCGGCGGCTGCAAGTCTGCTTGCGGCGCTCGAAGGGCTGCAGTGGAAAGATATCACCGCATCTCTGGATCCTGAGGTGCCAAGCGGCAAGAACGGATGGTATACGTCTCCGGTCACGGTAACGCTGTCACCTGCGAAAATCGCGGAATACAGCCTGGACGGCGGAGTCACCTGGTCAGTCTACGGCGCGTCTATCACCCTGGATCAAGAGGGAACGAATAAGGTTCTGTACCGCCGTTCCGTCGAACCGGGAGAGGCGAAAACGCTGGAGATTAAAATCGACCGTACCGCACCCGTGGTTCAGATAACGGGAGCGGCGTCGTACACGATCGACCAAACGGTGAGCATTACATGCAGCGCGACCGATGTCGTCTCGAGCGTATACGGCGCGCCATGTGCCGCACCGCTGGTTCAAGTGAAGGCGTACACGCTGCCTTCGGGTCAGAATACGGTATCTGTTACGGCAGAGGATATAGCGGGCCATCAATCGACGGTAACCCATACGTTTACGGTGTCGGTCACATTTGACAGCTTGAAGACCGTAACGAACGCCTTCCTGAAGGCAACGGGCGCTAAATCGTGGGAAACGGTAGCCGTCTCGTACAATCAGAAGCTCGATCAGGCCAAAGCTGCAGCTGCGAACGGCAAAATAGATGCGGCGAAAAGCTTGATGGCCGACTATATCAAGCAGGTAACGGATCAAACCGGAACCGGCAAATATTTCACGAAGGAACAAGCGGATATTCTAATCCGATGGGCTAAAATCGTAATCTAACTGAATTTTTTATGAGAGGAAGGTATTTTGCCTTCCTCTCGCTATCAATTCATCCTCCGTTTCAAAGATATACCGCCTCTATAAGTTATAGCCTGCGCGCTATAACCTATAGAGGCGTTTTTATGTTTATTGAATCGATGTTGCTCGAAAAACGAGAAGCCCCATTCGAACGATGGCCGTTATGTCTTTGAACCGCCGATTTCTTCCAACAGTCAATCGACATGAATAAATGAATTCCTCATTCCTCCAGCAGCAGCCGTTCCTATCCAATCACTTTAACGGACAGAAAAAAATTTTTTTTTTTACAAATGTAGATTTAATTAGATTTCTGTAGATTCCCCGTATGATAAGACCATGATAAATGAAAGCGCTTTAAAAATTAGAAAGGCGGTGGTATCATGAAAAAATTCGGATTGGCTTTTCAAGTCTTGATCGGCCTCGTGATGGGGATTATCGTGGGGGCTGTGTTTTACGGCAATCCCGCGATAGAAAGCTATTTGAAACCTTTAGGAGACATTTTCATCCGTTTGATTAAAATGATCGTCGTTCCGATCGTCATTTCTTCGCTTATTGTCGGAGTGGCGGGTGTTGGGGATATCAAGAAGCTCGGCAAGCTGGGCGGAAAAACGATTCTTTATTTTGAAATCGTGACGACGATCGCCATTATTTTCGGCCTTCTGATCGCGAATATTTTTCAACCTGGCGCCGGGGTCAATATGGATGGGCTGGCCAAGTCGGATATCGGGAAGTACGTTGAAACGTCCGAACAGGTCGCGAGCCACAGCTTCGTCGATACGTTCGTCAATATCGTTCCAAGGAATATTTTCGAATCGCTCGTTGCGGGCGATATGCTGGCCATCATTTTCTTCTCGGTATTCATAGGACTCGGTATTGCCGCCGTCGGCGAGAAAGGGAAGCCGGTGCTGTCGTTTTTCCAAGGCCTGTCCGAAGCGATGTTCTGGGTGACGAACCAAATCATGAAATTCGCTCCGGTTGGCGTATTCGGGCTTATCGGTTTGACCGTATCCAAATTCGGCATCGCCTCGTTGCTTCCGCTCGGGAAATTGGTCATCTCCGTGTACGTCGGCATGTTCCTGTTTGTCGTTGTCGTGCTCGGAGCGATCGCGAGGTTGTGCGGCACCCGCCTGATGGTGATCGTCCGCATTTTAAAGGACGAGCTCGTGCTGGCGTACTCGACGGCAAGCTCCGAGACGGCACTGCCCAAGCTGATCGAAAAAATGGAAAAGTTCGGCGTGCCCAAGGGGATCGCTTCGTTCGTCATACCGACGGGATATTCGTTTAATTTGGACGGTTCCACGCTGTATCAGGCCATTGCCGCATTGTTTATCGCACAGATGTACGGGATTCATATATCGATCGGCGATCAAGTGATGCTGATGCTTGTCCTGATGCTCACGTCGAAAGGCATTGCCGGTGTGCCGGGGGCTTCGTTCGTCGTGCTGCTGGCCACGCTCGGAACTGTCGGACTTCCGCTGGAAGGGCTTGCGATTATTGCCGGTATTGACCGGATTCTCGATATGGCCCGGACGGCAGTAAACGTCATCGGCAATTCCATCGCGGCGGTGGTTATGGCGAAGTGGGAAGGGCAGTACGATCGGAGTAAGGGGCATCAATATTTAGAGTCGATCGAAAAGGCGGCTTAAAACCATATAAGGGGGACTTTAGTATGACAACTATACAGCTGCGGTTGGAAAAAGATTTTCTCGGCTCCAAGGAAGTGCCCGCCGATGTCTATTACGGCATTCAAACCATGCGCGCAGTCGAAAATTTTCCGATCACCGGTTACCGCATTCATGAAGAACTGATCCGCTCGATCGCGGCCGTTAAACTTGCGGCTGCCGAGGCGAATATGGAGATCAAACGCCTGAATCCGAAAATCGGGCATGCGATCGTTCAAGCGGCCCGTGAAATGATGGACGGCAGGTGGCATGACCAAATGATCGTCGATCCGATCCAGGGTGGAGCGGGCACGTCGATGAACATGAACGCCAACGAGGTGATCGCGAACCGGGCGATCGAGATTCTGGGTGGGGTCAAGGGCGACTATTCCATCGTCAGTCCCAATAACCACGTCAATATGGCCCAGTCGACCAACGACGCTTTTCCGACGGCGATTCATATTGCGACGCTCTCTTTGATCGAGAAGCTGACCGTGACGATGGAGGAGCTGCTGGCCGCATTTCGCAAAAAAGCCGAGCAGTTCGACGGTATTATCAAAATGGGACGGACTCATCTGCAGGATGGCGTGCCGATCCGTCTGGGGCAGGAGTTTGAGGCCTACAGCCGGGTGCTGGAACGTGATATCAAGCGGATCAGGCAAACCCGCGAACATTTATACGAGGTGAACATGGGTGCAACGGCCGTCGGCACCGGCCTCAACGCAGATCCCCGCTACATAAAGCGGGTGGTTGAGCGGCTCGCCGAAATCACCGGGGTTCCGCTGGTCAATGCCGGCCATCTGGTTGACGCCACGCAAAATACGGATGCCTACACCGAGGTATCCGCAAATTTGAAGGTTTGCATGATCAACATGTCCAAGGTTGCGAACGATTTGCGCCTGCTCGCTTCCGGACCGCGCGCCGGGTTCGGGGAGCTGCATTTGCCTGCACGCCAGCCCGGTTCCTCCATCATGCCGGGCAAGGTGAATCCGGTTATGGCGGAGGTCGTCAATCAGGTCGCATTCCAGGTCATCGGCAACGACCATACGATTTGTCTGGCTTCCGAAGCGGGGCAGCTTGAGCTGAACGTCATGGAGCCTGTGCTCGTGTTTAATTTGCTGCAGTCGCTCAGCATGATGAATCAGGTGTTCAAAGTATTCCGCGTGCACTGCCTGGAAGGGATCGAAGCGAACGAAGAGCGCTGCAGGGAGTATGTGGAGAAAAGCGTCGGCGTCATCACTGCGCTGAACCCGCATCTGGGCTATGAAGTCGTGTCCCGAATCGCGCGCGAAGCGATTACGACGGGGCGTTCGGTGCGGGAGCTGTGCTTGCTTTATAACGTGTTAACGGAAGAGGAGCTTCGGATCATTCTCGATCCCTATGAAATGACGAATCCGGGTATAGCGGGAGCGGAACTGCTGGAAAGAGATTAGGAGTCTGAAGCCAATCGCTTCACAAAAGGAGAGAAGAACATGTCAGTAACAAGTGCTGCCGGAACGTATATGATTTTTCGGCTTCAGATAGATAAAGAATTCACCTCGCTCGGCGATATCGCCGCCGCGATTGAGAAGACGGGCGGAGACATCGTGGGAATCGATGTGATTTCGTCCGGGCGCACGAGCACCGTCGATATTACTGTAAATGTACTTGATCAAACGCACAGCCGGTCGATCGTCGATTCGCTTGAGCGGCTGAGAGGGGTCAAAGTAATCAACGTATCGGACCGGACGTTCCTCGTCCATCTGGGCGGGAAAATCGAGATCGCCTCGAAAATTCCGGTGAAAAACCGCGACGACCTGTCGCGCGTGTATACCCCCGGTGTCGCCAATGTGTGTATGGCGATCGCCGAACAGCCGAATAAAGCGTACTCGCTCACGATTAAGAGAAATATGATCGCCGTCGTGTCCGACGGAACGGCCGTTCTCGGGCTCGGCGACATCGGACCGATGGCGGCCATGCCCGTGATGGAAGGAAAGGCGATGCTTTTCAAAGAGTTCGCCGGCGTGGACGCGTTTCCGATTTGCCTGGACACGAAAGACCCGGACGAAATCGTCCGCATCGTAAAGGCGATCGCCCCGGCTTTCGGAGGCATCAACCTGGAGGACATTTCGTCACCGCGCTGCTTCGAAATCGAGGAACGGTTGAAGCGTGAGCTCGACATTCCGGTTTTTCATGACGACCAGCATGGAACGGCTGTGGTGCTGCTGGCCGGGTTGTTGAATGCTTTGAAAATAACCGGCAAGCAAATGTCGGATATCAAGGTCGTTGTGAACGGCATCGGCGCGGCGGGCATTGCTTGCTCCAAGATGCTGCTGGCCGCCGGCGTCCGCAATCTGATCGGAGTCGACCGCGACGGGGCGATCCGTCGGAATGCCCACTACGACAATCCCCATTGGGCGGCGTTTGCCGAGATGACGAATCCGCATCTGGAGGCGGGCGGTTTGTCCGACGTTATCCGGAACGCGGACGTGTTTATCGGCGTATCGGCTCCGAACATTTTGAAGGTGGAAGACATCCGGTCCATGGCGAAGGACCCGATCGTCTTCGCGATGGCCAATCCGATTCCGGAGATCGATCCGGAGCTGGCCAAGCCTTACGTCAGGGTGATGGCAACCGGGCGATCAGACAAACCGAATCAGATCAATAATGTGCTGTGCTTCCCGGGCATTTTCCGCGGCGCTTTGGACTGCAGGGCGAGCGAAATCAATGAAGGGATGAAGCTTGCCGCCGCGCAGGCGATCGCATCCGTTGTAACCGATGAAGAATTGAACGAAACGTATATCATCCCAAGCGTATTCAATCAGAAGGTCGTCGAAAAGGTAAGAGAGGCGGTTGTCGAAGCGGCTTACCGTACTGGGGTTGCCCGCAGAACCGCAAGAGATGCCAATAAGGAGTGACGCAGTCAGCCGGCCATGAGTGGCCGGTTTTTTGACATATATAGAATATTTCGGGCTAAAGGCGAACAGAACGAAAAAAAACGCTCTTGTCCTAAATAGACAGGGGCGCTTAGCTTATTCAAACCGCAGGCAGGAAACGGGCTTGGAAGGACAACACTAAATATACTCGGTCATTCCATTTTCCTTCAGCAGTTCGACGATTTCTTTGACAGACTGCGCTTTGTCCTTGGGACAGATTAATAGTGCATCCCCGGTGTCCGCAATGATGAAGCCGTCTACGCCTATGGTCGTGATTAGTCTGCCGTTTCCGTATATGATCGAATTGCGTGTTTCTATGCCCATGTGATTCGCTTTTATAATGTTGCCCGATTCATCCGGAGGGAAGATCGCGCCAAGCGCATCCCAGCTGCCGATATCATTCCAGCCAAATTGGCCGGACAGAACAACGACTTCATCGGAGCGCTCAAGGATGCCGTAATCAATCGAAATGTTTTGAAGCGCCGGATAAATCCTATTAATGATTTCCTCTTCCTGCTCCGTACCCAGATAATCGCTGATTGGAAGCATCGTCTTATACAGCCGGGGCAGGTAACGCTTGAAATGATCAATAATAACGGATGTTTTCCAAATGAACATCCCGCTATTCCATAAATAATTACCTGACGACAGATAGCCTTGCGCTTTCTGGAAGCTCGGCTTTTCTACAAATTCAGCTACTTCGTATACGGCAACAGGTTTCGAAGCAATAGGCTCTCTATCAAAGGCGATGTAGCCGTAGCCGGTAGAAGGGAATGTCGGCTTAATTCCGATGGTTACGATTTTGTCCGTCTCCATCGCGAACGTACAGGCTTCGTCCAGCGTAAGCCGGAATTGTGCTTCATCCGTTATATAATGATCGGAAGGCAATACGACCATTAAAGAATTACCATGGGATTTTTCTATGGATAACGCCGCAAAAAGGATGCTGGCAGCCGTGTTTCGCGCAACAGGCTCTATCAATATATTACGACTTAATACGCTGCTATGCATGATGCTCTCTAGTAATACGGCTTGAGAACGATTCGTAACGATTACTGTATTTTCCTGAGGAATAATGCCTTTGAACCGTTCAATGGTATCGTTTAACATAATATCGTTTCCGCTAATATTTAGCAGCTGCTTCGGAATCTCTTGTCTGGAAAGCGGCCAAAAGCGGGTCCCGCCCCCGCCTGCAAGGATAGTCGCGAATTTATTCATGATGCATCACCGATTGGGCAATAGAGAAGGAAATGATGCTTTCCGAGCCTTGATTAAGGTTCAGCCCCGCCCCATGGATACCGTCAAAGCAAGCCCCGGTTTGAGGATCAATTAGAGGGATTTTTAATGAATTATGTCCTAAATACCATTCATAGCATAAGGCTGCATATTTCAGATAAGCAGGGTCTTGGAGCACGGTCGCGGCTTCCTTGCAAGCAAGAAGCATTTCGCATGCTTCAATCGGCTGTTCGTCGTAGGGAGCGGCCGTTCCGTCCCGCAGCAGCCAGCCATGGCTGCCAATCGGCTTATAATATCCTTCTATGGAGAAGGTTTTAGATGCCAGAAAATCCAAGCTTTCCTTGGCCGCTTCCTTCAAATTAGCGTTACCTGAAATACGGCATGCTTTTAAGAGTGCCCATGGAAGCATCGAGTTTCCGTAGGTAAGGCTGTCTTCAAACCAATTCCAACCGTTCCCCTTATTACGGATATACTGATTGTGCAGTCTGAACGACATATTATCGATGAGATCGATGATGAATGCTCTGGGCAGGAATGCCTTCTCTTCCGTGGTGCTTGGCGTGTGGGGATATGGAAAGGAGTAAGTTAAAGCTTTTGGGGTTTCTATCAGGTAACTTAGGCCGATTATGGCATAAGCCCCAGCACGGGGAGAACTGAGCGTACCGATAAGCGGCAATGCCTGATTAATTAAATAACGGCAGGTATTCAGTAAATTATCCGGCAGGGAGGAGGAGTGGGCGAGCGCGAATCCAAGCGCCCATACCGTGCGTCCTTGACAATCTTCAGATCCGCTATCCTCAACGAAAGTACGGTTATAATCCATAAAGTTTCTAAAGTTTCCAGCTGTATTCTGTGCGTGATGAATGAAGGAAATATAAGTATGAATAAGGGCCAACGTAACGGGGTCTTTTTTGCTGCTGTACAATAAAACGGCTGCGATTAATGCCCGTGCGTTATCATCTGTCGTATAGCCCTTAGAGCGGTCGGGAACACCAAACTTGGTATGCTGAAAAATGCCTGTATCATCCGTTATACTGCGCATATAATCGGACTTAAACTGCAGTATCGTTTGTACTTCCATTAAATCACACTCCTATTAGCTAACTCTGAAACCGCTATGTTCTCTTGAAAGATGGCGGCATAGGTTTTGGCGACTTCGTTCCACAGCATGGTTCTTCCGAGTTCAAGCGTGCGATTTTCCATTTCTTTTACTAGAGCAGGGTTATCCAGTAATTGGAGGATACATGCTTCCAAAGAGGCGGAATCGCGGAAGTTTGCCAGTAAGCCCCTGCCCTCTGCCAGCATTTCCTCAGCATACCGGTAAGGAGTGGAAACGATGACCCTTCCAATACCGACTCCGTATGCCAAAGTGCCGCTAACGGCCTGATCCTTGCCTAAATATGGAGTCATATAAATGTCTGACATGACAAGCGATTGAATGACTTCCTCCTGTGTCAACAGCTTGTCGACGAAGAGAACGTTATGCTTTAAATCAAACTCTTCCACAAGATCCATCAGCTTTTGCCTGTATACCTCGCCTGTTTCTTGTTTGACTACCGGATGCGTTTTCCCGAAAATGATATAGAGAGAATCCGGATGCTGTTTGACCACTCCGCACATGGCCTCTATGCTGTATTCAATTCCTTTGCCAGGGCTAAGGAAGCCAAAGGTCGATAAAATTTTCCGGTCCGCAAAGCCATATTGTTCTTTAAGCTTTGATCTTGATTCGGTTTTGACATTAGGCACCCCATGGTGAATGAAAGCTACTTTTGCGGCATCGATACCATAAATAGAGCTCAAATCCTTTACGGTAGACTGGGCCATCGTGATGACCTTCACGCTTAATTCCGCAACCCGATTCATGATGTGCCGCTGCTTAGCGGAAGGATTCGTTAACACCGTATGAAAAATAACGATATATGGAATACTTAGCCTTTCGACGAATGGAATCAAAAATTCTCCGCTTTCTCCGCCATAAATACCAAATTCATGCTGGATAACGAGAAGATTAACGTCTGACACGTTAAGATATTCGGCCGTTTCTATATAATCCGACAGCTTGTGCTGTTCTATTTCCCTCATCACTTGCTCTTGATAGAGGTAAGTTTCGTTGTTGTTGACCGCAATGATACAAGGCTTATTAAAGCCTTGAATATGATCGAATTCATCTAATAAATCTTGCGTAAATGTAGCAATGCCGCATTCTCTCGGCAGGCTGGTTCCTAGAAAAACGATATTCCGGTTTCTGATAGTCTTTTTCAAATAAACAGCCCCCATATTAATTTTTTGGACAAAAAAAAGAAATAAAGCGATCTTTGATCTTTATTTCTTTAGGTGAAGCGGTATTTTATTTTGTGAAAATTGAAAAATATTTCCTCTTCCACACTATAACATGACCATTTTTTCTTGTCAATTTTATTGACTCACTACCTTTTTCCAGATATATTGATCTAGGAGGTGTATGTGTGTCAGTCATACGCAGTAAATTAAAAGAAGTTATGGAAAATCATGATCCAAAATTATCGATACGTAAGCTTGCAAAAGATGTTAATTACCACTTTGATTCCGTTCGACGTATGTATAAGGATGAAATGGTACAGTATCCAAGGGATTTGCTGCTAAAGCTTTGTCTATATTTTAATGTCCAGCCGGGGCAGCTCATTGGAATCGAAGAGGATGAAGATCGCAATTGTGCGTTAGATGAATTGATTGATCATCAGGAGGACGACAATGAGAAGGAAAACGATAAAGGCGCAAACCTGTAAACAGCTCCTGGATACCTTTTATGCGCAGCCCCGCCTGACGAAAGTGGAGAAGCTGACATTCTCCGGGGTTGGAAATCGGGATGTATATAATATAACGGCCCCGTTTCAGTATGACGGGGAGGAAGTGATCTTAGGAAGAGTTGAGGAACGGGACAGCGAGTTCTCTCAAGTCTTCTTTTTTACATGCTACAATCAGGTTTGGAGTCCCCGTATACATACACATACCTATAATTTGCAGGACCCATGCAAAACCGTCATCAAGGGTGAATTAATCATTGGCGGAGTTGAAGTCATTACCGCGGAAGATGATCCGGGCAAGATCGTGTCATGGGTCACTCAATTTTACCGCGGGTTCCAAATTGATTCGTTATGTCACTTCTCCTCCGGACCAGGAACGATGAAGGATATCCGTCTCATTGAGCTTGCGGATGGCAGGATAGGCATATTTACAAGGCCGCAAGGAACAAGAGGCGGAAGAGGGCAAATCGGATTTACGATAATCGATTCGCTGGAGGAGCTCAATGAGCAAACCTTCCTTGATGCAGAAATGTTTCAAGATCAATTCGTTCCCGAAGAATGGGGAGGCGCGAACGAAGCGCATTTATTGAAGAATGGCCATGTAGGCGTTTTGGGGCATATCGCCTGCTTTGATGAATTAGGGAACAAGCATTATTATTCGATGGTCTTCTCGATAAACCCCGAAACCTGCGAGAAAACGCCAATAAAAATCATTGCCTCAAGAAGCGATTTTCCAAGCGGCCCCGGCAAACGGCCGGAACTGGAGGATGTTATTTTTAGCGGCGGGCTTATACGGTCAGGCAATGGCCGAGCCGTGCTTTCCGTTGGTGTTAGCGATGCCGAGGCTTATCAGATTGAAATCCCTGATCCATTTATGGATTATGAATCATGAGAAATGGTTCATTTGACTAGATTCTATGGTCATGTTACAATCCTTTTGACAAGAATTTATGGTCAAAAGAGAGCGGGAACAAACAAATGAGTAAATTTATTCAATTTAACAAGCGCACTGGCGAAACGAAGTCTCACTTGAATCAAGCAAGAAAACAGGGACGAATCCCGGCTGTATTGTATGGAATTGGTAAAGATACGATGTCATTAGAAGTTAATGAAAAGGAAATGCTGGACATTTTGAAAAAAAATCCGCGGTCTATTCTGCAGGGCAAGACATCCGATGAAATCGTGATGCCGGTCATTGTTCAGAACGTCCAAAGGGAAACCATGTCGGGCAAATTACTGCATGTCGACTTTCACCATGTGAACATGACGGAAAGCATGGATAGCAAAGTAACCATCCATTTTTCAGGAGAGGCTATCGGTGTGAAATCCGGCGGGGTACTGCAGGTGGAAATGTATGAAATAGATGTCCGCTGCATGCCGGGAGATTTGCCGTCTTCAATGGAAGTAGATATAAGCGGCCTTGCTGCTGGCGCCCAGCTTCTCGTTTCCGACCTGATCTTCAAGGATGGAATTGAAGTGTTGACTGATCCGAATACGGTCATGATCCAGATCAAAACGGTGCATGCGGAAATTGAAGAAACAGCCTAATAGATTTCGTCTAAATAGAGCAAAAACAGCCCGTTCCTCGTCAAAGAGGGCGGGCTGTTTTTTTGTTTCCTTTTAGCGGGTCCCGACTTTCTTGGAACGGAAGAACATTTTTTTGCCAACAGATTTAATTAATGTGGGTTTATAATGAAAACAGACGGTTATGACTTAATCAACCAGTTGAAGGGGAATCAAAATGAAAAAAATATTATTGAAGTATATGACCAGATTTACAACACTTAACGATGAAGAACAACAGGCCATCGCTGAAGCGATACTTATTGAAGAATATAAAAAAGGAACAATGCTCCTTAGACAAGGCGATATTCCGACTAAATGTTATTTCGTATTGAAGGGATGTGTTAGGCAGTATTCTATAGATGAAACAGGAAAAGAAGTCACATCCAATTTCTACACAGAAGAACAAGCCATTTCGAATTTTAATCATCATAAACAAGATAAGTCATCCGCGTACTCTTTAACTTGTATAGAAGATTGTATATTAGTCGTTGGTGACCTTGACTCCGAAGAGGACATGTATAACAAATACTCACAATTAGAAGCAATGACACGCAAGATGATCGAGCAAAATTTTGGTGAGGTACAAGATGAACTGGCTTCATTTATCGCATCTGCACCAGAAGAGCGCTACAAAGCATTATTACGGAAACGACCTCATTTAGTCGACCGTGTACCCCAACATCAATTGGCGAGTTATCTTGGTATTACCCCAGAGTCATTAAGCAGAATCAAGAAACGGATCAATAAAGATACATTTTAGATAGCTGTTCATACACCTTTAGAGACTTTTCCTCCTCTTAACAGCAGCCATATACCAAAGCCCAATTCTCCTACAATCATTGGCACAGTAAATACAATGTTAAGTATTGAAATTACCCCATCATATTGTGGAAGAAACGTTTTACATAGGTGAATAACAATATAGCCTATTGAAGCAAGCAACAATAAGAGACCAATGACTTTGGGTATGCTGTCTGATTTGAAAGCCAAATAGCCCACAATCATTAGATGCCCGCCAAAAATGATCAAACCAATAGACCAAATCGATTCAAAGGCATCAAAAAACAGCATCATAAGTGCTTGAAGTTGATCGATTTTAAATAATGATAAATAGTCCGTACCTTTCGAGAGAAGCAATACAAATATCAAATTCAGTATGGCCATTCCCAATATAGCCGCATAGGTAAGACGGAGCCATGCACCGAGCAATGAAAGGCTTTTATTAATCGGCTCCAGGAAGATATAGAAAGCCCAGGCGACCACAATGTCAGTTATCAGGATGATGACCCACCCAAAGATTTCAGCTTTGAAAAGCATATTTGATGACGTGATGTTGTTAAATGTGGCACTCGCATCGCCTTGCACCACGAGGCTTTCATGGACAAAACCATAGGAAAAAAATGCAGCAAGTGCCATGATGATAAGTGATATGCCAGCAGTCAGAGCAGATTTTCTTTGATACGACGGTTCTTTTACTGAGTTAGCCATAAGATATCCCCCTATATTACATTGTTGATTTTTATTGTAATAGGAAGATTATGATTGGTCATTGACTTAAATCAAGCGTGCAAAGCACGCTCACCAAATCCTATGCATACAAATGAACCAGTCCGCTTTAAGTGGACTGGTTTTTTGCGTGCGCCCAGCATGGGCGCTATCTCTAGGGTTCGAGTCCCGAATGGTGAAGGCAGTAGTAGCCATAGCTTAAGGCAAGGGTGTCCATCGCGAGGTGGA
>NZ_LMRV01000050.1 GCF_001428245.1 Paenibacillus sp. Soil522
CCCAACCCAACCCAACCCAACCCAACCCAACCCAACCCAACCCAACCCAACCCAACCCAACCCAACCCAACCCAACAACCCAACCCAACCCAACCCAACCCAACCCAACCCAACCCAACCCAACCCAACCCAACCCAACCCAATCCAACCCAACCCGTACAACTCTCACTGTTAAGTATCCGTTCGCTGGCATTTGTCTACCGTCCAGCAAGTAATGCAACACTTTTCCTTCATCTCCGTTTCTCGCGCAAGAGGAGCGGTATCGTCCTGTTAAGGCTTATAATAATGGCGAAGATATGAGGTAGGCGCTTCGCCAAGCACTTTTTTAAACACTCTGCTAAAATAATACGGATTTTTATAGCCGAGCCGCTCGCTGATTTCCGATATGTTCAAGGAAGTGTTTCTCATGATGTCGATCGCTTTGTTCATTCGCAGTTTCGTATGGGCTTCGATGATGCTTTGTCCGGTCTGCTTCTTGAACGAGGCCGATAAGTAGCTGTAATTGAGGCTAAGCTCCCCGCTTAGCTTTGCCGAATCGAACTCGCCGTTCGAATGCTGGGCCAAATAGCTCATCACTCTGCCCGCAATCGTATGCGCTTTACCGCCATTTGATTCCGGGCTTTCCTGCGTTAAGGAAGCCTCATGCAAATCCAAAAACAATTGAAAGACGAGAATGCTGGACCTGGTCATGCCATGCATCTTAAGCTGGCGGTAATCGCCCAGCAGCGTTAGCAGCCGCTGCGCCAATCCTTGATGCAAGGGTGAGGTTCCGTATTTGGCCAGCGTAAAGCGGTACTCATAATGATGGGGGTAGAAATATCCGAGCTCGGGCATCGGGAGATGCTCGCTATAGGAAACCCGTTCGTCAAGGGCGGTAATGAAATGAATCCAGTACCAGGAGGTTCCAGGCTCGGTCTTCGGCAGCCCCCAGTGGTGAAGCCCCTTTTTCAAAAACAAATGCTCCTGTTCGCGGACGATATATTCCGTTCCTTCCTCAATGACCTGCATGCTTCCCTTCGTCACGAACAGAAACACATCATAATCCAATAAACGATCGGGATGCGTATAGACATTTGCGATCTGATTCCAGCCCATATCCCTTACGAGCGGCAGCCGGTCGGCAGTGAGACTGATGTTCGTATCGATGCGGAGAACCTCCCCTGCTTTATTATTCATTTCGTTCATTGTATTACCTAAAAAAAGTATATGCAATTATAGGTTTCGTGCATTTATCCCTATTTTTATTGCGTTTAAAATGAGTATAAGGAACAAAAATAGGGAGGGCGTTTAAGATGTTTAAGGTGTTGTCCGAATACCCGGCTGGTCATATCCAATTAGCGGAAGGGCCGTTGAAAGCGCGATTTGAGCTAAACAAACAATATGTGATGAGCCTTACGAATCAAAATCTGCTCCGCAGCTTTTATTTGGAAGCGGGGCTATGGAGCTATAGCGGCAACGGCGGAACGACGACGGCGTCCACGACGAGCATGGACGGACCGGAGCATTGGCATTGGGGCTGGGAATCGCCGACCTGCGAGCTGCGCGGTCATATGATGGGACATTGGCTCTCGGCTGCGGCTCGTATTTTTGCGCAAACGAAGGATATGCTGGTCAAAGCAAAGGCGGATCATATTGTTTCGGAGCTGGCAAAATGCCAGGAAGCGAGCGGCGGAGAATGGCTGGCAGCGTTTCCTGAAACGTTTATGCATCGGCTCGTTAGCGGCAAGTGGGTATGGGCGCCTCATTATACCGTTCATAAGCTGCTAATGGGCTTATACGAAATGTATGCCGTTGCGGGAAATGAGCAGGCGCTCGTCATTATGAGAGGGATGGCGTCATGGTTTGACCGCTGGACCAGCAGCTTCCCTCAGGAGCAAATGGATGAGCTGCTCGATATGGAAACCGGCGGCATGCTGGAAGTATGGGCCGATTTATACGGGGCGACAGAGGATGAGAAGCATTTTAAACTCCTGTACCGGTATGATCGCAGACGTTTTTTTGATGCGCTGCTGGCTGGACAAGATGTGCTCACCAACAAGCATGCGAATACGCAAATTCCGGAAATTTTGGGCGCCGCCAGAGCCTATGAAGTGACTGGCGATGAAAGGTTCCGCATGGTGACTGAAGCGTTCTGGAAGTGCGCGGTAACGGATCGCGGCTTCTTGTGTACCGGTGCAGGAGATAATGCCGAGCTATGGATGCCGGCGGAAGAGATGGCTGCCCGGCTTGGCGTCGGCCAGGAGCATTGCTGCAATTATAATATGATGCGCCTGTCTCAGTATTTGCTTCGATGGACGGGAAACGCGGCCTATGCGGATTATTGGGAGCGCAGATTCGTCAATGGCGTTCTCGCTCATCAACACGGAGAAACGGGCATGATCTCGTATTTCTTAGGGCTTGGCGCGGGCAGCCGCAAAACATGGGGCTCGGAAACGCAGCATTTCTGGTGCTGTCACGGTACGCTTGTTCAAGCAAACGCATCCTATGAGACGCAAATTTTTATGGAAGATGAACATGGCGTAACCGTCTCGCAGTGGATCCCTTCGAGCGTGCGGTTTGAGCGGGAGGGCCGTGAGATTGGACTTCGAATCGAGCAGGACGGGCAAAATGGCATATATCCGCTTAACGGTTGGTCGGTTACAGGAATGACGGCGATTACGAAGGTAGATAGTAAGCCGATACCGGTTCATCGGCCGGATCGTTTCATTTACCGGTTGACGGTTGCCTGCAGCAGGGAATCGGAATTCAACTTGAAGCTAAGGCTCCCTTGGTGGCTGAACGGGGCTGCGGAAATTTCGGTAAATGGGGCGGCCGAGGCCGGTCCATTCCACAGCTCCTCCTATTATGAGCTAAAGCGCGTATGGTGTGACGGAGATATCATTACAGTTGAGCTTCCGAAGAAGCTAACGACCGAGCAGCTTCCCGGCGAGCCTGATACGGCTGCCTTTATGGACGGGCCTATCGTGCTTGCGGGCTTGGCAGACGAAGAACGCCGTTTGTACGGCGATCCGGAACTGCCGGAGTCGCTGCTCGTGCCGGATCGAGAGAGGCATCATGGCTGGTGGAATCCCGGCTATTACCGGACTGCAGGCCAAGACCGCGGCATCCGCTTTATTCCGCTTTATGAGATAAAGGACGAAGCCTATACGGTGTATTTTCCGATAAAGAACGCTTTGCAATAAAAGAAATAAGCATTGCAGAGAAAAACGGCTCATTTGTAACCTCAATGAGCCGTTTTAACAGAACTTTAGCATCTTTCGCCGTTTTGGATTTTTATTGAAATAGATGTATCAAAACTCAACTCATAGGGAATAATAAAACTAAAACTGGATCGGGAAGAGTTGATTATCCCATGTTCTTTAAAAAATTCGTTGATGGCGAAATGAACGATTTCATTTTTGTTCAAAATAAAAATGATGAGCTTATTGAAATATCGCCTGAAGATGTCCTAATCATTAGCAGTCAAAATGGTAAAGAAGATGGGCTGGCTGTATTCCAAACCACGACAGGTACTTACTACGCCATTCACACAGAGGAAGCAACTAGAAAGTTGGCGGAATATGTTGGCGTTCCATTTGAATTAGTAAGATAATGCCCGAATTTAAACAATTCTCTTTTTTGAAAAAAGAAAGAACCGTTCTTAATAGAGCCGGTTCTATTTTGTGTTTTATTAAGTTATATTTTGAGTTTTACTGAAACAGCCCTCCATACTCATAAGAGTATGGAGGGCTGTTCTTAGTTAACGTGCTTACAATTAAGCTTCCGTATTTTTGTCGATGATAATGGCGCTGGAAGTTTCTGTATCCCATGTTACATTGGTGTTTAGTGCTTCGCTAAGAAAACGTAATGGGACTAGAACTCTGTTGCTTTTGACCTTACCGGCAACGTCAAGCGTAACCGACTTCCCGTTTATCGTCGCGGTTTTGCTGCCAAGCGTCAGTTTGACTTCAACACCGTCACGTGTAACGGTCACCGTTTTCGAAACATTATCATAGGTGACTACGGCGTTTAGCGACTCGGAGATCGCGCGGAACGGGATAAGCGTGCGGCCGCTCTCCACAACCGGGGATACTTCAAAGCCAAGCGTTTTGCCATTTACATAAACTTTAACTTTTTTGTCGCCAAGCTTCACTTTTAGCTTGCTAAGAATCTTATATTCTTCGATATTGGCAGGATCCTGCGAGACAACCTCGGCTTGCACATCCGCTGCAGCTTCTAGTTCTCCATCCTTCTCCAATGCAGTGACCAGTGTAGCTAAACTAGCGTCAGCATTCACGTCAATGTTATATTTTGTTTTAAGCAGCTCGGCAATCCGAGCGCCTGCTGGTTTATCTTTAACGTTCTCATAGGCGTTTTGAAGACCTTTCGAGCCATCGTTCTTCTCGTCACCAGAAACGGAGCCGCTCACAGTACCGTCTTCTATTTCCGCTTGAATAGTTGTGTCGTTTGTTCCTTGATTTTGAGGAGCGGCAAATGCAGTGGACGCCATAAGACTGAGTGAAATGACACCAGCCCAAATTACGGATTTTTTCATTTTATTACCTCCATGAGTATGTATTGTGTGCAACACATACAAGTATTCGGCCGCGATAATGGTTTTTTGTGGGTATATAAATAAATTTATTGACCACTCATGTCGTATATTGCTTACGAAACTTCGTCGGCGGCATACCGATTTGACGAGTGAAGCAATTGGAGAAATAAGGGACGTTCTCGAAACCGACGTATCCGGCGATTTCAGCAACGGGCCACTCTGTCTTGAGCAGCAGGAGCTTGGCCTGTTCAAGCCGGTATTTGGACAAATAGTCGACCGGTGTCATGCCGTATACCTGCTTCATGCACCTTGTAATGTAGTTGTAATGAAAATTGAGCGCTTCGGCCATCGTTTTGCTCGTCATTTCAGTGCGGTAATTGTTTTTAATAAAGGCCTCGGCCTTCTCCGCAAGTGTGACGGATGGGCTCGTATAGCTGTCGTTTTGACGTAAATCCATCATGCGCAGCAGCTCCTCGAAAGTTTGCTGCTGCGTCCAGAAGGCGCTCGATTGACGCTCCCCGCCCGCTTTGTTCAGCGTCCGCATTAAGCGGTACGCTTGCTCGGGATATGGGAGCGTCCATGCTTTTTGGAGATGAAGCGAATAGGGCGACGTTAGAAAACGATTATAATGCGCGTCGTGGTTGATGCTGGCATGATCAAGACCAGACTGCTGCCATTCCCCTACCGCCAGAAAATGAACCCAATAGAAGACAGTCTTGTCCTCCGACGGCTTCACCGAATAATGATAACGGTCGGGAAGCAGCAGAAGAGACTGCCCTTCCGTCAATTGCCATGTGCGATCCTCTTCGCCAATGAATAAACAGCCGGATTCTACAATGATCAGGTCAAATAAGCCAAGCTGCTTCCGGTTCGGATGCTGATCGCCCCGCTTTTGAACGGTAACGCCGCTTTCTAAGTAATAGGGAAGCGGCGGCGCTGTGAAATAGACATGCTCTGATGCTTCTGTCATTCTTTTCCACTCTCCAGGCCAGTGTGAAATTTTATAAGAAATAGGTTATTTACGTTCGTATTTATGTTTTATTCTAACGCATAAAATAGAAATCAGCAGTATGAAATTTAATAGATGTTGGAGAGGTGCGGGTGCGAATGGGACAAGCAGTTAGCAAGGGTAACGCGAAGCCGGTATCACTTAAGCAAGTGAATATTACGGATCAATTCTGGAATTATTATATTAACCTGGTCAGGGATGTTGTTGTTCCTTATCAATGGGATGCCATAAACGACCGAGTTGAAGGAGCAGAGCGAAGCGGGGCGGTCAGCAACTTTAAAATTGCGGCCGGTTTAGAAAAAGGCGACTTTTACGGTTATGTATTTCAAGATACCGACGTAGCCAAATGGCTGGAGGCGGTATCCTATTTGCTTGAAACGAAGCGTGATGCGGCCCTTGAGCAGGTTGCCGATGAGATGATCGACATTATCGGCAAGGCTCAGCAGCCGGACGGTTATTTGAATACGTTCTATACGATCAAGGAGCCCGGCAAAAAGTGGACGAATTTAACCGAGTGCCATGAGCTTTACTCTGCCGGACATATGATTGAAGCCGGCGTTGCTTACTTTAAAGCGACCGGCAAGCGGAAGCTGCTTGATATCGTATGCCGCATCGCGGACGATATCGCGGTCGTATTCGGCGACGGACCCGGACAAATTGCCGGCTATGACGGTCATCAGGAGGTCGAGCTTGCGCTGGTGAAGCTCTATGAAACGACCGGCAACCGCAAATATTTGGAGCTCAGCAGCTACTTCATCGATAAGCGCGGACAGCAGCCGAGCTTCTTCGAGGCGGAGGCTGACCGCAGGGGCAGAACGACGCATTGGAATAATAACAAAATCCATATCGACCCCGAATATTTTCAAACCCATCTGCCTGTCCGCGAGCAGGAAGCGGCTGTCGGTCACGCGGTACGTGTCGTATACATGCTGGCAGGCATGGCGGACGTTGCGCGTGAGACCGGCGACGAGTCTTTGCTGGAGGCATGCCGCAGGCTGTGGGATAATATTGCCGCGAAGCAGATGTACATTACGGGCGGCATCGGTTCGATGGCTCATGGCGAGGCGTTTTCCTTTGACTATGATTTGCCTAACGATACCGTTTATTCGGAGACATGCGCATCGATCGGTCTGATTTTCTTCGCGCATAGGATGCTGCAGCTTGAGCCTAATAGCCGCTACGCGGACGTCATGGAGCGCGCTTTGTTCAATACGGTCATCGCAGGAATGTCACGCGACGGCAGACATTTCTTTTATGTGAACCCGCTGGAGGTATCGCCGGACGTATGCGAGGGAAAAAATAAAAACTATAACCATGTGAAGCCGGTTCGCCAAGAATGGTTCGGCTGCGCATGCTGTCCGCCGAATATTGCCCGGTTGCTAGCCTCCCTTGGCGAGTATTTGTACTCAACGAAAGGGAATACCATTTATTCGCATCTATATATCGGCGGCGACATGGAGCTCTCATTAGGAGATACAAAAATTAAGCTAAATCAGCAATCCGGCATGCCTTGGGATGGAGCTGCGCGCTTCGAGATCACGCTTGATCAGCCGGCTGCGTTTTCATTGGCGCTGCGCATTCCGGATTGGTCCACGAATGCAACCGTACTCATTAACGGTGAGGCTTACAGCATCACAGATAAAATCGTAGACGGCTATGCACGTATCGAACGGCTTTGGATATCAGGCGACAACGTCGAGCTTACGCTCGAAATGCCGATTATGCGCGTAAGAAGCCATCCGCTCGTTAAGCAAAACGCCGGTAAAGTTGCGCTGCAGCGCGGACCGCTCGTTTATTGCGTAGAGGAAGCCGATAACGGCCCGCAGCTGCAGCAGCTGCTGCTGCCGCAGGACGCCAAACTCGAGGCATCATTTGATGAACAGCTGGTAGGGGGAATTGAAGTTATTAAGGCGCAAGGACTGAAGCTTCAATACGAGCAGTGGGGCACGCAGCTGTACCGCTCGAATGCTGAAGCCGCACTTGAGCCGACGAGTCTTACCTTTATTCCTTATTACGCATGGGCGAACCGCGGCAAAGGCGAAATGGCTGTTTGGGTGAAGGAACGGTTATAAGGAGCATGTAATTCCTGCATGCTCTGAACTAAGAAGATACGAGGCGATCGCCTTCCGGATTATACCGGGAGGCGATCGCCTATTTGTATTGAAAATTATATCGTTTATAGGCTTGACACTATACTTTTTACATTGTGCGGATTTTTTATTGAAATTACAATTTAATTAATTGAGATTTAGCCGGCTTATTTTCATACTAAAATGGCCACTATAACGTTTATGGCAGAAATTGTGTTTAATAATTAAACCTATAAGGGTGGACACAAACGATGATCACAATACAGAATGTAATGGATGAGCGGTATCACGGCTATTGGATGCTGAGGCAGATTTGAATAGGAGGCAAAGATGATGTATTTACATCGTGCAATTCTGATTGATGATGAATCATTTACCCGCAAAGGCCTGATGAAGCTAATCGATTGGGAAGCGTGCGGTTTCCGTATTGTAGGGGAAGCTGATAATGGCGAGGATGCGCTTGAGCTGATCAAGCGTGTTCAGCCCGATCTGGTCATAACGGACATTCGTATGCCCGTCATTGACGGTCTTGAGCTGATTCGATGCGTCACGTCGGAAAATATCGCTAAGCCCTATTTTATTATTATAAGCGGCTATAACGATTTCAACTATGCTCAGCAAGCGATGCGTTATGGCGTTCATGATTTCGTCGTAAAGCCTATCGATGAGATTGAATTTAGCCACACCCTAAATAAATTGAACGATAAGCTTAGGCTAGAACAAGAGGAACAAGCAAGAAATGAGCGGTTGATGGGCGGCGAAATGATTAAATCCCTCATTCTCGGAGAAGCAAGCGAAGCTTCCATTGCAGAATGGGAGAAACGTTTGAATCTAAGGAAAGCCGATCGCTTATACTATTTGTTCGCTGAGCTGAATGATAACCATAGCTGGCAGTCTCCTGAGGATCACATTTCCGATGCCCGTTTCAAGGAGCTTGTGCAGCAGGAGCTTATTCGGATAACCGCAGCCGAACAACCTATCTGTCTGCATGAGCATCGTAATCGTATTGGCATTCTGCTGCCCAGCTTCCTGCTGGCGCCATTCAACGGGGAGCTCGAGCGATTTTTGATCAAGCTTAGGGCAGCGCTGGATGTTCATTTGGGAAAAGGCGTTTTTCTTTATGCGGGGACTCCTGTTTCCTGTCTGTCAGATATTCGAGAATCCTACAAGTCCGCTAAGGAAGCGATATTGTATAAATATATAAATGAGGACGATCGTATCGTTATCTCTGAACAGATCCAGTCCGAGAAGTTAAATTACATCGGATTAGATTCAGCTGAGCTCAATCAATTTATAGTGCAAATGGAAGAGCTGCAGCTGGAAGCGGTGAAAGCGACTGTCGACAAATGGTTTCATGATTTTCGCGAGAAACGGTATGCCCCAGAAGCTGTGAAGATGAATATTCAACAATGCTTGATGGCAATTCTAAAGACCATCCGCAGCATGGAGGGGGACGAGCAATCCTTGCTGTCGTTCCAGCAGATGCTCGGCTGGCAGGATATTAATTTATCGCTCGGTGAATTGAAGAAGCTGTTTACTGCTTTTATCGTAGAGAGCCAGCAGAGCATTGCGGAGCTAAGAAAAGAACAGCAGAAGGGCGGTATACAAAAAATCAAGAGCTATATCGAGATCAACTTTTCGCAAAATATTAGCCTGAAGAGCATCGCTGCGCTATTTTACGTTAATCCCGTCTATTTAGGACAATTATTTAAGAAGACATACGGCGTCTATTTTAATGAGTTTCTGCTTCAGCTTAGGGTGAACGAAGCCAAAAAGCTGCTGCGGCAATCGTGCAGCATGCGCATATATGAGATCGCGGAGAAGGTCGGTTTCAGCAATTCAGATTATTTTGTCACGCAATTCGAGAAGATCGAGCATATGACGCCAACCGAATACCGCAATAAGCTCATGTAAGCCTGCATGCCAAAATCATCCTGTTGTAGAGGAAAAGGGGGATATCCGCGTGAAGCTGCGCCTCAGTCTCAACAATGTCCGCCTGCGGAATAAGATGCTCATTCTTTATATTTTATCGGTGTTTCTCCCGATCGTCTTAACGAACGTTATTTTCTATCATGTGACGACCGGAAATGTGAAAAATCAACGAATGAAGGATATCTCGCGAGCAGTAGAACAGATCAATAATGAATTTCGTTCGGAAGTCGAGGATGCCGTTACGATCTCGTCAGTATTTTATACGGATTATAATTTAAATCAAATTTTAAAAACCGATTACAAAGAGCCTGCTGATTATATTGAAGCTTATGATACCTATTTCCGAAGAATTTTAAACAGCTACACGCCCGTATATACCTCGATTCAAAGCATCAAAATCTATGTTGAGAATCCAACGATGCTGCATTCAGGCGGCGTTGGTTATTTATCGGATGAGGTGAAACAGACGGATTGGTTCAGGCTGCTGAAAAAAAGAAACAACGCTCACCCTATTTTCATCCGGACACAACAAGAGGATTTATATCTGAAAAGCGAAGAAAATGTCATTCGGGATACGTTCAGCATCATTCGCGAGATGAATTACTTTGAATCCAAAAATAATTGGCAAAAGTTTTTGAAAATCGATTTGAAAACGAGCACGATCGATCAGGTTTTCCAAAATCAAAACCTGCAAGGCAACATTTATTTAGTCAATGATAAAGGACAAATTGAATATTCGACGGACCCGGCGGTGGATTGGAGAAGAGAAACGGTTGCTTATGATTCGCTAGAGTTTCCACCCGATGCGATCTCATTTCATGCCGAAAATGCCTATGTGAGTTATTTGGAAAACTGGCGCATTATAGGGACGGTTTCGGAGGAGGAGGTCCTCAAGGACGTACGGCAATCCCGGGAATTCGTCATCGTTTTGGCTTGCCTCAATATCGTCATTCCGACGCTGATTATATTATGGATTACACGATCCCTGCATGAACGTTTAGTTCGAATATTGAGACATATGAAAAAAGTGAAAAACCAGCACTTTGATACGATCAAGCAAGGTGAATCTTTGGATGAAATCGGACAATTAACGAGCGAATTCAATCGGATGACGATCCAGGTGAAAAGTTTGATCGATGATGTGTATATCGCGGATATCCAGACAAAATCGCTGGAGCTCGAACGAAGGAAAGCACAGCTGAATGCGCTGCAAAGCCAGATCAACCCGCATTTCCTATTCAATGCGCTGGAAACGATTCGAATGCGCAGCTTAATTAAGGATGAGACGGAGACGGCAAAGATCATTCACAATATGGCGAAAATATTCAGAACCTCGCTTACTTGGGGCAAGGACCGCGTCATGGTCAGCGAGGAGGTCGAATTTATCGTTTGCTTCCTGGAAATTCAGAAGTACCGGTTCGAGGACCGCATGAATTACCGCATTCATATTGATCCATCCGCTAGGGACTGTATGGTGCCGAAGATGATGTTTCTGCCTTTTGTAGAAAATGCGAGCATCCACGGTATTGAGCCGCTCAGGCACGGCGGCAAAATAGAGGTGCAGGTCGAACGTGAAGCGGATAAGATCATCTTCTCGATCAGCGATAACGGGATCGGAATGGATGATGAGAAAGTGAAGCAATTTTATGGATATTTGGAGAGCGACGAAGAGCTGGGCGAGAGAATTGGCGTTCAAAACGTTATTTACCGCTTGAAGCTCATCTATGGCGACCGTTTTCAGCTATTAATCAAGAGCATGCCCGGACAAGGCACCTTTATTCGGGTAGTCGTTCCGGTTGATCATGAAGCCAATCGTTAAAGCAGCTAACGTATATGCTTTTTTAAGCATGAACTATAGTTTATCGGGTAAACAATGTATGTCATTTTTCTTATAATGAAAGTGCTTACAAATTACGATTGAACTTGAAAGGGGCTAGAAAAAAGTGACAAAGAAAATATTATTTGTTTGTATGGCTGCCTTTATGATCTTCACAACTGCATGCTCGAATAGCAACAATGGCGGAGAAGCAACGCCGTCTAACGGCACCGGCAGTCCAAACGCAACCGCGGAGGGTGAAGCGGATAAGCCGGCTGATAAAGTGACGTTTAGTTATTTTAACGGCGTTGCGGCAGCAAAGGATACGAATTCAAACGAAACGACGATCGGAAAAATGCTCGAGGATCAAACGGGCGTTAACTTTAAAATCGAGCACTTGGTTGGCGATCTGAATACGAAGATCGGAACGATGATCGCATCAAACGCCTATCCGGACGTGATGATCCCGGATGCTGCAATCGACAAGATCCTTGATGCAGGCGCGTTCATAGCGCTCGACGAGCTCATTGAACAATATGGACCGAATATCAAACGCGTGTACGGTCCTTATTTCAACCAAATGAAAGCCGCGGACGGCAAAATTTACTTCCTGCCGTTCTCGAACACGGTAGGCGAATATAAACCGGACCCAAACATCAACCAAGGCGCTTTCTGGATTCAACGCCGCGTGTTGAAGGAAGCGGGCTATCCGAAAATTACCACGCTTGATGCTTATATGGACTTAATCAAAAACTTCGTAGAAAAGCATAAGGATGAGGATTTAACCGGTATCGTCACTTTAACGCATGACTGGAGATTTTTCGCGACCTCCAACCCGCCAAATCATTTGGCAGGCTATCCGAACGACGGCAATGTCATCGTCGACATGACTTCTTTTGAAGCCAAAACGTATGCAGCGGACGACAACACGAAGCGTTGGCTGCAAAAGCTGAATGAAATGAATGCGGAAGGCTTGTTCGATAAAGCATCCTTCGTAGACAATTATGATCAATATTTGGCGAAACTCACGTCCCATAAGGTAGTCGGCTTCTTCGATTACGGCTGGCAATTCGGCAATGCGCAAAGTGCGCTTAAAGATGCCGCCAAGCAGGACCCAGCGCAGGATGACTTCGTTTATTTCCCGCTGCCGGTTACGTTTGACGGACAGAAGGATCAATATCTGGATCCTCCAGGCTTCGTAAAGAACCGCGGGATGGGCATTACCGTCAGCGCAAAGGACCCGGTCCGCATTATTCAATACTTGGATAATCTCCTCACAGACGAGAACCAAATTCTTCAAAAGTGGGGCATTAAGGGTGAAACCTACGAAGTAGACGACAAAGGCCGGATGTATCGCACAGCTGAACAAATCGCGAAGATCGATGAAGCGTTTAATGAAAAGTTCGGCTTCAAATATTATTCATGGAACTGGCCGCTGTACGGTAACGGCTCCACGCTTCCGGACGGCAATTCAGCAGCGCCTGGCTTGCAGCCTGAAGTATTCCAAATGAGCCTGACCGATGCGGATAAAGAAATTCTTGGCAAATATGGCGTAAAAACGTATTCCGAAATGTTCGCAGCGCCAGATAACCGCCCTTGGTACCCTGCATGGGGCATTCCGAAGGAGCAAGGCTCGGCGCAGCAAATATGGGAAACACAAAAAGACGAGCTTACGAAGAAATACTTCCCGAAACTTGTTCTTGCGAAACCTGCTGATTTTGAAAAGGTGTGGACAGAGTATACGGGTGCTTTCGGCAAGCTCGATACGGCTGCCTACGAGAAATGGACAACGGACGAAGTGAAGAAGCTGATCGAAGCAGCCAAATAATAACGGCTTAAGCAGCGGTGAAAGGCCGGACTTATGCAAGTGTAAGCCGGTCTTTCTTCCTGCACAGCCGGGTTCAGTCCGGAAGGAGAGATAAAGGATGGACAGTAAACCAACAATGTCAACGTCAAATGTGCCGTTGCCAAAGAAGCCGGCAGGACTGAAGTATTTTGCCATAAAACTGATCGAGCAGCGCGTGCTTGTTCTTATGTCCGTGCCGTTTCTAGCGTGGCTGTTTATATTTAAATACATGCCTCTGTGGGGGTGGACGATCGCCTTCCAAGACTACAAGCCAGCTAAGCATTTTAGTGATCAGAAGTGGGTCGGGTTTGACCATTTTCAATTTTTGTTTCAGGATGAACGGTTTATACGCGTCTTAAGAAATACGCTTGCGATGAGCGGAATCAATTTGATTCTCGGCTTCGTTACGGCTATTACATTGGCATTGCTTTTGAACGAGGTGCGAAAGGTCGCTTTTAAGCGGATTGTTCAAACGGTAAGCTATTTGCCGCATTTCATTTCGTGGGTCGTTGCGGCCAGCATCATTCAGACAACGTTATCGCCGGACGGCATTATTAATCAATTGCTGCTTTGGCTTGGTTTCGTAGAGAAGGGCGAGGAAATATTATTTCTTGGCATTCCGGAATATTTCTGGGGAATTTTCGGAGCAGGCTCCGTATGGAAGGACGTAGGCTGGAATACGATCGTTTATTTGGCGGCAATGACGATGATTGACCCTGCACAATATGAAGCGGCGGAGATGGACGGAGCAGGGCGCATTAAACGGATGTGGTACGTTACGCTGCCGGGTATCAAGCCGGTTATTATCGTATTGCTTATTATGAATATCGGGTATTTGCTGGAATCGGGTTTCGAGCCGCAGTATTTGCTGGGTAACGGCATGAACGTCGACTTTTCCGAAAACCTTGACATATTTGTTCTGAAATACGGGATTGCGCAAGGCAACTACTCGCTCTCGATTGCGGCGGGCATGTTTAAAACGATTATTAGCTTTATCCTGTTGTTCGCAGCGAACAATCTTGCGAAGCGTATGGGCGAGTCCAGACTGTTTTAGAAGGAGGGTACAGCATGAATCATCCGGTATCAAAAGCGGTGTCAAAAAAGGCCAGCCGCATCCGCACGTCGCGCGGCGATCGACTATTCGATATTTGCAATTATATCTTTCTTACCTTACTCATGGTCGTAACCTTATATCCCTTCTTGAATACGGCTGCCGTATCGCTTAACAACGCGACCGATTCGATTAAGGGCGGCATTTATTTATTGCCAAGGATATGGACACTGGACAACTATGAATATGTGCTGAAGGAATCAACGATATTCCATGCGACGCTGGTCTCTATTTTTCGTACCGTCATCGGCACGATATCGACCGTTTTTTGTTCGGCGATGGTAGCGTACACCATTTCCAGGCAGGAGTATGTTCTCCGGAAATTCGTGACGATTGCGTTCATTTTGACGATGTACTTTAACGGCGGCCTCATTCCCAACTTTCTATTAATCCGTGATTTGGGGCTGCTCGACAATTTCTGGGTATATATCTTCCCGGGCTTGATCGGTGTATTTAACCTCATCATTATTCGCTCCTTTATCGAAGGACTGCCGGAAAGCATTCTAGAGTCGGCAAGAATAGACGGAGCCGGAGACTTTAAGATGTTTTACAGCATCGTCCTGCCGCTCTGCGTTCCCGTGCTTGCAACCGTGGCTCTGTTCTCGGCCGTGTATCAGTGGAACCAATGGTTTGACGTATTTCTGTACAATTCATCGAATATCGATCTCAGCACGCTGCAATATGAGCTTCAGAAAATTCTCCAAAACTCAAACGCTTCTTTGACGACGAAGACGGCCGGCGATGCGTTCGCTAATGCCAGCAACTCGGGAGCAAATACGGTGACGCCGTTCGCGATCCGCGCAACAATGACCATTGTGGCATCCTTGCCGATCATAATGGTGTACCCGTTCCTGCAAAAATATTTTGTAAAAGGAATGACGGTAGGCGGCGTGAAAGGTTAACCGAATAGGGGGAAATGGTATGAGCAGCAGCAAGGCCGATAACGTTCCTAAGCTGTACGAAGCATTTAGAGGTTCATTCGATATTGGGGCAGCGGTTAATCCGCGCACCATTATCCGGGCTGGCGATCTCATCGCCAAGCATTATAACAGCCTGACCGCCGAGAATGAAATGAAATTCGTAAGCCTGCATCCAGCTGAAGACACGTATACGTTCGAAGGGGCAGACCAAATCGCGGCTTTCGCAAGGGAACATGGCAAGAAAATGAGAGGGCATACGCTTGTTTGGCATAATCAGACGACGGATTGGCTGTTTCAAGAAGCGGATGGCAGTCCCGTCAGCCGGGACAAGCTGTTTGAACGTTTGAAATCGCATATTGATACGGTCGTGAAGCGTTACAAAGAGGATATCTATGCATGGGATGTGGTCAATGAAGTCATTGCTGACGAAGGCCCGGACCTGCTGCGTCCATCGAAGTGGCTGGATATCGCCGGACCGGGCTTTATTGCCAAAGCGTTTGAATATGCCCATGAAGCAGATCCTAAAGCCCAGCTTTTTTACAATGATTATAACGAGTCCAATCCGCTCAAGCGCGATAAGATATTTAACCTGGTAAAATCGCTGCTCGAACAGGACGTACCTGTGCATGGGATCGGACTTCAAGCGCATTGGAACCTGTACAGTCCCGGTTTGGACGAAATCCGGGCTGCAATCGAGAAGTATGCTTCGCTTGGTCTAAGACTGCAATTAACAGAGCTTGATGTATCCGTGTTCCGTCACGACGATTTGCGTACGGATTTAGTTCGCCCTACCGGAGTAATGCTGGAGCAGCAGGAGAAGCGGTATGAGGAGCTGTTCAATCTGCTGGCGGAATACCGGAATCACATTGACGCCGTCACCTTCTGGGGAGCGGCGGATGATTACACGTGGCTGAGCGACTTTCCCGTCCGGGGGCGGAAAAACTGGCCGCTGCTGTTTGATGGGAGCCATGAGCCTAAAGGCTCGTTCTGGCGTGTTATCAAGCAGACCTCGCAGACCTCGCAGACCTAGCATAGCTAAGCGAGCTTATAAGGAGGCGCATTATTGAATGAATAGCAATACGTATAAAGCTTGGCTTAATGTTCCGCCGCTTGAGGATATGCAGTTGAAAAAAGAATATTCAGCTATTCTTGGACAGCTAATCTTTGACGGCGAACCGTCCGGCGTTTTGGCAACCGCAATCAAGGAGCTCCAGAACGGCGTCCAGGCTTTAATCGGCATAACTCCGCCCCTCAAGAAAATGTCTGATGCTGGCGGCTGCATTCAAATAATGGTTTACACTGAAGAAGCAGGCTTGGAGGACTGGAAGCTGGGGAGAGAGGGATTTGCGCTTCGGTACAGGCAAGGAGCTGAGCATAGCAATTTATTCCTTACCGGAGGCTCGGAAGCGGGTGTGTTGTATGGCGTTTTCCATTTGCTTCGACTGCTGGGCGCAGGTAAGCCTTTAGCGGAGCTGGATGTGGAAGAATCTCCAAGAAACCTGCTGCGAATGATTAATCAGTGGGATAACGCGGACGGATCGATCGAGCGGGGGTATGCGGGACGTTCCATTTTTTATCATAATGGGAGCATGACCGCCGATCGGCAGAGAATAAAGGATTATGCGCGATTGTTAGCCTCTGTCGGTCTGAACGCCATTTCTATTAACAATGTGAATGTCCATGAGATGGAGACGAGGTTTATCACCGAAGAACAGCTTCCGTCTGTAGCGGTCATTGCGGACATTTTCCGTGATTACGGGATTACTCTGTTCCTGAGCGTTAATTTTGCAGCGCCTTTACAGATCGGAGGCTTGTTGACAGCAGACCCGCTGGATGCCGGAGTGCAGCGATGGTGGAAGGAAACGGCTGAGCGGATCTATACGTTCATTCCTGATTTCGGAGGTTTTGTCGTGAAGGCAGACTCTGAGCATCGGCCGGGCCCATTCGCTTACGGGCGGGATCATGCGGATGGGGCGAACATGCTTGCCGACGCGCTTGCAGTCCATGATGGAATCGTTATCTGGCGCTGCTTCGTGTATGACTGCATGCAGGATTGGCGTGATCGGAAGACCGATCGCGCCCGTGCGGCATTTGATCATTTCAAGCCGTTAGATGGCCGGTTTCGGAGCAATGTGCTTCTACAAATCAAGAATGGACCCATGGACTTCCAGGTCCGGGAGCCCGTATCCCCTTTGTTCGGCGCAATGAAAAAAACGAACCAGATGATGGAGTTTCAAATTACCCAAGAGTATACCGGACAGCAGCAGCATCTGTGCTATCTGGTGCCGCAATGGAAGCAGGTACTGGATTTCGATACTTATGCGGAAGGCTCAGGAACTGAAGTAAAACGAATCGTGGATGGTTCGGCATACGGTATGAAGGTTAGCGGGGTTGCGGCGGTATCCAATATCGGAAATGAGGAAAGCTGGACGGGACATATACTTGCACAGGCAAATCTTTACGGATATGGCCGGCTCATCTGGAATCCGGATCTGACCGCCGAGGAGATTTCCATCGAATGGACAATCGCAACGTTTGGCCGCGATCCTGAGGCGGCAGCTGCGATCAGCCGGATGCTGATGAAATCTTGGTCCATTTACGAAGGATACACCGCACCGCTCGGAGTCGGCTGGATGGTTGCACCTAACCATCATTATGGCCCGGATGTGGACGGCTACGAGTATTCAAGGTGGGGAACTTATCATTTTGCGGATCGCTATGGCATAGGCGTTGACCGGACGCAGGCGACGGGAACGGGATATACGTCGCAGTATGAAGAACCGAATGTTTCGCTGTATGAGAGCACGGAAACCTGTCCGGACGAATTGCTTCTCTTTTTTCACCATGTGCCTTATACCCATAAGCTTCGTTCCGGAAAAACGGTCATTCAACATATATATGACACTCATTTCCGGGGCGCGGAGGAAGCTGAATGGTTACAGCAGGAATGGGCCGGTTTAGCCGGTAAGATCGACGAAGCAAGGTTTGCTCATATCGCTGACCGGTTGTCGGTTCAGGCCGATCACGCCAAGCATTGGCGCGATGTCATTAATACGTATTTTTACCGGAAATCAGGTATCGCTGATGCTTTTGGCCGAAAAATCTATTAACTTTTCTACCTATGCTGTAGATTTCATATGCGATACCGCTGAGCTGCAAGAGGTTCTCTTAAGGAAAGAGAGCCTCTTGCTTTTTTTATGCCCAAGCTATTAATTTTGATTTAAAATGTTCTTTTTATGTTCGTAAATGTGTGATATTATAAAAACGAACAATAACAAACCTGAGCGAAGGCTTGCGAAGCAAGCTTTGCGCTATAAAAAATTTAGGAGGCTTTTATCCAATGGAAGTACGCCACACAACAAACCCTACCGATGTGAAGCAATATGATACGGAACGTCTGCGCAGCGAGTTTTTGATCGAAAGCCTGTTCGAGCAGGATCAAATTAAGATGACATATACGCATTATGACCGCATGGTTGTCGGCGGAGCGGTGCCTGTGAACGAGACTCTTGAGCTGGAGGATGCAGCTACGCTAAAAACCGAATATTTCTTGGAGCGCCGTGAGGTTGGCTTCTTGAACATTGGCGGACCGGCTTCGATTTCCGTTGATGGAGAAATATACGAGCTGAACAAGCTGGACGTGCTTTACGTCGGCAAAGGAAAACGCCAAGTACTGCTGTCCAGCGTGGACAAAGCGAACCCTGCGAAGCTTTATTTCTGTTCCGCGCTTGCGCATGCTGAAATCGCAACACGCAGGATGACGATGGAGGAAGCGAATCCAACTCATCTTGGCTCGCAGGAGACCTCCAACGAACGCGTTCTTTATAAGTATATCCATGCAGACGGCATACAAAGCTGCCAGCTGATGCTGGGCGTAACAAGCTTGAAAACCGGAAGCGTCTGGAACACAATGCCTTCGCATGTGCATGACCGCCGTATGGAAGCATACTTGTACTTCGACATGAATGCCGATGCCCGCGTATTCCATATGATGGGCGAGCCTTCGCAGACGAGACATCTTGTCGTAGCGAATGAGCAAGCGATCATTTCGCCGCCTTGGTCGATCCATTCCGGCGTTGGAACGAGCAACTATACGTTCTGCTGGTCGATGGCCGGTGAGAACTATACATTTACAGACATGGACGCGGTACCTGCAAGCGAGCTAAAATAGAAGCATTCGCTACAGGAGGTGCACCATGCTTGCTGCTGAACGGCATCGTAAAATCATTGAAAAATTAGAGCAGCTTGGCGCGGTCAAGGTTTCCGAGCTAAGCGAGCTGTTTCAAGTTACCGAGAAGACGGTTCGCGAGGACCTCGAAAAGCTGGAAGAGAAGGGGCTGTTGAAGCGGACCCATGGCGGAGCTGTGCCTGCGCAGGAAGGCGAGGATAGCCTGAATCCGCTGCATTTTCCGAACAGCAAGCATCAGAGGGAGAAGACGGCAATCGCCGCGCTAGCCCTTTCATGCATTGAGCCAAACGATATTATAGCGCTGGACGCCGGCAGCACGACGCTGGAGATGGCGAAGCTGATGCCGAATATTCCTGTAACGGTGCTGACGAATGATCTGCTTATTATCCGTGAGCTGACCGTTAAGGATCAGGTAAGGCTCGTTATTCCCGGCGGCTATCGGCATAATAATCTGCTCATTGGCGCGGAATCGCAGGAATGGATTAAACGCTTGAATGTCCATAAGCTGTTTCTTTCCACGACGGGCATTCATTTGGAATACGGGCTTACGATATTTACAGAAGAATTGACAAAGCTGAAGAAGCTGTATATGGAGAATGCTAAGATGGTCTACTGTCTGGCCGATCATAGCAAATTCGACAAGGGCGCCTTAATTACGTTTGCCGGGCTTAGCGAGATCGATTGCATCATTACGGATGCCGGAATTTCTTCAGAAGTGGCGGCGAAATACGAGGCGCTTGATATACGGATGATGAGGGCGGAGCTTCCGGAGAACGGGAAGCGAACGAAAGGGAGGACATGATTCGATGAGTTTGTTTGATTTGACGGGGAAAACAGCTGTCGTTACAGGTGCGGGACGCGGACTTGGAGAAGCGATCGCGCTTGGACTTGCCCAGGCGGGCGCAGATGTGGCGCTTGTCACGAACCGTACGCCAGCCGAGAAAACGGCGGATGCGGTGCGTGCGCTGGGACGAAAGGCCATTACGATCCAAGCGGATATTGCCGACCGCACCAAGCTTGCGGGTATCATTGAGCGTACGGTCGATGAGCTGGGACGCATCGACGTACTCGTCAATAACGCGGGCATTATCCGCCGGACCCCTGCCGCAGAGCATAGCTACGAGGATTGGCAGGATGTACTTGACGTTAACTTAAATTCGGTATTTCTCCTTTCGCAGCTGGCAGGCAAGCATATGATTGAGCAGGGCTCCGGCAAAATTATTAATATCGCTTCTATGCTCTCCTATCAAGGAGGCATTAACGTTCCTGGCTATACATCCAGCAAGCATGCGGTTGCCGGGCTTACCAAAGCGCTTGCGAGCGAGTGGGCTGGCAAGGGCTTGCAAGTAAACGCGATTGCGCCTGGCTATATGAGCACGGATAATACGGAAGCGCTTCGTGAGGATCCGGTTCGCAGCACGCAAATTTTGCAGCGCATTCCGGCAGGACGCTGGGGAACGTCTGAGGATTTGATCGGACCGGCCGTATTTTTGGCTTCCGCAGCCTCCGATTATATGAATGGCCATATATTGGCCGTTGACGGCGGTTGGTTAGTCAGGTAAATGCAAGAAGCCCGCGCCTCCATAGTAGAGTGCGGGCTTTTTCTTTCGAAATAGAGGCGTATATGGTTACAAATATTTTTGCTAACTTGACCGGGATGCAGAGACGATAACAGTAAGACAGCCCAGAACCGTGGTTACCTGTTCTGGACTGTCTTTTTTTGTTATGAAGACCGTTAATCCAAAGAGATGTAGGAGACAGCACGTTGACGCAAAACAGATTCTTCAAGATCGCTTTTGAACGGTGATAAATCGGATGCATGTGCCAGGACATGATTGACGGCTGAGGCGAATAGGTTGAGTATGCGTCCGTCCCGATCCGTCTTGTCATACTGAAAATGGTTTAGAGGCGGGAGAGGGACGCTGCCGATAAAGCTTTGAAGCAGGTCGCTCCATCGTTCCAAGTCAATCGCATCTTCAGTATCGCAGGCGAATAGCTCGCTCCAGCCGAAGCCTTGATTGCTTGTTAAACGCAGACATATGCGATGGCCTGCCGAGTCGACGGCGATAGCTGGAATGACGAATAGTTCGATTCGTGTGACGGATAAATAGGGAGATTGTTCGGTGAAAAAATACTGCTGTTTTGCACAATTTGTCAACATAAAAAAATCTCTCCTTTGTTCGCTTACGAGGTTAGCTGCCGGATTCGGGCTAGAGAGAATGCCCTACCAGGGTTACAAATCCCTGGATTCACCCCTTGCGAAACGTTATCGAACGTACGCGTTGGTTCCCCCGCTTTTTCATTCGAAAAATTCAGCGTTAATAATGTACTCTTTATTATAACCCTCAATCGCTTCGCTGTAAATCTTATGAAAAATTCAGCGATAATGGTTGGCGGTAATCGGCTTGCTATCTATAGTAAACCCGAATGGGGCGCTTGTAAAACAGTGGCTGAAAAACGGCTGAGGAAGAGCTAGGGTTATTTTCATAAATGTGAGTAAAACAAAGAAATAGTGAGATATATTGAGATTGATATGACTGTAAGCGTTGCGAAACGTTCTGCGGGTCTTAATTTAGCTAAATTAGCCAGCGGGTATCCTTTACAGCACTTATAGCAAGGAGTAAGATTCGATACAGGATTCATAAATAAGTTTCGATTTACTGATCGCTGAGTTTCCGCGAAGGCGGAAAGCGGGGGAACTAATAGATACGCTGTGCGCATATCCGATGTGAGAGTCGGACGTACGCAGAGCAGGGGTGAATCCTTGACAGGTACCATGGATACCGGTCAAGGTAGGGCGACTCTCACCGCCCGAATCCGACAGCTAACCTCGTAAGCGTGGATCTGGAGAGGAATGATGAAGCTTGTGATCGATTAACGTCGACCGCAGAGTGTCATAGGCCTCTGCGGTTTTTGCTGCCCGAAAACGGAGCGGCTAGTATGGAAAGCATGTAACACGCTGAGTCCTGCAGCAGCAGGAACGGGGGAACCAACGAAACGAAGCGCGCGTAAGCACGCTTTCGCTTCATGGGGTGAATCGCTTGGCAGCAGCCAAGCGTAGGGCAGCTCTCTAGGTCCGAATCCGGCAGCTAACCTCGTAAGCGCACTCGAGAGAGGCAACAACCATCGCGCTTCCTGCGGCTTTTTCAGCTGCGGGCAATAAGAAGCTGCGGGATTGGTTCCTCTGATCCCAAGGCTTCTTTTTTGTTGTCTTTTTTCATCATATGAAGGAGAAGCAGGTTGGCGGAAGAACGTTCGCAATCCGGTGAAGCCGGTTTTCTTTTTAAGCAATAAATAATGCAGGAGGGAATGCAATGCTGGATGTTTATATGATCGTCGCTTTATTGGCAAGCTTCGGTTTATTTTACGGGTTTTTGACTTGGTGCGGCAGCGTCATCGACCAAACGGGGGGCGAAAGCTAATGATTATCGTGATGGTAATGGCCTTATTTGTTTTCGTTTATCTCATATATGCCTTAATTCATCCGGAAAAGTTTTAGTGGAGGAGGATTACCTGCGATGGATATTTTACAAATGCTTATAGTCATTGCGATTCTGGTGCTGCTAGTCAAGCCGCTGGGCACTTATGTCTATCATGTGTTCTCGAATGAACACAACCGATTAGACAAGGTGTTCGGAGGCCCGGAGAGGCTAATTTATAAGCTTATTGGTCTAAAACGGAGAGAGGGCATGAGCTGGAAAATATACGCGCTCAGCTTTATCACAACGAATATCATTCTGGCAGCTTTCAGCTATTTGATTTTGCGCTTGCAAAACGTGCTTCCGTTTAATCCGAACGGGATGGGGAGCATGGAGCCAACGCTTACCTTTAATACGGTCATCAGCTTTATAACGAATACGAACCTGCAGCATTACAGCGGGGAAAGCGCCTTATCGTATTTCTCGCAAATGGCGGTCATTATGATGATGATGTTCACGTCAGCGGCCACGGGCTTCTCGGTTGCGATTGCATTCGTCCGCGGGATTACGAGCAAAGGGCAAACGATCGGGAACTTCTTCGAGGACTTTGTCAAAGCGCACACGAGAATCTTTCTTCCGGTCTCCTTTATTCTTATGCTTGTGCTCGTTGCTCTTCAGGTACCGCAAACGCTCGATCCGACTTTGACGGTTAAAACACTGGAGGGTGCCATGCAGCAAATTGCGATTGGTCCTGTCGCTTCGCTTGAATCGATTAAGCATTTGGGGACGAATGGCGGCGGATTTTTTGGAGTTAACTCGGCGCACCCCTTTGAGAATCCGAATCCGTTAACGAACGTGATTCAGATTTTATCGATGTGGGCGCTTCCGGCCGCACTGCCTTATACATTTGGATTATTCGCCAAAAACAAAAAACAAGGCTGGGTTGTGTTCACAGCCATGATGTGCCTGTTCCTCGTGTTCCTTAGCGCAGCCTACACATCGGAGAAAATGGGCAATCCGGCATTGAGCGCGCTAGGCATCGATGCTTCGCAAGGCAGCATGGAAGGCAAGGAAGTGAGGTTCGGGATCGCGCAATCCGCATTGTTCACAACGGTGACGGCCGCAGCGACGACCGGAACCGTTAACAATATGCACGATACGCTAACGCCTCTCGGCGGCTTGGTGCCGCTTGGAGAAATGATGCTGAATGTCGTATTCGGCGGCAAGGGAGCCGGACTCATCAATATGCTCATGTATGCGATATTGGCCGTGTTTATATGCGGGCTGATGGTCGGACGAACGCCGGAGTTTCTGGGGCGAAAAATCGAACCGCGTGAAATGAAGCTCATTGCGGTCGCCATACTTGCTCATCCCTTCATAATATTAGTGCCCACGGCTATCGCCTTTATGACGGATTTGGGCCATGGGGCGATAACGAATCCGGGCTATCATGGCATAAGCCAGGTACTGTATGAATTTACATCCTCGGCGGCGAACAATGGCTCCGGCTTTGAGGGATTAGGCGACAATACGCCATTCTGGAATATAAGCACTGGGCTTGTCATGCTGCTGGGCCGCTATATTTCGATGATTGCGATGCTGGCCGTTGCAGGGTCGCTTGTTCGCAAGCAGCCTGTCCCTGAGACGATCGGCACGTTCCGCACGGATAATGGGCTATTTACGGGATTATTAATCGGTACCGTGCTGTTAATCGGTGCCCTAACCTTTTTGCCGGTCATCGTACTTGGGCCGGTCGCAGAATATTTGACACTCCGCTAACGGATGAGGTGAACGATTTTGAGTAGACATAAGAAAAATAAGCTGCTGTCGGCAGATGCGGTAAAGCGCGCTGTGATCGATAGTTTTATTAAATTAAATCCGGCTGTCATGATGAAAAATCCGGTTATGTTCGTCGTTGAGGCGGGCACGGTTATCGTGCTGCTGATGGCTGTTTTTCCAGGATACTTTGATTCGCGGGAGCGGATCGGCTTTAATATTACCGTGTTTTTAATTTTATTGTTTACGCTGCTGTTCGCTAATTTTGCCGAAGCGATCGCGGAGGGAAGGGGCAAGGCTCAAGCGAATTCACTCAAAAAATCAAAGCAGGAAATGAGCGCGAATAAGCTGATAGGGGGCTCCATTACGGTCGTATCGTCAACTGAGCTCCGTAAAGGCGATATCGTTATCGTCTCGCAAGGCGAGATGATACCCGGTGACGGCGAAATCATTGAAGGATTGGCCTCGGTTGACGAATCGGCCATTACGGGGGAATCGGCTCCCGTCGTTAAAGAAGCGGGGGGCGACTTTAGCTCCGTAACGGGCGGAACAAGAGTTGTGAGCGACCAAATAAAGGTGCGAATGACGAGCGAGCCCGGCGAATCGTTCATTGACCGCATGATTACGCTCGTTGAAGGTGCCAAGCGTCAAAAGACGCCTAACGAAATTGCGCTGAATACACTGTTAACAAGCTTAACGATTATTTTCTTGATCGTCGTCGTAACTTTAGCACCTATCGCTAATTATTTGAACATCAAATTAGAAATACCGGTAATAATAGCGCTGCTTGTTTGTCTTATTCCGACGACGATCGGCGGTTTATTATCGGCAATCGGCATCGCGGGCATGGACCGGGTTACACAGTTTAACGTGCTGGCGATGTCCGGAAAGGCCGTTGAGGCGGCAGGCGACATTAATACGATGATTTTGGATAAAACAGGTACGATTACATTCGGCAACCGGATGGCAAGCGAGCTTGTTCCGGTTGAAGGCAGTAACATTCAGACGCTAGCGGGATGGGCGGCCATTAGCTCGCTTAAGGATGAAACGCCTGAAGGCAGATCCGTGCTCGAATGGATGAAGAAGCAAGGCATGAGCTACGACGCGGGGCTTGCCGAAGGCGGCGAATTCGTAGAGTTTAAGGCGGAGACGCGGATGAGCGGCATTGATCTGGCGGATGGCCGCCTTGTACGCAAGGGCTCGGTCGATGCAGTGCGGAAATGGGTAGCGGCGCAGGGCGGAGCAATTCCGTCCGATTTAGAGCAAATTTCGAATAAGATCGCTACACTGGGCGGAACGCCGCTCGCCGTAGCCGTTGATAACCAATTGTTTGGTGTCATCTATTTGAAGGATACCGTGAAGCCTGGCATGAAGGAAAGGTTCGAGCAGCTGCGCGGGATGGGAATCAAAACGATTATGTGCACGGGGGATAATCCGCTCACGGCAGCAACGATAGCGCGCGAAGCGGGCGTCGACGATTTTATTGCCGAGAGCAAGCCCGAGGATAAAATCGCCGTCATACGGCGCGAGCAGGCGGACGGGAAGATGGTTGCGATGACGGGAGACGGTACAAACGATGCGCCTGCGCTTGCGCAAGCGGACGTTGGTCTTGCGATGAACAGCGGGACGATTGCCGCCAAGGAAGCAGCCAACATGGTGGACCTCGACTCCGATCCGTCCAAAATCATTGAAGTCGTTGCCATCGGCAAGCAATTGCTTATGACGAGAGGCGCTCTGACTACCTTTAGTATCGCGAATGATATTGCCAAATATTTTGCCATCATTCCCGCTATGTTTATGCTCGCGATTCCGGAGATGGGCGTGCTCAATATTATGAAGCTGGGCTCTCCGCTCTCGGCTATTTTGTCGGCGCTTATTTTTAACGCCATCATTATACCGCTGCTCATCCCGCTTGCAATTAAAGGTGTGGCATACAAGCCGATGAGCGGTGCGAGGCTGCTTAGCCGCAACGTATTCATTTATGGACTAGGCGGCGTCCTCGTTCCTTTCATAGGGATCAAGCTTATCGATTTCGCCGTGCATTTATGGATTTAATAAGACGAATGATGAAAGAAGGCATGAGAAAATGAACGAGCAAATGAAAAGCAGTTCGCGCTTCCGGCTTTCAGCCCTATTGGTACCTTTACGCATAAGTATATTATTTATGATCCTCTGCGGCATTATTTATCCGCTGGCAAGCACGGGAGCAGCTCAGCTGCTGTTCCCTAAGCAAGCCAGTGGAAGCCTGCTTAAGGACAGCTCGGGAAAAGTGATAGGTTCAGAGCTAATCGGTCAAAGCTTCAGTGATCAAAAGTGGTTTCAAGGACGTGTATCCAGTATTGCATATCATGCTGCCAGCTCCGGCTCGAACAACTATGGGCCATCTAATCCGGCATTAATGGAGAGGACGGCAGCATCAATCGAGGCTTGGAAGACGAGTAATCCCGATGTTCCGGTTAATCAGCTGCCGATTGCATTGATTACGAACTCGGGCTCAGGGCTTGATCCGCACATCACTCCTCAATCGGCCGTTGTACAAATCGCCAGAATAAGCAAGCTTACCGGCGTGTCGGCTTCAGAGCTTGAGCAGCTGGTCAAAGCGCATACGGAAGGTCGTGACTTAGGGTTATTTGGCGACGAACGGGTAAATGTGCTGAAGCTGAACCTCGCTTTGTCCGCGATGCTGGGGGAATAGCCGAATGGCTCCGCTGAAAAGGAAAACGCCAGAGGAGCTGCTGCTCTCCATAGCTAAGCTGCATCAGGGTAGATTAAAAATATTAATCGGCGCGGTGAGCGGCTCCGGCAAAACCTATCATATGCTGCGAGAAGGATTGCAGCTGAAGCGTGATGGCATCGACGTTGTCCTCTGCGCGTTATCTACGCTCCAGAGCGCGGAAACGCTCGAGCAGGTCGAACCATTCGAGCGGGTGCCCAGCATCCATTGGTGGAAAGAGGGAGCCGAGCAGAAGGACCTGGATCCGGATGCTCTAGTGGAGCGAAACGCCGAGGTGGTTCTCATAGACGGGCTCGCCCATCGCAATCGCGAGGGCGCTCGGTTCAAGACGCGGCTTGAGGATGTGCAGTATCTTCTTGGCAAGGGCATAAGCGTCATTACGACGATTAACGTGTACGAGCTGGAGGGAGTGGATGAGGCTGCTTTCAAATGGACCGGCATTCGCCCCGCTTGCACCGTGCCTGCTAATACGCTTGAGCTTGCCGATGAGGTGAGGCTGATCGATGTTTCGCCCGAAACGATGCTAAAGCGGTTTAAAGAAGGGCAGCTCGGCGCACAGCCAGGTCCAGCCAGCGCGCTGCGCGGAAATCTGGCTGTGCTGCGGGAGCTGTCGCTGCGCCTTGTCGCCGAGGGTGTTAACGAATCGCTGGAGAAGCACCGGGAGGAGCTTGGACTTACCGGACCTTCCGGCGCGTCGGAGCGAATTCTTGTTACGGCACAGTATCATTGGAACGGGTCTTTATATGTTCGAAGAGGAGAGCAAATTGCGAGAAGACTTAATGGGGATATCGTAGTCGTCTCCTTCATTCATCCTCAAAAACAGTTGTCCAAGGAGGAGCTTGCCTTCAAAGCTTCCATTAAAAAGCTCACGATGAAGGTGGGAGGCACCTTCGAGGAGCTGCCGCTGCTTCGGCGCCGGAGATTGCCGCCCGCTCTTGTTCGTTATGCAGAGGAGCATCAGGTCACGCGCATTGTGATGGGACACTCCAAGCAGAGCAGATGGCAGCAGCTATGGCAAGGCTCGATTGCCGATAGCGTGCTACGCAAGCTCAAGCAGATCGATTTATTCCTTATGGCGGACCGTGCAGAGCATGAGGGCGAGCGGATTTTGCCGGTCAAGCAAAGAAGCGATTCGCAGAAGGCGTTGTTCCGCAGGTTCAGTCAAGCAGAGCGCGAGCAGCAAATGGAGTCGATTCGCAGAGGACATTTCAACCTTTACATCGGTGCAGCTCCCGGCGTTGGGAAAACATATACGATGCTGTCCGAAGCGAATATAATGCTCCGTAAAGGGATAGATGTCGTCATCGGATTAGTGGAAACGCATGGACGCCAGGATACAGAAAAGCAGATTGGCGAGCTGCCGATTATCGAGCGGCTTGCGATTCAGTATCACGGCGCAGCGCTGGAGGAAATGGATGTTGAAGCGATTATTCGAAGAAATCCGGATGTCGTGCTGGTCGATGAGCTGGCCCATACAAATGTGCCCGGGAGTATTAGAAAGAAGCGCTTTGAGGATGTCATTCATTTGCTTGAGAAGGGCATATCTGTCATTTCAACGATGAATGTGCAGCATATTGAAAGCTTGAACGACGCGATTGAGCAGGTAACCGGCGTTCGGGTAAGAGAAACGGTGCCGGATGCCATTATACGGCTAGCCGATCAGGTGGAGCTGATCGATGTGACGCCGCAAATGCTGCAGCAGCGCATGAGGGAGGGGAAAATTTATGCCAAGGACAAGGTGGAGCAAGCGCTTGGCGCCTTTTTTACGACCGGTAATTTAATTGCTTTGCGTGAGCTCGCCCTGCGCGAGCTTGCCGATGACGTTGATGAGCGGCTTGAGGCCTGGGATCGCAATCAGACGCTGCGCGGGCCTCTCCGCAGAAGAGAAGTCATCTTCGTCGGCGTCGATATTCACGCCGATGCAGAGCGGCTCATACGCCGCGGCTTCCGCATCGCGTACCGGCTGAAGGCTCAGTGGCATGTGCATTATGTGCAGCACGCAGCTTCTTGGACTGACGAATCAATAAACAAACGAGACGCATTAATGAAGCTGACGGAGAGGCTTGGCGGCGTGTTTGAAATGTCAAAAACGGAGAGCAGGAATCATATTGCAGGTACGCTGCTGACTGCTGCGGGCCGGGCAAAGGCAACGCAGCTGATCGTCGGGCAGTCGGGCCGCAAAGCGTGGCATTCCATGCTTCGAGGAAATATCGTACGCGAGCTGCTTCAAGCAGGCCGCCATATGGATGTGCTTATCGTAGCAAACCGGTTGACGGATAAGTGACATCCAGCTTTTGAGCGCAGAGACTAATAAAAGGGAATATCCCGCAAGCAGCTTTACATGCTTGCGGGATATTCCCTTTTGTTCGAGTCGGTCCGGTCCGGTCTGGTCATTCTTCTGTTATTGGCTCTACCTCTACCCAGTCCTGCGACCAGATTTGTATTTCCCTGATGATCGGCTCAAGTGCGCGGCCCTTCTCCGTCAATGAATATTCTATGCGAACAGGTATTTCGGGGTAAACATGCCTGTCGACAATACCTTCATTTTCTAAATCCTTGAATCTCTCAGACAGCAGTCTGCCGCTGATGGGGAGAGCGGACTGTACGGCGCAGAATCGCTGCGGGCCGGTCAAAAGCTGATATATGATTAGGCCGGTCCAACGTCTGCTAATGATGTCCATTCCCTTCTGGAAACGGGGACAAAGGTTAGATTGCTCCATGCGTATCACCTCTTTTTACTTCTATTAAGTATAACCTTAATATCTTATTTATACAAGCGAACCTGGATATTGTTAATTACTTGACTATCTTTAGTTATAAAATTATAATTAGTTACAAATAGTAAGTGATTTGAAGGAGGCACAACAATGAAGCCCTTATTTCTGGCACACGGATCACCGATGCTCGCCATCGAGCAAAATGAATATAGCAGGTTTCTTGAGCAAACAGGAGCGGGTTTGAAGCCGGATGCCATCGTTATCTTCACCGCGCACTGGGAGACCGAGGTCGTTACGATCTCGTCCAAGGATGACGAATACGAGACGATTTACGATTTTTACGGCTTCCCCGATGAACTGTACCAGGTTAAATATCCAGCCAAAGGTTCTACTAAGGCAGCTGCACTTGTCGGCCGGTTGCTGAAGGAGAGCGGCATACCGGCAGCCTATGATACGAACCGCGGACTCGATCACGGCTCATGGACGATGCTGAAGCATATGTTTCCAAAGGCGGACATTCCGGTTGTGCAGGTTTCCGTTAATCCTTACCGCTCTGCAGAGGAGCAGTACCGGATTGGCGAAGCGCTGCGCAGCCTAAGCTCGCTAAATATTTTGCTGATCGGCAGCGGCGTAACCGTCCATAATCTGAGGGCGGTAAAATGGGGACAACAGGAGCCGGAAAGCTGGGCCGTCGAATTTGATGAGTGGCTAATCGAAAAAATGAATAAGCAGGATTTAAATTCTCTATTTCAGTATGAACAGCTTGCTCCGCATGCTAAAATGGCAGTACCCCGCGCAGAGCACTTTGTTCCTTTATATATCGCGCTTGGAAGCGGCCAGGCAGAAGCGGCGCCTGAGGTCATTTATCGAAGCTACCAGTTCGGCACACTGAGCTATTTATCCTTGCAGTTTTAATCTTATAAACGTTAGAGAAGGTGAATAAGCATGATCAAACCAAATATCGCAGCCATTATTAAAGATAAATTAAAACGTACGCAAAGCGGAAGCGACGATATTTATGTCATCGGGCCGGTCAGGCTTCCTGTGGAGCTCGACGGCGAAACGAAGATGTTTCATTGGTATAGCTGGCTTAGCAAGGAGGCAGGCGAGGAGAAGTCTCCCGAGCAGCTGGTTGACGATTTGAATCGCTTCTCCTATGCGGATCTCCAGCAATCCAGCGTTCTCGTATACGGCGATTTCGAAAATAACGACGATGCGCTCATTCGGATGCACAGCATCTGCCATACGGGAGATATATTCGGAAGCGCAAGATGCGATTGCGGCTTCCAGCTGAAGCAATCGATGCGGATTATTACCGAGCACGGCTCGGGAGCATTATTTTATTTGGCGAACCATGAGGGCCGGGGTATCGGCTTGTTCAGTAAAGCGATCGCTTATTTGCTGCAGGAGGACGGCCTTGATACGGTTGACGCGAATACGGAGCTGGGCTTTGCGGATGATGCGCGCGATTACAGCGATGCCATCGCCGTGCTTAAGCTGCTGCGCGTTTTACCGGTGTCGATTATTACGAATAATCCGCGTAAAGTGGACGCGCTGCGCAAATCGGGCATGAATGTTGCCGGCAGAGTGCCGTTATGGGGCAACTCCTCCGTCTACAACGAGAAATACATTCAAACGAAAATGAATCGGTCAGGTCATTTCGGACAAGAGCCGCATATACTAGTTCAATAAAGGCGCGGCAGCCATTTATTCAGCGGAAACCGTTTCTTACGTGAATGCGTAGAAACGGTTTTTTTTGTCAAATCGACACTCTGCTTACGTATCGTCTGAATATTTATCCGATCACAATCCATTAGTAAGGAAAGGATGGATGATCGGTGCAAAACATTGGTTATAATAAACGACGAATCGAGAACCGGACGTAGATGCGAAAAAGCATCTAAATCAGCTATAAAACGACAAAATTATTTTGCGTTCCTCTTCTTTTTCAAGTATGATGAGAAAAAATGAACTCATGTTCACATTAAAGGAGTAACAACGCATGCAATCAAAAACAAGCCATTGTAAAATTGTTGACTGCACGATCCGCGATGGCGGACTCGTAAATAATTGGGATTTCAGTGTCGAATTCGTTCAGCATTTGTACCAAAGCTTGAACGAAGCCGGCGTCGATTATATGGAAATCGGCTACAAAAACTCGCCAAAGCTGCTTAAAGGCGCTGACAGTGCAGGCCCTTGGCGTTTCCTGAACGATGATTTCTTGAAAAAAGTCATTCCGAACAAAGGAAACACGAAGCTTTCCGCGCTTGTTGATATCGGCCGCGTCGATGAGAACGATATTTTGCCGCGCAGCGAGAGCCTTCTTGACCTGATCCGCGTTGCTTGCTACATCCAAGACGTAGACAAAGCGCTAGAGCTCGTTAAAGTATTCCACGATCGCGGCTACGAGACGACGCTGAACATTATGGCTCTTTCGAACGTGATGGAAAATCAGCTTATCGAAGCATTCGAGCTAATCAATGAAAGCGTAGTTGACGTTGTGTATATCGTTGACTCCTACGGCAGCTTGAAGCCAAGTGACGTAAGCTACCTGGTTGATAAGTTCCGTCACCACCTGCCGAACAAACGCCTTGGCGTTCACGCGCACAACAACCTGCAACTTGCTTTCGCTAACACATTGCTTGCGGCAGAAAACGGCGTTGAGCTGCTTGATGCTTCTGTATACGGTATGGGCCGCGCTGCCGGCAACTGCAACACGGAGTTGCTTGTATCTGAGCTTAAAAATTCGAAATACAGCATCCGTCCTGTTCTCGACATGATCGAGAAATTCATGATTCCGCTTCGCGAGAAGGAAGAATGGGGCTACATTATCCCTTACATGATTACGGGCATACTGGACGAGCACCCCCGCTCCGCGATGGCGCTGCGTGATTCCGCAGACAAAGACAAAGGCGTGGAGTTCTACGACCGCCTTACAACACCTGAGATCGCTCACAGCAAATAATAATACGATTAAAAAGCAGCTCCGATAAGTCGTGAAAATGACTTGTCGGAGCTGCTTTTTCTTTTGCTACGGACTATTGCTCAAACAGCTCGCCATCGCCTCGAACGGCGGCCGCTTGATGCGGCTCGTTTGGGTGGAAATACCCTTTCCCGCGAAAGGTTTGGCCGCTGCTTGCGATCGCAATAAGCTCAATCCCAATATCCTCGCTTCTGCCAAACCATGCGAGAAGCTCCCGGTCGCCTACGCCGTTTATATCGACGTACCACAGGCGATCTCCATATTCGGTGATTCGGACGAGCTCGGCGGATGTGAAGGATAGCTGTATCGTCTTCTGCTGATAGGTCATTTCAAAAGCGATGATTTCGAATGTTTCCAAGGGTGAAGTCCTCCTGTATACAAAGCTTAATGCAGCCGATTTTAGGACTCGCCGCATGTCTGTAAACGATTGTAATGGTACTGGCCTATTTATGCAACATTCACAAGCCTATATTCGTCAGATTAGGAAATACAAAGATGAGGGGCTGAAGGGATGAAAGTGGGTCATTCGTTAAAAAGGGCTACGAAACAAAGAAAAGGCCGGAGCTGGCTTGCAGCCGTTTGTCTTGCGATGCTGCTAATGCTAAGCGCGTGCTCTTCTTCAGAGAACGAAGCATCGAACAGCGGAAACCGGGATGCTGCAGACAGAGGAGACACGACTAGCGAAGCGGCAGAAAATAAAGAAATAAGCTCGGGCAGCGATGATCATGCTCCTATAAGTGAGGAGCCCGTAAAAGAGAAAGAAGGAGGCAAACGCAGCTATCAAAATCCGGACAAGGATGTACAAGCGGGACAATTGACGGCTGGCGAATGGGATGATCTTGCGGCTTGGGAGCGGTTTGGCAATTTGCTGAATACTGGGGAGGGCGACATCAGCAAGCGGGCCTGGCAGTTTTGGAATTTTCACAGGCTGGAGGTTGTCGTAACGGCTAACGGGAAAGCGGTGTCGGATGCGGGCGTAGAGCTGCTCGCCGGCAAGCAATCGATTTGGAAGGCGCGCACAAACACGGAGGGAAGAGCCTACGTTTATGCGGGGCTATTTGAAAGGGATACGGCAAATTTAGGCCAGTATACGGTTAAAGTACAGTCGGCGCAGGAAAGTAAAACGACTCAGCACCTGGAAATTCCGCAGCAGGGCAGCATCAAGGTCGATTTGGGCACAGGCGCTAAGCTTTCGGATCAGGTAGACATCATGTTTGTCGTCGATACGACCGGTTCCATGGAGGATGAGCTGAACTATTTGGAGGCAGAGCTGAAGGATGTTGTGAACCGGGTGTCCGATGAGCATGCGAATCAGCTTGGCATACGCATCAGCGCAAACTTTTACCGCGATAAGCATGACGATTACATCGTAAAGCCGTATCCGTTTACGACGGATATCAATAAAGTGACCGATCAGTTCAGTAAGCAAGAGGCGGAGGGTGGAGGCGACTTCCCGGAGGCAGTCGATCAAGCGCTGCGCAATGCTCTTCATGAGCATAAGTGGAGCAAGGAAGCGCGCGCGCGAATGCTGTTCCTCGTCCTGGATGCGCCGCCGCATGATGATAAGCAAATTATTGACGAGATGAAGCAGCTCACGGAGGATGCGGCGGAGCAGGGGATACGGATTATTCCGGTAGCTTCGAGCGGCGTCAGCGTGGAAACGGAATATTTGATGCGCTTTATGGCGATGGCGACAGGCGGCACTTATTTATTTCTGACCGACGATAGCGGCATCGGAAGCGGTCACTTAGAGCCGGCTGTTGGCGAGTACGAGGTTAAGCTGCTGAATGATTTGCTCGTTGAGGTCATCAATCGTTACGTGCAGGAGTAGACCGGCCAATTACGAAAGGGCAATCCCCCGGCAGCCGAAGCTGCTGGAAGGATTGCCCTTTATTTTGGCTATATAGCGAGTCTTGGCCTTTGCCGACCTGACGGCATCAGCCGTCTGCGCTTGTCAATAAAGCTTGCCTTGACGGTACAGCACGGTGGATAGCTTCATAACCGCGTGATTATAGCAATTATGGCGGAGCGGGAACGGATTTTCGAAGAAAGCTGGAAGGATGCTGATTAACGTTTTTTGCATTTTATCATACAGCATCTTATATACCTGCTCCTCGCTGAAAAATTGCGTTTCCCGTCCTTGCAGCCATTCGAAATAGGAGACGATCACGCCGCCTGCATTCGCCAGGATATCGGGTATGATGATCGTTCCCTTAGCGGTCAGCGCTTCGTCCGCTCCACCGGTGACAGGCGCGTTGGCGCCTTCGACAATGATGCGGGCTATTACACGCCCGGCATTGTCTTGGCGGATTTGCTCCTCAAGCGCGGCAAGGATCAGCACATCGACATCCAAATACAAGACATCCTCGCGGCCGAGAATTTGCGCCTTCAGCCCGAGCGCGGATAGAGCCGCTTCATCAGAGGGCAAATCCCCCTGATGCTGAGCGGCATATTCAAGCAAAGACGGAACCGATAGGCCGTCCGGATTGTAGAGCGTCACGTTCCGGTCGCTTACGGCGACCACTTTATTTTGTAAATAAGTGCATTTATAAGCTTCCATCGCAGCGACTGAGCCTACGTTGCCGAAGCCCTGCACCGCGATCGACAGCGGCTTGCCCGCATGCGCAAGCGCCGTTTGTACGAACGGATTCGTGCTGCCTGCAAGCCGGCTGCTTTGCGCTTTAAGGAAATCATGCAGCATATAGCGGAAGGTGAAATAGACGCCCTTGCCGGTTGCTTCCCTGCGGCCCAGCGAACCGCCGTTGATGACGCTTTTGCCCGTGAAGCTACCGAGGTAAGGCTGACCGGGATGAATGCTCTTGTATTCTGCCATCATCCAGTCCATCTCGCGTTCGCCGGTTCCCATATCGGGAGCGGGAATGTCCTTGTCCGGACCGAGCACGTCGCTGAAGTATTGCACGTATTTTTTGCAAATGAGGTAGAGCTCTTTCGTTGAATAGGAGCGCGGGTTAATGACGACACCGCCTTTGCCGCCGCCAAACGGAACCTCGTGCAGGGCGTTTTTGAGTGTCATTAGCGCTGCAAGATTCGTTACTTCGTCCTCGCTTACCGATTCGTGGAAACGGATGCCGCCTTTGTAAGGCCCCAGCGTATCGTTGTGCTGGATACGATAGGCCGGAATACGCACGACGTTGCCGTTATCAACCGTTATACGCAAAAAGGCTTTATGTACTTTGTTAGGTGTGGATAAAATAGCGGCAAGCGAAAGAAAGGCTTGCTCGCGTGACTGGTTTTGCAAATTCGGTAAAAAAGCGGGGTCACCCATTAAAGCATTTAAGGACTGCTGCACGATAGCTCCTGTTTGGCTTGCCATAACTAAACGACCTCCTTTGAGTCTTGAAATGAGATGCTTTCAAAGCGAAACGTTATTGCGTAAATAGCTAACGCGTGAAATGCTTGCAATAGAACCTAACTGTAACTGTAACATATTGGAACGTGTAAGCCAAAATAAGCGGTTATGTTGCTCTATGGGGTTGAAAGAGCTCGTTGGCTGGTGGTTGGAGGGGAGGGGGATAGAGTAAGAAATTTTCTCAATTTCTGCTGTTTGGGTTAGCTGGAGGCAAATAGAGAATATAATTTTCTCTAATTCATCAGAAACGGCTCGTTAAAGGGCTTAGATTTAATTTTGAGAGATATAGAGAAATAAACTTTCTCTATTGTTGCTGTATGGGGTTATTAGGAGAATATAGAGAAAAAATTTTCCTCTATTTCGTCAGAAGCAGTTTGCTGGCATCCATACCAAAAACGTCATCGAGCTAAAAAACTTTTCATTAAAGGGACGAACCGTTTGAACGTGCTAACTGGAATTTCTCCTGTTAATGATGCTCTTTGATGCTCTTTTGACTAATTAACTGGAAAACCTCCCGTAAATTCCATCGCATGCGCACAATGCCCGAGAAAACGCTGGAATTAGCGGGAGATTTTCCATGTAGATGCAGCTCTGGTAAGCAATACGTCCATTTAGCAGGAGGATTTCCTGTTAAGTTTGCTAGAGCATTGTTTGATCCCCTTTGTTCTAAAAGGATGGCTGCTGTGTCGAAAAGTGCGCAACCGGCAGAAACTGGCTCTCTACATCATCCGGCGGTTAACGAGAGCAAAATAAACAAAAACCAGTCTAACACCTTACCCGGTGCTTTGACTGGTTTTCATTTTAAACGCTAGGTCAATTTAAGCAGCAGCGAGCCGTGAGGCGGCAGCTTGAACGACAGCTCGTTCAAGACTCCGAGGTCCTCGCGTGTCCAAAGGCTGCGCGCATGCGGAGCATCAGTTAAGCCCAGCTGCGCAAGCGTGACCGTAACCGTATCCTCCTGCTCTCCGGCATTAAACAAGGCAGCATACAGCGTGCCTTCTTCGTCCCGAGACGTCCATACGATACGCTCCTGCTCACGGTAAAGCTGGCGGGCGCCGCTGCCGCTGCGATGCAGGGCAAGCACCTCATCGTTAGTGAGCAATGACAGCGTCCATTCGTCATTGTCGCGCATTTCGCCGCCAAACATAAGCGGCGAGCGGAAAATCGCCCATAGCGACATCATCGTCAGCTGCTCGTCCCGCGTAAATCTTGTCCAGCGGTCGTTTCCTCCGCCATCGACGGAACGGATGCCCAGGTGACCGAGCGGCAGCATGTCGCAATCCGGCCATGCTCCTTCCGCAACATGCGGCGCCCACTTCTCGCAGCGCTCGAACATCTCGTACAGCAGATGCCACAGATCCCAATAATCATCGGTCATCCGCCACATGTTCGCATGCTCCGTGAGCGCCTCCGCATGCTCCAGAGGAGCCGGTCCGGGCGAGAGGCTGAGCACCATCGGTCTGCCGCATTGCGCGATTGCGTTCTGGATCAATTTGATCTCGTTCAAATGAATGCCGTACAGTCTGGATGCGGCGATATCATCCACTTTGACGAAGTCCACTCCCCATGACGCGTACAGGTCGAACAAGGAGTTGTAATATTGCTGCGCGCCGTCCTTGGACGCATCGACGCCATACATGTCCGTATTCCATGGGCAAATCGAGTTCGGATGTGCGATCGAGCGGGCGGTCGCATTCGAGCCGAGTATTTTGGTATCGGCATGAACGGCTTGACGCGGAATGCCCCGCATAATATGAATACCGAATTTTAGTCCAAGGGAATGCACGTAATCCGCAAGCTGCTTAAATCCATTGCCGCCGGCAGCGGATGGAAAACGGTTAGCTGCAGGCTGCAAGCGGGAGTACTCATCCATTTCAAGCGGCACGAATGGGCGGTATTGCGAAGAATCTGCGCCTGGCTCATACCACTGGATATCCACAACGACGTATTCCCAGCCATATGCCTTCAAATGCTCGGCCATATATTCCGCGTTGCCGCGAACCTCGTCCTCGCGGACGCTGGCGCCGTAGCAATCCCAGCTGTTCCACCCCATCGGCGGAGTCAGGGCGTATTGATGATGCTTAGAAGCTTTAGTCATTATATTTCGTCCTCTCTTATCGTAATATTGCTCTATGCGATAATCTTAAAACGAAACGGTAGTCAGTGACTAGCACAATTTATTGCGGGAATATGTAAAATATTGCTCTCTAATCGAATTGTAAACGATCGATCGAGGGAAGCGCCTTGGCCAAGCGGAAATCGGCAGGCGGAAATCCGACGCGGCTTCGGAATACTTTGCTAAAGTAGCTGCCGCTTGAGTAGCCTACGGCGTACGCAATTTCCTCCACGGGAAGCGAGCTGTAACGGAGCAGCTGAACCGCCTTCTCAATCCGCAGCTTCGTGACATAATCCATAGGAGAAATGTCTGTCGTTTGGGTAAACATTCTCGTAAAATAATACTTGGACAGTCCGGCGGCGCCAGCAACATCATCCAAGCTCTGTAAACGGTGAAACTCGGCTTCCATATAAGCGGCTGCCAGCTTTATTTGCTGCGGCCAATTCGCTTTCTCCTGCTGCTGCGCCGTGCTCGATTGAAGCAGATCCATCATCAAACGGTAAATAAGCGAGGATGCTTGAAAGCTGTTCTGTATTCGATTGCTGTGCGCTTCCGCATACAAGCCCTGCAGTGAGCGGACGACGGCGCTTGACTGCCCGAACGAAGGCGTGACGCCGGCCGTTTGCAGCAGCTCGGTCCACAGCTCCTGCAAATGCTGCTGGCGGAACAATACGAAATAAAAGGTCCAATGGTCGCTCGAACGCGGCAAGCAATAATGATGGTCGCCCGGAATCTCTGCCAAGAATGCAGTGCCGGGAGGTATTTCATAGGTTTGTTCACCGAGCCTGTAATGGCCAAAACCGGAAACGGTGTACTGAAACAAGTACAACGGCCCGTCGATTCGTTTCATACCGTCCCAATAGTAATCCGTATCTGTCACCTCCTGGTAGCCGGTGGCGAACAGCTGGTAGACCGGCAGCTGGGGCTGGTCTTGAAAACGGTAGCCATATACGCCGTAAGGCTGCTGCACAACCATGTGCATAAGCACCTCCTGGAAGTATAATCATGTGGTATTTCATTCATTTGGAAAGGGGCGGAGAAGATGACACAGCAAATTCTCGTCTTTATTTACGGCTCGCTGCTTCCCGGTCACAGCAATCATTATATCGTTTCGTCTTATGTACAATGCTACAAGCCGGGTCAAATTGCCGGAAGAATGGTTGATTGCGGCGCTTATCCGGCAGCCGTTCGGGATTCGGCCGCAAGGCAGTGCAATAGTATTATACGCGGCCAATGGATTACCGTCGATAGACAGGGACTAGCAGCAATGGATGCGCTTGAGGAATTTTACGGCATCGAGGAGCAAAATGATTATCACCGGATATGGGTCTTCGATTCTGTGAATCGAAGCGTTTCAGGCTGGGTTTACGTGTGGGATACGAGCAGAGGCTTCCCCGCCATAGCAGATGCCTATTGGCCGGACTTTTTCGCCCGCAAAATAACGGATGCTCTATAAATAAAAGGCATGGTCCCCCTGCTGTACAAGGGGGCCATGCCTTTATTGAAAAAGCGGCATTTGTTTACACTTGCTGCATTTATGCTCCCCGGCTCATCGCCCTAGTCATTGTCTTCATCGTTCTCTGCGGCATAAGCAATAAGCGCGACTTCCGAGCCGTAAGTTTCAGTCAGTTGCTTCTCCAGCTTGCGGATCGCATCAAGCGCATCGCTTTGACTGCTTAGCTCGGCAATGCGATAATCCTTGTCCATCATCGTCATTCCTTTCCTTATTGGTGCTGTTTTACTAGTATAATGGTCCTTTAGGCATCTTGCTATACGTGAAGTCTCATTAAACTGCGCTTTTCTTTGCATGCCATACTGGAATTGTTCTTTTGACATCGGTCTAGTACACTAAAGCAGAACGACATAAAGGGAAGTGAAATCATTGGTTAATATTCCGCTTCAAATTAACGCTAATCGATCATCATCCTCCATGCGGACGAATGTTATGGCAATCATCATGCTGGTTCTCATCCTCACAGCATTCGCGTCCTTGCTGCTTCCGCCGCACCAGGCTTTCGCACAACCGATTGCCGGCCTTGAAGCGGCCTCATTCGACCCGCATGAGCATGTCGGCCATAATCCTTCGGAAGGCGCCGGCTCCAAAGAGGGCTTCTCGGTGCAGCAGGTTTTATTTTTTACCGTTAGAGCGGTCTATTATTTCGCATTTATGCTGGCGGCCGGGTTAATGCTTTGGTCCATTGCGCTTCCGGAGGATGCGAATAACGACTCGCGCAAGCTTGTAGACAAATGGGGGATTTATGCTTTAAGAGGGCTGCTGCTCGCTGTCCTTCTATTCGTATTCGTCCATGTCAGCCATTTAATGAAAGGCTACGACGGCAGCAGTCCGAACGAGTGGATCCGCTTGCTCACGGAAACGGCAACCGGAAAGTCATGGGCGGCGTTAATTGTGCTGTCACTGCTGGGCTTTGCTGTACTGCGCTTGCAGGATTCGTTCAAACTCATATGGGCGCTGCTGCTCGCCGCGGCGGAGAGCTTTAACGGGCACGTAAATGCGCTTCCCAATAATACGCTGGCAATCGTATTAGACTTCATACATATTGCGAGCTCAGCCCTGTGGGCGGGCGGCTTGCTGCTGCTTTTGTTGTTCTGGCGCGCAGACCGTAAGGAGGCAGTGAGATTCTCGGAGCGCTTTACGAAAATCGCATGGCTGACGATTTTGCTGCTGACGGCTAGCGGGACCTGGATGACCGTTCTCCTTTTGCCAACCTGGCGTTATTTGTTATATACGAGCTGGGGCATCATGCTCCTTACGAAAGCAGGCTTGATCCTGCTCATCGCGTGCGTAGGCTTCCTGCTTCACAGACGGGCTCGGCAGCGCAAGCTGCCAAGCGGCAGGCTGCTGAAGCTGGACGGGCTATTGATGGGCATTGTGCTTCTCATCGTAAGTATATTTACCTATGTCAGCCCCGTTCCCGTTACGGAGCCGCTATCCTTTCATAAAATGGGCGAAAAGCTGCATTTCACGATTAACATTACGCCAAATGGACCCGGACCGAACCATGTTACGCTGAAGGTATGGCTTCCAGAGCAGCTTGGCGCGCCGGCTTCCGTAAGGTTGCTGCTGCGGGACGCCGACCGTCCGCAACGCGCGGCTATCGAGGTTCCGTTTCGAAGCGGCAGCGGCGGGTATTATTCCTCTTTTCCAGGCTTCATTGAGACGGATTATGTGTCTGACAATGTTGAGCTGCGGGCGCGCGGCGGCTGGACGGCAGAGCTGTTCATTACCGATATAACCGGCACAGAAACGAAGCAGCTGATTGCATTTCGTAATGATTAATGCAGAAGCTTCATCTCGACAACCGGGTTCAGCTGACGCGCTACGCCATTGAGCAAGGCTTGGTCGATCGATGAGGAAGGCTGCCGATGCGGCCGCTTCATCCATTCGACTGATGCGTAACGTTTGTTTGCAAGAAGTCGAGCTTTGCGGTTGCAACGCTGCAGCAGATTGCATATAATATAGATTATTGTTTCATATTCGCAGTAAAGCGATGATGGAGAGAAGTAAGCAGTGCTTTCGCACAGGGAGAAGACGCCGTTGATTGAGAGCGTCTTTGTGAAATCAGGCTGCTGAAAGTTCGCTCCGGAGCAGACACCTGAAACGCCATGGCGGCATGCCGTCCGGCGCGGGTAGGGAAAGTCCGGTTCCCGCCGTTATGGGGCTAAGGGATTGCAATCCGCTGCCGTATGGCAAGCGATAACTATACGTTAAGTTATACGCTCAGGCAGGAAAGCGGTCCGAATTAGGGTGGTACCACGGTTCTTTCGTCCCTTCAGGGAGAGAGGGCCTTTTTTTGTGTCTTGATTTAAGGAAGATGATATGGAGGCGAAGAAGAATGAAGGAAAGATTGGAAGGGCTGCGCGGCGAAGCGCTGCAGGAGCTGCAGCAAGTGGATACTCCCCAGCTGTTAAATGATTTGCGTGTCAAGTATCTGGGCAAGAAAGGCGCATTGACTGAAATTTTGCGCGGAATGGGCGGTCTGAGTGCCGAAGAGCGTCCGGTGATCGGTCAGGTTGCCAATGATGTTCGTGCAGCAATCGAAACAGTCATTGACGAGAAGCAGGAGGCATTCCAGCAAGCGGAGACGAATAACCGGCTCCTGGCGGAGACGCTGGACGTCACGCTTCCGGGCAAGCAGCTGCCTACAGGCTCCGTGCATCCTTTGAATAAGGTAGCTCAGGAAATCGAGGATGTATTTATCGGCCTTGGCTATACGATTGCAGAGGGACCAGAGGTGGAAACGGATTATTATAACTTCGAAGCCTTGAATTTGCCTAAAAACCACCCGGCGCGCGATATGCAGGATTCGTTCTACGTAACGGATGATATTCTTATGCGTACACATACGTCGCCTGTGCAGGTTCGCACGATGAAGGCAATGAATGGACAAACGCCTGTTAAAGTTATTTGCCCGGGTAAAGTATACCGCCGCGATGATGACGATGCGACGCATTCGTTCCAGTTCAATCAGATCGAAGGTCTCGTTATCGGCAAAAACATTCGGATGAGCGATTTGAAAGGAACACTGCTGCAATTCGTGCAGCAAATGTTCGGCGCGCAAGCGCAAATCAGGCTCCGCCCGAGCTTCTTCCCGTTCACGGAGCCGAGCGCCGAGGTTGACGTAACCTGCGTGCAATGCGGCGGCAAAGGCTGCCGGATGTGCAAGCATACGGGCTGGCTTGAAATTCTCGGCTGCGGCATGGTGCACCCTCGCGTTCTTGAAATGGGAGGCTATGACCCGGAAGAGGTTAGCGGTTTTGCTTTCGGTATGGGCGTCGAGCGTATCGCGTTATTGAAATACGGCATTGACGATATTCGTCATTTCTATACGAACGATCTGCGGTTCCTAAGCCAATTCGCAAGAATGTAGTCATGAGAGAAGGGAAGAAGAGAGATGAACGTATCCTATAAATGGTTAAATGAATATATCGACCTATCCGGCTTCACCGGAGAAGAGCTTGCGGAGAAAATGACGCGCGGCGGTATTGAGATCGACGTAGTCGAATCCCGCAACAAGGGCGTTACCGGCGTCGTTGCCGGTTATGTGAAGTCGAAGGAGAAGCATCCGGATGCGGATAAGCTGAACGTTTGTAAGGTTGACGTTGGCACGGGTGAAGAGCTGCAAATCGTATGCGGAGCCAAAAATGTCGATGCAGGCCAGCTCGTTCCGGTCGCTGTCATTGGCGCGCAGCTTCCCGGCGATTTTAAAATTAAGCGCGCGAAGCTGCGCGGTGTCGAATCCCAAGGGATGATTTGCTCGGCGAAGGAGCTGGGCCTTAACGATAAGCTGCTTCCGAAGGAGCAGCAGGAGGGTATTCTTGTCCTTCCGGCATCTACGGAGATCGGTTCGCCAATCGGCGAAGTGCTTGCCATTGACGATGAGGTGCTTGAGCTTGATCTGACACCGAACCGTTCCGACTGCCTCAGCATGCTTGGGGTAGCTTACGAAATCGGTGCGCTGACAGGCCGCGAAGTTCGTTTGCCGAACGTAACTGTGGACCATACGACAGTGCGCACGGATAGCCTTGTATCGGTAAGCATCAGCGCTCCAGAGCAATGCTCGCATTATTCGGCCCGCTATATTAAAGGCGTAAAAATCGGCGTTTCCCCATTGTGGCTGCAAAACCGGCTTATTGCTGCCGGCGTTCGTCCGATCAACAACGTCGTAGACGTAACAAACTTTGTTATGCTGGAGTACGGTCAACCGCTGCATGCTTTTGATGCCGATCGTTTACCTGGCGGACGCATCGATGTTCGTCTTGCGAAAGCAGGCGAAACGCTCGTAACGCTGGATGATCAGGAACGCAAGCTGGAGCCGCATATGCTTGTCATTACAGACGGTAAGGATCCGGTTGCGCTTGCTGGTGTAATGGGCGGAGCGAGCACGGAGGTAACGGGCGAGACGGTTAACATTTTGCTTGAATCGGCAAGATTCGACGGCGGCACGGTAAGGAAAACGTCGCGTCAGCTGGGACTGCGCTCGGAATCGAGCATCCGCTTCGAGAAAGAGGTTGACCCGGCAAACGTTATCCCTGCGCTGGATCGCGCGGCTTCTCTAATTGCAGAGCTAGCGGAAGGCTTAATTACCGAAGGAATTGTGGAGGAATCTACGGGGGACGCGAAGCCGGCTAAAGTGGCTGTATCCTTAGATAAAATTAACGGCTATCTCGGTACGGAGCTATCCAGACTTGAAGTTCAGACGATTTTTGGCCGCCTGCACTTTGAGTATGAGCTGTCTGACAGCAATGTGTTTACCGTAAACGTACCGACGCGCCGTGGTGATATTACGCGCGCGGTTGATTTGATCGAGGAAGTGGCCCGTTTGTACGGCTATGATGAAATTCCGACAACGCTTATTCACGGCGATGTCGTGCCCGGCTCCTTGACGAAGCCGCAGGCTATTCGCCGCGAGCTGCGCAAGCGTCTTTCCGATGCGGGACTTCATGAGGTCGTCAGCTATTCCTTCACGGGGCCTGAGCGGACGAAGCTTTTCCCGGCACTTGCCGAGCATACGACTCCGGTTCGCCTAGCGATGCCGATGAGCGAAGACCGCAGCGTATTGCGCACGACGCTGATCGCCCAGCTGCTCGAAACGGCGGCCTATAACCGCAACCGTAAAAATGAGTCAGCGGCACTTTTTGAAATCGGCAGCGTATTCCACACGGATGAAGAACAGCTGACGCGCTTGCCGCACGAGAAGCACCGGATTGCGGCGCTCCTGACAGGCAATCGTTCGGAGGCGCAGTGGAATGCGAAGGCGTCTCAGGTTGATTTTTACGATGCGAAAGGCATCTTGGAGACGATATTTGCAGTGCTGGGCTTAACGGCAAGCGTAACGTACGAAGCAGCTAAGCCTGAGCACTTCCACCCGGGCAGAACAGCAGCCGTTATTCTTCATACGCCAAAAGGCAATGAAGTGATCGGTTACGTAGGACAGCTGCATCCTGCGCTTCAGCTGGAGGCGGATCTTGCTGACACGTATGTGCTTGAAATCGGTCTTGACTTGATCTACGAGCTGGCTGATTCGGGGATCGAATACAAAGTGCTTCCTCGTTATCCGGCTATGCAGCGCGATATCGCGGTAGTCGTTGACCAAGAGGTGGCGGCTGCTAAGCTAACCGGCGCAGCATGGGAAACGGCAGGAGAATTGCTGGAGTCCGTTCGCGTATTCGACGTCTACACCGGTGAGAAGCTCGGCGCAGGCAAGAAGAGCGTTGCGCTGTCGCTTGTATACCGTCATGCAGAGCGTACCTTGACAGATGAAGAGGTAACGGAACTGCATGGGAAGGTCGTTTTACAATTAGAACAATCTTTTGCAGCTGAATTGCGCAAGTAGGCAGGAAACCTTCAAAGCCGCATCGAAATAGTTCCTAGTGAGCTATTGATGCGGCTTTTTTCCTTTTAAATATAAGGCATAATTTAATTTGCAACGACGATTATGCCTATATTTAACGCGAAACGAGTTTTTGAAGCTAAAGGTCGCTGACAGCCGTTACGCTTGCTCTATTTGGACTATAGGAGGATTCGCCTTAATGGATGATGATCAAACAGTTGTTACGGTTGATATATATGGAGTTCAATATAAATTAAAAGGCCATTCCAATGTGGAATACATAAAAAAGGTTGCGGCGGCAATCGACGAAAGCATGAAAAAGCTGGCGAAAGGTTATCCGCGTCTGGATATGCCGAAGCTGGCGGTGCTCTCGGCCGTGCAAATCATGGAGGAAGTTTACCGTCTGCGTCGCGATAATACTAGGCTTCTAGAGGAGGAAGCAAGGCTTAACCTGATGATTCGCGAGCTGGAGCACATAAGCGAGCAGTCAGTCGCGCTGCAGGCCGAGCTGGCTGAGACTAAGCGCATGGCGAGGGAGCAACTGCAAAAGGCAAAGGCAGCCGCTGAAGAGGAGCTAGCTGAAATGCTGGCGCTTGCGGCAGAGCAGGCAGCGGAGCAGCAGGCGGCTGCTGGAGAGGCCATGAAGGCGCAGGAGGAAACGATCCTCCGGCTTACGCAAGAAAATGTGGAACGGATTGCAGCGCTTCGAACGAAGAAGGATGAGCAGATTGCCCGGATCCAGGCGGAGAAGGAAGCTGAGCTGGCTGAGCTGCAGATGAGAAAGGAATCGGAGCTGTTAGAGCTGCTAAATCAGAAGGAAGCGGAACTGGCAGCGCTGAAAAATGAAAAAGAGGCTGAACTGTCCGAGCTGAGAAATCAAAAGGAAGCCGAGCTGGCAGAGCTGCAGCAGGCCAAAGAAAATTTTCAGCTTGAGCTGGAGCTTGAAAAGGAAATACAAATATCCGAGCTTGAAAGGGCGAGTGCCGAGCAGCTGTCAGCGTTGATTTCAGAGAAGGAAGCTGCGCTATCTTCTCTTAACGCGGAGAAAGAGACGCTGCTCACCGAGCTTGAGGGGAACTGGCAGAACAAATGGGATGAGCGCGAGCTGAGCTGGCTGGCACATACCGAGGCTTCGCAGCTTGAGCTAGCCCGTCTGGGCGAGGAGCGCGAGCAAGCATTCCGCGCTGATCTTGAGCGCCGGCGAAACGGCTGGCTTGAGGAGCGGAGCAAGCTGCAAGCTCAGGTTGCCGAGCTTCAGCAAGGCTGGAAGGAAGAGAAGGAAGCGCTGGAGAATCGTATTTCTGAGGCGGATGATCAACTCGTTCAGGCGATGGAGCAGGAGGAGTCCTGCCGTACGTCTAACGAGCAGCTTGAGCGGAATATTCACGAACGGGAAAGTGAATTTCTGCTTGCGCAAAGCGAGCTGAATGATGCGCGCAGCCAATTAGCGGAGCTGCAAGAGCACAATAGCGGGGCGAATGCGATGGTTCAAGAGCTAGAGCAGAAGCTCGCTCACGAACGGAGCCATGTCTCTGCTGCGGATAAACGCGCAACGGACTTGCAGCAGCGTCTAAAAGAGGCGCTGGAGCGCGAGGAGCAGAAGCAGCTCGAGCTCGAGGAGCTGCAAAGGCAGCAGGAGGAGCAGCTGCTCAAGCTGCGGATTGAGCAGGAAGAGCTTGAGCAGATGCATGGGAATAATCTTGAAGAGCACAGGAATTTGCTGCGTGCAGAGCTTGAAAATCAGCGAGATTCGTTGAAAGAAGAGCATGAGCAGCAAATGCAGAAGGTTGAGGAAGAGAAACATGAGCTGGTAAGAACGCTGCGTCAGGAGCAGGAGGAGCAGCTAAGAGTTATCGAAGCGGAAAATGATGAGCTGTTTAAACAGATGACCGCAGAAAGCAATGATCGCTGCGAACAGCTTGTTGCCGAGCATGATGCGCACACCAGGGAGCTTGTCGCGGAGTACGAGGAAAGATATAAGCAGCTGGCTAATCAATATGAAGAGCAGCTGTTCGAACAGGCCGTTCAGCACGAAGAGCAGCGCAAACAGCTTGCTCTTGGATACGAGGAGCAGGCAGGGCAGAAAGCAGCCGAGTATGAAGAGAGGAATAAGCAGCTGGTTAATCTATATGAAGAGCAGCTGCTTGAGCAGGCTGTTCAGTACGAGGAGCAAAACAAACAGCTCGCTCGCGAGTTTGCTGAGCAAGCAAGGCAGAAAGTAGCTGAGCATGAAGAACGGTATAAGCAGCAGGCTAATCAATATGAAGAGCAGCTGCTTGAGCAGGCTGTTCAGTACGAGGAGCAAAATAAACAGCTGGCTAACGATTATGAAGCTGAGTCGAAGGCGTTTGCTGTTAAGCAGGCAGCCATTTCTGAACAGCTGGTTGACCAGTATGAAGAGCAATACATCGAGCTTGCTGCTAAGCAGGAGGAAGAGCGCAAGCAGCTGGAGGATGAACACGAGAAGCGCTTGCAGCAATGGGCCGCTAAGCATGACGAACAGCTTAAGCAGCTGGCAGCGAATCAAGAGGAGCAGCTGCTGCAGCAGCTGCATGATTACGAGACTAAGATTCAGAATCTGCAAGAGCAGCTGGGTAAAATCGAGAAAATAGCCGCTTCCGCTGCGGATGGAGAACAGTTCTACAAGACCGAGCTTGAGAAGCTGGAAGCCAGAGAACAAGAGCTGACCGAGCAGCTTGAAATTACGGCGGCACGTGAGCGTATTGCAGGGCAGCAGCTGGAAGCTGCTGCAGCCCGCGAACGCGAACTCAGCGAACGTCTGCAAGCACAGCAGCAGTATGCGGAGCAGACGGCCGCCGAAGCGAAGCGCCTTGAGCTTGAGAAGCAATCGCGGGAAGCTGATGAAGAGACACTGCGAGAACAGCTGGAGAGAGCGATGCAGGAAGCAGCGGCAGCGTCCGAGCTGAAGGAAGAACTGAGCGAGTATACGGCGCGGCTTGCGAACGAGCGGGACGAAGCCGCGCGCAAAGCGGAGCAGCTGGCATATGAGCGCGATGAGGCAGCGAGCGCATTGGAGTCGCTTTCCTATGAGCGCGATGAAGCGGCACGTTCTGCGGAAAAGCTGGCCGGGGACCATAGCGATTTGCTTGAGCAGCATCACAAGCTGAAAAATGAGTATTCGAAGCTGCAAACCGAATATAACGAGTGGATTGAGCTTATCGAGCAAAGCTAATCCCATAAGCACAGCAAACACCGCAGTGACAAGCTTAGGCTAAAAGCCGGAACTTGTTTCTGCGGTGTTTGTTTATATTAATGCGTTTTCACTGTACATATGGTTGAACATGCTTAACCGTATGAGACGATTGTGCCGGTAGGCCCGCCAACAGGCAAGCTGGCTAGCCGTATCAGATCCGGTGTAACGATTGCGGGATCTTTTCCGGTTGCGTGCATTTCTGTGCGGAGCGTACCAGGATTATACAGGTTAACGAGAATTCCATGCTCATGCTCCTCGTCAGCAAGTGTGCGGGTTAGCGATTCCAAACCGGCTTTGGCTGCGCTGTAAGCTGCGTAACCGCCTGCTCCGTTCCAAGACAGTCCGGAGGTTATATTGATAATTCGTCCGTACTTTGCTTTACGCATAGCGGGTATGACAGCTTTCGAGAGCAGGAACGGCCCGGTTAAATTGACTGCAATTTGATTTTGCCATTCATCCGACGTTAATTCCGCAATAGATCCTGGCTCGAATACGGCTGCGCTATTCAAAATAATATCGATACGGCCAAAGTGCCGGATGACAGCAGAAATGGTGTCCTGAACCTGCTGCTCGTCGGATACGTCCGTTTGCAGCACAAGCGCGTCTTTGCCCGTCTTCGCCTTCACGGCTAATGCGGTTTCCTCAAGCTTTGCAATTCGTCTTCCCAGCAGGACGACATCCGCGCCTGCCGCTGCAAAAGAAAGTGATGCTGCGCGGCCGAGGCCGGTGCCTGCTCCGCTAATAATGGCGACTCGATTTTGTAGTGCACCCATCACCATTCCTCCATTCGCTGTTTGTATTGTGAATATCTTAGCAGAGGGAGAGTGGCAGGGGAAGAGGTTGATGCATCAGACTTTTTTACTGAAAGGGTAAGTAAAGATTATATAAGCGATCAATGAAGATGTCTTGTAAGGGGGATGGATTAATCCAAGAAAACAAAAAAGGCTGTCCTACAGGTTATAAAAAACCTGTGGAGCAGCCCCTGATTTCCGGCGTATAAATTTATTCGACAACAAGCGTCGCTTTCATCTCAATGTGGCCTGTGCCGCATGGTCTGTTGCAAATCATTTCGTAAGTGCCTGGTTCACTAATAGTGACGGGAACGGCTTTGCCGCCAGAAATCGTATAATCGGTATTTTTGATTTGAACGCCATGCATGCCTTCGATAGAATCAAGCTCGATATTAACCGTTTGTCCGGCTTTAATTTTATATTCCTTCTGGTCAAACTTCCAGTTGGATGCTGTGATTACAAGATCAGAGGCTGCTGCGCCGCTGTCCGCAACGACAGTGTCCACTTCCTTGTTAGCTTCCTTCGTATTGTTCGCGCCGCATGCCGCAATGACAAACGTTAGACACATTGCGCTTGCAAATAGTAACCATTTTTTCATTTGGATATTTTCCCCTTTCAATTGTCCAACCTAATTATATCGTTGGGTTATTATCTCAACTTTCGCACCTAATAAATCAGCGTAAGCCCACGCAGCTTCTATATTTGCGGCTCATGAGATACCCTGCTTGAAAAATAGAAAAACACCGCTTTCTTAATAACTCAACTTTCGCACCTAATAAATCAGCGTAAGCCCACGCAGCTTCTATATTTGCGGCTCATGAGATACCCTGCTTGAAAAATAGAAAAACACCGCTTCGTTTGGTAAAGTGAAAGTGCGACCAATCACTACCACACAGAAGAGGTGTCTTCTCTATGATAGAGCAAAAGCTATCCATTGATCAACTGCCAGCAGAAATTAAACCTGCTTTCCAGGAATTGAAAGTCATCAAACACTTGAATGACTCTGGCTTCAAAAAGAAATTCGGCTTCACCTGTGCGACGTTGTTCCGAATCATATTTGTGCTGCTGTTCCAGCAGAAGAATTGGTTTCGTCTGCTCGAAAGCCAACGGGGCACAAATTACCCCGGGAAAGATGCGGTTTATCGCTTTCTCAACCACAGCGGATACGCTTGGCGCCGCTTTTTAACACTACTAAGCCGTGAGACGATTCATCGCATGGAGCACCTGACCTCTGACACACGCGAGACGGCATTCATCTTCGACGATTCGATGTTTGAACGTAACCGGAGCAAGGCTGTCGAGATGCTCGCACGCTTCAAGGATCATGCTACAGGGGCGTACTACAAGGGTTTTCGCATGCTAACCATGGGCTGGACGGATGGACATTCCTTCGTTCCGGTTGACTTCGCGCTTCTCAGCTCGAACAACTCCAGCATCAATGGGATCGCCGACGGAATCGATAAACGCTCGTCAGGTTACAAGCGTCGGAAAGAAGCGCTGCAAAGTGCTCCTGTTAACATCACCGCCATGCTGGATCGCGCTATTGCTGCCGGCATTTCTGCATCCTATGTGCTTATGGATAGCTGGTTTACTCACGCGCCACTGATTCAAGAGATGCGGGATCGAAAACTACATGTCATTGGCATGGTCAAAAATGATAAAAAGCGATACCTGGTAGATGGGCAACGCATTTGCCTGAATTCACTTTATGCAACTGCGACTCGCATCAAGGGGAAGAACCGAAACATCCTTCGGCAGATTCGGACAGAGCTAGCCCCGGGAATCCCGGTCACGGTTGTATTCGTCCGTCATCGCTCCAAGAAGAAGGAATGGCTAGCTATCCTCTCTACCGATCTTACGCTAACTGCTTCGGACATCATTCGGATTTACAGAATGCGTTGGGAAATTGAAGTCTTCTTTAAGTGCGCCAAATCCTTGCTGCGCCTGCAGAAGGAGTTTCAAGGCCGCTCTTACGATCTGCTCATTAGCCATACGACGATCGTATTCGCTCGCTACATCTTACTTGCTTGGCAGCATCGCCAGAGCACGGATCAGCGGACGATTGGAGGACTGTTCTATTTATTGTGCGACGAAGTTGGTACGATGGACTGGGTCGTTGCGCTTCAACAACTGGTCGAACTGATGAACGAAGTTGCCGCGAAGGCAGGAAAGAGAATCTCAAAACTGATTCATCGTCAACTCCAGAATTGGATAGCTGGTTTACCCAGCTATATCAAGGTTTATTTACCAATTTCGAGCTGCGAAAGTTGAGTTAAATAATTCTTAAAATTCGGTGAGTATTTGGTTACAAAGCTGTAACTTTTGGCAAAAAGTCAGCTAAATACAGC
>NZ_LMRV01000051.1 GCF_001428245.1 Paenibacillus sp. Soil522
GTTTTCAGTTATTGGTAAATTGGGGGAAGGACTTGCAGTTGAAGGCCCAGTTTTCAGTTATTGGTAAATTGGGGGAAGGACTTGCAGTTGAAGGSCCAATGTGGATACCACCATTATGGCAAGAGGCAAATAGTAACTTTGCTGAGATAAGCAATCTCGCGAAGTTGGATGCTGAAGGTAACATTACTGGCATTTGGGGTGCTATGAGTGATGTTGATGAGAAGTTTGAAAGATGGAAAGAAGAAGGTAAATATTTAGCAGGATGCGAAGTTACAGACGACGCTATTGCCCCAAATGGATGGACAAAATGGGTCATTCCAGCATTCAAATATGTTGTAACAAAATGTACTCAAGATTCTTATCAAAACATTTTTAATCATATGATTGCAGATTATTTACCCCAAAACAATTATCAAATCGTTGGAGCAATTCAAGAATTTTACAACCCTAAAGATAATGCCGGTAAACATTTTTAATCATATGATTGCAGATTATTTACCCCAAAACAATTATCAAATCGTTGGAGCAATTCAAGAATTTTACAACCCTAAAGATAATGCCGGTGAATTGTATTTATACTTCCCAGTTGAAAAAATATAATTACCCTCGCATTACGCTCCCATGGAAGAACGCAATTAATTCCATAATCTGTGGTGTCGCGTGAGCGGCATGGATGGCTAACGGGTACGATAGTGGAGGAGCTTGCTTTACTGCAGCTCCTTTTTTTTCATTCGTCAGTACCAAACAAATTTCTAAACGGTTCGGAAACATATTTCGAGTACGCATTTAGAGTGGAATAAAATCAATGGTAGCTGCAATATTTTTTTCATTCGTCAGTACCAAACAAATTTCTAAACGGTTCGGAAACATATTTCGAGTACGCATTTAGAGTGGAATAAAATCAATGGTAGCTGCAATCTCATTTTGATCAAAACCAACTTTCACGCGCTCACAGCCAAGCCTACGATGGTGAGTTCCGAAAAAAACTATGGGAAATAAGCGAGAAATTGATACAGTCTATTTACAGACCGATGGTCGGTATTTATAATGAGCTTATAGACATAAATTGACGAGTATAATCGCATACGGAGGGATTACATTGAAGCAAGAGGAACGCAGGCAGCAAACAACTGGACTGCTGCTTGATTCGACCAAAGAGCTGATACGGGAAAAAGGATGCCACTCCGTCACAATGAAGGACATCATGGATAGATCGGGATTGTCAAAGGGAGCTATCTTCCATTACGTGAAGAGCAAGGACGAAATCTTTGCYTGGGTGCTRCAGCAGCGGCTTAATGAGACCAACGAACGTTTTATGAATGAAGTGGAGCAAGGCGGCAAAACGTTTGATAGACCCATGCAGAAGATCATAGACAGTCTTCCGGCGCTGGAAGATRCGCAGGATGTGACGAACAAGGTCYTGATATATTTGCTTGGAAAAGAAGATCAGCCTGCAGTYGCGGAAGCACTTAAGCAGTTTTATGAACGGTCTGTGCATTTATCCAAGCAGTGGATTTTGCTCCGRTATCTTTTAATACGCAAGATTTTTCTTCGTTTATGGTTACTATTTTAAAGCCCCAATAAGTAGAAGAAGAAAGGAAGAGTGCACCATGAACTTGTGGTTAACGCTGCATCTGATTGGAGTCGTGTTATTCTTGGGAAATATCATTACGGCGGCTTTTTGGAAGGTTCGGGCGGATTTGCTGAAAAACCCCGCCCTCATTCACAGCACGGTAAAAAACGTCATGCTTGCCGATTATGTGTTTACACTCCCGGGTCTCGTGTTCATAATCGTCTCGGGTATTGCGATGGCCGTAAGGGCGGAAATGCCGATGTCGGGGCTGAACTGGCTTTCTCTTTCGCTGATTTTGTTTGCCGTCACCGGCATCATCTGGTTAGCCGTTCTCATTCCGCTGCAGCGCGCAATGATCCGCCACAGCGCTCAATGCATCGAAAGCGGGAACATCTCCAAAGCTTACCGTAAAGCGTCCCTCTTTTGGGCCATTTTCGGCATCGCCGCTACATTGCTGCCGATCATTATTTTATATTTTATGATAACGAAAGGTTTCTAACCGGGGGGATAAAGATGGTACCTTTATTTGCGCTTGTTGCTTCGTTTCTGCTGTTCTGGGTTTTCGGCCTATTCGGCTKGCCATATTTCGAAGGTTGGCATACTCCGCTTCAGGGAGCRGTAGTCGTCATGCTGCTGCTTGCCGCTTCCGCTCACTGGGGAAAAAGACGTCCTGACTTAATCCGCATGGTTCCATCGGCTTTTCCGAATCCGGATTGGATCGTGACGGCCACCGGGTGGCTGGAAATTGCCGGAGCCGTCGGCATTCTGTTCCCYGCAACCTCTCACACGGCTTCCATCTGCTTGACGGTGCTGCTGGCGGTCATGTTCCCCGCCAATGTGCGGGCAGCTCGGGAAAGATTGACGATCGGCGGGAAACCAACGCCTAAGCTGCTTGTCCGAACATTAATGCAGCTCGTGTTTCTTGCGGCGGTCCTTTTGGCGGGTTAAGTCCGGATGGYCACGAGAGCAGAAAAATCACCTGGGGGACGTGCGGTGGACGTATCAGTTTCTTGATGCGTACGGCCGGCATCTGATCGACCCTGACCGGCAACGTCTTTGTGGGTTGGTATCAGCCTTAATGTGATTCAACTAACGGGGACGATAGTTCAATTATGACACGAAGGCAGCCGGCCAGAACGATCGGCTGCCTTTCCACGCTAACTGGCAAGTTTACGTGGTGGCTTCATCAATAGTTAGCTGCTTATGAAGCAGGAAAATCAAGGATAATGACGAAGGGATTCAACTAGTAATAGTATTTTGAGGGGGAGTAGTTATTCATTCTGATTTAGACTTTCTCATGAATGTAATGAAGAATTTTCAGAAGCCATGGTTTATATCCGGAGGTTGGGTAGTCGATATTGCCTTGGGTAGAGTAACAAGAGTGCATGACGATCTCGATATTTGTATATATCGTGAGGATGTTAAAGAAGCACTTGGTTATTTTGAGAATTGGGAAATTAAAGTCGCGGTACCAGGTAAAAACCGTCTTGTTGACTATGAACAGTTTAGTGACTTATCATTACCCAGATATTGTTTACATCTTTTCAGGGATAAGGACTTTATAGAAATTCTACTTACTGAACGTGAGGGGGATAAAGTTCTTTTCCGAAAAAATAAAAATATAACCATGCACACAAATGATTTTGCCCTAAATGATCGTGATGGAAGACCCTTTGTGAACCCGTTATGGCAGTTGCTGTTTAAAAGTTTGAACCCAAGAGAAAAAGATAATGAGGATTTCAATAATTATGTCACAATCATGAATGATAAGCAGAAGCTATGGCTTGCTAGTAAGATACGTATAATGAAACCTGATTCTGTATGGCTAGAGAAACTTGCGTTTTGACCACTAGGATTGATCATTGCGCTAACGGGTACGATAGTTCCATAATGCTTCACAACGTAGGCTGCTGATGATTCGCTCGGCAGCCTGTTGTGGTAATGGGCAGTCAGCAACTTTTTTATGTTTAATTCGTCTAATAACAACAGTAGCATGTCATGATGATAAGGGATGAATTTATGAAGAAGATTTTACTAATTTTTCTCATTGCTTTATTCATGAGTTTAATTACTGCTTGTAATACATCCAAAAAAATTTCAGAAGAAGAAGCAAAACAGATAGCATTAACCCGTGCTGAAGAGATAGATAAATCTCTTTCAAGAACCTATATAGTCCATGAAGTATCAAAAGGCTCAGAATCTTCAAAACCTGTTTGGATGATTAATCTGATAAACGTTGACAAAACATCAGTTTCTTCTTCTCTATGGTTCTATATCGATGCAAAGACAGGCAAAATACTCATGGTAAACGGTTATTAACTGGGATAGAACCAAGGATTTTATTAAGCTAACGGGTACAAGAGCTCAATAAATACCCTATAAGGCTGCCGGTACAGATCAGTGGCCTTTTTGACCTAACGGGGGCAGTTTAGCTCAACATCACAGGCGGTAACCGATTTCTTGGTAGAAGAGCGAATTTATCAGGAGAACTGATGAATTTGATTGGAAAACCTGATTCTAAAAAACTTCCATATTTGAGGTATAATCTTCTTATTCCTTGTTTTCATACCTGAAAAATGAACTATTGGAGGCGACATCATGCTACTATCTGAACGCTTGCCATTGGCAACAAGGTTGCACCCAGCGGCACCAGCGCTTTTACGTCACGGCCAGACTATGAATTATGGGGAACTTCATCGCCTTGCTGAACAACTCAGTAATGCCCTGTATGCCGAGGGTCTCCGTCCCGGTGACCGAATTGCTCTTCTTGGTGATCCTGATCCCCAACTTGTTGTAGCGCTCTATGCCTCGGTTGGGATCGGTGCCATCCCGCTCGCGGTGTCCCCTTTGCTAGCTGTACCTGAAATTGCAGCCATTCTTGAGGATGCGGAACCGTACATCCTCATCCATGACATTCGTCACGCCGATTCCGCTAACTCCACGGTACAACTTCTCTCGAATCCTCCGAAACTGTTCTCCACTGAAGTAGGTTCTACTTCTCCTATGCTGAGTTCTTTAATACAGAAGGATCTTGATTCATCTCCAGATGACGGTTGTAAGCGAAATGCAGATGAAACAGCCGTTCTGATCTATACAGGCGGAACAACGGGCAGACCCAAGGGGGTAATGCATTCGCATCGCGGCATGGCAGCCTGGAATCAGTTTACTCCCTCCGCTGGGTTTGGTTATGATATTGAACGTCGTGTACTGGTGCTTAACATTTCGCATCTTGTCGGGCAATTCCAGCTATGGGCGACCATGGCTGCCGGAGGCTGTTTGGTCTTTTTGGATGATTATCCGGCAAATGTGCACAGCATAATAGAAGCCGTGGAACGCGACCGGATTACGCATCTCAGTACGGTCGGCCAACTGCTTCGCGACCTTATCCGCGAGGTATCCGCAACCGGTAAAGATATGCAAAGCTTGAAAGTGATCGGTTGCGGTGGGTCCATCATTCCACCAAAAACCTTGCGGGACGCGGTTGGACAATTCCCAGCCGCAATAATCGTCAACAACTATTCGCAAGCGGAATGCGGAATGTCTATCAGCCGATCATTTCCCAAACATCATCTAGACGATCCGATTCGTCTTCGATCAGTAGGTCATCCAGCTGATCTAGCTCTCCAGGGGGAACAGGCATTTCAAGTTCGGATCATCGCAGAGGATGACCGGGAGGCGGAAGTAAACGAGTCCGGTGAAATAGTTGTTCGTGGTGCGCAGACTATGATAGGGTATTGGCGCCAACCAGAGGCGACTAAAGAAGCGATGCTCGATGGCTGGATCCGCACAGGAGACGTCGGTTGCCTAGATGCTGATGGCTACCTTTATGTATTGGATCGCCTGAAGGATATGGTTATTGTAGGCGGTTCCAATGTGTACTGTGCTGAAGTGGAGCAGGTGATTTCATCTCATAAAATGGTTAATGATGCAGTCGTCATCGGACTCCCACTTTCCGGCGAAGGTGAGTCGCTCGTCGCTTGCGTAGTTCTTCGGGACAGAGGTAGCCTGGACTTGGCACAGCTGCAGGCGTTTTGCGAACCGAGTCTCGCACGACACAAATGGCCAACTCATCTTTTCATTCTAGATCATTTGCCTCGGACTGCTGTGGATAAGGTAGACAAAAAGCGGCTGCGCAAACAACTATCCTCATCTGTATCCGAAGGGTTAAGCTAACGTGTACGATAGTTCAATGCCGAGAATGGGGGGATAACATTGGAACGTAAAGTTAATTTACTGATTGGCTTCGTTGTTGGATTAGTATTTATGCTTTTGCCTACGCCAGCTATTTTCATTTTAGGGCGATTCTCTTATGAAATTACTGGTGGTGGTTCATTAGAGAATCTCATTCAAACTATCGTTAAGACAATCGGTCTCATAGCTGTTATCACCATTGGTATAAAGTTAATTATAGAGGCATTTAGGGAATTAAAGAGTAAGTAGGCATTCATTAAACTACCATGAAAGAACGGATTAACTTTCATGCTCTGTGGTGCAGTTTAAGAGATGCATGGATGGCTAACGGGGAACGTTAGTGGAAGGAAGCATATTGCAGCGGCAGTCTACTTTTTCATTGAAGTAACGTGCAGGATAGTCCAATAAAACAGCGGCAGTATAGGGCTTTCATGTTATACTGTTTTGGCATCAACCTCAAAGCAATCAACAACAGAACTAACGCTGTGAGAGCAAGCAATATAAATATCAGTATTTTTTTCTTCGTCATGGTTCACCTCATTTTTACAATATATCTTATTATAACAAAAGGAAACAACTGGATAATAATATTTTGAACCCGCAAAGTATTTTGACCAGATAAGGTTATTTGTCTGTCTTCAACAGAGTTAACTCAACAGGTAAATATAGCCTGAGGCTGCCGTTATGAAACGGTAACCTCGTTGAGCTAACGGGTACAAGAGCTCAATAAAGAAAAGTACTGTACTTTGCTAATTTAATTCATCAGGTTCACGACATAGATGAAACTGCATTTATTATAGTGGTCATTGCAGTTACGCTTGTCGTTCGCTCTACTGTAATAAGCAATTCCAGAAAATCGTGAAGAGGTAGCATCTTCGCCTATCTTGTTGAAGTAACGGATACGATAGTTCAATCAGATCAAGGAGCAGACCGCCGCGGCAGCTGCTCCTATTTCATTGCAGTAATTGGTAGGATAGCTCGAAACGGATATCGAATAAAAAGCATTTGTAACCAAAATATGGTTTGTGGAGATGAGGATATAATGTCAGAAGTAATCATTAATCGTGTATCACATGTCATGATTCCAGTAAAACAACTCCCTCAGTCCATTGATTGGTATGTGGAAAATCTCGGATTCCAAGTCAAATGGAAACGAGGGGATAATAAAATGGTCATTCTTGAGCTTCCCTCTGGTCCTCATTTCTTTTTATGGGAAACGGAACATGATACATATGCTCATTTTCAATTGAAAGATGGTATACAACCAGTAATTGGTATCGAAGCAACTGATATACGAACGTTATTACAGAAGCTACGGAACAATGATGTTCGTATTGGCGAGGTCAGAGAGGAAAGAGGGGAAGGAATGGACTTTGAATTCTTTGACCCAAGTGGCAATATGTTAGTTGTCCATGAACTGTTTAAAGGATAAAAGAATTTTTATTACGGATTACGGGTACGAGAGCTTAATCACAATAATGAGGCTGTTGACAGTTTAAATCTTGTAACTTCTATTGCGCTAATAAGCATAGTAATGGAGCATTTTAACGGAGGTAACGGTGAAAAAAAGATACCGGAAAAAATATCATAAGAATTATCTCGGTAGGGTAATGTATGAAATAGAGTTTAATATAGCATGGAGAGAGCTCTATTCCACACTGAAAATTGGGGAATCAATAACTATAAGTCGAAGAAAATTAGTACCTAATATTAAGTGGGGAGGACTTTTTTCCGTATATGCTATTTCGCTTGGAGAAACAATAAAGCCGATAGAGGTTTGGAGTAATGAACTAGGTCAAGGGATTTTCAAAAATAATTTGGTTTTTACTATTAAAAGACTTCCTTTAGAGGCTTGGGTACCAGATAGTGTTAGACCATCTTTTAGATCTATTTGCATTTACTCTGAAGAATTCCCATCAATTAAACGTGTCCTTACATATTATCAAGGAGATTGAGATTTATAGAATGTGTAATGGCTTGGCTCTGATTCACTTAACTAACAGGTACGATAGCTCAATAAGTACGAAGAGACGGCAGCCGGTGAAGTGGCTGCCGTCTTGTCAACAAACGGGCAGGACTGCTTAATAAAATGTGGAATTATAATTACAATTTGGTGTTAGTAGGAGGGGGTTCTATGAAGGTCAGACCTATAGCGTAATGCAACTCCTAAAGAGGCAGCCGATATGAATTGGTTGCCTCTTCAACGCTAACTGGCAGAATTGTTTAATAAGTATCAGTTGGTATACTATTTAAAATAAAGGAGGCGGTTGAAGCATGCAAAGGTTAAACCCATTAGAAGTAGCAAAACAGTTTATCTCTCTCTATTTCCCTAATTGCCAAGGAGCAATATTAGCTGGCAGTGTAGTCAGGGGAGAAGCGACTAATACTTCTGATTTGGATATTGTTGTATTCGATAATAGCTTAAGTTCAGCTTATAGAGAATCGTTATTCGAATTTGAATGGGCAATCGAAGTTTTTGTTCATAACCTAACTTCTTATAAGGAATTTTTTCAATCTGACTACAAAAGAGCAAGACCTTCTCTGCCTAGAATGGTCTCGGAAGGTATTATCTTAAAAGATATAGGAATTATTGATTTGATAAAAAGAGAAGCCAATGAATTACTCGATAAGGGTCCGGAACAATGGTCTCAAGATACCATTACTATGAAACGGTATTTTCTTACTGATGCATTAGATGATTTGATTGGATCTCTAGATAGTGATGAAGAAATTTTCATTGCCAATACATTAGCGGAGGCTGTACATGAATTTGTATTAAGAACGAACGGTCATTGGATTGGTGCCTCCAAATGGATTGTTCGTTCATTAAAACGATATGATGAACGATTTACTGAAGAATTTTTAGAAGCATTCAATGAATTCTACAAAACTGGTGACAAAAAAAGGGTGACGGAATTAGTTGATAAAGTGCTTGAGCCGCATGGTGGTCGATTGTTTGCTGGGTTTTCTTTAGGAAAGAAATAAGCACTATCTCGATGATTCAACTAACGAGGAATGTTAGTTGAACAGCGAAAGAGCTGTCGCGTGCTCTTCGTTACGAACGGGCAGAATAACGCAACTTAATGTCACTTCAAAACGTCACTTTAAGAAAGGTGGCTAGGATAACTTGAGGGGGAGGATTATGAAAAAAATCTTAATGACTGCAATTCTGCTATTTGTCTTGTTTGCTGGGTTTCTTACCTTTAGATTTGGAAGTGCTTTGTCACAAGAGGGAAATCCTTTACCTATACTTTATTCAATATCTAAAATTGAATTTGCGAACAGTAGTTATGAACAGTATTCCAAAACACATAAAAGCACTAGATTCGTATCAGAGAACACAGGTGAATCTAGGTATGATGTAGTCAAGGATATTATGAAGAAAAATGGCTGGGACTTTAAAGAACAAATGGGTGCTGGTCTTATCTTTGAAAAAAACGGTCAGACAAAAGTTGTAGAGACTAGACAATATTCAAGACATTATATCCTGTCAGATATCCCAAATGATGTATTAAGCTAACGGGTACGTTAGTACAATCAATGCCGGCCGTGATAGCCGGCATTTTAAGTATCTATGTTTGTGTAGCCGAACATCTGTCCGACGATACAAACAATCGGTACAAGTTCTTGTCAATAATCGGTACAGGTTAGATCAGAAAAATTACCAAAGATGAATGAAAATTAGTCCATTTTCAGCATTTTCTTTTACTCATTTGGCAAAAAATGCTTATTTGAAATTTGCAACAAAAAGCTTGAGCTTCGTGTCTGATACTACAAACAGCAAACAACACGTGAAAGGAGTCGCTGAACATGAAAAGAACACATCTGTTTCTGCTCGTGGCTGCGATGGCTCTAGCCCTCAACGGCTGCTCCGCCAAAGACGCGAAAAGTGAAACTTCGACATCCAGTGAAGAGATGAACCGCCTGCAAGTGAAGTCCCAGGATGACGCCGTTCGAATCGCCTTGCAGGAATTGAAGACGACGACCAATCCATCGATCGAAAGCGTAAAACTCATCACCAAGGACGGAAAACAAGTATGGGAGGTCGTCCTCCGAGATCGGACAGGTCTGAAACTCGGCACCACGGTTCTCATCGACGCGAGTTCGGGGAAAGTCGTAGACATCATTTCAGAAGTCAAAGGGTAAGCGATTGCAAATTCGCAATCGAGTAGGAAGGAGCGGCTAGCCCCAGTCCTCTCACACCACCTAGCATGCGGGTCCGCACTAGGCGGTTCGCCAGCAATTATAAAAAAACCTACTCAGGAGGATCGGCCGCTCAGACATACTCATAAAATTATCGAGTCTTTTTCATGCATCTTGATGTTTAAGGGGCAGAATTGCGTATCATTTGGTTGGATATCATCGAATGGTAGACAATTCGTGTGCGTGCTGCCTTTCTTGATTGAACTAACGGGTACGATAGTGAAGAGTTTATGACATGAGCAGGCGCCGCGGCGACCTGCTCATGATCGTTGAAGTAACGGGCAAGATAATGCCATAAGGATCTATAACATAATTTGTAACAATAATTACTGTGGGGTGAAGATGTGGCTGGTCTAAGAGAGTTAATTACTTCTTAACAAATTAGAGGATAATAATATATTTTATAAACTTAGCAAAATCCGAAATGAAGCTATTATGGTTGAGGTAGCTGTTCCTGGTCAACGGTGGGAGATAGAATTTTTGGAAGATGGTACAGTAGAGGTTGAAAAATTTATCAGCAATGGAGACTTTTATGATGTTAAAGAGTTGGAGTCTCTGTTTAAAAATTTCAGTGATTAATTCAGAAATTCATTCAACTACAATGAAAGAACGGATTAACTTTCACGCTCTGTGGTGCAGCATAAGAGATGCATGGAGGGACGGGTACGATACTTCAACGAACAAAGGGAGCAGAACGCCGCGGCAGCTGCTTCCTTTGTTCATCGAAGGACGGGCAGTTATCGCTAACGAATTGTCATCAATACCCTTTGGGCATATTAATTTTTGAGTGTTAATTTTATTCAGGAAGTGATATTGCGATGTTTTTTCGTCAAGAAGTTGCGGCTATTGCGGGTATCATCAAGGAAATTGGACTCCGTATTCGGTTCTGGTTCTCAGATGGAGAGAAGTTCAAGCATAATTTAGGATTACTAAAACAAAAATATTGGTTTCAGGAAATGCTTATGAATAAAGCGACACTTGAAAAAGTGATATTAGAAAACCATGAAATAAAAAATTATCTAACCTCAAGTAAAAACACAAGGAAATTGCTGCACAATTCACAGGAACGGAAAAAATTCAAAGAAAGGTTAGAAGAAAAACATAATATTAAATAGCTTTCTTCCAAAAGTTAGTTCATTAAACTAACGGGTACGATAGCTCAATCGAGACAAGAAGGCGGCTGCCCAGTACGACTTGGTGAAATAAAGCTTTAAAACGAAGGGATATTTGCAGTGAATATTGTAAAAGAAATGAAGGCGCATATGAAGGCGCATGGTCCTTACATTCGTTTTGAACTAGGACTTGAAAATTTGAAGGATGAGGTATATCGGTGCGAAAGTCTTCGTCGCGCGCGATCCATTTATCGTTCAATTTTCGATCCTGAAGACGATGTGATTTTTATTCATCGAACCAGCTATGGTACGAATGAAAAGCGAGTCGATAAAATACGATTAAAGCGCTTTTTTATAACGTGATTAAAGCAAACGCGATCGTGCACTTTGCCATATGAGTTTGATGAATCAGATGACGAACTTTACACTAAAGAATGGACCGTTGAAGTTAAAGCGAAAGAAATCCGAATGCCGTATGTACTTGAATCCATTGAAAATGCCGACTTCATACGTAAACCGACCTCCGGCGGTCGGATTTACCTGTATAACAAAACAAAAGGCATTTTGTTTCACATGTATGACGATCGGGGCTGTGATGTTTTCAGTTAGCGTAAACCGACCTCCGGCGGTCGGATTTACCTGTATAACAAAACAAAAGGCATTTTGTTTCACATGTATGACGATCGGGGCTGTGATGTTTTCAGTTCCGACAATGGCACTCTTTTGCCTCTCTACCATTTACACCGAAAATGGATCCTGGATTTTAACCGATACGAAATTGACAGCCTTTTCGGCGAAGGACTCGCCGGTATCATTGAAACGGACGAAGAACGAAAGTTCCGATGGGCACTTAACGACAAAAAAGTTACTGATTCCGGAATCAATCTTAGGCGAGTTAATACCTGTCACATATCGCATCATTTCGAGATTCCGTCCGTAAACGCCGATAAGTTTGCAAGAGAAATCGCGCTCACGTCGTTCGCGATTCGGCGGATTTCTATAACGGATGATCAGGTTACGTTTATAGCTACCAAAACGCAAGCCTTAGCGCTTATTGATTATCAAACGCATCTCATGAGTATGTACGGTAAAAAATATGGGACCTATACCGGCTGGAGCTTTGAAAAAACAGTTTGATTCAGCACAAATTAATAACCATTCCGCTAACGGGTACGATAGCTTAATAAAGAAAGACACCGCGGCAGCCGGCCAAATGATCGGCTGCCTGTTCCATGCTAACGGGTAGTTTAACATAACAGTGTTTGTCTATTKTTTGTGTGAGAATGGAAACATTTTGTTACCTATTTCGTCTAAACATTGTATATAAATTCATTACAATGAGGTGTTTATATTGAGGAAATGGGCTTTCGTTCTTCCCTTGTCCTTTTGTTTACTAAGCTCGGGGACGAGTTATGCAAATTCGGCTGATRACCAATCTACCATCGTTATTGTAAATGATCATGTAATGAATTTTGATGTAAAGCCTATTATTGATCAAGGAATGGTTTTTGTCCCAATCCGTTCTATAGTGGATGRACTAGGGGGYAAAATAACATTTTGGAAGAACAACGAGATTTCCTTATCGAAAGGAGCCATAACGGTCACGTTAARCATCGGCTCTACAATCGTCAAAAAAAATCAGGAGCAATTCTCGCTTAAAGCTGCTCCAAAATTAATAAAGGGGAGAACGTTGGTACCGCTTCGTTTTTTATCTGAAGCGTTAGGAGCATCCGTAAATTACGAAAGCCATCGTGTATCGATCAGAACGACGGATGATTCAGAACAATCCCATGCAGCCAGTGGAAATTCCATTGGTAACTTAAACAACAGTGGCTGGTATGCGACCGACAAAGAATGGATTTATTTCAATAATCAACGGGACAATGGCAAACTGTATAAAGAAAAGATAGATGGCTCTTATAGCCAAAAAGTCAGTGATGAGAAGTATGTGGGCTATATTAACATTGTTAACCAAAAGCTTTATTATACAAGCGACAACAAGCTTTATAAATCCGATTTAGAAGGGTCAAATCAGATGCTTCTAAAGGACTTTGGAATTGGGCTTAACTTGGTAAGTGTTGTGGGGGATTGGATTTATTACACGGAAGGCAGCTCTATGTTTAAACCACTATATCGCATGAAGGTTGATGGCACATCAAAAGTGTTGCTTGAAAAGTATGGTGTATCAAGTTTAGCTGTATCTGGTGGGAAAATTTTTTATACAATTGATGGTCGCAAATTATTCGTTATGGATGCTGACGGTAGCAATAAAAAGAAATTGGTAGATGGCAGCTACATCGCGTGGGTTGACGTAAAGGAGCGTTCATTATTTTWTAATTTAAATGAGCAGCTTTATTCAATGGGGACAGATGGAACGTCATTAACCAAAATCTCGGACCACGATGCTCGCAATATTAACGTGCAAGGTGACTGGCTTTATTACAGTAATTATTCAGAATATAGCAAGAAATTGTATCGAATAAACCTTGTCGACCATACGACTCACACGATGCTCGCAATATTAACGTGCAAGGTGACTGGCTTTATTACAGTAATTATTCAGAATATAGCAAGAAATTGTATCGAATAAACCTTGTCGACCATACGACTCRAAAGCTCAGCGACGAAAAAACTTTTTACCTTCACATCATAAGCAACAAGATTTTCTTTTATAACCCTGATGTCTCTAGYGTTGAAGAGATCATTGTTGAATGAAGAACGCGATTGAGCTAACGGGGAACTATAGTGCAGCCACATCATAAAAATTGGAACCTATTCTTTGAGCTGAACGTCTAACAAAAGAGGGGGGTAAAATGCGAGTTTTGATGATTTCTAWCTTAATGGCGTTTTTGGTTTCCAGTTAAAATAACTATTRAGGAGCAAACGTAATGAAAAATAAATTTGCATTTCTTATGTGTWTTATTATCATGTTTGTTTTTTCCAGTACATCTCATGCAGCCACAAGCATACATGTTGTGGTTAATGGYAAAGYCGTAACGGATCAATATAAGCCGCTCATGGTAAAAGGCGTAGTCTTTGTTCCATCTAATGCATTTAACGAGACACCAGTGCTTAAATTTGGTTATATTTCGGGTATTTAACGAGACACCAGTGCTTAAATTTGGTTATATTTCCATCTAATGCATTTAACGAGACACCAGTGCTTAAATTTGGTTATATTTCGGGTACACTAGACAATTTAATTATCTACGAAAGCAATGAGAAAACGGCCTACTTTACAGTTGGCAATACGAAAGTRATGATTGAAGCCGAAACGATAAAAGCAAAGAATCCGCCGTTTATTAAAAACAAAATTACCTATGTTCCGCTTCGATTGGTCGCTCAAACCTTTGGTTGCATCGTAGACTGGGATCAAAAAACGAAAACAGTTTATATCAATAGAAAGTTGGAGGAGACAGATTAAGCATTAAACTAACGGGTACGATAGTTTTGGTTGCATCGTAGACTGGGATCAAAAAACGAAAACAGTTTATATCAATAGAAAGTTGGAGGAGACAGATTAAGCATTAAACTAACGGGTACGATAGTTCAATGCCGAAGAACTGCCGCAGCCCTTCGTTCAGGTTAACGTGGTAAATCACGCATTTGGTTTGTGGTAGAATAAGGAATAAATCATTAAGAAGAGAAGGTGTAACCTATGAAACTAAACCACCTCAATCTCACGGTCAACGACGTTAAAGCGGCTCGAGAGTTCTTGGAGAAATATTTCGAATTAAAAACCGGGGATACTCGCGGTAATTCATTCGCTGTACTATTTGACGACAACGGGTTAGTGCTTACCTTGATGAAAAGTGCTCAAGTCAGCTATCCCAAGACCTTTCATATCGGCTTCATTCAGGAGAGTGAAGAGCGGGTGAACGAGATAAATCAACGCTTGAAAGATGATGGGTTTGATGTGGAGCCGCCAAAAAGATCGCATGGTTGGACATTCTACGTCGAAGCCCCGGGCGGATTTACCGTCGAGGTTCTCTGTTGAATGAGATACATCCAATATGAATGACGTGGTGGTGGCCTATTGCTCATACGAGAAACTATATCAGGCCATGTATGAAGCTATTGCTGCGCACAGCCGCCTGGGACTGAACGTTATAGTTGATGTCGGTCACCACGATTTCCAACGTCTTGAGGCCATGATGTAGGTGGTGGAGTATCCACTCTGAAACTGCTAGAAAGCGTAACAATCGTATTATCTACCAGGTATAGCGGGGTCAGACTACGTAAGATATTAAGCCTGAACCCCCGTTACTATTCAACTAACGGGCTGGTTGGAAAATTACATTATTCAGGAAAAGGTATATGTTCATTAACCAAGAGAGAATCATGTACTGTAGAGGTGAGTGTATGCCAAACTTCAATTCCAACAATAATAATTTAAACTTCGAGGAAATTTACAACCAATACCGCCAAGAAGGTCAACAAAGAGCTGCTCAAGAAATTAAAATTGAACCGGATAAGGAACAAATTGTAGCTGTTCGGAAAAATGAAGAAGGTGATATCATTGCGTTTAAAACTGATTCCGGTAGAGAACTCGATTATGTAACTGCTTTAAACGAAGCGAAAAGTGGAAATTTGGCGCATGTGGATGTATTCCATAAATACGGTCGCGATATCATTCGCAGTGAACCGGACGGATTTGATGGGAACAACTTAGATAACCTACCCACTTTTTAATTTAGTTTCATGTACAAAAAAGATATCCCGCCGCGTAGCATAAACGGCGGGATTTTTCCGGTTTACGTTTTGATATATATCCTCTACTTAAAGCAGGTAAACTTGAAAATACAGAAAAAGGAAATGGATTAGAAGTATCGAAATTAGTAGTAAATGATATTACACAGGAGGGACGATAATGGACCACGACTTTAAGACCGATACAATGAAGACACTAATAGAATTAGTAATTGAAAATTATGTTTTTCCAGAAACGGCTGCTAACATTCGAAGTGACCTTACCCAAAGATTAAATGACCGCGAATACGAAGATATCAATGACCACACATTGTTTGCAGAACTGTTAACATCGCAGTTGCAGAACCTTTCTCAGGATAAGCATCTACAAATACGGCATAGCACGGAAAAACCTCAAGTAGAGAATACTCAGAAGGATAATAACGTACATCACGATAATTTCTTAACAATGGTGAGGTTGGATAACTACGGATTCACCAAAGTCGAGCGGTTACCAGGGAATATCGGATTGTTAGACTTCCAAGTATTTTTACCGCCTGAACATGCTGGCGAAACGGTTTCTAGCGCAATGACTTTCCTTGCAAACACATCCTGCATGATAATTGATTTACGGAAAAATTTCGGCGGCTCTCCGCACATGGTAGCATTCCTCTCGAGCTATTTGCTAGAACCATCTCCAACGCATCTAAATAGTTTCTATAGAAGGAAAAATGATGAAACTCAGCAGTTTTGGAGTCTACCCTATGTTCCTGGAAAGAGATTCGGTGGTACTAAGCCACTTTATATATTAACGAGCCAAAAAACATTCTCAGCCGCTGAGGAGTTTACTTACAACTTACAGTCAATAGGTCGAGCGATTGTTGTTGGGGAACGTACTGGGGGCGGGGCTCATCCGGGACAAATTCATAGAATAAACAGGGAGTTTGAAGTGTTTATCCCTAATGGTCGTGCAATAAATCCTATAACCAAGGGCAATTGGGAGGGAGTGGGAGTTCTTCCTGATCTCGAAGTTCAGCAAGAGAAAGCATTCGATGTTGCTTATATAACTCTTCTTCAAAGTGAATTGAAACGTCTGTCTGATCAGCCAATCCTAGGAGGATATGAAAGATTGATGGATGAAATAAAACAAATACTTGAGAAAAAAAGTGTTTTGGCTTGATATACTATGAGGGCGGGGAAGTTGGATTGTTTTTAGCAATTCCCACGCAACAATTGTTCAACTCACGGAACTAAACTAACGGGTACGATAGTTAAAATTTACCACCTTATGGAAAAGGAAATCAACATTGTAATATAACAGAGCCATTATAATAAAAGCCTTTGGAGTCGAGCTCCAAAGGCTTTTCATTATGTTTTCGTATGCTTATTTTTGCCGAGACCTTATTCAACATCATAGCAGAGCGTAGAGAAACAGTCTATATTTTTTTCGAAAATAGCCCTATAGTAGGGAAGCCGGCAAAACCGATAGAATGGAGCGATGGATGTTGGAATTTCAGTGTCACCTTGATCAGACCGATCTTCAGGAGTATGTGGGGAAGATTCTGGGGACTGGCTATGTTGTTGCGTATGTATCGAAAATGCACGGCGGAGCACAGAAGGTTGTCTATAAAATCGACTGCGGCAATGGATTTTCATGCGTACTGTATGTCTGGGATCTGACGCACAATTATTTTCAAGAAGAAATTAGGAACGATACGCTAGATGAGCTGTCTTACGGCAGTCATCTATTCGAATTGAACCATACATTTTTAACGAAAAAAGGCATTCGAACCCCGGCTCTTTATGATCTAAATAAGGAACGAAACCGTTATTCGTTCGATTATGCGCTTGTCGAGTATATAGACGGGCAGAAAGCGGAAGCGTATTTTGAGCATTCGGATTCACAGGTTCGGCATCAACTGTTCGAGCGGCTAGGGGAAATACTGACGGGCATGCATGCGATTGAAAGGCAAGCCTATGGCAAGCTGGATCGAATCGGCAGGAATACGGACGGGTGTCACCTTCAACAATTGAACAATGCTGCGGTACAGTTGTCATATGCCGCTCAGCATATTGACAGTATCCGTGCTAATCAAGGCAAGCTGTTGGATACGCTGCATGAGCTTGAAGCTCGAATCGAGCCTCGAAGCCGGTACGGATTTATACACGGAGAGCTGGGACCCGATCATGTATTGGTCAACGAGCGTTTGGAGCCTTATTTGATCGATATTGAAGGAGCCTCGTTCTTTGATATCGAGCATGAGCACAGCTTTCTGGAGTTCCGGTTTCGGGACCACTATCGCTATCTGAAAAATGATGCTCTTGATCCGAACCGGATGTTATTCTATCGGCTTCATCACCATATTTCGCTCACGTCAGGCGGTTTGAAGCTGCTCCATCGCGGATTCCCCGACCAGCAGTTTGCAAAAGGGCTCGCCGAGTACCACTCGCAACGCGCATTGTCTTTTGTTCCTTAAAAGAACGCAGCGGCGGTATAGGACGCAATAATAAAGCCCTATGCCGCCGCTAACTTTCAATTGGTATTTTCCAATATATTTCGTATTTTATCCGTATAGATTTATCCAAATGCTCGATGCTGTATTTGAAATTTTCCATGCTTGAAACTAAGCGATCGACAACGCCACGGCAGCGCCGGTCGGTCAATACGAGGAGAAGTTTGAAGAACCAGATATCGGTGAGATAGATATATTATTTAATTATTTCATCATATAACAGTAATTATGGCTCAAATAATATTATGATTACGCTAACGGGTACGTTAGCTCCATAAACAATTAGACGAGGCTGCCGGCATGGAACGGCAGCCTCGTTGAGCTAACGGGCAATAAAAATTGATAACTATGGAGGTTTAAACATATGGATGAAATAGTCGGAGCATGGTCTGCAGATGCTTTATTTGCACCGGGAACAAGTGATGAGATAATTTATTTTCTTGAATCCGGAGAAGGGTGGATAGAATCCCTAAATTGGTCACTCTCCGAAATCGAAACATTTAAATGGTGGCGTAATGAGGAAGGGAGAATTAATATTAAAGGGGAAATCATCCATTCAAACTCCGAACCTCTGAAAAAGTCAAACAAAGTACATTCAAATTTAATAATATGTATCCAACAAGGAACTACGACAACAGATAAACCCATAACTATCCTGTCAGTAGAAAACGATAACCTATTCGAAACAAATAAATATGGTTTAGTGAAAAGAATAATTGAAAAGAACTATTTTGCTAAAAGACTGATACTTTTAAATAAAAGTTAATTTTAACTGTGCACGACTTTTTAAGCGAATTATATACAAAAAGCAGTTTACTACGGCAGCTACTCATTTCTTTGTTAAGCTAACGGGTACGATAGCACAATGATGACATTACGGCAGCCGGCCAGAACGATCGGCTGCCGTCGTTGCGCTAACGGGCAGTTTAGCGTGGCTGACCGATTTAAATAAGTTTACATTATCACTTTATCACGGTAATATATTAGAGAAGTAAAGTGATAAAGGATGTGGTCTTAATCGAATTCATTCGGCTAGCAATACCAAAAGGCAATACCTCAGTTAAGAAGGGAGTTTGTTATGGTGCGAGAGGCATTAATTAACAGAAAAACAAAAGAAACAGAAATTAAACTGGAGCTTAATCTCGATGAATACAGTGAAGGCAACATCAACACGGGAATTGGATTCTTTAACCATATGCTCACGCTTTTTGCTTTTAGGGCAGGAATAAAACTAAATGTGGATTGCAAAGGTGATTTAGAGATAGATGGGCATCACACGGTTGAGGACATTGGAATATGCTTGGGGCAAGCAATCAAAAAGGCTATAGGGGATAAAAAAGGCATAAACCGTTATGGTAGTTCGCGTATACCTATGGATGAGAGCTTAGCATTAGTGGATTTGAGTATATCTAATCGCTCTTTTTTAGTGTTTAACGTGGAAATGCCGTCAACACGAGCAGGCGAGTTTGAAACCGAATTAACCGAAGAGTTTTTTCTCGCTGTAGCGCATAATAGCGGGATAACCATGCACATCAATTTGGAATACGGCAGAAATACACACCATATAAATGAGGCAATTTTCGTGGCATTCGGCGATGCGTTGAAGAAAGCAATTAGGATAACAGGCGATGTTATTCCGTCTACGAAGGGTACGTTATCATTATGAAAAAAATATGTATAGACGCTTACGTGTAAAAAATTATGGGGGAGGAATTTGTTTCATTGGACATCTGACGATTACGCTAACGGGTACGATAGCATTCAATAAACATTCAGAAAAGGCTGCCGGCAGCCTTTTCTGGATTAACGGGTAGAATATCGGTTTATGTCCCTTTTAACCATGTTCGTGTGTTATATAAGTAATAGACTGAATTCATGAAGGGAGGGGATCCCAGCGAGAGACCACACCATAGAACAAATGATTTTTAATGTGCAGAATGGCTGTTCAAGCGAGTATGCAGCTGTCGTTCAGACTTATCAGCAATCAATCTATCGCTACTGCTTGCGTTTATTAGGAAACCGGCAGGACGCTGAGGATGCTGCTCAAGATATTTTCATCAAAGCGTTCGAATCCATCGGGCAATATCAACATACAGCAAGCTTCTCATCATGGTTATTTAAAATTGCATATCGACATTGTCTAAACCTGTTGCGCAAACGGAAATATCAGCTTCGTCTGTTGCACCGATTATTTAAGCCTGAAGTCGTGGTGGAGAGTCCGGAGCAAGAGATGGATAAGAGACTTTTCAGTCCACAATTAGCGACTGCACTCACATTGCTGTCCCCGGAAGATCGATCGTTGCTCATCATGTATATTTTTGAGGAACGAACATATTCGGAATTGAGTGAAATCATGGGCTGTAAACCGGAAGCACTTAAGAAAAGACTAAGCAGGATGAAGGGAAAAGTAAGACGTATCTTGCAAGACTGGCGGGAGGATGAGAAATGGGAAGAGAAGAAGAAAACGTTGGATTTGAAGATATAAAGCAATACGCGTTACCAGATTATCGGTTGGGCGAAGTCGATATTACAGAACGAGTGATGACCCGTATAACTGCCGTGAATGCAGGCGGAAGAGTGCGAAGCTTCAAACCTGTTCCCCGATTTTTGGTCTTTGTAATGTCATTATTCATCATACTGATCGCCTCTGCTTCGGTATATGCGGTGAGTGAATACATTGAAATTCGCAATCGTGCGGGAGAGTTGAAAATTCAATTCCATGTAAAAGAGACCGAAGCACCGGCAATCCAACTGGTCCCGACGGGGAACCCGGGGCGGAAACCTACATATAGAGAACGGGTATTGGAAATCATTCAACCAGGGCAAGTTCTGGCATATTACGTCAAAGGTGATCGTCATCCGGCCATACAGTATGTAGACCATACGTTTATTTACTCCACGTATAACGAGTTTAAGGAGCTCATGGTTCGCACATCAGCACCTGTAATCAAGGAGCCAACGAACTTGCCGGTTGGATTTAAATTCACTCAAGGGAGCGTTATGCCGAACATTCCGATGAAGTATTACGATCAAAAGTCAGAAGAGTATTCTCGGTTGCAGGAGTTATTTCAAAAGAGAGCAGAAGCCGAGCCTGAGCAGGATTTATTCGTAGAACAAGTACCGTGGACGGAAGCGAAAATGTCGGAACTTTATTATGAGGGCTATTCTGAGAAAGGTAACATACAGTTACGAATCCATGCAGCAAAAGGCATGATTATGGCGGAAAGCACACTCACAGCGGATGATCATTATGAGAAAATAAATATTGAAGGCATTGAGGTCATTTACTGGAGCAGAAGCCAGGACTATATTTTCGATAACAAGGAAGTGCAGCGTGACTATTTTTATGCAGTGTGGTATGACGAAAGGCAGGATACACACTTTAGCATGAGTACTAGCGGCACAGGGAAATTGACCGAAAAACAGTTCAAACGCATTGTCGAAAACATGGTCGAGGGATAAGCGCCGTCAACCCTCAGATTTGTGATCGCAGCAGATTCACGCTTCGGAGCAAACATTAAGCTAACGGGTACGAGTTAGTTCAATGAAGGACTCTATACAAACGAAGAAGGAGCTGCCGTGGCAGCTCCTTTTGCTTCTTCACAAAATAATGCTTTTTGTACAGAATGTACCGCTGGGCGTTAAGCTAACAGGCAGTATAGTATGGTGAAAGGAGTCATATTATCACTTGCTCAAACCTGCGTTTAGATACTGGCAACCATGATATTTCGGTGCATGGATTGCAAGGTTTCAATTTTCTTTATCCCCTATAATTAATCTTGAAAGGATGGTCTGTATGGATTGGCTGGATCGCATGAACAGCGCAATGGAATATATAGAAACACACCTGTCTGAAGCAATTCATTACGACCAAGTGGCTAGAATTGCCTGTTGCTCAACTTACCATTTTCAGCGGATGTTTTCGTTCATAGCCAGTGTGCCGCTTTCAGAGTATATTAGGCGCAGACGACTGACTCTTGCCGCATTTGAACTGCAACAAAGCGGTGTAAAGGTCATCGATATCGCTTTGAAGTATGGTTACGAATCGCCAGAGGCATTTTCTAGAGCGTTCAAAAAAATGCACGGTGCGATGCCAAAGTCAGCGTGCGACAAAGGCGTGGCACTAAAGGCCTATCCTCGGTTATCCTTTCATATATCGATTCGAGGAGATGTAGAGATGAATTACAAAATCGAGGAAAAACAAGCTTTTGAAATGTTCGGCGTATCGACTGTGGTCAGTGTCGATGGGTTTATTGAAATACCCGCTTTTTGGACTAAGTGTGTTTCCGACGGAACCGTTGATCGAATTCGTACTGCAGCGGAATTGGGTGAAAATGGTCAGATTCATGGGATAACATACAACAAAGGCAAGAATTATTCCTACATGATCGGTTATTTTTTACCTCAGAGTGGCCTGCAGGGAGGGTTTGAAAAGCTTCATATCTCACCTCAAACCTACGCAATTTTCTCAACCGGCATCAACCCAGACGGACAGAGTGGTCTTCTTGAATTGTGGAAGCGTATTTGGGGGGAATGGTTTCCGACCTGTAATTACGCACTCGTAAATGCCCCCGAGTTTGAAATGGTTTACGATAGGGGAAACAACATGTATGAAACGGAAATTTGGATCCCTATCGTTAAAAAAAGTGAGTCGTAGGCGTAGTATATCATTACCTTAGTGTTAGGGGCGAATTCCTATGGAAAGTGTGAACAGAATGGATAATGCAATCATTGCGCAGCATGCGCTTGCACAGTACGATATAAACGTTGTATCCGTATCGCCAATAGCTCAAAGTGGTGCTGCGGTGTTCAAAATTGAAGATAATCGTGGGTTATTATACAGCCTGCGTGTTCACGAATCTAAAAGCAGTACGCTTGAAAAGATATGGATGAGCCCAGATGTGCTGGATTCCGAGTTGGTATGGCTGGATGCGCTTAATCGTGATACTAGCCTCACCCTCCCTGTACCAAAACGCAATCAGCAAGGATCGTATGTTACGCAGATGGGCGATATGAATTGCACGATGCTCAGTTGGGTGGCAGGCGATCAAAAGCCATACTTTACCAATGAACAAGAATTGAAATCCACCTCTGAAATGACGGCAGCTTTGCACCACCATGCCAGTAAGTGGCAGCCCCCTTCATCTTTTATCCGTCCAACGATTAATAGTGCACGCATACGGACTGCTCTGGACTTGCTCAAGCAGGAGGTGAGGGAGGGATTATTAGATGCACATGATGTTCAGATACTTGAAGCCGCTGGGGAAAGAGCAATGGCCATGCTCGACACACTGCCTAAAAACAAGTTGAATTGGGGCGTATTGCACGGTGATATCGTTCCTCCCAATATCGTGTTTGTAGATGGGGTTGCAAATCCCATTGACTTTGGCGCGAGTGGATTCGGTTTTTTTCTCACTGACTTGGCCATCACATTCTTTTTTATTCACCCCAATGCCAGACAGCAATACATTGATTGGTATGGAAAGCACTTTCCGCTACCGAATGATTATGTGGCACAAATAGAAGGATTATTTATTGCATTACGGCTAATTGTGATAAGGAACGCTCTCGGTCTGCCTGACGCGAATAACTGGCTACCGACGCATGTGCAAAAGTCTGCGTCTCGTGAATTTGGCAGGTATGCAAATAGGGAAGACTTTTTATTTACAGGTACACCATTTTGGGAATGAAAAGAAATTTTATATATAAAAATAGTCCACGATCCCTGAAAAAGATCACTTGATTACGCTAACGAGTACGATAGTTCAATCAGATCAGGGAGCAGACCGCCGCGGTAGCTGCTCCCATTTCCATTGAAGTAACGAGGGTGTATTTATGGCAACAGCAAAAAAGTGATATTAACGAAATTTCAAAAAGAATTCCGTACGGAAGAAGATTGTGAGTCATATTTAGCAGCTCAACGATGGGCTAATGTATTCAACTGTCCGAAATGTAATCACGACCAGTCAGACACGTTCCCTTTTTGAATGTAAATCATGTTGCCATCAGGTCTCCGTGACTGCAGGTACGATCATGCACAAAACCAAGCTCCCATTACTAACATGGTTCTGGGCGATCTATCTTGTTGTACATGACAAGCGGGGGGACGTTCCGCGCTCTCACTTTCCGATGTCTTAGATATCAACTATCGTACGGCTTCACGGTTGCTTCAAAAAATTCGAGAAGCGATGAAGCAACGCGATGCGAACTACCAGCTGTCTGGACTCGTTGAAATGGATGACGCTTACTTTGGCGGACGGAAAAAGGGGACCGATGGTCGTGGAACAACCAAAGCAAAAGTTGCCATTGCCCTCTCAACGGATGATATGGGCCGACCGCGTCATTTGCGAATGCAAGTGATCAGTAACGTAACCATCGAAGAAATTCATCGTGTAGTCGAAGCCTGCATTAAAAAAGGCTGGACCATACTATCCGATGGTCATGTTTCGTATAAGCAACTTAAAACGATTGGTTATCAGCACATCTCCAAAAACTTTTACAAAGAAGATGAGAACAAGTTTTTGAAATGGCTGCATACCATTATCAGCAATGCAAAAGCCTATATCGAAGGTACTTATCACGGTCTCGGAACAAAATACCTACAAACGTATCTAGATGAATTTTGTTATCGTTTTAATCGTCGTGCCTTCTCCGGTCAATTATTCGGACGATTGTTAAATGCGTCCATCTCTACTGGCTCCTATAGCTGTCGAACGACAAGAACTTGTACCGTTTATAGATGTACGACAAGAACTTGGTCGATTTCTCGGAAACACGACAATAAGACATCTAGTTAGAAGAACAACAGGGCTACAATTTCAAGGTATTGGCGACGTAATACGCAATTTAAGCCGTTAAAGCCAAAGCTCCTCAGGTTTATTCGTTCAAGATCAAACCAAAAGAGAACTGAATAAGGAACAGAGAACTTACATATAATTGTTTTCTCTATCCTTTTTATCCGATAAAGGTGTTAAACTACTGTTGTTGATGGCATCAAAGGAAAAGGATTAGGGAGGAATTAATATGAGTAACAATCATGCTAAAATATATGTGATTACAGGTCCATGCGCCGCCGGAAAGACCACAATATCAGGAATGATTGCAAGTAAGATGAATAATAGTGCATTCATTCAAGGGGATTATATTTACCTTATGGTTGTCGGCGGATTCGTAGTGCCATGGGAAGATGACGGCACATATATTGATTTATTTTGGGAGAATATATTGGCAATTACTGAAAATTTCATTATTAGAAATATATCCGTTGTTCTAGAATATGTTATTTTTCCCGAGCAAACGAAACGGATTGTAGACAGGTTCAAGGAAAAAAATATTCCCATAAAATATACGGTACTAATGGCTGATGAAAATACGATCAGAGAGCGAGATAGCAACAGAGATGTACATGAAAGAATGGGTGAGAGGGCGATCATCCTGTTGAATGAATTGAAAGAAATGAACATTGAAGAGAAATATATACTAGATACAACAAATTTAAGTAAAGATCAAGTTGTGAATACAATAATGACTGAGAATAGGTTTCTCCTATAAAGGCACGGTGATTTCAGGTTCACATTAATGGATCATTAGTCAATAGCAATGCGGAAAATCAACTCGTGGAAAAACACCAGCTATAACCTTACATACATACAATGAGTACAAGTTCTTGTCGTCCGACAATAGCGTTTCCTGAGGTATGTGCATAGTCAGAACATTTGTTCTTATTATACACCGTAATGTATGTGATTGATCAAGAACAGAAATTTTTAACTTTCTGGAAACACTATGAGCGGTATGGATGGCTAACGGAGAACGATAGCTCAATGAAGCACGGAGGATGCTGTTTAATTTTATTGAAATGAGGAACTAAAATGTCTAGCATCCCCCCTTATAGGGATTTCGTACTTCCGTTCCTTCAGATACTAAATGATCGAGAACTCTACACTACAGATGGAATAATAAATAATTTAGTTATTTTGTTTGGGCTATCGATGGAAGACATGAAAGAGATGGTTAAATGCGGAAGGCAATATACATATAAAAATCGAATTATTAACGCAAGAACTTTCCTACTAAGAGAAGGATACATTCAGTATGATGGAGAAAAAAATATATTTATAACTGATAAAGGATGTCAGTACTTAAAGAGTCAGACATTAAACGGGACACAATGATAGCAGAATCTAAGAGAGGAACGATGTAGCCTGAAGGATATAGAGGCGTTATTACAACAGATAGCGAGCTTACCGAACTGCAGAGTGATTCCGCCAAATGGATTGGTACAAACGGATCAGCAAAATTGTCCCTCCTAACGAGTTCGTCTTATCCAATCCAGTCATCGTAGGAGAACAAGTTGATGAGGACATATCTTCTCATTGGTTTATAGTTGGCCATGACGGGAATGGAGACTATATTTCAATTGATTTACATCAAGAGCGATCGGGGAAATGCTACGATAGTTTTTGGGATCGACATGGAGTTTTGGGAGATTGTCCTGTAATTGCTAAATCATTTACTGAGTTGCTTAATCAGTTAGTTAAAAATAAAGGTGAACGATGGTACTGGCTGAAAGAGGATTTTGAATCACTTGGCGATGCTTACGATGATATTGTTGAAAATGAATCGTTACGCTAACGGGTACGATAGTTCAATCAGATAAGGGAGCAGACCGACGCGGCTGCTCCCTGTTTCATTTAAGTAACTGGCAGTTTAGCTCAACAGTAACTGAAATATTGTGTTTGTGTTATTATTTGGAAAAGGGCTAATAAAAGAAAATGGAGTTGGTTAAATGAAGTTTGTTGAAGATAGATTATATGCAGAGCAATTGTTAAATGAAGCAGCAATATTAAATCCTGGAACTTGGGTTCAACACTCAATAAACGTGGCAAAAGCGGCGGAATATATAGCAATAGATTTACTAAAGGCAGGATACGAAATTGACCCAAATATAGCTTATACAAGTGGACTATTACATGATATTGGTCGGTATGTAGGTTTTACCCCGTCAGTCGTTCATTCACTGGATGGTTATTTATTTATGATTAATAAGGGCTTCGAGGGAACTGCTAATGTTTGCGTTACGCATGAAATTCCATCAACAGACTTAGAGGTAATTAATGGTTGGAAGGAAATCCCCTTGCACGTACAAATACAATTAAGTGAGATACTAAATCAAATTGAATGGACTATCTATGACAAACTAATTAGATTATGTGATGCATTAGCAGATGATAAGGGATTTTCAACAATAGAAAAGCGAATTGTATCGGCTGCCATTAGAAATGGAATCAATTCCAATTCACCAATTTCATGGAAAAACTACTTCACTATTAAGCAAGAAATTGAAAATATAATACATAAATCAATTTACAGGTTGCTTCCTAATATTGAGGAATCTATATATACGGATATGGCGTTAATAGGAACAGTAAGAATAATAAAATAATCCAACTCAGAACTGCCATATAAGCACTCATTAATTCAACTAACGGGTACGATAGTGGAATAACGGTTGCCCTCGACAGCCGTTTTTAATTTTTCCGAACGGGCAGGATACTTCAACCGAAAATTGAATAAATATTATTAAAAAGGAGCGTTGTTCATGGGCAATGAACTACTTGAATTTACACGCATTTCGATATTTAGAATGTACGAGCACTACCTTCCTAAATTGAAGATAGCTTTGGATAGCGTGGATAAAGAAGTTCTTTGGAAACATGAGAAAGAAACGCTTAATTCAATTGGCGGCATCGTGTTACATGTAGGACAGCATATTCAACGGCATGTCATCAAATATTCAAATAGTGGGAAAGTCGAGGGCGGAATAGAAAATTACTTTCCTGATGAAGTTGCTGCTTCCTCATCGGACTTAATCCAACTTATAACTGAACGTTTTAATTCATGGAGAGAAGTCATGACTGGTTATATAGAAGGGAACAAGGATATAAAGAACCTCGATATGTTTGATATTTATCATTTAGTCGAACACACTGGATATCATTTAGGACAAATAATCGACCGAGTACAAAGATTGACGGACAGGAATTTCCAGTTTGTTCAAAATGGAATTAATGAAAGAAGTTTAAAAGATCTAATTTATAGAGATTAACATTAAGTTCCCATGGAAGAACGCAATTACTTCCATAATCTGTGGTGTCACGTGAGCGGCATGAATGACTAACGGGTACGATAGCAATAAACAAGAAGATACGGCAGCCGGTATTTAGTGGCTGCCGTTTTCTCAACTAACTGGCAGGATTGCGCAACAAACCTATTAACTTTTACGTATTGGAATTAAATGGAATCAAAGGTGGAATACAATTGGATTTTCAACTAAGTACGGCGGTAATTCAGGTTATAACCTTGATATTAATAGTATTTTTGGGATTCGTAGTCTATAGGATTGTAAAACGGAGAAAATAGGCATGCAATATGCGATTGAGCTAACTGGTAACAAGAGCTCAATAAAGACACGTAGGGTAGCCAGCCTGAGATGGCTACCAAGATTAGAAAACTGATACGTATTGGGAACTGACTACATTCAATACATAGGAGAAAGAGGTTGCAAAATGACTGAAGGTATTTACAAAGAGTGGCCAACTGATGAACACGCCAGATGGATTAAAATGGGGCATTTCTTTGGTAAGACCCTTATGGAAAACGTTAAAGGATACGCAAAAGAGAAGATTACTTCTAATTGCTCTGTAGAGGAAAGACTTGCTGCTGAAAAAGCTATTAGTGATACTTTGTACGGTTTCATGATGCTACTAGATGGTGTTATTGACAGTAGCATCGATAAGGACCATGGAGTTGAATTTGCGCTGATAGCAAGAGTATTTGACCAGAATACAAGAGAATATCTTGAAGAAATCGAATTGGCTCCAGACGGAGATGGTTTGTGCATGGGGATTCATATGTGGGAAGATGGGGAATTTGAATAGAGTTGATGTTCAACTCCCTCGGTACGATAGTTAAACATCAGAGGGGCTGCCTTGTGGCAGCCCCTCACTCCGCTAACGGGCAGTGCGCGCCTAGCCAAGCTAGGCACAACTTACTGATGCAAGTTCAGTCGGGGTAGGGACCAAGCCGCCCCGTAGCTAGCAGGCAGACGTCGGCGAAATCCGGCGGTTGAAGCCCTGTGAAAAGTCGCGTTCTACGCGGTGAAGCAAATCTTGTGTGCATTTAGCATGCAGCGATAACATTTTCATAAAATGAGATATTTTGTACAGATGTACTGCTGGGCGTTAAGCTAACGGGCAGTGCGCGCCTAGCCAAGCTAGGCACAACTTACTGATGCAAGTTCAGTCGGGGTAGGGACCAAGCCGCCCCGTAGCTAGCAGGCAGACGTCGGCGAAATCCGGCGGTTGAAGCCCTGTGAAAAGTCGCGTTCTACGCGGTGAAGCAAATCTGCAGGCCGTAATGAAAATGAATCCTACCGCATCGTGAAAGTGAACCYGAAGGGGATAAGAGGGAGCCGAGCCACGACTGCCMCGGCGAAGGCCATGGAACGCGCGAAGATCTTGGAATGCAGCGCAGAAGAACCCTCCGGTGTAAAGGGATCGGCATGTAGAGACAGTTGTGTCTGGAACTAGGGAGACCCTACCCCGCACGAAGTTTTTTTTTCGGCGAAGGCCATGGAACGCGCGAAGATCTTGGAATGCAGCGCAGAAGAACCCTCCGGTGTAAAGGGATCGGCATGTAGAGACAGTTGTGTCTGGAACTAGGGAGACCCTACCCCGCACGAAGTTTTTTTTTTCGTAACGAGCAAACCTATAAGCCCCAAAGGTGAAATGGCGAGCTGCGGGAAGGGAGTCGGAGGGGGCCATACTACCAATGATCCGGCGGACAACATAACCCCGGGGAGGGAAGGGCGCCGAAAGGCAATACCCCACTTCGTTCACGGGATATCAAGGAGGTAAGAGCAAGTGAATGCCGAATACACGGCTAACGCCACCAATGAAAACGCTCGACAACTCCAAAATACCCTCTATYTTGCGGCTAAGGAAAACCCCAAGCGTAAGTTCCATGCACTGTACGACAAAGTATTCCGGAAAGATATCCTGCAAGAAGCATGGGCAAGAGTGAAAACAAATCGCGGCAGTGCCGGCATTGATGGACAAACGATCCAATTCATCGTTCGAGAGATTGGCGAAGAACCCTTCATCGAAGAGATCAGACAACAGCTTATGAATGGGGAATACCGACCGTTTCCGGTCAAACGGAAAGAGATTCCGAAGCCGGACGGAAAGACACGTCCCTTGGGTATTCCAACAATCCGTGACCGGACTGTTCAGATGGCAACTAAACTGGTGATCGAAGGCATATTCGAAGCGGATTTCAAAGATTGCTCTTACGGATTTCGCCCCAAGCGATCGGCTCATCAGGCTATTAAGAGCATCAGAGAAAGCATCAATTGRGGTGTCGTCAACTGGGTGGTCGACGTAGATATTACAGGCTACTTCGATAATATCTCCCACAGYAAGCTGATGAAACTGGTCGAAGAACGCATCTGCGACAGGCGTATTCTGAAGTTAATTAGACAGTGGCTTGAAGCAGGTGTAATGAAGGATGGCGTATGGCACAAAACGGAGATCGGCAGCCCACAAGGCGGCGTAATCTCTCCACTTTTGGCTAACATCTATCTCAATTACCTTGATAYGATATGGGAAAAACGGTTTTCTCATCTCGGAAAGCTGGTAAGGTATGCCGACGATCTTGTCATTCTGTGCCGATACAAACCGCAGGCGCTCGAGGCGATTCGTACCCTTAAAGCGATCTTTGGGAAACTGGAATTGACCATGAACACGTCCAAATCAAAGCTAGTATGTCTTTGGAAGAACCAGGACGGGTTCGACTTTCTTGGCTTTCATCATCGGAAGATGCCTTACCTCCACAAAAACGGGACAAAGTATCGACTGCGAAGCTTTCCATCGAAGAAAGCAATGAAGAAGATGCGCAATCGTGTGAAGGATGAAACGGCAGCCAGAGGCAGATTAAACTGGCCGTTAAAGCTAATGGTCGAKCTGCTGAATCCTATGATCCAAGGATGGCGTAATTTCTACGCTCATCTGGATGTGGATCGAAGTATGGCAAACCGGTTCCTTTCAAAAGTAGACTGGTATATCCTGAGGAGATTAAGACTGTTCTGGAATAACAAACACAGGAAGCGCAAGCAGAATTGGTCAGGGATGCATTTTCTGCTTCAACGTACAGGACTGAAAACATTATGCACATGGAAAAACCGTACTGCCCTGGATGAAGAACGTCGGAAAGCCGTATGCGGGAAAACTGCACGTCCTCATCTGGATGTGGATCGAAGTATGGCAAACCGGTTCCTTTCAAAAGTAGACTGGTATATCCTGAGGAGATTAAGACTGTTCTGGAATAACAAACACAGGAAGCGTAAGCAGAATTGGTCAGGGATGCATTTTCTGCTTCAACGTACAGGACTGAAAACATTATGCACATGGAAAAACCGTACTGCCCTGGATGAAGAACGTCGGAAAGCCGTATGCGGGAAAACTGCACGTACGGTTTGATGAGGAGGGGCTGGATCCCCAGCTCTTTACTCTACTTAACGCAACCATATCCTTATTGAAATCGTCTAATTAATATAAAATTTGTAAGTGGGGGAATGGAATGAAGACGTTATTAACCATCGTTGTAATATGTGCAACCTTTACGTTTTTATCGGCTTGTACGAACAACATCGAACCGGAAGTAAAACCGACGGATGTTCCTGTAGAAACGAGTCATCCGATTGAAAGCGAGGTACCTACGGAAGTTCCTTCAGAATTATTGAAATATCAAAGTAAAGATGGTTGGACTATTCAATATCCTGCATCATGGGATAAAATCACTGATAGTACTTTGCAAGAAAGTGCCACCGAAAAATATATCTCTTTTCGAACACATGCTATCCCTGAAGAGGGTGTGGAAAAATGGTTGGATTCAGAGATCGAACGAAAACTCTCATCTGAAGAAGCGGATAATAAACTTTTTGAGGACGTAACCAAGGAAACAAAAGGTGATTTTACGATTTATAAATATGCCTTACAATCAGCATATGTCCGAGCTACTAATATTTCCGAGCTTAGAAATATCATTTATGTCGGCAATGAGCATATTTATGAATTTCATGGTAACGTCCCACCATTATCAAAAGAGGAATTTGAAAATATCGTTGAGACATTTACATTCGAAAAGTGAGAAGGTAAAGATGTATCACACTCATATATTGAAGTACCGGATAAGGTGACACAGCCACAGTATAAAAAAACAAAAACTATCGGGGCATCTCGTTACACTTTGTTACACAGCAGCGGCAGTCTTGGAAAGGTGGCTTTAACAATGAGCAAAGATAATACAAGGATCTTTTTCTACGGCTTTGTAGTCGGTACCGTTCTACTGTTAATGCCTATAGGGGTAGCGCCAACAATTTGACGAATGTTGGCTGGACCCCAGAAATAAAACATGACGATACAAACGGAGTCGTCCTAATCTAGCAGGCGTCCCATAGCTTGCAGTATTTGATAGTCCGGCCATGCGCTTTATGTTAATATAAATATATATCGATAAATATATTTATTAACTATTAACGGCGATGGGGGCGACTTAAACCATGAACGATTATGTGTTGAAAGAAGGCAGGGCAAGCGAATGCGGGATGTCGCAGGAAAGAGTGGAGCGGGTCAAGCGGGTGGCTTCGGATATGGAGCATCAAGGCATTACGCCGGCTCAGGTCGTCGTAGCTGCCCGTAGAGGAACGGTTGTGGTCCACCAAGCGGACGGCAAGTTCGGCGGGGAACAGGGAACGAAGGGATTATCGATCAATGCTTTATTTCCGCTCTGCTCCGTAACAAAATTGTTTACGGCAGCGGCTATTTTGATGTTGGTAGAGGAAGGGAAAATCGGCTTGAACCGTCCCGTCGTCGATTACATACCGGAGTTTACCGGAGAGGGCAAACGGGCCGTAGCCGTGCATCATTTGCTGACGCATACGTCGGGTATCGATCCAGAACGCCTCTGGGAGCATAAGGACGGCAAGCGCGGAAGCGTTGATCTCTCGCTTTGCCCGGACAATCAGCAAGCGGATATATACGAATCGTTGACGCTTGGCTACGATGCTCCGTTGGCGAACAAACCGGGAGAGGTGATGGCCTATTGCGGCTACGGGTACGAGCTGCTCGGGGAAATCGTTCGGCGGATCAGCGGACAGTCGTACGCTTCATTCGTGACAGAGCGCATCTTTCACCCGCTTAGCATGCGCGATACGTTTTTCAACGTGCCGGAGGAGGAGCGTTACCGCATTGTTCGGCGTCCTGCCGATGCTCCGTGCGCCGAATGGATCGAGACGCCGGGCATGATCGCTTCGGAATCGGCGGGCGGCGGCGCGTATGGTACAGCTCTGGATCTCGCTGTCTTTGCGCAGCTCTTTTTGAATGGCGGGGTTTATGGCGGAGTACGTTTGCTTAGCCCGGTTACGGTCAAAGAAATGACCAGAAACCAAATTGCGGGGGTTGCCTCGCATTATCGGGATGAGGTTTTCCCTGAAGCGTATTGGGGCTATGGATGGGCCGTTAACGGTACGAAACGGGACGGCGGCGACCTATTCTCCGGCGCGGCCTATTCGCATTGGGGAGCTGCGGGACCGTTCGTGTGCGCCGATCCGGTATATGGAACGGTAACCGTTCATTTATCCGTCGAGCTCGATCACAATCGCCCGTTCAAAAATATGTACGCCGACTATTTCAACAATACGGTGCTTGCGGCGATTGAAGAGCTGTAATGAGATGACTGACGCCTCTGCGAAGGAATAAGCGCGGAGGCGTTTTTCGTTGTTGAACTAAAGGGCAACGATAGCATCATCGAAAGGATGCCGACTAATCGACAGCCTTTGCTCACCTCCCTCGGGAATACTTCATAGATTAAATCCTCCCATTTCAAGCAAAGCTAGAATTAAAAATAATTGGGAGGCTTTTTCATGAAGTTAAACGATTTGTGGGCACTGTATGAAGCTGATAAGCGAATTCTAGGGTTTAGTCCTCATACCTTAAAAGCGTACTCTCTTCAATTGAGAATTCTCATTCGGGAAATAGGTGACATTGAAATTGAGGAAATATCTTTGAGCTTGCTTAAGGAATATTTGGCAAAAGAAGCAGAACGGTTAAAACCAAGCAGCTTAGGACACCGTATTCGATTTGTGCGATCCCTATTTCGTTTTGCATTTGAAGAAGGGCATATTGCCCGAAATCCCGCAGAACGGTTAAAACCAAGCAGCTTAGGACACCGTATTCGATTTGTGCGATCCCTATTTCGTTTTGCATTTGAAGAAGGGCATATTGCCCGAAATCCATCTCTTAAATTAAGAGAACCAAAAACGGAAAAACGCATTCCTAAATTTCTGATTGAGGAAGATGTTATCCAACTTAAGATTTCTTGTCTGTCGAATCGAGAGCGTGCTCTTTTAGAATTTTTAAACGGAAAAACGCATTCCTAAATTTCTGATTGAGGAAGATGTTATCCAACTTAAGATTTCTTGTCTGTCGAATCGAGAGCGTGCTCTTTTAGAATTTTTGTATTGTACAGGTTGCCGCGTTGGTGAAGTACAGAAAATAAACATCGAAGATATAGATTGGGAACATTGCTCAGCAATTGTAAATGGAAAAGGATCAAAACAGAGAGAGATTTATTTTACGACTGAGTGTAAGGTATGGTTAAAGAGATATATGGGAGATAGACAGGATTCGTGTAAAGCCCTATTTGTAACAGAAACATATCCGATCCGTAGGATGGCGATCCCTACAATACGATGGACAGTCAAAAAAATGGCAAGCCGCGGCGAGGTTGCGGTGAATGTTTACCCTCATCGATTTCGTCATACATTCGCTTGCATACTACTGGATAATGGTGCACCGTTAGATTTCATCCAGGGGATGCTTGGCCATGAGAAGGCATCCACTACCCAAATATATGCCCAACTTCGGGGCGAACGTCGTAAAGAGTTGTATCGTCGCTATTAGTTGTATCGTCGCTATTTTTAAGTGCTTCTTTGGGCTCCTCTAAACTATCTGGCAGTTTAATGCAGGAGATGCTTATTTATCGTCAAATATTTTATTAAAGATTTTTTTGTTGTAGGAAGGAAGCTAAAAAATGATATTAGTCTGTTTAGGTGACAGCATCACCGCTAGAACAGAAGGTCACGATCACCCCTTATTAACAAAAAAACTGCAAGGTAAACTTAGCGGAAACTGGGAAGTCATTAACGCTGGTGTACCTGGTGACAATACATTTGATGCGCTTGAGAGAATTGAAAAAGATGTCTTAATTCATAACCCTGATTTCGTGACGGTTCTACTCGGAGCAAATGATGCAGCCTTTCACAAAATGGTTCAGTTACAAGACTATAAAAGCAATCTCATGAAAATTGTAGCAGCGATTACTCCAAAAAAGATGATACTTATTAGCCCTGCACCTGTTGATGAGAGGTTACAACATGCTCGTACCAACGCCGTGCTTAAGGAATATTCGGAGGTCGTTCATGCAGTTAGTGTAACAACAGGCAGTCATTATGTAGACTTGTTTTCAAGTATGAGTGCCCTACATAATTTGACCGAAATTTTGAGAGGAACGCGGAACGATGGACTTCATTTCGGTGAACTTGGTTATGAGCATTTATCCCATGAAGTGAGTAAAAAGTTACTGGTTCTGACAAGAAAATCATTGCGCTAACGGGATACGATAGTTGAGGAGCACTGATTTTAACAAGCAAAGCATATAAAAGGAAATAAGCGATTGTTTTGCTATATAAACAAACGGTGATTTGTGAAGTTTGTGAAATCATTTGAACAAAGCTGTTATGGAGAGTTTTTTTAATCTTAAAACAAACTATAATAATCGAGGATGAAAACATGTACAAAGCCGTTATTTTTGATTTGGATAATACATTATTAAATTTTAGTTCATGTGAAACAGAATCTATGAAGAAAACCTGTAAAGACCATAATCTTTCATGTACAAAGCCGTTATTTTTGATTTGGATAATACATTATTAAATTTTAGTTCATGTGAAACAGAATCTATGAAGAAAACCTGTAAAGACCATAATCTCTTTATTGATGATGCTGTTGAATGGAATTTGTTTTGGAGAAATTTTTCGGAGCATAATTTTCGTCATTGGATGAACTTTGTAAATGGCATTGAAGTGAAAACAATTGGCGATGTATTGAGAAATTCATTTAGAGACGCTTTAAACCTGGACGAATTATTTCATAGTAATTTATCAGACACTTACTGGGATTATTTTTGTAATAYATGTTTATTTGAAGAAGGAGCAGAACAAATTCTGTCTACCTTTAAAGATAAATATCCACTAGGAATAATCACAAATGGAATAAGTGAATCTCAAAGAAAGAGGTTAAGATCTGGGAATATTTATGATTTGTTTAAGTCCATAGTGATATCTGATGAAGTGGGAATTAGGAAACCCAAAAAAGAAATTTTTGAAATTGCTTTAAACGATTTTAAGCTCAGCAACAAAGAAGTTCTATTTGTAGGGGATTCATTACAAGATGATTATCATGGAGCTGTGAACTCGGGAATCGACTTCTGCTATTACAACCGTCAAAACTTAGAGGTATCTAATGATATTAAACCCAAATATATTATTAGAAATCTTTTAGATCTTGTAGATGTAGTGGGATTGTAGCTACATATACAACCGTCAAAACTTAGAGGTATCTAATGATATTAAACCCAAATATATTATTAGAAATCTTTTAGATCTTGTAGATGTAGTGGGATTGTAGCTACATGGCACCATGTAGCGGATGTGCTCACGCGAATCTGTAAGAGAAATGATTGGCTGGAATTATTAATAATATTGAAATTTTTTAATTTTGTTTCTGCAGCGCGCTACTCGAGTTGTTCAACTAACGGGTACGATAGTTCAATATAAAGCCGACACCGCTATCCATTAGTTGGTGTTTTTTGTTTATCTGGTTAGAGAGGTACGGTAGTGGGAGTTATTAGTTAATTTCTTTGATTTCCACGACTTCTTTTGTTTTCGCATCAATTTCAACTTTATATTCCCGGTGTTGAAATCCTGATTCGGTTTTAATAGCAATCACATTAAACCTGTAAACGGGATTAGTAGCAAAAAGAAACGACCAATTATTTCTGCCACTTATCTGACTTATATGATACCCATCTGATATTGGAGTTACCTTTTCGGCAATTTGAGCGGCTTCTTCGAATGATATTGACGGTTTATTGAATATGGACAAAGCAATCAAATAAGCGAGAAGGCAAAAGCCAATGCGTAGAATAAATCTTTCCTTCATGAAGAACACTCCCTAATTAAATAGCAATCGTTCACATCGTATGCAAACATTGTTACGGAAGTTCTTAGATAACTGACTTTGTTGAACTAACGGGTACGTTAGTTTAATAAGCAGGTGTTATCCGGTCTCTTTTGAGTACCGGATTTTTCCTCCTATTTTCAATCCAAAAACATCTGACCAGACGGCAACCAAACTGGCTGCTTCACCGTACATATAGAAAAAGACAGTAAGATTGGGGAGAGTACGTCGTATGATTAACACTGGACCGTCCATGGGCGGAGGCTTTGGCATTATGTTTACAATTGTTCCTATTTTGATAGTGATTGTATTCGTAATCGTCATTATCAGCATCGTCACAAACGGCGCACGCTATTTCAAAAATGCGAGGTCGCCGCGCCAATCCGAGTTTGCCAGGGTCGTCGCCAAGCGGATGGAGGTTCGCAACCATAAGAGCCATCACAGCAATGGCAATGGAGGGGTGCACCCTGTGAACTCTTCCAGGACGTATTACTATATCACGCTGGAATTTGACAATAGCGAGCGGAAAGAATACCTCGATGTGAAGAACTTGTTCGGTCTTGTTATCGAAGGAGACGAAGGATATGCCGCCATTCAAGGTGATTGGATCGTCGCTTTTGAGCGAGAAATAATCCGATGAAGTAGACGAACCGAAATACGCCTCGATTCAGGTTTTGAACTCGGATCGGGGCATTTCTTGGCTTATCAGAGTATTTTCGGAAACGATAATTGAACGCCGAAAGGGCTGCCGCGTGGTAGCCCTTCGTTACGCTAAAGGGCAGGCTAACGCAACTTCCGCATTTTGTTTTCGTCCTATTTTATAGGATATTTTTCATCATTTACATTGAAGGAGAGAAAATATTGAATAACAAATTAGCTGGTGTTATTTTAATCGGATTTTCTTTACTAAGTATTGTTATAGCTTATGGTTTTGATCAACTATCGGAATCGATAAAGAAAGGAGCTGCATTTGTTCAGGGTGGTGGATCGATTAGTTCTGGAAACCCCACAATTCCAGGTATTTCTTTGACTTTTATAATAATAGTTGTCTGTTTAGGTATATTGTTGATGAGTATTAAAGAGAAAAAGTAGATGGGGCTATTCTTTATTCTAACGGTGAAATGGAGGTTCTAGGGGATGTCTCTGAAAGCAATTTCATATTTCTCTTTGATAATCGGAACGGCTCTGATTTTTTATGGAGCACTACCATCGGTCTTTGCTTATCCATATAGTGACGATCCCAATTCAGGTCCATCAAACATTTGGGAGCTTACTCTTATGATTTCTTACAAGGGATGGATATGGTTATTAATTATTGGGCTTGTCTTATCAGTGTTCTCGGTCCTTAAACTACGAAGAAAATAAGAAATGAATGCTCACTGGATCTAATGATCATTGAGCTAACGGGTACGATAGTGGGGGAGCTGCCGTAACGGATACGAGAGTTCAATAACATCAGGTGAAGGCTACCGATTGGCAGCCTTCTGTGCTAACCGACAGTCTAGTTGAATAACGATTATGAAATAGTTCTTGTTCGACTAACTTCGGTTTGGTAACATCATGTAAAGTATTTTTTGGGGGTTAAGTATGATTAAATATCCACTTTTAGAAAAAGGAGCAACTATAGGAGTAACAGCATCCTCATCTGGAGTACAAGTTGAATTACATGATATGTTTAGACTTGCATGTAGTCGTATGGAGATGAAAGGATTTAAGGTCATTTGTGGAGAGACTGTTTGGACTCAAAGTAAAGCAAAATCATCAACTGCCAAAAAGCGTGCAGATGAGTTTAATAAAATGATGCAAAATGATAACATCGGTATCATCATTCCTCCTTGGGGCGGAGAACTATTGATTGAGATGCTAGAATATGTTGATTTTGAAAATATAAAAGAAAAGTGGATATTAGGTTATTCAGATACAAGCGAGTATTGTTATTGGCAATCACTTTAAAAACAGGAATAGCAACTGCTCATGGAACTAATTTAATTGATTTAAGAGGAGAATATTCGGATGATACGACAGCAATGTGGCAATCTGTCTTATCAACTGAAACTGGAGGATCAATTCTTCAATATTCCTCATTAAAATATCAAAAAGAATGGCATCATAATATCCCTTCACCTTGTGTATTTCAACTAACTGAACAAACATATTGGAAAACTACTTCAAATAATAGTGTAAAGATAAAAGGTCGGTTACTTGGCGGGTGTATAGATGTAATAAGACATTTGATTGGAACACAATTTGGCGATGTACAGGGCTTTAGAAAGCAATTTCTCAATGATGAATCTGTGTTATGGTATTTAGAAAATTGCGAATTAACAACAACGGATTTACGTAGGTCATTAGTGCAAATGAAGTTGGCAGGTTGGCTTGAACAATGTTCAGGTATTATGTTTGGTCGGAGTCCTGCAAATCATACTGTTGATGGCTATACAGTTGAAGACGTGTATAAAGAACTTTCTGATGAACTAGAGATACCAATTATTTATGACATTGATTGTGGTCATGTTCCTCCACAAATCACATTCATTAATGGGACATATGCAGAAATAATAGTGGAAGATGGTAAAGGGGTCGTTTTGCAACACTTCTATCCGTAGTCAGATAGTTTTTAATTAAGGGAATATCAGTTTATAAGATTCATTTGACGGGGGTCAATATGAAAAGAATTGTACTTGTAGGTTCTGGAGGTTCAGGTAAATCAACTTTGGCTCGCAAGCTGGGCGGGATTTTATCAATTGAAGTTCATCATCTGGATGCAATCTTTTGGAAACCAGGCTGGATTAGCACACCCAAAAACGAGCAAAAAGATGTTCAAGAGGAGCTCATAAGTCATACAAGTTGGATTATCGACGGCAATTATGGAGGCACTATTGACATTAGGTTGCAGGCGGCTGACACGATCATATTTTTTGATCTGTCGAGGTGGATCTGCATTATCCGCGTGCTGAAGAGAAGATTCCAGTACCGTAACAAGAAAAGAACGGATATGGCTGAAGGTTGCGAAGAAAGGGTCAGTCTTGAATTTCTGAAATGGGTCTGGGAATACCCTGAAAAACAAAAGCCAAAGATCTTAGAAAAACTTCGGAGTTTATCGAATGAAAAGAAAATAATCATTTTAACGTCTCCGAAAGATGTTCGAGATTTTGTAGTAAATGTGGAATTGTTGAAGTAACGGGTACGATAGCGCAAAAACCACAGGAGAAGGCAGCCAGTATTATCGGCTGCCTTTTCCCCGCTAACGGGCAGGTTATCGCAACTTCATTTACTTCGAATCCGTCTAAATCATTAGAAGTAATGTTCCTAATTGGGGGTATTAAAAATGAGATATTTAAAATTCGGTATTTTGATTGGTTTAATGTTTCTAATTCTTGTTGGATGTAGCAATGAGGTCACTGGTGATGAAAAAATTGCCGAACAATACGTTAGGGCACAAGGTTATAATGTTACATCCTACAAAGGTGAAGTTAATAGGTACAGTTTAGATAAAAGAAAACTTTTTGGAAATACGGAATCTATACCATTTCAACAGGCATGGGGCGTTCAAAAGGTAGAGCCCGATAAGTATTTTGGAAAAGAAGTAACAATATATGCCTTCACCGTTTCAAATCATCCTTTGGAAAAGATATATAAAGCGAAGAGCAATGTTTATATAATGCTTTCTGAAGGTAAAGTAATTGGTGGGTATTCTTTTCCTGATGTCGATGGTATGGTGGGGGGATATTATTCATTGGATGGAAAAACATTAGAGGAAGTAACAGGATTGAGTTATATAGAATGGAGTGATAATTGGAAAAAGAAATATGGAGATTCATTGAACTAACGGGTACGATAGCTGAACAATGACACGAAGACAGCTGAACAGAAAGATCAGAAGCCTTTATTTACCTAACGGTCAGGATAATGCAACAAATTGTGTTGCTAAAGCGGTACGTGTAAAGAAGGAATTACTAATATCGTGGCTTAAGAAGAGTCCCGCTGTTACGGGCGGTTAGTTTAAATCGAATAATCGACTGGTGGTGTAAAACCTGAATATTTCATTCAAGAAAAAAAGTATCTACTTGTTTATCTTTTCAGTGATTACCTTGGTGTTGATTTTATCGCTAACTTTCTATTTTCAAGTTAAAAGAGAGAAATCTTTTCAAAGCATAGCTATGGAAATGCATATTGAAAAGAAAGATAGCCTAATTGAACCTGGTAAATACCTTAAAATGTGGGTTATCGGGTCAAATGCCAATGACACAACAAAAAATAAAACAAAATATAAAGTAATGATAGATGACTCAAGGCTTTATAACCTGATAGAAGAAGGCAAAGAGTATTTCGTTTCAATCCAAGGCAGTAAGGAAGCCCAAAAAACAGATTATATTTATACGTTCGGTCAGATAGGTGTTGTTGGTGGTACTCAATTGGCTGGAAAGGGAAAAATTGAATAGGATATATTCTTGTTATCACATAGCTGTTGGCGGTCCTATTGCGCTAACGGGTACGATAGTGGAGCAAGCTGCCGCGGTGCAGATGCTCCATTCTTTCACTCAACTACTATGAAAGAACGGATTAACTTTCTTGCTCTGTGGTGCAGTATAAGAGATGCATGGATGGCTAACGGGCAGATTACTTGAAATTCGTGTTAAGATAAACATAAAGAGCAAAAGGATTGATTTTAATGGCTCGTATTAAAATTGGAGACGTGTTTGAGATTTCAACACCAAAGGGGAAATCATATCTACAATATGTGCACAAGCACGAAACCATTGGTGAATTGATAAGAATATTAGATGGCTTGTATATAGATGGATGCGAGAGACTAGATGAGTTGGTTGAAAATAAGGAACTGTACTTTATTCATTTTCCTTTAGGTGCTGCTTACAATCGAAGAATAGTAATTAAAATGGGTAATTATCCATTACCAACCAACTTTAAATTACCAAGGAAATTTAGAGATGATCATTTTGTCAGAGGCGAATTTATTTGCTGGCACATAGTTGATTATGATAGTTGGCAAAGAGAGAGCGTTAAAGAACTAAGCGAAGAACAAAAAAAATTTTCACCTTGGGGAACATGGAATGATACTTTGCTTATTGAAAAATTAGTGGATGATTGGACTTTGGACGAGTGGAGTTATTATTGAAATAAGTGGAAATTGTATTAGGTAAAAGATGAAGCACAGATTTTATTGAAATAAGTGGAAATTGTCGTCAAAGTGTTGATGAATGATTTTGTCGTTATTCAACTAACGGGTACGTTAGTTTAACTTCGCTCAAGCCCCGATTACGAATACCGGATTCCCTTGTAGAGTAAAGGGTCCGGTTTTTTTCATGCAACGAATTGCTTAGCGTACGATTCTTTCCGTTTCGTGAGGTGGCCCCAAATTGACAAATAACAATCAAGTGTGTATTGTGTGTACTATACCAACTAATACGCATAAAACACATGGAGAAAGGAGGACCTCATGTACTTACACTTAGACGAACGAAGTCAGACTCCGATCTGGGAGCAAATCGTGCAGCAGACCAAAGAACGAATATTACAAGGTGTTATACAGAAAGGCGATAAACTGATGTCTGTCCGGGAATTGTCAGCCACACTTCTGATTAATCCGAATACGGTCAGCAAGGCATATCAAGAGCTGGAACGCCAAGGAGTTATCGAAACGCGCAGAGGAAAAGGTACATTCGCCGTCGGAGCGACAACCACTAAAGGAGACAGTGCGAAAATGGAAGAGATTCAGAAAATGTTGCGGTTGATCGTCATGGAGTCTTCCTATGCAGGAATCGATCGTGAAACGTTGCTACAATGGATCGAGCAATATTGGAGAGAGCTGGGGGGTGGAGACCATGTTAAGCGTACGGAACGTCGGTAAAATGATCGACGGAAGAAACATTTTGGACAATATCAACTTCGACATCAAAGAGGGAGAGATCGTCGGCTTGCTCGGACGTAATGGCGTGGGAAAGACGACGCTGCTTAATACGCTGGTGGGCATACTGGACCCGGACAGTGGGGACGTCCGTTTCGAAGGGCGCGATGTCGCAAAAGATCATAACGTACGCAAGTTATTATATTTTGTTCCTGACCATACCGCTATGTTTAACGGGTATACCGCCAAAGAAATCATCAAGCTTCACCAAGTCCTTTATACCGAATTTGACAATGCGAAAATGACCACATTCCTCAAACAGTTCAACTTGCCGTTCAACCGATCGCTTAGAAGCTTTTCCCGCGGGATGAAGGCATTGTTCTTTATCCTGTTATCGATCTGCAGCGGTGCCCGGTTAATTGTGCTGGACGAGCCGACGAACGGACTGGACATCGTGGTCAAGAAGCAAATCATGCAAATCCTGCTAGAGGAAGTGTCGGAGCGCGGGTTATCGCTGATCATCTCGACCCATCTGCTACATGAGCTGGAGAAGATAGCGGATAAAATCCTCTTGATGAAAGGTGGTAGATTGGAGATGACCGTAAGCATGGAAGAAGTGAAGAGGCACTACAAGAAAGTGCAAGTTGCATATAAAGATGGTTCCCTGGAAAACGTAGCCGAATGCGACTATGTCGAGTTAATCGGCCAAGTCGGCCGCGTAATGACGCTGTTGATCAAGGAACAGCCGGAAGAAACCATGAAAAAAATATGGTTGACGAACCCGATTTTGCTTGAAGAGCTCCCGATCACGCTGGAGGATATTTTTGAGACCGTGTTAGGGGAAGATATATATGTTTAATAAAGCATTGTTATATAAAAATTATAAACAGGCCAAATTCGCGATTTGGGCGTTCTGGCTGGTGACGTTATGGATCACGTTTAAGTTTAATAATCATGCGCAAGATGTACAGTATTCTTTTGATCATTGGAAAGGGGGCAGTAATGAGGAGTTTAATTATTATTTTGCCTTCGCCAATATAAGTTCGGAATCTATGATTCAGATATTGCTTTGTGTTGGAATGGCGGTGCTTATGATCGGTCTGGCCAGATCGAATCGAAGCTTCGATTACTCGTTTTCATGGCCTGTACGTAGGGTCGATTTGTTTCTGTCTGCATGGTTGATCGGGACGGTCCATATCGTTGCCGCAGTGCTTGTCAGTACGTGCTTAAATTTTTACATTCTGAATAACACCATTCTCTCCGAGTATGTTAAACACAGTGCCTTATGGTATTACCATGTACATGAGTTGTTCATCTTGATCGGTGTGTTCAGCTTCAGTTTGTTCATGGGTTTGATTTGTGCAAGCGTCGTTTCGCAGTTCGTAGTCGGATTTGTTAGTATGTATATTCCGGTAGTTCTTTCCAGTCTTATCTACGTTTTCTTAGACAAGCATTTTGGTTCATATATTTTCTGGGGAAGACGCATGTTAAATGATTTTATGTCCGTTGTCTCATTCCCGCTAAGATTGTACGATATTGGTTCCAACATGCATTTAATAAATAGCAATCAATATGTCTACATCGGATACGGTGGAGTGTACATGGCCTTGATCGTTACGGTGGTGAGTCTATTGTTAATCGTTCGTATGGCCGGTAAGTCAATCAACGAGAACAACGGCAAATTGCTGCTCTATCCAAAGCTGGAGCCGGTTTTGAGAGCAGGTGTCATCCTTTGTGCGTTTCTGTATGGCGGGGCGATGTTCGGTTCGCAAATAAGTCAATCCATTTTCAGTTACTATGCAGGAGGGGGCTTCTTCACCTTCATCGCGTGGCTGATTCTACGGAATATAACGGGGATTAAGCTCATTTTCGGCAGAAAATGATGGATATTCATCAACGTGTTTCCATTTTGAAACAACATGAAATTGAATGCTACCGCATCTGTTTTTACTTACTGCAATCTGAAAAGATGGCGCGTGAAACGGCAAAGGATGCATTGATCAAACTATTCAAGCAGGAGATGTTTTTTGCATCGGAAATGGGAGCAAGAACGGAGCTGCTGCGTAAACAATCGATAAAATCCGCACTCGAAGCGAAAGTTTCCATGTCCGGAGGTGATTGAATTGCGTACGAGAAACCAACCATATGTCTCATCTGAGGTCCATGCGGAGTCGGAAAATCGACCGTTTCAAAACAACGGAGTTCGTAGTCTGGAAACTGGCTCGCGGGGCATTAACTCGTGAGACGGACAGTTTCTTGTCACCGTATATCCCAGTAGTTGAGGATGAGTACGAATAAATTTAGTTGATTACGCTAACGGGTACGTTAGTTCAATCACGACATTACGGCAGTTGGTCAAACGACCGGCTGCTTTTTTTGTTGAAGTAACGGGCGAAGTAGTCCCATAAGCGCACGGCAGTTGGTCAAACGACCGGCTGCTTTTTTTGTTGAAGTAACGGGCGAAGTAGTCCCATAAGCGCATAGAAAACCGACTAATAAGTGGTAAAATTTRRTCAGAAAAGGAATGATGGGCGCTTGTAATCCGAAGGARTGAACGTCCGAGGGAAACGAGAGCTTTCTCCTATCCAACCGTTTCAGCTAATTCTAATATGGGGCGGTTTGAGGTGTTTGCCAAGTAAGGCTCTAAAGGGTTTAGACGCATCTGAACATGATGGGAGGAGAATCAAGATGATAAAACAATCTCAACGATTTATGGCCATGGTCATCATTTGGCCAAGTAAGGCTCTAAAGGGTTTAGACGCATCTGAACATGATGGGAGGAGAATCAAGATGATAAAACAATCTCAACGATTTATGGCCATGGTCATCATTTGTYTGCTTTTTAGTCTTRTATCTGTATCAAACATAGCGATTGCTGCTGAAAAAACGGTGCAACAGGTTGCAGGAGGGGGCGCTCATAGTCTCGCACTCCAAAATGATGGGTCCGTATGGGCKTGGGGWRCAAATAKCAGAGGCCAACTGGGTGACGGGACTACAATTGCTCGATTGACTCCCGTTCAGGTAAAGGACGTAAATGCAGTAGCCGTAGWTGGGGGCAATGGATATAGTTTGGCTCTAAAGAGCGATGGGACGGTCTGGGCGTGGGGAGCGAATCACTACGGCCAATTGGGCGATGGGACCACAAATGATCGATTGACTCCCGTGCAAGTGCAAGATCTCGATTCGGTAGTCGCTATCTCTGCGGGCTTTGCACATAATTTGGCTCTAAAGAGCGACGGGACGGTCTGGGCGTGGGGATTTAATAATTCTGGCCAACTGGGCGATGGAACGACGTACTACTATCGTACAGTTCCGTTTCAGGTGCAAGGTCTCGATTCGGTGACCGCAATCGCTGCGAATGGTTTGCATAGTTTGGCGGTCAAAGCCGACGGAACCGTATGGGCATGGGGAGAAAGGAGCTATGGTCAATTAGGCATTGGATTCACCGAAGAGTATAATATAAGGATTCCCGTTCAGGTGAAAGATCTCAGTTCGGTAGTCGCTATCTCTGCTGGCGATCTTCATARTTTGGCAATCAAAAGCGACGGTACCGTCTGGTCATGGGGAGCGAATKYGYATGGTGAACTCGGYGATGGAACGAATCACACTCGTTACACTCCTGTTCAAGTACAGGGTCTCAGTTCGGTAGTCGCTATTGCAGCGAATTCTAATTATAGTTTGGCGGTCAAAAGTGATGGAACTGCTTGGACATGGGGAACGGGCAAACTGAGCGACGGAAGCACTGTAGATCGTTATACTCCCTTTCAAGTACAGGGTCTCACTTCGGTATCTGCCATMTCTGCGGGTGGATACCATAGTTTGGYGGTCAAARGCGATGGAACTGCTTGGGCGTGGGGAAATAATTTGGTGGGACAACTCGGCGATGGAACAAMGACAGAACGTTACATTCCCGTACAAGTTCAAGGACTTGGYGAATCYAGTCCTGAAGCGCCAGAGTGGCCTGCGGGCGACGTGCTGACGGTTACCGATGTGACCTATAACAGTGTACAGCTGAATTGGCAGCCGGCTACGGATGAAAAGGGTATAGACAAGTACTTGCTATACCAAGACAACACGCTGCTGGATACCTTGAATGGGGATGTGAACAGCTATGAAGTGAAGGGGCTGTCTCCAAACACGTCCTACCTYTTTTCATTGGTTGCCGTCGATGCCGATGGCAATCAAAGTGTGAAAAAAGACGTGACGGTCACTACTACAGCATATACGGCTCCCGGCTCTTTTCAGCTTTCCGATTCCAAAACTTATTCATACGGCGGATCCAATTATGAGTTTTTGTTATWTTAYGGGTACATTTCGTCCTCAGGACAAGAGTTGAGTGGATCTTGGAGCCCCCCTGAAGGTTTCCATGGAGTCGTTAAGGTCTCCATGGGTTCTCCGGAAGGGGAAGATTATGACCTTAGTCTGGAGACTGTGGGCGAGGGTAACCGATTGCCGGAAGAGACGACGGAACTCCCGGATGGTACCGAGTACAGTGCTACCGAGGTACCCGGAGGTTACACAGCGGAGTGGAGGGTTAAGGGACATACGGGCAATGATTATAGTCGGGATAAGAAGGTTTTCGTCTATGTGAGCATCAAATATGACAATCACTGAAGATTATTACTCTGTTTACGATACTTAATGATCGGTTTACACCCGCGATTTGGTGATAAGGCCGGATCCTCCCCTCTTTGAACAGACGCAAACCGTTCGGCAGACTGCTGAACTAACGGGTACGATAGTCCGGTAACGCGGCTGCCTAGGCGGCCGTTTTTATGTACTCCGCTAACGGGCAGGTTACGTGGTGATGCCCCATTATATTAGGTTGTTTAATTAAAGGAAAAAGGAGTGTTTTAATCAAATGAACCAAGCACCTCTAATTGAAGGCCTAAAGGTTAAGCTAAGACAGCCAATTGATACTGATATTAATGACCGTTTCCGATGTGGAAGGAACAAAGAGCTTGTGAGAATGTATGGTGGTGATACAAGAAATTTAAAACCTCTGACAATCGAAGATGCAGTAAATTTTATTGAACAGATTAAAGCCAATAAACTTGAGTGGTGTGTGGAATTTCAAGATCGCTGCATAGGTCAAGCAAGACTGACAGTCAGTAAGGATGACCGTCGTGCAAGATATGCTGTAGGATTGTTTGATTCGTCTGTTTGGGGGAAAGGCTTGGGAACAGAAATAACTCAAATAGTACTTCAATATGCATTCGAGGAATTAAAGTTACACCGAGTTGATTTGAGAGTTATTGAGTATAACCATAGAGCGATAGCTTGTTATGAGAAGTGCGGCTTTGTTAAGGAGGGTATCGAACGGGAAGGAGCATTAATTGAAGACAAGTATGAAACGGATATTATGATGAGTATTTTAGATAGAGAATACATCGCAATACGAGATATCTTTATTAAAATGAATTCGTTGAACTAACGGGTACGATAGTGGAGGAGCTGCTTTTAGAAACGACAAATCCATTATCCTTGTTGGAGAATATTTATTTCTACAGCTTCTAACAGGCTCTCTACTGATGGATAAGGCCGAACCCAAAACACAATCTTATCTCCCTTAGTTAATTCAGAAGGTAAAGTTGAGATTTTATTGCTTTGGCTATCAACTATATAAATTCGGGTTTGATCAGTAATTTGGATTTGTCTTATTTCTCGACTCTGGCCWTGGTAGGACTCATTAAACTCTTTAAAAGCTTCATCTGTTGGATTAAAATTCTTAATGCTTAGAGAATAATTGATCTTAAAGGAATCTTTTTCTGTATTATTTTTAGTTTGGTCTGTGAGTGCATCTACTTCTGAAGTAAAATGATAATATTTTTCGTTTACAGGTTGAACTTGATCAGAACTAGAACATCCAACAAGAACAAGAAGAAATATTATACCCAAAATAACCGAAAGTTTTGTTATTTTAATCACATCCATTAAAGAGTCCTCGTTTCAAAAGCATTGATTTTCGGTGCTTAAGCGTTTACCAATCACGTTTACATTATATTTTATCTTAAGCATCTTTTCACAGTAGTATTTTTTGGAGATTCATAACACGGGAGTGAGGGACTTTCTGTTTATTTAGTGCATTTAGCATGCAGCGATAACATTTTCATAAAATGAGATATTTTGTACAGATGTACTGCTGGGCGTTAAGCTAACGGGCAGTTTAACGTGGTACAATAGGATGCTAAAAAGGTATAAGCATGCGGATATAAAGTAGATGACATGAACTCTTTGATGGGACCTAACAGAAAAATAAAGAATCACATCACAATTAAGATAAATAATCAAACGGTCAAAATACTCAAGTATAAAAAAGAAACACACGAGGACG
>NZ_LMRV01000052.1 GCF_001428245.1 Paenibacillus sp. Soil522
TCTCTGGTGCGCTATACTGTTCTTTTGACATGAAAAAGCTCCCCTCACAGCAGCAGGTTTTATTATTTAACCTGTCTACTGTATGGGGAGCATATCATGACCCAGGGGTACAGCCTTTTTGTTAAAATATAAGAATTTATTAGTTTCACATTTATAAATAAACTTATATTTCACCGCGAAACGGGCTTTTGCCGCCATGGACGGCGACAGCCGTTTACGCTTGTTTATATGCTTGCCATTCGGTAAAGCGGCATGAGCGTCTCGTAAGTGGAGGAAGCCAGCGCGAGCAGCGCATCGCCGTCGCGGAGAATGGCATCATCCGCCTGCACATGGCGGCCGATTAGCAGCTCCGCCTTTTGAACGTCCCGGAAACGAATGAGTGCGTCTTTCCAATCCTGCTTCGACATGCCGCTGACCGCCGTAGACTCTTTCTTCATGTGGTCCAGTGACAGCACATAATCTTTTGGCACGGCAGCGATCACATCGTCGATTTGGTTCAGGAAGGCCGTAGCAATATTGGATTTGTTCGGCACTTCATAAATAAGCGCCAGCCATAAAAATAAGTGGTCGTCGAACAATCCAAGCTGGAAATGCGGGTGTGCTTTGTAGCCGCGTTTATTGCTGCAAATGGCGAGCCAAGTATCCTTAGGCGGGTTTACTTTGCGCCTTGCATGTCTGGCTACATGCAAATACATTTCATTGCCGGCGTGAACAGCTGCGTCGACGCTAAGCCGTTCGCCGATTGCGCGAAACTTGGGCTGAATTTGATTTTGAATGGCTGCCATTCTATCTTCAAGCCCTTCGATTCCAAAAACGTCGAAGTCGGCTTGCGTGAAGCCTGCCAGGGCGGCGGTCTGTGTTGTCATCGTATTGGTCTCCTTCAATAAAAGAATCATTGGTGCAATAATTTCAAATAAAAGATAGCGATTTGAGTTCGGTCACGAAGTTCAAGCTTATTTAATATTTCAGATATATAATTTTTGACCGTGCCTTCGCTTAAAAACATAGAGGCGGCAATTTCCTTGTTCGATTGGCCATCCGCGATCAGGCGAACGATTTGCCCCTCTGCTTGTGTAAGACCGGTAACCGTTACCGGTTTGACTGTATCGGCCCGAGGCGTTTCTAACATCCCGGCCAGCTTGCGGGCAATATCGGGGTGAATCAGCACTGAGCCCTCATGCACCGTCTTTATGCCGCTGATAATGCGGCTGGGAGGAACGTTTTTGAGTAAATAGCCGTTCGCTCCGTTACGGATCGCTTGTGCGATATACGCATCATCATCGAAGGTCGTTAAGAGGATGACGGCAGGGGGGTGGTCGAGTGCGCGCAGCAGTTTTGTGCCCTCCACGCCGTCACAGACCGGCATCCGAATATCCATAAGCACAACATCGACGGGATGCTGACGGACAAACGCTTCTGCTTCATGCCCATTCGCACATACGCCGGCGACATGCAAATCGTTATCCAGCTCCAAAATGACGTTCATGCTCTCTCGAATAAAAGGGTCATCATCCACTATCAACACTTGGATCATCAGCTCGAACATCTCCATTTCTAAACGCGCGCTATCTTCGTTAACCGCCAAGCAGCGGCAGCGTCGTCGTAACCGAGAACCGGTCGGATTTCTGCCACTCCAGCCGGCCCCCGATCAGTGCAATTCTCTCTCTCATGCCCTTCATGCCAAGACCTGCCTCTAGAGGCTCGCTTGGCAGGCTGCCATTATTAGCGATCGTAAGCGCGACGCTAGAGGCCAGGAATTCGAGATCAACCGCAATGGCTGTCGCCTTTCCGTGCCGAACGGCATTCGTAATCGCTTCTTGCGCATTCTTGAATAAGACAAGCTCCATACTTGGGTAAAGCGGCCTCGGGTTCCCTGTCACCCGGAAGCTTACGGTTATTCCTAATGCTGCAGCTGATTCTTCCACGAGCCGATCGAGCGCATATCTTCTGGCGTCCTTCCCGCCATCTGCCGCAAGCCTTCGCACCGTGCGGCGCATCAGCTCCATGCTGTCCTGCAGCTGATCGCGTATTTGCTCAACCGTTCTCCTTGCCTTTGACGCATCCGCATCGAATAAATGAAGAGCGGCTTCAGACATCATCTTTACACGAATCAGCCGGTGGCCCAGGTCATCATGAATATCTTTGGCGATGCGGTTCCGCTCTTCGATTTGCGCATTATACTCAACCTGCGAGGCATAATCCTGCATTCTGAGTCTCGCTGCGTCGAGCTCCGCATGGCTGGCGGCCAGCGCTTCATATAAGTCTTCTATTTGGTGGCACTTATCCTCGAACTCATTGGAAGCATAAAGAATGGCCGACATAGTGGCCCAGAGCACGGCGACGGCAAAAATAATATCCATGTCTCTGCCGTGCAAGCCTGAAAGTAAAGCCGCGAGTCCGATTGAGGACCAAAGGAGGCAGACAGCGGGTGCAGGCCTGCAGCGGAATATCGAAAGAAGCGTGGAGAACAGATAGAGAAACAGGACTTCGCCATACGTATAGGAAAACCAGGCGAAGCCGATCAACTCCGCAAGCAGAAAGAGATTGCTGTATTTAGGAAACATGGAGCCAACCTTTATTAGGAGCAGGGCAACCAGCACACAGCTCGTGTAAATGGCATAGGAGCCTGCGCTTACGTTCACGATGCTAATAATAGAAGGGACCGCCACCAGCAAAGCCCGAATCCGAAATAGCATGATATTCATGTCGATATAGCTCCCGCAGCTGAATTTGCTTCATTATAGCATAATGTTACATGGACGAACGATAATGAAGAGAGCTTTTCATCCAACTTTTGTGCTGCTGTTAACGCTTAAGGCAAGAGATGACTTTTGTCACCTTCAGAAGGTGACGAATGAGACCTGTACCGCTGTCCGCCATGACGTACAATTGGTTTATCAGAAACAAACCGGGAGGATGAGCATTGATGAGTCTGGTCAAATTTCGCGAGGTCGTCAAAAAATACGATACGGCATTAACGGTTAACCATCTTACATTAAATATCGGCGAAGGAGAAGTTTTTGGCTTGCTTGGTCCAAACGGCGCAGGCAAGAGCACGACAATCCATATGCTGTCAGGCTTGCTTGCGCCTAGCGGCGGCGACATATTGGTTGATGGCTACTCTATCCGGAAGCAGCCGCTAGAGGTGAAGAAGCGGATCGGCTTAGTTCCGCAGGAGCTGGCTATCTATGAAAACTTAACGACGAGGGAAAATGTAACTTTTTTTGCAAAGCTGTACGGCCTTAGAGGCTCGCTGCTCCGCGACCGCGTAGATGAAGCGCTGCAATTCGTCGGATTGCTGGAGCGGGCCAAGGATAAGCCGTCGACGTTCTCTGGCGGAATGAAGCGACGTCTCAATATCGCATGCGCCATCATGCACAGGCCAAAGCTTATTATCATGGATGAGCCTACGGTAGGAATCGACCCGCAGTCGCGGAATCATATTTTGGAATCGGTACGAACATTGAATAAACTGGGATCGACCGTTATTTACACGAGTCATTACATGGAAGAGGTTGAAGCGATTTGTACAAAAATCGGTATTCTTGATCAAGGCAAGCTGATCGCAAGCGGTACGAAGGAACAATTAAAGCGTCAGGTAGGGCAGGAAGAGAAGCTTGTTTTCGAGCTCGACCGGAAATCGGGAACTGCGCTTACTGAGATGGAGGAGCATCCTGGCGTGCAGAAACTGGATGAGCACGACAACGGCATGACGATTGAAGTGTCGGTGAAGGAATCGCCTTCCATTTTACAGGATTTATTATTTATTATTCAGAAGCACGGCATTAATCTTCGCAAACTGACGCGGGTAGAGCCGAATCTCGAGTCGCTCTTTCTGCAAATGACCGGGCGCAATTTGCGTGACGAATAGGAGGTGCTTACGATGCGTGCATGGTGGACGACTGCTTATTATGAGCTGATCAAATACAGCCGGATGCGTTCCGTACTTATCATATTGATTGGATTGCCATTATTGCTGATTTTGCTGCTTGGAAGCGCGTTTGATACGGAAATGAAGCCCGCTAAGGTCGCGCTTTACACTGCGGACCAGGGGGAAATGAGAGCAAGCATCGATTCGTTCTGGAACGATGAGGCCATTAAGCCCTTTATTAAGGTTCTTAAAGCCGAATCGGAGGGTGAAGTGCAGGACTTTGTGCGCGAAGGGATTGCCGATTACGGCGTGTTTATTCCAGCAGATTTCTCTAAGCGCATGCTTGCAGGTGAAACGGCGAAATGGTCAACGTATTCAGGACGATATGAAGAGAAAAATATTGCAGCGGATACTGTTGTAAACGGCTATATGGCAAAAGTGAATTTGCGGCTAGCGGCTATGGAGACGCTTGGACCAGAGCTTGCAGCAGCAGCCGATGTAGCGGATAGCCAGGCTGCGGCAGGTGAATCTCCCATTGCGACCCGTAATCTAGGGGCGGGGGATAGTCAAGAATTCGGCGAGACCTCTGCGATTCAATACTATTCAGCGGCCTACTTAATTATGTTCCTGCTTTATGGCGGCATGTCGGGGGCGCTTGCCTTGCTGAATCAGAGGGAGAGCGGCACGCTGCAGCGGATGTATGCCATTCCTGGCTCGTTTAGAGCGATCGTGTTCGGCATCATTGTTGGAGCAGTCATGCTTGCTGCACTGCAAGCGGTCGTAATCGTAGCGTTCACAGCCTATGTTTACGACGTAGAGTGGGGCAGCCATTTTGGATGGATTACACTGATTTGTCTGTTTACGACTGCGGCAGGGGAAGGGCTGGCGATCACGATTGCGTCATTCGCCCGAACTAGAAAAACAACGCAAACCTTGTTTACCATTATTGTATTCAGCATGACCTTTCTGAGCGGCGGAATGATGACCGGAATTGAAACGATGATTGGGGGTGCCGATAAACTAACCATAAATCATTGGGCTAATACCAGCCTCCGAGCGATCATGAGCGGTACGGACACATCGGCTGTATGGAGTGAAATCGGGATGCTTGGACTTATCGCATTCATACTTTCTATAATCGCAGTCGTCAGGCTGCCTAAGGTGGTGAGTCAGCATGCCTAGCTTGTTTATCGCGGCACAGCTCATACGCAGGACGATGGGATCCCGCCGCGGGTTAATTATGAACGTGATGCTCCCCGCAATCATTTTATCGATCATGACAGGGCTGTTCGCCAGCTTTGAAGGAGAAAAAGCGGTTATTGCCGTAAACAACGCGGATTCCGGCATATTAGGCGGCTACCTTGCTTCCTCATTAGAGCAGGAAAGTTTATACGAGATTCATTTGGAGCCGAACGTAACGGAGCAGGAGCTTAAGAACATGGTTATAGACGGGAAAGCAGATGCCGCCATCTGTATCCCTTCCGATTACTCGGAGGAATGGCTGGAAGGAGGCGTGTCCAAGGCGGTTCTCTACCGGATGAATGAGCAATTGTGGAATGCTTTGCTGGCAGCCATGCTGGAAACGGAAGGCAATAAGCTGGCTGCCTCAGTCGCTCTTGTTCAGAGCTCAGGAGCCGGTGCAGGAGCAGACATAACGAAGCTAACCGCTTTGCTTGAAGCGCAGGCGTCGCCGAAGGCTGTGGCGGAGAACGCCGGTATGAAGCTGGGCAATATCGTTTCCAATCCGATGATGATCGGTCTCATCTTGATGTTTCTTATGCTGCTCGTCAGCCAATCAATCGGCCTTGTGATGGAGGATAGGGAGCAGCGCACGATGGCTAGAATGTTCACCGCCCCGCTGCGCGCTATTGATATCGCCTTCGGCAATTTTATGGGCAGCATGCTTGTGGGTACCATTCAGCTCGTTATCGTTCTCGGCTTAACTTATTTCGTATTCGGCTATTCGCCGGGCATCTCTTTCGGACCGATGCTGCTTGTGCTGGAATTCTTTTTGCTGGCGGCCGTAGGCCTGGCAGCTGCGGTAGCGGGGCTTATACGCAACAGCACCCAGCTGTCTCATATCAACACCTTAATCATTACTCCGACCTGCATGATCAGCGGCTGCTTTTTCCCGCTATCTTTCCTGCCTGATTTTATGCAAAAGCTCGCTAATTTTACGCCGCAAAAATGGGCCATTGCAGCGATTGACCGTTTAGGCGGCGGGGGCAGCTTTAGAGATATCGGACTGCAGCTTCTAATATTGCTTCTATTCGCGGCCGTAATGATCGCCTTTGGATCGGCCGTGCTTAGACCGAACCGCACGAGCAAATTATGAACACTTCATTCGGTGCCAAAATCTGCTTGACTTCGATATCGTTATATTGTAAGTTTGTCAAAAGTTAACGATATTTTAACAGCGCCGACCAAGGCTATATTAGTCAGCAACCGTTTATAACAGAGAGGAAGCCCGCAGGCTGCAAGGCTTCTATGAACGATTGACTAATTCCTACCTTGCGAGCTGCAGCGGTATTGAAGAAGCAGCCGCTGCCGGAATTTTCGTTCCGTTATCAAATTGAGAGCTGTCCTGATGTTTTGGCGGCTGTATGAGGGTGGTACCACGAACGCATTCGTCCCTTACGAGTGCGTTCTTTTTGTTTTTCTACCGGAACCGGAATTTGAACAATCGGAGGGCAATCAATGATGAGACAGAGCCAACTATTCATGCCGACGCTGCGCGAAGCGCCATCGGATGCGGAAGCGGCCAGCCATAGGCTGATGCTGCGGGCAGGATTAATCAGACAGCTTGCGGCTGGCATCTATACTTATTTGCCGCTTGGTCGCCGCGTGCTCAGAAAGCTCGAGCAAATCGTGCGGGAGGAAATGGATCAAGCGGGCGCGCAAGAGGTGTTAATGCCAGCGTTGCAGCCGGCCGAACTGTGGCAGCAATCCAGCCGCTATGAAGTCTACGGGCCTGAGCTGATTCGGCTGCGCGATCGTCACGAACGGGAGTTTACGCTCGGTCCGACTCACGAAGAGGTGATTACCGCCTTAGTCCGCGGCGAGGTGAATTCTTACCGGCAGCTGCCGATGACGCTGTACCAGATTCAAACGAAGTTCCGCGACGAGAAGCGTCCCCGGTACGGCTTGCTGCGAGGCAGAGAATTTCTAATGAAGGATGCTTACTCCTTCGACGCGGACTGGGACGGTCTTCACCGCAGTTATATGAGCATGTATGAGGCCTATAACCGCATCTTTACGCGCTGCGGCCTCCATTGCCGCGCGGTAGAAGCGGATGCAGGGTCTATAGGAGGCGAAGGCGGGACGCATGAATTTATGGCGCTCGCCGATATCGGCGAAGATACAATAGCCGCATGTAATGCCTGCAGCTATGCGGCAAATCTTGAGAAAGCCGAGTACCGCATAGGGCATAAAGAAAATAACGGGCCGGCTTCGCAGAAGAAAGAGCTTGAACGTCTTCATACACCGGACATTAAAAAGGTGGACCAGCTTGTGGAGGCGTTTGGCCTAGGCGCGGACGCTTTTATGAAAACATTAATTTATACAGCCGACGGAAAGCCCGTTGCCGTCATCGTACGAGGCGATCATGAGGTAAATGAGATAAAGGTAAAGAATGCTTTGGCTGCAAACAATCTGGAGCTTGCGGATCAAGAGACGGCAGAGCGCGTAACCGGCGCGCCGACCGGCTTTGCCGGCCCGATCGGATTAAATATCCCTATCCTTGCAGACCATGCAGTACTGGCAATGGATGCGGGTATAGCGGGAGCCAACGAGAAGGACTATCACTTTGGCAGCGTAAACCCGGACGATCATTTGGCGAATGCGCAGGCAGGCGATTATCGCAATGCGATAGCCGGCGACTGCTGTCCGCGCTGCGGGCAAGGACGCTTGACGTTCCACCTCGGAATAGAGGTCGGCCATGTTTTTAAGCTTGGAACGAAGTACAGCGAAACGTTGAACGCTAAATTTCTGAACGGTTCGGGTACGGAGCAGCCATTAATTATGGGCTGCTACGGAATAGGTGTATCAAGGCTGCTTTCCGCCGTCGTTGAGCAGCATTCGGACAGCAACGGAATCATATGGCCGAAGTCGATTGCACCTTATCGCGTTCATGTCATTCCGGTGTCTGCGAAGGATCAGGCTCAAATGGATTTGGCGCTTCATATTGCGTCTAGACTTCAAGAGGCTGGGGTAGAGACGCTGCTGGATGACCGCGACGAGCGGCCAGGCGTCAAATTCAAGGATTCCGATCTCATCGGCATACCGATTCGCATCGTCGTAGGGAAGCATGCCGCTGAGGGTATTGTAGAGCTTAAGCTTAGGAATGAAGCAATTGTACAGAAGCTGGACTTAGAGGAAGCGATAGCGGCAGCGCTAAAATAGTAAGGAAGCAGACCGGAAATGGATAGCCAGCTATTATATTTTCCACTGCTGCCTATGGAATAATGAAGCAAAAAGGGAACGAGCCGTTATCATTTCGAGACGGCCGCGCCCTTTTTTAAGTTTAGCCGCTTATAATCGTAAAATTAGTCAATAATCCAAGTTGCCATTACATAAGATGGAGTATAAGATGAAGATAAGAACAAATTATCAGAACATTTCGTCAACTAAACTGAGGTAAGGGAGGGATTGCCGTGAATAAAAGCCATGAAGTCGAATACTGCAATTTGGAGCTGCGATTTGACCGCCGGCAAATCCAAAATCTCATCCGCGATCTTATTCAGGAGGGTTACTCCTTGTATTGGAGTGAGACAGAAGGGCAGTTCCTAGTATCCATTCGAACCGGCCGCAAGCTCGTCAAGCTTCAGTTCCAGCGAATGAAGAATCGCTATAAGATTGTCGGAGATTACATCATCAAAGACGAGAAATTATCAGAATTGATTGAAAAGTTGATCAATGACACACGTGGACATGCGGTAGTGAAGCGCATTAAAGATCGTCAAATCGTCATTGAGAGTATTATGTTCGGTGAGATTATACGACTCGTGGAGGTGTCCGGTATGGAACATCGGATTATTTATCAGAAGAAGCCTTTTGTTACAATAGAAGAAATGATTAGAGCGTTTCAGTCGAAGCGCGCCGAGGAACGAGCCGTCGTACTGCGCTATGAGCTGGATTATGAGCTGTCGATGCTGTTTGATGCGCTGCAAGGCAACGATGAGGAAGCGGTTGCTGAATCTAAAGAACGGCTGATTGCACTTCGTTCAGAAATGCTGCAACTAGAGCTTTGATGATAGACGCTGATCCCGCTATGAAAACCTAAAAACGATCAAAAGCTGTGAAGCACCTACAGCCTTTGATCGTTTTTAGGTTGCGCTTAATGTGTGAAAACAGGCGGCATTTCTGTCATTCATGTTAGGTTTTCGTACATATATAAGATATTCTTTGTGAATCGGTCAATAATTCTGATGCCTTTAAAACGACATTTTTCCTCTTAGATAGTTTTCTTCTTGTCATAAAAAGAGTAAAATAAAACTATTGTGGCCCAAAATAGACGATGAAGGATGGAAGAACCAGATGTCAAAACAGCAAATTGGTGTAATTGGATTGGCCGTAATGGGTAAAAACCTTGCCCTTAACATTGAGAGCAGAGGCTTTACAGTTTCCGTATTTAACCGCTCCCGTGAAAAGACGGACGATCTTGTTAAAGAAGCAGCAGGCAAAAACCTTGTACCAACTTATACGATTGAAGAATTCGTACAATCGCTTGAAGTGCCGCGCAAAATTTTGATCATGGTTCAAGCAGGTGCGGGAACAGACGCTACAATCGATTCCCTCGTTCCTCATTTGGCTGAAGGCGACATCATCATTGATGGCGGTAACGCTTATTTCCCTGATACAGTGCGTCGCAGCAAAGATCTTGAAGCTAAAGGCTTCCGCTTCATCGGTACTGGCGTTTCCGGCGGCGAAGAGGGCGCTTTGAAAGGACCTTCGATCATGCCAGGCGGCCAAAAATCCGCTTACGAGCTTGTTGAACCGATTCTTACTTCAATCTCCGCAAAAGTAGGCGATGACGCTTGCTGCACGTATATCGGACCTGACGGCGCTGGCCACTATGTGAAAATGGTACATAACGGAATTGAGTACGGCGATATGCAGCTGATTTGCGAAGCATACGACCTGCTCAAAAACGTTCTTGACGTTAGTGCTGAAGAGCTTCACGAAATTTTCTCCGAGTGGAACAAAGGCGAGCTGGACAGCTACCTTATCGAGATCACAAGAGACATCTTCTCGAAATACGATCCTGAGACTGGCAAGCCTATGGTTGATGTTATCCTTGATTCCGCTGGTCAAAAAGGAACTGGAAAATGGACAAGCCAAAGCTCGCTCGATCTTGGCGTTCCGCTTTCAATCATTACAGAATCCGTATTTACCCGCTTCTTGTCTGCTATGAAAGAAGAGCGCGTTGCTGCAAGCAAAGTGCTTAACGGGCCTGCGAAAACGCCTTTCCAAGGCGACAAAGCAGCATTTATCGAAGCTGTGCGCAAAGCGTTGTTCGCAAGTAAAATTTGCTCGTACGCACAAGGCTTCGCTCAAATGCGTGCAGCTTCCGAAGAATACAACTGGGATCTTAACTACGGCGAAATCGCAATGATCTTCCGCGGCGGCTGCATTATCCGTGCTCGCTTCCTGCAAAACATCAAAGATGCTTACGACCGTGATCCTAACCTGCGCAACCTGTTGCTGGATCCTTACTTCCAAAACATCGTAGAGTCCTACCAAGGCGCATGGCGCGAAGTAATTGCTTTAGCTGTTACAAACGGAGTACCGGTTCCTGCTTTCGCAAGCGCGATCGCTTATTTCGACAGCTACCGTACAGAGCGTCTGCCTGCGAACCTGCTTCAAGCGCAACGCGACTACTTCGGCGCACACACGTTCAAACGTTTGGACAAAGAAGGCTCTTTCCACTTCAACTGGATGCAATCTTAATTAGGGAAGCCGGTTAGAGCATCGGCTTGCGGGGATTGTCCTGATTCAATCCAAAGGCTGCTTGACGCAGCCAATCGCGAAGCCGATCTGCCTCTTGAGCGCTGTAATGTCTGCGATGAATGAGTGACATGGCTGCTTCGGCAAAGAAAAGAAAATTTTGCATTAAGCGTGGCTGCGAAAGATCCAGTAAGGCGGGATCTTCGTCAGCCACCTTTTTTTTAATAAATTCAAGCATCCAAATGACATCAGAGCGACAGAGTGGATGAGCAGGATCGAGGATGCGATTGATACGTTTCTCAGTCGGGTGGGTTGCGGACAAATGAAGATCACTGGTCACCGTTAACTTCACTCCTATCCTTGATTAAACATTATTATCATCCATACGGCATTAGCAACTTTTTTATACCCTACAATTACAAAAAAATGATATGATGTTGAAGAAAAAATGGTTTAGCAAGAACGAAAAGGGTGAAACGGTTACGATGGAAAGGCAGCAATTGAAGAAATTAGTGCTAATCGGGTTTATGGGAACCGGCAAGTCAACCGTCAGCAGGCTGTTATCCGAGAAGCTGGGCTGGAAGCGGGTCGATGGCGATGAGGAAATCGAAAGGCTTGAAAACAAGCGGATTTCTGACATTTTCGCGGACGATGGGGAAGCGGGCTTTCGGGTAATTGAAACCAAGGTGCTTGAATCGATTTTGGCAAATGAAGAGTGTGCCGTTGTAGCTACAGGCGGTGGTGCCGTACTAAGCGCGGTAAACCGGGAGCTCATGTTGAAAAACGGCTATGTCGTCGCGCTGAAGGCAAGTCCGGAGCAAATTATTGCTCGGGTGAAGTCGGACACGGAGCGTCCCTTGCTGCAAGGCGATGCGGTGGAGAGGGTTACTCTGCTGCTTGCGCAGCGCAAGCATGCTTACGATTTTGCGCATCTTACGATCGATACTACTAATATGTCAGCAGAAGAGGTCGTTGCGGCCATATTGGAACAATGGGTTATTCAGCAATAACCGGAGTTATCATCACTCTGACCGGCCGCTCGGGCGGTTAAAGAGTATATATTATTGTTAAGGGAGATCATACGAACTATGGACGTAATCGTAACACCGACACCAAGGCTTGAAGGCGAACTACAAGCGCTTTCTTCGAAAAACTATACAACCCGCTACCTGTTGGTAGCCGCTCTCGCGGAAGGGACGAGCACGATTTATTATCCTGCCCATAGCGAGGACAGCGATGCGATGCGTCGTTGCATCCGCGATCTAGGTGCGATTGTAGATGAGGATGAAGAGAAGATCGTCATTACCGGCTTTGGCCGTCATCCGAAGCCAGTCGATCAGCTTGATGTGGGCAATGCAGGTGCTGTATTAAGGTTTTTGATGGCTATTGCTGCGTTGTGCCCGGACGTAACTTTCATTAACCGTTATCCCGATTCACTTGGGAAGCGTCCGCACAGCGATTTGATTGAAACGTTAACAGCGATGGGCGTGTCCATCGATCACAATGATGGTAAGCTTCCTATTCGCATGAAAGGCGGCGCTCCTAAAGGCGGAAAAATTCAAGTATCAGGAAACATAAGCTCGCAATTTTTGAGCGCGCTCCTGTTTCTGACTCCTCTATTAGAAGAGGATAGTGAAATCGAAGTGCTGCATGACTTGAAATCGAAGGTTGTAGTCGGTCAAACGCTTGAAGTATTGGAGCAAGCCGGCATCGTTATTCATGCGGATGAAGATTACATGCGGTTCCGTGTTCCTGGCGGTCAAAGCTATGCTGCTAAAACTTATTCCGTACAAGGGGACTACCCTGGCTCCGCAGCCATTCTAGCAGCTGCTGCCGTAACCGAATCGGACGTCATCGTGCACCGTCTGGAAGTGAAGAGCAAGCAAGGCGAACGCGCCGTTGTTGATGTATTGAAGATGATGGAGGTTCCGCTTACGCATGAGAAAGGGATCGTTCATGTGAAAGGAAACGGAAAGCTGAAAGCTGTTGAGTTCGATGGCGACCATGCAACGGATGCAGTACTTGCGATGGTTGCGGCGGCTGTTTTTGCCGAGGGGACTTCCCGTTTCTATAATGTAGAAAATCTGCGCTACAAAGAATGCGACCGGATTACCGATTATTTGAATGAGTTGCGCAAAGCAGGCGCGAACGTAGAAGAGCTTCAGGCTGAGATCATCGTACATGGCCGTCCGGAGGGCGTAGAAGGCGGTGTGGAGATTAATGCACATTACGATCATCGCGTAATCATGGCATTGACGATCGTTGGCTTGCGCGCGAAACAGCCAATCCGCATTCGCGACGCTCATCACGTAGCGAAATCTTATCCGATATATTTCGATCATTTGAAAGCATTGGGTGCAAATGTCGAGTGGGTTGAAGACTAAATGTAGAAAGACGCTATTGTTTTTGTTCAAAAAATAATGATTGAGGTGTTATGATGGCATTTGAGAATCCTACTCGTGAGCAGATTAAGGGTATTTTAGAGAGAAGCACAACAGTGGCCGTTGTCGGCTTGTCAGACAATCCCGAACGGGTGTCGTATATGGTATCCGAGGCCATGCAAGCGAAGGGCTATACGATTATTCCTGTCAATCCTAACGCCGATACCATATTGGGACAAAAAAGCTACGCGTCGCTTAAAGATATTCCCGTACCAGTTGACATCGTTAATGTATTCCGCAGAAGCGAGTATACGCCTCCGGCAGCAGAGGAAGCGGTCGCTATTGGCGCCAAGACCTTTTGGCTCCAGCTTGGCATAACAAACGAGGAAGCGGCAGCTATCGCGGCTGCAGGCGGCTTGGAAGTCATAATGGACCGTTGTATTAAGGTTGAGGATTCTATCCTGCTTCCTGGAGGAAAATCCAAAACATAACTGTTATAAAAAAAGGGTCACTCCTACACAATAAGAAGGCTTCAAGAGCGAGTGCCGAAATTGCTTTCCGTATGGACAACGAAAGCGAAGCGGGCGGCATTCACTTGAAGACATTATGATTGTAATCCAAGGAGGACACGACGTGAATCAATTTTCGCAACAACCGGGTAATTTCCAAGGTCAACAGGGATTCCAAAACCAAGGCTCGCAATTTCAGCCTATCGGCAATGTGCAATCTCACTACCAAGGACAGCTCAGCCAACCGACTTTTGGCAGACAAACGAATTCAATTGTTTCGAACGAGCCAAGCGGTTATCAAGCGTTTAATTCCTATAACCAAGGTACACAACAATATGCACCTACAGGTTATTCGAATATGACTAATCCGGCAGGTACGAACAATTCATTCATTTCGCATCAACCGGTTCAAAGCTACGCTCAATCACCAGCAATGGCGTTTGGAAGCTTTGGTCCTGTTATCTCGCACGTTGGCTTTCAAGCTGGTCAAGATAGTCAACAAGGCCGTCAACAATCTTTCAATCAGACTTCCGCAGCAAACTATGGCTTACAAAATGCACAGTTTGCAGCATCTAATTTTGGCGGTTTTAACCAATCAAATGCACAAAGCGGTTATGGCATGACACCGACTCAATCGTATACAGCTTCGCAAAACCCAGTATTGCAAGCAACAAATACTTACCAACAGGCAGGACCGGTTATTTCTCATTTAGGCGGCTTCACAGCATCAAATGCACAAAACCAGTCTTACTATGGCGGCAATCGTTAACATCGAAAAGAAATAAGTGAAAAGAACCATCAACAACGGCGGGCCTTTAAGGCTCGTCGTTTTATTTTGACAAAATCGTAGCAAACGCTTAACATCGATATAGATATATTGAACTAATTATTGACGAATTCAGGAGTCAGTTTTGCAGCGCAAAACAAAAGGAGGTGCGAGATGGTTTTCATAGGAAGCCTGCAGCAGCTCGGCAGAGCGTTTATGCTACCGATGATTGTATTGCCAGGAGCCGCTATTTTTTTAAGCTTGAGCAAGCTGCCATGGGCGTACATAGGACTGCCAATCATGGAAGGTTATTTATTAGCAGCAAGCGAAACGATTTTTACGTTTTTACCATATATCTTTGCGCTGGGCATATCGCTTGGATTAACTGGGAATGCGCTTGCAGCAGGTATGGCAGCGCTTGTTGGTATGTTTATTTACAGCGGGATCACAGGGTCAGTTGAAGTTCAGATTGAACCGACCGTACTTATCGGCACTCTTATCGGAATTATGGCTGGTGTAAGCCATGAACGATTCAAAAACCTCCGATTGCCGGAATACATACAATTTTTTGGCGGTCCCAGGTTCGTTCCGTTATTCGTGAGCTTTATTTCCTTATTATTCTCGATAGGGATGACAAAGATAGCTCCTTATTTGCAACAGCTGCTCATTGAGCTAGGCGATATTATTGCATCGGGTGGCGGCTTCGGTGTGTTCTTATATGGATTTGTACACCGAATCTTAGTTGTGTTCGGATTACATCATCTAGTTAGCCATGTATTTTGGTTTCAAATAGGCGGCTTTGAGACAGCATCCGGCGAGCTGGTTTACGGTGACCTGCCGCGTTTCTTTGCAGGAGATCCGTCAGCCGGGGTGTTCATGGCTGGTTTGTATCCGACGATGATGTTTGCCTTGCCTGCCATAGCACTTGCGATTATTCATGAAGCGCGCGAGGATTTAAAGCCGAAAATTCAGAAAACGTTTCTTTATGCCGCGCTCGCATCTTTCTTAACAGGCGTAACAGAGCCGGTTGAGTTCGCATTTTTGTTCGTGGCTCCGTATTTATATGTCGTACATGCTATATTGTCTGGTATTATCATGTGGGTTACCTATGAGCTCGGCATTAAGCATGGTTTCTCATTTTCGGCCGGGGCAATAGACTTTGTCATTAATGAGCATTTGGCGACTCGGGGCTGGCTCATCATACCGATCGGGATCGTCGTCGGATTTATTTATTACTTCTTGTTTCGCTGGGCGATTCGGAGATTTCGAATTCCGACTCCAGGTCGTGAGGAAGGCTCGCAGCTTGACGAATGGGCAGGCGACATTCCTTATCGCGCACCGCTTATTTTGCAAGCCATCGGCGGGAAACAAAATATAGAAAAGATGGAATCCTGTATTACAAGACTGCGGCTTAAAGTATCCAACGATAAGCTGCTCGATATAAATGCACTTCGCAATCTAGGCGCAGCAGGCGTTATAAAGCTGGGAGGCGGACATGTTCAGGTCGTATTTGGCACCTACTCTGAGCTTATCCGTGAAGCAATGGTCAAGACCATCCATCGCGATCAAGCCCAAGTTTTGTTCCACTCGCCAATGCAAGGACGAATGATTCCGCTTAATGAGGTGCCTGATCCGATATTCGCAGGAAAGCTTGTTGGACAAGGGGTCGCATTCATCCCCGACAAAGGAGAGCTTGTTTCTCCGGTTAAAGGTAAAGTCATTCATATTTATCCGACCATGCATGCGATCGGCATTCTTACTCCTGAAGGGCTCGAGGTACTTCTTCATATTGGGATCGACACCTCGAAGCTGGCAGGCAAAGCTTATTTTAATGCAGTTGTTAAAGAAGGCGACGAAGTCACGCCAGGCATGCTGCTCGTAAAGTTTGATCTGCAGCGCGTCCGGAGAGAAAGCAAATCGCTTGCTACGCCGATGATCATTACGAATTCCGATCTTGTGCACTCGTGGCGGTTTGCGCCGTTTAAAGCAGTGAAAAAAGGGCAGTCCTCAGTAATGTCTGTTGTACTTAAAGAGAGAAATGGTGGAGGGGAAACACAATGATTAAAGGAATAGGAGCGTCAGCAGGCATAGCGATTGGGAGATCGTTTGTGCTTCCGAATTGGGAATGGGAGTTACCGGAGCAAAAAATTGATGTAGCTGATTTTGCCCGCGAGTTCGAACGTGTATACGAAGGCATTCGTACCTCTAAATCGGAAATCGAGCAGATTAAGGATGAGCTGCGCGATGTTGTCGGTTCGGAGGAAACACATATTTTCGATGCTCATATAGCCATTTTGGACGATCCTGTCTTTATGAATGAAATACAAGGCATCATCCAACGCCAGTATAAAGCGGCTGAGGTAGCCGTTAAGGAAGCGATCGATCATTTTGTTACGATGTTTGATTTGCTTGATGATGAGTATATGAAGGAACGAGCGCTTGACATTAAGGATGTAGGCAACCGCTTGCTGAAGCATCTGCTTGGCGCACCGGAAATTACGCTGCCTTCGGATACACAGCCTTTTATTTTGATCGCGAAGGAGCTTTCGCCTTCTCAGCTCGCACATATTAATCCGCAGCATGTGCTTGGCATTGTGACGCTTGCAGGAAGCACGACCTCGCATTCGGCTATCATGGCACGGGCGCTCGGCGTACCGCTCGTTGTAGGCGTTGAGACGAAGCTGGAGGAGCCGATTCAAACCGGTCAAACGATTATTATCGATGGCAGCGATGGAACGGTATTTATTGAACCTGTGCAGCAAATCATTGATGCCTATACAGAGCTGCACAATGCTCAATCGGAAGCGAAAAAAAGGCTGCATGGCATTGCAGGCCATCGTCCTGTAACGCCGGATGGTAAGAGATTGGAGCTTGCCGCTAACATTAGTTCCTTTAAGGAGCTAGAAATTGCTTTGTCGAGCGGGGCGCACGGCGTTGGCTTGTTCCGAACCGAGTTTTTGTACATGGATCGCAATCGGTTCCCGAGGGAAGAGGAGCAATTCGAGGTATACCGCAGCGTTGCCGAGAAGCTCGGAGGCGAGCCGCTCGTTATTCGGACGCTTGATGTCGGAGGCGACAAACAGCTTGATTATTTTGAGTTGCCCGAAGAGGACAATCCTTTCCTTGGCTATAGAGCGATCCGGATTTCGTTAGACCGGCAGGATTTATTTAAAACGCAGCTGCGCGCAATATTGCGTGCAAGCCATTACGGTCAGGTGAAGCTGATGTATCCGTTAATCTCATCTGTAGACGAGGTGCGTGCCGCAAATGCGGTATTGGATGAAGCGAAGCGTGAGCTTGAGGAAGCTGGCCACCCTTATGATAAAGGGATTAAGATAGGGATTATGATCGAGGTGCCCGCAGCTGTCATGATTGCGGATTTGCTTGCAGAAGAGGTCGATTTCTTCAGCATAGGAACGAATGATTTGGTTCAGTTCACGTTAGCAGTCGATCGGATGAACGAAGAAATATCTCATTTGTATGAGCCCTATCATCCTGCTTTGATCCGGATGCTGCGAATGACGGTTGAAGCGGCCAAACGTGCCGGAATATCCGTCGGCGTGTGCGGGGAGCTTGCGGGTGATTTAAGAGCGCTGCCGATTTGGCTTAGCTTGGACGTGGATGAAATCAGTATGTCATCGCACTCCATTTTGCAAGTAAAGGAAAGACTGCTTTGTACTTCCCAGGATGAGAGCAGAGAGGTATTTCAGCAGCTGCAAGCCTGCCGCACAAGCACCGAAGTAATAGAACAATTAAATGCCTTTATGCAGCGCATAGACAAAAAAACAGCGAATGGTTAACCCATTCGCTGTACTAATGCATCCACAAATGCTCTTGCATAGGGAGGAAGATCTGGCGGGCGACGCGCGGAGATGAGATTTCCGTCCACAACGACGGCTTCATCGTACCATGTTGCGCCTGCGTTTTCCATGTCGTCACGTATGCCGGGTGTTGAGGTTACTTTGCGGCCCTCTAAAATTTTCGCCGAAATGAGCACCCAGCCAGCATGGCAGATCTGACCAATCGGCTTATCCGCTGCATTTAACTCTTGCACGAGCTGCAATACTTTCGGGTAGCGGCGCAGCTTATCGGGTGCCCAGCCGCCTGGAACCAATAAACCGATAATGTCCTCGCTGTTCACTTCATCGAATGACAAATCGGCCACTGCAGGCACGCCATATTTGCCGATATGCTTTTTACCTTTCTCAGGACCAGCATACAGAACGGTCGCACCGGCTTCGCGAGCACGATATACGGGATACCATAGCTCCAAATCCTCAAACTCGTCGTCAAGCAAGCAGATGACGGTTTTGTTTTGTAATGACATATTTTCCCCTCCATCTATTAAAGATCTCTATTATTGTAACGAAGGAGACACAATGAAGCAAACAGATCCTTTATCAAGCTCATTTTCATATTTAAGATTACTGCGATTTTTGCCGGCAGTCACTTGGATGGCCATTATATTTATACTATCTTCGAGAACTAGCGATGAGATCAGTACATTGCTGCCATTCTTTCAAAAGTTTCTTCCCATTATGGAAGATTTCAATTGGGGCCATTTTGTTTCTTATTTCGTTCTGGCAGCAACGCTTGATTATGGAATCGGAAGCAAGGGAGACCGGTTCTGGATGAAGGTTATCATCGTGCTAATCTGCGGCCTATATGGAATAACCGACGAATTTCATCAATCCTTTGTAGGCGGAAGAATGCCAGACCCGCTGGATGTGCGCAATGATCTAATCGGGGCAGCGCTATGGACAACATTGGCAGCATTGCCGCCGATACGAAAAGTTTGGAGAAAAGCGGCGCTTTAAATGGAAGCATCTGGAGACTCGAAAATATGGTTTCAGTAGTAAAAATTACATGGCTGACTAAGCAGGAATTCGTGCGAAAATGGTCGAATAATTTATTTATTGTAACTCTGAAAGCAATGTTTAGCAGCGATAGCTGCTATTAAGAAGGAGTGGACCACTTTGCATAAGCGGTGTCATTGTGGTGACATCATGAAGATGAAACTGCGCACAGTTATTTATTCGGGGAAGGTCGAGATTGATAACGTACCCATTTTTTCCTGTACAAGCTGCAACCGCAGTGAGGTGTTTCCGGAGGTAAAGCCGGATTTAACCGGATTAATCGCACAACTCGGAGCTCAACCAGATAAGCAAACATTTCTTTTTAATGAATGTAACGAATGGGCGAATTTGTTAGTGGAAGCGAAAGCGGAGAAGGTACAGGCGGACCAACCCGCGTTCGAGAGATTGATCGAGCAGCGAATTAACGAGCTGCTTGATTTGTATTTGCTTGCTCAATCTCTTAACGACGAGGCTTGGATTACGGATATCAATAAGAGACTTGAGCAAATTAGTCGTCGCACGCTACTTACATAGCTGCTCGGATTTACGTTTTTACTGAAGCGAGAACCCTCAAGCGAGGGTTCTTTTTTATTCAAGAGAAACCGCCTGCCGAGAAATTTTTTCTATAGGCTGTGAGTATGTTCGACAGCTTATGCATAAGCCGGAGCTGCAGCACTCCGTTTGCGGAATGCTTCAAGCATTTCTGGTCAAGTAAGTATTATACAGTTTACCCATAATTAACCTGACAAACAATGCAGGCCATTATCTATTGTTGCGCATTGAAAAATCAATGAAAGCTCGGAATATCACGGTTTTTGACGTCTTTTGCTTTGCGTTGCCAATCCCTTTATGCTATGATTACGTTAATATGTGGCGTACGTAATTTAAAAATCTGAGCTAATGGAGAGAACCACTGTGACGGTAACCATTTATGATGTAGCAAGAGAAGCGGGAGTGTCGATGGCTACGGTTTCACGGGTTGTAAATAACAATCCCAATGTGAAGCCGGCAACACGCAAGAAGGTATATGAAGCAATAGAGCGACTAGGGTATCGTCCGAATGCCGTGGCAAGGGGCTTGGCTAGCAAGAAAACGACTACGGTTGGAGTTGTTATTCCCGACATTTCAAATGCTATTTTTGCCGAGGTAGCACGTGGAATTGAGGATATTGCGAATATGTATCATTATAATATTATTTTGTGTAATGCGGATAAGAAAAAAGACAAAGAAATCCGCGTTATCAACACCCTTCTGGAGAAGCAGGTTGATGGTCTGCTCTTTATGGGCGGGGCAGTTACAGAAGAGCATTTGCAAGCTTTCAAGACGGCAAATGTTCCAATCGTGCTTTGCGCGACTTCCGATGAAAGCGGTCAGATTCCTTCTGTGGACATTAACCATGAGGATGCCGCCTTCGATGCCGTTCAGAAGCTGCTTGATCAAGGCCATAAACGAATTGCGATGATCAGCGGTACGCTGCAGGATCCTTCGATTGGCTATGCAAGATTCCAAGGCTATAAGCGTGCGCTTGAAGGCGCCGGCATTGCCTACGATGATTCTTTAGTCCGCATCGGTAACTATCGTTATGAGTCAGGTGCAGATGCGATGAAATATTTTATAGAGCTGGACGAGCGTCCTACGGCCGTCTTTTCCGCTACTGATGAAATGGCGATTGGCGCGATTCACAGCATTCAGGATTCCGGTTTGAAGGTTCCTGAAGATATTTCCGTAATTAGCGTTGATAATAGCCGGATGGCATCGATGGTTCGCCCTCAGCTTACAGCAGTAGCTCAACCGATGTATGATATCGGCGCTGTTTCCATGCGTTTGCTGACGAAGCTGATGAAAAAAGAAAATGTAGATCAATCCAAAGTAGTACTGCCGCATGAAATCGTTGTGCGTCAATCGGTTGGAGGAATATAAAAGAAATGTCGTTTAACAAAATAGGGATTATTGGCGCTATGGCGGAAGAAATTGAACTGCTGCATGAGCATGTGAACGTAGCGTCTCAGGTGACGAAGGCGGGCATTACCTACTATGAAGGCACGCTTCATGGTAAATCGATCATTTATTGCAAATCAGGCGTAGGTAAAGTTAATGCTGCCGTCTGCACGCAAATATTGCTTGATCTTGGAGCTGATTGCGTCCTGTTTACTGGAGTAGCGGGAGCAGTTGATCCTCAGCTGAACATCGGCGATATCGTCGTTTCTACAAGCTGCATACAGCATGATATGGATTGCTCGCCGCTCGGCTTTGCCCGTGGAACGATTCCGTTTCACCCGAGATCGGAGTTTCCTGCTGATGATATTTTAATCGGGCTCGCTTCAGCAGCAAGCGAACGACTATTCTCAGGACGCAGTATTAAGGGCAAAGTGCTGTCAGGCGATCAATTTATTGCTAGCCGTGAGACGGTACAGCTGCTTCATGAGACATTGCAAGGGGCATGTGCGGAGATGGAAGGCGCTTCGGTAGCACAAGTATGTGATATGAATGAAACGCCATTTGTCATTATCCGTTCGATGTCGGACAAGGCAGATGGTTCGGCTCATGTAAATTTCTCGGAGTTTACAGTAACAGCCTCTAACCATTCCTACCAAATTATTGATGATATCGTTCAACATATTTAAATACGCGGTATGGAAAGAACCAGCTCCGATGCATGTATCGGAGTTGGTTCTTTTTTGTTATGCGACGATGATTCGAACATGTTCTGCTTAGCGGTAGGATTTTAGATTTCGCCCGCTTAAACAGCAGGCGTGGTTGATTTAAATATCCTGAATAACGATACGCTGCACGACTCTATTTTTGTCGGTGATTTCCGCGCGTCTTGGCATAGGTTCGATATCGGCTCGATCATCCAGCCATTTCGACGGCAGCTCGAGCGGACTAATGGATGCCCAGCGTTTCAACCAGCTATCGGGAAGCAGCGGCGCCTCTCCAGCCGCTATTGCTTGAGCGATTGGATGGTCTATCATCGTAAGCCACACTAAAGACCAAGCTCTAGGAACGACGCGAAAAATATCGTAGCCGCCTCCGCCAAGCGCAATCCAACGACCGTCTGTATGCTTGTGGGCTAATTCATGAATGATGGCAGGTATTTCCGCATAGATCCGCATGCTGCAATGGATGTGAGAGAGCGGATCGTAAGCATGCGCGTCACAGCCGTGCTGACTAATGATGACATCCGGCTCAAAGGCTGCTATTACTTTGCGCAACGTGACGTTAAAGCTCTCAAGCCAGGATTCATCCTCGGTATAAGGTTCGAGCGGGACGTTATAGCAGGCTCCGAAGCCATGGTCCACGCCTTTCTCGTGAACGAAGCCTGTACCAGGGAACAGAAATTTGCCGGTTTCATGAATGGAATAAGTACAAACGTCAGGATCGTCATAGAACACCCATTGAACACCGTCTCCGTGATGGACATCGGTGTCGATATAAAGCACTTTTGCGCCATAAGTTTGACGGATGTGTTTGATAGCGACTGCTGCATCGTTATATACACAAAAGCCCGAAGCACGGTCAGGGAACGCGTGATGAAGTCCGCCGGCGAGATGATAGGCGTGCTTTGTCCGGCCCGCCATAACAGCGTCAGCTGCGGCCACTGAGCCGTTGACGATCGTTACGGCAGCCTTGTGCATACCTGGAAAATATGGCGTATCCTCGGTGTGAAGCCCGAATTGCCGGGCGAGCGTGCTGCTATCCTCGAGAAGCGCTTGCTCGCTCAATTGCTTGACGGCAGCCAAATAGTCCGTTCTATGCACGAGCGGCAGAAGCTCGTCCTCGGAATAAGCGGGAGGAGCTTCCATTTGCTCCTCAGATAAAGCCTGTACTTCTTTGAGCAGGTCGATCGTTAGCATAAGCCGCAGCGGATCGAAAGGATGCTCCTCCCCAAATTTATATCCGCTAGAGTCCGAATGATGAATGAAAATAGCATTTGAAGCCATCCCTGTCCTCCTAAAAGGTTTGCGCAGCAAACCTGCATCGTAAGCATAAGCTAAGGTTTGCGCAGCAAACCTGCATCGTAAGCATAAGCTAAGGTTTGCGCAGCAAACCTGCATCGTAAGCATAAGCTTAATACATAAACCGTTGACGAAAGCGAACCCTGTCAAAATGCTCAACAGAGCGAAGCGGAACCTCCTTGCCGATTCGCACCATCAGGCAATTAGCCGGATGGGAGCAAATTTCGGGATCATCCGTAGCGAACCAGATCATTCCGACGGATTGCATCAATTTTTCCATCATTTTGCGATAGTTCCAAACATTGAGCATGGTGCCTTCCAGATCCCAATGCCAGTAATATTCAGTCGTAAATACGATCATGTTTTCTAACTGATCCTCTGCAAAAGCAAGCTGAATCAATCGTTTTCCCAAGCCGCAGCCGCGATAATCATCTGCTACTTCTATCGCCCCCAGCTCGATGAGATCCGTCATGCCGCCTTCCGACCAGCGTTCAAGCTCATCGGCATAGTGGAAGGTGACATAGCCGACGATCATGTCTCCTTCGCGCGCCAAAATAATTCGTCCTTCATCCAGGCCGGCGATCTCAACAAGCGCATCATGCTGTTCATGCGGTCTGCGGAACGCATCCAGCGACTTATGCATCGTCATTCTCTCCAGCCGTTCCGGCGGAACTGGTCCTTCTATAACTAGCTCACGGCCTGCGTCTAAAGCGAGCTGTTCCCGCTGCAAACGCTTTCGATGTTCCAAGGCGGAAGCCCCCTTTGCTGTTCAGCTGCTGCCAGATCATAACTCTCTATAACTCTTTATAACAAACATTTGAGAAATTGAAAAGCGTAGTCGAATAGAAAAAGGATATGCTATAATGAGTTTGGCGGTTTAAATCATGGAAAACGCGAGTGGATGTCAGCTTGTTTGCCTCAAGCAATGACTATTTTTTGAAAGCGTATTCTTATGGATAAGACATACAGATTTGATGGGAGAGTGATAGTATGATCAACTTGCATCAAGAAAGAATTCCAGCGACAGCAAAAAATCCGAATTTACCGAATTATGAAGAAGCGGTCGGCACATTTGACTGGAAGCAGATCGAGAGTCAATTCAGCTGGCATACAACAGGAAAAGTGAATATGGCTTATGAAGCCATCGATCGGCATGTCGAGCTGGGCAAAGGCGATAAAACCGCACTATATTACAGCGATAATGAACGCGATGAATCTTACACCTTTGAACAGCTGAGCAAGCAATCCAACCGTTTTGCAAACGTTTTACGCAAACTGGGCATTAGCAAAGGCGAGCGTATATTTATTTTTATGCCTCGAACGCCTGAGCTCTATTTTAGCGCGCTTGGCGCATGGAAGGTTGGCGCGGTCGTAGGGCCGCTATTTGAGGCCTTTATGGAAACAGCGGTAAAGGACAGACTGCTTGATAGCGAAGCTTCAGCGATTATAACGACACCTGCCTTATATAAACGAATAAAGCGCGATGAGCTGCCGAACCTGAAGCATGTCATCGTATTTGGCAAGGATGTGCCGAAGTCAGAGGAAATTATCGATTTCGCGGAAGAGATGGCGAGTGCGTCCGATGAAGCGGAGATCGAATGGCTCGATCTTGAAGACGGCCTGATTTTGCATTATACGTCAGGTTCTACGGGTAAGCCGAAAGGCGTCTACCATGTTCAAAATGCGATGGTTCAGCATTTGTACACGGGTCAAATTGTGCTTGATTTGAAAGAAAATGATATTTATTGGTGCACTGCCGATCCGGGCTGGGTTACCGGTACATCATACGGTATATTTGCACCGTGGCTGAATGGCGCTACAAATGTCATTCGCGGAGGACGCTTTAGTCCAAGTGATTGGTATAGCGTCATTCAGAAATACGGCGTAACTGTATGGTACAGCGCACCTACGGCTTTCCGCATGCTTATGGGAGCAGGGGATGATATCTCGCGGCAGTTTAATCTATCCAGTCTGCGGCATGTGCTCAGCGTCGGAGAGCCGCTGAATCCGGAGGTTGTTCGCTGGGGGCTGAAGGTATACGGTGAGCGCATTCATGACACATGGTGGATGACCGAGACTGGAGGCCAGCTCATTTGTAACTACCCAAGCATGGATATTAAGCCAGGCTCGATGGGCAAGCCGCTGCCGGGTGTTAAGGCTGCGATCATAGATGATAGCGGTAATGAGGTTCCACCTTATCGAATGGGTAATTTGGCCATTCAAACCCCTTGGCCGTCCATGATGCGGAAGGTATGGAATAATCCTTCTAAGTACGATGAATATTTTTACCTTAAAGGCTGGTACATCTCGGGAGATTCAGCTTATATGGATGAGGAGGGCTACTTCTGGTTCCAAGGACGTATCGACGATGTGATAAATACAGCCGGCGAGCGGGTTGGGCCGTTCGAGGTGGAGAGCAAGCTGGTCGAGCATCCGGCAGTAGCGGAGGCTGGCGTAATCGGCAAGCCTGATCCGATGCGGGGAGAAATCATTAAAGCTTTTATCGCGCTGCGGGAAGGGTTCGAGGCATCCGATGAATTGAAGCAGGAAATTTCTCAGTTCGTAAAAGTTGGCTTATCCGCTCATGCTGCACCAAGAGAAATCGAGTTTAAGGATAAGCTTCCAAAAACGCGAAGCGGCAAAATTATGCGCCGAGTGTTGAAGGCATGGGAGCTGAACCTGCCAACGGGTGATTTGTCCACGATCGAAGATTAGGCATAAAATAGAAGAGAGGATGTCTTCCGATCGGGAGGCATCCTCTTTTTTGCTTATTACTTTGCATGCCAGTTTCGAGTCAGCGCTGGAACAATTCTATCCACTCACCATCAGGCCCGCTTACGAAAAAGTACTTGAAGCCGTTCGGAAGTGTCGTAATGCCATCATCCACAAAGGAAACGTCGAGCTGCTTCAGGCGATCGAACTCAGCTTGCACATCGGGAACAGACACGGCAAAATGATGCACCTTGCCCTCATTCGGAAGGCTGTCGTTATAGCCTTGGATTAACTCCAGATCCGTCTCGCCCGATTGGCCAAAGCCGAGAAAGGCGAGCTCAATGATGCCATTGGAATGCGGCGTACGCCCTTTTAGCTCAAATCCGATAATTTCGGTATAAAAGGCAATGGAGGCCTCAATATTTTTGACCATTACCCCAACGTGATCAATACGTCTGTTTGTCATCGTAATTGTTCCTTCCTACAATAAGTTATAAAATTTTTCCTTCTATTGATCAATGATTTCTATCATAAGGATAAGAAAAATAACTGTCAAGTAGAGATTATCGGATAAAATGATGCTTATGTGTTTAGTTTTGAAAAAAATAGGTTGACATTCATCCGTGCAGATTCATAATGATGATATTTCTGAGTAATCAGGTAGTAATTATAGTAAAAGGTAGCGGCCTCAAACGAGGCGGCTACCTTTTTGGCAAAATAATATGAGTGTGAGACTGCACCTATCTCGAATAGCGCTTGGACGCTAATTAACGGTTTTCCTCGTGGACGGAGCTGACTCGCCGTTCGCGTTTTGCGCTGTCACAAAAAAGGTTCCGGATACGAGCGGCGAAACATATTCATAAGATGTTTCTGAGGTGGAATCGAGTTTTGTATACTGTCCATCGTTATTTGCGCTGTAGTACACATGATATTGCGTTACTTGGTCAGTTACATTGTTAGCCATCCATGTTAAGAGAACGCTAAGCTCGGATTTCACAGCATGAAAGCCTATAGGTGCTGCTGGCTCCGTTGTGCCCGGTTCATTCCCGCCCCCAGGCTGCCCAGGGTTGATTGTATAGTTTCCGAATTGAACCAGCTGGCTAGGTGCTGATTCCTTACCAGCGACATCAACCGCAGTCACGTAATAGGTATAGCTTTGCGCGTTGGAGGTGTATAGCTTCATGCGCTTGCTGTCGCCTGCAATGATGGATTCGCCCTGCTTCTCATAAGCGCCCTGATTAACCGATTTATACACGCGGTAGCCAACTACATCCTTAACCGGACTGTCACTAAACGTCAAGATGAGCACACCATCCGAAGATTGCAGCTTAACGCTTGCAGGAGGCGGGGGTACTGCACCGTCATCGACGCGCGGATCAGGCTTGGATGGCGCATTATCTTCTGCATCGGCAGGCAGGTATACCCCCATTGGACGCCGGCTGCTTGCAGGTAATTTCGACTGCGCTGCTCTGATCTCATCCATAAGGACGTCTAAAGGTTTTTTGCGTTTAATGACGATTTGTTCCTTAACCATGTCGCTCGGTGTAGCAGGGTTAGGGACGTAGTTTACGCCCTCGTACGTTATATACGCCATCTTCACGAGCGCATCATCTGTTTTCTTAGGTATATCCTTTTTGTTAAACCAATCGGTTACGAGCATGCCGGATTCCCTAGTCAATTGGCTTGGAAGCAAGCCGCTTGCGCTGGATACCGTCGCCTTGACGATACCGGAAGGACGTTCGAATTTATCGGTTACGAAAATTCCAGGCTTTGTTTCGGCCAGCTCGTTCATTATTAAGGCCCATATCGAGCGGGCTCTCGCTTTGCCTTTCTCAGACAAGGAGTTAACCTGCTCCTCATAGCCGGCCCACACGCCTAATGTGATATCAGGCGAGAAGCCCATGAACCATACGTCTCCATAGCTTTGGGTCGAGCCTGTCTTACCGGCAATCGGAATTTCACCGTATTTCTTGAATTGCGACTTCAACTTGTTAGCGGAGCCGTTTTTGCTGGAAATAACGGTTGACAGCATATCTGTCATCAGAAAGGCGCTTTGCTCCGAGAAAACGCGTTTTGGCTCAAGCTTGTGTTCGTATACGATCTTGCCGTTGGCATCGGTAATTCTAGATATCATATAAGCGTCATTGAAAACGCCTTTGTTCGCAATGGAGCCATAAGCATTCGTCATCTCTTCTACGGATACGCCGATGCTTAGTCCGCCAATTACGCCGGTCTGTGCATATGCATCTTCCGGCTGGAGCGTCGTAATGCCGAGCTTTTTGACAAATTCCCAAGCATTTTTGATTTTGACTTCCTCATTAAAGATTTTCAAGGCTGGCAAATTCAATGAACGGTTTAATGCTTCGCGCGCCGTAACGAGACCCGCAAACTTCCGGTTAACGTTCATCGGTATATGGAAGCCCTTCTGGCCGTCCTTGAGAACGACCGGCGCATCGTCAATAATGCTGGCTGGCTGGATAAGACCTTGGTCAATGGCCGGCAAATAAGCGGCTAGCGTTTTCATAGTCGATCCGGGCTGCCTTGTCATTTGAGTCGCATAGTTTAGCTGCTCCTCGTAGAAGTCGCGGCCTTCGAGCATCCCGACGATGGCACCGGTTTTATGGTCCAGCATGACTGCAGCGATTTGCTCGAGACCTTTCTCCTCGCTGTACGGACTAAAGTTTTCTTCATTACTGCCGATCTCACGCATGAGCCGGTAAATATCTTTGTCAATTGTCGTATAAACGTGATATCCGCCGCGAAGCAGATGATCACGGGCTTCTTCGATTAGAGCGGCATTTTCACTCAAATCAGCTTTCTTTAATTTCGGGTTCTGCTGCATAAGCATAATTTCAGCCGCTTGCCGCTCTGCTTCCAGCATCAGATATGGATAGGTCGTATATGCCTTCTCGGTTGGCTTAGCGAGCGACTTCCTAATGTCGAATTGGAGCGCTTCATCGTATTCCTGCCGGGTAATGCGGCCCGTCTCCAACATCCGCTTCAGCACGGTCTGCTGCCGGCCGAGCGCTAAATCGAAGTTTGCTTGATTGAATTGGCCTTTGCCTGTAAATGCCGTATAAGCTGACGGCCGTTGCGGGAGACCTGCCAAGTAGGCAGACTGCGCAATATTTAGCTGGTTTAGATCAGAGATATCAAAAATACCTTTGGCAGCGGCTTTAATCCCGAATAAATTGTAGCCGCTGGAACCATTCCCGAACGGTACCTTGTTCAAATATGCGGCTAAAATTTCCTTCTTCGTTAAATAACGCTCCATACGCAGGGATAAAAATATTTCTTTGATTTTTCGGCTGTCGGTTTTATCCAGACTTAGAAATACGCGGCGCGCGAGCTGCTGAGTAAGCGTACTTCCTCCCGTCTGCGTGTCTTCGTTAAGAAGCTTTTGCTTCACAGCACGTCCAAGTCCATTGATGTCCACGCCTTTGTGCTCAAAAAAATTGTTGTCTTCAATGCCGAGAACGGCATTGATTACCTGAGGCGGCAAATCATCGTATGTAATAATCATTCGATCCTCAGATGTTCTCAGCTGTCCGACAAGTGTATCATCATTGAAGTAAACGAAGCCGGTAATGGAATTTTCGCTGACCTTATCTTCAATGACGGTCCGCGGTCTTACTTCTTCGTTTTTCACGAGTGCCGCGACATATCCGGTAACTGCGCCGCCGGCTAGCAATCCGATGAAGATTCCAAAATATACGATCCATTTGACTGTTATAAAAGTTACAATTCCGAATGTACGCCATTTGCTTCTTTTGATTGGCGGCGATTGATGTTCCTCTTGCATTTTTATGACTCCTCCTCCAAATAGCACACCTATTATAACATAAATCGCCAAAGGAACGCATGTTTTAACTTCTTAAGCCAGAAGCCCCATCTTCTAAGCGACAGCAGAAGGTGGGGATAAATAGCTTTTTTTTGTTCGGAAGGCAAACGCACGTTCGTAATGTGTGGTATACTTTTCCTTAGTAAAGGAGGTTGCCTAATTTGCTGCGAGCCTATAAATATCGTATCTACCCCAGTGAAGAACAAAGGATTTTCTTTGCAAAAACCTTTGGTTGTGTTCGGTTCGTATATAACAAAATGCTTTATGATCGACAACTCGCTCATCAAGAATTTCAGGAACATGGCGTCAAACAAAAGCCCAAAAGACCCGCTTTCTACAAAGCGGAATACCCCTTCCTCAAGGAAGTTGCAGCGTCTGCGACCACAAACATACAGAAGTTAAAAACCTCAAGGTTCGTGATTAGAGCTGCCCTGTTTATGGCACCCATCATGACCGAGACGTGAATGCTGCCCTAAATCTCGTCAAACTAGCGGGTTAATCCGTACAAGCAGAGGTGGGTTCCACTTTTTGAGCCTGGGTAAATTTGTCTCACTAGAGATATTGACCAGGCAGCCCCAATTTCAAACGTATTGAAGTGGGGGTAGTTCACCAGCATTGACTTCCTATGAGTGCTATGGTATAAAAACTATAAAGTTTCATCAAATCAAGGCATTGAAGGGCACAAGTAGACAGCGAATCGTAATTGCAGAGAGCCGGTGGGTGGTGAAAACCGGTATGCGCCGCTTGTTGAATTACCGCCTGGAGCTAAGTGAAGGAACCGTATTGCTTTCGATCAGCGACAGCCAATGCTAAGCCATGGGGCCAAGTGGTGCTGCACGAAGCCGTAGTAGTTCACTTCGGAGACCGTCTCCGTTATCAACAACGAAGTGAGAGTATCGCTATTTTCATTGAAAGTTTTCATTGAAATGCAGGCGTACTCTAACGAGGGTGGTACCGCGAGCTAATCCTTCTCGTCCCTTGGGGCTGGAAGGATTTTTTATGTCTATATAGATGCATACGAGGAGGAAAAGTTTTATGGTAAAGTGGGAAGGTTTATCGAAGGAGCAGCAAAGCGAGGTTGAGCGTCAGCTTGCCGTAATCCGCCGCGGCGCTCAGGAAATTGTGCCGGAGGACGAGTTGAAGAACAAAATAGCGAATGCAGTTGCAACAGGCACGCCGCTTAAGGTAAAGCTGGGTCTTGACCCGTCGGCGCCTGATATTCACATCGGCCATACTGTTGTGCTGCATAAGCTGCGTCAATTCCAAGAGCTGGGTCATCAGGTTCAGCTTTTAATCGGTGATTTTACGGGCAGAATCGGCGATCCTACCGGTAAATCGGAAACACGGAAACAGCTGACAGAAGAAGATGTGAAGCGGAATGCAGAAACATACCAGAAGCAAATTTACAAAATATTAGATCCACAGCAAACGCAGCTCTATTACAATTCGGAATGGCTTGCGCCGCTTAACTTCGCTGATGTCGTTAATCTGGCGGCGAAAGTAACGGTTGCGCGCATGCTGGAACGCGACGATTTCACAAAGCGCTACACTTCCGGCTTGCCGATCAGCATTCATGAGTTTTTCTACCCGCTTATGCAAGGCTATGATTCGGTTGCACTTGAATCTGATGTTGAGCTTGGCGGTACGGATCAGAAGTTTAACCTGCTCATGGGTAGAACGCTGCAGAAGGAATATAATAAACCTGCGCAAGTAGCCATTATGACGCCGTTGATCGAGGGATTGGACGGCGTGAATAAAATGAGTAAAAGTTTGGGCAACTACATCGGTATCGATGAGGAGCCAAACCAAATTTACGGCAAGTCGATGTCGATTCCCGATGAGCTCATGTTCAAGTACTACGAGCTTGCAACCGATTTAAGCAACGAGGAACTGGCGGTGTTAAAGTCAGGTATTGAAGACGGCTCCGTTCATCCGCGCGATGCGAAGATGCAGCTCGCAGCAACTTTTGTGCGAATGTACCACGGCGAAGAGGCGGCCAAAGCAGCGGAAAATCATTTTATTACCGTATTTCAGCAGCGCGCTCTTCCGGATGATATCGAAGAGGTGTCAGTTTCGCCGGATGAACTTGACAAGGGTCAAATTCGCATCGTAAAGCTGCTTACCGTGCTTGGCTTACAGCCAACGAGCAGTGAAGCTCGGCGCAGTGTGCAGCAAGGAGCCGTACGTATAAATGAAGCGAAAATAACGGATATCAATGCCGAAGTGACGCCTCAGAACGGGGATGTGCTTCAAGTCGGCAAACGTAAATTCGTAAAAATCAAATTAGGATAATTGTTCTAACAAAGCTTGTTGAATGGATAAAATTCAGCAAGCTTTATTTTTGTGGAAACAAAATACGGTTTTTCAACGTAATAAATAACGGAAGCATTAGCAGGATATGGATGAAAAGAGAGGAGGGGGAAGTTGGAGACGCTATTTTTGTCATGTCTAATCGCCGGAATTCTTTATGCGCTCGTAAGTGTTGTATTCGGAGATTGGCTGGGACAGACGCTGGACGGTGCATTCGATTTTTTATCGTTAGACGGTCATTCTTGGTTGTCACCGACTGCGCTCGTTGGCGGCATTACCGTGTTTGGCGGAGCAGGAATCTTGCTCGGGCGCTACACTTCACTTGGAGCGGCAGCCATTGTAATTATCGCCTTGTTAATTGCTCTCATAGCAGGAACGGCCGTATTTTTCCTGTATATTAAGCCGATGGAGCAAAGTGAAAATTCAATCGCTTTTTCACTTAATGATTTATCCGGCATGCTTGGGGAAGTGCTGGTCCCGATTCCGGCGTCCGGCTATGGAGAAGTGATGCTCAAGGTAGGAGCAGGCTTTACGAATCAAATCGCCGCAAGCTTTGATGGCGTCGAAATTGGGAGAGGTGCTAGAGTTGTCGTTGTTGAAATCAGAGACAGCACGCTTTATGTTTCAGAAGTAAATTTATTTTAAATTTTGCTTTTGAGAGGGGAAAATCGATGCCGGATTATTTTATTATTCCTGCAATAGTTGTCGGTGTGCTCGTTGTATTAGGTCTTGCTTTCTGGGCGCGTTATAAGACGGTTAGTCCGGATGAAGCGATGCTCGTAACGGGTTCGTTTCTTGGTTCCAGAAATGCGAGCACGGACGAATCGGGCCGTAAAGTAAAAATCATTAGAGGCGGCGGGGCGTTTATACTGCCGATTTTCCAGAAGGCCGAGTTTTTATCCTTGCTGTCGCACAAGCTTGATGTATCCACCCCGGAGGTCTATACGGAGCAAGGCGTTCCGGTCATGGCAGACGGCGTAGCGATTATCAAAATCGGCGGTGCGGTTGAGGATGTGGCAACGGCTGCGGAACAATTTCTGGGTAAGCCGACTGAAGCGCTGAAGGGCGAAGCGCAGGAGGTGCTGGAAGGACATTTGCGCGCCATACTAGGCTCCATGACGGTAGAAGAGGTTTATCGCAATCGTGATAAATTTGCGCAAGAGGTACAAGGGGTAGCGGCTAAGGATTTGAAGAAAATGGGTCTCCAAATCGTTTCCTTCACGATCAAGGATTTACGCGACAAGCATGGATATTTAGATGCGCTCGGTAAGCCGCGAATCGCTGCTGTAAAGCGGGATGCGGAAATTGCGGAAGCCGAAGCGGTGCGGGATGCTAGAATTCAAAAAGCGCTTGCGGCTGAGGCGGGTCAAAAAGCCGAGCTCGTGCGCGATACGAACATCGCTGAAGCAGAGAAAGAGAAGGAGATGAAGGTTGCATCCTTTAAGCGCGATCAGGATACAGCGAAAGCAGAAGCGGATCAGGCGTATTCCATTCAAGAAGCGCGTGCGAAGCAAAGCGTAGTCGAGGAACAGATGAAGGTTGAGCTCGTACGCAAAGAGCGTGAGATTGATCTTGAGGCAAAGGAAATTTTGCGGCGCGAGAAGCAGTACGATGCAGAAGTGAAAAAGAAAGCCGATGCAGACCGTTACGCGGTTGAGCAGGCGGCTGAAGCGAACAAAGCGAAGCTCCTTCGTGAAGCGGATGCCTTGCAGTACCGGATAGAGGCGGAAGCGAAGGCGCAAGCTGCGCAGAAGCGCTTGGACGGCTTGGCCGTTGCTGAAGCGGAGAGAGCGAAGGGAACGGCGGAGGCAGACGTTATCCGTCTTCGCGGTTTAGCGGAAGCAGAAGCGAAGGAGAAGCTGGCTGAAGCGTTTGAGAAATTCGGTGAAGCAGCCGTGCTTGATATTATTGTAAAAATGCTGCCTGAGCTCGCCGGTAAAATAGCGGAACCGATTAGCAGCATCGATAAGCTTACTGTCGTAGACACGGGTAACGGTGAAGGGGCTGCGAGACTTAGCCATTATGTTACTTCATTGATGTCTACCGCGCCTGAAATGCTGAAGAGCGTATCCGGCATAGATGTAAATGCACTCATTAAAGGATTAACGTCCAAGGCGATAAACACACCGGCTAGCAGCAATAGACCTGTCGAAATTGGACCCAAGCTTCCTGATCAGTCGTAATCGCGGACATAAAAAAACCTTGAACCATATGGTTCAAGGTTTTTTTCATAATTAACGGCTGTAGAACTCGACGATTTGTTTCTCGTCGATATCTTGGGAAAGCTCACCGCGGTCAGGCAGACGAAGGAATTTACCTTCCAATGCTTGATCGTTGAACTCCAAGTAGTTCGGAAGGTGATGACGGCCTTCCATAGCTTCTTTAATTGTTCTTAGGCTGCGGCTGCGCTCGCGCAAACCGATAACATCACCGATAGTAACGCTGTAAGAAGCGATATCCACTTTCTTGCCGTTTACAGTAACGTGACCGTGTGATACCAACTGACGAGCTCCTGCACGGGAGTTGGAAAGGCCAAGACGGTAAACGAGGTTGTCAAGACGGCTTTCAAGGAGGCCCATGAAGTTTTCACCGGCTTTACCTTTCATTTTTGCCGCTTTGTCAAACAAGTTGCGGAATTGTTTTTCGTTCAAACCGTACATGTGACGAAGCTTTTGTTTCTCTTGCAATTGAACGCCATAACCGCTCAACTTTTTGCGTTGGTTAGGGCCGTGTTGACCTGGTGGAAATGCGCGCTTTGCAAGTTCTTTGCCCGTTCCGCTCAAAGAGATTCCAAGGCGACGGCTTAGTTTAAATTTAGGTCCTGTATAACGTGACATACGTAATATTAACTCCTTCATCAAATAAATTTGTGAATGGGGTTGTGTTTCGCCGAATACGTTCAACGTCCGAGCATGCTCGTCCCTGTTAGGCTAGTCAGCCGCTGGCCTACAGCGAACGTATTTCATGAGGGTGACACAAAACCGTACGCCCATCTATTCATCAATAAATAATATATGAAATATATAGTCATTGTCAAGGTTATCACTACAATTTTAATGATGCAGTAAGGGCATCATTAGTCCTATATTTTACAGGGTCAGTAGTGCGAAAATCTCAAAAATGAAGTATGATGATTGTATTATTGAGTGATGTAGGAAGCTCATCTCCTTGGTTGACAGATGGAAGGGTTGGGGCTGCATGGTTGATCGAATGAATAGCAATTTTGCCTATCGTAAAACATCAGCAATTGTGAATACATCAGCAGAACCGCAACCGGTTTGGTTTAGTAGTGAAGATATTAGCGATGCGGACGAGCCTTTGCTATTTCCTTTGTTCAAAGAAAGCTTTATTCAATGGATAAATGAAGCTGCAGGATTATCCTCGTTTGAGGCTGGTCAATTTGTGCTATTCAATAAACAAGCAGAAGAGGTTGCATCGGCTGGGTTGTATAACGCGGGGCGGAAGCGTGATGCTGCGCTTGAGAAGGCAGTCCGCACCGTTCTGTGCAGCGGCCGGCCAAGCATTTGTGAAACAGAAGATATGTCCTTTGCAGCGTTTCCCCTGCAAAGGAGAAACGATGGCGCTGTTTTTTGTGTTTTCACATACGTATCGCCGATCGGTTCCCAGACGGACATCACGCAGCTTCAAATGTCCTCCTTACATTTCCGCAGCTGCTTTTACCATAAGTTCGAACAGCTTTATGTCAAGGATCTGCTCCTGCAGCAGCAGCGGGCGGAGCAGGAAGCGAGCAGAAGAGATTTCTTGTTTCAAGCGGCCAAACGGCTTTATGATCAAATTGATGTGTCCTCCGTACTGTCGGAATTACTTCGCAGCTTAGAAATTGTTTACCCGAGCTCCGAGGTTTATTTGTATTTGTCACAAGATCATTTAAATGGCGATCCGCGCGTAAAGCCGCTTGTTTTTAAAAATGCTGAGCATGATCTCGTGGCCAAAGCGTTTTTAAACGGGAAATCGGTAACCGAGCAAGACCGGGACGGCACGCTCCGGCTGGCTGTTCCGATGACTGGCAAGCAAGCTGCGTACGGCGTGCTGCGCATGTCTATCGGTCCAGGCGAATGGGATGAAGCAGACTTGTCCGCGTTTCTGCTGCTAGCCGAAACTTCAGGCTCAGCCTTCGAAAATGCGAAGTTGTACGAGCAGTCTAATTTACTTATCAATGAGCTTCGTCTTATTAATGAGCTTACGAAACGGTTAAACCGGTCGCTGAAGCTTAAAGAAATTTTTCAATTTGCGACTAGCGAGCTTTTAACGATATTTGATGCCGATTATTGCTGCGTCCTGCAGTTAAACAATGAAAATAATCAATTTGTCGTCATGTCAAGCAATTTCCCTGAACTTGCAAATGATAAGTTCTCACACGATTATGGCTTTTGCGGCATGGTCTACCGAACGAGGGAGCCGTTAATTATATCCGATTACTGGCAGACTCGTGTCGTAACCTCCAAGATCATGGACAATACAGGTTCAAGATCGCTTATCGCTGCGCCGATTATGGTTGAGGGAGAGGTCGCCGGCATCATTATGGTTACGCACAAGACGCCAAATTTTTTCTCGTACGAAAATTATAAGCTGCTTCAAGTGATGAGCACGCACATTGGAATAGCGGTATCGAATGCTTCCTTGCATGCTGAAGTTCGACGCATGGTCATAACCGACAATTTGACTGGGCTGCATGCCCGTCATTATTTAAACGAACAAATTCAAAGCCGTCAACGCAAGGATCGATTCGGCTCGCTTATCCTCGTGGATGTTGATTTGTTCAAGCGGGTAAACGACACGTACGGACATCAAATCGGCGACCGGATACTCATTCATGTGAGTAACATTATCCGAGAATCCATAAGACAAGGCGACATTGCGGCACGATGGGGAGGCGAGGAGCTTGCTATTTACTTGCCGGGCATTCGAGCCGAGCAGGCTTATCGCGTCGCTGAGCGGATTCGGCTGCATGTCGAGCAAGAGACGGAGCCGGTCGTAACCGTATCCTGCGGGGTATCCGAATGGACGTTTGAGGATGAGAAAGTTAGCGTAGAATCGTTGTTTTACCGTGCCGACATGGCGCTTTACGAAGCGAAGAACAATGGAAGAAATTGCATTTTTGTAGGTCAGAGCTAAATTAAGCTTATTTTTATTCAATAGAACTTGAGGGTGCCTTAGCCGGCATCCTTTTCTTTTTGTGCATGTTTGGAATAAGGAGTAGGCTGGATAGGGACGATACTATAGTAACAGGTTGGACGGGAGGTATGAGCATGAAGCGGAAGCAAGCAATTGCAGCAAGTTTTCTCATTTTTACATGCATATTGATGATGTCAGGCTGCAGCCAAGTCGGCGAGCAGCGCTCGCCGGAGGAATGGCTGTCTTTATCCTATTCGGGACTTGCGGCCATGGATCAGTATGCTTTTACAGGATCGATGAGCATGAAGACGGAGGATGGCTTGGAATTTAAACCTGAAATATTCGAAGGCAAGGTGGTGGATCATCAGCAATTGACCTTGCAGACGAACAGCGAAGAGCCGCTGAACTGGAATCCCGTACAAGTGCTTGAAACATTAAATCATGCAAACGAAGAGGTTCGTATGGCAAACGACACATACGATCCGGAAACGGTCACGCTGATGATTACCGAGCATACCGGCATCACGAAGAAAAGATGGGAGCAGCGGCTTCACCAGCAGCTCGATCAGCTCGGGGCCAAGATGCCTGCAGTGGGGAGTCCGTACCGCCGGGAATGGAAGGAGGAGCTTACGCGTTCTCACAAGCAATTAGACGATATGCTTGCGTCCATGCAAGCGGTCACGGAGTATGAGCTGGTCATTGACCGAGACCGGATGCTTCCGCTAAAAATGGAGGAAAAAACGTCTTTCAGCTACAAGTATGATAAAAAACCAATTTCAGAGTCAAGGTACACAACGGTTCGCTTTCAATCCTTCAATGGTGCTTCGAGCGATACTATTCAACAATCAATGAAACGTGTTACGATGGATTAGCTCAGCACGCAAGTAAGAAGGAGAGGATATGAACATGCGTGATCCACGATTGCAAAAGCTGGCACAAAATTTAGTCGGTTATTCCATCGATGTTCAGCCTGGAGAAAATGTGTTGATTGACATGATCGGTTCAGAACGAGAGCTCACAAAATGTTTAATAGAAGAGGTTGCGCGACGGGGCGGCAGACCATTTGTAGAATCGAGCGACCGATCCGTTCTTCGTACTTTGCTGCAGCATGCTTCCAAGGAGCAGATGGAGCTGTGGGCGTCGTTTGATCTGGAGCGCATGAAAAATATGCAAGGCTATATTGCAGTGCGGTCCGGCGATAATGTAAACGAGCTGGCAGGAATTCCTGAAGCTAATATGCGCTTATACGAGCAGATTTACAGAAATCCGGTACATATGGAGCAGCGCGTCAAAAAAACGAAATGGGTCATTTTACGTTATCCAAACGCATCGATGGCACAGCTGGCCAATATGAGCACGGAAGCGTTTGAGGATTTCTATTTTGATGTATGTAATTTGGATTATTCTAAAATGGACAGAGCGATGGATCCTCTGCAGGCGCTAATGATCAAAACGGACCGTGTCCGCATCGTATCGCCGTCAACCGATTTGAGCTTCTCGATCAAAAATATCGGAGCCAAAAAATGCTCCGGCCACCGCAATATACCCGACGGCGAAGTTTTCTCCGCGCCTGTACGCGATTCCGTGCAAGGAACGATTACATATAACGCGCCTAGCGTTTATTCCGGGGTAACGTTCCAGAACATTTCGCTCACGTTCGAGGACGGGAAAATCGTAAAAGCAGAAAGCAATGACACGGCTCGTTTGAATGAGATTTTAGACATGGACGAGGGCGCGCGTTATATTGGGGAATTCGCGATTGGATTTAATCCGCATATTTTGCATCCGATGAATGATATTTTGTTTGATGAGAAAATTGCGGGCAGTCTTCACTTCACTCCCGGTCAGGCGTATGAGCAGACAGATAATGGCAACCGCTCCTCTGTTCATTGGGATTTAGTGCTAATTCAGCGTCCTGAGTACGGCGGCGGAGAAATTTATTTCGACGATGTGCTCATTCGTAAGGATGGCGTTTTCGTTATTCCAGAGCTGGAAGGACTAAATGCCGAAAATTTGAAATAAGCTAAGACTCTGACACTACATTCCTATGTAATTGATGGGAAATAAAGTGATTTTCATTTTACCTCTTGCTGGATATTACAATTCGGGTTATCATGGTGACAAAGGTAAGCTTTACTAATTTAACTGGAGGGATCTCCCATGTCCAACAATGCAGCTATTGTAGAAATTTCCCAAACGGCTAGCCAATTCACTTCGTCCATCGTTCTGCAAGCCGAGAGCAAATATATCGATGTAAAAAGCATACTCGGACTATTCACAACACTAGTGGGCGGACATGCTTACGAACTGCATGTACACGGTCCTGATGCTGAAGAAGCAAAAACAGCAATGGCTAATGTATTTGCGAAGCATAACTTGAACGTTACGGTTATTACGGATTAGTAGGAATATAATATTTTAGAGAAAGCACCCCTTCATTGTTGAAGAGGTGCTTTTCGTTTTGAACTTGTATAATCACTCTTTTTCGTCTAATATAAAGGGTATAGAAGATGGCGGATACGCGCACAGGGGGGAAAACGATGTCTTCACCGGAAATTACGGTACAATTGCATGAGAAAGCGCTTCGTCTCCTTCAGGAAGATGCGAGTAAAATAGAAAAATTAATCGAAGTTCAAATGGAAAACTTGACAACCCGTCAATGTCCGCTGTACGAAGAAGTGCTAGATACGCAAATGTATGGTTTCTCGCGAGAGATCGACTTTGCTGTTCGCGCAGGCCTAATTGCAGAATTAGCAGGCAAGGAAATAGTGAGCAGGTTAGAGCGGAATTTAGCTATGTTATACGAAGCCTTGGAAAGAAAAGAGTAGTCTCCGCGGAGACTACTCTTTTCTTTTCTTATATTCTCTTGTTCCGTATGCAGCTTAGTTTAAACAAGATAAAAGGCTACGCCAAGAATGATATAGACCATAAGAAGCAGCACACCCTCGTACCAGTTGGTCTGTCCATCACGAGATACTGATTTGGCGATAAAGACGGATACGCCGATTGCGGTCAGCTCAATAGGCGTGAAGACGATATCCATCGTGTTGCCGAACATGAAGCTGATGAGAATGAGCACGGGAGCTACGAACAAAGCGATTTGCAGGCTGCTTCCGATTGCGATTTCGACGGCGGCGCCGATCTTGTTCTTCATGGCCAAAATAACGGCTGCGCTATGCTCTGCGGCATTACCGACGATAGCGATAACGAATGCTCCTATAAACAGCTCAGACAGGCCGAATTTCTCCGCAAACGCATCAAGGGTATGAACGAGCCATTCGCTCACAAAGGCTACCATAACGGTAGCAAGGAGGAGGAAGAAGATCGACATCCCTTTGGACCAGGCCGGCTCCTCGCCGTGATCGGCATTCATGACCTCATCAGAAAGCATATCCTTGTGGGTGACCATAGAAAATATCAACCACAATATGTAGGAGATGATCAGGATGCCGGCAACCGCAAGGCTTAGAAATTGATCCTTCTCAATCGTGAAATTTTGCGATACGACGAATACGGCCGGTACGAAGAGGCCGATAACGGCCATGATCATGAGCGTTGAATTGTGATCTGCTAAGCGATTGTTAAATTTCTGCTCCTTGTATTTCAGTCCGCCAAGTAAGATGCTAAGTCCCAGCACAAGCAAAAGATTTCCGATAATAGCGCCCGTCAAGCTCGCTTTTACCATGTCGAATTGCTGGGCCTTTATCAAGAAAATAGCGATAATGAGCTCGGCGGCATTTCCGAAGGTCGCGTTTAGAAATCCGCCGAGCCGTTGCCCGGCATAGTGCGCCACGCTCTCTGTAGCTTTGCCAAGGAACCCAGCCACGAAAATAATGGCGATCGCTGAAATGACGAACTGTACCGTGTTGTCCCAGTGGGCGAAATGGCCAATCCCGCTGAGCACAAACATTATAATTAACCCGGAAAAAAACATTTTTTGATTCAAACTAAACACCTCTTCGCGATATGCTGAAAACCTGTTAATACTATATCGAAAATCATCACCCATGTAAACTTTACCAGCAACAAGTGAAACTTACAAATTCTTATCTATAAAAAGCGGCTAATCGCTTCCATTTAGTAGCGCTGTTCTTGCTTCACGGGTGAGGTTCTATTACAATAAACGTATATGGAAAAATGAGGAGTGAGTCACATGACCGAAGAACTTCAAACAGGTCTTATCCGAATCTCAGATGATGTAGTAGCAACGATAGCTGGGCTCGCAGCGCTTGAAACGCCAGGTATAGCGGCAATGTCGGGTGGGATATCAGAAGGACTCGCTAAACGTCTAAGCGGAAAAAATGTGCAGAAGGGCGTATCTGTCGAAGTAGGGCAGACGGAAGCTGCAATTGATCTTCGAATCATTGTTCACTATGGCATCCCGATTCAAGAGGTTTGCCGCCAGCTGCAGCTTAATGTACGAGAATCGGTAGAAAACATGACAGGCTTGCACGTGGTGGAAGTGAACGTAAAGGTTGAAGGGGTTGCCTTTAAAGAGGAAGAGATTGAGGATCCGCAGCAGTTGCGGTTAAAGTAAGGTTACGCAGCGATAAGAAAAAACGGTATCTCTTATATAAGAGGTACCGTTTTTTTGTGGCGTTTAGCGCTTTGTATTCTCTACACGGTTCGATTCTCTCGAAATGCTTAGCAGTACGCCGATAGACATAAGACAAAATAGCAGTGATGAGCCCCCATAGCTTATAAATGGCAGCGTGACGCCGGTAAGCGGTATCGTAGCGGTAACGCCGCCTATGTTGACGAACGCCTGGATTGCGATCAAGCCCACAATTCCGACGCCAACTACAGTACCGTATTGATCAGGACAGCGCAGGGCAACAATGAGTCCGCGCCATAAGAAAAATAGATAAAAGAGCAAGAAAATTGTACTGCCGATAAAGCCGAATTCTTCGCCAATGATTGCAAATATAAAATCATTATACGGATATTTCAAATAATGCAGCTTTTGCACGCTTTCACCAAATCCGGCACCTGTTAATCCGCCGTGACCGAATGCCTGAAGCGAGGATACAAGATGCCAGCCGGAATCTTGCGAATCGCTGAGCGGATCTCTGAAAACCGTAAGCCGGTCGATCCGGTAAGCCCAAGCATCTGGAGAAATCGCCATGGAAATACTGAAAATGACAGCAAGCAGCACGACGACCAGCATTCCGGATACGAAAACTTGCTTTAAATTCGCGCCGCCGGCCAAAATCATTACGGATGCGCTTGCGGCAAGCACAATGCAGGACCCGAGATCAGGCTGCATCATAATGAGACCGCAGATAAAGCCGACAATTAATATTACCGGCAGCAGCCCTTTTTTGAAGCTGCGGAATTTGTCGCCCTTCTTCGTAATGAGGGCGCCGAGATACAAAATGATGGCGAGCTTTGCAGGTTCTGTCGGCTGAATGCCGAGCGATCCTACTCCGAACCAGCTGTGTGCGCCATTGATTTCTTGGCCGACAAAAGGTACGAGCATAAGCATGATAACGACAGGGATAAAAAAGAGCATAAACAAGCGTTTAAATACTTGGTAGCGAAGATTCATCATAAATAACATAACGATGATGCCAAGGCCAGCCCACATGAACTGGCGCTTGGTGAAATACAGGGCATCTTCTTTCGTTACGACCGCAATGCTGGAGCTTGCGCTAAACACCATTACAAGTCCAAAGCCTACGAGCAGAAGAGTTAAGATGAGAAGCAGAAAGTCCGGTCTTCCACGGCTACCGTTCTGCGTGGCTTTCATGTTTTCACCGTTACGTTAGCAGCTGTTTCAATTGTTGAAGTCTTTGCGTTGCCGTATTCATGATAGGCTGCGGTACCGGGGACTCATACTCAAGACCATGCGGGAAAGTGGAGCGTCCGATGTAGACGGATTCAATAACGAGCACGGCATGCGGCGATTCCAGCTTGCCTTCAACCGCACGAGTCGTAATTCTTAAATAATAATCGGAGCCGCTAGCACGGTCCTCTAGTTTCAAATCGTATGTAGCGCGATAATATTCCCACTGCCAACGGACAAAGCCAACCTTTTCAGTAGATTCGTCTAAATGGTCCAGTTCGCTTTTAACACCGTTTAAGCCGGTATTTTCAATAATCATGATAGTTCCTCCCAAAGGTTTTGTGAAGCAAAACTGACTTCGTAAGCATATGCTTCCAATTTAAAAGACAGAGTTATGCATTCTTTTCTCATGATAGTATGTTTCCCCAGCAAGCGCAACCCTTACTCCCACCCCTGACCGCGGTCAAAAGTGACATTTTGAAGAAATGTATGAATCCTATCTATTGAATGGCGTATAAGCTTTCTTAATCAGGCTTTTTTCTGGTAAACTAGATGAAATGATCCCATTCGTCCGGAAGTGAGGCTTCCGGGGAGAACTATGTGAAACAAAACGCAAAATGAAAAATTTATGTCTACAGGATAGTTGTTTCACAAAAATGTTAGGGGGTTGCGATTTGCAAACAAAGGATATCGTAGATCTGGAGCTTGGGCAGCTGTATCCCAAAATGATTGATTGGCGCAGGCATCTCCATCAATATCCGGAGCTGTCGTTCCATGAACGTGTAACGTCAAGCTGGATTGCGAACCAGTTAAGCGATTTGGACTGCGAGGTTCGGACAGGTGTTGGCGGACATGGGTTAATTGCAGTCTTTAGAGGGGATAAGCCAGGGCCGACTGTTGCACTGCGGGCGGACATCGACGCGCTTCCCATACAGGATGAGAAAATATGCGATTACGCATCGAAGGTGCCTAATGTTATGCATGCTTGCGGCCATGATGCCCATACATCTACGCTGCTTGCTATCGCATCCTATTATTCGGTTAATCGCGCCGGAATTAGCGGTGAGCGCAGGCTGTTGTTCCAGCCGGCTGAGGAGGTTACTCCGGGCGGAGCGTTGCCAATGATTAATGACGGGGCGCTTGACGGCGTAGACGCCATTTATGGCGTGCACTTGTGGACGCCGCTTGCGCATGGCTTAATCGCGTCTAAAGCAGGACCATTCATGTCCGCAGCGGATGAGTTCGTTATTGATATAATCGGACGCGGAGGCCATGGCGGATTGCCGCATCAAGCCACCGATGCGATTATGATCGGCTCAACGCTTGTTCAAGCGGTTCAATCGATTGTTAGCCGCAATGTAAACCCGCTTCATCCGGCAGTAGTGACAATCGGTTCATTTCAAGCGGGATCAACGAACAACATTATCGCGGAACGCTGCAGGCTTAAGGGTACCGTCAGAACGTTTGACGAGAAGACGAGGAAGATGATCCATGAACGTTTGGAATCACTTGTGACTCATGTCTGCCAGATGCATGACGCGGAATTCGATTATCAGATGCGAATCGGATATCCGGCAGTGGTGAACGATGAGGGGGAGGCCGAGCGCTTCTTCAGAGTAGGGGAGCAATTATTCGGTGAAGCGGCTGTCATACGGTCGGAAGCCATAACGGTTGCGGAGGACTTTTCCTATTACTTGGAGAAGGTGCGGGGCTGCTTCATGTTTGTAGGAGCCGGAAACGAAAATTGCGGCGCCGCATACTCCCATCACCATCCGAAATTTGATATCGATGAAAGAGCGATGCTTCGCGCAGCAAGACTCCTGATCGGGATGGCGGAAGATTATGCCGCCTCTGGATCTGCTCCATCTTCTTAAACTCGGATATGCGAACGCGAAGACGGACATACTAAACCTCGAACTGATTATCGAGGAGGGTATCCACATGAAAACCATTAAACAAATCATGTCTACGGATTGTGTCACAGCTACGATGCAGGATAACGTATACGAAATTGCCGTGAAGATGAAGCAGCATGATATCGGATTCGTTCCGATTGTAGACGGCAAGAAGCTGATCGGTGTCGTTACGGACAGAGATTTGGTCGTTCGCGGCTATGCGGAGAAGCATTCCGGATCAACGGCAGTCTCGGAAGTCATGACAACGGATGTTGAGACCATCACTTCCGACACTTCAACAGATGAGGCAGCGGAACTGATGGCAGCAAAGCAAATCCGCAGGCTTCCAGTGGTCGAAGGCGGCGAGCTGATCGGCGTGCTGGCAATCGGAGATTTGGCAATTCGTGAAATTTTCGTCAATGAAGCAGGGGAAGCGTTAAGTGCGATTTCCGAACCGGAGCATGCAGCGGTTCACTAATGTGTTCAAATAAATAAGGCTGCCGGAGGGCGTAGTGATATGCTCCCCATACAGTAGACAGGTTAAATAATAAAACCTGCTGCTGTGAGGGGAGCTTTTTCATGTCAAAAGAACAGTATAGCGCACCAGAGA